>CAVPTF010000007.1:0-256929 GCA_963708555.1 uncultured Alphaproteobacteria bacterium | reverse complement strand
GCCAAGAGACCGGCAACTACTCGGCGAGCATGCTCGTGTTCAGTTTCTTCCTGATCGTAGCCGCGACGACCGTGCTGCTCCTCGGGCGCACAGCGGAAATCCGCACCGCGCTCACCACCCGCAGCCAACGCCACAGCGCCGTCAGTGCAGTTTCAACCTCGTGCGCCACTCCAGCCGGCACAGCGTTGCCTTGGCCGCGCGGCGCGCCTCGGCGAGGCCGGCCAGGGCGCCTGCTCGACGTACCAGCCCAGATGCTTGCGGAATATCTTCAGGCCCAGCGCGTCGCCGTAGAAGCGCAGCGTGTCGGGAAATGTTCGAGCACGATGCCGAGACGGGGGCACGGTCCGGCTCTCGATCGCACTGTCGGCCGTCCAGCGCCCGTGTCGATCGCCGCCGCGATCCAGGGCCGGCCATAGACGCCGCGTCCGATCATCACCGCATCGGCGCCCGACGCGCGCAGCGCCGTCGCGCGCGGAGCGGCGTCGACGATGTCGCCATTGACGATCACCGGCAGGCCTGGTGGCCTTCTTCACCTCGCGCACCGCCGCCCAGTCGGCGCGCGCCGTTGTAGAACTGCTGGCGCGTGCGGCCATGGACGGTGATGGCCTTCACGCCGGCGTGCTCGGCGCTGGCCGCCAGCTCCGGCGCGTTGCGGCTGGCGTCGTCCCAGCCCAGCCGCATCTTCAAGGTGACCGGCCGCGAGGTGGCGTTGACCGCGGCCTCGATCAAGCGCTCGGCCTGATCGAGTTCGCGCATCAGGGCCGAGCCGGACAGCGCGCCGGTCACCTCCTTGGCCGGGCAGCCCAAGTTGAGGTCGATGATGTCGGCGCCCGCCGCCTCGGCCATCTCGCGCGCCTTGGCCATGCCACCGTGCGTCGCGGCCGACCAGCTGGATCACATCAGCGGCAGGCCGTCGCCGACCGCGGCGCGGCGCACGACATCGGGCCGGCCCGCGCCAAGCTCGTCGCAGGCCACCATCTCGGTCGCGACATAGGCGGCGCCCAGCCGCGAGCTGCCCGCCGGAAGGGCAGGTCGGAGACGCCCGTCATCGGCGCGGTCAGCACCCGCCCGGGAATCGTCACATCGCCGATGTGAATGCCACGCGCAGGACGTTTTGAACTCGCGGTGCATTGACCAGATGTCCGTTTTATCCGCCTGACAGCCGTTTAAATCCGTAATCGGCGCCACCTCCGCTTCCATCAGGTAGCGCGTTGCGACACCGAGGAAGCTCCTGGGCCTCAAGAGTTGCTTCCACCCGGAGCACCATCTTGCTGCCTCGTCACGCGAGTGACCAGTGCTGGATGCACGCGCCTGCGGGAGTCGACCGAGAACGCTCGCACCTGCTGGCCTTCCCGAGTGAATGCGGCATCGGACGCATGAGGACGGCGATGAGAATCCAGCTGTCGTGTCGATGCCGCCGGTGGTCCGCACCACCAAGCTCTGGTCGGGGCTCCTCTCTGCCTCAGCAGCGGTCAACGTGAGGCCAGACTCTGCGGAAGTCGCGGACGCCGGCAGCAACGCAGGAGTGGCCGTAATCAGGCCGGCAAAGCCGACCATAGTCCAAAAGCGGCTGCGCATCAACAAGAAAACGCCTTCCGTAGTGGCGTTCAATAGTCGGTGTGCTGGCACGGTATATTCACCTTAACCGCGTGCAATCAAATGCGCGCCGGCTCCTTCGCTTTCAACACTTCGCGTGCCGGATCGCGGCTGCTCGCCCCGCTGATGCCGCCACCGCCATGACGCCGTTCCCGCACAGGTAAAGACCGTCGATCGGCGATCCGTGCGCAGTCCGACCAGCCGGGCAGGGGACGCATGAAGAACATCTGATCCATGCAGAGCCTGACCGTGGTTGAGGTCGCCCTCGGTCAGGCCATAAGTCTGCTCAATGTCGAGCGCGTCAACCACCCGAACTTGAGGATCGAAGGTTTGAGACTTGGGGAATACGGCCGCGGCCGTGTCATGGCGAACGTTCGAGCACCGCACGCTCCTGTCCCCAATCGCCCTCGCGCAAGGCATAAGGCGCAAACTGGAACGGCAGCGACCGACGCGGCCGGCCGTCGTGATTTCCAGATAGGGCTCGCTGGACATCTTCGGCGACAGCTCGGCCGCGTCGTAGGCGCGCTCCACGAACACCGGATCGATGGCGCTACCACCAGCGTCCCTCTCGGCAGGCGACGATCACCGTCGGTTAAGAGATGGCACCTTGGCGGCGCACGAAGCCACGCATCTGGATCGACTGCGTGTGCCAACGAACTAGCGCAGCTGGCGTGCGCCCAAGATCGAGCAAGCGTGTGGCGCGGGCAACGGACGCCGAGACCGCCAGCGGTGTGAGCCAATCACCTCCACCGTCCGCCAATCGCACACCCCGCACACGGCTGTCGTCGACGAGCACGGTCTTCACTTGGCGGACAGAACGCATCGCGCCGCCGCGCGCCTTCAGCGCAGCGACGACGCATCGGCGATGCGACCCGACGCCGCCGTCCGGACGACGGTGGCCAAGCCCGCCGCGATCGAGCCAGTTGTGGATCAGCGTGTATGCGGTGCCCGCCAGATCGGCCCTAGGTAAGGCCGTGGACCGCAACGGACGAGACCGCCGCGCGAACCTCATCGGCAAGCTCGAACCACTCTTCCGTGAGTTCGAGCGCTGACATCGCGCAGCGCGCGGATCACACGGAACATGTCCTTCGGTCCGAGGTGGCCAGCTTCAGGCCGAGCTTTGCGAGCGGCATTCCCGGTCGACGAGGTTGATATTCTTCAGTCGCGGCATCGGCGTGCGATAGGCGTTATCGAGGAACGCAGTCGCCTGCGTCATACGAACGCCACGAACCGCCGGCCAGCGCGCTCCGGCATCGCGCTTGGAGATGGCGCCGATGGACGTGAGCGTCTGGCCGATCGTCAGGCTCGACACCGTCAGGCGAATTCGCGTCCATCGGCAAGATCGAAACGAGAGGTCGGCCGACTGCGTTGGGCAGTCCGGCGGTTGCGCGAGACCGAGATCGCTCACGATGTCCGGGCGGAGCTGGCCGCCCGCGTGCAGCGGGTCGACGGCTTCTCCATCGACGAACGGTTCGGTCACCGCCTGACCGCCCGCGATCTCGCGGTGTTCGAGCACCAGTACCTTCTTCCCCGCCTTCGCGAGACAGTCGCCGGACGAAGCCGTTGATAACCGACCGATAACGATCTCGAGGTCGTACACGGCCATCGCTATTTCCAATCCTTCGAGGGCTTCGTGCGCCGCGAGCTTGCCGGCAGCGCCGATCACGCAGCCGCCGCCCGATGCGCGCCGGACGCGCCGAAGTAATAGCCGCGCAAGGTGTGCGAAATCGGCCCATTGCGGCGCCGGCCGCAGGAAGAACAATTGGTGCAGCAACAGCTCGCCGTGGAAGATGTTGCGCCGGTAATGCCGGCGATGCGCTTCGATGATCCTTCGGCGTGATCACCTGCTCGCCGACGATCGCGCGCGCGATGTCGGCGCGTAGCGCTCGAGCGTCGAGATGACCGCCTCGCCGAATGCATCGCGCTTCTGGTCGTTCCAGTCGCCTTCGATGATCGTACGGCGCGTACTGCACAAAGCAGGACATCACGTGATGACCGGGCGGGCCATTCGCGGTCGATCATCGAGGGGAAGATCGCGTCGAGTACGGGTTCTTCGAGAACTGGCCGTACTTCGCCTCGTCATAGGCGCGTTTCGATATCCTCGATGCTCCGGCTGATCGAGTCGCGCCGCGATGGAGCGGCTTTCGCCGGGCAGGCACGTGAATTCCGGCAATTCGCTTAGCGCGAGGTTACCTGGCCCGAGAGCCGCGCACACGGAAATCTGCGGATTTGGCGACGAATTCGTCCGGAAAATGCTTGCTGGGCTCAACGGAACTGCAGGAAGCTTCGTTCGCGGCCGCCGCCGACAGCACTACCCCTCGCACGCTCGTCGCCGTTTTCCCAGCACGACACCCGCGGCGCGTCCCCCTTGACGATGACCTGACTGACCGGCGCAGACTGGTCGATGTCCACGCCCAGCGCCCGCGCCGAGTTCGCGATCGCGGCCGTCACACCGCCATTGCCGTTCTTCGCGAAGCCCCAGGCGCGGAACGCGCCGTCGATCTCTCCCATATAGTGATATGTACGCACATACGCAGTACCGGCGAGTGGAGAACCCAAGAACGTGCCGATGATGCCGCTCGCAGACTTGGTCCTTTGGCGCGCGAACTCGAACCACTCGTTCAAGAGGTCGGCCGATGACTGCGTGATCGAGCTTCGCGATCCATCGGGTGCCTTCTCGTAGCGCTTTTCGCATACTGGCCGACCTTAAGCGCCCATCAGATCGCGCCCCGACATCGATGACGATCGGGCGGCACGAGAGCGAGCACCGGCTTGATCGCCTTGGCCGCGCGCGCCATGACGAGGCTGCATTCGTCATACGCCTCGGCGTCCTTCGGCGAATGACGATAGAGCTCGCGCCGCGTCTGGTCGTGATCCGCCCAGTGCGCGAGATAATCGCCGTTGTCCATCGGCGTGACCGTGCTCGGCGGCGGGCAGGATCTTCGACCCGCAATGACGCGCGAGCTCGAGCTCGCGGATGATCTCCGGGCGCAGGAGGCTCACAACGTAGAGAACTCCGACACCGATACCCGGAACGATCTCCTCGGTCACCGCGGCGCCCGCCGACGATCTCACGCCGCTCGAGGATCACCACCGTTTTGCCGGCGCGCGCGAGATACGCGCCTGCAATCAGGCCGTTGTGGCCTGCGCCGATCACGATCGCATCGTATTGATCGGCTGCCCTGGCGTCAAATGATGGGTTACGTTTTCTTCCAGGCGTTTCGTAGAACGGCAATTGACGACTTTGCCCGGCGCCTGCCGGCGATGGTGCCCCATCGTCACTGCCATCGTGACAGTAGTCCCCGGCGTGTAGTGCGGGCGCGCAGATGGGCGAGCGCAATGTACTTCTTCAACAGCGGCGACCACGTGCTGGGTCGAGGCGTAGCTGACCTGCTTGCCGCGTGCATCACGGGCAGCCACGCCCGCATGGCCATGGCGGGACCGACTTGCGAGGCAAGCCGACATCGGCAACAGCTTCTCCAAGCCGGTCCACTCGATCTCGATGCCCGCAAGTTTCCACGAGACCCGTCGCGCTTTTCGCGCTCCAGCGCGGCCGGCCGACGAAATAGCCCTTCTTGTCGATTGACGGCCCACTCCAATCCCTCGAACGGCGTCGACTGCTTCCCCCCGAATCCACGCGTGGTTCGAGCGCGTGTAGTCGACGTCAACCATGAAGAGCCCCCGGCCCCGACGCGTGCGACGTCCATCGCGAGAATGCCGCACGGCAAGTATTCCGTAGTCGCGGCCCGCCTCCATCAGCGCATCCCAGATGGGGAGAGCGTGCTCGGCATCCATCCAGATCTCGTAACCGAGATCGCCCGTGTATCCGGTCCGCGAGATGCTCACCGGGATGTTGCCGATGCTCGTGTGCATCAGGCGAAAATACTTGAGCTTGTCGAGCGGCTCGGCGCGTGCAGCGATTGAGGACGGCGCGCGACTTGGGACCCTGCAGGCTCAACGCCGCCATCTGTTCGGTCACTTCGCGGATCGTGATGTCCATGCCGACGGCATTCATCTGACACCAGCGCAAAGACGGCTCCGCGGACGTCATGCGGAAGCGCTGCTCGTCCAAGCGCGCGACCGTGCCGTCGTCCAGCATCTTGCCGTCGTCGTCGCACCAACCGGTGTAATAAACTTGGCCGACCGCCATCTTATGGATATCGCGCGTCGTCACGCGGTGGAGCAGCCGCGCGGCGTCAGGCCCTTCGATCATGTACTTCATCAGCGGCGATACATCGATCAGGGCGGCGCCGTCGCGAATGGCCCAATACTCGTGATCGACCTGAGGCTCGTACGACCCGACGACGATGTGTCCCGCCCAGCGGCGCCAATTCTGCGCAATGCTGAGACGCGACGTGCGCTCATGGAACGGCGTGTGTTTGAGCTGGAGCGTCTCAAGCATGGAATGCCGTCACCAGCCGGTCGGCTTCTTCGGTGCGTTGAACTTCGCGAACACCGCGCGGTTCTTGTTGTCTTCCATCAGGAACGACAGGTTGGACATCGTTTCGAGCCCGAGCCCGCGGGGAAAGCCGGTCTCCGCATCGGCGCTGATCTTGGAATAGGGCGTGCTGGAGATCTTGTCCCATTTGCCGACCGGCTTCTTGATTTCAAGAATCACGACGGTCGCTTTCGGGATCAGGCGGACGATGGCCTCCTTGGGGTTGGCTGGTTTGGTGAGGCACAACTCTTCGCCCATCTGTTGCCAGCCGTTCTTGAGCGCCCAAGCGGTGAGCTCTTCCTTGGTCATTCACGTCTCCGTCGCGGCCTATGGGGAGCCCACCATTCTACCCCGTATAGACAACCGCTTTGGAGAGGGCCATGAAGAACCTGGGATATTTCAGGGGGGATTAGTGCTTACAGTCTATTGGATGCTTCTGGCGGCAGGGTTGACCTGTATTGCGCTCAGCATGTTCCTGCATGATCTCCGGCGGCTCATGCGCCGGGAGCCGTTCACGATGTTGTTGTGGGGCGAGTTCGATGCGCGGCATCCGATGTACGTGTTCGCGGTGCTGGATTTCTTCGCGCCCTACGTCCTGCTGTTCGTTGGTCTCAGCGTCGCCCTATCCTTCGCGACCCTGAACATGCTGGGCTGGCTCGGCTGAGCCCTGCTGCTTTCGCGCCTGAGTTGCGGTAATGTGGAGAGAACGCCCGGCAACGGACCGGGAGCCCGCTTCTTGAGGAGGACGCGATGCGGCAAGCCCTGAAGACTTCGGCATTCGGTATGGTCATGGCCGCGGCGATCGCGCTGCCGGCGGCCCTCGCCCTTGCGCAAGGCAATTCCAACACGGCGCCCAACCCCTACAAGCCGCAGGAGCAATGGGCCAAGACGGCGATGGGCCGCAATTTCGGCTCGACCATCGGGATCAATGTCGACAAGGACGGCAGCTCGATGTGGATCTTCGACCGCTGCGGCGGCAACGACTGCACGAACTCCAAGATCGCGCCGATCCAGAAGTTCGACGCCTCCGGCCGCCTGCTGGTCGCCTTCGGCTCCGGCATGATCAACTACCCGCACGGGCTGCATGTCGACGCCGACGGCAATGTCTGGGTCACCGACAACCGCGGCACGCCCGCGCGCGACGGCCGTCCGGGCAAAGGCCATACGGTGTGGAAGTTCGCACCCGACGGCCGCGTGCTGATGACGCTTGGCAAACCGGGTGTGACCGGAACGGCGAACGATACGTTCAATGCGCCGAGTGACGTCATCACCACGGCGAACGGCGACATCTTCGTGGCCGACGGTCACGGCGACATGACGAACGCGCGCATCGTGAAGTTCGACCGCACGGGCAAGTTCATCAAGGCGTGGGGCACGGCCGGTTCCGGCCAAGGCCAGTTCAACGAGCCGCATGGGCTTGCCATGGACTCGCAGGGCCGGCTGTTCGTCGCCGACCGCGCCAACAACCGCATCCAGATCTTCGACCAGGAAGGCAAGTTCCTGGCCGAGTGGAAGCAGTTCGGGCGCCCGAGCGGCATCTTCATCGACAAGAACGACATGCTCTATGTCGCCGACTCCCAATCCGGCCCGGAAGAGAACCCCGGCTTCAAGCAGGGCATCCGCGTGGGCTCGGCCAAGGACGGACGGGTGGCCTCGTTCATCGAGGAGACCCAGTATCTGGGCTCGCTCGAAGCCACGGGCGTGGATGGCGCGGGCAATGTCTATGCCGGCTATACGGGCGCGCAGCGCTTCGGCCGCTTCGCGAAGTAGCAAGGACGGAAAGCCGGTCGTACACGGACACGGGGGCCTTCGGGCCCCCGCTGTGTTTCGACGATTTGGAAGATTGGGCCCTGTCGGCTTACCGGAGAGAGGAGGGGCACTCCCCATCTCCGGTTCGCCTTGGTCTGGTGGCTCGCAACCAACAGACTGCATTAACCATACAAGACCTTGGCGGTGCAGGGCAAAATTTTCGCTGGCGCGGTCGTGCGGGTTCCCTGCACCAGAGGAAAAGGCACGATATAACCGGAGCTTGACGGCACTTTGCTGAGGAATCGTTAACCTCTCAGCGGTTTTCAGTAGGCGGAACAATCGAGCGTTCCGGAGCGCTGATTTGGGTTCCGCCGAGTTGAGTTGCGCAGGCGTGCGCCAACTACTGCGGGCGCGGCTACAGCAGCTTGCGGATGGGGCTTCGAGAGTCTCGGGCTTGGTGGACGAGCCGTAGCGCGCGACCGGCTGGCCGTCGCGGTCGATCAGGAACTTGGTGAAGTTCCATTTGATCGCCTCGGTGCCGAGCACGCCCGTCTTCTCGCCGGTGAGAAATTTGAACAGCGGATGCGCGGTCGCGCCGTTCACGTCCACCTTGGCGAACATCGGGAAGGTGACGCCGAAGCTCGTCTCGCAGAACTCCGCGATCTCCTTCTCGCTGTCCGGCTCCTGCGCGCCGAACTGGTTGCAGGGAAAGCCGAGCACGGCAAAGCGATCGCTGCCGAATTCCTGCTGGAGCGCTTCGAGCCCGGCATATTGCGGCGTGAACCCGCACTGGCTCGCCACGTTGACGATCAGGAGCACCTTGCCCTTGTATTGGGAGAGGGCCTGCTCGCGCCCATCGATCGTCTTCGCCGAATAGTCGTGCACGCTGGTCATGGCTGCTCCTTACATCAGGTCGATCGCGTGGCGCTTGAGCTCCGCGAGCGAGCAATAGGCGAGCGCCGAGGCTTCGGTCGCGCGCAGGACGACGCGCGGCGCTTTGCCTTCCTCGAACGCCTCCTGCCAGCGCGGCGCGCACAGGCACCAGCGGTCGCCGGGTTTCAGGCCCGGGAAGCCGTAATCCGGCTGGGGCGTGGAGAGGTCGTTGCCTTGCGCCTTGGAGAAGGCGAGGAATTCGGCCGTCATCACCACGCAGACCGTGTGGCTGCCGACATCGAGCCGGCTCGTGTCGCAGCAGCCGTTGCGGAAGAAGCCGGTCACGGGCTTGGCCGAGCAGAGCTGAAGCTCGCCGCCCAGCACGTTGAGCGACCGCCCCGGCCCGCCGCCGCCGTTCCCGCCACCGCTTCCGCTCTGATCCAGCGGCATTGCCCGCTCCCTGATTCCGTATGCGCGGGGAGCTTACTCCGGGCGTGCGCCCCGGCCCAAGCGTTCCATGAGTTGCGGAGGGACCAGTGTTCGCTTGGCTTTGGCGAGGGCGATCAGGGCGTTTACGGCTGCGACGTTGGCGGCGGCGACGCGCAGTACGTGGCGGATCTTCCGAAGCTCGATCATGCGCGCGCGGGTTCTCTGGCCGTGCTTGAGCGCGTTCTGCGCGGCGCGCGCCTTGCCGGCGTCCGTCTGTCGGGCCGGTGGCGTGCCGCCAGGGTTTGAGCGCGCGAGCGAGTGCGGCCTGCCGCGCGCGGCGCTCGGGCGTCCATGGGTTCGGGCTCGCTTCGCTCGCCTCTGACGTGGCAAGCGATTGCTCATGCAGACGTTTCCGCGGCTTGTTCATTCCGTTTGCGCGAAAATTTTTCGTCGCGCAGATGTTTCATCTGCATCAACGCCCTGAACGTCGCGCGGCATTGCGCCTGCGAGCGGAGCGCAAAGCGGATGTCGTCGAGCGTGGTCTCGCGCGCGTGCCTGTCGAACATCGCGTCGAGCGCGAGCGCCTGGCCGGCGAAGAGCGCTTCGACCGCGGAAAAATCGTTGGCCTTGATCCTTTCGGAGGCCGCTTCGACGATGGCGATGGTGCGGTCGATGCTGTTGAGCTCGGCGGCAAGGCCGTTCGCGCCCGCATCGCGCTCGCGGCCGCCGTTCAGGCGCATCGCGGCCACGGTCTCCAGCGCCGCAACAACCGGGCTCCTAAACCGGGGGTGGGGTGTGTCTCTGTTCAAAGCGCACCTTTACGTAGTCCTCTATAGGATGTTATAGTCCTATTATTGGATACGCAAGGGGAGCCCCGCACAGTCGTCCATCGGATGGAAAGTCCCGCACAGCGGGTGAAGCAGGAACCGGTCATCGCATGCGCGGCAACGGGAGGCCGATCTTCGCCAGAAATTAGCCGCCGTGATGATTCAGATCGCGTAAGTGGCGCTGGTGACGTGCGGCGTCGAACTGCTTCCATAACAAAAAGGGCGCGGCAAGTGCCGCGCCCTTTTCGATCTGCCTCTCGAACGGCCTAGTGGAGCAAGTCCGAATGCGCGTGCGTGTTCACGCCCGTCATCTGCACGTGATCCGCGATGAGCACCGGGTATTGATCCGCGGTTCCTGCATCATCCGTGTCGAAGTCGAACCTCGAGCTGCCTGCGCCATCGTGGTCGGAACTCACGAACCGATCCGTGGAATGGTCGGCCCTGGCAGCAGTCCTCGTGTTGAACACGAAGGTATCCGAACCCGCCTGATCGTCCGTGCTCAACGTCGTGTGCGACGCACTCCTGGCTTCGGCGCGATCCGTCCTCGACGTGCTGTCGGACGTGTCGTCACCCTGCGCCCGGATCGTGTCGGACCGATCCCTGGTGTCGTGCGTGTCGTCACGCTGCGTGGCATCCGCCCGGTCGGGCCGATCCGCCCGGTCGGGCCGATCTGCCCGGTCGGGCCGATCCGCGCGGTCAGGCCGATCGCCGCGATCGGGCCGGCCATTGCCGTCATCGTCACCCTGGCCGGCGTTGGCCCGGTCGGGCCGATCCGGCCTGTCGGGCCTCTCCCTGATCGGATCGCGCGTTGCACCGCCGCCGTCACCACCACCTGCCGGCGGGGAGGCGGAGCCACCGACCGGCCGTGCCGATGCAACACCCTTGTCCGCGTAAGCGTGGATGTAATCGATTTTCATCTGTGCGGGGAACGGCGTCGTGCTGTTGACCATGCCAGGCCAATTTCCGCCGACCGCGAGATTGGCGATCATGTACATCGGCTCGTTCATGTCCGAGGGCGTCGGCGTCTTCCACACCTGATCTCCGTCGAAGTAGTAGGTGATGTAGTCCTTCTGCCAATCCACGCCGTAGGTGTGATAGCCGGCCGACATGTCGGGGACTTTGATCGTGCCGCCTTGCGACGTGTGCGATCCCGTTTGATTCGTATGAGCCGCGGTGTAGAGCGTGGTCATGTCGTGACCGAGCACTTCCATCGCGTCGATCTCGGGCGGCCACGACATGTCGCTTTGCAACAGCCAGAACGCGGGCCACAAGCCTTTACCGGCCGGCAGCTGCGCACGCATCTCGAAATAGCCGTAGGTCTGGCTGAGCGAGTTGTACGTGTTAATCATGCCGGACGTGTAGTCGTAGCCGTCGATGAGCGACTGGGTGGAGCTGCTCGCGGGTTGAGCCGTCAGCGTGAGGACGCCATTGCTCACAGTCCAGGGGTTCACCGCGTCCGTCGGTGCATAGTTCGCGTTGATGTACCACTCCTGCTCGCCGTTCGACGGGAGCGTCGAACCTTTTTCGGGAGCAAAGGGATATTTGGTGGTCCAAGTGCCCGACGTTCCGTTCCAGAGACTGAGCGAATTGAACTCGTCAGCGAATGTGAGAGTGGCGGTGGCCGACAGGTTTTTTGGATTGATAGTCACGCGTCCTCCTTCAAGGGTTACCTCGTTAAAAATCCAGACTGAGGTTGTGCGGCAGAGCCGCGTTTATTCGTGAGCTTGGCATTAACAGCTCAAGCCAAGCCTTTCGCGCGCTGATGAGGGAGCGCGAATGGCACTCACGAATTCCGTTTCAGTGCGAGATAGGCGGTCTGTCAGGACCGCGTGCCTCGTCCCTCGATGCGGACAAGAAACAAGCGTCACGACTCTCGGTCAACTTTTTCGGCCGAGGTCACGGCGGCAATCTTGAAATAAAAAAGAGACTTAGCTTGAGCGCAGCCGTGTCGTGCGTTATCGCGCAGTAAGATTTCGCTTGTGCCGTGATCTGGGTCCGAACATTCCTCGAACCTGGGGTTCACCTAAAGCTTGGCACGAAACGCAGAAACGCTGATTTGGTTCCGCGACACATCGGCCGGACCTGATTCATACGGACGTGAAGATGAATTGGACCCATACGATCTATCGAGGCCTCATATGGTCCCTTTAGCCACGACTCCGCCAGCGGGAAGTTGCAGGAACCTTGATTCGGCTCATGGGCACGTGTTCACAAACCACAGAGCACACTTAGCGCGCTCAAATCTTGGCCCTGTGAGCGACGAAGTTTTGTCGCTGCGCTCAGGCACATCGCTGACGTCCGCTTCTGACGAAACCGGCAGAGCTTCGCCATTTGCAGACATGCCCGCCCAAGAGCGATCGGTGCTCCCGGCGATCGGCTCAACGTTGCTCACGCGCGGTGCCGAAATGAGTCAGTTGCGCGGGCGATTTGCGGTTGAGAGTTTCGCGATTTCATCTGCGAGAATTGGCACTGCCATATTGCACGCCTGAACGCCCTGGACTACGCACAGCTTGAGCACTTCCATAATCTCTTCCACGGTCGCGCCCAGTTTCAGGGCGGCCTTGATGTGCCGTCGCGTCCCCGACCCGTACATGTGGGTATAGGATGCATCAAGCGCGATGCTGAGAAGTTCGACCAGCTTGGGCGACATGAGTCGGCTAGCGTAAATTGCGGCACCGGATGCCATGAATTCGTCGGTCCAGACTGGGTCGAGCTCTACGAAGGGATTCCAGGCGTCATTCCATTGACCGATTGCGCGTACCTTGTCGCAGGCTGGCGTTGCGACCGCCTGGTCTCGGTGAAGGCTTTACTCCAGCCGCCTTGGCCTCTTCCAGGAGAATGGGCGCACCGAGGCTGCACGAATGGATCGCCAGCAGCGAGGACATCTTCAACACCATCAGAATTTCTTCACGGCTGGCGCCTGCTCTGAGGGCCGCGCGAATGTGACGCCGCGTCCCTTTGGGATTGAGGTTGGTACACGCAGCGTTGAGCGCGACCCCGATCAACTCCACCGTCTTGCGCGGTAAGACCGTCGCACGCCAAGGGTTGGTCGTCATCTTCGCGCAGGTCTCCGCCCACTCGGGATCCCACGCGTGGAGCATGGCCAAGGTGTCGCCATCCCACGTCCCGGTTTCACGAGGGTCGACCGGCTTGTGCATTGTCTGGTTGCTAGTGCTTGCCATAATCGATTGCCCTCCAGGGCTTCACATCTTCTGCCGCACTCGCATGAGGACCACTGTTAGCTTACTGCGCCGGGCACGGGGCGCCAGCAGCACTCCTTGAAACAAGGTCTGCGCGGCGGCAGTCGCCGAGACCACGGCGGCCACGACAAGCGTTAGAACTGAGATCAATGGCTTCGTGTTGGGTGAAATCGGACTTGCTGTCATAGGGATTTCTCCCGTTTCTCACTGGCTTGGGGCGAACGCGTCCGCTCGAGTGACAAGGGCAACGACGAGGAATGTCACGAGCTCGCTTCGCGCATCTTCGGCATTGATCACAGGAGAAGGAATAGGACTTAGGTCGAATACGAACGACGCCGTTTGGCCGTATGCGCCCGCGACCGTCGCTTGAGCTTGTTACAAACAAAGAGTCGCAGCGCTGGCTTAACAAGTGCGCGTTGGCCTCCGAACGTTTTGCCCATGGATCGGAGTCGCATCACGACGCGACGGCTCACCCCTCACCCGTGAAGGACTGCTGACGCAGTCCTTCACACCCTCTCCCACGTCCTTCGACAAGCTCAGGATGAGGCGAGTGAGAGGAAGACGTCGCGGCAGCAAACCACTCAGTCTTTCCCTGCTGTGGTGAAGAGTTGGCCGCTGCGCCAGACTTGGGCGTTCAGATGGTCCGGGGCGGGGTGGCATAGGCGTTCCGGGATGGCTTTGAGGCGGCCGTCCCATAATTCGTTGAGGGCGTGGCGGCGGAGGATGTCGGTCGACACCCAGGGATGGCCCGCGAGCAATTCGAGATTGACGCCGCTCGCATTCCAGTAGGTGGAGTGGTGCGCCACGAACTCCTTTTGCTCGAGCATGGACGGTGATGAACCAGTCCCAGGGTTCGGCCAAGTGCGCGGTGGTCTCGGCGTGCGGGCTCGGCGCCCAGAACGGCTCGGCGATCTCGCCGTCCCGCCGCCTCAGCGTTTCGCCGACCGTTTCCAGGCATTTGATCGCGATGCTGCGGCGGCCTGCTTCGAAGGCCACGCGCGCGAAGGTGGTGAGGCGCGCCATCGTGGGTGCTGTCTCGCACAGCTCTTTCAA
The DNA here is from genome assembly GCA_963708555.1 of uncultured Alphaproteobacteria bacterium. GTDB lineage: Bacteria > Pseudomonadota > Alphaproteobacteria > Micropepsales > Micropepsaceae > CAIYRG01. Next base: position 242,764 of record CAVPTF010000007.1, on the reverse strand, counting down.
CCGCGCGACGGCAAAGGCGAGCGCGCCGTAATCGCGCGACATCCGCCACGCGGCGTAGCCTGCGAGCGCGTCGCGATAGGTGGGATCGACCGGCGCGTCGAAGAGTGCCGAGAACGGCGTGGAAAACATCTGCGCCTTGAGCAGCGAGAGGCCGGCCTCGCGCGCGGCGCGGTCCGGCGACCAGGGGCGGACCGCATCGAGAAGGAAGCCTTGCGCCGCGAGGTCGGCCGCGCGGTCGGGTTTGGCGGCGAAACAGTTCAGCTCCCAGGGTTCGGCTCAGCGAGTCCGCGTCGCAGGGGACGAGCAGGGCCGCCGTCGGAAGCGAGCGGTAGGGCCGGTAGCCGAGCGCGGCAAAGGCGGTCGTGGCGCCGGTGTTGACCTCGTCGCCGATGCGCAGCTCGAACATCACCAGCGGCGAATGGCGCGTGAAGAACGAGCGTCCGCCTTCGATGATGTTGAGCTCCTCGCCCTCGGCGTCGAGCTTGATGAAGTCCGGCGACCAGGCGTTCTCCGCGTCCTCGTGGTCGAGCGCGGTGATCGCGACGGTTTCGCCGTTGCCGCTGTTGTTGTCCTGGGCGCCGAGCTGGTTCAGCTCGCTCGAGCCGCCGAGCGCGAGGCGGCCCTCGCGGACGGAATCCGACACCGCGGCGGCGCTGATCTTCAGATTGAGCGCGAGGTTCAGGGTCCGGCTGGTTTCGAGATGCGCGCGCGCCACGCTTCCCGGCTCGTAGGCGACGACGTGGCGGACGCGGCGGGCGAGCGGGAGCGCGTACACGCCGAGATTGGCGCCGATGTCGATCGCCGTCATGTGCGGCTTGAGCCAGGCGAGGAGGAAGTCGATCTCCTTCTCGAACCAGCGCTCCTGCTCGAGAAGGACGTAGGTGGTGATGGCTTTGAGCGTGTCGGGCACGTCCAGGAGCGTGCCGTCTTTGGTGCGGAGCTGCAGTCCCATGGTCTCTTATCGGTGAGGTTTGAGACGAATGGGTGACGGGCGAGGGGCGCCTGCGCCTCTTCCGACGTCTGGGGAGACTGGTGCCGCAGGACAGAATTGAACTGTCGACCTACCCCTTACCAAGGGGTTGCGCTACCACTACGCTACTGCGGCACGTCCTTGGGCTTGGACCGAAGGGCCCGCTGCTATAACCCATGGCTTTGATGGGCGAAAGGGCGGAGGACGCGCGACGTCATGGCCGCGAAGAAGGACGCCTCCAAGACCGCGAAGCTGGCGGCGGCGCTGAAGGACAATCTCAAGCGGCGGAAGGCGCAGGCTCGGGCGCGTGGGCGACTCCTCAGGATGAGGGGGGGCCGGACAAGGGGTTGGGGACGGCGCCTCAGGCGGGGCTCGAAGATCAGCCGCAGAAGGGTCCCAATGCCGCCCCAAAACATCCGCAGCGGTGACGTAATCCCCCATCCAGGTCTTCGCGCTTCGATGTCCGCCTTCGGGCAGGTTGGAGGATCGGGGTTGTTGAACCTTGATGCGACATGATTGGGTGTCGGTGGACTCACCCCCCTTCCGTCCGCAAGAGGGGTGCTTCGCACCGCGGCGGACACCTTTCCCCACAGGGGGGAAGGCTAGGGTTTGAGTTTCACGTTCACTGCGGGCGTGCGCGAAGAGGATATATGGATCGGATCAGGGTTAGAGGCGGGCGGCGGCTGAAGGGTTCGCTGCCGATCAGCGGGGCGAAGAACGCGACGCTGCCGCTCATGGCGGCGAGCCTGCTCACCGAGGCGCCGCTGACGCTCACCAACGTGCCCAACTTGGCCGACGTGACGTTCATGGCGGAGATCCTGCGCCAGTTGGGCGTGGGGGTGGCGTGGCGGATGGGTTCCCCCCCGAACGGTGAGAGCCCCCCACCCGAAGCGCTGCGCGCTTCGACCTCCCCGCAAGGGGGAGGTGGGAAGCAAAATCACTACGCCGGATCGGGTGGGGTGATGGAGCTCACCTGCTCCAGGCGGCCGCAGAGTCTCGCGCCTTACGACACGGTGCGCAAAATGCGCGCGAGCTTCTTTGTGCTCGGGCCGCTGGTGGCGCGCGTGCATGAGGCGACGGTGTCGCTGCCGGGCGGCTGCGCGATCGGTGCGCGGCCGGTCGATCTGCATCTGAAGGGCGCTCGCCGCGATGGGCGCGGAGATCGAGCTCGCGGGCGGCTATGTGCTGGCGCGCGCGCCGGGCGGGCTGAAGGGTGCGGAGTACGAGTTCCCGGTGGTCTCGGTGGGCGCGACGGAGAACCTGCTGATGGCGGCGTCGCTGGCGAAGGGCCGCACGGTGCTGAAGAACGCCGCGCGCGAGCCGGAGATCGGCGATCTCGGGCGGTGTCTCATTGCGATGGGCGCCAAGATCGAAGGGCTCGACACGTCGACCATCGTGATCGATGGCGTGAAGGAACTGCATGAGGCGACGCACGCGGTGCTGCCGGATCGGATCGAGACGGGCACGTATGCGATCGCAGCCGCGATCGCGGGCGGCGAGGTGGAGCTGATCGGCGGGCGCGCGAATCTCATCGGCGCGCTGATCGAGAAATTGCGGCGCGCGGGGGCCGAGGTCGAGGAGACGAAGCGCGGGCTTCTGGTGGCGCGCGACGGCGTGCGGCCGAAGGCGTCGGATATCACGACCGAGCCGTTCCCCGGATTCCCGACCGACCTGCAGGCGCAGTATGTGGCGCTGATGTCGATCGCGGAGGGGACGGCCACGATCAAGGAGACGATCTTCGAGAACCGCTTCATGCACGTGCCCGAATTGCGGCGCATGGGGGCCGAGATCGTGATCGAAGGCGACAGGGCGACCGTGCACGGGCAGGCGGTGCTGAAGGGCGCGCCGGTGATGGCGACGGATCTGCGCGCGTCGGTCAGTCTCGTGCTCGCGGGGCTCGCGGCGGAAGGCGAGACGATCGTCAATCGCGTGTATCATCTGGACCGCGGGTTCGAGCGGATCGAGGAGAAGCTCGGCGGTGTGGGCGCGGACATCGAGCGGCTGAAGGAATGAGTGAAAGTGGTCTCGCACTGATGGCCGAGGACGAGGAGGATCTCGCGATCCTCTCGGCGCATCTGCAGGACGCGGTGATGCGGGTGGGCGATCTCGCCTATCTGCCGAAGAGCCGGCGCTTTGCCGCGTTCCTGAACCGCTATTGCTGGGAAGGCTGTCCGGAGAATCGACGGGCGAGCGTACGCGCTCGGGCCTGCACTTCAACAACGTGCTGAAGGTGCAGGCGATGAATGTGCGCCAGGACGATCCGGACGCGGTCGTGGAACTTTTGGCGCTGCGCTTCGAGCCCAAGGAGGAGGGCGCGGGGTCTATCGACCTGCTGCTCGCGGGCGGCGGGGCCATACGGCTCGAGGTCGAGGCGATCGAGGCGGCGTTGCGCGATATCTCGGAGCATTGGCCGGCGCGGGCGCGGCCGGAGCACAGCCTGGAAGAGGGCTGAAAACTGCCGACGAGTTTCAGCGAATTGGCGAGGAACTGTTAACCACGGGTGGTGCTCCCCGGCCGGTTTCATCAATCTTTTGGCGGCCATTAACTCGCGTAGGCCTAGCGTGAGTTCATGGCGGACTATGTTCCCAAGCGCTTTCTCAAAGGGCCTGAGCCGCCCCGTGCGGCCGAGCCGTTCGAGCAGCATTTAAGCTCGCTTCAGCTCACGCTTTCGATCGAGGCATTGCGGGACATCGCGGTCACCGTGCCGCTCTGGGCGGCCATCATGTGCGCGATCTTTGGCGGGTTGCTGCCGGTGTTCGGCACGACCTCGATCTATATGACATGGCCGTGGCCGGTGTTCTGTCTCGGCATGGCGTCGGCGGTTTACATGCTGGCGCAGCACGTCAAGCAGGCAGCCGAGGAGCACGATCTCGACGGGCCGCACTGGCTCAAGATCGTGGCATCGGCGCATGTCGTTGTCGCGGGATCGTGGTGCCTGGTGACACTGATCTTCTGGGAACCGCGCAATGCGGCCAATCACTGTTTCCTGGTCGCAATCGCCATTGCGGCCTCGGCACTCTTCCTGACGTCGCGAAGCGGCCTGTTCAGCATGGTGGTATGCGCCACCATCCCCAACCTCGGCATGATCTGGCTGCATCTCTTGCGCGGCGAGATGTGGATCGACCAAGGGCTGGCGATCTTGCTGCCGATCTTTGTCGTGCAGCTGCATTTCGAAGCGTGGCGGTCGTGCAAAATCGTGGCGGCCGCGCACAGGACGCGCTTCGAGATGGAAGCGCTCGCCTCCGAGCTCTCGCGGGCGCGCGACGAAGCTGCGAACGCGAACCGCGCGAAGAGCGTGTTCCTCGCCAATATGAGCCATGAACTGCGGACGCCGCTGAACGCGATTCTGGGGTTCGCCGAGATCATCACGACGAAGGCGCTGGGCAAGACGACGTCGCCCGAGCGGCAGCACGAATATCTCGAGCACATCATGCGCAGCGGACGGCATCTGCTCTCGCTGATCAACGATGTGCTCGACATCGCCAAGATCGATGCGGGCAAGCTCGTGCTCGAGCGGCGCTGGATCGATGGACGCGCGGTGCTTCAGGATTGCGTGGCGGCGGTCGCGGAGCAGGCGTCCGCGGGTGGCGTTGCGCTCGCGAGCTCGGCGTCGCCGGACGGTCTCAAGCTGTTCGCCGATGAGCGCGCGTTCCGCCAGATCGTCGGCAATCTTCTTTCGAACGCGGTCAAATTCACGCCGCAGGGCGGCAAGATCATGGTGCGGCTCGCGCTGGTGGATGACGGCGCGATGCTTTCGATCCGCGACACCGGATGCGGCATTCCGGCCGATCAGCTGCCGGGAATATTCCAGCCGTTCGAACAAAGCGCCAAAGGCTATGGCCGCGCCAAGGGCGGCACCGGGCTCGGGCTTGCGCTGGTGCGCTCGCTGACCGAGCTGCATGGCGGCACGTGCCGCATCGACAGCGAAGTGGACATGGGAACGCTGGTCACCGTGTTCATCCCCAATGCGCAAGGGGCGACCGCGCCGGCCCCCGAATCCTTGCGCAAGATCGCTTAAATCCCCGTATGCACGGGCGTGGGAAGGGGGATCCATGGGTTCCCTTCCCCTCGCGATGCTAACGCATCGCTCGGCCGGGAATGACAGGCATTTCCGCGTGTGCTACGGCCTTCGCATGGCTAGAAGGCTGAATGCGCGCGCCAAGGATTTCGAGCAGCAATTCTCCGCGTTGCTGAATTCCGCGCGCGATACCGAGGACGATGTCTCGCGCGCGGCGGGCGAGATCATCGCCGATGTGCGCGCGCGCGGCGACGCGGCGCTGATCGAGCTGTCGGCGCGCTTCGATCGCGTGACGCTGACGGCGGAGACGCTGAGGGTTCCGTTCGCCGAGATCGATGCCGCGTATAAGAGCGCCGATGCCGAGGTGAAGAGCGCGCTGTCGCTCGCGGCCAAGCGGATCGAGGCGTATCACCCGCGCCAGGTGCCGCTGGACGAGAGCTTCACCGACGAGAGCGGGGCAAAGCTCGGCTGGCGCTGGACGCCGCTGTCGTCCGTCGGGCTCTACGTGCCCGGCGGGACGGCGAGCTATCCGAGCTCGGTTTTGATGAACGCGCTGCCCGCGCGCGTCGCGGGTGTGGCGCGCATCGTGATGGTGACGCCGGCGAGTGGGGGAGAGATCAATCCGCTGACGCTTGCCGCGGCGAAGCTCGCGGGGATATCGGAGATCTATCGCGTCGGCGGCGCGCAGGCGGTGGCGGCGCTCGCGTACGGCACGGCGACGATCGCCCCCGTCGACAAGATCGTGGGGCCGGGGAACGCGTATGTCGCCGCGGCGAAGCGGCTGGTGTTCGGGCGCGTCGGCATCGATTCCATCGCGGGGCCGTCGGAGATACTGGTTGTCGCGGACGGCGAGAACGATCCCGCATGGATCGCGGCCGATCTCTTGTCGCAGGCCGAGCACGACGCGTCATCGCAGTCGGTCCTCATCACCGACGATGCGGATTTCGCGGACAAGGTGGCGACGGCGGTGGATGCGCAGCTGAAGGAGCTGCCGCGACGCGAGATCGCAGAGGCATCGTGGCGTGCGCACGGCGCGATCATCGTGGTCGCGACGCTCGAGGACGCGGCGCCGCTCGTCGATCAAATCGCGCCCGAGCATCTGGAGATCGCGACGGCGGATCCCGCGTCATTCTTCAACCGCGTGAAGAACGCAGGCGCGGTGTTCCTGGGGCGCTATTCGCCCGAAGCGATCGGCGATTATGTGGCCGGGCCGAACCATGTGCTGCCGACCTCGCGCACGGCGCGGTTCTCCTCGGGGCTCTCGGTGCTCGATTTCATGAAGCGCACCTCCGTGCTGTCGTGCGATGCGGGTGCGCTCGCCCAACTCGGGCCCGCGGCGCTTGCGCTCGCCAAGGCCGAGGGCCTCGGCGCGCACGGCCGTTCGATCGCGATTCGCCTCAACCGGCAGGGTTGAGGAGGCCGTGGCCAAGCAGCCCCCCGCTCAGTTCCGCATCGATGGGGTGACGCTCGACAAGGCGACGTGGACGAAGCGGCCGCCGGAGATCGAGCAGGAGCGCAAGGTCGCGATCTACGATCTGTTGGGCGAGAATCACTTCGAGCCCAAGGGGTCGGCCGGCGGGCCGTATCATCTGATCCTTGGGGTTGCGGAAAATCGGCTGGTGTTCGATGTGCGGCTCTCCGACGGCACCGAACACGGCCGCGTGCACTTATCTCTCACGCCGTTCAAACGGGTGCTGAAGGACTATTTCGCCGTGTGCGAGAGCTATTACGCGGCGCTCAACGACGCGCCCTCCCGGCTCGAGGCCATCGACATGGGGCGGCGTGGCCTGCATGACGACGGCGCCAACCTGTTGCGCGAGCGGCTCGAGGGGAAGATCACGATCGACTTTTTGACCGCCAGGCGGCTGTTCACGCTGATCTATGCCCTCTCGCTCTAGAGCGCGATCCGATTGACTGAATCGGATCGCGCTCTTGATTCTTGATTTGTCGCGTTTTCTTACGCCGAACCGCCCCGGGCGGCCTCGCCGCCCATTAAAGAAAGGCGCGCACCGCGCGCGGGGCACTTCGGCGGAAAACGCTCTAGAGCTTGATTTTCGGCCGCCCAAGTGCATCCTCCCGCGGTTCCGGTTTGGCTTTGGGCCGCTTCTCGCGGACCCGGGCGGGCGGGGCCGCCGGGGACGCCGGCATCAGACAAAGGGACGGAATGGCAAAGGAAGAGCTTCTCGAATTTCCCGGCACGGTCTCCGAACTGCTGCCCAATGCGACCTTCCGCGTAAAGCTCGAAAACGGACATGAGATCATCGCCCACACCGCGGGCAAGATGCGCAAGAACCGCATCCGCGTGCTGGTGGGCGACAAGGTCCTCGTCGAAATGACGCCCTACGACCTCACGAAGGGGCGCATCACCTACCGCTTCAAGTGACGCCGACCGGACGACCGAGTCCGCTCGCCACCTCTCGTGCCATCGCGGCCGACACACGGGCGCCGTTCGTGCTCGCGAGCGCGAGCCCGAGGCGTCTCGCGCTGCTCCGGCAGGCGGGGCTCGAGCCGAGTGTCGTCATCGCTCCCGAGATCGACGAGACGCTGAGGAAGGGCGAGACTCCCGCGCGCCTACGCGCTGCGCATCGCGGCGGCGAAGATGGCGGTGGTGGCCGCGAAGGAAACGGGATCGTTCGTGCTCGCGGCCGATACGGTGGTCGCGGCCGGGCGGCGCGTATTGCCGAAGGCGAACTCCGATGGCGATGTCGAGCGGTGCCTGAAGCTGCTCTCCGGACGGCGTCATGTCGTGCTGACGGCGCTGGCGCTGAAGCCGCCGGGGAAAGCGATGCGCACGCGCGTCGTCGCAACGCGGGTGGCGTTCAAGGTGCTCTCGAAGCGCGAGATCGAGGCCTACATCGCGAGCGGGGAGGGGATCGGCAAAGCGGGCGGATACGCCGTGCAGGGCCGCGCCGAAGCGTTCGTGCGCTGGATCAACGGCTCGTATAGCAACGTGGTCGGCTTGCCGCTGTATGAGACGTTGAGTCTGCTTGAAGGAAGCGGGTGGTTAATGGCGAGAGCGAGTCGAGTAGCGTGGTTCGCTTTACACGACGAACACATCCACCGCTGATTTGATGGCCAGCGCGGCGAAGTCCTGAGCGCCTGCATCGAAGACCCAGAAGTCGAAATCCCCGTCGGCGGAGCCGTCGAGGTTCACATCCGAAGCGGTCAGTGTCCATGCGCCGCGTGCGTCACCTTCGAGGTTGACGACGTCGCCGGCATTTCCGTCGAGGATCAGGGACTTTCGGAACCGATGTGATGGCGGTGAAATCGACGTTTCGGCCATCCGTCAGGTTCAGCACGTCGGTGAGACCGAGGGTGAGGGTGTTGTCCCCCGAGCCGTAAAAATCGAGCGTTTCGATGCTTTGAATCTTGTTGTCGGCAAGCACGGTGAAATCGAAGCTCGCGCCCGAGCCCAGCAGAAACAGGGAATCACTGCCGGTTCCACCATCCACCTTGGCGAGGGAGAAGTCGGCAACGATCGTATCGTTGCCTTCGCCCCCCTGGAACACGTCCGCACCGCCATTGCCCTCGAACATATCGTTGCCCTGTCCACCGACGAAGGTTTCAGCCGCGGCCGTGCCGGTGAGGAAGTTGCCGTAGGAGTTGCCGGCAAACGATCCGTCGCTCAAGAAATCGCCGCCGAACAGCACGTAACTCTCGCCCGCGTAGGGGACAGCGTTTCCGGATGCGGAGGCTCCGGGGGCCCCTATGATCAGATCGTCGAAACCGTCGCCGTCTATATCCCCGGCCGACGACACCGAGTAGCCGGAGGCATCGAATTGATCGTCGCCGAAGATGCGAAAGCCCTGATCGGGCGTCAACGTCGTGAGGTCGATATCAGTGAAGCCGGACGCCTTTCCGAAGATGACGTAACTCTCGCCAGCAAGTGAAGTCGAGTTATCCGGCCTATCGCCACTGAACGCGCCAATCAGAAGATCGTCGAAGCTATCGCCGTTCACATCTCCGGCTGACGATACAGAAGCGCCGGAGTAGTCGCCCGAAGTCTTGGCCATAGATCGTAAACCCATCAGTGGGCGCGAGCGCCGCAAGATCGATGTTGGTAAAGCCCGACGCCTTCCCAAAGATCACATAGGTCTGACCGCTCGACGTTTCGCCAGCGCCATCGGCAAAACGAGCGCCTATGGCCAGATCGTCGAAGCCGTCGCCATTGACGTCTCCGGCCGAGGAAACCGATTGATCGGAGTAAAACAGACCGGGATCCGGGTCGTTGCCCCAAATCACAAAACCATCGGCCGGCGTAAACGCTGCGAGATCGATATCGGCAAAGCCCGAAGCCTTGCCGAAGATCACGTAGCTTTCGCCCGCGTTGATCTTTGCATTGCCGGAGGCATCGGCGAAAGGAGCTGCAACGATGATGTCATCGAAGCCGTCGCCGTTCACATCACCGGCCGATGACACCGCATCGCCCGAGCGGTCGCCAAGGTCGGCGCCGAAGATTCGAAATCCGTCCGTTGGGGTCAAGGCTCCGAGGCTGATATCGGCAAGACCGGAACCCTTGCCGAAAATTACATAGCTCTCGCCAGCGTCAGTTCGAGCGTTTCCAAAACTCTCAGTATATGGAGCACCGATGATCAGATCGTCGAAGCCATCGCCGTTCACATCGCCGGCCGAGGAGACGGATGAACCGGAAAAGTCGAAGGACTCCACGCCGCCGATGCGGAATCCATCTACCGGAGTCAGCGCAGCGAGGTCGATGTCGGCAAGCCCCGTACTTTTCCCAAAGATGACGTAGGTTTCGCCCGCTCTGTCGTTCGCCCTCTTGGCTCCGATCAGGAGATCAGCAAGCCCATCGCCGTTCACATCTCCGGCGGAAGAGACCGAAAAGCCCGCCTCGTCGTAGGCATCGGCGCCCAGTATGCGGAAACCTTGAGCCGGCGTGAGGGCCGCGAGATCTATGTCGGAAAAGCCGGACGGCCTACCGAAGATCACATAGCTCTCACCGGCGTCAGGCCTTTCGTTGTCCGCAGAGTCGGCCCGATAGGAGCAAACGATCAAATCTTCGAAGCCGTCGCCGTCCACATCTCCGGCGGAAGACACCGAGAAGCCGGAAAAATCTTCTACGTCCGCGCCGAAGATGCGGAACCCTTGTGTGTCCGTCAAAGCTGCAAGATCAATCGCTCCCGTATAGACCCCGACCTCGCTCTCGATCAGAAGGCGCGCTGCGCCATTGGTGTAGCTGATGTAGTTGCCGGTCTCGCCAAGTGGATTGCTGACGGTCGCGCCTCGTGTCCAGCCATCGAGCAGAGAAACAAGGTCGTCCGTGTTTCCCCTGATTAGCAGCGTATTGTCGTCGAACGCATCGCCGTTCGAACCCGCCATGCCGAGCACCGCAAGTTTGCTCAACACCAACGTGTTTGTTTGCCCATCACCAAGGTCGATCTTCTCGATATTGACGATACGGCCGCTGTCCGGACCGGACAGGTCTGTCGAGCTGCCGAGACCTTCTAGGTACATGGTGTCGATACCAGAGCCGCCGTCGAGAGCCAGCGGTATCAAGCTCATGTCGATCGAGTTGTTGCCCGCGCCGCCCTGGAAAGCGTCTGCTCCACCGCCGCCCGAAAGCGTGTCGTCGCCGAGGCCTCCGACGAACGTTTCCGCGGCCGCGGTGCCAATGAACACGTCGTTGCCCGCCGTGCCCGCGAAGACGATACCGCCGATGAAATCGCTGCCGAAAATGACATAGCTCTCGCCGGCCTGGTTCTTCGCGTTGCCCGCCGCGTCGGCCCTGTACGCGCCCACGAGCAGGTCGTCGAAACCGTCGCCGTTCACATCCCCGGCGGAGGAGACAAACCGGGCCGACCTGTCGCTCACGTCCGCGCCCAGGATACGGAAACCTTCTGCCGCCGTTAGCGTCACAAGATCGATGTCGGCAAAACCAGTCCTCTTCCCGAAGATGACATAACTCTCGCCGGCCTCGTTCTTCGCGTCGCCGGCTGCCTCGGCCCTGAACGCCCCGACGATCAGATCGTCGAAGCCGTCGCCGTTGACGTCCCCTGCCGAGGAGACGCGAAACGGCCCGAATAGTCGCCGGCGTCCGCGCCTACGATGACGGAAGCCGTCGGCCGCCGTCAGGGTGGCCAGGTCGATGTCGGTAAAGCCCGCTGCTCTTGCCGAAGATCACATAGCTCTCGCCGGCACCTGACTTGGCGTTGCCGGCCGCGTCGGCTCCAGTGGCGCCGACGATCAGATCGTCGAAGCCGTCGCCGTTCACGTCGCCGGCCGATGAGACGGACGATGCCCGAGCGGTCGTCCACGTCCGCGCCGAAGATGCGAAATCCCTGCGCCGCGGTGAGCGTGGCCAGGTCGATGTCGGCAAAGCCCGCTGCTCCTGCCGAAGATGACATAGCTCTCGCCCGCATTGAGCTTGGCGTTGCCAGAGGCGTCGCCGTCGGATGCCCCGACGATCAGATCGTCGAAGCCGTCGCCATTGACGTCGCCAGCGGAGGACACCGAATGCCCGAACTGGTCGAGCTGCGTCCGCGCCGAAGATGACGAAGCCTTGCGCGGCCGTCAGTGCTGGCGAGATCGATGTCGGCAAAGGCCGTGCTCTTGCCGAAGATCACGTAGCTTTCGCCGGCATACATCTTCGAGTTGCCGGCTGCGTCGCCTGTAAGCGCCCGACGATCAGATCGTCGAAGCCGTCGCCATTGACGTCGCCAGCGGAGGACACCGAGTAGCCCGACAAGTCGCCTGCCGTCCGCGCCGAAGATGCGAAAGCCCTGGCGCTGCCGTCAGCGTCGCAAGGTCGATGTCGCGTGAAGCCAGCGCTCCTTGCCGAAGATGACATAGCTCTCGCCGGCATCGAGCCTCGTGTTGCCGGCCGATCGCCGCCGGGCGCCCCGACGATCAGATCGTCGAAGCCGTCGCCGTTGACGTCTCCGGCGGACGAGACGCGAATGGCCCGACGCGTCGTACGACGTCCGCACCGATAATGCGGAATCCTTCGACCGCTGTCAGCGCGGCAAGGTCGATGTCGGCAAAGCCCGCGCTCTTGCCGAAGATCACGTAGCTCTCGCCGGCATTGACTTTGCGTTCCCGACGGCATCGCCGCCGCCCGCCCCGACAATCACATCGTCGAAGCCGTCGCCGTTGACATCGCCTGCGGAGGAGACGGACAAGCCCGACAAATCGAATGTGTCAGCGCCGAAGATCCGGAAGCCCTCGCTCGGCGTCAGAGTGGCAAGGTCGAGGCTGAGATCGAAGTCCTCCGCGCTCAGGGAGCTGCGCGCGAAATTGTTGAGCGTGAGCGTGTTGCCCGGACTGAAGGTGATGACGGTGTTCGCGCCAACCTGAGCGGCGTGGGCGAGGATGTCCGCAAAGCCGTTGAACCCGGGGATGTTGATCTCGATCGTGTCGACGCCGTGTACGAAGTCGGTGACGCGCTCGCTGCGCGTGGACGCGACGGTGGCGCCGACGACGAAGGTGTCAGCGCCCGCGCCGCCGGTGAGTGTGTCGTTGCCTTCATCGCCGTCGAGCCGGTCGTTGCCCTGGGCGCCTTTCAGTGTATCGGCGCCCGCGCCCCCGAGGATCGTGTCAGCACCCGCCGAGCCGGTGATCGTGTCGTTGCCCGCATCGCCGTCGATAGCCGCGATCCCAGTAAGCGTGATTCCCGAGAAGTTCAGCGTGTCGTTCGTCGTACCAGCCTGAACGATGACGTTCGCGTGGCCGTCGGCGCTGATTTCCTCGATGCCGCTCGCCGGGATGAAACCTGACTTGAGGCCGTATAGCGACGTCGTCGGCAGTAGCCTCGATTCGGTCCGTGCCGCTTGCGCCCGTATCGCCGTAGGTGTCGAAGCCGTGATTTACTCCAACCTGGTAGGTGTCCGAGCCCGCACCGCCATTGAGCGAGTCGTTGCCGGCACCGCCGATCAGCACGTCGTCACCCACGCCGCCGTTCAGAGTGTCGGCGCCCGCGCCGCCATCGAGCGTGTCGTTGCCAAGCCCACCGTTCAGCGTATCGTTCCCGGCACCTCCGAGGATGGTGTCGTTTCCGGCCGAGCCGGTGATCGTGTCGGCGCCGCCGCCGCCATCGATGGTGACGATGCCGGTCAAGATGGTCTGCGAGAAGTTCAGTGTGTCCGCTGTCGTGCCGCCCTGATGGTGACGTCCGCGTGGCCGTCAGCGCTGATCTCCTCGATGCCGCTCGCCGGCCCGAACCCCGATTTAAGGCCAATCGCCATGAAGGCGGCCATGGCGATGATCCGGTCGGTGCCGAGGGTGCCTGAGTCGGAGTAGGTGTCGAAGCCATCGCCGACGCTGATCTGGTAGGTGTCCGATCCTTCGCCGCCCTTGAGCGTGTCGCTGCCGGTCCCGCCGATCAGCGTGTCGTCGCCGGCAAATCCGTTCAGCGTATCGTTGCCGCCGAGGCCGTTAATGGTGTCCGGAAGCGCTGTGCCGTTGAGGGTGTTGTTGCTGCCGTTTCCGGTTATGTTCGCCATGGGGTCCGAGCATCCTCACGAGATTCCAATGGTCGCGCGGCAAGGCAGCATCGGAGCGCACGGCGCGTAGCTAGCGCGGTTCCGCCACACAGGATGTTGGATGCCCCCGCACACAACGGTGAACAAGGCTAGGCGACAATTGCAACCACCGGATGACAGCGTTGGATCCGTGCACACACTTCGGTCGCAATAATGCGATCACGCTGGCCTCAAGTTACCCCAAAGGTGTCAGGTGGGTGAGCAATGCGGGCTGAAGGCCGATGCCACCTGCTCTCCCCCATATCTCTCATGTCGCCCGGTGTGAATTGCCCTTCTTAACGTATTGTTGGCGCCTGTGGACTCGGGAATGGAGGAGTTTTCGGCGTGGCAGACATCGATGACCTTGAGCGAAACGTGATGCAGGCAGCGTCGGCCGGGCGCATCGAGGATGCATCGGCGGCGCTGCAGACGCTCCTCAAAATGCAACCGGACCAGCGCCAGGCGGCAACGAGCCTTCTTCGCATCGTCCGCGACGGTCACCTTCCGATAGAGAGGTCGCTCGAGGTCCTCACTGAGATCGAGGCATGTCACCCGAGTGACATTGAACTCGTATCTTTGCTTGGCGACTGTTTGGAGCGCGCGTGCGACATTGACTTCCTGAACGCGCCGCCGCCGGACCAAGCTCTGTTTGAAACGGTCGTCAACACATTGTCTCGCGCGGCGTCAGATCCGAACCATTCCGGCCACGAAACCCGAATCCTCGAGGGACTCGCGACGGCCGCTCGCATGCGGGCCCGTCAGTCGGATGCCGTCGCGGAAGCCGCGCACAAGAGGCTCGTCGAACTGGAGCCCGAACTCCGCGCGGCGACACTACAACTACGGCTTATTCTTGAAGACTTGCGGAAGGTTCGCGGAGGGGATGAGCGCCAACCAGCGCGCCGTCGAGCTGTCGAAGGAACCGGTCGACCGGTATGAGTGGAACCTCGGAATCTGCGCCACGGGCGCGCGGCGTGGGGACGTCGCGTTGGCGGTTTGGAAGCGCATGGGCCAAAAGATAGAGATGGGGCGTTTTGGCCTTCCCGATGGTCTCTATCCCCAATGCAAGGTCAGACTGGCTGAGCGTCCGCTTGCCGAACGTATGGCCGACTGTGACGACCCAGGGCTCGAGGAGACCGTGTGGATCGAACGGCTCAGTCCATGTCACGGGATCATCCGCAGTGTGCTCTACCAGGAGCTCGGCGTCGACTACGGCGATGTCGTTCTGATCGACGGAGCCCCGATCACCCACCACACATACGGTGAAATTCAGGTGCCGGTCTTTCCGCACCTGGCCACGCTCGAGCGTCGCCATTACCAGGTTTTCGATTTCGCGGGTACACAGGATGCTGCGCAGGAGTTGGTCGAGCTGCAGCTCTCTCGTTGGATGAGGATGCGGTCGTCTATTCGCACACGGAGCAATATCAGATGATGTGCGCCTCATGCTGGCGCAACTCCGACATCGACCACGATCATCGCGAGACGACCGAGAAACATGTCGTCATCGGCCGCATCGCGGCGCCACCGGGAATGAGCCCGCGAGTCCTCCTCGATAAATTGGATGGGGCCGTCGCGCAGAAGAGCACGTGCGAGATCTACGCGCCATCGCTCAGTGCCGCCGCCGGGGACCACCGCCGCGCCGAGGTCGATCGCCGACGGTTCGATATGCTGGTGAAGAACTGATCTCCATGACGCAAAAGCGTCACGGCTTCACAAAAAGTTCCGAAAGCTGAATTCGTTCTGTCATACGGCCTCTGCACGGTCTCCAACTGCGCGCATGATTAAGTCGTGCGCCGGGTTTCGCTTGCTTGGGGGCAATTGATGGCATCCATGACCGTGAACGGTGGTGTCGCTGACACCATCGCGAAGGCACTTTGCGACAACGACACGGTCATCGCCGGTTCCCGCGCCGCCCGCTTCAAGCGAACCCAATAGCAATTTCCGTTGCATTGGCGCGCCAGGCCGCTCTGGGCGGCCCGCGCCTCTCACAGCTCTCACCACACACTGGAGAAAAAACATCATGGCTCTCGGACCCGGTTCGATTGCGTTTGTCGGTTTCAACGCGGATGGAAATGACAATCTTGCATTTGTCGTATTGCACGACATCGTCGCGGGAGAGTTGATCACCTTCGAAGACAATGAGTGGAATGGCACCGGTTGGATCGATACCGCTGAGAACGCCTTCATATGGACCGCGACCTCTACGGTCACCGCCGGCACCGTCGTCATACTGAACAACGTGGGGGCGGATCCGCTCGTCCTACTACCGTCCGCCAGCACGGGGACGGTGGTTTACGGCGACGGCCCGACCTATGGCACCAATCCTGGCATCGGGAACAGCAACGAAACCATCTACGCCTACATCGGATCCCACGCAGCGCCGACCTTCATCACCGCCGTCACCACCGACGCAGCGGTGGGAAACGGATCCCTAGCCAATACCGGGCTGACCTACGGTGTCAATGCGCTGGATCTGGGCCAACGCCTCCTCGATGGCGACATCTTTGCCTGGAAGGGCGCGCGCGCGGGCTATAGCGATTTCGCTGCTCTTCGAACGGCACTCAACGCCACACCGACCGCCGCCAATTGGGATGCGCAAGACGGATCAGGCGATCAGAGCGCCGATGGTACGCCTCCGGACGTTCCGTTCTCGTCGACGGGGTTCACCACTGTTGCGTCCGAGACGCAATCGGTCGAGTTCGCTGCCGGATCGCTTACGGTCTCGCAGGCCGAAGGCAACTCGGGCACGACGGAGTTCGTCTTCACGGTCGAGCGCACGGGAGGTACCACCGGCGATGTCGACTTCTCCGGCACGTTCACGGCGCCTGCGACTGACAATGCGGACTACACGGGCGGAACCGAGCCCATTTCGTTCAGCGGCACGATCCTCGATGGGCAGGCGTCGGGGACCGTGACGATCCAGGTCGCGGGCGATGTCGTGCTTGAAGTCCAATGAAAGCTTCACGCTGACGCTGGATACGGTGTCGAACAACGATGCGGGCGTGCCGACGTCGCTCGGCACGAACGTCGCCGCCACCGGAACGATCCTCGACGACGACACGAGCGGCGGTATCGATCTCTCCCTGTATGTCCGTGTCGGCCGGTTCGATCTGCCGGAGCCGACGCGCACGCCGCCGCCGGACGAACAGCCTGCTCGCGCAGGAAGTGTCGGCGGTCACGTACAACTGGGACACCGACACGCTGTTCGTCGTCGGCGACGGCGGCACGTCGATCGTCGCAGGTGTCGCAAAACCGGCGCAGCTCATCAACTCGATGACGCTCGCGCCGGGCGGCAGTCCGCAAGGGACCGAATTCTACGATCCGGAAGGCCTCACCTATATCGGCGACGGCCAGTTCGTGATGACCGAGGAGCGCGACCGTCAGGTCGTGCAGTTCACCTACGAGGCCGGCACGACGCTGAGCGCGAGCGACGCCTAGACCGTCGAGCTCGGCACGTCCGTGCGGCAATATCGGGCTCGAAGGCCTCTCCTACGATCCTGCGACCGGCGGCTTCATCATCGTCAAGGAGGCCGATCCGAAATCGATCTTCCAGACCAACATCGATTTCGCGACTGGCACGGCGAGCAACGGCTCGCCCACGACGGAAAGCTCCACGGACCTTTTCGATCCGGAACTCACGGCGCCTCATCGACTTCGCCGACGTGTTCGCGCTCTCGAACCTGACGAGCCTTGCCGGGCATCCGGATTCGGATCACCTGCTGATCCTGAGCCAGGAAGTCGGCAAGATCGTCGAAGTCGACCGCGACGGCAACATCTACAGCGCGCTCACGCTCGTGACCGATCCCGGCAATCCGCTCTCCATCGTCGCCCAGCAGCACGAAGGCATGACGATGGACGATGACGGCTTCCTCTACGTCGTCAGCGAGAATGGCGGCGGCGATTTCGACCATCCGCAGCTTTGGGTCTTTGCGCCGTTCGTCGGTGCCGAACGAGGCGCCCACGGCGATCGCGCTCAACAACCAGGTCGACGGCGCATCGACGAGAACACGCACCACCACGTTGCGGATCAAGGTGGCGGACGTCTCGGTCACGCGATGACGGACTGGGGACGAACGCTCTCAGCCTCTCCGGCGCGGACGCAGATCTACTTCGAGGTCGACAGCACCGGCCTCTACATCAAGGCGGGCACGGTGCTCGATTTCGAGACCAAGACGCAGCTACGCGGTCACCGTCAATGTCGATGATGCGAGCGTGGGCAGCACGCCGGACGCGACCACGAACTACACGCTGACTCGTCACCGATATCGTCAACGAGAACCCCGGGCTGCCGGCCCTCTACATCTCGGAAGTGGCGCCCTGGTCGAGCGGCAACAGCCCGGTCGGCGCGGACTGGTTCGAGATCACCAACTCGGGCTCCAGCGCGATCAACATCGCCGGCTGGAAGATGGACGACAGTTCCGACTCCTTCGCCTCGGCGGTGGCGCTCAACGGCGTCACCAGCATCGCGCGCGGGCGAATCGGTGATCTTCTTCGAGACCGCAGATCTCGAGCGCCACGAAGACCGCGTTCATCAACACGTGGTTCGGCGGCACAGCGCCTGCCGGCCTGCAGTTCGGCAACTACAGCGGCGGCGGCGTCGGCCTGAGCACGGGCGGCGACGCCGTCAATCTCTACAGCGGCGCCGGCGTGCTGCAGGCGAGCGTGACTTTCGGCTCGTCTCCGTCGGCAAGTCCGTTCGCGACGTTCGACAACGCGGCCGGCCTCAACAACGCCACGATCTCGCAGCTGAGCGCTGTCGGCCAGAACGGCGCGTTTGCGGTCACGCCCGGCGCGACACGGAAATCGGCTCGCCGGGATCGGTCGGCCGGCTGTTCATCTCCGAAGTCGCGCCCTGGTCGAGCGGCAACAGTCCGGTCGGCGCCGACTGGTTCGAGGTGACCAACAGCACGACCCAGACCATCGACATCACCGGCTGGAAGATGGACGACAATTCGCGGTTCGCCCGCGGCCGCGGTGGCGCTCAACGGCATCACCAGCATCGCGCCGGGCGAGTCGGTGATCTTCATCGAGACGAGCAATCTCTGCGGCGACGAAGGCGGCGTTCCTCAGCACCTGGTTCGGCGGCAAACGCGCCGGCCGGTCTGCAGATCGGCAGCTACAGCGGCGCGGGCGTCGGCCTCAGCACCGGCGGCGATGCGGTCAACATCTACAACGGCACGAGTGTGCTGCAAGCGAGCGTTGCATTCGGCGCGTCGCCCGGCGGCCCCTCGTTCCCGACCTTCGACAATGCGGCGCGCTCAACGGCATCGGCGCCACCATCTCGCAATTGAGCGCCAATGGCGTCAACGCGGCCTTTATCGCCGTGAACGATGCGAACGAGACCGGCTCTCCGGGCGAGATCGTGCCGGTCAACGATGCGCCGACCGCGGGCGATGACAGCCTGACCAGCCGTCGCCGAGGATTCAGGCGCCCGCACCATCAGCTTTGCGAGCCTCGTCGCGAACGATCTGAAGGGGCCCGCGAACGAGAGCGGTCAGTCGCTGACGATCATCAGCGTCGGCAGTGCGGTGGGCGGATCGGTCGAAATCGTCGGCACGGACGTGATCTTCACGCCGACCGCCAACTACGACGGTCCGGCGAGCTTCGAGTACACGGTACGCGACAACGGCACGAGCTACGGCAACAACGACTTCAAGACCGATGTGGGGAGCGTCAGCTTCACGATCACGCCGGGGAACGATGCGCCGCAGATCACGTCCGGCGATGCTTTCTCGATCGAAGAAGGCAACACGGCGATTACCACGGTCACCGCGACCGATGTCGAGTTGAACGCTATCTCGTTCTCGATCACGGGCGGCGAGGATCAGTCCTTCTTCGCGATCGACGAGGACACGGGTGCGCTGCGCTTCATCGGCGCCCCGTACTTCGAAGTCTCCGCCGACTTCGATCACGACAATTTCTACGAGGTCGTCGTGACGGCGACAGACACGCTGGGTGCGCACACCGACCAGGCGATCACGGTCGAGGTCACGAATGGGCCCGGCGTCACGATCAACGGAACCGCTGCGGCCAACGTCATCAATGCGACGCAAGCGCCGGCCGGACAGCCTCTGCCGACCAACAACGCCGACACGATCAATGGCAAAGGTGGGAACGACACGATCAGAGCGCTCGGCGGCAATGACCTGATCGATGGCGGGATCGGCGTCAGACTCGATGTACGGTGGCACCGGCAACGACACCTATGTCGTCGACAGCACGAACGACGACGTCGTCGAAAATGCCGACGAGGGCACCGACACGGTGCAGTCTTCGATCACCCGCACGCTCGGCGCCAACCTCGAGAACCTCATTCTGACCGGCGAGCTCGAACATCAACGGCACCGGCAACGCGCTTGCGAATGTCATCATCGGCAACAGCGGCAACAACGTGCTCACGGGCGGCGTGGGCGCCGACACGCTGGATGGCGAAGGCGGCGTCGACACGGCGTCCTATGCCGCATCTGGAGCGGGTGTGAACGTCAGCCTTGCGACGGGAACAGGCACCGGTGGTGCTGCGGAAGGCGACACGCTGAGCGACATCGAGAACCTCACGGGTTCCGCGCAGAGCGATACGCTGGAAGGCGACGCCGGGGAACAACAAGCTCAATGGCGGCGGCGGAACGGACACGGTCTCCTACGAGCATGCGGGCGCCGGCGTCATGGTCAATCTCGCGCTCACCGGGACCCAGAATACGCTCGGCGCCGGAATCGACACGCTGTCAGCATTCGAGAATCTGACGGGTTCGGACTTCAACGACATCCTGACCGGGATCAACGGCGGCCAACGTGCTGAACGGTCTCGATGGCGACGATCGCCTTGTTCGGCGGCGGCGGCGCCGATACGCTGAACGGCGGCGCCGGCGAGGACACGCTGATCGGCGGCGCGGGCCACGACAACCTGACGGGTGGCGCCGATGCCGACATTTTCGTCTTCGGCCGGGCGATTGCGGCAAGCTCCGACACGGTCACCGACTTCGTCGTGGGCGTCGACATTATCCAGATCAACGCGAGCGACTATGGGCTCGCTCCAGGCGCACTCGATCCGAGCAATTTCATCCTCGGTTCGGCCGCCGTCGATGCTCATTCGGAGTTCGTCTACGACGCGAGCACGAACACCCTGAAGTGGGACGCCGACGGCGTGGGTGGCGCGGCCGCCATCACGGTCGCCACCTTCGCGACGAGTATCGGGCTGACGGCCAGCGACTTCGTCGTCGTGTAGCTTTAGTGAGGCTCGGAAGATCGCTATAGTCCGGGCACAACCTGGAGGAGCGATCATGGCCAAAACAACGAATAGACGCGAGTTCGTGCAAGCCGCGGGATTGGCGGCATCGGGATTGATGGCGGCTGCCGCTCCGCTGACCGAGGCCGCGGCTCAGCCGCAGGCGCGTCCGGCGCCGAGAAGCATGGGCGCTCGCTTTCGCGCGTTGATGAACGGGCCCGATCCGCTGATCTGCCCCGGCGCGTACGATCTGATGTCGGCGCGCCTGTGTGCGGCTCACGGCTTCCAGGGCGTGTTCGTCGGTTCAAGCGCTCCCAATCAGGAATTGGTCGGGTTTCCCGATCAGGCGCTCGTCACGGTGTCCGAGCTCCTCGAGTACAACAGCGTCATCGCCGCGAACCTGGACATTCCGATCCTCGCGGATTTGGACGATCTCGGCGCCACGCCGCTGAACGTCTACCGTTTCGCGAAGCAGGCCGATCGCGCCGGCATCGGCTGTGCGTCCTTCGACGACCGGATGCCGATGAACCGCGCCACGGCCTACGCGGTTCCGGGCGTGGTGTCGAAGGAGCGGATGATCGACAACATCCACGCTGCCGTGGATGGTCGTACGGATATGGTGTTGATCGTCCGTGTCCTCGCTCCGACTCCGAACGGTTCGTACACGGAGATGCTGGATCGCGCCGCGGCCTACGCCGAAGCCGGCGCGGATGCGATATGGCTCGGCATGCGGACCCCGCAGGACTATGTGAAGGCGGCCGACATGGTGAAGAAGCCGCTGATGGCCGTGGTCGGCAACGCGACCATTCCGGCGACGGTGCAGGCCATGAAGGCCGCGCGGGTTTCCGTGGGCCAGGCGACGACGATGATGAGTATCGCGCTTGGCGCGGTCGACAAAGCGTTGGTCGAGCTGAAAGCGACGGGGCGCATGGTCGAAGCGCAGAAGGGCGCGCTCAACGATGCGACCGCGGACAAGATCGAGCAGGTCGAGCAGCTGAACGCGCGCTCGGCGAGGTACAATCTTCCCAAAGCCTCGGCTCCGGAGCGCCCGAACGCGAAATAATGAAAAAGGCATGGTCCGGTTCAGTTGAATCGGACCATGCGGTTTTCAGGCGAGGTTTGCCTTTGTGGCGATGACGGCTGCTTCCGACCGGCTGCGCGCGCCGATCTTGCGGAACACGTTGCGCAGGTGAAGCTTGACGGTGATTTCCGCGAGGTTGAGTTCGCGGCCGATTTCCTTGTTCGAGAGGCCGCGCGTGACGAGCTTCAGCACGTCGGTCTCGCGGCTGGTCAGTGTGCCGAGCCAAGCAGGACCATCGGATGCCGGTGCGGTCGGCGAGCCGGGGCCGGCGGGAAAGAGAAAATCCGTGGGCACGCTCGTTCCGCCGGCCAGCAACAGCTGCAGCGCGTGCATGAGGTGCGCCCCGGTCGCCGTCTTGGGAATGAATCCGCGTACGCCTGCCTGCACCACGGTCCGGACGTCGGCGGCATTCGCAGTTCCTGAAATGACGGCAATAGGCACGTTGGGAAACGCTTGCGCGAGCTCGCGCAAACCGGCGGGCGACATCCCCGGCATGTGAAAATCGATGAGGAACAGTCCATAGAGCGCGTCCGGAACGCCGCCGCGGCGTACCACCTCGTCGAACGAGGTCACTTCATCCACTGCGGCGTCGGGAAACAGCCGTTCGATCTGCGCACGCAGCGCTTCCCGGTAGAGCGGATGGTCGTCGGCGATCAGGACTTTCATCGCAACCGTGCGAAGCGAGCACGAAAACAGCGCTTCGCCAGTATACGCGATTTTCCGCGCTATCGGACGGTCTTCCCGTGTGGAATCGCCTGCGCCGAGGGAATTTTGTGGGGTGGGCAGGAGAAGGGTGAGGGTAAGGCGCCTTCAGGGGTCGGCGCCAAAACCCTTCGACGACCCCACGACACAAAAGCCCTCGGTCTTGCGGATTGCGCGTAGGCGTGCGCCCGCGTCGTTGCGACGGACGACCGACACCGGGTCGGTCTTTCGCGTCGCGTCTGGCGGATCGCTTTGCCTGCGCGCAACGCAGGCGACTCCACACGGGAAGACCGTCCATCAAGGCTTGATCCATGGACTGCGTCTCAACGTCAAAGCGGACTGGATGCCGGCAAGGAGATCATTCGCTTTCAACGGCTGGGTGTAGGTGGCCGCGGCTCCGGCGAGCGCCGCGCTTCTGAGATACGCACGGTCGATCGTGTCGTGGCTGCGCGCGACGACGATGATCGGCGGTGCGTCCTTGATCGGGCGGGCCGAACGCACGAGTTCGATCCCGTCCATCTCGGCCATGATCACGGCCGCGATCACGAGGTCGATGCCGCCGCCTTCAATGGCTCGGAGCGCCTCCCTACCGTTGTCGGCGGCAGAAACGAGGAACTCCTTGGCGGCCAGCAAACTTGCCCATTGCGCTCGCTCCGCCCGTTTTCCGCTGACGAGAAGAATTCGATATCTATGGGGCTTCCCATGTCCGGCCTCGTCCTTCGACGTGCCGGCCGAGGACTCGCCGCGCGACTGGCGTCCGCCAGGCAGAACGAAAGTGATCGGAGATCGCATCAATTTTTCCCTGGCTCCCCAATAGAGGGCCTGGGCAATAGCGCATCGCGACCAATTCGGCGCGGGTGCAAGAGGATATCCGGCCCATACCGAAGTATGCATACGAAAGAGACGCGTACGCAGAAGCTCTCCGGCGTCCGCGGTCATGGCGCGTGTGATAACGTGGCGCGGAATACCGAGGAGAGTTGTCTTGACCGGTTTGTTCGCCCCTCCGGTTTTCGCCAGCGAAGAACAGACTCAACGCGCTCGCGTGTTCCGCACCGTCGTGTTGATAAGCATGCTGGTCGTCACCGTGTTCTTTCCGATCATCATGGTCCAGCAGCCGTCCACGATTCCGCGAGGGATATTCGCGCTCCTGGTCGTTGACGCGCTGGGCTTGGTGCTGCTGGAAGTCAGCCGGCGGGGCCAAACGCATCTGGCCAGCGTGCTGTTCATAAGCGGTCTCGTGCTGCTGGTGACCGTGATGGCGCTCACGGCGGGAGGAATCCGATCGTTCGGCGCGACGATGTACTTCGTCTTCGTGTTGATGGCAGGGCTGCTGCTGGGCGAGCGCGCAAGCATCATCACGGCCCTGATCTGCGCGACATTGGGTCTCGGTCTCGTTTCGGTCGAGCAGCTTGGGATCATGCCGACCCAGACCGCCCCCTACACGGCCGTCTCGGTCTGGCTCCTGAGCTGCATGTACATGGGAGTCGTCATCATCCTCGTTAAGCTGGCGACGCAAAAGGTCACGGCCGCCTTGCGCCAAGCCGAGTCCGAGTTGGCCGAACGCCGCAATGTCGTGATGCAGCTCAAGAAAGCGGAGCAGCAACGCGAGCGCCTGGTCGCCGATCTCGGGGAACGGGTGAAAGAGCTGCGGCTTCTGCACGCGGCGGCCCAATTGTTGCGCGACCGGCCCTTCGATCGGACCGTCCTGCAGGATCTCGTACGCGAAATGCCGCCCGCGTGGATGTATCCGGAGTGCTGCGAGGCTCGCATTGCCTACTTGGGTCTCGACGTCTGGACGCCGGGCTGGTCCAATTCGCCTTGGCGACAATCCGCACCTTTTGTCACGGCTGCAGGCAAGGGATTCATCGAGGTCGTGTACTTGGCCGAGCGGCCCGCGGCGGACGAAGGACCCTTCCTTGCCGAAGAGCGGCAGCTTCTCGATTCGCTGGCCGAGATGCTCGTCGCCTATCTCGAACGCGATTCCGCCGAACAGCAGCGCCGTCGCGCCGAAAAGGACGTCAGGGAAAAACAAGTGCTGCTTCAGACCATGATCGAAAACACACCGGCGGCCGTCGCGATGTTCGACATGGAGATGCGATATATCGCCTGCAGCCGGCGCTGGCTGAGCGACTACCAGCTCGGCAACAGGGATCTTAAGGGCCTCAGCCACTATGAGGTCTTCCCGGAAATCAGCAATGACTGGAAGGCGGTGCATCGCCGTTGCCTGGCGGGCAGGATCGAGAGCGCCGAAGCCGACCGCTTCCCGCGCGCCGACGGCACGGAAGACATCGTCCGTTGGATCGTTCAGCCCTGGCGCAAGGGAGATGGCGAGATCGGCGGCATCACCATGTTCACCGAGGTGATCACCGATCGAAAGCGCGCCGAGCAAGAGCGGCAGGCGCTGGAGGTCCGGCTCAGGCAATCCCAGAAGATGGAATCCCTGGGTACGTTGGCCGGCGGCATCGCGCACGATTTCAACAACATCCTCGGCGCCATATACGGCTTCGCGGCGCTCCTTGGGGATGACAACGCAAACAAGGCGGAGGATCGTCGCTTCATCCAGCGCATAAGGTCGGCATGCGAGCGCGGTCGCGATCTGATCGCACAGATCCGGACGTTTTCACGCGCCGAAGGCGCCGAGCGCGAGGTCGTGGACCTGGCCCGCATCGTGCGTCAGATGCGGAGACCTGCTTCTGGCATCGCTCCCGATATCCACGAGGGTTCGTTTCACCTATGAAGACGGGCAACTGGCCGTGCTCGGCAGCGATGCGTTGCTTGGCCAGCTCGTCACCAATCTATGCATCAATGCGAGCGAAGCGCTGGACGGCATCCCCGGAGAAGTCATCGTGAGCGTCGGTCGCGCGACTGCAAGCGACCTCAAGCCGCTCCGCGCGAAGGCCATGCCTCAAGGAGAGCGCCTGGTTGGTGAAATCGGGCCTTCGAACGAATACGCTGTCCTGCGCGTTTCCGATCACGCAGGGGGAATCGCCGACGCGGTGCTCGACCGGATGTTCGAGCCGTTCTTCACGACCAAGGGACGACAGCGCGGAACCGGATTGGGCCTTGCCGTCGTGCATGGAGTCATCAAGAGCCACGGCGGGGCGTGCCATGTGGCGACTGTGCAGGGGCAAGGGACGACGTTCTCAGTCTACCTGCCGCTTCACCATGGCCGCGTCGCGCAGGCGGCGGTGGGACAGCCCGCACAGGATTTGCGGGGCGGCGAAAGGATTCTCATCGTCGACGACGAGCCTGACATTGTCGACATGCTGTCGATTGGCCTGGAGCGGCTGGGCTACGAAACCGTCGGCGTCACGGACCCGCTCGAAGCCCTCGCCGCCTTCGAGGAGAACCCTGCTGCCTGGGATACGGTGATCACCGATCAGGTGATGCCGGGCATGAGCGGCGTCGAGCTCGTCCGTAAGCTCAAGACCGTGCGGCCGGCGATCAAGGTCGTGCTTTGCACCGGTTACGGCGAGAATGCCAATCACGAGAGCTTTGGCGCGGAGTGGGTAGACGCGCTGGTGCTCAAGCCGACAGACGCGGCGAGTATCGCCTCGAAGCTCCGGCAGTTGATGGATGCGCGGGTCGCGGCAGGTGAGTAGGGAGTAGGGAGTAGCGAGTAGGGACGAGTAGCGAGTAGCACGAACGCGCGCTCGCGGAAACATGATCTTCCGCGAGCGTCGGTTCCCGAGCGCTAGTCCCGCACGTTAAGTCCAGTCGTCGTCGCGCGCGTCACCGCACCGGTGGTGCGTTGGGCACGAATTTCTGGATGCGCATGCCGGTGTCGACTTCGCCGGTATAGACGTTGCCCTTCGAGTCGATCACGACCTGATGGATGTTGTGGAACTGTCCGGCCTGCCGGCCGTAATGGCCGAAGAAGCCGACTTCCTTGCCGTCGTCGCGCCGCACGATGACGGCCTCGTCGTTCGGCGCCGTCGGCGATGATCATGTAGGTCTGGTTGCGGTCGGGCCAGAAGGCGAGGTCATAGGACGAACCCGTGCCGCGCGTCTCCGGGCCGGATGATGAATTGCTTCACGAACGTGCCGTTCTTCTGGAACACCTGGATGCGGTCGTTCGTGCGGTCGCAGACATAGACGAGCCCGTCATTGGAGACCTTCACGCAATGCACCGGGTTGGTGAATTGCGGTGCTTCGGGTTCGTAGTTCTTCATCTTCATGTCGGTCGGCTGCTTGCCGTACGCGCCCCACATGCGCTTGTAGGTGAGGTTGTCGGCATCGAGCACGATCACGCGGTGGTTGGAGTAGCCGTCGGCGAGGAAGATCTCGTTCGCGGCCTGATCGATCGCGATGCTGGCGACGCTGCCGAATTGCGTCGTGTCCATGCTGTTGGTGACCGGAGCGACCTTGCCGAACTGCTTCATGAATTTTCCGTCGCGGGAAAATTTCAGCAGCTGCGCGTCCTTGTCGGAGTTGCCGGTCAGCCAGACCTGG
Source organism: uncultured Alphaproteobacteria bacterium (assembly GCA_963708555.1). GTDB lineage: Bacteria > Pseudomonadota > Alphaproteobacteria > Micropepsales > Micropepsaceae > CAIYRG01. The sequence goes on along the minus strand of CAVPTF010000007.1, from coordinate 215,845 downwards.
TTCTTGGAATCGACCTGGATGCCGTGTTCGCTCACCGGCCAGTCGGGATGCGTTCCCGGACCGCCCCACGCCTGGATCAGATTTCCTTCCGCGTCGAACTCCATCACCGAGGGCGCCGGCACGCAGCACTTGGAGCGCTTGGGCGTCAGCGTCGCACCCTTGTCGGCTTCGTTGAGCGAACGCGGGCGCTGGAAGACCCAGATGTGGTCCTGGGCGTCGACGGTCATGCCGCCGATCTGACCGAGGATCCAATTGTTGGGCAGCTGCTTCGGCCACGTGGCGTCGAGCTTGAACTGCGGCGGGCCTTCGGCGGCGATCGCTTGCGCGCCGGCAATGACGGTCACACTGGCGAGCACGGCGGCGGCAAACATCTTGCGAATGGTCATGTGTCCCTCCCGATTAACGTTGTGGCCGAATGTTCGGCACGAATTTCTGGATGCGTTTTCCGGTGTCGACTTCGCCCGCATAGAGATTGCCGTCATTGTCGATCGCGAGCGCGTGGACCCAATGGAACTGCCCGGCCTGCCGTCCGCCGGTGCCGAACGTGTTCACCACCGTGCCGTCATCGCGCCGGATGATGCGGATGAAGTTGTTCGTGCCGTCGGCGACGATCAGATAGGTGTTGTTCCGATCGGGCCACAGCTGCATGTCCCAGGTGGAGCCGGCTCCCTTCGTCTCCTTGTCGTAGACGAATTGCTTCACGAAGGTGCCGTTCTTCTGGAACACCTGGATGCGGTTGTTGGAGCGGTCGCAGACATAGACGAGCCCGTCATTGGCGATCTTCACGCAATGCACCGGGTTGCCGAAGTGCTGCATCTCGGGATTGTAGGCATTCGCGGTCGCGAAGTTGGTGCTCGTGCCGGGTGCGGGCTCCACGCGCGGCATGGGATCTTCGGGCGCCTTGCCGTAAGCCCCCCACATCCGCTTGAACGCGAACGTGTCGGCATCGATCACCAGAACCCGGTGATTGCCATAGCCGTCAGCGATATAGAGCTCGTTGCCCGCCTGATCGTAGAAGATGTCGGCGGGACGTCCGACGGCTGTCGTGTCCTTGCTGCCGAGCGGATCGACGAGCCGGCCGAACTGTTTGACGAATTTCCCGTCGGTGGTGAACTTCACCAGCATCTGGTCCTTGGGACCATTGCCCGACAGGTAGACGTTGCCCTTGTTGTCGAGGCGGAGCGCATGCTCGCGTTCGGGCCACTGATAGCCTTGGCCGGGTCCGCCCCAAGCGCTCTTCACGTTGCCTGCTGAATCGAACTGGATGACCGACGGCGCCGGCATGCAGCATTGGGAGCGCGGCGGATTGAGCGCGGCGCCCTTTTCATCTTCGGTCAGCGAGCGCGGGCGTTGCAGCACCCAGACATTGTTCTGCGCATCGGTGGCCATGCCGCCGATCTCGCCCAGGATCCACTTGTTCGGCAGGGTCTTTGGCCAGGCGGGATCAACCGTGAACTGAAGAGCCTCCGCGGCATTGGCCGAGGGCACGGCCGCGAACAGGAAGAGACCGAGCGCGCCGAGCGCAAATTTTGTGCGGTGTTTCATCATCGTTTCGAATTCCCCAATCTTGAGATGGAGAATTGCTCTCCTCCCGAATTCCAGTTCGCGTCTGCTGCGCGATCGCGCGGATAATAGCCGTCTGGAACCTGTGGTTTCAAACGGAGTTGAAGACCCGCGCAATAATATCTGCCTGTGCTAGGTTCCGGACCGGGAAAGGGAGCCCTGATGGCCAAGGATGTGCTGGTCAACGCCGGCGTGGGCGAGGTGCGCGTTGCCGTTCTGGACGGCGGCGTCCTCGACCAGCTGTGGCTGGAACGCACGATCGGGCTCGAGGACGGCGGCAAGCGTGCGGGGGCGGGCAATGGCGGCCGCCGCAACCTGGTCGGCGACATCTTCCTCGGCCGCGTGCAGCGCGTGCTGCCCGCGATGCAGGCCGCCTTCATCAATATCGGGCTCGAGCGGGCAGGGTTCCTCGCCGCCCGCGAGGCGCGTCCGCGGACCGCGCTCTTCCGTGACGATCCGTACACGGATGAGGACCGCAAGTTGCAGATCGGCGACTATGTGCGCGAAGGGAACGAGATCGTCGTCCAGGTCGTCAAGGACCCGATCGGGGACAAGGGCGCGCGGCTTTCCGCCAACATCACGATCGCCGGACGGCTGTTGATCCTGGTGGCCAATTCGCCGGGCGTCGCGCTGTCGCGCCGGATCGAGGACGAAGCCGAGCGCGCGCGGCTGACCGGGATCGTCGAGAAGATCCTGGCCGAACGGCCCGGCGAGCTTGCGCCCGGCACGGGGTTCATCCTGCGGACCGCGGCGATCGGCATGGGGGAGGCGGAGCTCAAGGACGATGCGCTTCAGCTCGCGCATGTGTGGCGCACCATCACCGAGAAGCGCGTGTGGGCAGCGCCACCGGCGGAGCTGCACGCGGATCTCGGACCGATCGAGCGCGCGCTGAGGGACGAGGTCGACGGCACGATCGGCCGCATCGTCATCGACGACCGCACCGCGTTCGGGATCGCGCGCGACTACGCCAAGCGCGCCATGCCCGAGATGGCCGCGCGGATCGAGCTCTATGAGGGCCGCGAGCCGCTGTTCGAGCATTTCGGCATCGAGGACGAGATCGATGGCCTCTCCGCGCCGCGCGTGGCGTTGCCATCGGGGGGATGGATCACCATCGAGGCGACCGAGGCGCTCACCGCGATCGACGTCAATTCCGGGAGCTATATCGAAGGCGGCGGTCTCGAGGACACGAGTCTGAAGGTGAACCTCGAAGCGGCCGAGGCGATCGGCCGCCAGCTCCGCCTGCGCGGGATCGGCGGGCTGATCGTGATCGACTTCATCCATTTGGGCGATCCCAAGAACATCGAACGCCTGCTCGAAGCGCTCAAGACCGCGTGCGCCAAGGGCCGCGTGCCGAGCCAGATCCTCGGCATGTCGGAATTCGGTCTCGTCGAGATGACGCGCAAGCGCGTGCGCGATCCTCTGGCGATCCGCACCACCGAGGACTGCCGGCGCTGCGACGGTCACGGACGGCGCAAGACGACCGAAACGGTCGCGCTCGAGATTTTGCGCCGCATGGAGCGCGCGGCCGCGGCCGCGCCAGGCAAGCCGCTGACGGTCAGGGCCGCACCCGGCGTGGTGCGCTGGCTGGAGGCGCGCGTGGACGAAATCCGCGAGGGCCTCGTGAAGCGCGGTGCGAGCCCAAATCCGCTTCGAGACGACGCAGGAGGGCCGGCGCGAAATCTTCGAGGTTTCGACCGGCGGTTAGGATAAAGTGGGGCATGGCGGAAACGCGCACCTGTCCCATCTGCAACCGGCCGCTCGGCGAGCGCGAGGATGCGCTTGCGCTTCCGGCCGTTCTGCTCCAAGCGCTGTGCCGACATCGATCTCGGCCGCTGGCTCAAGGGCGCCTATGCGATCCCCGCGGCCGAGGCCGAAGACGAGGATGGCGAGACGGCCGAGGGCAAATCCGGCGACGGCGACGACGCGCCGCCCGTGAGGCATTAGGGCCGGTTCTGGGCCCACCCGCCCGAGGGTGGACAGGGGGGCGGTCGTCTTCTAAAAAGCCCGGCCCGCCAAGGCGCGCCCAGGTAGCTCAGTTGGTAGAGCAACGGACTGAAAATCCGTGTGTCGCTGGTTCAATTCCGGCCCTGGGCACCATTCAAAGTCAGCTTTTCAATGACCTGGGAGGAACGCCGCGTCGGCCAAAGCCCCGATTTATTTCGGCGGTGCTACCGGGTCACGGGAAACTGGGAACGCGACGGGCCGAACACGGGGCAAAGGATCAATCGTCCATCGTAGCTTGCGTAGGACTGGGTCAGATGCTGAGTGTCGTGAAGGAGCCTCTTGTTGTAGCGGACGATTAGCTTGCCCTTGGCCCGCTTTCTTAGTTTCTCGACGTGGGCTTCGAGTTTGACGAAGGCTTTGTGTTCGTCACTGCCTGATCTCGTTGTATTCGAAGTGGTGCTGAACCAGAAGGTGAACTTGCGATTCTTGGCTTGCGGTGCGAGCGTCAATTGCCCCGCGGTGCCGAGCCTCGAATTGAACACCAAGTCGATAACTTCGGTCTCCGGATTACCACTCGAGCCGTTGCCGCAGAAGACATAGTGGTCTGCAGACACGCGGTGACAGAATTCTGAGTCGACGTTGTTCTCGGACCCGTGGTGTTGCACCTTGAGGACGTCGAGGTGTATTCCGCTCTTGGCGGCGAGGAACCCGGTGTTCTCGAGACCGTCGACGATGAATTTCTGCTGACCATCGCCGGTGAGAAGGAGACGCTTGCCGCCTTCTTCGATCATCAGCATCAGCGAGGCGATATTTGGAATCGAGACGCCCTCGAAGTCTGGTATTCCATTCCAGTCACGCAGATCGAAGACTTCACCGTTCAGAGTGCCCGTGCTGAACTCATCGATACGCTTCTTCATTTGCGCACGTATCTTTTTGACGTTGTCGTTGTTGTCTCGAAGCCAATTGTTCCAGCCCTCGTTGAGGTCGCTGAGTTCCTTGACGGCCGGGTCCTATGATGGTGATCTTCAGGGTGCCCAAGCTGAACGCTTTCTGTTCCTTGCGAAACATCAGGAGCTTTGGTTTGCCGTTTTTCCCCGGCAGTTTGTTGACGGGAATGTTCAGCAGATCTGGTGAGATCAGGTTGGACACCTTGATTGCGTCCGTGACGGCGGTGGCCAGGTCGCCGAGCTCCGTTGCCGCATTCTCCGAGCGGTTCACACCTGTTCCATTAAACGTGGGAACGGCCGCGGCGAGCAGGGATTCGATCTTGTCGGCGCCCACCTTCGCCACTTGGTCGCGGAAGGCGTTATGCCAGACGGTGCCAATCTCCGGTGGACGCGGGACCTTCGGCGGGGTTTTCTTGAGGCCGTTCTTCACGCGGTGGTCATGGATTCGCCACTCCAGCTCGTCCTGCAGGAGCGCAAGCACGCCCGTAATGTGATCGTTGTCGACGTGCGAGACGTAGACGATGTCGATTTTCTTTTTTGCCTTACGAAGTTTGGCGAGCTCGTCCCGAACGTGCTCTCGCATGCTGGTGGTTCGGCCGCCGTCGCACAGCATTCGGCGTCCATCCTTGCTCTCGAGAAGCAGGCAGTCGCCGTCCTGCGACTCGAATATCTTCAGTTCCATGGGGCTTCTCCTACAGGCGAAGTTCGGCGCGCAGGTTGAGGCGACTGGGCCTCTTCCAGCGCCTTTTCGGGGTGGATGCGGCCGAAGCCCGCATCGTTCTGCCACTTGTAACTCGTGCCGGGAATCGGCTGCGACGTTCGCTGAAGGATCCCGAGGCATTGCGCAGCCGTAAGCTCAGGTTCGATCGCGAGCATCAGTGCGATCACGCCCGTGACGTACGGGCTCGCCATGCTCGTTCCGGTCATTTCCACCCACTGGCCGCCACCTTTCCGCGAAGCCGTTTGCCGCGACTGATGTTTGTCCCGGGCGCGCAGATGTCGGGCTTCGAGCCGACCATCCCGCGTTGGACCCTGGCTGCTGGTGATGTGGATTTTTTGCCGCATGTCGTCGACGTTTGCGACGCCGATGACGCGATGCGCGCACGCGAGTGAGTTGATCGAGTGTGAATCGACGTTCGATCGGCTCGAAAAGAAGGAAGGAAAGCGGAACAAGCGTGTGCCTCCGTGACGGCCGATCTCGTTCGGATCGTCGCGCTCGATCCAGCCGTGGAAGCTGCCTTCCCGAATGTCGTCGCCGCGTAGGCGCACCTTCCAGAGACCGGCTTGGACGCCGACGAAGGCACCCGCCTGCAGGTTTGGCGTCAGGTAGATGGCGATGTAGTTGGCGCCATTGGTCGGGTGATACGCCTCGTTGTAGATCGAGATTCGGGTTCCGCTTTCGAGCCGGTGGTTCTCGATGAACTCACCGGACTTAACTTCGAACCAACGCGTGTCTTCCCGGCGGTTGGAGCAGCACCGATATCCGATCCTGCGGGCTGTACCAAATCTCGAGTTCATTCTCGGATACGTCGGCGATTCCATTGCCGATGACAGTCCATTCGAGATCGACCTCCAGGCCCTTTGAGGCACAGTGCCGCTGGTGTGGATGCGGCCCATGACCCAACCGAAGTCATCGTCGCGTTCGGCGGATTCCTGGCCTGCGTTGCCAGCAGCCACGCAGACTGCCCTTCCGGGAGTGCCCAAGAGCGCATCGATCCAGCGACAGGCGCCGCTCGAGCCGTCATGCGCTCCACCATTGGTGCCGAGAGAGATGTTGATGGACAGAGGAACGCCCATTCCCGCCGCGATCGACAGCAGATGTTCAATCGCATGAACGATCCGGCTTGAGTCGCTGAAGGTTGTGCGCCGGCGCTCGCGTTCGTCGTTGGGTTGGGGCACGTCGATGATGACAGCAGCAATCATGGCCTCCGGGCACACGCCTTTGTTGCCGGCGGCAATGCTCGCGACGTGGGTGCCGTGGGAGTTCGGCACCTGTTGAGACTGTGGTTCAAGCAGATGTGCCGGCAGACCGCCTGGCTTGTTCGCGGCGGCAATCGCCGCGTTCATGTGAGTTTGGCTAATGAGCGAGCCATACTTGAAGCCGGGTCGGCGGGGCCCGTTCGGTGCCGCCCTGGTCCCAGATGGAATGAAAGCGTGTCTTCCCATTCTTCAGAAAATCCGGATGTGCGAAATCGAAGCCTCCGACATCAATGATTCCGATAAGCACGCCCTTCGCTTTCCAGGAGCTGCTCGACGCGCCGTGGATGGCGCGCGATTTGGGCGCGGACGCGGAGGACGCGAGGGGAACATCGAGTTTCAAAGGTTCTGCGGGGTGAACGAAGGCGATGGCGTCATTCTTCTTCAACTCCGAGAGCATCGATACCGGAATGGTGGCGGCCACGAAGTTGCGTCGATCGATCATCGCCGCGCCGACTTCTTTGGCGGCTGAGGTTGTGAGAGCTTTGGTGATTTTGGAGATTACGTTTCGCTGTGCCTTGATCCTCTGCTTGCCGCGATTACCCCGTTGGGGTGGCATGAACTGCACGAAGACGTTGACGAACGCGTGGTTCGCGGGCGGGCGCGTGGCGAGCTTCGGCGACTTCCGCAGTTTCAACTTTTTCTGTGAGACTGCATGCGGTTCCAGGAACAGCTGCGTGCGCTGCGCCTCACTCGGATCGTCATCCGCCAACGAGTGGACTTTCGCCGGTTCCACCGGTTTGCGGGTGGAGGCGACAGCGGTGCTGAGGTCCGCTCGAACAGCATTGACCTCTTCGTCGCAATTTGCGTAGACACGAAGTCTTGGATGCAAGCGGCGCGCATCTGCGTCGGGTTTGCGTCTCGCCGACCCCAGCCCGGCTCCGTTCCTCTTCATATTCGCCTCCCACGGCTTCGAATTGCGAAATCACCGAGCAGGTTTCAGCGCCATCTTGTCGATATGCGCGAGATCAACGCCCCCCCGGACATAAAATTCCCTCCACGCCACGCCACACGGCAGCGTTAAGATCGAAGTTGCATTCACTCGAGTGACACGCGAATTTCGAATCCTACGGGTGCTGCGACCAGCAAATCTGCTGGTGCCCAAGCGTAGCCGCGGCACGGGAGCCTCCGCTCACTGATGACAACGCATCAACGGCCCGCCATCGCCTTTCCCCTCGAAAGGACAGCGGAGACAAGTCCAAACACTACAGCAATAGAGCGGAAAAGTATTTTACATATTTATTGCGCGATTTCAGACGTTCTACGGGGCGCCCAAGGCAAAGGCGCGACGCGTTCCTTGCGAAGCAGCAAAGCGCGCAACGTACCGTCTTGGGTACGCACGATAAGGCGCATGCCTCGAAGCGAGCGCTAGGTGGCCAGGCTGAAGGCGATCAGTTCGCCGCCGAAGCCGATGCCGCTGATGGCGAGCACGATGTATTGCTTGCCGTTCAGCGTGTAGGTCATCGGTCCTCCGCTTGCGCCCGCGGGAAGAGGCACGGAGGCGAGCTCTTGCCCCGTCATCTTGTCGTAGGCGCGGAGCGTGCTGCCGCGGCGTCCGTCGGGGAACGTCGTGAAGCCCGGGTCGCCGGCGATGACCAGCGTCTTGGTGACGAGCGTGCCGACGCGTCCCGCGCGCCCCGTGCGGGGAATGGTCCGACCCTGAAGTGCGGGATGATTGCGGATGTTGTCGGGTGTTTCGCCGTGCGCGATCTGCCACGCGGTATCGCCGCTGTTGAGGTTGATCGCGGTGATGCGGCCGTAGGGCGGTTTGACCAGCGGCAGTCCTTGCACCGTGACATTGGGGCCGTCCTCGCCACCACCGCCGGCGCCGCCTTGGGCTCCTTCCGCCGGCGCGATACCGCGTATGAAGCGCATATCGGACTGCCCCGGCCGCGGCGGTACGAGACCGAGCGGGGAAATCACGGTCGCGGAGTGCACATAGATCATGCCGGTCTCGGGATCGAACGCACCGCCCGGCCAGTTCGCGCCGCCGCCGGTTGACGGCAGCATGAGTGTGGCGAGCGGTCCCGGCCGCTTGCTGACCACGGGCGGCGTGAAGATCGGACCGAGTTTGTAGTTCGCTGCAACCCGTTGGCCCTCGGCCTTGAGCTCGGGCGTGAAGTCGATGAGATCGTCGAGCGAAACGCCCTGACGGTCATAAGGCGCGGGCTTGGTCGGGAACGGTTGCGTCGGCGCGTACCACTCGCCGGGCACATCGCCCTTGGCGACGGGACGCTCTTCGATCGGCCACACGGGCTGTCCGGTCACGCGGTCGAAGACATAGAACCAGGATTGCTTCGTGGGCTGGGCGACGGCCTTGATCGTGCGTCCATTGACGGTGATGTCGGCAAGGATCGGCGCTGCCGGGATGTCGAAATCCCAGATGCCGTGATGCACGAGCTGATAGTGCCATTTGCGCTGACCGGTCATCAGATCGAGCGCGAGCAGGCTCTCGCCGAACAAGCCGTTGCCCGGGCGATGGCCGCCGTAATAGTCGCCGGTCGGAAGCTCGACGGGCATGTAGACGATGCCGAGCTCCTCATCGATCGACATCTGGCCCCACACGCCGGCATTGCCGGTGTTGGCGAACAATTCCTGCTCCCAGGTGTCGTTGCCGAATTCGCCGAGCAGCGGAATGGTGTGGAAGATCCACAGGCGGCGGCCGGTGCGCACGTCGAAGCCGCGGATGTAGCCCTTCTCGTTGTTCATGCGGCGCGGGATGCCGCCGGAGAGATGGGCCGCGCCGATGACGATGACGTTGCGGCCGACGACGGGGGCTGCGTGCAGGCCGATCTCGCCGTTGACGAGATCCATCTGCTGATCGTTGTCGAGCTTCAGATCGACGACGCCGTTCGTACCGAAGCCCGGGATCATCCGCCCCGTCTTCGCGTCGAGCGCGATCAAGCGATAGCCCGGCGTGACGTAGAGGATGCGCGCATCCGCACCCTCGCTCCAATAGGCGAGGCCTCGGCCCGAGAGGCGGCGGGGAGCGGCTTCGCCGCGCGGGCCTTCGTCCTCGCGATGCGACCACAGCGAGCTCGCCGGTTGCGGCATCGAGCGCGACGACCGCGCGGCGCGAGCCGACGGTCGAATAGATGACGCCGCCGACCATCAGGGCGTGCTCTCGAAATTCGTCTCGGGGCGCGGGCCGAAGGCGTCGGTCTTGAAGCGCCAGGCGATCTCGAGCTTGGTGAAATTTTCCCGGTTGATCTGATCCAGCGGCGCATAGCGCGTGCTGGCGAGGTCGCCGGCGTAGCTGCGCCACTCGCCGTTTGCGGTCCCTCTGTGGATCGACGTCGCTTGCGCCGACTGCGCGCTGCGCACGCCGACACCGGCGAGCGCGACAAGGGCGGTGGCCGACACCGAGGCAAGAAGACGACGGCGGGAGATCATGGTGGCCTCACGTCAAGTGTTGAAGAGGAGACGCCAAACGGCACTGCCCAAGTATTACTCGTTTGTCATGCAGGGCGGAAGCAGATGACTTAGGCGTCGCGCCAAGTGACCGGCACCGCGCGTCTTACGCAAATGCAACAATCCCAGCCGGTTGGCCGGTGAAGCTGCTACGCTTTGTCAACGGAACCACGGGAGCGCCGGCTCATTATAGTGCCGGGTGCAGGCGCGCGGCCTGCGCCGGTGAAAGAGAACAGCCATGCAAATCGGCATCGTCGGTCTGGGACGGATGGGCGGGAACATCACCCGCCGCCTCCTCAAGAAGGGTCACCGCTGCGTCGTGTTCGACCGCAATGCGGCGGCCACCACAGCACTGGGCGAGCGAAGGCGCGTCGCCGGCCAGCGATCTGAAGGACCTCGTGCGCCAGCTCGACAAGCCGCGCGCGGTCTGGGTGATGCTGCCCGCGGGCGAGGTGACCGAGGGCACGGTGAGCGAGCTCGCCAAGGCGATGGAGGCGGACGACATCATCATCGATGGCGGCAACAGCTTCTACAAGGACGACATAAGCCGCGCACAGATGCTCGCCGAGCGGCGCATCCGCTACGTCGATGTGGGGACGAGCGGCGGCATCTGGGGGCTGCAAGAGGGCTATTGCATGATGATCGGCGGCGAGAAGGCGACCGTCGAGACATCTCGATCCGATCTTCGATGCGCTGGCGCCGGGGCCAGGCGATATTGCGCCGACGCCCGGTCGCGAGGGCCGCGATCCGCGCGCCGAGCGCGGCTATGTGCATTGCGGGCCGGTGGGCGCCGGCCACTTCGCGAAGATGATCCACAACGGGATCGAGTACGGGCTCATGCAGGCCTATGCGGAGGGCTTCGACATCCTGCGCCATGCGGCGGCCGCTCAGCCGGGCGGAGAGCGCTACGAGTTCAACGTGGCCGACATCGCCGAAGTGTGGCGGCGCGGCAGCGTCGTGCGCTCCTGGCTGCTCGATCTGATCGCGATGTCCCTGGCCGAGGACGAGACGCTGGCGGGCTATTCGGGCGTGGTGGAGGATTCGGGCGAAGGCCGCTGGACGATCATGGCCGCGATCGAAGAAGCGGTTCCCGCCGAGGTGCTCTCGGCCGCGCTGTACGCACGGTTCCGTTCGCGTGACGAGTTAAGGTTCGCCGATAAGCTCTTGTCGGCCATGCGGAACAAGTTCGGCGGCCATGTCGAGCCCAAGGGCGGCAAGCATGGCTGACGACTCCGAAGCCCGCCCGGCGCCGCCGTGCACGCTCGTCATCTTTGGCGTGATGGGCGACCTGGCGCGGCGCCTGCTTGTCGCCCCCGCGCTCTACAATCTCGCGGCCGAGAAATTGCTGCCGGAGAAGTTTGCCGTGGTCGGCATTGCGCGCGCGGCGGGCGATACCGACTCGTTTCGCCGGGACGCGCGCGAGGGTCTACGCGAGTTCGCACCGACGGCATCGGCGAACGAGGCATGGCGCTGGCTCGAACAGCGCTTGCACTATCTGCGCGGCGATTTCGAAGCGGCGGAGACCTATGAGGCGCTCGCGAAATGGCTCGCCAAACGCGGCGCGAGCGACGGGGTCCGCAATGCGGTGTTCTATCTCGCGACGCCGCCCGATCTCTTTGGGCCGATCATCGCGCGCCTCGGCCAAGCCGGGCTGACGCGCGAAGACGATGGACGTGTTGGCGGCGCGTCATCATCGAGAAGCCGTTCGGCACCGATCTGAAATCGGCGCAGGCGCTCAATCGCGAAATCCTGGGCGTGCTCAACGAGAACCAGATCTACCGGATCGACCATTATCTCGGCAAAGAGACCGTGCAGAACATCATGGTCTTACGCTTCGCGAACGCGATCTTCGAGCCGTTGTGGAACCGCGATCACATCGATCACGTGCAGATCACGGCCGCGGAGACCGTCGGCGTCGAGCATCGCGGCAAGTTCTACGATGCGACCGGCGCGCTGCGCGACATGGTGCCGACGCATCTGTTCCAGCTCCTGTCGCTGATCGCGATGGAGCCGCCGACCTGCCTCGACGCCGATCCGATGCGGTTCGAGAAGGTCAAGGTGTTGAACGCCGTCCAGATGCTGTCGGCGCAGAGCGCGGTTCGCGGCCAGTACAGCGCGGGCACCGTCAAGGGCCGCGCGGTCGAAGCGTATCGCGGCTCGCCCGATGTCCCGGCGGAGTCGCGGACCGAGACCTTCGTCGCGCTGAAGCTCTTGATCGACAGCTGGCGCTGGGCGGGCGTGCCGTTCTATCTGCGCACCGGCAAGTCGATGACGGCGCGCAAGACCGAGATCGCCGTGCAGTTCAAGCGCGCGCCGCTCGCGCTGTTCCGCGATGCGGGCATCGATCACATGCGGTCGAACGTGCTGTCGCTCTGCATCCAGCCGTGCGAGACGGCGTCGCTGAGGTTCAGCGCGAAGGTGCCGGGTCCTACGATGCGGATCGCGCCGGTCGAGATGACGTTCGACTATCGCGACCATTTCAACGCCGCGCCGCACACCGGATACGAGACGCTGATCTACGACTGCATGAACGGCGATGCGACGCTGTTCCGCCGCGCCGACGAGATCGAAGCCGGCTGGCGCATCGTGCAGCCATTGCTCGATGCGTGGGGGACGGGGGCCGCCGGCTCGGAGCTGCACGCCTATCCGGCGGGAAGCACGGGGCCTGCCGACGCCGACGCGCTGCTTGGCCGCGACGGCCGGCAGTGGAGACCCATCGCGTAGCCGAAGGTGGTGCGAGCATGTCGAACGTGTCGCTGGTGATCTCGGATGTGGACGGCACGCTGCTGACCAAAGACAAGGTGCTGACCGCGCGAGCGCGGGCGGCGGTCAAAGCGGTTCAAGACGCAGGAATCGCGTTTGCCATCACGAGCGGGCGGCCGCCGCGCGGCATGGCGATGCTGGTCGAGCCGCTGGCGCTCAAGACGCCGATCGGCGGATTCAACGGCGCGATCTTCGTCAAGCCCGACATGACGGTCATCGAAGAGCACGTCTTTGCGGTCGAAGGCGCGGAAGAGGCGATCGAGATCATCCTGCAGAACGGTCTCGATGCGTGGGTCTATACCGGCACGGACTGGTTGATCCGCGATCCTCATGCGCCGCATGTCGAGCACGAGCAATCGGTGGTCAAGTTCGCGCCGAAGATCGTTCCCGATCTCGGGGCCGGCCTCGATCACGTGGTCAAGATCACCGGTGTGAGCGACGATCACGAGAAGGTCGCGCGGTGCGAGGCGGCGCTGCGAGAGCAGCTCGCGTACGCGCGCATCCATCGTGCGCTCGCAGCCTTACTACATCGATGTCACGCATCCGGACGCCAACAAGGGCGTGGTCGTCGGCACGCTGTCCAAGCTTCTCTCTGTCCCTCCGGATCGCATCCTCACGATCGGCGACATGCCGAGCGATACGCTGATGTTCCGCAAGAGCGGCATCAGCGTTGCCATGGGCAACGCGGAGCCCGAGGTGAAAGCGCAGGCGCGTTTCGTGACGGATTCCAACGAGGACGAAGGATTCGCGAAGGCGATGGAGCGATATGTGCTGGGCGAGCAGGCCGCGCGATGACGCGAGGGATTGGGATTGACGTCCTTCGCGATCCTGAGGCGCTCGCGGTGAGAGCGGCCGATGTGCTGCTCGAGGCTGCGAAGGCGGCGGAAGGACGTTTCGCGATCGCACTGTCCGGCGGATCGACGCCACGACGGCTGTATGAGCTGCTGGCGCAGGCGCCGTATCGCGACAGGTTCCCGTGGGATCGCGCGCATCTGTTCTGGGGCGACGAGCGGTTCGTGCCGCACAGCGATGCGCGCAGCAATTATCGGATGACCGATGAAGCATTGCTGTCGCATGTGCCGATCGCGCCGGCCAATTTGCATCCCATTCCCACGGAAGGAATGACGCCTGAGGATGCCGCGCGCGCGTACGAACGCACGCTGAAATCGTTCTATGGCGCCGAGACGCTCGATCCCAAGCGGCCGCTGTTCGACGTGACGCTCTTGGGCTTGGGCGAGGATGGCCACATCGCGTCGCTGTTTCCGGGAACGAGAGCGCTGTCGGAGCGCGAGCGATGGGTGGTCGCGGTGACCGATGGCCCGCCGGAGCCGCGCATCAGCCTGACCTATCCGGCTCTGGAGAGCAGCCGTTCGGTCCTGTTCCTGGTCGCGGGGGCGGAGAAGCGGGCGATTTTTGCTCGCGTTCTCCGCGGCGATCAGGGTTTTCCGGCAATGAAACTTCGTCCGATCGGCGGCCTGCTTTGGCTCGCCGATGCGGCAGCGGTCGATCGTGGTTGACGAAGTCCTTCGGATTGCCCGGTTTCACGCAGGACTTCGGCAAATCTCCATTAACGAGCCGACTTCAGAATCCCGGCCGAAACCCGCCCGCGGTGACGCCCATGGCCCAGAGCATGAAGACGATCCTCGTCACCGACGACGACAAGATGATCCTCGAAGGCTTCAAGGATTTGTTCGAGCGCAGGGGCTATCGCGTCCTGCTCGCGGACAACGGGGAGGTCGCGCTTGCCTGGCTCGGACGAGAGCGCGTCGATATGGTCTTCATGGACATCGTGATGCCGTACAAGGAAGGACTGGAAACGCTGATCGAAATTCGGCGGCGGTTTCCGGACATGCCCATCTATTCGATGACCGGCGGGGGCAAACACAACAAGCAGGATTTCTTTTCGCTCGCGCAGAAATTGGGCGCCACCGGCACTCTGCTCAAGCCGATCGAACCCACTGTCCTGCTCAAGCTCGCCCAGGAGGCGTCGGCCCGCGCCGTCTAAGGCGGAGACGGTCTTTTCCGTTCGAGGAATATTCTGCCCGAGATTCCAGATACTTAGGGTTGCGCCTCGCGATGCGTAAAGCCGCGGGGCACGGCCCTGACGCTGTGCTATGGTTCCCTGCGCATCACGAGTCAGCCCTTTATTGATGGTGTACGTCGAAGTCGCGATTCTCGTCGCGCTCATTCTATTGAACGGCTTCCTCGCCATGTCGGAGCTGGCCGTGGTGTCTTCGCGGCTGTCGCGGCTGAAGACATTGCAGGAGCAGGGGGCCTACGGCTCGCGGCGTGCGCTGGTCCTGGCCTCGGATCCGGGGCGGTTTCTCTCCTCCGTACAGATCGGCATCACGCTGGTCGGCGTGGCCTCGGGCGCATTTTCGGGTGCGACATTGGGTTTGCGCCTGAGCGCCTGGCTCGAGACGCAAGGCGTCTCCACCGACATCGCCGAAGCGCTCGGCGTCGGCATCGTCGTCGCGATCATCACCTACGCGTCGCTGATCGTGGGCGAGCTGGTGCCCAAGCAGATCGCGCTGCGCAATCCCGAAGCCGTGGCGCTGAAGGTGGCGCCGATCATGACGTTCATCGCGAAGATCGCCTCACCTTTGGTGTGGCTGCTCGATGCGTCAGGCAGCGCTCGTGCTTCGCCTGCTGCGGACGCACCGCGACGCCCGACGAAACGATGACCGCTGAAGAGGTCAAGACGGTGATCGCCGAAGCCGAGACGGCCGGCGTGCTCGAAGCCGATGAGCGCCGGATGATCTCGGGCGTGATGCGACTGGGCGATCGTCCGGTGAAGGGCATCATGACGCCGCGCTCGGACGTCGACTGGATCGATTTGCAGGCCGACGAAGCGGAGATACTCGAGATCCTGAAGAACACCGCGCACTCGCGCCTTGCCTGCCGGAGACGGGATCGACGACATCATCGGCGTGGTGCAGACGCGCGAGATATTGTCCACGCTTCTCGCGGGCAAACCGTTGGATGTGCGCGCCCATGTGCGTCCGGCGCCCGTCGTGCACGACAATGCCGAGGCGCTCGACGTGCTCGACGGCGCTGAAGAGCTCGCCCGTGCCGATGGGTCTCGTGCATGACGAATACGGCCACTTCGAAGGTATCGTGACAGCGGCCGACGTGATGGAGGCGATCGTCGGCGTATTCCGATCCGACACCGATGAATCGGAGCCGCCCGCGGTGCGCCGCGCGGATGGGTCGTGGCTGCTCGCGGGCTATCTCCCCGCAGACGAGATGGCAGACCACCTCATCATCGCGCTCCCCGAGAAGCGCGACTATCAGACACTGGGCGGTTTCATCCTGGCCAATCTCGGCCATCTTCCCGTGACCGGAGAGACCTTCGACGCGCTGGGTTGGCGGTTCGAGGTCGTCGACATGGACGGGCGGCGCATCGACAAGGTGCTGGCGACGCGGCTTCCCTCAACTCGGCGGCCCGCGGTGCACGCGCAGGCGAGCGTGCGGGGCTGAACGACTGGCGGGGGCGGAAAAGCCGGGCTAGAAAGTTAGGGGATAGGGGGCCGAAGCATCGCCGATGACAGTCTATTTCTCCATTGGCGACGCCGTTGCGGGCCTCGGTATCTTCCTGATCATCCCCCAGTTCCTGAAGCCGATCTATTTCTTCCGGCTCAGAGTCATCGGCATCGGGCTCAGGACGCTCTATGCGATGGCCGGGCTCGGCTTCCTATCGATCGTGGTCGCGGCACTCGTTCCGCTGTTGCCCACGGCGGTGCCCGCCGTCATCCGCATGCCGCTGGTCTGGGAGCTTATAGGCGCTACGCTGTACGCGGCGTGCTACACGGCGCTCGGCTGGGTCTATATCTTCCCGGCGAGCGCCACGTCGCGCTCGGTCACGCAATATGTACGGGCGGGCTCGAACCTTCTCGCCAGCGCGTCGGAAGAAGACCGCGTCGAGTTTGCAGCGGACGTTCTCGCCAACATCAAGAAGCTGATCCAGATCGCAGATCAGCCGCCGGGCGCGCAGAGCAAGACGCTGGTTCCTCTCGCACCGGTCGAAGGGCGAAGGCGAAACGTCGGCCTATAGCGAATCGTTCTTGCGGCTGCTTGCCGACCCGGTGTTCTGCAAGACGCTGGTCGTCCGGTTGCCTTGGGATGCGGCGCGCCTGCTCAAGGCGTTCTCGGAAGAGCAGCCCAAGACGCAAGTCGGCCGCATCTTCGTGCACCAGCTCACGCGCGAATGGCTGCTGTCGGCGGAAACCGCGGGCGTGGGCGACATCGACTGGCGGGCGTTCTCCGATGCGCCCGAACTCGCCGATGCCGCCTTCGGCGACACCTATCTCAACCGGCACTATCTGCCTTGGGAGAGCCTCTCCGCTTCGGACCTGATGAAGATCGACACGGGCCTGATGGAGCGGATCGAGCGAGCCGCGAAGCTCACGATCGACGATCATATCCGGGACCGCTTCTCCTATCAGTCGTACAACACGGCGCGGCTGCAGGAGAATTTCGAGATTCTGAGCCGGCAGATATTCCTCTTGAAGAAGACCGAGCCCGACATCACGCCATCCGCGAACATCCTCGGCCGTTCCGTCAAATACATCGTCGAATCGACGCGCACCTATTGCCGGTCGGCGAAGGGCACCGACGGCAAGGCGCTCTTTGCCAGCGGCGATACGGTGTCGGGCTTCAGCGCGCTCGATTCGATCGCCGAGCTCGTGATTTCGGTGCTGGAGAATACGGCGCACGAGTTCGGCGGCTTCGAGGACAAGTTCTGGCCGATGGCGCGCGAGATCTGGGACGCGACGCTGCCGCGCTTCGGCGCCCAACCTGAAGGCATGGACGCGCTCCAGCAGCGCGTGACGCTCAAGCTGATCGAGAAGACGCGCGAGAGCATGGAGGGCTGGTATTCGCCGCTGCCGCGCCTGGCGCTTGCCCTTATCGGCCCCTATGCGCCCAAGGGCGAAACCGCGGAGCGCTCGGCGTTCAAGATCTGCCGCGACATGTTCTATCGGGAACTCAAGGCTTATCCTGCGTTCCAGAAGGGCGACCCCGAGCGCGCCAAGACGCTGCTCCCCAGCAATGTGCGCTTCGATCCCGCAACCAGCGAGCTGATCCACCGCTACAGCTTCGGCCAGGAAGACCACACCAATTTGAACGCGCTCGAGATTGCAGCCGAGCCGTTGGCCGAGGAATCGATGCCGTCCGAGCGGATGCCGACCGCCGCGGAATTGGCTGCGATGGCGAACAGCGAATAGCGCGAACGCGGAAATTTCATTCCCGACTTGCTGCTAGCCGCTCGCCATTCGCGTTTGAATGTGGCCCAATATCGAAAAGCGAAGGAGATCGACCATGAAGCGCACAGCATCGGCCGTCTGGCTCGGCAATCTGAAGCAGGGCACGGGCTCCCTCAGCACCGCCGGTGGCGCGCTACGCGACACGCCCTACAGCTTCGGCTCGCGCTTCGAGAACGGCGCGGGCACGAACCCCGAGGAGCTGATCGCCGCCGCTCACGCGGGGTGCTTCACGATGGCGACGTCCGCGACGCTTGGCCGTAACGGGTTTACGCCGGAAAAACTGTCGACCGATGCGACGCTCACGCTGGAACAGGTTGAGGGCAATTGGACGATCACCGCGGTGCATCTGAAGATGACGGCGAAGGTGCCTGGAATCTCGAAAGAGAAATTCGCGGAGATCGCGGCGGACGCCAAGGCGAATTGTCCGGTGTCGCGCGTGCTCAAAGCGGACATCACGCTCGACGCGGTATTGACGTCTTAACCCTTACCGATCAGCAGCAAGGTGAGGTTGTCCGGGGCGCCGTGATCGAGGCAGCGGCGCACGATGTCGTCTGCCGCTTCCTCCAACGACTGTCCCGGTCAGCGCGGTGAGAATTTCCTCGTCGGTGCACGCGCCGGTCACGCCGTCCGTCACCAGCAGGAAGACGTCGCCGGGTTCGTTCGTGCCGTCGCAGCCGTCAAGCTCAAGAACTTTGGCGACGCCGACGGCTCGCGTGATGACGTTTCGCTTCGGATGCTTGCGCGCTTCGGCTTCGGTGATGCGTCCGGAATCCAGCAGGTCCTGGATGAACCGGTGGTCGCGGGTGAGCTGCGTAAGCTTGCCTTTGCGCAGGCGGTAAAGCCGGCTGTCACCGGCCCAGAGGCAGAAGAAGCTCGCGCCATTCGAGCCCAAGACCGTGACGGTCGCCCCCATTGTACGATCCTGGACGCCCGAGCTGCGCGCGAGGAGATCGTCATTGACGAGGTCCAGGGCCTCGCGAACGCCGTCCGGCGACAAGCGATCACGGGCAAGCTGACTGAGCGCTGCGACGACCAAGCCGCTCGCGACATCACCTGCCGCATGTCCACCCATGCCATCGGAAACGGCCCACAATCCGACGTCACTGCGTTCGACAAGCGCGTCTTCGTTGTGCGACCGCACGAGCCCGGTATGAGTTCTCGACACCGAACGGAAGGTCATTTTACCGTCATGCATCGGAAGCCGGGCGCCTCTATTGCGGAACGCTTCGCCCGCGCTGTAGCGGAGCAGACCATAACCCGAGTATGCAAACGAGAGATAGAGGCGGGCAATAGCCTCTTTGTTGGGCGGGCAAGGGCGTGATTTGCTTGATCTTCGGGGCGCCAGCGCGTTTTCTGCATCATCGTTAATCACCATCGGGTGCGATGGCCTTAACGAACGCGTCCAGGTGCGCGAAAATGCCCGGCTTTATTAGAGAATCTCGCCCCCGCGCCCGCTTGACGCTGAAACGCGCAGGGCGCAATCATGCGCGCAATTTGGGCTGGCATGCAGACCACCCCGGGGTGCGGTGCGTGCAGGCAGGCAGGGGATTCGTGAATGCGTAGAGATATTCGGTCGCAGGGACCGATTCGGCGATTGCGTGTGATCGTCGTCATACCGGCGGTGACGGTGCTGGCGTCATGCGGCGGCGGCATGATGCAGCAAGCCGAAATGCCTCCGCCGATGACGATGGCGAGCGTGGCACCGCCACCGATGCCCGTCGCGCCGGCGCCGCTGCCGGCCGCTCCTCCGCCCATGGCGCCGATGGCGATGGCCCCGATGCCGACGCCCGGCATTGCGGCCAGAGAGCGCTTCCAGCTCGCGATCAACTCGTTGCAGCAGGGTGACTCGCAGAAGGCGGCCGTCGAGTTGAGAGCGTATCTTGCCGAAGTGCCGAACAGCACGCCGGCGCGGAATCTTTTGACGCAAATCGAGACGCCGCTGGAGATGCTCTATCCCGCGGAGAGCTTCAACGTGCAGCTCCTGCAGAGCGAGACGCTGTCGTCGCTCGCGGGCATCTATCTGGGCGACGTGCTCGCGTTCTACGGCCTCGCCCGTTACAACATGATCCAGAACCCGGCGCGCGTGTCGGTCGGTCAAACGATCCGTATACCGAGCACTCCGGCGACGCTCGCCGCGCAAGCGAACCGCGCGAGCATGGCCAGCATGCAGTCACCGATGCCCGCGCCGATGCCGATGCCGACACCTCCGGCTGCAGCGCCGGCGCCCGCCGCGCCGCCGCCGGTCGTCGCGTCCGCGCAGCCTCCTGCGCCGCCGGCGAGGCCCGCGCCGCCGCGCGACCCGTGGATATCGATCCGCGAGAACGTCGCGGCCGGACGGTTCGATGCGGCAATCATGGATGCGGAAACCGCTCAGGTGAGGCCCAATGCGGCGCAGGCCGTGGTGCTCGCCTCGGCCTATGCCGGCAACGCCAGGGCCGTGCAGATGACGAACGCGATGGAAGCCGCCGCCCAGGCTTTGCGCGCCGGCCAGCTTTATCTCGAAACCGCGAACCGGCCGCAGGATGCGCTGGCGCCGCTCGAGCTCGCGGTGATGCTCGCGCCGATGGACAACCGCGCGCAGATGCTGCTCGCGACGGCCAAGACGCGCGTCAGCGACGGCTACTACCGGGACGGTGTCGCCGCGTTCCAGCGCCAGGATCTGGATGGCGCCATCGCTGCTTGGGACCGGGCGCTCACCGTCGATCCCAACCACAGGAACGCGCAGCTCAACCGCGCGCAAGCCATCGAGCTGAAGCAGAACCTGCAGCGGCTGAAATAGCCGTCAGCCTGTCAATTAGGGCTGTCGTCTTCGGGCGGTTCCATTCCCGCGGCCCGCGCCGCGCGCGCGCGTGTATCCTTGCGATCCTGGCGCAGAAACGCGGCGCGTGTTTCCAGTTCGAGCAAACGGCGGCGGGCCTGATCGTTCGCGCCATCGAGCGCGAGCACGCGGAGAAAGGCGGTTTGCGCCGCTGCCGTCTGCCCGCGCATCATCGCGGCTTCGCCCTGGGCGAGGGCCGCATCGCGCCTGGTTCGGATCACGCCGTCCAGCCGCGCGACCTGCTGACGCGCCTCGGCGTCATCGGGCAGGAGCGCAAGCACATAGCGCCAATGCTGGCGCGCGGACGAAAGCGCCCCGGTTCCTTCGAGACGCCTGGCCTCCTCGCGCTGCTCGGCGATGAAGAGCTGACGCGCCCTGTCGGGCGCCACCGGCTGCACGACAGGAGGCGCGGGAGCGGGCATCGGCGGAGGGGCGGACGCAACCTCCATCGGCATGTTGGCGCAGGCCGCAAGGAGGCCCAGCGGAAGGACGCTCAGAATCGCGAACCCGCGCCGGCTCATTTCAGGTCGGCCCTCGTGTAGACGCGCAGATAGCGCTGGAAGTCGGCCATCGTGGCGTTGCCGAAGACCATGTCACGCCTGAGCATGAGCGGGTGGCTGAACGAGGCGTTGGCGCCGCGTTCGACCGTGACCGCGAGCGTGAAGTTGCGCTCGCCCAACAGCTGGACCGCGAGGCGGCTGGTGTCGCCATAGGGATAGGCGAGGCGATTGACCGGGCTGCCGAGCTGGCGTTCGAGCGTCGCTTTCGGCGGGTCGATCTCGGTGCGGATGCGTGCGGCGTAGGCCGCGTTGCTCTCCATCTCGCCGTCGGCAGGCGAGAAGCTCGCATGCGATTTGGAATGCGACTGGATGTCGATCATGCCGCTCGCGCGCATCTCGTTGATCGCGGTCCAGGTCAGCGAGCGGCCGCCGCCGAGAAAGTCGGTGTAGATGAAGAACGTCGCGCGGAAGCCGTACGATTTCAGGATCGGATAGGCGATGTCGTAGGCCGAGCGGAACCCGTCATCGATGGTGATCACGACGGACCGCGGCGGTATCGGCTGCGACGCCTTCAGGAAGCCTTCGAGATCGGCCAGCGTGATGACGTTGTAGTTGTTGTTCTTGAGATACTCCATCTGCGCGATGAACGAGTTGCGCGGCATGATCATGAGGTCGGTCGAACGGCCGTTGGAGAACTGGTGGTAACAGAGGATCGGGACCGTCTGGTATCCGTCGGCGAAAACGCCCGACGCGTTGACGGCCTTGAGCGGCACGACCACGAGACTGCCCGCCGCCGGGGGCTCCGCGCCGTTGGCATCGGCGATGAAGTCGGCGAGCGTCGCGTCGCGCAGGAAGCGCTCGGCGAGCGACGCGTAGGTGTCTCCAGTCCGTACACGGACGATCACGAAGTCATCCGCGCGCGCCAGGATGACCGGCTCCTCCATGCGCGGCGGCTGCGGCCGGGCGACAGGCACGGGCGGCGCCATGACCGAGACCGGCATCGGACTCATGGGCTCGCCGGTGGCGCAGGCGGACGCGAGCACCGACAGCGCACATGCGGATAGGCTCTTCCAACTCGTCTTTGCCCCCACCACGCCCCCCTCCGTCCCGCTAGACCCGCTCGCGGCGTGAAGCGTCCGGCGGGCGCGTTACACCGGTCGACGAGGTGGAGACCAGCGTTGCATCGGCGGGATCGTCGGACGCGGAAATGGCAGCCAAGCGCTCCGCGTCCAGCTGGGCCACGTGGTCTTCATGGCCTTTGCCGAAGCGCGTGTGGATCCCGTCGGCCATGCGATTGAACGCGGTGAAGAGCTGGCCGATTTCGTCGTTCCGGGTCTCGGAGATACGGCGGTCGAGATCGCCGGCGCCGAAATCGTGCAGCGACTTGCTCAAGAGCTTGATCGGCCGAGCGAGCAGGCCGCCGAACAGGTACAACAAGGCGATCACGGACAGCACGGTGAACAGTCCGAGGAAGGACATCAGCAGCAGCGTGGAGCGGAGCACGCTGTCCATCCCCGCGCGATTCATGCCGAGATAGATGCGCCCGATCTCCGTGTTCTGGAACAGGATCGGCGTGTCGAACAGGAAGGCCGCCGTGCCGTCGGGCAGCGTCACTTCGGAGGCGGTGAGGTCTTCCGCCTGCATGACGGGCTGAGCATTGGCGGGGGGCGTGAACGGCTTGCCCACGAGGTCCTGGACGGTCGCGGCTTTCACGACGCGGTCGTGATCGGTGACGACGAGGTAGTCGAACGAGCCGCGCTCGCGGGCGTCCTGCACGAAGAGCTCGAGCGGCACCCAGTTCTGGCTCAAGACGGGCACAGCGGTCTGCGTCGCGACGAACTGCGCGAGCGCAGCACCGGAGTCCAAGACCTGCGCGCGGATCACGCGGGCCTCGGCGAAATAGACGGCGATCATGCTGAGCGTGAAAATGACGGCGATGGCGGTGCCCGCGATCGCCGCCCACTTGACGCGCAGCGACATGAACTTGTTGCGGCCGACCTCTTCCTCTTGCGCGGTGAGCGAGGTGAGCTCGCGGGTAAAGGCTTCGGCGACCTCCGCGCCGGTCTGGAAGCGATGATCGGCGCGCTTGGCGAGCAGCTTCGCCACGATCCTCTGAAGGCCGACCGGAACATCCGGCACGAGGCGTGCGGAGGGCCGGCGGGTCCTTGTGCATGATCTGGAAGATCAGGGTCGCGACGTTGTTGCTGTCGAACGCCTTCTTTCCGGTCAGCAGCTCGTAGATGATCGCACCGAGCGAGAACAAATCGGAGCGGCCATCGACGCTGAGCCCCGCGGCCTGCTCGGGCGACATGTAGCGCGGCGTGCCGAGCACCGTGCCGGCGTTGGTCTTCTGCAGGTCGTCCGAGCTGTCGAGGCGGGCGATGCCGAAATCGGTGATCTTGACCGTCTGGCCGCCTTCCATCAGCAGGATGTTGTCCGGCTTCACGTCGCGGTGGACGATGCCCCGGCGGTGCGCGTGATCGAGCGCGCGGGACAATTGCATGCCCAAGGCGAGCACCTGCTTGACGGACATCTTGGCGTTCTCGGTGAGGACGTCGCCAAGCGACTTCTCATCCATGAACTCCATCGTGATGTAGGGCGTGTCGCCGTGGCGGCCGACGTCGAAAATGGTCACGATGTTCGGGTGCGAGATGGCGCCGGCGGCGCGCGCCTCGCGCAGGAAGCGGGTGACGTATTCCTTGTCGACGCAGAGCTCGTCCTTGAGAAGCTTGATCGCGACCGTACGGTCGATGTCGGGGTCACGAGCGCGATAGACGCGCGCCATCGCCCCTTCGCCGACGAGCTCGGCGACTTCGTAGCGGCCAATTTTATTCAGGCCCGCTTGTGTCGCTGCCAGTGCCATAGCCCAATCTCGATTGTTCGTTACGGCCCACCCGTCGAACGATTCCGGATGATATCGGCTTTTCCCCGAAAAAGAAGGCCGATCAGGCCAGTGCGACAACCACGGTCAGCCGGTTCCGGCCCTTGGCGATGCGCTCATAATCGACGCGCTTGGAGGATTTGCGCACGAGGTAGATGCCCCGGCCGCCGATCGGCGCGGCGGCCAGCGGACGGTGGAGATCGGGCGCCGGCACTTTGCGCGGGTCGAAGGCGCGACCGTCGTCTTCGAAAACCAGCGTTAATTCGCTGTCGCCGCGCGTGAACGAGACGGTGATGGGGTGTTCTTTAGCATCGTCGAAAGCATAACGAATGATGTTGGTAACAATCTCTTCAAAGACCAGAAAGGCGCGATCCTCGCCCTGCTGACCGACATTGGCCGAGGTCAGCCAGTCCCTCAGCGCATCCAGGCCCGTCTTCAGTCCGGCGAGCGAATTGGGGAATGTCGTCATTCCCGAGCCGTTGGCCTTCGCGTGCATGATGACTGTGGGATCCTTGCTCATGGCTGATCAGCTTGCTGCAAAGCGCATGGCCTCCGCTTCATCGATCACGATCGGCATGATCTCGCGCATGGCGACGGTGGTGAAGACGTCATTGACCTGCGACTGCGGCGCGAACAGCACGATCTTCGCGTTGTTGCGCTTGAGCGCCTTGGCAAGGCCGATGAACATGCGCAATCCCATCGACGCGATGAAGGGGACCTCGGAGAGATCGACCACAGTGTTGCGCCCTTCGGGCACGACCGCGGAGGAGAACTTCGCTTCGATGCGATCGACGCCGGGCGTATCGAGCCTGCCGCGCAGCTTCACGCGCGCGATATTGCCCTGATACGTGACCTCGATTTCCAGTGGCTTATTCAACGCCGTGCCTCCATCCGTTCGCGGTCTTACGCGAACTTGATAACCAAGTAGGAAAAGTCGTCATCCAACGGTCCTGGCCGCGCGGTGTTGCGCACGGTCTGGTAAATGCGCTGCGGCTCGCTGCGGCCTTCGACGGCGGATTGATTGAGCAGAGGCAGGAAATCGTTCAGGCCGAGCTGGCGCCCCTGGCGGTCCGCGATCTCGAACACGCCGTCACTGAAGATGTGGAGCGAGCTGCCCTGCGGTATGCGCGTCTGCGCTTCGGTATACCGCTTGTCTTCCTGCACGCCGATCAGCGGACCCGAGGTGGTGAACGGGGTGAAGCTCTTGCGGTCAGGCGACACGAGATAGGCCGGATGATGTCCGCCCGACGAATAGACGAGCGAGCGCTCCAGCCGGTTGTAGACGCCGTACCAGATGGTGAAGAACATGCCGTTGTGGTTCTCCATCTGGAACATCGCGTTCAGCCGATTGAGAACCTCGCTCGGCTTGCCGAAATCGGTGCCCGGCAAAGCGAGCTGGCGAAGCACGTTCAGGATGGAGACCGAGAGCATCGCGGCGCCGACGCCGTGTCCCGACACGTCGATGAGATAGATCGCGAAGCGATCGTTATCGAGCGCGCCGTAGCCGAACGCATCGCCTCCGACTTTCGCCGAAGGCACGATGAACCATTCGGCCTGGACCGTGCCGTTGACGATCGGCGAGGGCAGCAGCGAGAGCACGTAATTGCGCGCCTTCTCGAGGTCGCGGTCGAGCTCCTGGGCTTCTTTGACCTCGCGCGTGCTCCGGCGCTCGTGCTTGAGCACCTGCTGGCCGATTTCCAGAATGCTGCCGTCAGGCAGCAGCGTCGAATCCTCGATGCGCTTGCCGTCGACATAGGTGCCGTTGGTCGAGCGCAGGTCGGTGACGAACACCTCGCCGGCGACGAGCTGAAGCCGGCAGTGCCGCCGCGACACGTCGGGGCTCGCCAGCGCCATGTCGCAGGCGGCGTCGCGGCCGATGGTGATCGGCTCCGCGTCGAGACGCATCCTGCGCCCGAGGCCGGCGCCGCCGATGACGACCAGGTAGTGGCCGAATTCCTCCTGGCTGCCCTCGGGGAGCGTATCCTCGCGACGATAGATCGTCGTGCGATCGCCGTGGTCTTCGGGCTGCGCCATGAGAGGGTCCGGCCGGAAATTGGAAATTGCATGCCTAAACTAGCCGTTCGCCCTACCGGCAAGCAACGGCAGCACCTTGCGACAATATGAGGGAGTGGCGAGTAGGGGCGGCGGACAGGAAAAATCCCGAATTGCCACTCCCTACTCGCTACTCCCTACTCCCTAGCGGGCGAGCGGGTTCGGCCGCATCTGGAATTTGACCGCCCGCGGGCGGTTGTCCTTGCCGCCCTCGAGGTGGAACATGGTCCGTTGACCATTTGTTGACCACAAGGCCTTGCCCTTCCAGCCGGCATTGGGGTCGTCGACGCGTCCGTCCACGTTCTTGGCGAAGAACCCCATCGGATAGGGAACGGTCAGCTCGACGAACTTCCCGTCGACCAGAGCCAGAATCCCGCTGTTGAGGTTCCCCATGGCGATGGGGACATTCCGTCCCAGACCGAAGGTGTCGTACCAGTCGACCCAGATGTAATAACTGGACTCGGCGCTGCCGTTGTCGGTCACCCCCTGAAGCTGCGGTCCGGGGAAGGCGTAGAACGACCAGCCCTCGGGGCAATGGGTACCGGTGGCGGCGGCAGGCCCGTTCTGCGCCTTGCACTTGCGGCGGTCGAAGCTGCCGAGATGGCCGCTCGAGAGCGCCGACCAGTAGACGCCGTTGGCATCGACGTCGCCGCCGCGCGGTCCGTAGCCGGGCATCGGCGGCTGGTAGATTTCGGTGAGCGCGGTTTCGCTCGGGTTCGCGCCCGGGGCGACGCGGATGACGCGGCCCGGATAGGACATCTCCGTGCCCCACACGGCGCCATCCGACGGGCTGACGGCGATGGCGTACATCGCGGTCTGCACGCGCTTGTCCTTCGTGGGATCGGTCGGCTGATTGGGCTCGACATAGGCGTCGCGCTTGCCGTTGCCGTTGGCATCCACGATGAACGGCGTCCAGCCTTGCGATTTCTGCTCGTCGCCGGTCTCGTCATACATCTTGGTGTTGACCCAGCCGACGGCGCCTGCGCCACCGATGCCGCTCGAGAGCCACAGCGTGTCGTTCGCGTCATGCGCGAAGTTCAGGTGGTGCGTCGAGAAGCACGTATCGATCAGCGTGAACTTGTCGGTCTTGGGGTCGTAATAGGAGAGGTGCCGGCCGGATGCGTTCAGCGGGAACGCCTTGGCCGAGGGATGATTGGATCCCGCTTTGCAGAATGCGGGGTTCGCGCTCGGACGGATGCGCGCGGTGAACCACACGCGGCCCTTCGCGTCCATCATCGGATTGTGCATCAGCGTCTGGCTGTCCCAGATCGGCTTGTCGCCCCACACGGCGGACGGCGCGAAGAGATCGTTCTTGGTCGACGGCGTCTTGGGATCGCGCACCGGATGTTTCACTTCGCTCGCAATGTTCGTCATCGGATCGACGACGGGAACGAAGTCGGTGCTGTTCTCGGGCGAGCCGTAGACCTTGCCGTTGGCGTTCAAGCGCGGATTGCGGCGGTCGGTCGAAACGGCATCGTGCAGATAGGCCGTCGCGCGGCCCCAATCCCACTGCGTGACGACGACGTTGCGCTCGATGCCGGCGGGACGCTCGGGCTTGGTCGAGGGGAGCTCGCCTTTGGCGATCCGGTCGGTCCAATCGGCGAACAATTCGATCGCGCGCGCGGGCTCGAGATTTCCGACGTCGCGCGCCATCTGCAATTGCGCGCCGCCCGACTGGATGCGCCGCGTCCACGCGTCCGTCATGGTCGGGAATTCGGCGGTGAACTGCTTCGGCACGACGCGCGTTCCCGGCGTGCCGAGCGCATGGCAGGCATTGCAGCCGCCGGTCTTCAACGTGTGCAGCCAGGACTGTTGATTCTGAACGCGCCCGAGCGGGAAGGCGCTCTTCTCCGGCACCTTCAGCATCGCGAACCAGTGGATCGGCGGATAGTACTCGGCGGCAGCCTTGGCGTTGGCCGCGGGCATCGCGGTGAGATTGAGCGTGCGGCCGGGCATCGCCTGCGTCTTGGGTGAATCGGCGAGGCCGTAGCCGCGGACCCAGACGTTGTAGTTCGCGCGCGGAAGCTCGGGGATCACGTAACGGCCGCGCTCATCGGTGACGACGATCTTGCTGTATTTGGTGGGGAGGTCGGTCGTCTCCGCGATCACCCACACGCCGGCTTCCGGACCGTTCGGTCCGCTGACGACGCCGCCGAGATCGGTTGCGCCGACAGAAACGGTGTCTTGCGCTTTCCCTTGTGCGGATACGGCGTGAGGCGTGAGTGCGATCAGGGCGGTGGCGGCAACGCCCAACAACAATGCGCTGGTGCTCCTCATTTTTCGCTCCCGGCTTGGCGGACCGTAATTCGTGCTCAGATAGTCGATGATCGTGGCCTGGCATCGTTGGGCGCGATCGGCGCGCCGAACATCTGGACCATCTTGTTCACCGATGCCGTCCAGGTCTGGCGGGTCATGAACGGCGCATTGATGCGGATGTAGTCGAGGCTGTGACAGCCCGAGCAGATGTTCTCGGTCACGGCGCGGCCGGCGCCATCCTTCAGCGGGATCGGCCTCTCCTGTGCGAACGCAGTCGCAGCAGCGCCCAGCAGTACGACCGTCACGAGCAGATGTCTCATCGTTTGTCTCCGTCAGCCGATCGTTACGGTGGTCGGGCGCATGACGTTGTTGTGGTAGCCGGGCGCGTTGAAGATGAGCGTGTCCACCTGCGTCTGGCCGATGCGATTGATCGCCTTGGCCATGATGCGCCGCGCGCCTGGCGCATCCGCGGTAAAGCCGTAGGTGAAGGCGCGGAATCCGAAGCGTCCGCCGATCGGGTCCGAGCGTTGCCGCGCGCCAGTTCATGCCGCCATCGATGGAGATGTCCACACGCGTGATGCCATATCCGGCGTCCCACGCGACGCCGCGTACCTGGACCATCTCGCCCATGCGGAAGCGTTGGCCCTCGTTCGGCGACGCGATGATGGAATTCACCACCATCTCGGTGATGGGCGTGTTGACCGCCGTCTCCTGCGAGAGGAAGCGCTGCACGACCGGGAACATGTTGTTCGGAATGCGGTAGGCGCCGCGCATCCAGAACCCGTCATACGGTTTCGTGACCGCCTGGATCGAGGTCAGATGCTTCGTCCAGTAGGTGGCCGTCCAGCCCGGTACGACGAGCCGCGCGGGAAAGCCGTTCAAGTGGGGCAGGGGCTCGCCGTTCATCCTGAGCGCGATGATCGTGTTGTCGTCGTTCGCCTTCGCCAGCGGGCAGGCTCTTGATGAAGTCCGGCGTGTCGTTGAGCGGCGCGGAGTCCGCGCCGTCGTAGACGATTTCGACGACGTCGTTGCGGAGCTGGGCGCGCGCGAGCACGTCTTTCAGCGCGGGGCCCGCGCCAGACAGCGTTGCCCATCGCGCCCGATCCCCACTGCACGCCCGGAACGTGCGGATTGGAGAACCCCCGCCGATTGCCGGAGCATTGGCAGACGGCGGCGAGCTCGACCTGCTCGAAGCCTGTCTCCAGCTCGTTCAGCGTCAGCGAGAACGGAGCGGCCGCTCCCTCGCCGCCGACATCGAGCCTCCAGGTGGCTGCGTTGACCCGCGGGATCTGGGCGAGGTGATAGCGGACGAAGAAGGCGTCGTTCGGGGTGATCGCGTCGGCGAAATAAGACGCCGGGGTTTCGTAATTGGGCGGGCGCGTGGTGAGCCGGATGAGCGGGCGCTTCCCCGGAAGGGCCTCCATCACAGCGGTGTCGAACACACCCCCCGGCAAACCCGCGGAAAGGGGCGCCTCCGCGGCGCGCGCGATGCCACCCAGGCGCAAGGACGTGAGCCCGATCGCTCCGCCCAGGCCCCGCAAAACAGTCCTGCGATCCAAGATGCCGGCTCCTGATTTCGTGCCGAAAGTCCAGCTCGTTCTTGTAAATTAGGCGGCGGGGGAAGGAAATTGCAACTTCCTTTTGGCCGTTGCCCGAGAGTGTGAACGTCTTTAGGTAGCGCGCATGGCGACTGTCGAAGACATGCTTGCGCAGGCACTTACGCACCACCGCGCAGGCCGCTTGAACGAGGCCGATCTGTTTTATCGTCAGATCCTGACGGATTGGCCGAACAATCCCGACGCGCTGCACCGCTTTGGCGTGCTTGCGGCCCAGCTCGGGCATCACGAGCCGGCGTCGGTGTTGATCGGCCGGGCGATCGCGCAGCGTCCGGCCAGCGGGGACTTCTACGCGAGCTTGGGCAACGTCTTCTACCTGCAGGGCAAGCTGCATGAGGGGCAGGAGGCCTACAAGGTCGCGATGTACCTCGCCTACATCAAGCACATGCCGTTCGGCTTCGATGAAATCCTCGACCGCGCCGGAAAGCCGTCACTGCATGCGCCTCAGCGGGCGGCGACGGCCGAAGTCGGCGCCTACAAGTCGCAGGCGCTCCAGGATCTGTTTCTCGACCGCTGGCTGTTCCGCGATATGGAAGGCGGACTGTTCGTCGATATCGGCGCGCATGACGGCGTTACGTTCAGCAACACCTGGTTCTTCGAGAAACACCGCAAATGGACCGGCGTCTGCGTCGAACCCAACCCGGCCGTGTTCAAGCGCCTGATGGCCAACCGGTTGTGCACGACGCTCAATTGCTGCGTCTCCGACATCGCAGGAGAGGTCCGTTTCCAGAAGATCACCGGCTATTCGGAAATGCTCTCGGGCATCGTCGACAAATACGAAGCCGAGCATGTGCAGCGCATCCGCGACGAGCTGCAGGGGCACGGCGGATCATCGGAGATGATCCCCGTGACCGCGCGGACCTTTGCCGATATCGCGACCGAGCACGAGCTGTTCGAGATCAATTATCTCAGCATCGACACCGAAGGCGGCGAGCTCGAAATCCTGAGATCGATCGATTTCAAGAAGTTCTTCGTTCACGCAATCTCGGCCGAGTACCGGATCCCCCAGCGCGAGATGATGATGGCGCTGATGCGCGAGCAGAATTTCGAGATGATCAAGCAGATGGGAAGCGATCTTCTGTTCCTCAACCGCAGGAGCCCGATCTATCCCGCTTATGACCGGTTGCGGAAAGACTGACGCGGGAGATTGGCCGCGCGGCACAATTTCGTGAACGATGACCGGGACTTGGATGATTGGATCGGTTGGATCAGACAGGGCAAATGTGTTCTACAGTGAAGAAGGGGGCGTAAAGCCAGTATCATGAAAGATGTGAAAACCGGGATTTTCTCGACCTCCGACGGTTGCTCGATCGTCTATTCGCTGCGGCCCGCGAAGAACGCGGACGCGCCGCGCCTTGCGCTGGTTCATTCGCTCGCGCTCGACCAGAGTGTGTGGGACGGCGTGGTGGAGGAGCTTGCGGGCGACGTCCATCTGCTCGCGTTCGACTGCCGCGGCCATGGCCGCTCCGCGCGCCCGCACATGGTGTACACGGCGGAATTGTTCGCGCGCGATCTGGCCGAGCTGATGGATCATGTCGGCTGGCCGAGCGCGGCGGTTGCCGGCGCCTCGATGGGCGGCTGCGTCGCGCAGGCGTTCGGCGGGCTTTATCCGCAGCGCGCGGACGCGCTGGGCCTGATCGACACGACGTTCTGGTACGGGCCGGACGCGCCCAAGACGTTCCGCGAGCGCGCCGCCAACGCCAAGGCGAAGGGCATGCAGGGGCTGGTCGACTTTCAGCTCAGCCGCTGGTTCTCGGATTCGTTCAGGACTGCGAAGAGCGCGCGCGTGGATCATGCGATCAACGTGTTCCTCGCCAACGATTTCGAATGCTACGCCGCGACCTGCGCGCTGCTCGGCGACGCCGATCTGCGGGCCTACGCGCCGAAGTTCAAGATGCCGGTCGCAGTCATCGTCGGCGAAGAGGATTACGCGACGCCCGTCGCCATGGCGAAGGCGCTGCACGAAGCTGTTCCGCAGTCGACGTTCGAAGTCCTTCCCGGCGTGCGGCATCTGACGCCGATCGAATGCCCCGTCGAGATCGCGAACCGGCTGCGCGAACTCTTAAGCCGGACCTGAGATGCAAGCGAAGCTCACCGACGAAGGCGGAAGCGGCGGGGTCGCCACGGCGACAACGCTGAGCGCCGGTGAGCTGCTCGCCCGCATGGAATCGGTGCCCTTCACGCGGTGGCACTTGAAGCCCCGCATCATCATGGGATGCGCCACGTTCTTCGATGCCTTCACCGCCCTTTCCATCGCGTCCGCGGTGCCGGTGCTGAGAACCGAGTGGGGGCTCACGACGATGCAGATCGGCTTGCTGTTGACGGCAAGCTATCTCGGTCAGATCGTCGGCGCGCTCGTGTTCGGATGGCTGGGCGAAAAAATAGGGCGCATCAAGGCCGCTTCGGCCGCGTGTCTCATCATGGCGGTCGGTGACCTTGCCTGTGCGCTGAGCGGAAATTTCTCGCAATTGTTCATTTGGCGCGTCCTTCAAGGAGTCGGCGTGGGTGGCGAGATGCCCGTCGCCGCGACATACATCAACGAGCTGTCGCGTGCGCATGGGCGCGGCCGCTTCTTCATGGCCTATGAGCTGATCTTTCCTTTCGGCCTTTTCATGGCCGCCGTGTTGGGTGCGCTGCTCGTACCGATCTACGGCTGGCAGGTGCTGTTCGTGCTCGGCACCATACCGGGATTCATCATCGCGGCGCTGATTCTGCGCCTGCCCGAATCGCCCCGCTGGCTGATCGGCCAGGGCCGGCTCGAAGAGGCGGATGCGATC
This sequence comes from uncultured Alphaproteobacteria bacterium, assembly GCA_963708555.1. GTDB lineage: Bacteria > Pseudomonadota > Alphaproteobacteria > Micropepsales > Micropepsaceae > CAIYRG01. Next base: position 183,076 of record CAVPTF010000007.1, on the reverse strand, counting down.
ATCCGGCAGATCGAGGCGAGCACGGACAAGCGGATTCCGGTCCCGGCGGCAACGCCCACCGCCGCCCAGAAGAAGAAAAGCGACTGGCGCGAGCTGTTCTCGCCGATCTATCTCCGCCGCACCCTCATCGTGTGGGTGGTTTGGGCGACGACCTACGGCGTCACCAACGGGATGAACAACTGGATGCCGACCATCTACACGACGGTTTACGGCCTCCCGCTGTCAACCGCGCTGAGCCTCTCTCTTCTTACGAATGGCACGCAGATTCTCGTGTTGATTCCCTGCATCTTTGTCATCGACATCGTGGGGCGGCGAGCCTGGATGACGGGTTGCTTCATCATCGGCGGATTGCTGTTGCTTTTCTTGGGAATATTCGGCGCCGGCGACGTGATCACGTTCGCGATTTTCGCGACGCTGAGCTACGGCATCATGAGCACGATCAACACGGTGCTCTACCTCTACACGCCGGAGATTTATCCAACGCGTATGCGCGCGCTCGGCACTGCTGCGGCAACGGGCTGGCTTCGTCTGGCGTCCGCGGCAGGTCCCACCGTGGTTGCGTTCACCATGGCATCGGGCGGCATCCAGCCCGTCTTCCTGTTGTTCTTCGGTGTGGCGATGATCGGCGCTGTGGCCGCGACGCAAACCATCGAGACGCGCAATCGCAGGCTCGAAGAGATCGCCCCTTAAGGAACTCAAAAATCCGGCTTGTCGCTTTTGGGGAGCGGCATCAGGTTGTGAGCTCTGGCGATGGACGGCCCACGCGGGCTCCGATCGGCCTAGAAGTCCGCCTTCGTGGCTTCCGGCATCGGGTATTCGTCGAGGTTGAACGGGTTGATGTTGTTCTCGGCGCACACCGATTCCAGCATCGGACCGCGATCCACCTTCTGCCAGATCCTCGTGGCCTTCCACGGCGTGGTGAAGGCCTTCGGATCCTCGACCGTGACTTCGACTTCGAGACGCTTTCCGTCGTCGATCGTGCGCCAGCGCTCCACCACGTGGAGCTGTTCGCTGTGCGGCGTGCGGAAATTGTCGACGAAGTGATATTGATGCATGGCGAAATTGGTCGTGTCGACCACGAGCGTGTCGCCTTCGTAATGGCCCACGGAGTCGCCGAACCACGAGGGTTTCGCATTCGGGTCGTGCGGCACGTTCATTCTCACGCGGCGAACGTGATGATCGCGCTGCCAGATGATGTGGACCTCTTGCGGGCGCTGGATGAAGAAGATCGGCTCAGCCGGGAACAGCAATTGCGCGGGACCGCCGCCGGGCCAGCAGCGCGCCTGAGCGACGAAGCTGCGCCTGCCCTTGTGGACGAGGTCGTTGTGCTGACGGACGACTTCGGCCGCCCAAGGCTGAAGGATCGGATCGTTCGCATCGCCGACGCGCTCGGTCGACTGGTTGCCCGGGGTGTCGTTGTTGCCGACATACGGGAATTTCGGGTCGTTCTTGATGGGGCCCGGGCCGGATTTGGGCTGGATGAAATTGGTTCCGCCTTGTCCCAGCCAGCCGGAGCCCGTGAACATGAAATTGGGGATCGGCTTCGGTTGCTGCGCCGCGCCAATCGCGGTTGCGCCCATGACGAATGAGGCGGCCAACGCAACGCCGCCCATCAAGACCATCCTCGACATCGCCAATTCTCCTCGGGTCCAAGCCCAGGCGCCCGGAAGCGCGCCCGCACGGCTCATATTACCCAATCGAATAGCCCAGGACCCGACCCGGCGCAAACGAGGCCGGTCAAAACTCCGGGATGTCCGCCTGGGGCATCGGCCGGACTTCGCAATGGAAGAAGTCGACATTGTTCTCGGCGCAGATCGACTCGCGGAACCCGCCCTCGTCGTAGCGCTTGAATCGCTGGACCGCGCGCCAACGTGTGGTAAATGCCCCGGTCTTCGGCCTCGACCTGCAGGAATGTTTCGACCATCGATGGACCGCCCATGCGAGCGCCTCAGCGCGGCTAGAAGTCGGCCGCCTTGGCTTCCGGCATCGGGTATTCGTCGAGATTGAACGGGTTGCTGTTGTTCTCGGCGCACACCGATTCCAGCATCGGACCGCGGTTCACCTTCTGCCAGACCCTCGTCGCCTTCCACGGCGTGGTGAAGGCTTTCGGGTCCTCAACCGTCGCTTCGACTTCGAGACGCTTGCCGTCGTCGATCGTGCGCCAGCGCTCGACCACGTGGAGCTGCTCGCTGTGCGGCGTGCGGAAATTGTCGACGAAGTGATATTGATGCATGGCGAAATTGGTCGTGTCGACCACGAGCGTGTCGCCTTCGTAATGGCCCACGGAGTTCGCCGAACCACGAGGGTTTCGCATTCGGGTCGTGCGGCACGTTCATTCTCACGCGGCGCACGTGATGATCGCGCTGCCAGATGATGTGGATTTCTTGCGGGCGTTGGATGAAGAAGATCGGCTCGGCGGGGGACAGCAATTGCGCCGGCGCGCCGCCGGGCCAGCAGCGCGCCTGCGCCTCGAAGCTGCGCCTGCCTTTGTGCACGAGGTCGTTGTGCTGGCGGATAGTTTCGGCCGCCCAGCGCTGGAGGATCGGATCGTTCGCATCGCCGATGCGCTCGGTTCCTTGGACGTTGTTATCGTTGTTACCGACATACGGGAACTTCGGATCGTTCCTGATGGGGCCGGGGCCGGACTTAGGCTGGATGAAATTGGTTTCGCCCTCGCCGACCCAGCCCTCACCGGTGAACATGAAATTGGGGATCGGCTTCGGCTGCTGCGCCGCGCCGATGGCGGTTGCGCCCATGACGAAAGAGGCGGCCAACGCAACGCCTCCCATCAAGACCATCCTCGACATCGCCAACTCTCCTCGGTCCAGGCCCAGGCGCCCGGAAGCGCGCCCGAACGGCTCATATTACCCAATCGAATAGCCCAGGACCCGATTGGGCGCAGACGAGGCCGGTCAAAACTCCGACAGCGTGGAAGGGCTCAAAAATCGGGTGTGGAGGCGGTCGGCATCGGGCCGATATTGTGGTCGAAATGGTCGCCGTTGTTCTCGGCGCAGACGGTCTCGACCATGGGGCCGTTGTCCATCCGCCGGTAGAGCTGGATCGCGTTCCACGGCATGGTGAACGCGCCGGGGTCCTCGACATGGACCTTCACCTCCAACGTCCGGCCTCCTTCGATCATGCGGAAGCGCTCGACGACGTGGAGCTCAGCGGTGTGCGGCGTGAAGTAGTTGTCGACATAGGTCCGTGGGCTGAGACCGATCGTGTCCACGACCAGCGTGTCGCCTTCGTAATGGCCGACGGAATCGCCGAACCATTCAGATCTGGGATTTGGCGCGTGCTTATCGTTCAGACGGATGCGGCGCACCTGATGGTCCTGCATCCAGACCATCACGACTTCCTGAGGCGTCTGCAGGAAGTAAACCGGCGTCGCCGGGTAGAGCAGAAAGGCGGGTACGCCGACGGGTATGCACCGCTCTTTCGGGATCGCGATGATCTGTCCGGACAGCGCCCGCTCGTTCGCCTTGCGCAGCGCTTCCTTGGTCGAAGGCTGCAGGATGATGTTGTTCAGATCGGCGACGCGGAACGAGGGCCTGGGATTGGCCTGATAGCGATAGAAGCTGATGTAGGGGTAGCGCGGATCGGAGACGACGGGTCCCGGTCCGCTCTCGGGCTGCAGGAAATCGTCGTCCGAGAGTTGCCAGCCGGTCTTCGTATCGGGAGCGAAGTTCGGGATCGCCTTGCGCGCGCCTTCATCGGCGCTGAAGGCCGGTGCGAACGCCGCGCCGGCAAGGAGCGCCGCGGCGACTCCGTATCGCGCGCGCTTGATCAACCACGGATACGGCATGCGCTTCCCCGATCGTGCGAGCTCAGAAAACTAGGGCCGAGACTCATAAAGTCCACCAGACGATAGCAGCGACGAGGCAGACGGAGGCAAGGAAGTTTCTGGCCAGCCTATCGTAGCGCGTCGCGATGCGGCGGAAGTCTTTGAGGCGGCAGAAGGCGTTCTCGATGCGGTGCCGGTATTTGTAGGATTTTCTGTCGAAGCGGAAAGGCTGCTTTCGGTTCGACTTGTTGGGAATGACGGGCTTGGTTCCGCGCTCGTCCAGCCATTGCCGCAGCTCGGCGCTGTCGTAGGCCTTATCCCCGAGAAGCTTCTTTGCCGCCTTGGTCCGTCGGATCAGGCGCTTTGCGAGCGGACAATCGTGCGCCTCACCGCCGGTCAAGAGGAGGGAAAGAAGACGGCCTTTAGCATCTGCGATTGCGTGGATTTTCGTATTGCGCCCGCCTCGCGAGCGGCCAATAGCCTGCTTCTGTTCCCCCTTTTTGCCCCCGAGGCGGAGCGGTGCGCCTTGATGTGTGTCGAGTCGATCATCTGCGTGTTCGTCGATCGGCCGCGCGCGGCGAGCTCGCGGAACAATCTCTCCCACACACCGCGTTCCGCCCAGCGCACAAAGCGATTGTAGATCGTCGTCGGAGGCCCGTACTCCGGCGGGCAATCGCACCACCGGCTACCACTCTTGAGAACATGCAGGATGCCGCTGATCACGCGACGGTCGTCCACGCGGTCCTTGCCGCGTACGTCCGTCGGCAAATAGGGCGCAATCTGACGCCACTGATCGTCACTCAGCCAAAACAAATTGCGTCGCATCTCTCCAGCCCCCGAATCACCGAGCTAAAGAGAATCAACAACCGATTCAGCCAGCAATGCTTTTAGTGGGTTCTGACCCTAGTTTGTGCGTTATGCGACAGCATATCACGGCGAGTTGAAAAGGCGTTTGATTTTCGGGGATTGGGCGAGTGGGTCGAGGAGTTTCTCGACGGGACGAAATCTCGCTAGGTGCAGAATAGGTGCAGATCGCGAGGGCGCTCTCGGCGGCGATAGGCGGGCGTGGCGGAACTGGTAGACGCTGGATTTCCGAATCCAATTCTGGTTGGCGGCGATAGGATTGCGGCGGCATATGTCATGCGGCGGCCGTCAGTGGTCGAGCACGTTTGATCCGTTCGCGCTCACGGGACTGTGCATCGCTTCCCACAGGCCGCTGCGCCGTTGCACATTCAGCCAAAGACAAAGATCCGGGCTGTTGCCGAACACGCGGGCAAGGATGAACGCGGTCGGAGCGGTCACGTTGCGACGGTCGTTGCACAGCTCGTTGACGTGCTTGCGTTGCACTGTAGGTCAGCGTGAAATCGCCGAGGAGCGCATGGCGCCGAAGCCAGGACGCGAGCTCGTGGGCAGCCTTCGGGCTAATTCTGGCCATTCGCCAACATGAGCCGGGCGGGACGAACTAAGGCGGTCATTCTGAGGTCTTGCCATCGAAGTGCTCTTCCGAAGCCTCCGACTCCGCCTTTGTGACGTGAACCGTGCCGTCGCGATGCTCTGGGGGCGCGTAGAGGGTGTAGAGCCGCAAGGGCTTCTCGCCGGTATTGGCGATGTTGTGCCGCGCGCCGGCAGGCACGACGATCGCATCATCGCGCTTGATCATTGAACGATTGCCGTCGATCCAAACTTCTCCCTTACCTTTTTCAATCCGGAAGAATTGATCACGATCTTCATGCACCTCATCGCCGATCTCTTCACCGGGAAGCAGCGACATGAGCACAAGTTGGATCTGCTTGCCTGTATAGAGCACGTGACGAAAATCGCGATTCTTCTCCGTTAGCTCCTCGATGTCGGCAACAAAGCCCTTCATGTTACACGTCCGATCTTTTCAGAGTTGTCGTGCGCGAGCGGTACGGCGTCTTGGTCGTGTTCGCTAAGCTTCGATGATTACCTTGAGCGCTTGTGTGCGGGCGGCATGCGCGAAGGTTTCATAAGCGTCCAGGATGTCATCGAGCTTGAAGCGATGCGTGATCAAGAGCTTGGGGTTGATCCTGTGAGATCGTACGACATTGAGCAGCATCGGCGTGCTGACGGTATCGACCAAGCGCGTGGTGATGGTAATATTGCGGTCCCACAAATTCTCCAGATGGAGATCGACCTTCGTTCCATGCACGCCGATATTGGCGATGACACCGCCCGGCGCCACGATCTGCTCGCACAACTCAAACGTGGCCGGGATGCCAACTGCTTCGATAGCGGTGTCGACACCGTGCCCGCCGGTCAATTGCATAATGGCGTCGAGCGCCTTGCCATCGCCGCTATTGACGGTCGCCGTGGCGCCAAAGCGTTTTGCCACGTCAAGGCGATTGCCGTCGAGATCGATCATGATGATCTCGGCAGGCGAATAGAATTGAGCGGTGAGCAAGGCGGCGAGGCCGATTGGCCCCGCGCCAACGATCGCCACACTGGCGCCCGGCTGAACCTTGCCATTGAGCACCCCGCACTCGAACCCGGTCGGCAGGATGTCGCTGAGCATGACCAGCGCCTCTTCGTCCGCGCCATCGGGGATGGGGTAGAGGCTGGTGTCGGCGTAGGGAATTCGGACGAACTCGGCCTGTGTGCCGTCGATTTTGTTGCCCAGGATCCAGCCGCCGGTAGTGCAGTGGGAGTACATCAGCTTCCGGCAATAAGCGCATTTGCCACAGGCGCTGATGCAAGAGATCAGGACCCGGTCTCCTGGCCTGAACATCGTTACGGCCGGCCCAGCCTTGTCGATGATGCCGACGCCCTCATGCCCCAGAATGCGGCCAGGCTGACAACTCGGGACGTCACCCTTCAGGATGTGCAAGTCGGTGCCACAAATTGTCGTTTTCGTTATCTTGACGATCGCGTCTGTGGGCGCCGTGATTTCCGGTTTGGGACGCTCTTCTAGGGCTTTCTCCCCGGGCCCCAGATAGACGAGAGCTTTCATTGCCGATGTATGTCCTTGCTGCTGGGTCAATGGAAAAGGAACACCGGCAACCGGGCTTCCTTGATGATGTGACGCGTGAAGCCTCCGAACACCAATTCGCGCGCACGAGCTGTGGCCGTAGGCACCGCTGACGAGGAGGTTTGAGCCGAGCTCGCCCGCAGTCTCAAGTATTGCTTCCGGCAATGCGCGCCCGGCCGTTAAAACCGCTTTCGGCTGCGCTGAAATGCCGTGTCTACGCAGGTGCGCCACAAGCCTGACGGCCGATTCCATTCCTTCTGCGAGGGCTTCGCCTTCGTCGCCCGCAAGCACGAAGACTCGGTCAGCCTTCCTCAGCAAAGGCATGGCGGCCCCGACCGCCCGCGCTGCCTCCGCCGTTTCCTTCCAGGCGATAGCGACAGTGGGTGCGAGATTCTCGGGCGCCTCGGATGGCGCCAAGACGATGGGGCGTCCAGCTGAAATCAATATGCTTCCGATGTCAGTAGTAGAGAGGCCGCCGCTTCGGGAGCCCCGGCTCACGAAGGTAAGATCGTTGAATCGGCTTTCCCTGATGGTTTTTCCAACGTCGTCGCCGAGAATATCGCGGAACGAAGCTGAGACCCCATCACGCTCAAACCCGTCCTTGCAGCTTAGAAAATTCCGGTGGTCGCAGAATGCGTCGAAACTCCGCCGAGCCGCCTTGCTGGCCTGAGCCACGGCGCGCTCAATGGAATGGAGAAGGTCCACATTTCCGTTGGTCGTGGTGAACTGATCCACAGCAGCCTTGGCAATGATCTGCCCGGCCCCTGGTCGTACATGGAGGCAATCCATACGCGCCCCGAATATCCTGGCCAGAAGGAAGGCAGTCTCCAAAGCCGAATCATCGGATGGCGAACCGGCTAGCAGCACGAGTGTGTCCTTGATCATCGATTTTCCCTAAGCAATGTACCCGCCCACGATAAGTTACTACGTGCGTCCGCTTCGCAGGTCGATCTGTTATCGAGGTTTTTTCAAGCTCAGAATGTAGGCGATGACGTCGTCGCTCTGGTTCTCGCTCAAAACAAGGTTCGGCATCGAAGGATGCGAGCTCCGAAACCACACTCTCAGCGCCAGTTCGGTCATTCCTCGAGTGTTGGCGACAAGCTCGAAGGCCGGCGCCGTCGTGTTTGGTGATACGCGTTCCCCGCTGCGGACGGCATGACACTCGGTGCAGACTTGACTCGCATAAGCGAAGCCAGCCTTCGCATCGCCCATCTCCTGCGCTGCGGCGAAACACGCTGGGATTGTGACCGCTAGTCCAGTGAGCCATGTACAAAGCGCCGATTTCATTGTTGCCTCCAACTGATCCTGATCGGGTTTCACTTGCGGTGAGCTCGATGCAATTGAAGCCAATAACACCGGAGATTGTACGCTTGCTTCGGTCATTCCGATGGAAGGGAACTGAGATAGGCGATGATGTCGTCGATTTGCTGACGCGAGAGCATGATTCGCGGCATTGGCGAATGCGGATCCATCAGCCAACCGCGTATCCAGGCCGGCCTTTCCTTGTTGGTTTTTGCAATGGCCGACAGTGGCGGTGCGCCATCAGTGGCGGTCAAGGCTGCGTCCCCAGCGTGGCAGGAGGAGCAAGACCGCATCACCAATAGGCGTCCTGCATCGGCGTTGCCCGCCGCCGCATACGCGGCTGGCGCATAGCCTAAGGAAACCGCCAAAATCACGAGAGTTGCAATTCGCATGGTCACCGTTTTCGGTTTCATCAGATCTCCTCCGACCTTGAAGCGGAGGTTCAGCTCCTGAGCGCATTAGGGTGTCTGCGAGGTTGATAGGCCGATAGGCGCCGGGAAATAGCCTCGGAAACTACCCATACGCGGATTGGCGAGAATAAGGCGCGGCCAACCACGTGCGCGGCGCAAGTTGCCATGCCCCCCGCACGGAAGCCCGTGACACTCCCAACGTCGTTTAGGTAGTTTCCGAAGCTTGGCGAATTCGGCCGCTCTCGGTAACAGCGGGCTGAAAGTCGCCTTCGATCTCTAACAATGTCCGGTGTCGCAGCGGTCTGACCTGGCTTCGCAGTTCGTGTGCATCTGCGAAAGGTCGCTGGGTTCCCTTGTCCACCCCTGAACGCGGCGTTGTCGTGGAAAGCAAGGCACCCTGAGCGCGCACAACGAGAGTTCCAAGCCGGACGGAACAGAGCCCTATCGACAGACGGGCGACGACGTGATCCGCGCGCTCGGCTCGGATGCGCGTTCCGGTCTGAGCCAGGAGGAGGCGGCACGAGCGGCTCGAACGATACGGCAGGAACGAACTGGCGGCGGAAAAGCCTGTGCCCGCATGGCGGAAATTTCTCGCCCAGTTCACCGATGTCCTCGTCATCCTGCTGCTCGTCGCGGCGGCGATTTCGGCAGGGCTGTGGCTCTACGAGCGCGACTCGGCGTTGCCCTACGAAGCCATGGCGATCTTCGCCATCGTGATCCTCAACGCATTGATGGGCTATGTGCAGCAGGCGCGCGCGGAGCAGGCGGTGGCGGCGCTGCGCCAGATGTCGGCGGCGCATGCCAACGTCATCCGAGAGGCGCGAGGCAGAGCATTCCGGCGACTGAGCTTGTACCCGGCGACATCGTACTGGTCGAAGAGGGCGACACCGTTCCGGCCGACGCGCGACTAATTCAGTCCACCGCGCTGCAGACGGCGGAGGCGGCGCTGACAGGCGAGAGCCTGCCGGTGTCGAAGGACACCGCCGCGATCGCCGAGGAGGTGCCGCTCGGCGACCGGCACAACATGATCTTCAGCGGCACGGCGGCGACCTATGGGCGCGGTCGCGCGGTCGTCACGGCGACGGGGATGCAAACCGAAATGGGCCGCATCGCCGGGCTGCTGAAGGACGCGCCGGACGAGATCACGCCGCTGCAGAGGGAGCTCGACCGCGTCGGCAAGATGCTCGGGGCGCTCGTCGTCGTCATCGCCATCGTGATGATCGCGACCATTCTTCTTGTCGAGGACGTGAGCGGATTCGCGGCCGTCTTCGACGTGCTCATCCTGGGCGTCGCGCTCGCGGTTGCGGCCGTTCCGGAAGGCCTGCCGGCGGTGGTCACCGCCGTCCTCTCGCTCGGCGTACAGCGCATGGCGAAAAGGAATGCCATCGTCCGCCATCTCGCGGCGGTCGAAACGCTCGGATCGGCGAATGTCATCGCCTCCGACAAGACCGGCACGCTCACCAAGAACGAAATGACGGTCCGTCGCGTTGTCACCGCAAGCGGGAGCGTCACTCTGAGCGGCACGGGCTACGCACCCGAAGGCGACGTTCGGCGCGACGGTGGAGGAGCGATCGACGGCCCGCTCCGGTTCGAGTTCCTGCGTGCGCTCACCGCGGCCGACCGGGCCAACAATGCAGCGCTGCAGGAGCGCGACGGACGCTGGATCGTGCAGGGCGACCCGACCGAGGGCGCGCTTGATCGTCGCGGCGCGCAAGGCGCGTGCTCGAGGACGAAGCGCTTCGCCGCCCGGTTCGTCCGCATCGGCGAAGTGCCCTTCTCCTCCGAGCGCAAGCTCATGAGCACGATTCACAGCGACGCCGAGAGGCAGGAACGCCTGCTCGTCCTGACCAAAGGCGCGCCGGATGTCCTGCTCGTGCGCTGCACGCAGGAGCTTGTCGGCGAAGAGACGAGAGCGCTCACGGCCGAACGCCGCGCGGAGATTTCGAGTCGCAATGAAGACCTGGCGGGAGAAGCGCTGCGAACGCTCGGTGTCGCCTTCCGATCGTTGCCGAAGGACGCGTTCAGGAGCGACGAGATTGACGAGCGCGTCGAGCACGATCTCGTCTTCCTCGGGCTGATCGGAATGATCGACCCGCCGCGCGACGAAGCGAAGGACGCTGTCGCGCTGGCCAAGGGCGCCGGCATCCGCCCGATCATGATCACGGGTGATCACCCGAAGACGGCCGCGGTCATCGCCGCCGAACTCGGCATCGCCTCCGACGGACGAGCCGTCGCCGGGCGCGGAGCTGGAAAAGATGTCCGAGGAGACGCTCGACCGCACGGTTCAAGACGTGTCGGTGTATGCGCGCGTCAATCCCGAACACAAGCTGCGGATCGTCAAAGCGCTGCAGCGACAGGGAATGACGGTCGCGATGACGGGCGATGGCGTCAACGATGCGCCCGCGCTGAAGACCGCGGACATCGGCGTGGCGATGGGCATCACCGGAACGGACGTGTCCAAGGAAGCGGCCGACATGGTGCTTGCCGACGACAACTTCGCCACCATCGTGGCGGCCGTCGAAGAGGGACGCGCAATCTTTTCGAACATCAGGAAGTTCCTGCGCTACCTGCTGTCGTCGAACATCGGCGAAGTGATGACCATGTTCTTCGGCGTGCTGCTGGCCGAAATCATCGGGCTGACGGCGGCGGGCGGCGACGGTGTGGTCCTGCCGCTGCTGGCGACGCAGATCCTCTGGATCAACCTTGTCACCGACGGCGCGCCCGCGCTCGCGCTCGGCGTCGATCCGGCGGACGCGGGAATCATGAACGAGCCGCCGCGTCCGCGCAGCGAAGGCGTGATCACGCACCGCATGTGGGCCGGCATCCTCTTCGTCGGCGTCGTGATGGCGATCGGAACGCTGCTCGTGCTCGACGCATCGCTTCCCGGCGGTCTGATCGAGGGCTCCGGCAGTCTGGGCTACGCCCAGACCATGGCGTTCACCACGCTGATGCTGTTTCAGCTCTTCAATGTCCTCAATGCGCGCTCCGACGAGCGAAGCGCGTTCGATGGGCTGTTCAGGAACCATTGGCTGTGGGCGGCCATCGGGCTCTCGCTTGCTCCTGCACGTTGCGGTGATCTATCTGCCGTTTCTGCAGCAAGCATTCTCGACCGTGAGCCTGAGCGCAGGCGACTGGCTGGCCTGTCTCGCGGTGGCAAGTTCGGTGCTGTGGCTGCGCGAATTGAGCAAGCTCGTTGCCCGCGTGAAACACCGACAGTGATCGGGCGGCCACCCGATCTCCGAGCGGGCTACGATCCAATACTTTCAACTACCGAACGTCTGACTTTGGCGACTTTCAGACGCAGACTAAGTCCGCGCGAAACGTGCGGTTTGTGGTCCATCAACGGACATAAGCCTCCGCGCATATGAGTAGTTTCCGAAGCTATTTCGGACACGCTCCCTCTGCTCATCTTAAATCGTAACGGTCCTGCCCAGGCTCGTTGATCCATCTCAATTCGACCGAAAACAGACACGTTACAAATGGACCCGGTAAACTGAATGGAGGTCGTCGTGACGCGTAGCAATCTTCTCCCTTGGTACATCGGTTTAGCGATTATCATCGTCGCCGACGCAGTCGCTTTGCTTCTGACGGACGAGGGGGACGCCGAATTCTTCCAGCAGACCGCACTCATCGTCATTCCGGTTGTTTCCCTCGGGCTCATGTATCTTGTTTTCAAAAGCCAGAAGTAGCGCACCGGACGCAGGTATTCCCGTGTCAAGCGCGCATCAGGTCGAACGTCGGAACCTCCGGTCCAAGTCCGCGTTTGGGACAGGTTTGTGAGGGTCTTCCACTGGACGTTGGTCTCGGCCTTTGCAGTTGCCTATCTGACCGAAGATGACCTGCTCACGGTGCATGTCTGGGCCGGCTATATTGTCGGTGTGTTGATTATTGCGCGCCTGCTTTGGGGCTTCGTCGGACCACACCATGCACGCTTCTCCGACTTCGTCTACGCTCCCGCCACAACGCTCCGATGCATGCGCGATCTCATCCTATTTCGCGCCGAGCGCCATCTCGGTCATAGCCCTGGCGGCGGCGCTATGGTGGTGCTTCTACTTGTTCTTCTCACGTTGACGGTCGCGACCGGCCTCGTGGTCTACGGCGGGGACCAACAGGCAGGACCGCTCGCCGGGATGTTCACCCGAGACACAGGTGAGGCAGTTGAGGGGGTCCATGAAGTCCTCGCCAACATCACGCTCGCCTTCGTCTTCGTGCACATTGCTGCGGTAGTTCTCGCAAGCTTCGTCCATCGCGAGAATTTGGTCCGCGCCCTGATCACAGGCAACAAACGTTCCTAAGTCGGCGCTGCGGGCTGGTTGTCACTGCGCACGACGCAGTTCGTCGCCATCACCGGACATAAGCCTCCGCGCAATGAGTAGTTTCCGAGGCTATTTCCCGGCCGCCCATCAGCCTATCCAAATCGCAGCAGAGCCTCCGTAATGGAGGACTCGTTCGGTCATTAGAAAGGCACGCAAAGATGGCAATCACGCGCATCGCAACGAAACGCACCGCAAAAGTTCTCGCTTGTGCCACGCTTCTCGCGGCTTCGGCCTATGGTTTGCTTGGCGGCACTGCGGGGCTTGGCGCAAGCACCCGCTGCACAGCCACACGTTTCTTTGCCGATCAGCATCAACTCTGTGATGGTCGCCCTCGTGGATCAGGCGGCTCATGAAATATGGGAAGGCGGCAATCAAGACCGCGATCTCACCGACCGCGAGTGGCTGCTCATCGAACAACACGCACTGCAATTGGCGGCGGCGGGGAGCGTGGTCTCCCTTGGTGGCACTGGCGCGGCCGATCACGGCTGGGCGCTATCGCCAGCGTGGCAGGATTGGTCTCGCAAATTGAGCAGTGGAGCGCTCGAGGCCAAACAGGCAGTTGATGCCAAGAGCAAAGTGGCGTTGCGCGCCGCCGGCGATAAGCTTGTCGATACCTGCGAGAGCTGTCACAAAATTTTCAAGCCGGAGCTCCCCAGCGAAGGCATTATGCACCAGCCCCACTACCCGAGCGTTGCTCTGCGCTAAAGCGGATGCGCGTCCGGTCTCGTAGCCGTCTCGCCGCTGAGCGGCTTCGCTGGCTCTCGCGATGAGCGAGATTTAACTGGTCGTAGGGAAAGAAGACCATGCGCCTTCTTGCACGAATTAGTGCGGCTTCAATTGCGTTGATTTCACTAACTGCTGCCGCGTTTGCAGCCGAGGCACAGGCTGTGGAAGTTGAAATTGTCCAGAGCGGAATTTATGAGCTAGAGCGCGGGAGCGCCGAAGGACCTATTTTAATCGCATCTACCACGGTTATCCCGGCGGAACTCGGCAGCGAGTTTGGCTTCGAATTCAACGTGCGCGGCACAGAGGCGGGCCGTCCGGTGGAGTTAACGCTCGTGACCGAATTTCCCTCTCAGGGACTGTATGAGATGGAGACGCAGAAAATCGTGTTTCGCGACGAACGCACCTTCCGCTCCGTGAGTGAACTTCGCGGATACCACGGCTATACACTAGAACTCCCCATCAGAACTCGTGCTGGGAACCTGGACGTTCAAGATTTTGTACCGCGATGAATTGCTGGCTACACAGAGCTTCGTACTTGTTCTGCCTTGAGCGGCCAGTGGTGACTGGTGCCTCCGAGTGTGGCTGCTTTCTCCCCGCACTGCTGGATGACTGGTATCTTCATCGCGTCCAGCATCGCCGCGATATCGGGCGGTGTCGTCGGTCCTTACAGGTGGTGAATAGCGGCTAGAAATAGCTGCGGGGCTCGGACCCGAACGCTGGCGCTCGTGCGCGTCAAAGGGAAAATATCATGATTCCCTCTAGTGCCAGTTAACGCCCCGCTATCAGCCGACATGTCCCAAGGGGTCCCCTAAACGGACACTCGCGCGAACTTGCTGAGCGCGCGCTAATGCTTGGACGACCAGCCGTTGGTATTCAGAATTTCGCCCGAGCTTCTAAATCAGCCGCGAGCCTTTCAAACTGTTCAGCGATGATGAGGAACCGATCTTTCAGTTCAGGAGCGGCGCTATTTGCGATGGTGATTGCTTCCTCAGCCAGTAGCCGACAGCGACGTGCCCGTTGGAGCGATGTCAGCCGTTTCCACTCTATGGCTTTAAATTGATGTTCCGTCGGGCACCGGCTATCGCTGAGTTTCCTTATCGGTAGCGAACAGCCACTGGGGCCAATCTCCCTCCGAACTTTCGCAACAAGTAGCTGCGAGGATCGGACCCGAACGCTGGCGCTCGTGCGCGTCAAAGGAAAATATCATGATTCCCGCTAGTGCCAATTAACGTCCCACCCAGCCTTGCCATCGACACCGACTGCACCGAAAGGCCGGACATATGACTGTTTGCCGCCAAGCCGTTCGTCCGAAGAAAGATGCTTGCCAATCGGGGGCGGTCCCACTCAAACGGCATGGCGCTGGTCCGGCCTGCTTGCCTCCAAGCAGACAAGGCTTTCTTTTCCTCTCACAGCCCCAACCCTCTCGACCGTACAAACGACCAGTCCACATCTCCGCCGGGCATGGCGATGCCGGAGATGTGGCGGCCGATATGCTGTTCGAGGGCGGGCCGCCAGGGCACGAGGCTGAATCCGAGCCCGTCGTCGATCATCGCGAACCGGCCGCTGGATAGCTGGGTGGAGCCGACAAGCTGGCCGTTGACGTAGTTGCCGGGAACGGCGGGCCGCCATTCCAGTCCGCGCTCGGCGGCGAGCGCCTTGCCGGCGCGTTCGATGTCGGCGGCCTCAAGCCGCTGGATCAGGTCTTTCGGCGCGCGGAACTGGCCGCCGCCAAGGTCGCGAACATAGCCCATGTCGGCGAGCGCCTGCTTGCGGACGTCCAGGCGGCGCGCACATCGCCGCCAAAGCCTCGTCGGCAAGGGCGCGCGCTTGGCGGAGCATGGTGCGGTCGAGCCAGGTCGCGCCCTCGTGGCGCACCTGCCGGTCGAGCGGCAGGTGGAGACAGCTCGTCAATACGGAGGTTCGCGCCGTCCGCTGGCGATCGTACGCGAGACCCCGTTCGGGCAGGTCGGCGGGAATGGTCCAGTGTTCGGCATGGACGCGCTCGACGATCCCGGCGCGGCGCAGCGCCTCCAGTCGGCGGACATGGCTGCGGACATAGGCGTCGGCGTCTCGCCGCCGAGCGGCGACAACGCGCGCCCGCTCCCGATGCGCTGCCGGGCTATAGATGCCGTTCGCGTCGGTCGACGCGAGGATGTTGCGATCGGCGGTGCGTGGCCAAGGCGCGGAGCCGGCCGCGACGATCATGCCCCGGCCGATGTCCTCGACGTGGGACGGCGTAACCTCGAGATGATGGATGTGGCCGTCCACGCCGTCGATGATCAGGCCGACCCGTTCACCCATCTCGTCGCCGCCCAGTCCCTTGGCGACGACGCGCCCGACGATCCGTTCGTTCGGCGTGGCGCGGTGCAGGATGTAGCGCGAGTGATAGCGGTCCTCCGCGATCCCTCGCGCTCCAGCGCCCGGTGCATGGTCTTGATGATGTCACCGCGTTCGCCAAGCTCCCGCAGAATCGGTTCGGCCTCTGGCGACACCATCCAGCGGCCGGTGTCGATCTCGGTCGCCAGCCCCATGCGCTCCAGCTTGCGTGCCCGGTCGATCAGCAGCGCGCGGTTCTGGCGGAACGTGTCGAGCATGTCCTTGTCGGGGCGCAGGTCGGTGAACTCTTGGCCTCGCTGCTCCGCGATCAGCATCCGGTCGAGCCGGGTGAAGCGGTCGGCGTCCACCTCGCGCTCCAGGCTCCGTGTCACCTCCAGCTCGGTCTGGCGGCCAAGCTCCAGGGTGACGATCTCGCTGGCCCGCTCGCGAATGCCATGGGCGATGTAGTCGCCGGCGATGTTGAGGGTCTTGCCGTCGTCGGTGACGCCGCGGACGATGATGTGGCTGTGCGGGTGTCCGGTGTTGTGGTGATCGACCGCGATCCAGTCGAGCTTGGTGCCGAGGTCGGCTTCCATCTGCTTCATCAGATCGCGGGTGGTCTCGCGCGGGTCGGACAGCTCCACCCCGTCCTCGGCCGAGACGATGAAGCGGAACTGGTGGCGATCCTCTCGGCCCCGTTCGACGAAAGACCGGCCGTCCTCCACGTCGCGCTCGGCCGAATAGACTTGGCCCTTCTCGCCGTCGCGTGTCACGCCGTCGCGTTCGAGATAGCGCAGATGCGCGTCCACCGCCTTGGCGCTGACGAACTGCCGTCCGCGCGCGGCGCCGCGCTGCGGGTTGAGCTTCACGACGCGAGCCTTCACCGCCACCCGCCGCGCCCGCGTGCGCGCACCGCTCCCGTCCCGGCTCCACGCGCTCCTGCCCTTGAGCGTCAGCGCCGCCGCAACGCCCCGGCCGCGCGCATTGAACCGGCCGCCGCCCTTCCCGGTCCCCGCCAGCCGGTTCGGATTGCCGCCTGCGCGGCGGATCGCCTGATGCACCTCGCCGATGAAGCTGGTCGGACGTGCGCGCACGCCGATGCGGCGCGCGACCGCCACGGTCGCGGACCTTGCCGGGACGGATGCGGAAGTCGTCTTCGTCGTGTGCCATGAGACGACGATTGGAAGTCGAAACGCTTCCGGCAAGAGAGAAAATGCGGTCGTCGTGGCGTAGCGTAGAAAGACTTGCGCTAGCGTAGGAGCGGCAGGGTTCGCTCCGTCGCACATCGCGGGCGACGGCGCTTGGAGCATTGAAAATAAACGAGAAAATGACAGAGCGCCGCGCGGCCACCTCGACGTGGCGCGGGATCAGCGTAAACCAATGTGCAGACAAACAATTTGGACCGAAGGTCCGCAGCGAGGAACCCGCTTTATCTTGCCGTCAACTTCTTTCCTGCTTCCCTACGATCGGGCGATCGGGCGATCTGCTGCCGGGGACTTCCTGCGGCCCAAACCAAACCCCTAACCGCATAATCTATACACCAATCCGCCCAGCTCCTCCACGAACCGACACCATGCAGACAGCGTGCGCTCCGGCTGCGAGGAACGTACAGCCGAACTGCATCGATCATGTCGCAAATCCGCACGTTCGCTGCACGATTGTCCGCGTCGGCGACCGTCGAAAGCTTGGGCGAGCGCTTCATGCGCGAACGCGTCCTGGTCCGCTGCAAGCCGAGCATGCAAAGAGAATATCGCCGTGCCCTCATGCTCTTCATCAATCGCAAACCGGGACGGCAGCGCGTGGCCGAAGTGACGCGCGCCGACATTTCGGAGATTCATCACGCCTAACCTGGCCAGCAATATGTCCGCTCATCGGCGCATTCCGGCTGTTCCCGGCGATGGTCGGGAAGGGCAAAAATTCGCCAATTGCGGACATGCCCGGGGACGCAGAACCGTTCGGACACTGTTCAATCGCAGGCGAAGTCGTCCGCACCAATCGGCCGGCAGAGATCGGGCCAGCCGCGAGCGCGCCAAAACTCGACAAAACCGAAACCTCGGGCGAAAGCTTTGAAGCGCTCCGACTTGCGCACAGGAGCGTAGGAAGAATGCCATAGCAACGCCAAGCCCATGGGGTCACTGTGAAAGGCGTCCTTTGCCCGCTCTTCGTAGAATTCGAGCACGCGCTCCGGAGCGCCCACGTGCAGGTAGATGAACCCGAGCATCCCCAATCGCGGAAGGGTATGGGCCGAGACGCTCTTCGCGGGTAAAGTCGAGCAGCAGACGAGCGGCTTCCGTCGCCAATTCCGGAGGAAAAAGCCGCGGCGGAAGACGCACCATGAGATCGGCAGCCTCGGCGTAACGCCCCATCGAAGCATACATCTCGGCCAAGTCCCGGATTTCCGCAGCAGCGCCCGGACGAGCTGCAAAGTCCTCGTCAATCGCGATCGCAGCCTCGTGCTGTCCTGCCACCCACAGCGCAGTGGCAAGGTTCACATTCTGGTAAGGCACAAAAGGCTCCAGCCCGTGCAACAGCTGCTTCATTGCTAAGCCGTCCTTCACCCTGCCAAGCGAAAGAAGCATGCTGCTGTAGAACTCCAACGCATCCGGATGATTGGGATCGAGGATCAAAGCTTTGGAATAGACATCGTCTGCCAGCGCAAACTTTCGGGATACGGCGTGGAATGTGGCTAAAATCACGTTGGCGTCCGCTGAATTGGGATCAAGCTCCGCCGCTCGCCGTGCCGCCGCCTCCATTTTCGGTAGGAAGGTCTCGATGGCGCGCCGGCGTTCTTCGGAAAACTCGTTGCGGCGGACTGCCATAGCGTAACCGTAGCCTCCGGCCGACTCTGCCCATGCAGGCGAATATTCTGGGTTGCGCGCAACCAGCGGCTCCAGCATCTGCAGCGCCTCGCCAAATCCGACCCGGCCGCGAGGCATCACGGCTTTCGCGTGCAGGAATTGCCGATAGGACTCCGGATCGATGCTGCGGCTCGACACCAATTGCTCGTCCGGTTGCAGGCCCAAAGGCCTCATCAGCCGACCGGCAATGGCGCTTGCAATTTCTTCCTGGACGGCGAAAACACCGGCCAGATCGCGCTCGTATTTTTCCGTCCACACAGACGTGCCGATCTTACCATCGATAAGCTCTGCCGTGATCTGCAACCGCCCGCCTTGTTCGCGTACGGCTCCCTCGATCAGATGTGTTGCGCCCAGAGCCTGTCCGATCGCGAGCAGGTCGGTCCGCTCGCCCTTGTACCGGGACGTCGATGCGCGCGCGACCACGCGCAAATCCGGAACTCTCGCCAGTGCCGTCGTGATCTCCTCCGTAATTCCATCGGAGAAGAAATCCTGTGTTGGATCGCCTGACAGATTGGCGAAAGGCAGCACAGCAATGGCGATCGCGCCGGCCGGCGAGGAAGCAGCGGCTTTGGCGACTTCGAGCCCGGTTGGCGGCTCCGCGGTGCCGGAAGTATACAAGGCCTGATAGAGGACGAAGGCTGCGATGGCCGCGACTAAAGCCCCGGCGAGAACCCATCTTGAAGGTTGTTGGTGCTTCATCTGCGGCGAGCCGCGACACAACGGTAACGTCTGATGCTTTTGTTCGAACGACGGGATCGGCCGGCTCGGTCTCTTCCACCGCCGGAGCGCCGCGTGCGCCGATCCGATAGGCTGTGCGAGACAGTTCCGCGAAAACGGCACGCGTCTCGGCATCGGGCTGCGCGCCAAGCTCTTTATTCAGCGCGTCCGCGAGTGTGTGGTAGAGCTGCATTGCGGTTCCGCGCCGGCCGCTTTCGCCATAGAGCCGCATCAGGCGGCGCACCGCCGCCTCGTGGAGCGGCTCAACCCGCAAGATGCGAGGCCGGCATCGATCGCGTGATCGATTTCGTCCTTGTCCGAGAGGCACGTCACCACTCGTGCAAGAACATCGAGCCCTTGATCCTGCAGCGCGTCGCCACCTCGCGGCGCCAGGACTCGAACTCGTCGCTCTCGATGCTGAGCCCGTCGAGGAAATTCCCGGCGTAGAGGGCGGCTGCCGCCTCCAAATCCGCGCTCCGACTGCGCTGCCAAGCGGCGAAACGAAAGAACGTCGACCTCAAGCCCCGACATCCAGCACAATGTCCCTGCCTTCGGACGAAATCAGACGATGCTCCGTATCACCGAGCGCCTTCCGCAAGTCCAGACGCACGTGCGCAAATTGTCGAGCGTGCCGGCATCCGCGTCATCGCCCCAAAGCAGCGTCACCAGCTTCCGGCGCTCGTGCCGCCCTTTCGGGCTGAGGGCGAGGTAGGCAAGCAGCACGCGTTCGCGCTTCCCGGGCGACGTAACGGCCCCACCCGCCGGAAGCGCCTTCAGCTCGAAGCCGCCAAGGAGGCGAAGGGACCAACGCGCCGTTCTCTCGCTCCCGTTGCCCAAACCCGAATCGGTATCCATCGCCGCCCCTAAACCCGTGCGCCGCCGACGGTTTTCGCCATCTTTGACCCACTATAGCAAAACTTGACGGAATTCCTTGACGGGGCTCCCGACGGCCGGCCCGACGGGGCGTCCTTAGCGTGCCGGTCGTTGGACACGGCCAGCAAGGAGGCACGCCATGGCACTTAAACCCAATACCCAGACCGGAACGCTCAGCGGCAAAAACCACGGGAGTAACGACCACCTCACTGGGAGTGGCGGCGCTCTATACGGCGACGCGCTTACGATGATCGACGAGGCCCGGGCGGCAATGATGTGCTGACCGGCGCCGCCGGTGTGTTCAACGGACTCCTCGGCGACGCGCTTGACATGACCGATCACACCCGCGGCGGCAATGACGTGATAACCGGGGGCGCCGGTTCAACCGCTGACAATACGATGATCGGTGACGCCGCGAACATGTCCGGTCACGCCCGCGGCGGCAACGACCGCATCACCGGTGGAGCTGATGCGATCATAAACGCTGTCAATGCTGACGGCTTCTCAATGAACGATTACACGGTCGGCGGGAACGACCTGGTGATCGGAGGAGATGGTGCAATCCGCAACAACCTGCGCGGCGAGGGCCTCTTCATGAACGGCCACGCCACCGGCGGCAATGACGTGCTGATCGGAGGCAATGGCTCTGGAACAACAAACAATTTGATCGGCGATAGCCGATCCATGTCTGATTTCGTCGTTGGCGGCAACGATACACTCATCAGCGGCACCGGCATCGACAACATGTGGGGCGACGGCCAAACGATCGGACCCGATGTCACGACCGGCACGGACACGTTCGTCTTCATGCCGGGGAACAACGCCGATACGATCAACGACTTCCGCCAGACCGATCACGACCAGATCGACGTGAGCGCCTACGGCTTCGGCGGCATCGCCGATTTGGACATCGCCGTGGGCGTCAGCGACACGGTGATCGACTTTGGCGACGGCAACAGCGTCACTCTCATTGGATTCACCACTCCCCTGACGGCCTCGGACTTCATTTTCTGAATTTGTCGTCGATGTGCGGCTAACGGCGCGCCGGCTCGGCGCAGGGCCCTCCGCATCTCGCAAGAGACCGTTCATGCCATTCATGAGAGGAGACACGCAAATGGCACTGAAACCCAACACCCAGACCGGAACCCTAAGCGGCAAAGAGCACGGAACGCACGACGTGCTGACCTGGAGCGGCGGCATTCTCGCTGGCGATGCGTTCTCGATGGTGGACAAGTCAAAGGGCGGCAACGACGTGCTGACCGGACTCGAGGGGTGCGGGCAACACCAACGCGCTGCGCGGCGACGCCCAGTTCATGTACGGCGAGTCCCGCGGCGGCAACGACGTGCTGAGAGGGGGCGATGGCGCCACGAACCGGATGGGCGCCGAAGCCACCGAGATGCACGACTACTCCCGCGGCGGAAATGACGTGGTGATCGGGGGGGATGGCGCCATATTGAATTCGGGCTGCGGCGACGGCTGCAGCATGTTCGATGTCGCCGTCGGCGGCAACGATCTGCTCATCGGCGGTGCCGCCGCGCTGGAGAACAACCTTCGCGGCGACGGCATGAATATGGCCGGACATGTCCGCGGCGGCAACGATGTGGTGATAGGAGGCAATGATGCCGTCCTGAACATTCTCCACGGGACGGCATCACGATGCGCGAGTATGCGGTCGGCGGCAACGACGTGGTGATCGCGGGCGATGATGCCGCCAACAATCTCTATGGCGACGCCGCCACGATGCTCGATTTCACCGTATCCGGCAACGATAGACTGATCAGCGGCAACGCCGCCGACAACATGTGGGGCGATGGCGGACGATAGGCAGCAACGTGACGACGGGCGCCGACGTTTTCGTCTTCATGCCGGGCAACAACGCCGACAAGGTGCACGACTTCCGGCAGAGCGACAACGACAGATCGACGTCAGGGCCTACGGCTTCTCGAGAGCATCGCGGATCTGGACATCAGCCGTTGGTCGGCAGCGACACGCGTGATCGATTTCGGGGGCGGCAACAGCGTAACGCTCGTTGGCTTCACCGATCCGCTGAACGCGTCGGACTTCATCTTCTGAATTTGTCTAGCAACCTAACTTTCGACCCGGCGGTGTGCTAGAAATATGCTTGCAAATGCTTGGAAAAATGAATGACCGTTAAGGGTCAAAATCTGCCAATTCCGGGGACCGACTTCTAGGTCCGAAATGCGTCCAAAGGCAGACGTTGTTCATCCACGAGCTGCCAGAAACCGTACTTGCGCCCGTGCCTTGCTTTGATCATGGCGTAGAATTCGGCGTGGCTCGGGATACCGCCATCTGCAGCCAATCGGGGTGCGAGCATTGTAGCGGAAGCCAAGTCACGAGCGGCGTAGTGGTAGGCCTTGGAGTACCCGCGCTCCAGAACGCTCCCCACAAGGGCGCGGTAAAGCAGTGTTGCAGAGACGGGCCACTTCTCCATGAGCGCTTCGGCGGCTTTCCCGAGCTGCACATAGGCGCGACCGTCAAACTCCGCGGTCCGCTTCCGCACTAGTCGGTCGGCGGCCTCAAGGGCAGGCCATTCGATCAGAAACATCAAAGCGCTCATCGCAGAGGGAAATACTGCCGCATGAGCAAGCGCCTTTTGCTCGATTGGGAAATCCTCAAAATCCGGCAGTCGCTTAAGATAATCTCTCAGGTGGGAGCCGCTGAGCGTGGTCTCAAACGCCGACCAGCGCAGTGCCTGGGCTTCCGATTTCCTGCCGAGGGATTCAAGGGCGGCAATCCTCAAATCCGCGATCGTCAGATCGAAGCGGTCGCGATTGCGTCGATCCCTTTCGAGCCAGGCAAGGGCTTCCTCGCCTCGGCCGGCGTCAATCAGCCGTTTGGCGACATGCGCCGCGTCAATGTGCTCTCGTTGACCGATCCGAACAGCTTCGATGTAGGCGTCCACGTCGTGTTCGGCATCGGCGAGATTGGCAAGGTGGCTTGCGATCCGCGCACGAGGCCAGCCAACGGATCCCCAATCTTCTTTTTCCTGTCGTGGCGGCAGCCGCTCGATGTCCGCCTTGAGCAATTCGCGCAGCTTCTTGCGGCCCTCAGACCCGAGACCTTCGGGCGCACTGTTGATGATCAGGGCCGTGAACCCATATTCGTCTTCTGCCATTCTCTCGTGAAGTCGCTCGGCAAGCTCGACCCGATCCAGGTCGGGTACCCGCGTGAGCAGGGAACCGAGATCTTCGCCGGCGCAACGAAACTCGTCGCCAATTCGTCCGCTGGAATCATCGACGCGCTCGATGGTCGTTTTGGCAACTGCGAGGAACCGCCACATGAGCTCGGACGCCGAACGCGGCTCCGCAGCTCCGAGTTGCGTGACGATACCTTCCCGCAGGATAGCCAGTTCGGCTTCGAGCTTGGGCACCTCGCGCCAATCGACAAATGCACGGGCACGGGACAACGAGACAATTCGCTGGGCGAGCGTGTCCTCCAGCTCGTCGGTACCCTTGTTCGAGGCCTGCAGGATCTCAACCCTATGCCGAAGTTGCGGATCACTCTCGCAGGCTTCCACCAGCAGCTCCGCCAGTTGTGTTGCGCCGAGCTTGGTCAGTTCTTTGGGCGTCAGAACCTTGCCGCGTGCCATTGAGCGATCTTCTTGAGGCAGATTATGCTGGCGATACAGATTAGGGCTCTTTCATTCGTTATGCACATCGGAAAGCACGCTCCGCACATTGGTGATCGAAGTTAGGCAAGGACCATGGAACGATGGAACTCGACAACGATCGGATCGATGAAGCCGTCTTAGCCCTGCTCTTTCTCGGCCGCCATGAGTGGGGCCGCGCATGGAAATCATTCGATTGGGCGGCGATGGAGCGCCTGCATGCGAAGGGGCTGATCTCGGACCCTGTGGGCAAAACGAAATCGGTTGTCTTCACCGAAGAAGGATTGCGCCAGTCCGAAGAGCTATGCCGCAAATTGTTCGAACGGAAGCGCTCCGAAGGATTGGTCAGTCCACAAGCCAGCAGTAACCATGGGTAACCCCGCTGGCGAAGGGCCGCTTTCGAAAGCGGTCGCTCTCCCGACTGAGTGACGGGCTGGGTTTCGCCATGAAGCGATGGTCCGCAAAGTCGATCATCTCGCGAAGAAGAGTCGGCGTCGGGCGTCTTCTCCAAAAGCGTACGCAAATTCATCAAGTCGCCGGTCATCGGTATCAGGTTGGTGTTCAGCAACCCGACCCTACGGCGAACTATCGATGACCACCGCAGCTACACCACTCGCTGGAGCACGACCTTCAGGTGCAATGGAAGGCGGCACGAGGATCGTTTCGTGTGCAGGCTCCGGAGCCGGAACAGCCACGACGCCCCCAATCAGGGTCTGGCGTCGGAGCGCTACAGCGTCGGCCGCCGCCCTTACCGGATTGTCCTCGGTGTGAACGTAGCGCATGAACATCGTAACGGTCTTATGGGCGGTGAGCACCATGCCGATTTTCAAGGGGATGCCGGAATTGGCGATGTCCGTCGCCGCGCGATGCCGGATGCCATGCGTGCCGACGTGCGAAAGCCCGGCGCGCGCGAGAATGCGCCGCCAGCCGTCGTAGTAGGTGGGCTTCGACATCGGCAGGTTGGAATCCAAGATGGATGGGCAGACATAGGGCGACGCTTCCAAACGCGGTGCCGTCTCGAACAGGCGGATCGCCTCGGCGCTCATCGGCTTCGACATCCCGCCAGTCTTGCTGTCGGGCCAGTCGACCCGGCGGTTAGCCAGATCGACCCACGCCCATTGGAGATTGAGGATCTCCGACATCCGCGCCGCAAACTCAAACTGGAGCCGGATGGCGAGAAGGATCAGGGGATGCTCGAGGCCCTCGACCTCCGCCTTATGTAAATAGGCATAGAGACGCTTCAGCTCGGCGTCAGTGATCAGCCGGGTCTTGCCCCGCTCGGGATATTTCGGGATATGCCGGCATGGGTTCGACCCGTCAGGGCGCAGGCCCCAGACCTCCGCCAAGTTGAACATCTTGCGGAGGGCCGAGAGCACCCGGTTTGCGTTTGTCGGCGCTTTCGACATCCGCTTCATCAGGTCAGAGATGTCAGCGCGCGTGACGGCCGGCACCTTGAGGTGGCCGAGGATCGGAATGATGTGGCGCTTCCCATAGCCGCGATTGGATTTGACCGTCGACGGCTTGTTCCGGCCCTCGGAGTAGTCGGTCATGAACCGTTCGAACAACTCCTTGACCGTTGGCGCTTGCCGCGCGGCGGAGCGCTTGACGCTGGGATCCTGTCCCTTGCGGACATCGGCAAGCCAATCTTGAGCGATGCCTCGTGCCTGCTCGACGGTGATCTCGCCGAACCGACCGATAGCGGGCTTACGGCGTTGGCCATCGTTCGCGACGTAGGCCAACATGAAAATCTTGCGTCCGGTCGGCGTAACCTTGAGCAAGAACCCGGGTATGATCGTGTCGCGGAGTTCGTAGGGGACAGTCTCAGGCCGTGCAGCGTCGGCGACGGTCTTGGTGAGTTTGCGTTTGGCCATTCCCAACCTCCGTTGAGGTTGGATTTCAGGTGCAGAATAGGTGCAGCCAGAAATCCAACCGTGGCGTACGGCTGGCTAGGACAGGATCACGAGACGACGCTGAAAAGCTATAAACTTCAGGCGGTTATCGTGGCCTGGCGGGGAGCCGGACAGAGATAGGATAGGCCCTTTGCAACGATCAGAAATCCGGCTTGTCCGCTTCCGGCGATCCGACGAAGCCCTTCAGGTCGAACAAGTCGATGTTGTTCTCCGAGCACTTCACTTCGGGGAGCGGTCCCTGCTGGGTGCGGCTGTAGCGCTGCTTGGCTTTCCAGGGCGCATTGAAGGCGCCGGGATCATCGACGGTCAGATTGACTTCGAGTGCCTTGCCATCCTCCACGACGCGGTAGCGTTCGACGACGTGCAGCTTGTCGGTGTGCGGCGTCTGATAATTGTCGATCACCGCCTTGGTCGAGATGCCGATCGTGTCGACGACCAGCTCATCGCCTTCGTACCAGCCGATCGATTCGCCGTACCAGGACGGCGTCGGGTTCTGCGTGTGCTTCTCGTTCAGATAGATGTGCCGGACTTCCTGGTTGCCCTGATAGATCAGGAGCACCTTCTTCGGTCCCTGCACGATGTAGACGGGCTCGACCACGAACAGCGAGAAAGCCGGTACGCCGCCCGGCTTGCAGGACCAGCGCGGCGTCTGGCCGATTTCGCCTGCGAGCACCTTGTCGCGCTGCTTCCTCAGAGCTTCCTGCACCCAGGGCTGCAGGTTCGGATTGTTCGGGTCGGGGACGCGATAGGTCGCCTGGCCGTTATTGTCGCGCGCCTGGTCGTTGCGGAAAAACGGATGCGCGCGGTCAAAGGTGACCGGCGCGGGCGAACCCGGCACGGGCGTGAAGTCGGAATTGATCGCCGTCCATGACACGTTCTTGGACTGGAAGTCCGGGATCGGCGCCCCGTTCGGAGCGGGCGCCTGGGCCGCCAGCGCGAAGCCCGAGGCTGCGGCGGCAAGGATGGTCATCGCGGGACGCAGTGCTGGTCTCATGGCGGGAGGGCACTCTTTGAGGGTGTCTCCCGGCATACTAGAGGAGATTCTCTTGCGATTGAATCACCGGGGGTTGAGGCGACCGTTTGATTTTTGTTCCGAGTCGCAGGTGAATTGGCAATTCCCTCTCGACTAGGGGTGGAATTGTATGTTGAATTCGTACCAACAAAAACAATTCAAGAACATTCGACACACTTTTCATGTCCGCGGGGCGGGGGGCCTACGGAGGTGAACCAGGGGCAGGCACCCGATCCGGGCGACGGATTGGGCTCCGAAGCGGCCGCGATGGAGGCGGCGCTCGAGGATTTCCACAGCGTCTCCTATCTCCGGCACAACGCGCGGCGCCTTGAGCATTTGGCGTCGCTCAACCTTCCGATCCGGGACCGTTCGGTGCTGGAGCTGGGGGCGGGCGTGGGCGATCACACCACGTTCTTTCTCGACCGCGGCTGCTCGGTCACCTGCGTGGAGCCGCGGGCCGAGAATTGCACGCTGCTGGCCTCCCTGATGCATGAGCGGAGGAAGGAAGGGCTACGCGGCGGCCGCGCGCTGCCGCATTCTGCGCGCCAGTGCGCTCTCGTTCGAGCCGGTGGTGCCCGAGAGCTTCGACATCGTCCATTGCTATGGCCTCTTGTATCACACCGAAGATCCGGCTGCGGTCTTGGAGGCGATCGCGCGCAAATGCACCGGATTGCTGCTGCTCGAGACCTGCGTCGCGTTCGGTAACCACGAGGCGGTCAATCCCGTGCCGGAGCTGGCGCATATTCCCTCGCAATCCGTGTCGGGTGTCGGATCCCGGCCGACGCGGCCGTGGATATTCAAGCGTCTGTCGGAGCTGTTCGACTATGCCTATGTGCCGCGGACACAGCCGGCGCACGAAGATTTTCCGTTGGATTGGACGGGCGAACAGCCCACCGAGCGCGAAGCGCGCGCGGTGTTCATCGCGTCCCGGCGAGAAGCTCGACAATCCGCTGCTGCTCAACCGGCTCCCGTTGCAGCAGATTCCGATCTGAGGTCAGAGCCGATCCGATTCTGATTGTCGCGTTCTTACGCCGAACCGCCCCGGGCGGCTTCGCCGCCCATCATTATGGCGCGCAGGCGCGGCACTTCGGCGGAAAACGCTCAGAAGCCCGGCTTGGTTTCCTCGGGCAACGGCTCGAGATCGAAATTGTAGTAGTTGAAATTGCCCTCGACACAGGTCGCTTCGAGCATCGGCCCCTGGTTCACGCGCCGGTAGCGCTGCATCGCCGACCAGGGCGTCGTGAACGCGCCCGGATCATCGACGGTGACCGTGACTTCGATCGATTGACCGTCGGGTGCGAGCTTGAAGCGCTCCACGACGTGCAGCTGGTCGGTGTGCGGCGTGCGGTAATTGTCGACGAAGGTCTTGGTCGTGATGCCGATGGTGTCGACCACGAGCGTGTCGCCGTTCTCGTAGCGCCCGATCGATTCCCCGAACCAGGAGGGCTTCACGGTCTCCGAATGTTTGTCGGTGAGGAAGATGCGGCGGACCATGTGATCGGCCTGCCAGGTCATCAGCACTTCCTTCGGCGTCTGCACGATGTACACGGGCTGCGCGGGATAGAGCACGAAGCCCGGCACGCCCAAGGGCCAGCAGCGCACCTGCGGCGGGAAGGCGTCCTTGCCCGAGATCGCGCGGTCGTTGATCCGCTTCAGCGCGTCCTTCACCCAGGGACGCAGGATCGGGTTGTCGATATCGGCGACGCGGAAGGTGGGCTGCTCGCCCGTGCCGTTCGGAACGTAGGGATAGTTCTTGTCGAACGTGACGGGCTTGGGGCCATTGCCCGGCAGAGGGATGAACTCGGTGCCGGCCGCGAGCCAGCCGGTGAGGCTGTCGGGCGCGAAGTTCGGAATCGGCACTTCGGGAGCGGGAGCGGCCTTCGCAGCGACCGCAGCCTTCCCCTTACCCTTGGCCGGTGCGGGCGCCGCCTCGGCCATCGGCCAGAACGCGGCCGAGCCAAGCATCCCCATCAGGAGCCCGCACGTGAGCACCCGTATCAGCGCAATCTTGGACGACATCGGCCCCTCCGTCCTCCAATATTCAGAAATCGGGTCTCATCGTTGCCGGCAGCGGCTCCACGCGCTGTTGTTCGAAGGGATTGTTCATCTCGCCGTCGGCGCAACGCGACTCGATGATCGGCTGATTGACCTTCCGCCAGCGGTGGATCACCTGCAACGGCTGCTTGAGCACGGTGGGATCGGTGATCGTCACGTGAGCTTCCAGCTTCTGCCCGTCTTCGATCAGGCGGTAGCGCTCGACCACGTGGGTCTTGTCGGTTGCCGGCGTGCGGTAGTTGTCGAGATGCGCTTTGCCGTTCAGCCCGATCGTGTCGATGACGAGGGTGTCGCCGTCGTAGCGGCCGACCGATTCTCCGTACCAGGAGGGTTTCGGATTGGCGGAATGGGGGACGTCCATGTGGACGTGACGCACCTGCTGGTCCATCTGCCAGACCATCGTGATCTTCTTCGGCGTCTGCAGGAAATAGGTCGGTTGCGCCGGATTGAGGAGATAGACCGGTATCCCGCTCGCCCAGCAACGGGCTTCGCGCGCGTACATCGCAAAGCCGCTATGCACCATGTCGTTCGACTTCTTGAGCTCCGCCTTGGCGAAATCCGTGAGATTCGGATTGCTCAGGTCGGCGACCCTGAAGGTCGGCTGCTTGCCGGTGTTGTTCGGCACGTAGGGGAACTTGGTATCGAAGGTCACCGGTTGCGGTCCGCCGGGAACGGCGACCCATTCCGTGCCTTCGGAGATCCAGCCGGCATTGCCCGACGACAAGTCGAACCGCGGCGGGGAGTCTGAGCAAACGCGGCGCCTACACTGGCGCCAGCGAGAAGGCCCGCGAGCAGCAGCTTTGATCCCTGGTGTGCGGCTTGGAACATGGAACCCTCCTTTTCCTGTTTCCTGCCCGTGTTTTCAGAAGTCGGGCTTCTCCGCCATCGGAACGGGAAACAGGTTCTGACTGAAGAAATCGAAATTGTTCTCCGCGCAGATGGACTCCTTCATCGGCTCGTTCACCTTGGTCCAGCGCTGCTGCATGGTCAGCGGCGCGTTGAACGTCTCGGGATCGTTCACCGTCACGATTGCGGTCAGCGTGTTGCGGTCCGGGCTGATCGTGAAGCGCTCGACGACGTGCAGCTTCTCGGTGTGCGGCGTGCGGAAATTGTCGATGTAGCTGTTCTTCGTGGACAGCCCGATCGTATCGACGACGAGCGTGTCGCCGTTCTCATAGCGGCCGATCGACTCGCCGAACCAGGTCGGCTTGACATCTTCGGAGTGCTTGTCCGTCAGAAGGATGCGCCGGACGTGCTGATCGCGCTGCCACATGATGTAGATGACGTTGGGCCGCTGAATGAAATACATCGGCTCGAACGGAAACAGCAGCTGTCCCGGCACGCCGCCCGGAAAGCAGCGCGCCTGCGCGGCAAAGGGTATCGCACGGTCGCCCTTCATCGCCTCTTCGTTCGAGTCGCGCATGATCTTCGCGGCCCACGGCTTGAGCACCGGGTCCGTGTCATTGCCGATCCTGAGCGTCGGCTGTTTCCCGGTCCGTCCTGCTTCAGCGTTGCTGACATAGGGATGATCCGGATGCGGTTTGATCGGTCCGTGCATGTTGCTCGGCGGCGGGTCCTGCCAATCGGCGATGCCGGTCTGCCAGCCGAAGCCGGCGGAGGCGAGCGGCGGAATGGCGTGTTCGTGCGGCGCTTGCGCGGACGATGACGTGGCCAACAGCACGGCCATCAGGCCCGTCGCTGCACCCCAACCCTTGAGCATGAAGCACTCCCGATTCCGCGTCGCGGTCAACAATAGCAACTGTGCGGCCAAGCCTCTAAGCCTGCTCGCACGATCCAAAGCGTAAGCTTAAGGCGGGGGCAGGCGAACGGCAACGGCGCGAAGGGTCCGTCAGCGGTCAGAAGTCGGGCTTTTCGGCCTCTGGGGGCGGCACGTAGCCCTGATTGAAGACGTCGACATTGTTCTCGGCGCAGATGGCTTCCTGCATCTTCGCCTGCGGCTCTTGATTGTAGGTCTGCCGCGCCGACCACGGCGTCGTGAACGCGCCTTCGTCTTCGACCGTGACGGTGAGCTCGATCATCTTGCCGCCGGGCGCAAGCTTGAAGCGCTCGACGACATGGAGCTTCTCGGTGTGCGGCGTCAGATAGAGGTCCACAAAGGTCTTGGCGTTCAGCCCGATCGTATCGATGACGAGCGTGTCGCCGTTCTCGTAGTGCCCGACCGATTCTCCGTACCAGGACGGTTTCGGGTTGGGCGAATGGGGCACATTCAGATAGACGCGGCGCACCTGCGCGTCGCCTTCGTTGATGATGGTGACCTGCGTCGGTGTTTGCAGGAAATAGACGGGCCGCAGACGGGAAAAGACGTCGTAGCCGGGGACGCCCGGCAACCAGCAGGTTTCGCGGGGCGAGAAGGGCGGCTTGCCCGAGCGGGTCTCCTCGTTGGTCTTGCGCAGACGTTCCATCGCCCACGGCTGAAGAATCGGATTGGTCAGATCGGCGATGCGGAAGGTCGGCTGCCGTCCGGTCTGGTTGCTGGAATAGGGATGCGCGGGATCGGAGACGACCGGGCCCGGCCCGGAAAGCGGCGGCTGGAAATCATCGCTCACCGGAAACCAGCCGAAACTGGAATATCCAAGGCGCGGCGCCTTGTGATCCGCGGATTGCTGCGCGGCTCCGGAGGCGGCGAGCGCGACCAATATGAGGCCGGAGCACGCTACCGCAGGAAGCCGCGGGATCATGACGCTCAGAAGTCCGGCTTCGCCGCCTGCGGCATCGGAAACAGGCCATGGTTGAAGTGGTCGTCGTTGTTCTCGGCGCAGATCGACTCGACATAATCGCGGTCGGTGAGCCGCCAGCGCTGTATCGCGGACCACGGCATGGTGAACGCGCCCGGATCCTCGACCGTGATCGTCACCTGCAGGATCTTGCCCTCGAGCATCTTGTAGCGCTCGACGACATGGATCTGCTCGGTGTGCGGCGTGCGGTAATTGTCGACGAAGGTGCGCGCGTTCAACCCGATCGTGTCGACCACCAGCTCGTCGCCTTCATAGTGGCCGACGGATTCGCCATACCACGAGGGCTTCGGATTGGCCGAGTGCGCGACGTTCATATAGATGTGGCGCGTCTGCTGGTTGAGTTCGTTGATCATCACGACCGCATCGGCGGTGTGAATCCAGTTCAGCGGCTGCCCGCCGCGCGTGTACACTGCAAATCCCGGAACCCCGGCCGGCCAGCAGCGCTCGCGCGTGATGTAGGGGACTTTGCCCTCCAGCACCTCGTCATTCGCCTTCTTCATCTTCTCCTTTGCCCAATCCTGGAGCATCGGGTTGTTGAGATCGGCGACCCTGTAAGTCGATTGGCGTCCACCGCCATTGGGCACGTAGGGATATTTGGGATCGGACACCACGGGCGTGCCGACGGAATCGGGTGCGAGCAGGAAGTCATCGCCGGTGGCACGATCCGGCACCCATCCGCCTTTGACGGTGAAGACCGGGTGCTCCCGTTTTTCTTCCGCAGTGCTGTCAGTCGAGAGCGAGACAAAAATGGCTGCGCCGCACAGCAGGCCGGTCAGGACTGCCGCGGAGGAACGGAGGGTCATCCTTATCTCCTGCTGTCAGAAGTCGGGCGTGTTGTCTTGCGGGAAGTAAGTAAGGTCATTTTCAAAGAAACGGTCATTGCTCACTTCGCAAAGGTTTTCGATCATCGGGCGATCTTCCACGCGCCGCCAGCGCTGGACGGCGGTCCATGGCATGGTGAACGCACCGGGATCGGTGACCGTGATCGTGGCCTGCAGCGTCTTTCCGTCTTCGATCATCTTGAAGCGCTCCACGACATGGATCTTGTCGGTGTGGGGCGTGCGATAATTGTCGACGAAGCTCCGGTCGTGCATGCCGATCGTGTCGATGACCAGCTCGTCGCCTTCCCAACGGCCGACCGATTCTCCGTACCAGGACGGTTTCGGGTCCTTGGAATGCTCGACATTCATATAGATGTGACGGATCTGCGTGTTCAGCTCGTTGACGATCGTGATCTTGTTCGGCGTGTGATAGAAGTGATACGGCTGCACGCGCGAATAGACGTTGAAACCCGGAACACCGGTCGACATGCACTTTTCGCGCGTGATGAAGGGGACCTTTCCCGCGAGGACGTCGTCATTCGCCTTCTTCATCCGCTCCTTCGTCCAATCCTGAAGGATCGGATTGGTGAGATCGGCGATGCGATAGGTCGGCTGGGCGCCGGTTCCGTTCGGCGTGTAAGGCCGCTCGGGGATCGAGAACACTGGGCCCGGCCCTGACAGCGGGGGGAAGGCCCGTTCCGGGGCAAGGAAATCATCGCCGGTGGGGCGGTCGGTGAGCCAAGCGGTCGAGCCGGTCGGGCCGAAATCCCGGGGATTGAAGTTCTCTTCCGCGGCAAGCGTTGGCGACAGCGCGACGCCGGCGCAGAGCAGCCCGACGAAAACACGCAGATTCTCGCTCGAGAACACCTTGGACACCTGAATTTCCTCCCAATGGCTGTGCCGCTTAACGCGGTTTATGTCAGGCCGGACTCGTCACACCTCTTGCTTGCAAGCGTAATTCAACACCTTCGCGGCGCAAATGGGCTCGCCCACGGCATGCCCGATCATATCCCCGTCATAAAGTTCGCGCCATGGTAGGTACGAGCCAAGACGCTCGATCCCTCGGGTCAGGCGAATTCACGGGGCCGTGCGGACAAGGCCGCCAACCGTCCCGGTGAGTCTCGCTTTCCGCAGCCGCTAGAAATCCGGTGAACTGTCCTCGGGCAGCGGCGCCACGCCGAAATTGAAATGGTCGAAATTGTTCTCGGCGCAGGGGCTCTCGGTCAACGGCCGACCCTGTACCAGGCGGAACCGCTGGACCGCGGACCATGGCGTGGTAAATGCGCCCTGGTCTTCGACCGTGATCAGGACCTCGAGGGTTTTTCCTTGATCGAGGATCTTGTAGCGCTCGACGACATGCAGAGCGTCGGTGTGCGGCGTGCGGTAGTTGTCGACGAACGCCTTGGTGGTGATCCCGATCGTATCGATGACGAGGGTGTCGCCGTTCTCGTAATGGCCGACCGAACTCGCCGTACCAGGACGGCTTAGGATTGGCCGAGTGGGCGACGTTCATATGGACGCGGCGGACCTCGGGCCCGCCTTCGTTGACCAGTGTCACCTGATTGTCCGTCTGGATGAAGAAGAACGGCGTGACCAGCGTGTAGACGACGAAGCCTGGAACGCTTCCCGGATAGCAGCGTTCGCGCGGCCGGAACGGAACCTTTCCGGCCAGCACTTCGTCGTTCGCCTTCTTCATCTGGGCCTTTGCCCAATCCTGAAGGATCGGATTGGAAAGATCGGCGACGCGATAGGTCGGTTGCTTGCTCTCGCGGCGGGCGCGGCCATTGTCGACATAGGGGTAGCGCGGATCGTTGACGACCGGCCCAGGACCGCTCGGCGGCGGCAGGAACTCGTCGCCCACCTCCATCCAGGCCGCTCCGAACTGGGCGTGGAAGACGGGTGTTTTAGGCGTGGATTGAGATACGCCCGCACTCGGCGCGAGAAGCATGCCGGCGCAAAGAACACCTGCTGATACGCCCAACAAAGAGAATCGCGACATCGAATTCTCCTTTTGCCGAAGCGTCAGAAATCCGGCTTCTCCGCCTTCGGGCTCGGTACGGGATAGAGATTGAAGAGGTCTTCGTTGTTCTCGTTGCAGTGAACTTCCATGAGCGGCTCCTGCTGGCGAACCCAACGCTGCCGCGCGGTCCATTTCGTCGTGAAGGCGCCGGGGTCCTCGACCTCGATCGAAATCTCGATCGCCTTGCCGCCCTCGACGAGCTTGTAGCGTTCGACGGTGTGCAGCTTGTCGGTGTGAGGCGTGCGGTAATTGTCGACGAAGGTCCGGGTGGTCACGCCGATCGTGTCGATGACAAGCGTGTCGCCGTTCTCGTAATGGCCGATCGCGTCGCCATACCAGGACGGCTTCGGATTCGCCGAATGCTGCGCGTTGAGCCTGACGCGGCGGATCTCGGGCCCGCCTTGGTTGATCATGACGATCTCGTCCTTCTTCTGGAAGAAGAAGGTCGGCTCGACCGCGGAGAACACGGCAAAGCCCGGAGCGCCGATCGGCCAGCACAGTTCGCGCGCGCGGAAGGGCATCTTTCCGGCGAGGACCTGGTCATTCGTCTTCTTCATCTGCTCCTTGGCCCAGGGCTGAAGAATCGGATTGCTCAAGTCCGACACGCGGTATGTCGGCTGTCTGCCCCGCGCCTGACCGTTGGGAATGTAAGGGTGAGCCTTGTCGAATGTGACAGGGCCAGGACCCGAGCCCGTAGGAAGAAGATCGTCGTGATTTCCGCGATCCAACACCCATCCCGTCTCGTTGTCGGGCGCGAAATTGGGAATGCTTTCGGCTGCGCTCGCGGGAGCGTTTGCCTCGACCGCGGCCAAAGCTGCGACGGCGCAGGCGATTGCGGCGGCGCCGGCCATGAGGGTGGTCCTCACCATCTGAACACTCCTGAAGTCCTGCGCCGACGATGTTTGCGCGGCGCCTGTTTGGGGTCAACAGAGCCCGGAAGGCCGTCAAAAAGAAAACGCCGCCGCGCGAACTCACGCGGCGGCGCTTTTAGGAAAACCGACTCACTTAAAGGTCGGGTCGTCGGCCGGAACCTGCGGAGGAATCCGCACGCCCGGGACCTTCGAGATGTCGCGATGCGGTTCGCCGCAAACATAGTCCTCGAGACGGACTTCGTTGCGCAGATTGTAGAGGAAGCGAACCTGGAACTCGCGCGTGTAGTACATCGGATCGCTGATCGTCGCGACGTTCTCGAGCTGCGTCGGGCTGATCTTGCGCCAGCGTTCCGTGACTTTCAGCGCGTCGGTGTGCGGCGCGCCGGCGGCGTCGAGGAACGTCTTTTCGTTGAAGCCTGCCGTCTCGACGACGAGCGTATCGCCTTCCCAGCGTCCGACCGAATGGCCGTTATAGAACGGGTAGGGGATCAGCTCCTCGTAAGAGGGAAGCTTCTTGTCCATCGCGACCGTTCTGATCTGATGGTTGAGCTCGTACACCATCGTGATCTGTCCCGGCGGCGCCTGGATGATCTCGAACGGATACGGGTTGGCGAGGACACGCGGAATCCCGTCCGGGACGCAGAATTTGCGAGCGGCATCGACGAGGGAACCGTCTCTCAGTCCTGCGCGATTCTTTTGATAGGCTTCCTTGCCGGCCGCTGTGAGGGGCAGGGGGCCGCCGCCGACGATGTTGAGCTTCGCGTCGTATTTCGTCGCCCACCACGTGCCGGAGATGTCACCCGCTGCACCCGCTGCGATGGCGCCTGAGCCACCGATTGCGGCTGCCGCAGCCAGTAAGAGCGCCGCCGCGGCGGCGCGAATGATATTATGCTGCATCAAACCCCTCCCACATTTGTTCAGATTCGAATCGGTCGGTTGGTCCATCCATTCCGCCCAAGGCCACATTCCGTCTGCCTTCCGGCACGATTGCCAAACTAGCGATCGGCTACCGCGATGCCGCAACGGACTTATTTTTTTCACGTATAGCATCCTGCAGTTCCGAAAAAAAGTCTGACGCTTTTGGGGCGTGCGACCGCGCTTGCGAACGTGCATTCGCACCGCTCCTGACGCTCACACACGCGGCGACGACACACGCGTCGGAGTGTTTCGCAGTGCACATTTGAAGTGCGGGCGTCGCTGTGTCCCTCTTACAACAATCGCGCGAGAATGATGGCGGGGGCGGCAAGATTCCGATTGCGGGGGCTAGAGACCGGTTGACGGAAATAGCCACCTCTGCCTTTACTCGACGATGCCGTTCGGCTGGGTTCACCACTTGCCGAATGGGATGAGCCTTTTTTGGTATGGAGAACACCCGGGCGAGCAGCGCCCGAACGCAGTAAAAGCAGAATATTTCCGGCCAGGAAGTCAACAGTAACGGATTGCCAAATCTCCGGCATCCAACGGGGGAGAAACACGATGTATTCAGGTACATTAACTCGCGCCTATGGCGCGAGGCTCGCCACATTGTTGGGAACTGCTTCGTTCCTGACGATGGGCAATGCGATCGATGCGCACGCCCAGGGCGAAGTCGCCCAGGCGGACGAGATCCCCGAGACGGTGCTGATCACCGGTTCGCTGATTCGTGGCACGACCGCCGTCGGCGTACCGGTCACGAATTTGAGTCCGATGGACTTTGCGCAGACCGGCGCACTGACCACCGCCGACCTGTTCCGCACCTTCCCGGCCGCGAACGTGGCCCCGGGTCCGGTCGCGACCATGTCGGGCGCCAATATCGAGCGCGGCACCAAGGTGAACCTGCGCGGTCTCGACACCGGCAACGCCACCCGGTCGCTGATGATGATCGACGGCATGCGCTTCCCGGGCCAAGGCAACGGCCAGTGCATGATCGATCCCTCGATCATTCCGGCTCTGTCGCTCGACCACATCGACGTCCTCGTCGACGGCGCGTCGGCGACCTACGGCTCGGACGCGGTCGGCGGCGTGATCAACATCATCCTGAAGCGCAACATGGATGGCGCCATCACCCAGTTGCGCTGGACGACGGCGGAAGGCGGCAAGAACCGCTACCTCGCGTCGGCGGTCTGGGGCCGCACATGGGACGGCGGTCAGATCACCATCTCCTATGAGTGGAATACCGAATCCCCGACCCAGGGTAACTGGAACTCGCAATTCGGCCAGGATCACAGCCCCTGGGGCTTCGATGACCGGCGTCCGTTGGGCTCGGCACTTCCTGCGATCCTGTCCACGGGCGGGGCGGCGCGCCCGGCCGGAGGCTTGGTCGGCACCAACGCGAACCTCGGGCATGGATGCTCGAACTGCTATTCGCTTCCCAACGGCATCGGCCAGAACTGGGATGCGGGGCTCTCGGGCACCGGTCCCGCCGGAAAGCCGCTGGGCCAGCAGAACCTCAATGTCACGGGCAACAATCTCGACTGGTCGGCCTTCAACACTCCGGACGTTCGCGGAACCAACGGTCTCAGGAACCAGTTCGATCCGTTCGACATCGCCTGGTACGACGCGCGCCAGGAGCGCAACGGCGGCGCACATCACCGTCGACCAGCGTCTGACGAGCAACATCTCGTTCTACGGCTCGGGCTTCTACAGCCTTCGCCGCGGTCACTACCTGAACCCGTCGAACCTGAGCCCGGCGAGCACGAACATCGCCACCGGCGTCGCGATCCCGACGTTCAATCCGTACTATCCGGTGGGCAACGCGCCGAGCAATCTGCGCGCCTTCTACAACCTCGGTTGGGAAAGCCCGAGCATCACGACGTTCTACGAGCTCGCGCAGCGCTACCAGCTCGGCCTCAACATCGCGCTTCCCGGCGATTGGAGCGGCCGCGTCTGGTACTCCATGACCAACGACGCGAACTACAACCTGGTTCGCGGCACCACCAACAAGAACGCGGTCTCCGCGGCTCTCGGCTGGACGATCGGGACGGTGGGACCGTCGGGCACGGCGCCCGCGCTCGGCACCTGGACGAAGCCGGCCAACATTCCCTACCTGAACCTGCTCTGCGATCCGACGCAGTTCACCTGTAACTCGCCGACCACGATCGCCTACATCCAGGGCACCAGAAGCTTCAACGAGCGCTACTGGATCAACGAAAAGGGCATGCAGTTCGACGGCCCGCTGTTCGATCTTCCGGGCGGCACGGTCAAGGCCGCTGTCGGCGCAACCTTCACCAGCTTCAAGCTGCAAACCACCGTTATGGACAATACGGGCGCCTCAAGCCTGATCATGCCCTATCAGCAGGACGCGCAGGGCCGCCAGGTTTGGGCCGTGTTCACGCAGGTCAACATCCCGATCTTCAGCGAGCAGAACGCTCTGCCGGGCTTGCGCCGTGTGGACCTCGAGTTCTCGTGGCGTCACGACCAGTACAGCGACGTCCGCGGCACCTCCAATCCGAAGGTGGCGTTCAACTGGGCGCCGATCGACGACCTCACCATCCGCGGCACGTGGGGCACCTCGTTCCGTGCACCGGTGTTCGGCGAACTCTCGCCGCTCGCCAACGTCGCGATTGCCGGTCAGAACCTGCCGGGTTTTGCCGACACGACGCAGCCGATCTCGGCCGGTTGCGCCAACGGATTGCCGCCGGTTGGTTCGGGCGCCTGGAAGCTGATGAGTTCCTTGGGTCCAGGCGGCAACGGTACGCCGGGCAGCAGCGTCGGCAACGCATGCCCGACCGGGAACATCGATCTGGGGGGCCTCATTGCCGACATCCGGTCGCTCCCTGGCATCTCGATGAACGGCGGTTCGGGTGGTTCGGATGCGATCCGCGAAGGCGGCGGCTGGGACGGAAGCTGGACCGGTCTGTCGCCTGAATTGGCCACCAACTGGGGCATCGGCTTCGACTACACACCGTCGGCGAACTTCCTGACCGGTCTGAACATCCAGGCCACGTACTACGTCATCAAGATGACGAACGTGCTCCAGAGCTTCGGCAACCCGACCGCGAACTCGTTCAACGATCCCGATCTGGGCCAGTTCGCGTTCCTGGTGCCCACCGACTTTGCCAACAACCCGAATCTTCCGGGCGCGGCGGGGTGCACCAGCAACCTGTTGCCGACGACGTGTCTACCCTTCCAGAACGCGGTCCAGGGCCTCCTGAACAACCCGCGCAACACGGTCGATCCGCAGGCCAAGACGCTGATCTACTGGATCAACGACGGCGGCACGTTCAACAAGGGCTATATCAAGCTCGACGGCATCGACTTCTCGGGCAGCTATGACTGGGATTGGGGCGATGTCGGCGCGTTCAACGTCGGCGTCACCGGCACGTACTACCTGCACCGCTGGGAGAACCCGCTCGGCATCGAAGGTTCGGAACAGGACATGTTCCACACCACGCTGAACGCGGGTGGGGTGAACGAAGTCAACGGCGTCGAATTGCTGCCGCGCTTCCGGTACCGCGCTCGCGTGGGCTGGTCGAACGGACCGTGGTCGCTCACCACCTTCATGAACTTCCAGAGCCACTTCTTCCACACGCAGCAGGCGCCGCCGAACGTCAACGGCAATTTCTGCGCGTCGAACGGTGGTCTTGACGCGTGCCGGCACCGGCGGAACGTTCCCGTGCGCGATCGACGACTACACCAACATCATTCCGTCCTACTACACGTTCGATCTGTCCCTCGGTTACAACACGATGGACGCGCCTGCGAACGAGTACCTGCGCAACATCGGCGTCCAGCTCGTCGTGCAGAACGTGTTCAGTCCGAGTCATCGGCCTACGCCTACCGCATCTCGACGGGCGGCGGTAACCCGTGCACCTGCGATATCCTGAACAGCCTGCAGGGCCGGACGATCTCGCTGATCCTCACGAAGGAATGGTAGCCGACTAGGCTTGGACAACCAGGCAAAAGGGCCGCAACCGAAGGGTTGCGGCCCTTTTCTTTCTGGCTCACCGGGCCGCCTGGAAAAATCCGGGGTTTTGAAGCATCATCGCGAATGACTAGGCCCCGTTCTTGAAGGAGGAACAGGATGAA
Organism: uncultured Alphaproteobacteria bacterium; assembly: GCA_963708555.1. Lineage (GTDB taxonomy): Bacteria > Pseudomonadota > Alphaproteobacteria > Micropepsales > Micropepsaceae > CAIYRG01. Next base: position 142,706 of record CAVPTF010000007.1, on the reverse strand, counting down.
GCGCCTCTTTATGTCCGCATGCGTGATAGCAGCTCTTCTCGCAGCGCCGGCTTACGCGACGCTGACCGTCGGGGCGAAGGCGCCCGATTTCAAGGCCAGGGCATCGATGGCCGGCAAGCAGTTCGACTTTGCGCTCGCCGACGCGCTGAAGAAGGGGCCCGTGGTCCTGTACTTCTACCCGGCCGCGTTTACGCCGGGCTGCACGCTCGAGGCGAACAATTTCGCCGAAGCGATGGATGACTTCGCGAAGCTCGGCGCGACCGTGATCGGCGTGTCCCACGACAACATCGAGACGCTGGACCGGTTTTCGCTCACCGAGTGCCGCAGCAAGTTCCCTGTGGCTTCGGACGCGGACCAACGCATCATGAAGAGCTATGACGCCGTCGTTGGGCCGAATGCGGTACGCGCATCGCGCACGTCGTATGTGATCTCGCCTGCGGGCCAGATCGTCTACGCTTACACGAACCCGGACTACACCGATCACACCAAGAACACGATGGATGCGGTGAAGAAGATCGCCACCCAGGCGAAATAGTCCTTCGGGACCGAGTTTGGCCGGGCGGCGCGACGCCGCCCGGCATGTCCCGTGAGCCGGCTGGGATATCGTTCTGGCCTAAGGCTGCGATCTGGGACACATTGGATCGATGTCCGATACACGCCTATCCGACGCGCTGCTCGAGAAGGCGCAGGCGCTTTACATGGCTGGCCGCCTGGATGAAGCGGCGTCGCTGTACCGCCAGCGGCTTCAAGCAAAACCTCAGGATCTCGAGGCCAACCAGGCGCTCGCGATGATCTATTTCCAATCGAGGCAATTCGAGCTCGCGCAGTATTTTGCCGGCGAGGCGCTCAAGCTCGATCCAACCTATCTCGACGGCCTGCGCCTGCGCGGCATGGCGCTGATGCAGCTTGGCCGGCTCGCGCCGGCGCTTCAGTGCTTCGAGCAGGCGCGCGCGCTCAAGCCGGATTCGGTCGAGGTTCTGGTCAACCACTCGACCGCGCTGCTCGAGCTCAAGCGGCTGGACGAAGCGCTGGCGGGTTTCGACCGCGTGGTGGCGCTCGATCCGGAAAATGCCGTGGGCTGGAACAACCGCGCCAACACGCTCGTGGCGCTCGAGCGCCTCGAGGAGGCGGCTTCGTGTTACGACCGCGCGCTTCAAATCCGCCCCGACCTGGAGACGGCGAAGAGCAACCGCTTCCTCGTGCTGCTGCAGTTGAGGAAGGTCAGCCGCATTGCCGACTTTGCGTTGCGCGACATGTTCGACGAGGTCGCGACGCGGTTCGACCACCTGATGGTCGAGGGGCTCGACTATCGCGGGCATCTTCATTTGCGCACGCTTGCCGATGCCAAATTGCCTCGACTGAAACCGCCGCTGCGGGTTCTCGATCTCGGTTGCGGCACGGGGCTCGTGGGAAACGCGTTCAAGGATCTGGCGGCGGGCGGACGTCTCGACGGGATCGATCTCGCGCCGCGCATGCTCGAAGTGGCGCGCAAGCGCGGTATCTACGACGATCTCATCTTAGGCGATCTCGAGACTGTGCTTGCGGCACAAGGTCCGTCCTACGACCTGATCGTGAGCGCGGACACGATGGTCTATCTGGGCGATCTCGCGCCCACCTTTAAGGGCGTGTTCAACCGGCTCAATCCCGGCGGCTTCTATCTCTTCGCCGTGGAGTCGAAAGCGGGGGCGGGCTGGGAACAGACGGACGTGAGCCGGTTCAGGCACAGCGAGACGTATCTCAAGGAGGAGGCGGCCCGCAGCGGCCTTGTGTATTTCGCGCGGATGGACTGCACGCTGCGCTACGAGCGGGAAGAGCCCGTGCCGGGATTCGCTGTGGCCTTGCAAAAGCCCGCTTAGCAACCGGGATTCTATTTTGGTCAGGCACTTGGCGCGATATCTTCGCGTCCAGCCTGAGATTTTCGTGATGCTTGAAGAACGGGGAACAACATGCGGGAGTTGCTGAGCCTTGGCCTGATCGAGGCCGACAAGGCGATCGCCGCGGGGATCGAGGCGGCGACGAAGCTCAATCGCCCGATGGCGTTCGCGGTTGCCGATGTGGCTGCGGAGATGATCGCAACCGCCCGCATGGACGGCGCCAACCCGCGCATCCTGCGCCACTCGATCCGCAAGGCCTACACCGCCGCGCTGATGTGCCGTCACACGCTGAGCTTCAAGCGCGATCTCGAAGAGCGCGAAGGCGCGCTCGATCAGTGGGGCGATCTTGATCTGACGACGCTTGCCCGGCGGTCTCGTGGTGCAGCAGGGCGAGGTCTTCGTCGGCGGCATCGGTGCGGGCGGCGCTGGGCCGCATGACGAGGAGGTCGCGCGCATCATGGTGCGCGCCATGGGGTTTGAGGTCGTGGAAGACAAGCGTGCGGGAGGACAGCGTTGACAGAGAAAACAGTCTATCTGCCGATCGCGAAGGACGGGCTTCCCGTCGGGCAAGAACGGATCGCGGCGAGCAAAGTCGGCAATTTGGTCTTCACCTCGGGTGTGCCGGGCGTTGACCTTTCCACCGGCGCATTGGGGCAGGGGCCCGAGAAGCAATTCGAGCTCGCCTTCGCCAATCTCGTCGCACTGCTCGAGATGGCGGGCGCAGGCCCGGAATCCATCGGCCTTTTGACCGTGTTCATTCCGGACCGCACCAACCGCGCCTACATCAACAAGGAGTGGCTGAAGCTCTTCCCCGGTCGCGACAAGCCGGCGCGCAAGACCAATCAAGCGCCTTTGCCGAAGGGCATGGAGGTGCAGTTGATGGCGACAGCGGTGCTCGGCGTGAAACGCGAGCCGCTGGAAATCCCGGGCCTCTCCCACAAGGACCCGCTGCCGATGGGCGCCAAGATGGGAGAGTTCGTGTTCTCGTCCGTCATCGCGCCCGAAGATCCGAAGGACGGCAAGCTGGTCGCGGGTGCGCTCCCGCAGATCGACCGCTGCTTCGAGAACATGAAGCTGATGATGAAGTCGGCGGGCGGCAGCGATACAGGCATCAACCACGCCTGGGTGTTCATGAAGGATTTCACCCACCAGCCCGCCATGGTCGAGCGCTGGGTGAAGGACTATCCCACCTTCGGCGACAGGCCGGCGCGCAAGACGCTGCCCTACGATCTTGCCGGCGACACGCAAATCCAGGTGCAGATCACGGGCCATCTCGGCGGCGCGCGGTTGAACTACGAAGTGCCGGGCGTCGGCCACGACGATCCGATTCCGATGGGCTCGAGCATCGGCCCGCTGCTGCAATCCTCAGGGATGTTCGGTATCGATCCGGCGAACGGAGAGCGGGTGGAAGGACTCGATGCGCAGCTCGAGATCGGACTGCGCAATGTCCTCTCTCTGCTCGAACAGGCGCGGACACGGCGGGAAGCGGTCGGACACTTGACCGTGATGCTTCAGGATTTTTCCGACGCGCCAAAGATCATCGAGGCGGTGGACAGGGTCTTTCCCAGTCCGCAACATGGCCCGGCGGTGAAGCTCGTGAACTACAACATGCCGAAACACTGGCGCGTGCAGTTCCACGTCACCGCGATCATGGACTGAGCGAAGGCCTAAGCCGGCATCTGCATGGCGAGCGTGCTGGTCACGATCTGGCCGATTGTGGCGCCGCACGCCTGATTGAACGCGACGACGATGCTGTTGATCTCGTTCGCGCCCGCCGTGGCCTGCTGCGTGGCGTTCACGCTGGCTGCGATCTCGCGCTGAGGCATCCGCGCCAATTTGGCCTGGATGCTGACGACGATCTGCGGCGCGCCGTCGGGCGTGTCGTAGCGCGCCTGGAAATCGCGGACCTCGGTCTGGAGCACGAAATCCGCTTCGAGACCGGACGTGTCACGGTCGACCGAGGTGATGCGTCCGCTCGTGTCGAACGCCTGGATGAGCTGGCGCTGAAGGATGAGCGTGAGGCGATCGGTCCACGCCGCATTGGCAAAATAGTCCATCGTCGTTGCGGAGCGCATGAGCGCGATCCGCGGCGTGTCGAGGCTCGCGACGGCATCAGGCGAGGCCACCGCCAGGCGCCAGTTCACGCGCGGTCCCATCGTCGCAGGCACTTGCGGCCGCAACACGTAGAGCTGGGGCACCGGGGGGCCCTGCAACACGGTGCCGCAGCCTGAAAGGACAACCGCACCGGCGCCGACGATCGCGTGCCGCCTTGAGAGAGGATGCAAGAGAGACTCCGTCATTGGGGCGTGTATCCTTCACGCCGGTCGCCGTAGATGAGTTTCGAGGGCTCGCGTTCCAGGTCCTGCGAAATCCGCGTCAGCGAGGCGATCAGGGCGCGGGTTTGCGCGAGCACCTGGGTCAGCTGCGCGACCCCTTGGCCATTCACCACCTTTCGCGTGTCATCCGAGAGCAAACCGATCTTCTGCATCGTCATGTCGGCGCTTGCGACGGCCGTGTTGACTTGCACGACAACATTGTCGACCGAGGCCAGGGCCTTGTCGGCCGACGCGAGCGCGCGGTCAGCACCGGCGAGCGTGTTGTCGACATTGCCCAGCGTCTTGGCGATCGAGGCGCTGGCGATGCGGAGATTCTCCAGCGTCGCGTCGAGATCCTCGGAACGGCGCTCGAAGACGTCGGTGGTGGCGCGAACGTTCTCCAAAGTCGCGGCGAGGGTCGCGAGCGACTCCGCGATCAGCTTGCGATTTTGGTCGTTCAGGAGATCGCTCACCCGCACGCCGACCGTGTTGAAGTTTGCGACGAGCTCCGGTCCGGCCTGGGCGAGCTGCTGCAGCGTGTTGGGCTGCGAGGGGATGACCGGATATTGCTGTCCCGGCTGGGCCGTGAGCAGCGGCGAGTTCGCGCTGCCGCCGTCGATTTCGAGGAACGTGCCTCCGGTGAACCCTTGGCTCTGGATCGAAGCGACCGAGTCCGCCTGGATGGGGACCGTGGGATCGATCTGGACCGTGACGATCACGCTGCTCGGATTGTCCGGATCGAAAGCGAGCTCCGAGATGCTGCCGACATCGATGCCGTTGAAGCGCACCGTGGTGCCTCGTCCGAGGCCCACGACGCCGCCCGTGAAGATGGTTCGGTAGTACGCGAATTCCTGCCGGTATTGCGAGCCCGTGAGCCACAGCATCGAGATGAGGAGCCCGATCAGGCACAGCATCACGAACGAACCCACCAGGACGTAACTAGCTCTTGTTTCCATGGCACTTCTTTCCAGCGATCATGCGTCGAGCGCAGCGCGCCCACGCGGGCCAGCGAAATATTCCTGAATCCAGGGATGAGGGTCGTGCACCAGGGTTGCGATGGTTCCGATTTTCATTTTCTTGTCGACCAAAACGGCGATGCGGTCGGTGGTGGCGCGCAGCGTGTCGATGTCATGCGTGACCATCACCACCGTCAGATTGAGACTCTTCTGCAAGCCGCGGACCAGCTCATCGAACTGTGCCGCCGATATCGGATCGAGACCGGCCGTCGGCTCGTCGAGGAAGACGATCTCCGGATCGAGAGCGAGGGCTCGCGCGAGACCGGCGCGCTTTTTCATGCCGCCGGAGAGCTGGGAGGGATATTTGCGGCCGGCATCCTCCGGAAGCCCCACCATGGCGAGCTTGATGGCCGCGATCTCGTCCATCAGCTCTTCCGACATGTGGGTGTACTCCCGCAAGGGGACCTGGATGTTCTCCTCCACGGTCTGCGAGCTGAACAACGCGCCTTCCTGGAACAGCACGCCCCAGCGCATTTGCAGCGCGCGCAGGTCCATGCCGTGCAGCTCGCTGATGTCTTCGCCGAAGATCCGGATCATGCCGTCCGTTGGCTTGTTCAGACCGATGATCGAGCGCAAGAGCACGGACTTGCCCGTTCCCGATCCGCCGACGACACCCAGCACTTCGCCGCGTTTCACGTCGAGGTCGAGATGATCGTGGATGACGTTCTCGCCCATCGCGTTGACCAAGCCGCGCACCTTGATCACCACGTCGTCCGAGGTGGGAGCGGCACGCTTGGGTTTCTTCCGCATCACCATGCTTAGATACCGAGCAAGGAAAAGAGGATGGAGAAGCTCGCGTCGAACACGATCACGAGGAAGATCGATTCCACGACCGATCGTGTCGTCTGGCTTCCGACGCTGCCGGCATTGCCTTCGACGCGCAGTCCTTCGTAGCATCCGACAAGCACGATGATGGCGGCGAACACGGGCGCTTTGATGAAGCCGAGCCAGAAGGTCCAGCTGTTGATCGTAAGAACCGAATAGAGCTGGCGCGTGAACGACGGCACCGTGATGCCGAGATGGAAGTAACACATCATCGCGCCGCCGATCAGGCCCATGATGTTGGCAACGAATGTCAGCAGCGGCAGCGCCACCATGAGGCCGAGAAGCCGCGGAAGCACGAGCACTTCGACCGTGTTGAGGCCGATGGTCTGCATCGCGTCGACTTCCTGATTGAGCTTCATCGTGCCGATCTGGGCGGTGAACGCCGAGCCGGATCGCCCCGCGATGACGATGGCCGTGATCAGGCAACCGACCTCGCGCAACATCGCGGTCGCCACAAGGTTGACGGTCAGAAGCTCGGCGCCGAACCGCCGGAGCTGATCGGCGCCCTGATAGGCGAGGACGACGCCCAGCAGAAAGGCGAGCAGAGCTATGATGGGGACGGCCCTGACTCCCGTCTGCTCGATCTGCCGCACGAAGGCGGGCCACGGAAGCTCGCGGTCGGGGCGGAGGAAGGCCTCGGTCGTCTCGACCGTTACGCGTCCGAGAAATCCGAGCAGACGGTAGGCCTGCTGGAAGAACTCATGCGTCTCGCGGCCGACATGTTCGAGGAAGTCCAAGATCGGACGCTTGCGGCGGGCTTTGGCGCCGCGCGGCGCCGGCCTCTGCAATGCATCGAACAGGGGCGTGTAGACCGGCGGATAGGTGAAACGCGACACGCGGATGCCGGAGCGCTCAAGCTGGCGCTTCGTGCGCAGCATGAGCCACGCGCCGGTCGAATCCAGACGCTGAATGCCGCTTCCGTCGAGCTCGATGGTGTCGAACTCGCCTTCGAGCGCGCGCAACTGCTCGTCCAGCGCGGCTGCTTCGTCGGTGATCCAATTCCCGCCGAAGACAAGACGCAGAACGTTCTGTCGCCGCTCTGTACGGTACCAGGCGTGCGCCTCAGGACTGGTGACGTCGCTCAGTTACGGTCCCCTCTTCTGGCCGAATGTACAGGATGATCCTTCGCGGAGGCCAGCGCCGCTACGTCACGCCCTGTGGGATGGTAAAGACTGAGGGCGCTTCGCCCTGCTGCCGGCGGCGCCACATCTCGGCGTACGCGGCTTCAAGATGCCGTGTGACGCGCGCCGTATCAAACAGAGGGCAGCTCAAGCGGGCAAGCGCGAGCTTCTCCTTCAGTCGCTTGAGGCTGTCCCGGTCGCGTCCAAGCTTGAGAGCGAGCGCCCCATAGTCCTCAAGCGAGCCCGTGATCAGCTCGGGAAGTCCGGCGGCCTTGAGAAGGCTCGCGGCCACCCGGCTGGCGAAGGCGTCGCCGGTGCAGGTGACCAGCGGCACGCCGGCCCACAAGGCGTCGGACGCCGTCGTATGCGCGTTGTAGGGAAGGGTGTCCAAAAACAGGTCAGCCAGGCCGAACCGCGCCAAGTGCTCATCCGGGGCCACCCGGTGCGCAAAGATCAGGCGGCGGGCCGGGATGCCGCGGGCTTCGGCCTCGAGGGCGAGGTTGCGGATGGCGCCCGGGTTGTCGCCCAAGAGCCAAAGCACGCTCCCCTCGACCTCCCGCAACAGGCCCATCCAGAGGTCGAAGATCGGGGGGGTGATCTTGTAGGCGTTGTTGAAGGCGCAGAAGACGGTGCCTTCATCCGGCAGTCCCGCCTCGCTCCGCGAGGGCACGCGTGGCGCAACCCGGCGCTTGCGGTCGTTGGCCTGATAGGAGTCGGGGAGATAGACCACCTTCTCGCTGAAGTACTGGGCGCGATCCGGCGGAATGATCGTGCTGTCGGCGATGATGTAGTCCACGAAATCGGCGCCCGTCGTCCCGGGGAAACCGAGATAGTTCACCTGCACGGGCGCTGGCCGGAAGGCGAGGATCTCGGTCCGCCCGTGCTCGCAAAACCCCGTGAGGTCGATTGCGATGTCGATCTCCATCCGGCGCATCCTCGCTGCGATGTCGAAGTCGCTCTCGTTCCGGACATCGAGGAAGTGATCGAAGGATGACGCCATCCGCTTGCGGATGTCGCTGTCGCTTGCGGGGCCGAACGAGAGCCCGACGGTCTCGAACCGGCTCTTATCGTGATGCTCGAATACGCCCGCGATGAGAAACGCCACAGGATGCGGACGGAAATCGGCGGAAAGATAAGCGACGCGAATCCTGTCGTGCGCGTAGCGTTCGCCTTGCCACAGGCGCGGCATGTCGCCTTGCGACGGTTTCCGCGCTCGTGATGCGCGCGCAGCGGAGCTGATCGGCGGGCGAGGCCGAGACGACCAGATTGCCGAACGGATCGATCACCGGAAACCCAGCGCGCAAGCCTTCCGCAATCCGTGCGCGGTCCTCCTCGATGTGGCTCCAGTCGCAGCACCGAAGCCGCGACTGCGCGAGGTAGCCGGCGCAGTAGGGCAGGCCGGGTGCGAGGGCGAGCGCGCGGTCGTAGGACGTCGCCGCCTCGTCGTAGCGCTTCAATTGGAAGAGCACGTTGCCGCGATGATTCCAGGCATCCGCATTGGACGGGTCGAGCGCAACGGCCTTGTCGAAGGACTTCAAGACCCTCGGCATAGCGTTCGGTCTCGACGAGCGCGACGCCGTTGTTTGCCCAGGCGTTGGTGTCGTCCGGCTTGCGCGCGAGATAGTTTGCGTAGCGCTCCGCGGCGTCCTTGTTGCGCTTGAGCATGAGCAACAGATCGGCGGTGTTTCTGAGGGCCTCCAAATTGTTGGCGTCGAGGCCGAGAACCTTCTCGAAGCACTCGAGCGCCTCTTGCGGACGGCCGAGCATCGTGAGCACCACCCCGCGGTTCTTCCACGCATCGGCATAAGAGGGCCGGAGCGTCACCGCGCGCGTGTAACTCTCCACCGCCTGGTCGTGGCGCTTGAGCGCGATCAATGCGCTGGCGCGGTTGGCCCAAACCTCCGGAATGTTCGGGTTGAGCGCGATCACCTTGTCCAGTGCAGAGAGCACCTCGTCGAACCGTTGAAGGGCGCCGAGCATGCTCGCCTTGTTGACCAGGGCTTCGAGATAATCGGGCTTGAGCGCGATCGCATGGTCGAACGACGCGAGCGCTTCGGTCGGCCGGTTCATCCTTTGAAGGAGGCAGGCGCGGTTGTAGTGCGCGTCGTGGGCGGACGGGTTGGCTTCGACCGCGAGCCCGATCAGCTTCTCCGCCTCCTCGATCTGGCCCGACTGATAGCTGACGATGCCGAGCGCGTGCAGGGCCTCGAAATGCATCGGCTCCGAGGCCAGGATTTCGCCGTAAATGCGGGCTGCATCCGCAAGCCGTCCGGCGCGGCGCAGCTGCATGGCATTCTGCAATCGAGGGTCGCTCATGGAGGCCTTGGCGCGGTGATATAGGCTGCAGACGGGCTGTCAAGGTGCCGACAACGGCACCTCCGCGTGATAAGGAAACCCTCGTCAGGGGCCCGGCCGCATGCGGATCGCTTTCGTCCATCGCACCATCAACGACTATACCGTCGAGACGCCCTATGTGCGCGGTATCGGCGGGACCGAGTCCGGTCTTTGCTACCTCTCGGTCGAGCTGGCGAAACGCGGCCATTCGGTGAGCCTTCTGACGAACGCGTCCAATCCGGGGCGGTACAGGAACGTCGAGTGTTTGAACTACAAGACCAGCTTGACGCCTGACCTGATCAACGCGGCCGACGTGGTGGTGGTCTCGAACGAGGCCTGCGGCCGGCAGCTGAGGGACGAATTCCGCGCCAAGAAGCCGCTCGTGATGTGGAACCAGCACGCGGACGATCAACCGTCGATCGAAGCGCTCGAATTCACCCGCGAGCGCAAGGCGTGGACGAGCATCGCCTTTGTCAGCGAATGGCAGCGCGAGCAATTCTGCAACGTCTATTGGATCGATCGCGAGAAGACGCGCGTGATGCGCAACGCGATCTCACCGGCCTTCGCCGCGGTGACGCCCGCACCGCCCTGGTTCAAGGCGGGGCAGGCGCCGGTGCTCGTCTACACGAGCGCGCCCTATCGCGGGCTCAACGTGCTGCTCGACGCTGTTCCGATAATCCGCTCCGCGATTTCCGATATGCGCCTGCGCGTCTTCTCGGGTTCGAGAACGCAGGCGACGACCGAGAACGATCCCTACGCGGAGCTTTACCGGCGCTGTGCGTCGACCGAAGGGGTCGACTATATCGGCACGGTCCCGCAGGCCGAGCTCGCTGCCGAGCTCAGCCGCGCTGCCGCGCTCGCCTATCCCTCGACGTTCCCGGAAACGTCGTGCATCGCAGCCATGGAAGCGATGTCGGCGGGCGCCAACATTCTGACGACCCGTTCCGGGGCCATGCCCGAGACCACGGCCGGATACGGGCTGATGATCGAGCCGCATGACGATGAACCGCGTCTGGCCAAGGAATTCGCCCAGATGACGATCGATGCGCTCGCCGAGGCGCGGCGCGAGCCGGACTGTGCCGACGTTCGGCGCAACCAGGAGATCGAGTTCGCGCGTAAGAACTATTCCTGGCCGGCGCGAGCGCTCGAATGGGAGGCCTACCTGTCCGACATCGTGCGGCAGAGCTTCTGAGATGCTTCGTCTCTCTTAACTCGCTTCTCGCCGGTACCGTCCATAGGGACGGGTTCTGACCGCTCACACTGAGCCGCCATGGATTGGATCGTTCCGGTTTCCGAGTCCGAGCGCGCCTCAGGCGCGCTGCTTCCCGTATCCGCCGGCAAGGCGTACGGCGCGATGCGGAGCGGCGGCTGCGTCCTTTTGCGCGGCGTGTTTCCGACCGAGATGATCGACGGCATCTACCGCGAGTTCCTCGCGCGCTACGGCGCGATGGATTTGCAGCAGATGTCGGAGCAGGCGGCGAAGCCGCTCCCCAATCCGTTCCTGGAAGTGGGCGGTGCGCGGTTCGAGATCGTGCCGCGCATGCAGGGAGCCTTCGGAGACCCCGACCTCTTCGCGAACGCGTTGCTGCGCCGGTTCCTGACACCGCTGCTCGGCAGCGACATGCGCTTGAGCGGATTCACGATCGTCGTCTCGCATCCGGGCGCAACGCTTCAGCACATCCACCGCGACCACGCGCATCTTTATGACGACCCGAGCATCGGGAAGAGCCTGCCGTGCTACGCCGTCAACGTGTCGGTGCCGCTGATCGATATCGACATGCAGACGGGGCCGACAGGCGTTTGGCCGGGTTCGCATCTCTGGCCCGAAGGACAGACGCCGTCACCCGAGACCGTGACCGCCGTGCCGTTCCAGCGCGGCGATTGCATCCTGATGGATTACCGCACGCTGCACACGGGGATGCCGAACCGCGGCACGCGCATCCGGCCGATCCTGTATCTCGTCTACGCGCGCACCTGGTTCTTCGACGAAGTGAACCACGCGGGCCGCGCGGCGCTCGACCTGCCGATGGACAAGTTCCTGTCGCTGCCGGAAACGATGCGTCCGCTGCTGCTGCGCGCGTTCGCGCAACAGATGCGCGCGAAGCACTTGAACCAGAGCTAGTCCCAAAACGGCAACAGCGCGATCCGGGTTTCCGGACCGCGCTGTTGCGACATACGCGAAAGATTACTGCTTTCCTGCCTTCGCGACCCGCGCGCCTGCCGCATAGTCGGCGACGGTGCCGTGTCCGCCCGACATCTTCTCAGGCTGCAGGCCCCACTTCTCGACGCCCGCGATCAGGGCTGCGAGATTGGGGGTGGATGAGGTCGGAGGCGTAGGCGTCGTGATCCAAAGATCGGTGTTGAACGCCATCTTCGCATCGGGAAGCCAGCCGATCATCATGCCGTCCGAATGCGGGTTGTCGATGACGAACGCCGAGAACTCGCGGCCGCCGTCATTCACCGTCCACTTGTCCCGGACCTCGACGATCTCGGGATCATCTTTCGGCATGGCCGGCTTGTTCCAGTTCAGGTCCTGCGTGTTGGCGATCTGCCGCCGATAGTACTGGCCGTTGGGAGCCGTGCCTCTCGCGACCACGATCGTGGCGCCTTCGGCAGCAAACGTGCGCATGCCACCGACGTGATCGACATGGTGATGCGTGAGCACGAGATACTTGATCGGCTTGCCGGGGAAATGCTGCTTGGCGAGCGCGATCGCACCCTTCGCCTGGCCGTCATCATTCGGCGCTTCCATCGCGATCAGGTACGTGTTGGTCGCGATGAACACCGTGTTGTGCGTGTTGCCCATGGCAAGGCCGACATTCGGCGCGATCTCCTGCCACTTCATCTGATCGCCGTCGTCGACATACATGGCGTCGGCGTCATAGTAGAACCCGTTCGACGAACGCCGGATGATCCACTGGAACGGCGTGATGCGCGCTTCCGCCGGGCGCGCCGCACGCGCGAGCAGCGCTTGCGGGATGGTGAACGCGTTCGCGGCGATTGTCGGGTTCGCCTGGATATTGCTGGCCTTGAACTCGTGGACCTTCATGCCCGCGAGCTCGGTGCGCACCGTGCCGGGCCATTTCGCGCCGTTGACGTCGCGCCAGTCGGTGAGCACCGCTTCGAATTCGGCATCGCCTTCGAGTGCGTCCCAATCTTTCGAGCGCACGCGGAGAGGGAGGTTCGTGTCCGGGTTGAACAGCACGATCAAGTCGCCGTAGTCGCCGCGATAGTTCAGCGCCGGCCATGCCCTCGTGCCGCCCACCTGGTTCGGCAGCGCGGTGACGCGATCGGGATGCGCCTTCATGTCCTGGATCACGGTCAAGCGGGACAATTCACGCAGCGTCGCGGTCAGACGCCGTCCGGACATCGTGTGCTCCGGCTGGCCGTTCGCATTCGTGACCGTGCGCTTCGGCAGACGGCCTTCGACCGCGTCGTTGCCGATCGAATAGCCGGCCGTCGGCGTGACGATCTCAATGTAGGTGCGCCGGCCGCCGTCGGCCTTGGGGCGCTCCCATTCGTTGCGCGCCAGGCCTTTGGCGAGATCGCGCGTCTGAACCACCTTCGATTTGCCCTGGTCGGGCTTCTCGTTGTCGGCCAGCGTGAAGGACGCGCCGGGGTCCCACTGGCCGATCTCGAATTCGATCCTGATCGACTTGAGCGCCGCGAGCTTCTCGCCGCCCATCGCCTTGTAGGCCGCATCGACCCGCTGCTGCGGCGTCATCTGGGGAGCGGGTGCCGCCCAGGCAATTCCAAGTCCGATGGCTGCGCATATCGTCGCTGCGCTTGCCAACCTGGTGACGATGCTCACACGTCCACTACGCATCGAGGTCCCTCCTCCGGATGTCGCGAGAGCGGGCAGGGGCCCGCTCTCGCCTTTTACAGTTCAGTCTTATGTACTCTGCCGGAACGCAATGGACTAGCCGCCTCCGGCGCGCTGGACGGCCTGGGCGAGATCGGCATAGGGGCCGACCGAGCCATGACCGCCGGCGAAGCGCTCGGGCTGGATGCCGGCCCGTTCCACGCCGCGGACGACCGAGACCATCGCCGGATTGGGCATTGCCGGGATCGGCGCGCCCGGATTCCACAGATCGGTGACCCAGGCGAGCTTGGCGTCGGGTACGATACGGAATGAGATAGCCGGTCGCATGCGGCGTCTCGATCAGATAGGCCTCGACCACGCGCCCGCCGTCATTGACGCTCCATTTGTTCTCGACCTCGACGACCCTCGGCGTGAACGACGCGAGCCGGTAGGGGTTCGTCCCTGCGGGCGCCGCCAGCAGGCGGCGGTAGAACGCGCCGTCGCCCCGGCCGACCACGATCGTCGCGCCTTCGGCCGCGTAAGCGCGGACACCGCCCGAATGATCCATGTGGTGGTGGGTCAGCACGACATAGCGGAATTTCTTGCCCGGATATTTCTGCGCGGCCGCGTTGATCACCCATTGCGACAGGCCGTCGTCGCCCGGCGCATCGAAGGCCACAAGATAGTCGTTGGTCGCGACGATCAGCGTGTGGTGGCTGCCGCCGGTGACATGGCTGATGTTCGGCGCAATATCGACGAGCTGGAGGCTCTTGCCATCATCCGCATACTGAGCATCGGAGTCGAGATAGAAGCCGGTCGCGAGGCGGCGGATGACCCATTGATAGGGCGTCTTGTTGAGCGCTGCCGGCGGAGGCGCTTTGCCCCTGACCGCAGCCGGAACGGTGAACGCGTCCGCGGCGATCTGGGTGTTCAACGTGATCGAGTTGATCGTCGTGTCCAAGATCGTCTGGCCGTTCAGCGTGTAGGTGATGCGGTGCGGGAACTTCGCGCGATTCACGTCCCGCCAGTCGGAGTATGTCGCGTCGAAATTCGAATCGCCCTCGTACTGGTCGAAATCGCGCGTCCTGACGATCGCGGGCAACTTCGTCTGGGGGTCGAACATCACGATGAAGGTGCCGCTGTCGCCGCGGTATTGAACCGCCGGGTAGGTCTTGCCGGCGACGGTCTGCGACGGATACTCGGAAACGCGTCCGAGACGGTCATGCATGAAGAAGACGATGCCGTTGCGCTCGATTTCGCGCAGGAGCGCGCGGGCGCGCAAGCCGGACATGGTCTTCAAAGGCTGCGGATTGTTGCCCGTGGTCTGGACCACGCGAGACGGCTGTGCGCCGTTCACGTCGCTGCCGATCACATAGCCGCCGGTTTCGGTGAGAATTTCGGTGTAGTTGCGCGTGCCGCCGCCGGCCCGCGGGCGCACCCATTCCGTGCGCATGGCGCCGCGCGAGCGGTCCCAGACCTGCGTGAATGTGGCGGTGCCCCAGTCCGGGACCGCCAGATTGCTGACGGATTGCGACTGGCCGGGGTCCCACTGCTTCATCGAGCCTTTGGCGGTCATGATGAGCAGGGTTTCGCGCGCCTGCGCCCCTTCGCCAAAGCCGCGATCGGCCCAGCCCATAGCGGCATAGGCCTCCTCCACGCGGGCTTGCGGGCCTGACGGCGCCGGTGCGGCCGTGCCCGATACCACAGACAGCGCGACGCCCAAGCCTATGGCGCAAGATAGAGCCAAAGCCTTCGCCACGCGCATTCCTTCGTTACGCATCGACGTTCCCTCCATCGGCAGTTCAGGACCTAGCCGTCCTTAACGCAAATTCTACAGGACTCCCAAGTAGTCCGGCCAGATGGCGCGGGGGCGAATACGAAGCTGTTACCACCCCAAAACCCGCCCTCCGGCCGGTTGTGGCCGGGTGGGACTGCCTTCGCAGATTGCCGTGGAAATAATCAGCCTGCGCTTTGCGCGTGCCCGAAAAATCGGCAGACTGCCCGCTTCTTGAAGGCGCGCGAGAGGTGTCTCGCGCGCGATCACAATTGGGGGGATCGATGATCAATGGGGCCGACACGGCATGGATGCTGACCGCAACCGTGCTTGTCCTGTTCATGACGTTGCCGGGACTGGCGCTCTTCTACGCGGGCCTGGTGCGGGCGAAGAACATTCTTTCGGTGCTGATGCACTGCGTCGGCGTGGCGTGTCTCGTGTCCGTGCTGTGGATCGCAGGCGCGTACTCGCTGAGCTTCGTCGGCTCCAATCCCTTTATCGGCGATCTGAGCCAGGCGTTCCTCATCGGTGTGGAGCGCGGCGCGGTTCATCCCGGCACGACGATCCCGGACACCGTCTACATCATGTACCAGATGACGTTCGCGATCATCACGCCCGCGCTGATCATCGGCGCCTATGTCGAGCGCATCAAATTCTCGGCGGTGCTGCTGTTTTCCGGATTGTGGCTGATCGTCGTCTACGCGCCGGTTGCGCATTGGGTGTGGGGCGGCGGATGGCTCGCGGCGATGGGCGTGAAGGACTACGCGGGCGGCATCGTCGTGCACACGACGGCCGGCGTGTCGGCGCTCGTCATCGCGGCTGCGCTCGGCAAGCGTGAAGGCTTTCCGCACCACGCGTTGCCGCCGCACGCGCCCTGGATCGTGATGGTCGGCGCCGCGATGCTGTGGGTCGGCTGGTTCGGCTTCAACGCGGGCTCGGCGCTCACCTCCGGCGCCGATGCCGGCATGGCGATGCTGGTGACGCATCTGGCCGCCGCGGTCGCCTCGCTCACCTGGATGGTCATCGAGTGGCAACGCTTCGGAAAGCCGAGCCTCGTGGGCACGGTGACCGGCACGATCGCAGGCCTCGCGACCATCACGCCGGCGTCCGGCTTCGTCGGCCCGCTTGGCGCGATCGTCATCGGCATCGTCAGCGGATCGCTCTGCTACGTCGCCGTGCAGGTCGTGAAGCAGCGCTTCGCGGTCGATGATTCGCTCGACGTGTTCGGCGTTCACGGCGTTGGTGGGATGACCGGGACGCTTCTGACGGCGCCGCTGATGGCAGTGGGGCTCGGCGGCGTCGGCTTTGCCGAAGGCGTCACGATGACGTCGCAATTCGTCGTGCAGCTGATCGGCGTCACCAGCGTGGCCGTCTGGTCGATCGTTGCGAGCTTTGTGCTCATCAAGATCACGCAGATGGCGGTCGGGCTGCGCGTCGATCCCGACATCGAAACCCAGGGCCTCGATCTCTCGACGCATGGAGAGACGGGCTACAACGTCGCCCTCGGAGGAACACTCAAATGAAATTGATCATCGCGATCATTCAGCCCTATCGCATCGACGCCGTCCGCGAGGCGCTCACCGAGGTCGGAGTCGAGGGCCTGACGGTCTCCGAAGTGCGCGGCTATGGGCGTCAGCGTGGCCAGAAGGAGATCTATCGCGGCGCGGAGTACAGCGTCAGCTACGTGCCGAAGCTGAAGCTCGAGATCGCCGTCGTCGCCGAGAAGGCCGACGAGGTGGTCGAGGCGATCACGCGCTCGGCGCGGACGGGCAAGATCGGCGACGGCAAGATCTTCGTGCTCCCGCTCGACGCGGTCCAGCGTATCCGGACCGGCGAAGTGGGCGTTCAAGCCATCTAGCTGGGCAGTTCGACACGTTGCGCGTGTCTGCCATCCGCATTGCGGGTGGGAAGCCGCTTATTGGCCTTCCTTAACGCATTTCCCTATAAGACGTGCGACTGCGAGTCCGTGGCCGGACCGTAGCATCTCGCCCGAAATCGGAGATCTCACATGATCGTTCTGTCGTGGCTATGGGGGATTGTGAAGAGCGTTCTGAACACGATCGCGAGGGCGGTCGCGTTCGTGGTGATTCTCGTCATCATCCTGGCGGGCATCGGGCTCGTCTCCGGTGACGGCCTTCCCTCGAACATGGTGCTCGAGCTCGACGCACGAAAATCGATCGGGGACAAGTCCGCCAACGGCCTTCTCGATCTCGGCGACCGTTCGCTGTCGGTGATGGACATCGTGATGACGCTCGACAGGGCCGAGCGCGATGCGCGGGTGAAGGGCGTCTTCATGCGCGTGGGCTCGGGCGATCTCTCCGTGCCGCGGGCGGAGGAATTGCGCGACGCGCTGAAGCGGTTCCGCGCGGCGGGCAAGTTCGTGATCGCCCATTCGCAGAGCTTCTATTCGGGCGGGCTCGGCGACTACGTCGTGGCCGCGGCGTCGGACGAGATCTGGATGCAGCCGGTCAGCACGTTCTTCAGCGCCGGCTCCTCGAGCAGCACTTTGTTTCTGAAGGGCCTGTTCGACAAGGTCGAGGCGACGCCGCAATTCGTCCAACGCCGCGAGTACAAGAACGCGGTGAACATGTTCACGGAGACGGATTTCACGCCGGCTCATCGCGAAGCCACGCTGCGCATCCTCCAGTCCTGGTACGATTCGTCGGTCGATCAGGTGGCGATGGATCGCAGCCTGACGCGCGACGCGCTGGTTTCGGTCCTCGACAGCGCCCCGGTCGCGGTCGAGGAGGTGCAGCAGAAGGGGCTCATCACGCATATCGGCTACGACGACGAGGCGCGCGAAGCGGCGGAGCAAAAGGCGGGTGGCGACCCCACCGTCACCGGTTTCGACCGCTATTCGCAGGCGACGCAGGGTCAGGGCGCGCCCTCGGGTGCACCGACGATCGCGCTTGTGCACGCAGCGGGCGAAATTCTCGAAGGCGACAACGACAGCCCATTGTCCGGCAACGTCGACTCGATCTATGGCGATGTGTTCGCGAAGGCCATTCGGGATGCAGCCGACGACGACTCCGTGCGCGCCATTCTTCTCCGGGTTGATTTGCCGGGAGGATCGGCCATCGCTTCGGACCAGATCCTGCAGGCCGTCAAGAAGGCCAAGGCCGCCGGAAAGCCGGTGGTCGTGAGCATGGGCTCGGTCGCGGCTTCGGGTGGCTATTACATCTCGCTCGCGGCCGACCGCATCATCGCTCTTCCCGGAACGCTCACCGGCTCGATCGGCGTGCTGTGGGGCAAAGTCGCCGTGGGACGCTCCATGGGTCTCGTCGGCGTCACTGCGCGCGAGCTGGGCGTGGGACAGAATGCGCTCTTCCTCTCGGGCATCACGCCGTGGAACGAGGCGCAGATGGCGAAGGTCAATGAGCAGGCCGACATCGTCTATGCCGACTTCACGTCCAAGGTCGCGGAAGGGCGCAAGATGCCGATCGACCGCGTCGAGAACGTGGCGCGCGGGCGCGTATGGACGGGCGCCGATGCGCTCGAGCGCGGATTGGTCGACGAGCTCGGCGGGTTCTGGGCCGCGGTGGACGACGTGAAGATGCTCGCCGGCATCGATGCGGACACGCGCGTGCGGTTCAAGACCTATCCGGCGTCCGAAGGCTTCTTCGGCGCGGTCTCGCGTCTCCTCGAGACATCATCGGCGTCGTTGAAGGCTCTGCAAGGCCTGCATGCGTTGATGGAGACCGAGCCGGTGCGCGCGCTGACGGGGGCGCTCCACGCGATGCCGAGCGGCCGCATCGAGTTTTCGGCGGGAGGCTTGCCGGCTCAGTGAGCGAGCGCACTCTTGTCCTCTTGGATTGGCCGGTCTCGAACATTCACGGCTGGGGCATTCTCGGCCTGAACCTGTTCATGGCGTGGGCGCACGATCGCGATCTTCAGCCCTTGATGGGGGCGCCGATCACCGAGCACGCGCTGACCGGCTATCCGCCCGACAGAGTCGCCGCGCTTGAAGAGGCGATTTTAGAGTCCAACAAGTTCCAGCCAAATCTCGCGCGGTTTCGCGGCGCGGCGATGCGTCTGGACATGCCGATCATAAAAGGCTTCGCCAACGGGCTCGTCGATCCGGGAGGCGTCATCGGAACGCCGAATGTCGGCCGCTGCATCTTCGAGGATACGCGGCTCGACAATCTCGACGACAAGCTCGCCAATTGCGACGTCGTCGTATGCGCGTCGCGCTGGAACGCCGACATGCTCAAGGCGAAGACGCGCAAGCGGGTCGAGATCATCTACGAAGGAATCGACGACACGCTCTTCCGTCCGGGTCCGCGGGCGGGGCTGCTCGATCAGAGCAAGTTCTACATCTTCAGCGGCGGGAAGGTGGAATACCGCAAGGGCCACGATCTCGTGCTGCTTGCGTTCAAGGAATTCTCGCGCCGTCACGACGACGCGATCCTGGTCACCGCGTGGCATTCGCCGTGGCCGCAACTGTCGGCCGGTTTCAAGGGCAAGGCTCAATGCGCCGCTCGAGCTCGCGGCCGACGGCACGATCCACGTGAAGAAATGGGTTGCGTCGAACGGGATCAATCCCGACAAGGTGATCGAGATCAAGCAAATCCCCAACCCGCTGATGCCGGGCATCCTGTGCGACATGGACTGCGCGGTATTTCCCTCGCGCGCGGAGGCCTGCACCAATCTTCCGGCCAAAGAGGCGATGGCGTGCGGCATCCCGGTGATCCTCGCGGCCAACACCGGCGTGAAGGACGTCATCGACCGCGGCAATTGCATTGCGCTGACGAAGCAGAAACCGATCCACGATTTCACCGAGTGCGGGACCGAGCAGTGGGGCGAGTCCGATGTCGAGGAGATCGTGCAGGCGCTCGAGAAGCTCTACGCGGATTCGTCATATCGTCACAAAATGGGCCGGGACGGCGCGGCGTGGATTCTGGGCAAGAGCCGCACCTGGGCAAATCATGCGCGGCAGCTGAAATCTCTGATAATGTCGCTCTGAAGCCTTATCGCTGCTCCGGACCGCTTAAACAGTGCCCAGTATCATCGTTCCCGCCCGCAACCATGCGCAGTTCACCGCGACATGTCTGGGCTCGATCCTCTACTCGATGTCTCGCCTCAATCTGAAGTGCGAGTTCATCCTCATCGACGACGCGTCCGATCCCGAGGAGCGGATCATCGATATTTTCCGCGACCATCGCGCCAAGTCGCCCGGACACGAGTTCAAGATCATCCGCTCGAACAAGCATCAGCATTACTCGGGCGTGTTCTCGATCGGGCTTAGCCAGTCGACGCGCGATCTCATCTTCTTCATCAGCAACGACATGGTGACGACGACCTCGTTCTTCGAGGCGCAGCTTCTGGTGTCGTCGCTTTCGCGCGAGATCGGGATCGTGCGCGGCACGTCGAACTACACCGACAGCCATCCCGAATATCAGATCGCGCCGCCCGCAGCCGCTCGAAGAGCTACCCCGATATCGATCAGTTCTCGCGCAGTCAGTTCAACGCGTATACCTGCGGCTATGCGGAGGACAAAATCTTGTCGGGCGATGCGATCCTTCTGAAGCGCGAGCTGGTCGAACGGATCGGGGTCCTCGACTTGCGGTTCTTCGGCTATTTCGGCGATATCGATTACGGCATGCGGACGCAGCTTGCGGGCTTCAAGATGGTCTGCGCCAAGGGTGCCTGGCTCTATCACGAGGGCGGGGGACATCTCATTGCAGAGATGCAGCGCAAGAAGGTCGAGTATTCCGAGGTTCACGCCAGGCGCATGGCGCTGGTCGAGGCGGCGTACCAGGAGTTCCGGGCCAAATGGCACCTCGACGGACCGGCCCATTGGGAAGTGCGCCAATCGCACGATTTCGTCGCCAAGGCGAAGGCCAATGCGGACCGCGTCGCGCTCAAGTATGATTTCCCCGCCTCGGCCAACGAGGATCTCGAATTTTTTTGAGAGAACGGAAATGGTCAC
This sequence comes from uncultured Alphaproteobacteria bacterium, assembly GCA_963708555.1. GTDB lineage: Bacteria > Pseudomonadota > Alphaproteobacteria > Micropepsales > Micropepsaceae > CAIYRG01. The sequence continues at coordinate 121,716 of CAVPTF010000007.1, read as the reverse complement.
GACGCTCATCACGCATCCCGACTGCCTTGCGCATGAGCCCCCGGACGGCCACCCGGAGCGGCCTGCGCGGCTTCAATCGATCCTGACGGCGCTCGATGCGCCGGAGTTCAGCCGGCTCCAGCGCGAGGAAGCGGATCTCGCCACCGTCGACGATCTCGCCCGGGTCCACGACCGAGCCTATGTCGAGCAGGTCTTGTCCCGGATTCCCATGTCGGGTGTCTTCAGCTTCGACGCCGACACGTCCGTTTCGCCTGGTTCGCGCAATGCGATCCTGCGGGCCGCGGGCGCTCTTGTGCAGGCAGTGACCATCGTCATGTGCGGCAACTCGGACAATATCTTTTGCGCCGTTCGACCGCCCGGACATCATGCGCTCCGCGATCGCGCGATGGGATTTTGCCTGTTCAACAACGTTGCGGTGGGGGCTGCGAGCGCGCGCGCCGCGCATGCATTGAATCGCGTCGCGGTCGTCGATTTCGACGCTCATCACGGCAATGGGACCGAGGCGATGTTCTTGGGCGATCCCGGAATGTTCTATGCCTCGACGCATCAGTATCCGCTGTTCCCGGGAACCGGCTCATTGGGCGCGTCCCCTCCTGCGCACATTGTCGACCTGCCGCTGCCGCCCGGCGCGGGAAGCGCCGAATTCCGCCGCGCATACACGGAAACTCTGTTGCCTGCGCTTGATCGCTTCAATCCGCAATTGATCTTCATCTCCGCCGGGTTCGATGGCCATCGGGACGATCCAATCACACAGCTTGAGCTCGTTGAGGACGACTACTTCTGGGCGACCGAGGCGGTTTGCGAAATCGCGCGCCGCCGATGCTTCGGCCGTGTGATATCGACGTTGGAAGGCGGTTACGACCTGAACGCATTGTCGCGTTCGGCTGCCGCTCATGTTCGGGCTCTCCTGGCGTCCCGGTCCTAAAGATTCGAGGTGCTTCCATGACCACCGCGCTGATCACTCATCCGGCCTGCTTGCGGCATGAGCCGCCGCCCGGTCACCCTGAGCGTCCCGCGCGGCTTCAGTCGATCCTGACCGCGCTCGAAGCCGACGAGTTCCGTCCGCTGTTGCGGCGCGAGGCGCCGGAGGCGAATGTCGATGCGCTCTCCCGCGTGCACGATCGCGATTACGTCGAAGAGGTTCTGGCGGCGATTCCGTCGCGCGGCGTCGTTCATTTCGATGCCGACACGTCCGTGTCGCCCGGATCGCGCGACGCGATCCTGCGCGCGGCGGGCGCCGTGGTCGAAGCGGTCGACATGGTGATGAAGGGCGAGGTGCAGAACGCGTTCTGCGCCGTCCGCCCGCCCGGCCACCACGCGCTTCCCGATCGCGCGATGGGATTCTGTCTGTTCAACAACGTCGCGGTGGGCGCCGCACATGCGCGCGCCGTGCACGGGATCAACCGCGTGGCGGTGATCGATTTCGACGTCCATCACGGCAACGGGACCGAGGCGATGTTCTTCTCCGATCCCGCGCTGTTTTACGGATCGACGCACCAGTGGCCGTTCTATCCCGGCACCGGCAGACCGGGCGAACGGCGGCCGGATCACATCGTCGATCTGCCGTTGCCCGCGGGCGCGGGCGGCCCCGAATTCCGCAGGGCCTTCACCGACGCGATGTTGCCGGCGCTGAACGCGTTCCGGCCCGATCTGGTGTTCATCTCGGCGGGCTTCGACGCGCACCAGGACGATCCCTTGGGCCAGATGCGTCTGGTCGAAGCCGACTACGCCTGGGCGACGGACATGCTCTGCGGCGTGGCGGCGCGTCACAGCTCGCGCCGCGTTGTATCTACGCTTGAGGGCGGCTATGACCTCGATGCCTTGGCCCGCTCGGTGGGGGCCCATGTCAAGGCGCTGATGGCGGCCTGAGTTTCAAGGAACGGTGCATGCAGGAAACACGTCCAGAGGCTTTGCCGGTCGTCGAAGATTTGAGCTTCGAGGCGGCCCTGGAAGAGCTCGAGACCATCGTCTCCCGCCTCGAGCAGGGCGAAGTGGACCTGGAGGATTCGATCGCGCTCTATGAGCGCGGCATGGCGCTGAAGGCCCATTGCGAGAAGAAGCTGAAGGGCGCCGAGATGCGGCTGGAGAAGATCGTCCTTGGCCCCGATGGCGCGCCCAAGGGCACCGAAGCGCTGGAACTCTAACGAGAAGGCCGGAAACGATGAGTCCTCCGGTGCTCGCGCCGATCGAGCCGGCATTTGCGGAAGCCGCGTCCTTCACCGAAGCGACGCTGGACGCGCTGTTGCCCAAGCCGTCGGGACCGGAATCGCGTCTGCTCGAAGCGATGCGCTACGCGACCATGGGCGGCGGCAAACGTCTGCGCGCGTTCTTCGTGCTGCAGAGCGGGCGGTTGTTCGGCGTCGACCGTCGCGCGCTCGGACGCGTCGCCGCGGCGGTCGAGTGCGTGCACTCCTATTCGCTCGTGCATGACGATCTTCCGGCGATGGACGATGACGATGTGAGGCGCGGCAAGCCGTCGGTGCACAAGGCGTTCGACGAGGCGACTGCAATCCTTGCGGGTGATGCGCTCCTAACGCTCGCGTTCGGTCTCGTGTCCTCGCCCGAAGCGCATGGCGATCCGTTCGTCCGCTGCGAGTTGATCGCGAAGCTCGCGCAGGCCGCGGGGCATGGCGGCATGGTCGGCGGGCAGATGATGGACATTGTCCTCGAAGGCGAGACATCCGCCGCTGCCCGAGATCACGCGGCTCGCGCGCATGAAGACCGCCGCGCTGGTGACGTTTTGCTGCGAAGCGGGCGCCGTCATGGGCAAGGCGTCGGCCGCGGCGCGCCAGGCGCTCTGCGGCCTACGGCCAGGAAGTGGGCCTCGCGTACCAGATCGCCGACGACCTTCTCGATCTCGAAGGCGAGGCGTCCGAGACCGGCAAGGACGTCCGCAAGGATGCAGCCCGGGGCAAGGCGACCCTCGTCTCCGTCCTCGGTCCGGACCGGGTGAGGGCGCAGGCCGAGGCCTTGGTTAAGCAGGCCGCCAGTCACCTTGATTTGTTCGACGAGAAGGCCGATCTTTTGCGCGCGGCGGCGCGGTTCGTGATCATGCGCAAGGCCTGAATTGTACGGCGATTTCAGAAGGTTTTCGTGAACACCTCATCCAAGACGCCAGTGCTGGATAGGGTTACCGATCCGGTCCAGTTGCGGTTCGCTCTCCCGGGACGAACTGAAGCAGTTGGCCGCCGATCTCCGGCAGGAGACGGTCGATGTCGTCTCGGTGACCGGCGGGCATCTCGGTGCGGGCTTGGGCGTCGTCGAGTTGACGGTGGCGCTGCACCGCGTCTTCGACACGCCGAACGACCGGCTGATCTGGGACGTCGGCCACCAATCCTATCCGCACAAGATCCTGACCGGCCGGCGCTCGCGCATGAAGACGCTGCGCCAGGCCGGCGGCATCTCGGGATTCACCAAGCGCTCCGAAAGCGTCTACGACCCGTTCGGCGCGGCGCACTCCTCGACATCGATCTCGGCGGGCGTCGGATTTGCGGCGGCGCGCGATCTCGCGGGCGAGAAGCGCAACGTCATCGCCGTCATCGGCGACGGCGCGATGAGCGCGGGCATGGCGTATGAGGCGATGAACAACGCGGGCGCACTGGGCGCGCGGCTGATCGTCGTGCTCAACGACAACGACATGTCGATCGCGCCGCCGGTCGGCGCGATGAGCGCGTATCTCGCGCGTCTGGTGTCGAGCCGCACCTATCGCGGCTTCCGCTATTTCCTGAAGCGGATGACCGATCGCCTGCCGCGTCTCTTCCGTGTCTCGGCCAAGCGCGCCGAGGAATATGCGCGCGGCTTCTGGATGGGCGGCACGCTGTTCGAAGAGCTCGGCTTCTTCTATGTCGGCCCGATCGACGGCCACAATCTCGATCATCTCATTCCGGTCTTGGAGAATGTCCGCGACACCGAGAACGGGCCGATCCTCGTTCACGTGGTGACGCAGAAGGGCCATGGCTATCCGCCGGCGGAAGCCTCGTCCGACAAGTATCACGGCGTCTCCAAGTTCAACGTGCTCACCGGCGAGCAGAAGAAGGGCGCGGCCGGTCCGCCGAGCTACACCAAGGTGTTCGCCGAGGCGCTGATCGCCGAAGCCGAACGCGACGAGAAGGTCGTCGCCATCACGGCCGCGATGCCGTCGGGCACCGGGCTCGATCTCTTCGCCAAACGCTTCCCGAAGCGCTGCTTCGATGTCGGCATCGCCGAGCAGCACGGCGTGACGTTCGCGGCAGGTCTCGCGGCCGAAGGCTTCCGTCCGTTCGCTGCGATCTATTCGACGTTCCTCCAGCGCGCCTACGACCAGGTCGTGCACGACGTGGCGATCCAGTCGCTGCCCGTGCGCTTTGCCATCGACCGCGCCGGATTGGTCGGCGCCGACGGCCCGACGCATGCGGGCGCCTTCGACACCACCTATCTTGCGACGCTCCCGGGCTTTGTCGTGATGGCCGCGGCCGATGAGGTGGAGCTGGTGCACATGGTCGCGACCGCGCGTGCGATCGACGACCGTCCGAGCGCGTTCCGCTATCCGCGCGGGGAGGGGATTGGCGTTCCCTTGCCGGCCATCGGCGAGCCGCTCGAGATCGGCAAAGGCCGCGTGCTGCGCGAGGGCTCCAAAGTCGCAATCCTGAGCTTCGGCACGAGGTTACCCGAATGTCTTAAGGCAGCGGACAAGCTCGCGGCCTACGGGCTCTCGGCGACGGTCGCCGATGCGCGCTTCGCCAAGCCGCTCGACACCGCGCTCGTGCGCCGGCTTGCGGCCCATCACGAAGTGCTCCTCACCATCGAGGAGGGCTCGATCGGCGGGTTCGGCGCGCATGTGCTGCATTTCGCCGCCTGGGACGGGCTCCTGGACAAGGGACTGAAGATCCGCCCGCTGGTGCTGCCCGACCGCTTCATCGACCAGGACACGCCCGACCGCATGTACGAAACGGCCGGTCTCGATGCGAAGGCGATCGTCGCCGCCGTCTTGTCCGCCTTCGGCCGCGACCGCGACGCCGCAGCCTTGTTGGCGTAAGCGTCCACAACATTCACGACTTGATGTACGACCTGCGGCGAACGGCGTATGCACTTCGTCGCAAAATACTTTTAAGGTCCGGCTCATGTCGGATGAAGCCAAGCGCGCTGACGTGTTTCTGGTGAACCAGGGTCTCGCCGCGAGCCGCGCCGAGGCTCAGGCGGCGATCCGCGCGGGCAACGTGACCGCCGACGGCGAGCAGGTGCGCAAGGCGGCGCAGAAGCTCCAGTCGCACATGAACGTCAGCTACCAACCGCCTCATCCGTATGTCTCTCGGGGCGGTGTGAAGCTCGCCGCCGCGCTCGACCATTTCGGCTTGTCGCCGGAGATCAAGATTTGCCTCGACATCGGCGCCTCGACCGGCGGCTTCACGCAGGTGCTGCTGGAGCGGCGCGCGAGCCGCGTCTATGCGGTCGATGTCGGACACGGCCAGCTGCACGCGAAGATCAAGGCCGACAGGCGCGTGGTGTCGCTCGAGGGCGTGAACGCGCGCGAGCTCACGCGGGCCAAGGTCCCGGAGTCGCCGCAGGTCGTCGTCGCCGACGTCAGCTTCATCAGCCTGAAGCAGGCGCTGCCCTCCGCGCTCGCGCTCGCCTCGCGCGATGCGTGGGCGGTGTTCCTGGTGAAGCCGCAATTCGAGCTCGGCCGCTGGGGCACGTCGCGCTCGGGCGTGGTGAAGGATCAGGGCGCGCGCGCAACAGCGCTCGCCGAAGTCACCGAGTGGGTGAAGGCGCAGGGCTGGACGATCCTGGGCAGCATGGAGAGCCCGATCGCCGGCGGCGACGGCAACAAGGAATATCTGCTCGCCGCCGCGCGCGGCGCCGACGTGCCGAAGAAGGTGGTCGCTTAGTTCAGTTAGACCGACTCCCTTACCGGCAAGTGAACACGCGCTGCGGCGTGTTCGTTTGGCCGCGATCGATGTCGATACCCCCCGCATCGATGATTGTTATCGACTGATCGAACTGCAGCCCTGGAAAGTCTCCCACCGCGGTACTTGCCTCAGTGACGTAGATGCGGTGGTCATGCATGTACACGGACCCGCGGAGCTGCCGTCCGTTGGGTTCAGCGATCAGAAGCTGACGTCCGCGAACGCCGGCGATATAGCCAACGGGAAAATCCGCCCGGACTTCGCCCTTCTTGCGAAGGATGTCGGCGGCATGATTGATGATCTCCTCATCCACGGCCGGGGCGTTCGCGAGAACAACGACAGTCACTGAGAAACGATCGGCGCCGCGCTCGAGATAATGCTGCCGCGCCGCGACTGATCGGCCGGATCGCATCGCATATGGCACGTCTCTCATGCTCGGATTGCTCGGAAATATGACTGCGAAACGATCTTGGCAGCTGGCATAAGTGTTCGTGTCTTTGAACACCTCCTCTTGTGCCGAGGCGGATGCGGCCAACGAGAGAATCCCCCCGCATGACGCGGCGGCAACACCTACGAGGATGGATTTGCGCATGGCGATGCTCCTCTTGAAGGGGTCTCAGCATGGCTGACAACGCAGCATAACGCGACCGAGGACGCGGACCTACTTCCTGTCCCAGTATTCGATCTGCTTTCCGGCCGACGGATTCGTTGCGGTGAAATCGTTCTCGACCTTCATCGTCTTGCCGTCCGGCGAGAGCTCCGTTGTGGACCTCCCAAAGTCCTTTCCCTGCATCTTGATGATCGTGGAGGCGTGATTGGCATCCGTGCGCAGCACTGCCATCGTCTGCCCCGAGTCCTTCCCGTCGATCATCATGGGCACTTCCTTCCCGTCGAGCGCCGTGACGAGGGTCAAGACGCTCTGGTTCATCGCCTTGCCGTCGGGACCCAGCATTCTGTAGGTGATTTTGATCCCCGGACCGGCCGGTTCGATCACCATCATCATCGGCGGCGTGGGGGAGGGTCGCTTGATCCACGTTCCCACCGGAAGCGGCAGCTGGGCCCAGGCGGCCGCGTTGATCGTGAGAAGGCACAGGGCGATCGCAAAGCGCTTCATAGGACCCTCCACAAGCGAGATGTTCTAGAAATCCGGCGTGTCGGCGCGCGGGATCGGAAACAAATTGCCGCCGAATTGATCGTCATTGTTTTCGGCGCAGACCATTTCCAAGCGCTGGTTCGGCACCTTGTTCCAGCGCCGCGCCATGTAGAGCGGTTCGTTGAACGTGTCGGGGTCTTCGACCTTGACCACGACGTCCAGCGCCTTGCCGTCGGCGGACAGCTTGTAGCGCTCGACGACATGCAGCTTCTCGGTGTGCGGCGTGCGGTACCAATCGAGATAGCTGTTCTTCGCCTGAAGCCCGATCGTGTCGATCACGAGCGTTCCGTCGCTCTCGTAGTGACCGATCGATTCGCCGAACCACGACGGCTTCACCTTCTCCGAATGGCGATCGGTCATGGTGATGCGGCGCACCATGTGGTCGCTCTCCCAGATCATCCACACGACCTTGGGCGTCTGGATGAAGTAGAAGGGCTGTGCCGGCGTCAGGAGCTGCTCGGGAACGCCGCCCGGATAGCACGCCGATTGGGCGGCGAACGGAAGCCCGCGCTTGCCCGAGAGCACCTCCTCGTTCGACTCCTGCATCTGCTTTGCCGCCCAGGGCTTCAGCACCGGATCGTTGGCGTCGCCGATATGCGGCGTCACCTGGCCGGGGCCGTCGCGATTGCCGTGGAAGGGATGGGCAGGGTCTTGCCGGATGGGGCCGCGGCCCAATCCCGGTCGGCGGGTCGTCCCAATTCACCCCGAGCACGAGCCAGGCGAACTCGGCGGACGCGAGTTCGGGGATTTTGGTTTCCGTTTGCGAGGCAGCTTGCGCGAATGCCATGGCGCATGCCGCAAGAACCGCAACGCCTGCGCTCAGAGCCGCGGTGATCGTCCTCATCGTCGGCAAGCCTTCTCGCAACTACTTAACCACCTCCCAGAGAGCGCATGTCTCCGGCGCACTGAAACGAAGCCCAACGTGAAGACCAGCGTCCTTATGTAGGGTATGGCCAGGCAGATAGACGACAGCGTGCGTCAGACGCAGCCAGAAGAAACACATCGCCCAGAAGGCCGTCATCGCATTGGCCTTGCCGACGATGTGAGCAATGATCACGAGCACGCCGCAAAGGGCGCAAAGACCTCCACCGCATTGAGATAGGCGCGGTCGGCGCGCTTGCCCCATAGCGGAACGGGCCGGGGCGTCGGATCGACGTAGTTTGGAGGCGTAAGAAAACCGTTCGTCATCACCTGGGAGATCACGTAGGGAATCCAAAGCGCAGCCGTAAGGATTGCGGTGTACGCGAGGTATCTGAGATCAGTCGTCATGACGCCTTCAGTCCCATCCTCGCGAGAGCGGCGCGGCCGGCCCATCCGTAGGGATTGGCCAGCGTCTCCTGCAGCTCGTAGTGATTGTGGTTGGGCGCGACGACGAGCTCGACCTGTTTACCTGCCGCGCGAAGAGCGGCGGCGAAGTCCCTGCTCTGGCGCTGGAATTCGGGCGTCTCGTTCGTGCCGATGATCAGCGTCACGGGCGTGTTGATGCGCGCGAGGTGACGCTGCGTGCTCATCGCGTCTTCCATCGCGTCGGTGAACTTCACGTAGGAGCTGCGGCGCGAGAGGCGAACCGGCTTCATGTCGTACATGCCGCTCAGGAGCGTCGCGCCCTTGATGATGTCCATGGGCACGCCGAAATCGCGCGTCCACTCGGTGATCAGCGACACGCCCGCCAGATGCGCGCCCGAGGACTGGCCGCAGACATAGATGCGGTTCGGATCGCCGCCGAACGACCGCGCGTTCTTGTAGACCCAGGCGATGCCGCGGCGGACCTGCTCGGCCATCTTTGCCGAGATCGCCGCCCGCGGGCTCGATCGCGATGAAATCGAGCGCGACGTAATGCGCGCCCGCGGTGACGAAATTCTCCGCCGCGAAATGGAAGCCGCTGGACACGCCGGAGAGCCACGCGCCGCCGTGGACGAAGACGAGCACCGGCGCATTCGGCGCGCGCGTCGTGAAGATGTCGAGCTTCTCGATCTCGGTCGGTCCGTAGGACTCGCGGCGCGGACTGCCGAGACGGCGGCGCGTCTCCTCGCTGTTGGTCGCACGCCGTGCGGTGATCTGGTAGCCGAGCGGCGCGTAGGCGGATTGGTCATAGGCCGCGTCGAGCTCGATCTGATCGTAGTCCATGAACACGAGCGGGCCCTTCGGGTGCGGCGGCGGGCCGATCAGGCAGCCGCGCTCTTCGGCCGCGCGGACGCGGGAAGAGGGCACGGCCGCTGCCGTCGCCGCGGCCGCCGCCGTGGTCGTCAGCGCCGTCCGCCGCGTCATGTCCGTTTCGCCCGATCGGCCGCCACGTTGCATCCTCCGCCCCATGATCCTATGTCCGGTTCCGGTTGTTCCTAGGACCTGAGAGTACCGAAACCGCCTATGTCCCAACAAGCGCAGACGCCCGGCGAAATCGCCAAAATCGTCAAGCTCGGCCATGCCGGCGACGGGGTGACCGCGGACGGATTGTTCATTGCGGGCACGGTTCCAGGCGACGTTGTTCGCGTAGAACGTCAAGGCGAACGGGGCCGGCTCGTCGAGTTGATCGAGAAGGGGCCGGCGCGGGCCGCTCCGCCCTGCGTCCATTTCGGCACCTGCGGCGGCTGCGCGCTCCAGCATGTGGCGCGCGAGGCCTATCTCGCCTGGAAGCGCGATCTCGTCGTCACCGCGCTCAAGCAGCGCGGCTTTGCGGACGTGCCGGTGGAGGAGATCGTGGCGGTTGCGCCGGGCACGAGGCGGCGCGCGAGCTTCAAGGCGCAGCGGCGCGGCGATCAGGTGGCGGTCGGCTTCTACGAAGCGGGGAGCCGCAACCTCGTCGATTTGCGCGAGTGTCCGATCCTCGTGCCGGAATTGGCGCGGTTGATGCCGCTCATGCGCCGCCATCTCGCGAGCGTGCTCCGCGCCAACGAGACCGCCGAGCTGCTCGCGACGGTGACCGACACCGGGATCGACCTCGCGTTAACGCTGAAGCGCAAGCGCGAAGCCGATCTTCTGATGGGACTTTCGGCGATCGCCTCCGCGCTGAAAGTGGCGCGGCTCTCGTGGAACGGCGAGGACGTGGCGATTGCCGCCGTGCCGTCTCTGCGCGTGGGCCGATTTACGGTCGCGCTGCCGCCGGGTGCGTTTCTCCAGCCGACGAAGGAGGGCGAGCGCATGCTCCAGGCAGTTCGTGCTGGATGGCGCGAAGGGAGCGCGCGCCGTCGCGGACCTCTTCGCCGGTTGCGGCACGCTCGCGCTTGCGCTCGCCGAGCACCACACGGTCCACGCGGCGGATAGCGTCGCGCCCCAGGTCGATGCGCTGCTCGCGGCAGCCCGGCAGGGCCGCGCCCGCGTCACCGGCGAGACGCGCGACCTGTTTCGCCGGCCGCTGCTCGCGACCGAGCTCGCGCGGTTCGATGCGGTGGTGCTCGATCCGCCGCGGCCCGGCGCCATGGCGCAGGCGAAGGCGCTCGCCCAGTCGAAGGTGGCGAAGGTGCTCTATGTGTCCTGCAACGCCGCGAGCTTTGCCCGGGACGCCCGGATCCTCGCCGACGGCGGCTATCGCCTCGAGCGGGTCCGCCCGATCGACCAGTTCCTCTGGTCCCCCCATGTCGAGCTGTTCGCGCAGTTCTCGCGCTGAACGATTTGCCGGCCCCCGACGTTCTGTGGAAGGATGAACGCCTAGGTCAGGGGGACTGACATATGAACCGTTACGCCGCCGCCTTCCTTGCCGCGCTCATCCTCGTGTTCGGCGCCTCGCGCGCCTCGGCCAACGGGTTCGAATCCTGGTCGGCGATCGTGGTCGCGGGCGACTTCCGCGCCCATTCGGGCGCGCCCAGCGAGGTCTTCGACAACGGACGGCGCGACATCACCAAGGCGCTCGTGAACCTCGGTTTCGTGCCGAGCCACATCAAGCAGTTCTCGGTCAAGCCCGAGCAGGACATGGAAACCGCTCCGCTGCGCTCCGACATCGAGACGATCGACACCGAATTCCGCAAGCTCGCGCGGCAATCGAGCGGCGGGTGCTTCCTCTATTTCACCTCGCACGGCGCGCCGCAGGGCATCCTGATCGGCAACAACCTCGTGGCGCCCAACGTCATCGCGCAGATGGTGAACGACGCCTGCGCCGACCGCATGACGGTCGTCGTGGTCTCGGCGTGCTTCTCCGGCGTCTTCATTCCCGCGCTCAGGACCGAGAACCGGATGATCCTGACCGCCGCGCGTCCCGACCGCACCTCGTTCGGCTGCGGCGAAGCCAACGTGTACACGTTCTTCGACCAGTGTTTCCTGGAATTGATTCCGCAGTCGCGCGACTTCCCGATGCTCGCGGGAAAGGTGCAGGAGTGCGTCGCCCAGCGCGAGGCCGTTGAAATGGCGACGCCGCCGTCGGAGCCGCAAGTGAGCATCGGCTTCAACATCACGCAGAGCCTGAGCGCGTATTCCTTCGCGGGGAACTAGCCGATCATCTGCGCGCGGTGGCGCAGCGCGTGGTCGGCGAGCACGCAGGCCATCATCGCTTCGCCGATGGGAACGGCGCGGATGCCGACGCACGGATCGTGACGCCCCTTGGTGGCGATCTCGGTGTTCTTGCCCTCGACGTCGATCGTCTTGCGCGGGGTCAGGATCGACGATGTCGGCTTGACCGAGAAACGCGCGACGATCGGCTGTCCGGTCGAGATGCCGCCGAGGATTCCGCCCGCGTGGTTGCTGAGGAACTCCGGCTTGCCGTCTTTGCCCGCGCGCATCTCGTCGGAATTCTCTTCGCCCGTGAGCGCGGCCGCGCCCATGCCGGCGCCGATCTCGACACCTTTGACCGCGTTGATGCCCATCAGCGCGGACGCGATGTCGGCGTCGAGCTTGCCGTAGATCGGCGCGCCCAGACCGACGGGGATTCCTTCGGCGACCACTTCGACGATCGCGCCGCAGGACGAGCCCGCCTTGCGCAGGCCTTCGAGATAATCCGCCCACTGATTGACGACGCCGGCATCGGGCGAGTTGAACGGATTGCGCAGCACTTCGTCCCAATCCCAGCGCGACCGGTCGATCGTGAGCGTGCCCATCTGGATCAGTGCGGCGCGGATCGTCACGCTGCCGTACATCCGGTCGAGGATCTTGCGCGCGATCGCGCCGGCCGCGACGCGCGTCGCGGTCTCGCGCGCCGATTGCCGCCCGCCGCCGCGATAGTCGCGGATGCCGTATTTCGCCCAGTAGGTGTAGTCCGCATGGCCGGGGCGGAATTTGTCGCGGATGTCGGAATAATCCTTCGACCGCGCGTCCAAATTGTCGATCACGAGCGCGATGGGCGTCCCCGTGGTCAGCTGCTCGGTCATGCGCTCGTCCTGGAACACGCCCGAGAGGATGCGCACCTGGTCCGGCTCTTTCCTCTGGGTCACGTATTTGGACTGGCCGGGCTTGCGGCGGTCGAGCCAGGGCTGGATGTCGGCTTCGGTCAGCGGAATGCCCGGCGGGCAGCCGTCGACCACGCAGCCGATCGACGGCCCGTGGCTCTCGCCGAACGTGGTGACGCGGAAAAGATGCCCGAAGCTGTTGTACGACATGACGGCTCAAGCACCATTACTCTTGCTGTTCGCCACCGCGATGTCGGGCGCGTCCTCGGCCTTCATGCCGACGATGTGGTAGCCGGCATCGACGTGCAGGATCTCGCCGGTGATGCCGCGCGCGAGATCGGAGAGGAGGAACATGGCGGTGTCGCCGACCTCGTTCGTCGTCACGGTGCGGCGCAGTGGCGAGTTCAGCTCGTTCCACCTCAGGATGTAGCGGAAATCGCCGATGCCTGAGGCGGCCAGCGTCTTGATCGGACCCGCCGAGACCGCGTTGACGCGGATGTTCTTCTTGCCCAGGTCCTCGGCGAGGTAGCGCACGCTCGCTTCAAGTGCCGCCTTAGCAACGCCCATGACGTTATAGTGCGGCATGACTTTTTCCGCGCCGTAATAGGTCAGCGTCAGCAGGCTGCCGCCGTTGGGCATCAGCTTCTCGGCGCGGTTGGCGACCGCCGTGAACGAGTAGCAGGACACGTTCATCGTCATCGCGAAATTGTCGGCGGTGGTGTCGACGTAGCGGCCCTTGAGCTGCTCCTTGTCGGAGAAGGCGATGGCGTGGACGACGAAGTCGAGATGGTCCCAGACCGAGCCGAGCTCGGCGAACGCGGCATCGAGCGAGCCCGGCTGGGTGACGTCGCAATCCACGAGCGCGGCCGGACGCAGCGGCTCGACCAGGGGTATCACCCGCTTCTTGAACGCCTCCCCCTGATAGGTGAAGGCGAGCTCGGCGCCCTGGCTGGCCAGCGACTGCGCGATACCCCAGGCAATCGAACGATCGTTGGCAACCCCCATGATGAGGCCGCGTTTGCCGGCCATGACGCCAGAATGACTTGTCATACGCTGGTTCCTAAACACCGTGCGGCGAAGCGCCGCCACGGGTTCGCGGCTGAACGTGGAGCCCCCCGGCACCCAAGCCGATCATCCTATAGCGGAGCGGGACGGGAAGCGCCAAAGGAATAGGCGGGGGAAACAATCCACAGCGAAGGCTTGCGGAACCAGCGCTATTTGAGCTTCGCGCGCGGGTCGTATGGCGTGTCCCAGCCCTTGAGCGCAGCCGCAAGCTTGGGATCCGGCGCCTCGGGCAGGGTCACGATCAGGCGCACGTAGAGGTCGCCTGCGGCCTCGGACCCGCTGCCCGGCAAGCCCTTTGCCCTTGAGCCTCAGCACCCGGAAGCTGTTCGAGTTGGCCGGGATCGTCAGCGTGACCGCTCCATCGAGTGTCGGGACCTCGACCTTGCCGCCGTTGATCGCCTCCTTGAGCGTGATCGGAAGGTCCATCCTGAGATCGCGACCATCGCGCTCCAGGTAGGGATGAGGCGCGATGGTGATGCTGATGAGCGCGTCACCCGGTGGTCCGCCGCGGTCGCCCGGCTGGCCCTGTCCGCGCAGGCGGATCTGCTGGCCGTCCTTGACGCCTGGCGGAATGCGGACATCGAGCTGCTTGTCGTCGATCGCCACCCGCCGGTTCCCGCCGAGCGCGGCTTCCTCGAGCGAGACGGTGGTCTGGAACTGGACGTCGGCGCCTTTGCGGGGCTGGGAGCGGCGCGACCGTCCCCCGCCGCCCATGCCACCGAAGATATCGGAGAAGATGTCCTCGGCCGAGAATCCTCCGCTCTGCTCGTTGTTCCAATTGAACTCCGCGCCGCGGCCGCCGCCCTGCTGCCGGCGGAATCCTTCCCAGCCTTGGCCGAAGCCTCCGGGGCCTGCGCCGGGGTTGAACCCTCTCGGCTGGCCGGCCTCGTCGATCTCGCCGCGGTCGTATTGGGCGCGCTTCTCCTTGTCGCCGATCACTTCATAGGCGCTGCTGATCTCCTGGAAGCGCTTCACCGCCTTCGGATCGTTGCCGTGCGTGTCGGGATGATGCTTCTTGGCAAGCGCGCGGAAGGCCTTCTTGATCTCGGCCTCGGTCGCTTTCTTGGACACGCCTAAGACTTCGTACGGGTCTCGAGCCATTGCTCAGCGGAACTCCTCTCAAGCGTCTTATATAGGAGGAGTCTGCGGCAAGCGTTAACCCTCAATCCGCCAATGCTCGCGGGGTACGGTGCTCATCCGCTATCATCGCGCCGTCAAATTCCGGGGGAAGCAATGAGCGTGTGGCCACGGCTGGTTGCGGCAGTCGCCGTCTCCTGGCTTTCACTTCAGCCGGCGGCGGCCGCGGACCGCTTGATCCCGGTCGAAGTGGCGCTGGGTGACGTCTCGCTGAACAAGGTTCCGTTCCTGATCGCGGCCGATGCGGGAATCTATACACGCAACGGTCTCGCGGTCCGTCAGTTCATCACGCCCGCCGCCGCGGCAACCGCGAGCAATTCGGGCGTCGTCGTGCCGAGGCAATATGTCAGAGGAGATATCGCCAACCCGCCGATCGGGATCGGCGGCGGAACGCCAATGGTCTACCGCGTGGCCACGGATGCGGGCGCGGTTCACCGCGTCGCGCTTCTGACCACAGAGGGCATCATCCGCAACACGATCATCACGACCGGCGCCATCACGCGTGTGGAGGATCTGAAGGGCAAGCGCTTCGGCGTTTCGAATCCGGGCACGGTGACGCACCTGGGAGCTCTCGCCTTCGTCAAACAGATGGGCTGGGACCCTCAACGCGATATTTCGCTGATGATCAACGGCAACTCGCTCAATCGGCTGAAACAAGGCCGCGTCGACGGGCTGATGGGCAGCGCGCTGACGTTCAGTATGGCGCCCGAGATGAATCTCAAGCTGCTTGATCGATCTTACGCCGTACAACTTCCCCGTCGCGGGTTCGAGCATTCTGGCCGAGCGCGATTGGCTGAAGGACAATCGCGAAGCCGCCGCCCGGCTCGTCAAGGCGACCGTTGAAGCGATCGCGCTGATGAAGACCGACCGCGCGGCGTTCAACGCCGCCTTGATCAAGTGGTTCAACATCACGGACCCGCTCGTCCAGGAGCGCATGTATCGCGAGGTCGAGGAGATGCCCCGGAAGCCGTACCCGGCGATCGAGGGCATCCGGTACACGATGGCGATGTATGACTCGGCCGAGATGCGCAAGCACAAGGCCGAGGAATTCTACGATGCGAGCTTCATGGAGGAGCTCGACAAGAGCGGTTTCCTGGACCGGCTGTACCAGTAAGCGTTTTCCGCAGCGCTCGTCCTTCCGCTATGATGGGGGCACAAACCCATCCCCGGAGGAAACGATGAGTCTCTGGCCGCGTGTGGTTACGGCGCTTGCGTTGTCCTGGTTCTCGCTCCAGCCGGCGGCAGCCGCTGACCGGCTGATCTCGCTCGACGTCGCGCTTGGCGACGTGTCGCTGAACAAGGTGTCGTTCCTGATCGCGTCCGACACCGGGATCTATGCGCGCAACGGGCTCGACGTGCGCCAATACATCACGCCGGGCGCGGCTCAGGTCGCGCGCAACTCGGGCGTCATCGTGCCGGAGCAATACGTCAAGGCCGACATCGGCAACGCGCCGATCGCGGTCGGCGGCGTGAGCCCGATGATGTACCGCGCCGCCAACACGAACGGCATCCATCGCATCGCTTTGCTGACGACCGAAGGCGTTGTCCGCGACACGATCATCACCACGCAAGCCATCGGCAAGGTCGAAGACCTGAAGGGCAAGCGCCTCGGTTACTCGGTGCCGGGCGCCGTCACGCATGTGGCCGCGCTGCAATTCGCCAAGCACATGGGCTGGGACCCGAACAGGGACGTGACGCTCGTCGGCAACACGAATTCGCTCAATCCGCTCAAGGAAGGCCGGACCGACGGTTTCTTCGCGAGCGCCATGACGGTCGCGATGGCGCCCGAGATGAACCTCAAATTGCTGATCGATTTGACCCCGTACAAATTCCCGGTCGGCGGTTCGAGCATCATGGCCGAGAAGAGCTGGCTCGCGGCGAACCGCGACACCGCCGCCCGCTTCGTGAAGGCGAGCATCGAGTCGTTCGCTCTGATGAAGAAGGACAGGGCCGCGTTCAACGCCGCGCTGGCCAAGTGGTTCAACATCAAGGACCCGGTCACGCAGAACCGCATGTACGAGGAGATCGAGGAGATTCCGCTCAAGCCGTATCCGACGGTCGACGGCATCAAGGCGACGCTCGAGCTCTACGACTCGCCGCAAATGCGCAAGTTCAAGGCCGAGGATTTCTACGATGCGAGCATCATGACCGAGCTCGACAGAAGCGGCTTCCTGGATCGGGTGTACCGGTGAACACGATGAGCCATTGGGTAGGCGCCGTTCTTGCGGTCGCTCTTGCGTGCGTGTCCGTCCAACCGGCGCTGGCCGCGGATCGCCTCGTTCCGGTCGAAGTGGATATGGGCGACATCTCGCTCAACAAGGTGCCGTACCTGATCGCGGCCGATACGGGCATCTACGCGAGGAACGGGCTCGACGTCCGGCAGTACATAACGCCGGCCGCCGCCGAAACGGCGCGCCGGTCCGGCGTGACCGTCCCCGCGCAGTCCATCAAAGCCGACATAGCCAGCGCGCCGATCCAGCTCGGCAGCGGCACGCCGATGATGTATCGCGTGACGCACGATCCGCAGGGCCGTCCACCGCGTCGTGCTGACGACCGGCGAAGACATCATCCGCGAGACGATCATCACCACGAATGCCATCGCGAGACCCGAAGACCTCAAGGGCAAGCGCCTGGGCTATTCGGTGCCTGGCACCGTCACGCACGTTGCCGGCCTCTCGTTCGCCAAGCACATGGGCTGGGACCCGAACCGTGACCTGTCTCTGGTCGGGAACGCGAACGGGGTCAACCCGCTCAAGGAAGGCCGCACCGATGGGTTCTTCGGGAGCGCGATGTCGGTCGCCATGGCGCCCGAGATGAACCTCAAGCTGCTGATCGATCTGACGCAGTACCGGTTTCCTGTCGCCGGCTCCGGCATCATGGCGGAGCGCGAGTGGCTGAAATCCAACCGCGACACGGCCGTGAGGTTCGTGAAGGCCGCGTTCGAAGCGATCGCGCTGATGAAGAAGGACCGGGCGGCGTTCGATGCCGCGGTCGTCAAATGGCTCAACATCACGGACAAGGCGGCGCAGGACCGGATGTATGGCGAGATCGAGCTCCCGGAGAAGCCCTATCCTTCGGTCGAGGGGATCAGGCACACGTTCGTGCTCTATGACTCGCCCGAAATGCGCAAATACAAGCCGGAGGACTTCTACGATTCGAGCATCATGACCGAGCTCGACAGAAGCGGCTTCATCGATCGGCTGTACCGTTGAGCACACCTGAGCACACGGACATCGCTCCGACCGAGGAGCCCATCGAGCTGTTCCGCACGTGGTTCGCGGAGGCGAAGCAGCGCGAACTGAACGATCCCGAACGCGATGTCGCTCGCGACCGTGGATGCAGGCGGCTTGCCCGATGTGCGCATGGTGCTGCTCAAGGACGCCGACGCGCGCGGCTTCGTCTTCTACACCAACCTCGAAAGCGCCAAGGGCGAGGAGCTCAAGGGTAATCCGCAGGCCGCCTTGTGCTTCCACTGGAAGTCGCTCGAGCGCCAGGTGCGCGTGCGCGGGCCCGTGGTCGCGGTCAGCGCGGAGGAGGCGGACGCCTATTTCGCCACCCGGCCGAAGGACAGCCAGATCGGCGCCTGGGCGTCGCGCCAATCGCGCGCGATGGAAGGGCGCTTTGCGCTCGAGAAGGAAGTCGCGCGCTTCGCGGCGAAGTATGCGCTCTCGAGCGTGCCGCGCCCGCCGCATTGGTCGGGCTTCCGCGTGCAGCCGTTGCAGATCGAATTCTGGCGCGCGCGTGCATTCCGCCTGCACGAACGCCTGTGCTATCGCCGCGAGACGCTCGACGCGGCGTGGCGAACGGAGCGACTGTTTCCGTAAGTCGCTGCGAGATTTGTGGATAACGACGAAATAGGAATCAACTCTGCGCGCCAATGGTTCATGATTCGCGTGCGTCAACGGACGGCAACTGAAGTTGACGCGAACCTTGCATCGGGAGTGGACACGAGACCGGCAACGGTGATCGGTCCGCAGTCGGTAGCAAGGGCCACAAAAAGCCGTTGCTTCACGGCAAAGGCAGATGGTGGGCCGGTGATTCTTGGGAACGGCGGCCAAACCCGTTCGACAAGGGCCAACACGGCGGACCCGCAACGGTCCGCAGCGCGCCACGGTCATGATGAGACCGCGTTGCTTGCACCGCCTTCGGGCGATGTCTGCGATTGCTGGATCACCCTGATCCGAATGAGGGTTCGCCTCGGCGAGCCCTCATTTGTTTTTGGGGTAGCCCCTCTCCCGGAACCCGCTCTGCGGACCCGCCCTGTCCATGATAGGGTTGGCGCAAAAGAACACCGCCAAGAGGAGGACTTCATGCGTGTCACCGCCCGTATAGCGTTCGCCTCCGTCGTTCTTGCATCGGCCGGCGCACTTGCGCAGACGCAGCAGCCGGGGCCGTCGATCATGTACAAGAATCTGGAGTACCGGTTCGGCGTCATCTTCCCGAACCAAGTCCAGCCCATGGCACGCGATACTACGTACACGACGAAAGACGGTGCCACCGTTCCGGCACGCCAGTTCTATTTCGAACCGCCGGGCCAACGGTATGTCGTGACGATGGTCCGGCTGCCGAACGGACCCGCGATCGACAAGGCGCATGTCGACCACGCCGCCGAGCAGATCCTGAAAAAGGGAACAGCGCAGTTCAACTACTCATACTGCTACGATCCGGGAATTCCGGGCCGGCAGCTCAACATGCGCGAGCCCAACGGCAATCAGCTCCGTGCTTCCATGTACATGTGGGACAATCGGCTCTACATCGCCGAAGCGAGCGCGCCGGTCGGCACGCACGATGCGCTGCAATTCGAGCAGTCGATCACGATCCTCGATCCGATGGGGAACGATCTCGACAACGGCCAGGGCAGTCCCGCCTGTCCTTAGTGCTTGAGTTTGGCAGCGGCCCTGTCGACTGCGGCCTGGCGTTCGGCCTGTCGCTTCGCCGAGGCGGTGCGAAGCCTCGCCGCAAGGGCTTCGCCCGCGCGCTCGGGCGTGCCCGCATCGAACGGCGGATGCGGGTCGTATTCGATGTTCAGCTGGATCCGCTTTGGCCGCCTCTTCGCCGAATGCCTCGGCTGCGACCACCAGCGCGAAGTCGATGCCCGCGGTCACGCCGCCGCCCGTGATGACGTTGCCGTCGATGACGACCCGCTCTGCCACCGGCGTTGCCCCGAATGCGGTGAGCATCTCGCGGCTCATCCAGTGTGTGGTGGCGCGCTTTCCCTGAAGGAGACCAGCCGCGCCCAGCGCCAGCGCGCCCGTGCATACGCTGGTGACGTAGCGTGCGCTTTCCGCCTGCCGTTTCACGAAATCGAGCACCTCGGGATCGCTGAGCAGCGCGTTCACGCCCGATCCGCCGGGCACACAGATCAGATCGAGCTGCGGGCAGTCGGCAAACGTGATCGTCGGCGTGATCTGCATCCCACCGCCCGCCGTGACCGGATCGAGTGTCTTCCAGACGAGATGGACCTTCGCCTCGGGAAACTTCGTGAACACTTCGTACGGGCCCGTCATGTCGAGCTGTGTCAGGTCCGGAAACAGCAGAAGGCCGATGTGGAAGGTCACGGGATTTCCTTCCTCGGCGGCTTCGGCCTCTGCATTCCGAGCTGTTCGCGCCAGACCTTGCCGGCGATCTCGTCGACCGCGCCTTCCGGCAGATGCCCCAGATGGAACGGACCGAAGCTGACGCGGATAAGCCGCGCGACCTTCAGGCCGAGATGCTCCATCAGCCGCTTCACTTCGCGGTTCTTGCCTTCCTTGAGACTGACGGTCGCCCAGGAATTGTGCCCCTTGGTGCGTTCCAGTTCCGCCGTCACCGGTCCATAGCGCACCCCTTCGACGGTGGTGCCATTCGCCAGACGGTCGAGATCCTTTTGCGTCACGTCGCCGTGAACCCGTACGCGATAGCGGCGAATCCAGCCTTGCGCGGGCAGCTCCAGACGCCGCGCCAGCTCGCCGTCATTCGTCAACAGCAGCAGGCCTTCGGAATTGATGTCGAGCCGTCCGACGGAGACCACGCGCGGCAGATGCGGCGGCAGGCTCGCGAACACGGTCGGCCGCCCCTCCGGATCGCGATGCGAGGTGACGAGCCCCGTCGGCTTGTGATAGCGCCACAGCTTCGTGGGTGAGAGGCTCGGGATCGGCCTGCCGTCGACCGTGACGATGACATCGTCGGAAATGTTCAGCGCGGGCGAGGTGATGGGCGCGCCGTTGACCGCGACGCGGCCGGCCTCGATCAGCTTCTCCGCGTCGCGCCGCGAGCAGACGCCCGCGCGCGCGATCACCTTGGCGATGCGCTCGCCGGTCTTGGGCTCGGACGGCTCGGCGTGAGGTTTTGGCACGAGTGGGCGCGCTCCTTTCCTTTCGGGTAACGTGCGGGGCATGAAAGAGCAAGACGACGAGATGGCGGCGCTTGCGCTCGCCGAGGCCAAGGCGGCGGGCGAGCGCGGCGAAGTGCCGATCGGCGCGGTGCTGGTGTCGGGCGAGGGCAGGGTGCTGGCGAGGAACGGCAACCGCATCCTGGAGCTGAAGGACCCGACCGCTCACGCCGAGATGCTCGTGCTGCGCGAGGGCGCGAAGATCGTCGGCAACGAGCGGCTGATCGGAACGACGCTCTACGTCACGCTCGAACCCTGCGCGATGTGCGCGGGCGCGATCAGCCTCGCGCGTGTCGCGCGCCTCGTCTATGCCGCGGCCGATCCGAAGGGCGGCGCGATCGAGCACGGCCCGCGCTTCTTCGCGCAACCGACCTGCCATCATCGCCCGCAAGTCGCACGCGCCGGCGACGCCGACGCGGCAGGCCGCGTGCTGCAGGACTTCTTCCGCGCCCGCCGAGGCTAGGTCTTCTTCCGCCGCCGTTTGCGGTGGCGGTCGGCGAGGCGGTTGAGCACCTCGACCAGACCCGAGAACGCGATCGCGAAATAGAGATAGTTGCGCGGGATGTGGAAGTGGAACGCGTCCGCGACCAGCGCCATGCCGATCAGCATCAGAAAGCTCAACGCCAGCATCTTCACGGTCGGATGCTTGTTGACGAAGCGCGATGTGGGCTCGGCCGCCACCATCATGATGAGGACCGCGACCACCACAGCGGCGATCATCACCTCGACATGGTCCGCGACGCCGACCGCGGTGATGACGGAATCGAGCGAGAACACGATGTCGAGCATCGCAATCTGAAGGATGACGCCGCCGAACGTCGCAACCGCGGCGCCGCGTTCCTGATGCTCGCCTTCGACCTCGGAGTGGATCTCGCGGGTTCCCTTGGCGAGCAGGAACAACCCGCCCGCGCCCAGGATCAGATCGCGCCAGGAGAAATCGATGCCGAACGCCGTGAACAGGGTCTCCCTGAGCGAGATGATCCAGGAGATCGTCAACAGCAGCAGGACGCGCAGGACGATCGCGATCGAGAGCCCGAGACGGCGCGCGGCCGCCTGCTGCTTCTTCGGCAGGTGCTGCGACACGATGGCGATGAAGACGATGTTGTCGATCCCGAGCACGATCTCCAACACCACCAAAGTGGCGAAGCTGATCCACGCATTCGGGTCAGTCAGAAGTTCCAGCATTGGGACGCGGTGTCAGAGCCAGCCGGGCGAGAGCGACGGGAACACCAGGAGAAACGTCTGACGGGTCGCAATGATCCCGATGGCCGCGCCGACCATGACATCGGCCAGGAAATGCGCGGTCAACATCGCGCGCGTGAGCGAAAGGCCGAACGCCAGCAGGAGCCATACCGGCGCGAGCAGCGGGAACGCCGCCGACAGCACGACGGCCACGCAGAAGATGGTCATCGAGTGGCCGGACGGGAACGAGTCGTACTGAAGCTGCCACGTGAAATAGCGGAAGCCGTACAGGCCGTGCTCGAACTCGTCGCGCGGCCGGCGCCGGCCGAGGAATATCTTGATCACGTGCAGGATGACGCTGCCGACAACGAAGCTCGCGAGCAGCGCCAGCGCGTAGTCGGAGACGGTGCGCGCAATCGGCGTTTCCTCGGCGAACGCCATCCATCCTTGCGCGCCGAGATAGATGAGCGCCGCCGCCGCGATCCAGGGACCGCCCTTGGCCCAATCGGTGATCTTCAGCGCGAAGCTGAAAAAGCGGCGTCGCGAGATGCTCGCGGAAATAGTGCGCCATCTTCCGGTCGATCGTGAGGCAATAGAGTCCGGCGGCGAACAGCAGCAGCGCAAGCCACAGCATCATGACGCGGGCTTGCCCGCCTCGCGCGCGATCGCCCGCCAGCCGATGTCCTTGCGGCAGAAGCCGCCCGGCCAATCGATGCGCGCGATCGCGTCGTAGGCGCGCGCCTGCGCCTCGCGCACGGTCTTGCCGGTGGCGGTGACATTGAGCACGCGTCCGCCGGTGGCGAAGATGC
The DNA here is from genome assembly GCA_963708555.1 of uncultured Alphaproteobacteria bacterium. GTDB lineage: Bacteria > Pseudomonadota > Alphaproteobacteria > Micropepsales > Micropepsaceae > CAIYRG01. Next base: position 98,806 of record CAVPTF010000007.1, on the reverse strand, counting down.
GGCCGTCGCGCGCTTCCGTGCCCGCGTGGAAAATCTCGACGCCTTGCACCTTCGCGGCCTCGGCGAGTCCTTTGATCTCGGTCCCTTTCTGATACGCGCCGGGATAGCCGTTCGACGCCATGACGACGGTGAGCGCCACGTCGTCGAACCAGCGCACGTCGAATGTGCCGAGCACGGCGTCGCGCGCGGCCATCAGTCCCGTCAGCAGGTCGGACTTCATGCGCAGCACGAGCACCTGGCATTCCGGATCGCCGAAGCGGCAATTGTATTCGATCAGCTTCGGCCCTTCGCTCGTGATCATCAGCCCCGCGTAGAGCACGCCCTGATACGGCGTGCCGCGCGCGCGCATCGCATCGACCGTGGGACGGATGATGCGCGTCATCACCTCGCGTTCGAGCGCGGGCGTCAGCACGGGCGCGGGCGAATACGCGCCCATGCCGCCGGTGTTCGGGCCCTGATCGCCGTCGAAGACGCGCTTGTGATCCTGCGCGCTCGTCAAGGGCAAGATGTGCTCGCCGTCGGTGAGCACGAAGAAGCTCGCTTCTTCGCCGCGCAGGAATTCTTCGACGACCACCTCTTTGCCGGCGTCGCCGAACGCGCCGCCGAACATCGAGTCGATGGCCTGCGCCGACTCGGCTTGCGTCTCGGCGATGATCACGCCTTTGCCTTGCGCGAGACCGTCGGCCTTCACCACGATCGGATGGGGCAGCGACGCCGCATAGCGCTTGGCGGAAGCGGCATCGCGAAACCGCTCGTACGCCGCGGTCGGAATGCCATGCTCACGGCACAGATCCTTGACGAAGCCCTTGGACGCTTCGAGCTGCGCACCGGCCGCCGATGGCCCGAACGACTTGATGCCGGCCTCTTCGAATCGGTCCGCAAGGCCCGCCGTCAGCGGCGCTTCGGGACCGATGATCGCGAACTCGATTCCCTTATCCTTGGCGAACTCGATGAGGCGGTCGATCGCCATCGCATCGATCGGTACGCATTCGGCAATCTCTGCGATGCCGGCATTGCCCGGCGCGCAATAGAGCTTCGTCAGCAGCGGGCTTGCGGAAATCGACCAGGCCAGCGCGTGCTCGCGGCCGCCCGAACCGATGAGAAGAATGTTCACGCCTGGCTTTCTTGCTGGAGCCACCGAAGCTGTGCTGTATCATTGCGGCATGGCGGATGAAACCCCGGCCGCACAAGGCTCACAGAGCAATCTTCCCGAATACAGCGTCAGCGAGCTGGCGAGCAGCCTGAAGCGCGCGGTCGAGGACGCGTTCCCCTATGTGCGCGTGCGCGGCGAGATCAGCGGGCTCAAGTTCAACTCGTCGGGCCATGTCTATTTCGACCTCAAGGACGACAAGGCGGTTCTGAATGCGGTGATGTGGCGCACCACCGCGCAGCGCCTGAAAATCAAGCCGGAACCGGGGCTCGAAGTCGTGTGCACGGGACGGGTGTCCACCTATCCGGCGTCCTCGCGCTACCAGCTGATCGTCGACCGCATGGAGCTCGCGGGCCTCGGCGCGCTGATGGCGATGCTGGAGGCGCGCAAGAAGAAGCTCGCGGCCGAAGGTCTGTTCGATGCGGCCCGCAAGAAGCGGATCCCGTTCCTGCCGCGCAGCATCGGTATCGTCACCTCGCCGACGGGTGCGGTGATTCGCGACATCATGCACCGCCTGAGGGATCGCTGCCCGCGTCCGGTGATGGTGTGGCCCGTCGCCGTCCAGGGCGATCGCGCGCCGGCCGAGATCGCCGCGGCGATCCGCGGCTTCAACAGGCTCCCGAAGAGCGAGCGGCCCGATGTGATCATCGTGGCGCGCGGCGGCGGCTCGTTCGAAGACCTGCTCGCCTTCAGCGAGGAAGAGGTGGTCCGCGCCGCAGCCGAGTCGGCCATCCCGCTGATCTCGGGTGTCGGGCACGAGACGGACACGACGCTGATCGATCTTGCCGCCGACAAGCGCGCGCCGACACCGACGGCGGCCGCCGAAATGGCGGTTCCCGTGCTGCGCGAGCTTGCCGAGACATTGCTGTCGCTCCAGCGGCGCGGCTTGCGCGCCGTCCTCGCGCCTGCTGGATTCGCGACGCCGGCATCTGCAGGGGCTCGCCCGCGCGCTGCCCCGGGCGGATGCGCTCTTCGCACTGCCGCGCCAGCGCTTCGACACCGCCGGTTCCCGGCTGCGCGGTGCGCTGTTCCAGAACCTCCAGCGCCATCGCGCGGCCTTCATGCAGGCGGCGGCACTGTTGCGCCCGCGGATCGTCGCCTCCGAGATCGCGACCTGCCGCGACAATCTGGGCAAGCTCGATACCCGCTTGTTCCGCGGCTATCGGCACCGCGTCCAGCGGGCGAGAAACTCGCTCGACGGGTGCATGCGCGTTCTTGAATCCCTGAGCTATCGCGCGATCCTGGGCCGTGGGTTCGCGCTGATCCGCAGCCCTCTGGGCGAGCTGAGGCGCCGGTCGACCGAGGTCGTGCCCGGCGAAAAGCTGGCCCTGATCTTCGACGACGGCGAGACGCGCGCGGTCGCGACCAAGGACAAGCCGATCCGCACCGCAAAACCGGGCCAGGGCGACCTTTTTTGAGCGCCAGGATAACGCGCTGGAGATTGGTTTTTAACGATCCGGCGCGCTACTATTGAGTCATGAACCAGTTCGAACGCGACATCGGCGGGCGGCCCGCCATCCTCGAATATCTCGACGGCGAATACCGGGTCGTAAGTCCCGGCTCGTACGTCACGCTGCGCGGTCACGGGTGTGAAGATTCCGCTCGAAGCGTTGCGCTATTGGAGCGTGGACTTGCAGGAAGCCTATGCCGGTCCCGGCGCTGCGCTCAGACGCATGCAGGAAAAGGGTCTGACGCCGAAATGAGCGTGTGGGGGCGCCGCGAGTTCGTGCTGGCGGGGGCGGCTCTTGCGACGGTGCCCGTCATCGCGCGTGCGCAAAGTCCCGGTGTTGCGGTTGCGGGCGATGCGGTCCAGGGCGCGCTCGTGATCGGCGAGGTCGGACCGGACGCTCAGGTCTCCGTCGACGGCAAGCCGGTGCGCGTCCAGAACGGACGGTTCTGCTTCGGCTTCGGACGCGACGCGGCGAAGCCCGCCGAGGTGCGGGTGCTCTTCGGCGATGGCCGCGAAGTCACGCGCTCAGTCACGCCGCAGACGCGCAATTTCGTCATCCAGCGTATCGACGGCCTGCCCGAGCAATATGTCTCGCCGCCGCCCGATATCCTCGAGCGCATCAAGCGCGATGCTTACGCGGTCGGCGAAGCGCGCGCCCGCGACAGCGACGAGATGTGGTTCGCGGACAAGTTCATCTGGCCCACCGACGGACCGATTTCGAGCATCTATGGCAGCCAGCGCATCCTGAACGGACAGCCGCGCGAGCCGCATTACGGCGTCGACATCGCAGCGCCCGAAGGCACGCCGATCGTGGCCCCGGTGGGCGGGATCGTAACGCTCGCCCAAGAGCTCTATCTCTCCGGCAACACGATGCTGCTCGATCACGGCCACGGCGTATCGACGTCGTATCTGCACATGAGCCGGATGGACGTGAAGGTCGGCGACCGCGTCGATCAGGGTCAGCAGATCGGACTTGTCGGCAAGACCGGCCGCGTGACGGGCCCGCATCTCTGCTGGCGGCTGAACTGGTTTCAGACGCGTTTGGATGTCGCGTTGTTGTCGCCGCCGCGCAAAGGCGACAGAGCCTGAGCGCGCTTCCTTAGCGGCGCGTCCTTTCGAACCCAGCGCTTGTGTATCCACAGCCACTCGTGCGGACGCTCGCGCACGCGCGCTTCGATGAACTGCGTCATCGCCGCGGTGAACTCGACGAGATCGCGGTCGGGATCGCCCGTGTTGGGCGGCTCGATCGGCGGATGCACCGTCATGCGGAAACGCGAGCCGTTCACGCGTTCGTTGGATGCCGGCACGACGACCGCGCCAAGCTTCAGCGCGAGCGCCGCGGGCGCAGGCGTGGTGAACGCGTCGCGGCCGAAGAAGGGGATCGTGATCCCTTCGCTCGCGCGCTGATCGACGAGCAGCAGTGCGGCTTCCCCTTTGCGCAAGAGCGAGAAGATGCGCCGCGTGCCGGACGCGCCTTTGGGGATCTGCTCCGCCATGCCGTTGCGGATGCGCGCGCGTTCGAGCCAGCGATTGACGTAGGGATTGTTGGCCGGTCTGACGACGACGCCGCCGGTGATGCCGTAATCGCGCGCGCCGAACGGCATGACCTCCCAATTCGCGAAGTGGCCCGAGACGAGAAGTATGCCCTTGCCCCGCGCGATGGCGGCATCGAGCGTATCGAGGCCCAAGATTTCGATGCGCGGATCGGGCCCGTCCATGTGCAGCTTGTCGAGATGGGCGTACTCGGCCATCACGCGCCCGAGATTGTCCCACATCGCGTGCACGATCGCGGTGATCTCGGCGGGCGACTTCTCCGGGAACGCGGCCTTGAGATTCTTCGACCGCGAGCCGCGACAACGGCGTCCGCGCGACCAGCGTGCGGCCGATCCAGCCGCCGATGGCCGACGCGGTATCGATGCCGAACAGGCGGAAGAAGCCGATGACGGTGAAGAAACCGGCGGTCTCCAGATAGTATCGCAACCGCCTGGTGAACGGCATCGCGTCGGTGCGCGGCGTTGCGGCTTGGGGCGGAACGTTCTGATTCATCTCTTCGCTCATGCCCGCGCTTCGGCGAGCTTGTCAAGCAGGATGCCCAGATTCGGGTCGTCCGCGAAGACCGCGTGGACCGGCACGCAGAGGATGCCATCCCGGCGATTCGCATCGATGCGGACGAAGTCCTTCTCCGTCGTCACCAGGAGCGCTCCGGCGTTTGCGGCGATCTGCTTGACGGCCTCGATCTCCAGGAGAGTGTAGCGATGATGATCGGGAAAGGCGCGGGTTCCGACGACGCGCGCGCCCATCGCCTGAAGCGTATGAAAGAATTTTTCCGGCCGGCCGATCCCCGCCATCGCAAACACCGAACGTCCGGCAAAGCGGTCCGGCGCAGTCGGATGCAACTCCGCGCGTAGGATCGGGCCCCGAACGGCGGAAGCGGGAGCGCTGCCCTCGCCCAGCAGCACGACGGCATCGGCGCGCGCAAGGCCCTGGTCGACGGGTTCGCGAAGCGGACCTGCGGGAATGAGCCTGCCATTGCCGAAGCCCGTCTCCGAGTCGACCACGACGAACGACAGGTCCTTGGCGAGCTGGAAATTCTGGAAGCCGTCGTCCATCACGATCACGCTCGCGCCGAGCTTATCCGCAAGCTCAGCGCCGCGCGCGCGGTCGCGCGAGACGATCGTCGGCGCGACGGCCGCAAGCAGCAGCGCTTCGTCACCGACGTCATGCGCGTTGTGCCGCGTGGGATGGACAACGATGGGGCCGCTCAAACGGCCGCGATACCCGCGCGTCAGGAACGCAACCTTCTGCTGACGCGCGGCCAATATGCGCGCAAGCGTGATCGCGATCGGCGTCTTGCCCGAACCGCCGGCGGTGAGATTGCCCACGCACAGCACGCGCGCCTTGCAGCGGAACGGATGTGCGTTGAGCTGCCGCGCGCGGACGGATCGGCCATAGAGCGCGCCCAGCGGCGCGAGCAGTCTCGCCGCGAGTCCATCGCTGTTCCAGAAATCAGGCGCACGCATGGCGCGCGAGCAATGCCTCCGCGACGTCGACCGTGTGTTTCAGCGCGCCCCCCATTCCGGCCGCTGCCGTCTGCGCTCTCTCTCCAAGATGGTGCGCCAGCGCCCGATCATCAATGAGGCGCGCGACCACTGCATGCAAATCCTCGATCGTTCGAACCAATCCCTCGCCTTGTGCGGCGAGCAGGACGCGGAACGTCTCGTCGAAATTGTGCGTGTGCGGGCCGGTGAGCACGGCGGTGCCCAGCCGCGCCGGTTCGAGCGGGTTCTGGCCGCCATGCGGGATCAGGCTCCCGCCGAGAAACGCGAACGGCGCCGCGCGATAGAAGAGTCCAAGCTCGCCGAGCGTGTCGGCGACATAAACCTCCGTCGCGGCCTCCGGAAGCGCGCCCGTGGAGCGCCGCCGCGCGGTGAGACCCTTGGCGAGTCGCTTCGGCTTCGATCTCTGACCCGCGCGCCGGATGGCGCGGCACGATCACCGTCAGCGCATTCGTCGAGCGCAGCTTGAGCGCCACATCGAGAAGCTGCGTCTCTTCGCCGGGATGCGTGCTGGCCGCAAGGAACAGCGGCCGCGCGCCCACCGCAGCCCTGAATTGGTCGAGCGCGGCTTCGTCGACGGGGAGCGGCGCCGCATCGGCTTTGAGGCTCCCCGAAACCGTCACCGATTTCGCGCCCAGCGCTTTGAGGCGCGTGCCCGTTGCATCGTCCTGCGCCAGACATTCGTCGAACGACGACAGCAGGCGCTTCGCCAGCGCGCCCGCGCGGCTCCAGCCTCGGAACGAGCGTTCCGAGACGCGCGCGTTGATCAGCGCCATCGGCACGCCGCGCGCTTGCGTCTCCAAAATGAGATTGGGCCAGAATTCCGAACTCGATGAACAGCGCGAGGTCGGGCCGCCAATGACCGAGAAAACGCCGCACGGACGCTGAGGAATCGAGCGGCGCATATTGGTGAAATGCGCGCGGCGGCAGACGCTCGCCCATCAACCGCGCCGAGGTGACGGTCCCGGTCGTCACCAGCACGTGGCGATCCTGCTTCTCCAGTATCGCGTTCACCAAAGGAAGTGCTGCGATCGACTCGCCGACACTCGCGCCATGCACCCAGACCAAAGTGCCGGAAGGACGCGCGCGCGACGCGCGGCCGTGCCGCTCGCCGATGCGCGCGGGATCTTCCTTGCCGCGGCCGGCGCGGGCGCGGAGCATCAACGGCGCCACCGCAGACGCGAGGCCCCACGCGCCGCGATAGAGCGCGAGCGCACCTCCCGCGGCGACGCCTCGCTTCTCAGCCAAGGTTCGCTGCGGGTGCGGTTTCGTCTTGGAGGTCATGCTGGTACAGGCGCGCGTAGAGACCATTCTTCGCCATCAGTTCGCCATGCGTGCCGGATTCGACGATGCGTCCACGATCGAGCACGCAGATGGCGTCCGCATCGAGCACCGTGGTCAGGCGATGCGCGATGACGATCGTCGTGCGGCCCTTCATCAGGCGCCTTAGCGCGTCCTGCACCTGGCGCTCGTTTTCGCTGTCGAGTGACGATGTCGCTTCGTCGAGCAGCAGGATCGGCGCATCGCGCAGCATCGCGCGCGCGATCGCAATGCGCTGGCGCTGACCGCCGGACAGCCTGAGTCCGCCTTCGCCGACACGCGTGTTGTAGCCGTCGGGAAGGTTGCGGATGAACTCGTGCGCGGCCGCGGCCTTTGCGGCGGCCTCGATGTCGTCCTGCAGTCGCGCCATCGCGGCCGCAGCCGATATTGGCGCCGACCGTGTCGTCGAACAGGAACGGTTCCTGCGTCACCAGCGCCATCCCTGCGCGCAGCGACTCCAGCGTCACGGAACGGATGTCCTGTCCGTCGACGGTGATCCTGCCCCGCGTGGCGTCATAGAAGCGGAGCAGCAGGTTGAACACCGTGCTCTTGCCTGCGCCCGATGGGCCGACAAGCGCGATCTTCTTTCCGGCCGGCACGTCGCAGGTGAAATTGTCCAGCGCGTCCGCGCCCGGATGGTAAGCGAAGCTGACAGTCTCGAACCGCACGCTGCCGCCGAACGGCGCACGCCCGATCTTGAGCTTCGTCGCGTTCGGCGCATCGACGATGCTCGGCTTGGTGTCGATCAGCGCGTAGACGCGTTGAGTCGCGCCGAGACCTTCCTTCACCGCGGTCCACAGCTGCGAGAGGGCGCGCACCGGCGTCTGCGCCAGCAGCATCGCACCGACAAAGGACGCGAACTGGTTGAGCTCGAGCCGCCCCGCCATGCCTTCGTACCCGGCGTAGAGAATGGCCAACGCCATCGCGAGCCCGCCGAAGAAGTCGGACGCGGGCGCAGATGCGGCTCGCGCTTTCGTCGCCCTGACAAAATGATGCATGCGCTTCTCGATACGATCATCGGCCCGCGCGAGCGCCTGGTTCTCCAACCCGTAGGCCTTCACGATCCTGCGCCCGTCGAGCATTTCGGAAAGCGCCGTCGCCAGCTCGCCGGTCTCGACCATGCCCTTGACGGAGGCCTTCTGCGTCGTGCGACCGAGCGCGCGCGTCACCCACGCGATGATCGGAAGCGCAAGCACCGCGATCAGCGAGAGACGCCAGTCCTGATAGATCATGACCGAGCCCAGGAGCAGGAGCGACAGGCCTTCCTTGGCGATGCCGGCAACGCCCCTCACGACGGCTTCGCGCAACAGGTTGACGTCGTAGAGCAGATTGGAAATGAGCTGGCCGGAATGCACACGATTGAGCCGCTCGAGGTCGAGGGCCGCCATGCTTCTCACCATGTCGCGCTGTACATCGGCGACGATGCTTTGGCCCACGACGCTCGAAAACACCGTGTCGCCGTAGTTGAACCCCGCGCGCAGCAGCACCACGACGACGATCGCCGCCGGGATCAGCAGCAGCATGTCCTCGCGCTTGTCGAGGAAGATCAGCTTGATCGCGGGATCGAGCAGCCAGGCAAGCGCCGCCGTCGTCGCCGCGCCGCCCGCCATGCAGACGACCGCAAGAAACAGTGTGAGCTTGCGCGGCCCCAGATACTCGCGGATCATTCGCAGCATCAGCGCCAATTCACCCGGCTTGGCGGCCGACGCGGGGGCGACTCTTGTGTCCATGCACGCTCTTACCATGGCCGGGCAGGGCCGGGGAGGGACCCGTCCGGGTTCCCTTTAGGCGCTCTGGCGGGCGAGTTCCGCACCGCGCAACTTGATGGCGCGGCCGAGCACGAACACCGCAGCGGCCGAAACCCCAAGCGCAAGCGCGAGAACCATGATGCCGGGGATGTAGCTGCCGGTCGCTTCCCTGAAGACGCCGACGACATTGGGCCCGACGAAGCCGCCGAGACTGCCGAGAGAGCTCACCAGCGCGATCGCGCCCGCCGCCGCTTTTCCGCCGAGGAACGACGAGTTCATCCCCCAGAACGGTCCCAAGAACATCAAGGGTCCGATCATGGACACACTCAGCGCAAGCAGCGCCACGATGTTGGAGGTCGTAACGCTTGCGATCACAAAACCCGCGCCGGTGAGCAACAGAGGTATCGCCACATGCCAGACGCGTTCGCCCTTCACGTCGCTCGATTTGCCCCAGGCAAACATCACGGCCATCGCGACGACGAACGGCGCCGCGACGATCAAGCTGGTCACGAGATTGCTGAAGCCCATTCCCTGTACGATCTGCGGCATCCAGAAGCGGCTGCCCGATGCGGCCGACTGATCGGCGAAAAAGATGAGACCAAGCGCGATCACGCGTTTGTCGCTGAGCGCCCGCCACAGGTTAGCGTGCTCGGTCGGGTCCTTCGCGGCGAGGCGCGTCGCGATGAATTGTTTCTCCACCGGCGAAAGCCATGACGCCTGGGCCGGGCCGTCGGGAAGCCACTTCAAAACGACGAACGCCAGCACGCACGCAGGCAGTCCTTCGAGAATGAACATCCACTGCCAGCCGTGGAGTCCGCCAAGTCCGTCCAATTCGAGCAGCAACCCCGAAATCGGCGAGCCGATGACAAAGGCGAGCGGCAGGCCGATCAGGAAGTTCGCGGCATAGCGTGCGCGATACTCGGGCGGGAACCACAGCGTCAGGTAGAAGATCAAGCCGGGAAAGAGCCCCGCTTCGGCCGCGCCAAGAATGAAACGCAGGATGAAGAAGCTGATCGGGCCCTGCACAAGCGCCGTCGCCGCCGACAGCGCGCCCCATACGAGAAGGATCAAGAACATCCAGCGCCGCGCGCCCATCCGCTCCAGGATGAGATTGGCCGGCACGTGGAACGCGAAATAGCCGACGAACAGAATTCCCGCACCGAAGCCGTATTCGGATGGCGAGAAATTCAGATCGCGCACCATCGTGAGCGACGCGAACGCGACGTTCACGCGATCCAGATAGTTGACGAAATACAGCGCGAGCATCAGCGGAATGAGCCGCCACGCGCATTTCGTGAAGATGCGTTCGTCGCCCACCTGATTTCCTCCGAACGCGTTGTAGCACAGGCTCCTGCGTTCAGGATTCCTGCGCGGGATACTCACGCAATCGTTCGAGCAGTCGTTGATGCAAAGCCGGCCCCGCGCAGATGACGCCCTGCTGCACCGGACGCGTCTGATTGTAGCGCAGCGTCTCACCCGTCTGCGACGTGACGCAGCCTCCCGCCTCGCGCACGATGAGATCGCCCGCCGCGAGGTCCCAGTCGGATTTGTCGGAGAGCGAGATCATCGCGTCGTACTCGCCCTTCGCCACGAGCCCCATGCGATAGGCGATGGAGGCGCGCGATTCCACCGTCAGCGGCGGCCACGGCGTGGGCCAATGCGGATCGTCGATGAAGTCGCGGCCCGTCAGCAGCCGGCTGTGCAGGAAGTCGGCCTTGGCGCTCACCTTGAGCGCCGCGCCATTCATGTGCGCGCCTTGTCCGATTGCAGCCGCGAACATCTCGTCGGTGATCGGATTGAAGATCGCCGCCGCAACCGGCCGGCTCTCCGCCACGACAGCGGCGACGATGGTGAAATGCGGGCGTCCTCTCAAGAAACCGTACGTGCCGTCGATCGGATCGACCACGAAGATGCGCTGAGATGTGAGCCGCGCGGGATTGTCGGCCGTTTCTTCGGAGAGCCAGCCGTACTGCGGACGCGCGGCCAGCAGCGTCTCCTTCAGGAACGCATCGATCTCGATGTCGGCTTCGGTGACCGGATTGCCGCGCGACTTGTGCCAGCTCTTGTACTCGCCGCCGAAATATTTGCGGGCGATCGCGCCGGCCTCTCGCACGCTCGCGACGAGCAGGTCTCGATCTACCGCGTCGTCAGGCACCCGCCACCGTCATTCCATCGACGCGCAGCGTGGGCGCATCGGTGCCGTAGCGGAAGACGAGATTGCTCGCGGGCGTCAGGTGCTTGTACATGTCCTTGAGATTGCCCGCGATGGTGACTTCGCTCACCGGATAGGTGATCGCGCCGTTCTCGATCCAGAAGCCCGCCGCACCGCGCGAATAATCGCCGGTGACGCCGTTCACGCCCATGCCGATCAACTCGGTGACGTAGAAGCCCTCGCGGACGTCCGCCATCAGCTCCTCGGGCGTGAGCGATCCGGGCGCCATGTAGAGATTCGTCGGAGAGGGCGAGGGCGGTCCGCCCGTGCCGCGCGCCGCGTGTCCCGTGGTCGCGAGACCAAGCTGCCGCGCGGACGCGCTGTCGAGCAGCCACGTGGTCAGCCGCCCTTTGTCGATGAGCACGGTATGGCGATTGGCGACGCCCTCGCCGTCGAAGGGCTTCGATCTCAGTCCGCGCTTGCGGTGCGGATCGTCGATGATCGAGATGTTCTCGCCGAACACCAGCTCGCCCTTCTTGTCCTTGAGGAAGCTCACGCCGCGCGCGATCGCCGAGCCCGATATCGCGCCGGAGAAGTGGCCAATCAGCGAGCCTGCAACGCGCGGATCGTAGAACACCGGCACCGACTGCGTGCGCACCTTGCGCGGATTGAGCCGCTTCACCGCGCGTTCGGCCGCGCGCTTGCCGATGACGACGGCCGCCTCCAGGTCGTCGGCGATGCGCGTGTGCGCATAGTCGTAGTCGCGCTCCATCAACGTGCCTTCGCCGGCGATGACCGCGACCGAAATGCTGCGGCTCGTCGCGGCATAGCCGCCGAGGAAGCCTTCGGACGTCGCGAGCGTCACCATGGTGCGGCCATAATCGGCGCTGCCGCCTTCGGAATTGGTGATGCCGGGAACCTCGAGCGCGGCCTGCTCGGCCGCGTGCGCGCGCTCGACGAGAAGCACGGTCGACGGCTCCTGCAGGATCGTCGATCTCGAGCTCGGGGAACCGCGTCGCCAGCCGGTCGCGGGGTGCGAGCCCCGCGAACTTGTCCTCCGGCGCGAGCCTGGCCATGGCGATCGCGCGTGCCGGCAGCTCGCCCAGCGCGGTGTCGGAAAAATCGGTCGACGACACGAACGCCACCTGACGGCCGACAAAGACGCGAAGTCCGAGGTCGGAGGAACTCGGAGCGGCCGACATCCTCGAGCTTGCCCAAGCGGTAGGAAACGCCCACGGAGATGTTCTTGAACTCCACCGCATCGGCGGCGTCGGCGCCCTCGGCGAGCGCGCGTTTGACCAGGCGGTCGAGCCGGTCGGCGGCGGAGGGATCGGGGAACTTGCTCACGGGGGCCTCAGATGTTACGCGGGTCCGCCGTCATAGCGCACCATGCCGGAATATATAAGCTCTCGTCGCCTCCGGGGTTGCCTCGGCCGGAAGTCCTAAGGTGATATTCCCCGCTTCGCCACGACTGCAGCGATGTCCGGGGCGATTGCCGTCGCAGCCTCCATGTCGGCCGCACCATCAGCTTCCCGGCCCAGCCTAATTTTCGTTGCGCCTCGGCTATAAAGCACGCGCGCGTTGCGAGGTGAAACTCTGATAGCTTCATCCAACTCGGCTAGAGCCTTTTCGTACTGGCCGAAGTGGAAATAGACGTCTCCCCGACCAAGGGGGGCCTCTGCCAGCCGGGCCCCGAAACGCGAGGCGGACTCGAAGTCTCGTAACGCTTGCTCGAATTCCTTCCGACTGTAGCGAACCTCGGCCCGCACCAAATAATGGAAGCCGGACCTCGGCTCGAGCGAGATTGCCTTTTCGGCGTCTGCAAGCGCCTGATCGAACTTGCCCAGATCGAGATAGGCCCACGCTCTAGCGCGATAAGACGTCGCAAAGTTCGGGTCGAGTCGAATGGCCACGTTGAGATCATTCACCGCGGCGTCAGGTTTACCGCTCCGCCACTGCGCTATTCCCCGATTGGTATAGGCCTGGATGTATTTCGAATCCAAGCCGATGGCCGTCGTGTAATCCTTGATGGCCTCATCAAAACGACCCAAGTTGATGAAGGAGCTGCCCCGGGCAACGAAGAGGCCGGCGGATTTCGGATCTAGCTGGATGTTGGCGGTGAAATCATCCACCGCCTTTCGATGATCGAATTTCTCTCCATGGAGCAGCCCGCGCAGCCAGTAGATGTGCGGCTCCGGCCGACTTCAGCTCGATCGCCCTATCAAGATCGCCGATCGCAAGATCGTACTGACGCTTCTCGCGGTGCATGGCCGACCGCTGGTAGTACAGCACCGGATTGTTCGGCAGCAGGCGCACCGCGTCGGAGTAGTCGGCGATCGCCCGGTCAAAGTCCTTTCTTACCCTATGGACATTCGCCCTGCCGACATAGGCGTTTGCCGAATTCGGCGCGACGCGAATGGACGCGCTGAAGTCTTCGAATGCGCCGGGAAGATCGCCTTGCCTAAATCGGGCGATCGCCCGGTTGTCGTGAGCCAGCACATCATCGGGATTCTTCTGGACCGCGATGTCGAGGCTCGCGAGCGATCGCCCGAAATCGCGCTTGCCCTGGTAAGCAATACCGCGGTTGATGAGTGCGGCCCGATAGTCGGAATCGAGTTCGACGGTTTTGTTGTAGTCGGCAATCGCCTTGTCGAATTGCGCCGTCGAGAGATAGGCGTTACCGCGGTTGAAATAGGCGCCCGCGTATTTCGGTTCATAGCGAATGGCCGCGGTGAAATCCTCGATGGCCTTTTCGTGCTGATTCAGAGCGGCGTAGGTGTTTCCTCGTTCTACGTAGGCGATGGCGTAATCCCCCTTGAGACGTATCGCCCGGGTATCATCCGCGAGCGCACGCTGAAGGTCCCCACCAACCCTGAACACAAACGCTCGAAGGACGTAGAGCGCTGGTATCTGAGGACGGTTGGCGATTTCACGGTCGAGATCGGCAACCGATCGATCGAACATGCCCATCAACGCATAGATGAGCCCGCGGGTGGAATACACGCCAGCGAAATCTGGATCCAGACGCACGACTGTATCGCAGTCCGCGATTGCCTCCGCATACGCGCCCATGTCTCGCCGGAGTCCACAGCGCTCGAAATAAGCTGGCGTGGCTGTCGATTCGAGACGAATGACGGTCTCATAGTCGGCAAGTGCGGCCTGCCGCTTGCCGGCCAGCCAATTCGTCCTGGCGCGGAGTCCGTAAGCGTCGATAGCAGCAAGTGGCAGGCGCGAGCTTTGTATCGATCGCATTGTCATCCCTATGGGGCGCGGCCGCGCCAATATCGATGCTGAGCGCTAAGTCGAAATATTATGACGTTGAAATCATGCGGGGTCGGGAGGCCAAGGCCGCGCCAATATTCATGCGTCGGCGATCGTTCCTTCGTACTTCCGAATGGCTGGTTCGGAGCCGCGAAGCGCAAGCCTGGCCACTTGTCGGTGAGCGCCTCTCGTGTCGCCATCATGCCATAGCGCACGCGCGCGCCGAGGTCCCCAGACGGAATTTGGATTGAGCTCGAGCGCCCGCGCAGCGTCCGTCTCGGACCGAGTCCTGTCGCCGTTCAACAGATGAGCATAGCCGCGTTTGCCGAAGGCCTCGTCGTTGGTGGGCGCAAGTGTTATCGCAGCGTCGAACTCCCGGATGGCTTCAGCGAGATTTCGTCCATCCAGAAGAAGCGACCCCCGGAGATTGCGCAGCTCCGCCTTGTCGGTCGCTGACAGATCCCCTGACGCGAGCAGGCGCCCGCAGATTCCAATGTCTGTTCTTCGTTCAGCGCGCGCGCGATGCCGTCTTCATTCTTTGCCGCGGTGGACCCAAGCGGATCGGCGAATGTCGAATTGGGAAGGTCGGCCGCGCGCCCAGACGTCAGTACCGCGAGGCACATCGCGACCGTGGTAAAGAAGCCGTTTCGCATTCCTCTCGAGCTCATGCGTGTTCTACCGACTCAAGGACGATCGCAATGTCCCTGGCTATTTTGCTGCGTCCGCAGGTGCCGGTGCGGCCTGGGGACTGGCGGCGGTGATGTAGAGCTTGCGTTCCTTGTAGGCGATGTAGACGTGCATCTGGCTCAGCGTATTCATGCCGAGGATCACATCCGGCAATCCGTTTCGTCCTCGCGAATGAGGGAGCCGGTGCGTGGCGTCGCCCGGATTCACGCCACCCATCATGTCGGGCAGTATCATGATCATCGGATCGTTGATCGTCACGCCTTCGAAAGCGATAGACTTAAACCGGCGGCGGTAAATGTTCGCGGTGTAGCCCCCGTCGACTTCGCCGACTTTTTCAACGTCTGGCGCGTTCACATCGACGCGAAATGTGCGCCGCGCTACATCCAGATTAAGGACCGTGGTGCTCGCGCCGGTGTCGAGGATCGGCATTTACTCTTCTGCCATCGAGCTCCATCCGAAACGTAAGACGTGACCCCATCGATCGAGCGTCATGGGAACGACGGCAACCGCAGGCGCTTGCCAGTACACGACATTGCCGCTGCAGTGGTCTTGCGAGACCAAATTGAGCTTACCGGCGGCGAAGTCCAAATCGAGATCGACGTTCCGCAGCATGTCGGCGCCCAGAATACCGCCGAAATCTTCGATGTCCGGTCCGTTTGGCCCGTCTTCGCCCGGCAGGACCATGAAGTATGACACCTTCCTGTCGGATGCGTCCCAACGTGATGGACGGCAGACGCGCTTCGCCTCGTTTTCCGCTTTCGACCTTGAGCATTGTCGTCAGTTGGAATGCGTGACTGCGCCGGTCTGAAGATTTAACTCCTGCACTGTTCGCTTCGTAAGCGAACTCAGCGCCCCGCCCGTATCGACGAGCAGCCCAACAGGCTTGTCGCCGATCATCGCGGTGATCATCGGCCGTCCTGCACGATCGGGCTTGATGTCGCAGCGAGGTCAAGACCGTTCAGCGGACCGCACTGCGCGCCGGCAACAGCCGGTGCAGCGTTCACCGCCGAGAGCAGCAACGTGGCAAGCACGAGTGATCGACGCATCGCACGCATGGGGCCCCCCGAGCGAGAAATCGATGCGCAACAATAAGTCGAAAAATTATGACGTTGCAATCACGCGGGGAGATAGGCCAAGGCAGCGTCAATATTCGCGTCCTTGGCGATTTTGCCTTTACTTCCAAATGGCTGTGCCGGAGCCGGGAAGCCCGAGCCTGGGCCACTTCTCCGTGACGGTCTTGATGATTTCGTCGCTCATGCGGATTTCGCGGCCCCATTCGCGGCTGACTTCGGGCGGCCATTTGTTGGTCGCGTCGAGCCCGATCTTCGAGCCGAGCCCGGACACCGGCGAGGCGAAATCGAGATAATCGATCGGCGTGCCTTCGATCACCGTGATGTCGCGCGCGGGATCCATGCGCGTCGAGAGCGCCCACATCACGTCCTTCCAGTCGCGCGCGTCGATGTCGTCGTCCACGACGATCACCCACTTCGTGTACATGAACTGGCGCAGATACGACCACACCGCCATCATCACGCGCTTGGCGTGGCCGGGATAGGCCTTCCGTATACTGACGACCGCGATGCGGTAGGAGCAGCCTTCGGGCGGCAGCCAGAAATCGACGATCTCCGGGAACTGCTGCTGGAAGAGCGGGATGAACACCTCGTTCAGCGCTTCGCCCAGGCGTGACGGCTCATCGGGCGGCCGGCCGGTGAAGGTCGAGAGATAGATCGGGTCCTTCCGCATCGTGATCGCGGTCGCGGTGAAGACCGGGAATTTCTCGACCGCGTTGTAGTAGCCCGTGTGGTCGCCATACGGCCCCTCGTCGCGATAGTCGCTGAGCGAGACCTCGCCTTCGATGACGATCTCCGCTTCGGCCGGAACCTTCAGCGGCTGCGTCACGCAGTCGGCAAGCTCGACGCGCGCGCCGCGCAACAGGCCGGCGAACTGATACTCCGAGAACGTGTCGGGCACGGGCGTGACCGCGGCGAGAACCGTTCCCGGATCGGCGCCGATCACGACCGCGGCAGGGAAGGGCGCATTCGCTTTCGTCTCCGACCAGCGGCGATGCTGCTGCGCGCCGCCGCGATGACGCAGCCAGCGCATGATCGTCTGGTTCCGCGAGAGCAATTGCATGCGGTAGATGCCGAGATTGAAATTGTCCTCGCGCGCATCCGATGGCCCCTTGGTCACGACCAGCGGCCAGGTGATGAGCGGCGCCGGCTCGCCCGGCCAGCACGTCTGCACCGGCAGTCGATTGAGATCGATGTCGGCGCCCTGAAGAACCACCTGCTGACAGGCCGCGCTTCTCGCGCTCACCGTCTTGGGCTTCATCGACAGCACGCTTTTCGCAAGCGGTATCAGCTCGAACGCTTCGGAGATGCTGCGCGGCGGCTCGGGCTGGCGGAGCGAGGCGAGCAGCTCGCCCACCTCGCGCAGGGCTTTCGCGTCGCGACGCTCGACGCCGCCCATCGTGACGCCCATCGCCACGCGCTTCACCGTGCCGAAGAGATTCACCAGAACCGGAATGTCCGAGCGCGTGCCGTCGGCTTTGACCGGCTGCTCGAAGATCACAGCGGGGCCGTTCTCGGCCAAGAGCCGCGTCTGGATCTCGGTCATCTCGAGCACGGTCGAGACCGGCTCGCGCACGCGCACAAGCTCGCCTTCGGATTCGAGGCGTTTGATGAACTCGCGAAGCGAGCGGTAGCTCATGCGGAGAAGACTAGCTTACTTTCCACTTGGACGGCGCCGCGTGCCGGTAGCCGTAAGCGAAATAGATCGCAAGCCCGAGCGCTGTCCAGACCGCGAGGCGAATCCAGGTCGCCGATGACAGGCTCAGCATCAGGGCCGTGCAGGTGATGACGCCCAACGGCGCGGTTAACCACACGAAGGGGGTGCGGAATGGCCGCCTGGCGTTGGGGGCGCTCACGCGCAGCATCATGACGCCGATGCAGACGACCACGAACGCGAGCAGCGTTCCGATCGAGACGAGATCGGCCAGGATGTCGAGCGGAAAGAGCGCGGCAAGAACGGAGGCAAGGACACCGGTCACAACGGTCCCGCGATGCGGCGTCCTGTACGTGGGATGCACGGCGCCGAACAGCGGCCAGAGGAATCCGTCGCGCGCCATGCAGTAGAAGATCCGCGACTGGCCGTAGAGCGACACGAAGACCACGGAGGCCAGTCCGACCAGCGCGCCGAGATTGATCGGCAGCGCAAGCCAGATGAGCTCCGGCACCTGGTTCACCGCAAACGACACCGGGTTGGGCACGTTGAGCATGCGATAGTCGGTGATGCCGACCATGACGAGCGCCATCAGCACGTACAAACCGGACGAGATCGCCAGCGAGCCGATGATGCCGATCGGCATGTCGCGCTGCGGGTTCTTCGCTTCCTGCGCGGCGACCGAAACCGCGTCGAAGCCGATATAGGCGAAGAACACCATGCCCGACGCCGCCAGGATTCCGCTCCAGCCGAAGCGGCCGAACTCGCCTTCGTTGGGCGGGATGAAGGGCGTGAGATTCTCCGGTTGCACGAACGGCAGCCCGAACAGGATGACGAGAAGGATGATGCCGGTCTTGATCAGCACCATCGCGCCGTTGAACTGCGCCGATGCACGCATGCCGACGACGAGAAGCGCGGTCAACGCGAGCGTCAGGATGGTGGCGGGAAGATTGATCAGCGCGCCTGTCCAGCGCAGGTCCCCGGGGCCGGCGCCTGCGAGCGGCGCATTGGACAACGACGCAGGGAAAGTCGAACCCGAAAATGCTCAGCAGGTTGACGAAATACCCGGTCCAGCCGACCGCGACCGTGGAGGCCGAGACGCCGTATTCGAGCACGAGGTTCCAGCCGATGAACCAGGCGACGAACCGGCCCATCGTCGCGTAGGCATAGGTGTAGGCGCTGCCCGACACCGGGATCATCGCGGCGAACTCCGCATAGCAGAGGCCGGCGAACAAACAGGCGAGCGCTGCGAAGCCGAAGGAGATGAGAACGGCGGGTCCGGCGTGCTGTGCGGCCGCGGTCCCGGCAATCACGAAAATACCGGCGCCGATGATGCAGCCGATGCCGATCATGATCAGGTGATACGGGCCAAGCGTGCGGCTCAGGCGATGCTCGCCCTCGGCAACGGCGTCCGGTTCCGTCAGTCCCGGAAGGTCCGTTGTGCTCACGTCACTCGGCGGGCTGCTTGCTCAGCACGAATTGCGGCGGCTTGGCGTGGCTCTTGCCGTAGGTGAAGTAGATGACGAGCCCGATGAGGGTCCAGACCAAGAGTCGAAGCCACGTGTCGAGGGGCAGGAACGCCATCATGAAGATGCACATCGCCATGCCGAGCGGGCGCCACGATCCACACGGCGGGCGTGCGGAACGGGCGGTGATAAGTTCGGTCGCGCGACGCGCAAGATCAGGATGCCCGCACAAACGATCGCGAACGCGAGCAGCGTTCCGATCGAGACCAACTCGCCCAGGATGCTGAGCGGGACCAGGCCGGCAAGCAGCGCCGCGAACATTCCGGTCACGATCGTGCCGATCCATGGCGTGCGGAATGTCGGATGGATTCGGCAGTAGAGCGGCGGGATCAGACCGTCGCGCGACATCGCATAGAACACGCGCGACTGGCCGAGCAGCAACACGAGCACGACCGATGCGAGGCCCACGACCGCGCCGACATTGACGAGGAAGCCGAGCCAGGCGAGCTGCGGGCCCGCGTTGTTGATCGCGACGAACACCGGGTAGGCGACGTTGAGCGAGGTGTAGGGCGCCAAGCCCGTCATCGTGAGCGACATCAGGATGTAGAGCACGCGTGCAGATCAGCAGCGATCCGAGGATGCCGATCGGCATGTCGCGCTGCGGATTGCGCGCTTCCTGCGCGGCGACGGACACCGCGTCGAAACCGATATAGGCGAAGAAGATCACGCCCGTGGCGCGGAACACGCCGCTCCAGCCGAATTCTCCCCAGGTGCCGGTGTTGGGCGGAATGAACGGTTCGAGATTGTCGCCCATGATCAGCGGAAGGCCGAAGCCGATCACGAGGACAACGATGACGAGCTTGATCACCACCATGACGGCGTTGAACTGCGCGGACGCCTTGATGCCGATCACGAGCATGGTCGTGGCGATGCCGACCACAGCCATCGCGGGCAGATTGAGGATAGAGCCGGTGAAGGAAATGTCGGTGAGGCTCGTCATCGCGAGCGGCGCTGACGACACCGAACGGGGAATGGTGATCCCGAGTTGCGACAGCAGCTGGACCAAATAACCCGCCCAGCCGACCGCAACGGTCGAAGCGGCCGCGAGATATTCGAGCACGAGATTCCAGCCGATGAACCAGGCGAGGAACCGGCCCATCGTGGCGTAGGTATAGGTGTAGGCCGAGCCCGCCACTGGGATCATGCACGCGAACTCGGCGTAGCAGAGACCGGCGAAGAAGCAGCCGAGGCCCGCGATCATGAACGAGACCACGACGCCCGGTCCGGCATAGGTCGCGGCCGCATGGCCGGTGATGACGAAGATGCCCGCGCCGATGATGGCGCCGATGCCCAACGCTATGAGCTGCCATGGTCCGAGCGCCCGGTGCAGTTCATGGGCTTCTTTGGCGGCAACTTCGCCTTCCGTCGACATGCACCTTCCCCCGAAGCAGTGTTGTCATACTGTTGCATGGCGCTGGGCTTGCGCCAACCACTTGTCTTGCCTCAATTTTGGGCCTTCTGTTCTCATTCTGTGAGCCGATAGACCGACGTCTCGCGCACCACCCGGTCCTCAAGATCGAGCGTTGTCGGGACCGCGAAGGTCGCGAGCTTCACGATGCCGCCGGCCGGAAAATAGTTGCGCCCCGGATCGCCGAGAAGCACGCGCACGCCGCTCTTCACGAGCAGTGCCGCAGCCAAGGGACCAGGCGCTCCGCGACCGGGCGCTCGTAACACATGTCGCCGGCAAGCACGGTGTTCCAGCGCGGGTTCGAGCCGATGACGTCGATGCCGATCGGCTCGACGAAAACATCGTTGGCGCGCGAGTTCAAATCGATGACCGCGAGCGCGAGCGGATCGATCTCCGCGGCCACCACGCAGGATGCGCCCGCTTTGGCCGCCGCAATGGCGACGAGGCCCGAGCCTGAGCCGAAGTCGAGCACGGTGCGGCCACGCACGTCTTCCGGATTGTCGAGGATGTAGCGCGCGATTGCCTGTCCGCCCGGCCACGCGAACGCCCAATAGGGCGGAGGCAGCGCGCCCAAGCCGGATGCGCTTGCTGCGGTCCGCGCTTCGGTCTCGCCCCACAGGTTCATCACCTCGTCGGCGAGCAGCAGGCTGATTTCGGGCACAAGCGGCGGCTGTTTGAGCTTGGTGTTCGCGCGGATGAAGCGCTCGCGATCCAATGCATCATCCATCGCCTAAACGCCGAACACGCTGCCGAGAATGAGCGCTGCTGCGATCAGCGCACCCGTATCCCGGTTCGATTTGAACAGCATGAGGCAGCGCAGCGGCCGATCGATGTCGAGCGAGCGCAATTGCCAGAGCAGATGCGCGCCCGCAACCAGCATCGAGAGAACGAAGACAATGCGCAGACCCACGGCAAGACCACCCGCAATCATCAACGCAAAGGCCAACGCATAAAAAACATAGAGCCAGGGCTTGCTGCGCGCGCCCAACCGGATGGCCGACGACTTCACGCCGATCAGCATGTCGTCCTCCTTGTCCTGATGCGCGTAGATCGTGTCGTAGCCGATGGTCCAGAAAAAGCACCCCGCATAGAACAGCAGCGCGGCGGGCGCGATCGTTCCCGTCATCGCCGCATAGCCGAACGGCACACCCCAATTGAACGTCAGTCCAAGCCACGCCTGCGGCCACCACGTGATCCGCTTCATGAACGGATAGGCCGCGATCAGGGCCAGCGACGCGACGCCGACCAGGATGGCGAACCGGTTGAAGTAGAGAAGGACACCGAGACCGATGAAGCTCAGCGCGATCGCAAACGTCCAGGCCGCGGGAACGCTCACCGCGCCGGAGGGGATGGGGCGGTTTCTCGTGCGCTCGACCTGCGCGTCGAAATGGCGATCGACGATGTCGTTGTAGGTGCAGCCTGCGCCGCGCATCACGATCGCGCCCAGGCCGCACAGCAGCACATCCAGCGGCGGCGGATAGGCCAGCCCTATCGACGTCGCACCGAGCGACAGACCGAACACGCAGGGCCAGAACAACAGCCACGCGCCGATCGGCCGGTCGAGCCGCATCAGTCTCAGATAAGGCCGCACAAATCGCGGCGTGCTGTCGACCCAACTCGCCGGAACCGCATCGGCGGGCCGGCGCTCGGCCGCACCCGCCGCTCCGTGGGGGACTTGCGGATCGGCGTTCATGCGTGCTGCAACCGCGGGAGCATGGGGAACCGTAGCCTCTCGATGAACCGGAACAAAGAGCGCGATGCGAATAGCCTGGTTGAAGAGCCGGGCGGCAAGGTCCGGCTCTTCGTCGAGGCCGCGCTTGCGCCCGGCGCGAAGGTCGCGCTCAACGATGCTCAGGCGCACTATCTCATTCGCGTCATGCGTGCAGGGATTGGCGACCGCCTGCTCCTCTTCAACGGCAAGGATGGCGAATGGCGCGCCGAAATCGTCGAGGCGAAGAAGCACGGCGCGACCCTCGTGTGCGAGGCGCAGACAGAACCGCAGACCGACGTTCCCGATCTGTGGCTGGTTTTCGCCCCGATCAAGAAGACGCCGGCCGACTATGTCGCGCAAAAGGCGACCGAGCTTGGCGTGCGTGTGCTTCAGCCGGTGCTGACGCACCGCACGATCGCGCGCCGTGTGAACACGGACCGTCTTAGGGCCAACGCGATCGAGGCCGCCGAGCAATCCGGTCGCGTGAGCGTGCCCGAGATCCGCGAGCCTGTCGCTCTGGAGGCGTTGCTCAAGTCGTGGCCCAAGGACCGTCGCATCATCTTCTGCGACGAAGGCGGCGACGCCGCGCCGATCGCCGAGGCCCTCGCGGGCGTGAAAGGCGACGCGCTCTGCGTGGGCCGTGCTCACCGGGCCCGAAGGCGGATTCGATCCGAACGAGCGCGCGCTTTTGCGCTCGAACGACTTTGTCGTTCCGGTGACGCTTGGCCCGCGCATCATGCGCGCAGACACGGCATCGCTTGCCGCGCTCGCGCTGTTCCAGGCCCTTGTCGGGGATTGGCGGCGCAGCTTGTAAGTGTCATGGCGGATCAGTAGGTTCGCGCCGTCGTCAGCACCGCGCGGACAAGAATCGCGGGCAAGGAAGAGCCATGTCCATCCCGCAATCTGCCGGAGGCCCGATTCAGTCGCGGGACGATCTGGTGGCTCATCTCGCGTCGGGCTCAAAACCGAAGAGCCAATGGCGCATCGGGACCGAGCACGAAAAATTCGTCTACTCGCTCAAGGACTATAAGCCGCTCGCTTACGAGACGCGGCCGGGCATCCGCCAGCTTCTGGAAGGCATGCAGCGCTTCGGCTGGAAGCCGATCATGGAGGGCCGCAACATCATCGGCCTTTCGCTCGGCGGCGCCGCGCTGAGCCTCGAGCCCGGCGGGCAGTTCGAGCTCTCGGGCGCGCCGATGACGCATGTTCACGACACCTGCGAGGAGCTGAACACGCATCGCCATCAGGTGCGCGAGGTGTGCGCGGAAATCGGCGCCGGCTGTCTCGGCGTCGGTTTCGCGCCCACATGGACGCTTGCAGAAACGCCGGTGATGCCCAAGGGCCGCTACGCGATCATGCGCGCCTATATGCCCAAGGTCGGCGGCTACGGGCTCGAGATGATGTTCCGCACCTGCACGGTGCAGGGGAATTTCGATTACGGCTCCGAAGCCGACATGGTGAAGAAGTTCCGCGTGGCGCTCGCGCTCCAGCCGGTCGCGACCGCGCTCTTCGCCAATTCGCCGTTCCGCGAGGGCAGGGCGAACGGGTTCCTGTCCTATCGCAGTCACATCTGGACCGATGTCGACAACGCGCGCGCCGGAATGCTGCCCTTCGTCTTCGAAGACGGCTTCGGGTTCGAGCGCTATGTCGACTACGCGCTCGATGTGCCGATGTATTTCGTCTACCGCGACGGCAAGTACATCGATGTGTCCGGCAAGTCGTTCCGCGATTTCCTGGCGGGGAAGATTCCCGAGCTCGCCGGGATCACGCCGATGATGTCGGACTGGGCCGATCATCTGACCACGATCTTCCCGGAAGTGCGGATGAAGCAGTACCTCGAAGTCCGAGGCGCCGACGGCGGCACATGGCGGCGGATCTGCGGGCTGCCCGCGCTCTGGGCCGGACTGTTCTACGATCAGACCGCGCTCGATGCCGCCTGGGATCTGGTCAAGGACTGGACCCAGGAAGAACGCGAAGCGATGCGCGCGAGCGTGCCCAAGCTCGCGTTCAAGACGCCCTTCCGCGACACGAACGTGCTCGAGCTGTCGCGCCGGATGCTGACGATCTCGACGGCCGGCCTCGAGGCGCGCGCCAAAGTGCTCGGCATCAAGAGCGAGAAGGGCTTCCTCGAGCCGCTCCAGGAAATCGTCGACCGCGGGCAGACGAGGGCGGAGGAGTTGCTGGCGGCCTACCGCGGCGAATGGAAGGGCGACCTCTGCCGCCTGTTCGACAGCTACAATTTTCTCTGAGCGTTCAGCGCTCGGTCTGATCGTCGAAATCTTCATCGCCACCGCGACGCCAGCGCCAGCCGCCCTCGGTCTTCTTCCACGCCACGTAGAGGAACGGCACCGAGAGCACGACAACCGCAATCGCCCGGTCGACGACGCCCGCCTGATGACCGAGCACGATCTCGAAGCCCGTCGGCACGGCCAGGATCGAGCCGACATAGGCCAGGAACAGGGCCCAGCCCTTCCAGTTGGTGGGCACGCCAGGCGCCGATGCCCTTTTCCTTCGGGCGGAACCAGTAGTCGGTCATGTCAAACGCCGGTGAAGACGAGATCGATGGCACGGACAATGTCATAGCGCCGGTCTTCCAGATTCGCGACTCGTTCCTGGAGCACTCCGACCGGGATAACGCCAATGTTGGTCATATCGACGACGTAACGTGAGCCCTTCACGGTGACCTCGGGCATCAACCGTTCGAGGAACGGGATTGTTTGGGGCGCTGTCAGTGGGGCGACGATGCGCGTGTTGAGCCGGCTCAGGGCGCCGTGTTGGAGCACGAGGAAGTAGGGGTGGAACTCCGAAAACTCGGGATCGGGGTTCACGAAGACGTCGAATTGGTTCGCGGCCATGAGCGTCACCACGACCTATATTTCGCGCTCCAGATGCCGTGCTTCTCGATGAACTGGTTATGCGCCTCGAAGGCCTCGCGGTGTCTCCTCCTGCCAGCGGCGGGTCCGCTCCTCCGTCACGCGCTTCTTCAGCTCGTCCTCCAGAACCTGGGAGAGGTTCAGCCCAAGCTGCTTCGCCTCGGCCAGCACGGTCTCATCGACCGTGACATTGACCGCGCGTTTCCGGCCGGGCAGGGGCGGCTGACCGATGCGGCCGCTGTGCCGGAATTTCTCCGCAGGCTCGCGAAACTGCTTCTTTTTCATGCGTCCTCGGCATGCGCATGACTAATGCGCATTATGCGCATACTATATGCGCATTCCGCCGCGCGTCAACTACTGCGCGGTGCCGCCGACCGTCAGCCCGTCGATCCTGAGCGTCGGCTGGCCCACGCCCACCGGCACGCTCTGCCCGTTCTTGCCGCAGGTGCCGATCCCGGTGTCGAGCTTCATGTCGTTGCCGATCATGGCCACCCGCGTCATGGCGTCCGGTCCGTTGCCGATCAGGGTCGCGCCCTTGATCGGCTGGCCGATCTTGCCGTCTTCGAGCTTGTAGGCCTCGGTGCAGGAGAACACGAACTTGCCCGACGTGATGTCGACCTGACCGCCGCCGAACTGCACGGCATAGATGCCGTTCTTGACCGAGCGGAGGATCTCGTCGGGCGAGTGCTTTCCGCCCAGCATGTAGGTGTTCGTCATCCGCGGCATGACCGAGTGTCCGAACGATTCGCGCCGCCCGTTGCCGGTGGGCGCGACACCCATGAGGCGGGCATTCATGCGGTCCTGGATGTAGCCCTTGAGGATGCCGTCTTCGATCAGCACCGTGCGCGAGGTGGGCGTGCCCTCGTCGTCGATCGTGAGCGAGCCGCGGCGCTCGGCGATGGTCCCGTCGTCCACCACCGTCACGCCCGGAGAGGCGACCCGCTGGCCCAGCAGGCCGGCAAAGGCGGATGTTTTCTTGCGGTTGAAGTCGCCCTCGAGCCCGTGGCCGACCGCCTCGTGCAGCAGGATGCCCGGCCAGCCCGCGCCGAGGACCACCGTCATCTCCCCGGCCGGGGCCGGCACCGACGCGAGATTCACCAGCGCGCTTCTCAACGCCTCATCCACGCCGGCTCGCCAATAATCGGGCGAGATATAATCGGTATAGGCGCGCCGCCCGCCGCCGCCGAAGAATCCGTTCTCCTGGCGGCCGTCCTCTTCCACCACGACGGAAATATTCAGTCGCACCAGCGGACGCACGTCACGGTAGATTTCGCCGCCCGGGCGCATGATCTCGACGACCTGCCACTCGCCGGCGAGCGAGCACGACACCTGCCGGACGCGGGGATCCTTCGAGCGCGCATAGGCGTCGATCTCCGCCATCAGCTTCACTTTCACGTCAAAACTCGCCGAGGCGAGCGGACTGTCGTCGCGAGTAGAGGTGGATGTTGGTCCGCGGCGGCCCATCGGCGAGCGTGCCGGAATGACCGAGTTTCACCACGCCGACGGCATCGGCGGCGCGCTTGATCGCGGCTTCCGACAATTCGGAGGCGTGCGCGTAGCCGGTGGCCTCGCCCGCAACCGCGCGCAGGCCGAATCCCTGCGTCGTATCGTAGGTCGCGGCCTTCAGCCGCCCGTCGTCGAAGGCAAAGCTCTCGGTTTGGCGGTACTCGAGGTAGAGCTCGCCGTCGTCGGCGCCGTGGAGCGCAGTGTCGACCACCGCCTGCACACGATCCCTGTTCATGCCGGTTTGTGTGAAAAAGAGCTCGTCTGGGGATGTCATGATCCACTCTCGCACTGGACGCCGCCTTGGATATATAGGAGTCCTCTGTGGCCTAGTCACGAGTCGCCGGCCTTTTGGCGTTTGGCGGTTGCGGCGGGCAAAACCGCGTGGCATCAGGTCGCAATGACTCGGGTTGGGGGGGCCGCCTAAATCGCCCTGGAATTTATTTCTTGAAGCCGGGACTGGGCGATAGCGCCCATGAGCCTGGCCATCTGCTTATGCGAGGGACGCTGAATGATCCGGAGGTTAGGAGCGCTTACGCTTACCGGTTTGGTTGCGGCGATGATGGTGTTCGGGATGGCTTCGGACGCGGTGGCCCAAGGCGGCCCGGTGCCGTGGCAACTGGGTCTGCAGGACTCTGCCAGCGACCGCATGACCCGGATCATCGATCTGCACAATTTCGTGCTGTGGATCATCACGGCGATCTGCGTGTTCGTGCTCGGACTGCTCGTCTGGATCGCGGTGCGCTACAACGCGAAGGCCAATCCGACGCCGACCGCGACCACGCACAACACCGTCCTGGAAGTGCTCTGGACGGTCATCCCGGTCGCGATCCTCGTCGCGATCGCGATCCCGTCGTTCCGGCTTCTCTATTATACGGACGTCATTCCGCAGGCCGACATCACGATCAAGGCCATCGGCAAGCAGTGGTACTGGAGCTACGAGTATCCCGATAACGGCAATTTCACCTTCGATGCGCTGATGCTGTCCGACCGCGTCGCGCAGCAGAAGGGCGAGCCGCGGCTTCTCGGCACCAACAACCACGTCGTCGTGCCCGTCAACACGACCGTGCGGGTCATCACCACCGGCGCCGACGTGATCCACGCCTGGGCGATCCCCGCCTTCGGCGTGAAGATCGACGCGGTGCCCGGCAAGATCAATCAGACCTGGTTCAACGCCAACCGCGAAGGCAAGTTCTACGGCGAGTGCTCCGAGCTCTGCGGCGCGCGCCACGCCTTCATGCCGATCACGGTCGAGGTCGTGAGCCGGGAACGCTTCGACCAGTGGGTCGAGGAAGCAAGAACCAGATTCGCCACCGTCGGTGCGCCTACGCGCGTCGCGGAAGAGCGCCGGTAGAAAGCGAGGAGCGTCATGGCAAGCACCCACCACGATACGGCTCACGGAGCCCACGACGCACACGCCGGGCACGAAAGCCACCCGACCGGCTGGCGGCGCTACGTCTATTCGACGAACCACAAGGACATCGGCACGATGTACCTCGTGTTCGCCATCGTCGCGGGCGTGATCGGCGGCTTCATGTCGATCATGATGCGCGCCGAGCTGATGTATCCGGGCATGCAGGTCTTCGGCGATCCGCACGCCTTCAACGTCTTCGTCACCGGCCACGGCCTGATCATGGTGTTCTTCATGATCATGCCCGCGATGATCGGCGGGTTCGGCAACTGGTTCACGCCGCTGATGATCGGCGCGCCCGACATGGCGTTCCCGCGCATGAACAACATCTCGTTCTGGCTGCTGCCGTTCTCCTTCCTCCTGCTCGTGCTCTCGATGTTCGTCGAAGGCGACTCGGGCGGCGAGGGCGTCGGTGGCGGGTGGACGATCTACGCGCCGCTGTCGACCTATGGTTCGCCGGGTCCGGCGATGGATCTCGCGATCTTCTCGCTCCACATCGCGGGCGCCTCTTCGATCCTGGGCGCGATCAACTTCATCACCACGATCTTCAACATGCGCGCGCCGGGCATGACGCTGCACAAGATGCCGCTCTTCGTCTGGTCGATCCTGGTGACGACGTTCCTGCTGCTGCTGTCGCTCCCGGTGCTCGCGGGTGCGATCACGATGCTGCTGACGGATCGCCATTTCGGCACGACCTTCTTCAATCCGGCCGGCGGCGGCGATCCCAACCTCTATCAGCATCTCTTCTGGTTCTTCGGCCACCCGGAAGTCTACATCCTGATCCTGCCGGCCTTCGGAATGGTCAGCCAGGTGGTCTCGACCTTCTCCAAGAAGCCGGTGTTCGGTTATCTCGGCATGGCCTACGCCATGGTCGCGATCGGCTTCATCGGCTTCGTCGTGTGGGCGCACCACATGTACACCGTGGGCATGTCGGTCGACACGAAGGCCTATTTCGTGTTCGCGACGATGGTGATCGCGGTGCCGACCGGCGTGAAGATCTTCTCGTGGATCGCCACGATGTGGGGCGGCTCGATCAGCTTCCGGACGCCGATGCTGTGGGCCATCGGGTTCATCTTCCTCTTCACCGTCGGTGGCGTGACCGGCGTCGTGCTGGCCAATGCCGGCATCGACACCGCGCTGCACGACACCTATTACGTCGTGGCGCATTTCCACTACGTGCTGTCGCTGGGCGCCGTCTTCGGCATCTTCGCCGGTTGGTACTACTGGTTCCCGAAGATCACCGGCTATCTGTACAACGAGATGCTCGGCAAGCTGCACTTCTGGGTCACGTTCATCGGCGTGAACCTCGCGTTCTTCCCGCAGCACTTCCTGGGTCTCGCGGGCATGCCGCGCCGCTACGCCGACTATCCGGATGCGTTTGCGGGCTGGAACTATGTGTCCTCGGTCGGCTCGTTCATCTCGGGCTTTGGCGTCCTCATCTTCCTGCTCTGCATGGCCGATGCGTTCATGCGCAAGCGGGTCGCGGGCGACAATCCGTGGGGCGTGGGTGCAACGACGTTGGAGTGGACGCTGTCGTCTCCGCCGCCGTTCCACACCTTTAATGACCTGCCGCGCATCTCGGGCGGCGGCCACCATTGAGAGGACGTGCAGGCGTGTCGGCGGCACTGCAGCCATCGCAAGCCCATCGACATCGCGGGTGAGCTGAACCTCGCGACGGTGGGCGACTATTTCGCGCTGCTGAAGCCGCGGGTGATGTCGCTCGTGCTGTTCACGGGCATCGCCGGTCTCGTGCTCGCGCCGGGCACCATCCACATCGCCACCGCGCTCACCGCGCTTCTGGCGATCGCGGTGGGGGCGGGTGCGTCAGGCGCGCTCAACATGGCCTATGACGCCGACATCGACCGGCTGATGTCGCGGACGCGTTCGCGTCCCATCCCGCGGGGCGCTATCGCTGCCGGAGACGCAGCCGCCTTCGGCGTAACGCTTTCGGTCGGCGCGGTCACCGTCATGGGGTTGTTCGTCAACCTCGTGGCCGCCGCGCTGCTCGCGTTCACGATCGTCTTCTACGTGCTCGTCTACACCGCGTGGCTCAAGCGCAGCACGTCGCAGAACATCGTCATCGGCGGCCTTGCCGGCGCGCTCCCGCCCGCCATCGGCTGGGCGGCCGTGACGGGCGGACTTGCGCTCGAGCCGCTCGTGCTCGTCGCGATCATCTTCCTTTGGACGCCGCCGCATTTCTGGGCGCTGTCGCTCTATCGTGCGGACGACTACGCGAGGGCGGGCGTGCCCATGCTGCCCGTGGTCAAAGGCAAAAGCGAAACGCGCCGGCAGATCGTGATCTACACCGCACTCGTCGTGCTGAGCGGATTTCTGCCGGTCGTGCTCGGATTTGCCGGGCCCGTTTATCTTGCCGCGAATGCCGCTTTGGGCGGCTGGTTTGCCATTGGCAGCGTGCGCGTCGCGCGCGAGCGGGACACCGCGCATGAGCCGAACGCGCGGCGGCTGTTCGGCATCTCGATCCTGTATCTGTTTGCGTTGTTCGCCGCGATCATCGTCGAACAGGCCTTGGCATTGCGGCATTCACGCCGTTCGCGCGGGTATGACGGACGATGAGAAGAGGAAAGCTGAGACCGCCAAAGAGGCATTCGAACGAGCGCGCCGGATGCGCAACTTCGCGATTGCCGGCATTCTCGTCTTCCTCGTGGTGTTGTTCTTTTTCATGACGATCGTCCGCATGGGCGGTCAGGTTGGGGTTGGACCGGTTCAGTGAAGATATCGCGGAACAATATGGTCGGTGCGAGCTGCCTTGCCGTGGTTGTCGGCATGGTTGGGCTCTCCTATGCCGCCGTGCCGCTCTACGATCTCTACTGCCGCGTCACCGGCTATGGCGGCACGCCCCAGCGCGCGGACGCGGCGCCGACCACCATTAGCGACCGCGTCATCACCGTGCGCTTCGACACCAACACCGATGCGGCGCTGCCCTGGACGTTCCAGCCCGAGAAGCGTTCCGTCCAGGTCAAGGTCGGCGAGAACCGGCTGGTGTTCTTCCATGCGGTGAACAATTCGGACCGCCCGATCGTGGGCCACGCGACGTTCAACGTCGTGCCCGACCGCGCCGGACGGTATTTCAGCAAGATCCAATGCTTCTGCTTCACCGAGCAGAAGCTCGATCCTGGCCAGTCGGTCGAGATGCCGGTGTCGTTCTTCATCGCGCCCGAAATCCTCACCGACCGCGACGGCGACAGCATTCAAGAGATCACCCTCTCCTATACGTTCTATCCTGCGGCCAATCAGAAGGCGGTCGACACGACCACGTCCGCCACTCGATTGGCTCAAAAGGGCTGAGACAGAAAGGCAGACACATCATGGCGCACGGCGAAGTTCATCACGACTATCACCTGGTCGATCCCAGCCCGTGGCCGATCGTCGGTTCGACCGGCGCGTTCGTCATGCTGATCGGCGCCGTGTTCTGGATGAACGAGGGCTACACCGGCTTCTGGGGGCTTCCGGTCAACGGCCAGCCTTGGATCTTCATCCTCGGCTTTGTCCTGGTCCTCTACACGATGGCCGGATGGTGGCGCGACGTCGTGCGCGAGTCCGTCGTCAAGGGCGACCACAAGCCGGTCGTGAAGCTCGGCCTGCGCTACGGCATGATCCTCTTCATCGCCTCGGAAGTGATGTTCTTCTTCGCGTGGTTCTTCGCCTATTTCAACGCGGCCCTGTTTCCGGTCGACGTCGGCATCGGCATGTGGCCGCCAGAGGGCATCGTCACCTTTGACCCGTGGCATCTGCCGCTGATCAACACGATGATCCTGCTCACCTCGGGCAGCACGGTCACCTGGGCGCATCACGCGATCCTCATGGGCGACCGCAAGGGCGCTATCCAAGGGTTGATGCTCACCATCGCCCTCGGGCTGAGCTTCACCGCCGTGCAGGCTTACGAATACGGCCACGCCGAGTTCACGTTCGGCTTTAACGGCGCGATGCTCACCCCGCTGACGGATGAAGCGCACAAATCGCTCACCGCGGGCGTCGGCGATCTAAGCGCGATCTACGGCTCGGCTTTCTTCATGGCGACGGGCTTCCACGGCATGCATGTCATCATCGGAACGCTTGTTCCTGATCGTGTGCCTCGGTCGCGAGATCGCAGGACACTTCACGCCGACGCGCCATTTCGGCTTCGAAGCGGCCGCCTGGTACTGGCACTTCGTCGACGTGGTGTGGCTCTTCCTCTTCGTCTGCATCTACGTGTTTGGTGCGAGCGCAGTCGTGGCATGAACGACGTCGTTCCCGAGGCCGAGAGAG
Source organism: uncultured Alphaproteobacteria bacterium (assembly GCA_963708555.1). Classification (GTDB taxonomy): domain Bacteria; phylum Pseudomonadota; class Alphaproteobacteria; order Micropepsales; family Micropepsaceae; genus CAIYRG01. The sequence goes on along the minus strand of CAVPTF010000007.1, from coordinate 66,563 downwards.
GACCGTCGGTCCTCTCCGCCTCGCTGAGGGGACGCTGTCCGCGCTGCGGGAAGGGGCCGCTGTTCCGAGGCTATCTCTCGGTTCAGCCCTTCATGCTCATCGTGCAATCTGGACTTCTCGCGGTTCGAGGCCGGTGACGGCCCGGCCGTGTTCGTCATCCTGATCGTCGGTGCGATCGTTGCCGGCGGCGCGCTCATCGTGGAAGTCGCATTCCAGCCGCCGTATTGGGTTCACGCGCTCATCTGGGGTCCTTCGCTCGTCATCCTCTCGCTTGCCTTCCTGCGTCCGCTCAAGGCGGCGATGATCGTGCTCCAGTACAAGCACAGGGCCGAGGAAGGCCGCAAAGTCGCGTAAGGATTCGAACAATTTTAGCGAATGCGTTGGCGGCTTCCTCACCAGCGACCGGTAAACCGCGCGCGTGGAGCAGGGCATTAGCCGGTCTTTTGACCCTGCCGCCTAGAGTCCGGTTGATGTCCCGTATCGTGCTCGTCGCAATCGTGCTGGTCATGCTCAGCCTTTACGGCGTGAGCGTGCTCGACGAGACCGTCGTCGCGCCGAAGAACGACAAAGCTGCCGCGAAGGTCGAGCCGCACAAGTCACCCAATCCGCGCAACACGCGCAATGTCGTCATCCGATCCGAGAACGGACAGTTCGCGACCGATGGCCGTGTCGATGGCCGTCCTATCGCGTTCATGGTCGACACAGGAGCCTCCCAGATCACGCTCCGCGAGAGCGAGGCCGCCCGGCTGGGCTATCGCCCGCACGAGCGCGACTATGTGATCACGATCCACACGGCCAATGGCGAAGGCCGCGCCGCGCGGGTCGAGCTCGATACGGTCGAAGTCGGCGACATCATTGTCCGCGACGTGCCCGCGCTGGTGGTCCCCGACAAGGCGCTCGGCGTCAATCTGCTCGGCATGTCGTTCCTGTCGCGCGTCAGATGGGTCCACGAGCGCGGACAATTGGTGCTGGAGCAGTAGGCTCAGACCGCCTATTGCGGGCAAAGCCATTAAGTTGTTGATACCCGCCTCATGATCCGTTTCCGGCCGCTTCCCGGTATGACGCTTTGGGCCGTGCCCGCCCTCATGGTGCTCATAGGGCTCGGTGTCTGGCAGATTGAGCGCCTGCACCAGAAGGAACAGCTTCTCACGACGATCGCCGAGCGGATGGGCGCGCCGGAAACGCCGGCGGACGATGTCCTGCGCCTGCCGGTGCCGGACATGGAATGGCGGCGGGTGAGCGCGAAAGGCCACTTCCTCCATGACAAGGAAGCGTATGTCTACGCCACCGAGTTCGATCTCGGACTGGGCGTGCATGTGCTGACGCCGCTCGTGATGGACAACGGCGGAACGGTCCTCGTCGATCGTGGCTTCGTGCCCCTCGCATCCAAGGCGCCGGACACGCGCGCGGCCGGGCAGGTGGAGGGCGACGTCGCCGTTTCGGGGATCGTGCGCCTCGAAGGCGAACGCAACACGTTCACGCCTGCGGCCGACGAGGGCCAGCGCATGTGGTACTCGCGGGACATCGACGGCATCGCGCGGACCCTGGGTCTGATGCTGCGCGCGCCCATCGTGATCGTCGCCGACCAGCCCGCCAACCCTGGGGGACTGCCCAAATTCGCCGGATACCGTGTGGACATCCCCAACAACCACCTGCAATACGCGTTCACGTGGTTCGGTCTGGCCGCGACGCTTCTGGGCGTCTATCTGGTCTATCATGTGAAAAACGGCCGCTTGAAATTCAGCTAGGCAATTCTCGATGCGTTACATCAGCACCAGGGGCGGCCCGTCCGCCGAGTTCGGCGACGTGTTGCTCGGCGGTCCGGCGGCCGACGGGGGTCTCTATCTCCCCGACACATGGCCGCGCCTCAGTGAGGGCGAGATCGCCTCGTTCGCGAAACTGCCCTATGCCGAGGTCGCCTTCCGCGTGATGCGGCCCTTCGTGGCGGGCGCCTTCGATGACGCCGAATTCCGCGCCGATATAGACGCTGCCTACGCCACCTTCTCGCACAAGGATGTCGTGCCGGTTGTCGAGCTCGGGCCCGACCGGTTCCTGCTCGAGCTCTTCCATGGCCCGACCTTCGCGTTCAAGGACGTCGCGATGCAGCTCTTGGGACGGCTGTTCGCACGCGCCCTGAAGAAGCAGAAACGGCGCGCGACGGTTATCGTCGCCACCTCCGGCGACACGGGCTCGGCCGCCATCGCCGCGCTCCGCGGGCTCTCCGGTGTCGATGTCGTCGTGCTGCACCCGCATCAGCGGGTCTCGGAGGTGCAGCGCCGTCAGATGACGACGGTGCTCGATGCGAACGTCCACAACATCGCCGTCCAAGGCAGTTTCGACGACGCGCAGAACATCGTGAAGGCGCTGTTCGCCGATGCGCCCTTCGCCGCGCGCACGCAGCTCGCGGCGGTCAACTCGATCAACTTCGCCCGCATCATGGCGCAGTGCGTCTACTACTTCACCGCGGCCGCGGCGATTGCGGGAAGCGGGCGCGCGCCGAGCTTCGTCGTCCCGACAGGAAATTTCGGCGACGTGTTCGCCGGCGAGGCGGCGGCGAGAATGGGGCTCGCCGTCGATCGGCTCGTCATTGCGACCAACTCGAACGACATCCTGGTGCGCGCGCTGACGAGCGGCGTCTATAGTTCAGGGCGCGCCCAGCAGACGCTTTCGCCCTCGATGGACATCCAGGTTGCGAGCAATTTCGAACGCGCCGTGTTCGAGGCCGCGAACCGGGACGGGGCGTTCGTGTCCAAGGCGATGCAGGAGTTCGCCGCCACACGCGCGCTCACGCTCCCGAAGCCGGTCTTGGCCGAGCTTCAGCGCCGTTATCTCGCGGCGAGCGGCAGCGATGACGAAACGCGAGCAGCGATCGCGCGCGTCCACAAGGAGTTGGGGATGATCGTCGACCCGCACACCGCGGTCGGGCGTCGCGGCCTCGCTCAAGCTTGGCCTGAAAGGCCCGGTCATCCTGCTGGCCACGGCCCACCCGGCAAAGTTCCCGGAGGCCATCACGCAAGCCATTGGAATTGCTCCAGTAATCCCGCCAAAACTTGCCGGTCTCATGGCCCAAGAAGAACGCTACACTGTCTTGCCGAACGAGGTGGGCGCAGTGAGGACTTTTGTCCTCGAGCGGACAGGGACCTAATGAGCATCGAAATCACGAAGCTTGAGAACGGACTTATCGTTGCCACCGACCCGATGCCCCACTTGGAAAGCGCCGCCTTGGGGGTGTGGGTCGGCTGCGGCCCGCGCCACGAGAGCGCGGAGCAGGCCGGGCTTTCGCACATGCTCGAACACATGGCGTTCAAAGGAACGCTCACCCGCTCGGCCAAGGACATTGCGACCGAGATCGAACAGGTCGGCGGCGATCTCAACGCCTACACAAGCCGGGACCAGACGGCGTTTCACGCCCGCGTGCTGAAGGAAAATGTCGACATCGCGCTCGATCTGACCTCCGACATCCTGATCAACCCCACCTTCGACGAGGCGTGAGCTCGAGCGCGAGCGCGAGGTCATCCTCCAGGAGATCGGCCAGACGCGCGACACGCCCGACGATTTGATCTTCGATCACTTGCAGGAGGCCTGTTACCCCAACCAGTCGATGGGCTGGCCGATCTTCGGCAGCGAGAAGACCGTGTCCGCATTCTCGCGGGAGGATCTCAAGTCCTACCTGGGCGCCAATTATCGCGCGGGCGGCATGATGCTGATCGCCGCGGGCGCGGTCGACCATGCGCAGCTCGTGGATGCGGCCGGGTCCCTGTTCGAGCGTCTGGCATTGGGCGATGGGCCCGAGGAGGCGCCCGCACGCTTCATCAGCAGCGAAATCCGCGACGAGCAGGATCTCGAGCAGGCGCATTTGGCATTCGCGTTTCCCGGCGTCTCCAGCACGGATCCCGATGTGGTGACGGCGCAGGTCTTCACCACCGCGCTCGGCGGCGGCATGTCCTCACGCCTCTTCCAGGAAGCCCGCGAGAAGCGCGGCCTGTGCTACGCCATCTATGCTTTCTCGCAATCGCATCGCGACGCGGGCGTCATCGGTATCTATGCCGGGACCGGTGAGGACAAGGCGGGCGAAGTCACCCCGCTCATTGCCGCCGAGATCGAAGCGATGGCCGAAGGCGCGACCGAGGAAGAAGCCGCGCGCGCCCGCGCTCAGCTCCGGGCCTCGCTGCTGATGGCGCTGGAGAGCCCGGGATCGCGCTGCGAGCGGATCGCGGGCCACCTTTTCAATTTCGGCCGCGTGCTCTCGACCAAGGAGATGACCGCGCGTGTCGATGCCGTCGATGCAGCCGCCCTCAGGCGCTTCGCCACGAAGCTCCTCGAGAGGGGGACCCCCGCGATGGCGTCCGTCGGACCGGTCAGCCGCCTGGAGTCGCTCGACCGCTTTGCGCGCCGCTTCGGACGTGCAACGGCACTCGCGAGCGCTTAATTCATGTTCATGCGGGGGATGATATTTCCGGGAGGCCGTGAACCGGTGCTCCAGGGCGACGGCGTCTTCCTGCGCTACCCGCAAATGTCGGACTACCCCGCCTGGGCCGCGCTGAGGAACGAATCCCGCGAGTTCCTGGCCCCGTGGGAGCCGGTCTGGGCCGCCGACGAACTGTCCCGCTCCGCCTTCCGCCGCCGCATTCGCCGCTATCAGCGCGAGATCAGGGGCGATCTCGCCTATCCCTTCTTCGTCTTCCGGAAGGCCGACGACGTACTGATGGGCGGCTGCACGCTCTCGAATGTGCGGCGCGGTGTCACGCAATCGGCGGCCTTGGGCTACTGGATCGGCGAGCGCTTCGCGCGCCACGGGCACATGTATGCCGCGCTCGCCGCGATGCTTCCCTTCGTGTTCCACGTGCTCGCGCTGCACCGGCTCGAAGCGGCCTGCATCCCGGAGAACGGGGCCTCCGGCGCGCTCTTGCGCAAAGTCGGGTTCCGCGAGGAGGGGAGGGCGCGCCGTTATCTCCAAATTAACGGCGAATGGCGTGATCATGTGCTGTTCGCTTTGCTCGAAGACGACCCGCCTGTAGGCTGAGAATCATGCGTCGGATTCGCATTCTTCCTCCGCTGTGAGCGGGCGAGGGCCATACGATATGCGTCAGGTCATGGCCGCGTTGGCGGTATGGCTCGCCTGCGTCGTGACCGCATTTGCTCAGACCGACAACCCGCTTGCGGAATTGGCTGAAGCGACGACGACGGCGCTCAATCTCGCGGCACCGGAGGCATTGCTCGATCTCGGTCCGTCGCTCTCGGCGCGCAACGTCAACGATCCGTCCAATCCCGAAGATGCGTGGTTCACCGTTCCCGTACAGAACCGCAGCAGCTCGCCCGTCATTCGCATTCTTGCCGCGGCCGACCGGCCCGAAGCTCGCGCTTGCCGTCACGCCGCCTCGCACGCGTCCGGCCCTGATCGAGACCGCATCGTCGAACCCCGACATCGTGCTCGAGCGTGCGCCGGGCTATGGCGAGCACACGTTCCGGCTGGTCATCCCGCCGAACAACGCGGGCACGCTCGCGCTGCACTTTCAGGGCGTGAGACAGGCGCCGTCGCTCCACGCATGGACGGAAGCGGCCCTCCTCTCGCACAATCAGCAATACGCCATTCTGACCGGTCTCGTTTCAGGATTGCTGATCGCGGCAACGGCCTTTGCTGCCGGCGCCGCCATTCTCTCCAAGCGCGCCTTTCCCCGTTGGGCGGCGCTCTTCCTTGCCGCTGTCGTCGTCGGCGAATTGTCGCGCACCGGATTCTTCGACGGCTCCTGGCTCACGACGTTCGCCGGACCCTACGCGCTGTCGGCCTTCGCGCTCTCGGTCGGGCTCGCCTGCGGGATCTGGCTCGTCGATTACGTCGCACCGTTCTCGTCGTTCTCGCCCCTGATCGGGCGCCTGCGCGACTGGGTGGCGATCGCGATTCTCCTCATCGGCGTCGCGGCGTTCGTCGGCGTGCCCTACGCCGGCGTGACGGTGCGCGCACTCGCCGTGATCGCCTCGGCTGCCGCGGCCGTCTACCTCGCGCAGTGCGGCCATCTCGGAATCTCCAGTGCGAGACGACTTTCGCCCGCGGCCACGATCTTCGCGCTCGTCACTGTGGCAGCGATGCTGAACGCGTTCGGGTTCTTCGGCGGCAATCTGGTTGCGCCCGGCGCCATCGGCGGCTTCTCCGCGGCGGGTGCGCTGCTCGTCGCGCTCGCGACCGCGATCCCGATGGAATCCCCTGCAGAGTCCTTGCCCGAACCGCGCAAAGTCGAGCGTCCAGAGCGCCTTGCGAATCCGGACCGCGCCGAGAGGATTCCGGCTCCTGCGCCCGCCGCTCCGGTTTCCGACAATTCAGGCGCGCAGGTCCGCGAGCACGCCGCGCTCTCCGCGGCGCATCAAGGCGTGTTCGATCTCGACCTGCACACGGGCCTCGTCTCGCTCTCGGCCGAAGCGGCCGAGCTGCTCGGGTTGCCTTCGGGCGCCGTCGAGCTCACGCGCGAAACCTGGTCGGCCCGCATCCATCCGGACGACCGCGAGACCTTCTCGATCGCGATGGAGTCGTACAGCCATCATCCGGGTGTCGCGTTCCGCATCGAGTTCCGCGTGCGCGGGCAGGGCGGCAGAACCGTCTGGTTCGAATTGCGCGCCACCATGACGGGACAATCGACCGAAGCCGAGCGCTGCCTCGGTCTCATCGCCGACGTGACCGCGCGGAAGAACGCGGAAACATCCGAAGTGGCCGCGGGTCCGAGCGATGCGCTCACGGGGCTCGGCACGCGCGCCGCGCTGATCTCGTTTCTCGATGCTGCGCCCGAAGGACTCAAACGCTCCGCGCTCGCGCTCTTCGACATCGAGCGTTTCAAGGCGATCAACGACAGCCTCGGGCAGAACGGAGGCGATGCGCTGCTGGTCGCCTTGGTGGAGCGGATCGAGGCGGGCCTCGCATCCAAGCCGGGCATCAATCGCGCGCGTCTGTTCAGAGTCGGCGGTGGCATGTTCGCGGTGACCGAGACCGATGTTCCCGATCCCATCAGCTTCGGGCGGCGCATCTTCGACATGATGAGCGCGCCGTTCTTCATCAATGGCCGCGAGGTCTATGTCCAGGCCAGCGTCGGCGTCGCGGTCGGATCGAAGTCGGACCGCGGCCGCGATCTTCTGTTCAATGCCGAACGCGCGCTCGGTGAAGCCAAGCGCGAAGGCGGAAGCCGCGTCGCGCTCTACACGGGCGCGCTCCCCAAGCAAAAAACGCCCGATCCGGTTGCGCTCGATACCGATCTGCGCCGCGCGCTGGAGCGCGATGAGATCGAAGTCCACTATCAGCCGATCATCCGGCTGAAGGATGGCGCCATTGCCGGGTTCGAGGCGCTGCTGCGCTGGCGGCATCCGCAGACCGGCATGATCCAGCCCGACGAATTCGTCGCGCACGCCGAGCAGAGCGACCTGATCGTGAATCTCGGGCGTCAGGCCTTGCGCCAGGCGGCGAAGGATCTCTCGCGCTGGCAGCAATTCTTCCCGTCGCGGCCGCCGCTCTACGTGAGCGTCAACGTCACCTGGCGGCAGATCGCCGATGAGGGCTTTGCGCGAGAGCTCGGCGCGATCCTCAAGCGATCGGGCCTCGCGAAGGACTTCGCTCCGGCTCGAAATCACCGAAAGCGCCGTCATGGCCGGCGCCGGGGCCGCGGAGGTGGGCTTGCAGCGCCTCAAGGCGATGGGCGCGAGCCTCGCGATCGACGATTTCGGAACCGGGAACTCATCCTTGAGCCAGCTCGCGCGGCTTCCCTTCGACACGATCAAGATCGACCGGAGCTTCATGACCTCCGCGCGACAAGATGCGGCCGGTCCCAAGGTGTTGGCCTCGATTCTTTCGTTGGCGCATGAGCTCAAGCTCGCGGTCGTCGCCGAGGGCATCGAGACCGATGAGGACGCAGCGCTCCTGAGAAACATGGGCTGCGAGCAGGGGCAGGGCTTCCTGTTCGGCGCGCCGATGCCCGCGGCCCAGATCTTCGGCTTTATCGCCGCCTGCAAGGGCCAGAGGGCCTAGGCCCGGCCGGCGTCCGCGACGAGGCCCGAGGGCCCGATGCCGAGCCGCGACAGCGCGGTGCTCCACTTGGCCTGCGGATCGGTTCCGAACACCAGCGTCGGGTCGGCATGGCAATGAAGCCAGCCGTTATACTGGAACTCGTTTTCGACTTGTCCCGCGCCCCAGCCGGCATAGCCGAGCGCGAACAGCGCGTGCTTCGGTCCTCGTCCGTCGGCGATGGCCCTTAGGATGTCGAGCGTCGCCGTGAGCGAGATGTCCTCCGAGACCGGAAGCGTTGAATCGCTCCCCTCGTAGTCGCCGCTGTGCAGCACGAACCCGCGCCCGGTCTCGACCGGCCCGCCATAGAGGATCGGCAGCTCCCCGGCCGCGGGGCCGGTCTCGATCTGGAGCTGCTTCATCAATTCGGCGAAGGAAAGTCCCGGGATCGGCTTGTTGATCACGATCCCCATGGCGCCCTTGGCGGAGTGGGCGCAGACATAGATGACGGTCTGGGCAAAGCGTTCATCCGTCATCCCAGGCATGGCGATCAGGAGCTTGCCCTCGAGGAAGTTTTCTCCTTCATTGAGACGGGTATCGCGCGACGTCGCCATGGGATCAGGTTACGCCCGCCCGAGCTGTCCGCAAATAGTTTATCGCCCCTTTCGGCAGGCGCTCCCGTGGGATAAAAGCCCGAGTTCAGCCATCACACGAAGGACGAGAACATGATCAAGGTTGGGGACAAGTTGCCGTCGGTGTCGCTCCGTGAAGTCAAGGAAGGGGGCGTGCAGGAAGTGTCGACGGACGACTTCTTCAAGGGAAAGAAAGTGGCGCTGTTTGCCGTTCCCGGCGCGTTCACGTCCACCTGCTCGGTCAAGCATCTGCCGAGCTTTGTGAACAATGCCGAAGCGCTGAAGGCCAAGGGCATCGATCAGGTCGTATGCACCGCGGTGAACGATGCCGCCGTGATGCGCGCCTGGGGCGAGCAGGGCAATGCGGTGGGCAAGGTCACCATGCTCGCCGACGGCAATGGCGAGCTCGCCCGCGCGCTCGGGCTCGAGGTCGATCTCGTGAAGGCGGGCATGGGCAAGCGAAGCCGCCGCTACTCGATGCTGGTGGATAACGGGGTGGTGAAGACGCTGAATGTCGAGGAACCGGGCGCCTATGGCGTGTCCAGCGGCGACCACCTGTTGACACAGATTTAGGGACAGCTTGCTATGTCGAACCGCTCGGCAAAGATGGCCGGCGGATGACCGGAGCATGATGTGGCTCAGTTCAATATCGGGCCGACCTATTGCGAGACGTTGAGCGCGTTGAACGCGACGTCCCTCACGTATCCGATCGAGCCTGCGAACGCGGTCTCGAACGGGGTCATCGTGCTGTTCGGTCTCGCCTCGATGTACATGGTGGCGAAGCGCACGCCGCGCGCCTACGACCTCTATGTCGTCTCCGCGCTGCTGATCGCCTGCGGCATCGGCAGCGGCATCTGGCACGGCTTCCGCGATGGCACCGCCCTGTTCTGGGAAGTGCGCGCGGGCCTGTTCTTCCTCTTGGGTCTCGCGGTCTGCTGGGCGTGGCGCCTGTGGCCGCCGGTCGTAGCCGTCGCCTTCGTCGTCGCCTTCGTGCTCACCTTCGAATACTCGCGCGACTATCTCGGCATCGCGGGCCAGCGCTGGGTCGCGGCCGCGCCGGCGGTGATCTTGTTCGGCTCCATCCTCGCCGCCCAGACGGTGATGCGCTCGAAGAAGGCAGCCCTTCTCGGTCTCGCGGCGATGGGCTTGTCGCTCACCGCGCTCGCGTTCCGCACTTACGATATGACGATCTGCGAGAGCTTCCCGATGGGCACGCACTGGCTCTGGCACATCTTCAACTCGGCCGGCGGCTTCACTGCGATGCTCGCGATCATCACGCTCCAGACGCAAGGCGCACTCAAGCGCCCGACGCGACCCGTCGGCGAAGCCGCCGAGTAACGGATCGGGGCAGCGCTAAAGTTGTTTTCTACTTCCCGATCGGAAAGCGGGTCTCCACGTAAGTGATCGAGCCGTCGATCTTGCTGAACCAATGCGGCGTGCCGGGTGGCAGAACGACGAAATCGCCTGCCTCGATGTGCCGTGACACGCCGCCGGAGATCCCCGCGGTTCGATCCTGAGCGCTCGCAAATGTTCCGCCTGTCACGAACGTGCCGGAACCGCTTACGACGTTGTAGATCTCGGTCAGATCGTTATGCACGCTCGCGTTGTTCGGGCCATCCTGCCTGCGTCTGACAACGATTAGGCCACCGCCGGCTTCGACGATCGAAGTCACTTGTCCGGCGACGATGCCAAGTTTAGACGTCGATCGATCCAGCTCCGACTTGATTTGGGATTCGGTCTTGACGATACCGGGTGCGTGCCCTTTCTCCTGTCCTTTGCCACTTTCCGCCGCAAAGACCAAGGCACACGGCGCGAGCCCAACCAGCACTGCTAAGATGATCTTCCGCATATCGATTTCCTTCTGGCGTCGAAGATTACGGGGTCGGCCTGACGAACTGAGCCTTGCCCAAGTCCAGCAAGGGGGCCACGCCTTTGGGATCGGCGCGCACGACGACATAGTACGTAAATTCGTCGGACAACTCCCATTTGTGCGGCGTGCCGGCCGGAATGATCAGCATGTCGCCTTTGGAGAGGGGCACGTCCCTGGCGCCGACCGCCGTCGTGCCGCGGCTTCCCTGTCCGTTTTCGATGCTGACCGGCCGCCTCTCCCAATCGGTGATCGTGCCGCCCACCTTCATGCGCCCCTTGCCCTCGACGATGTAGTAGACCTCCGCGACGTCGTCATGCACGGCATAGAATCGATTGTCCTGGTTCGTAGGCCGAAGTACCCCACTGACTCCGATCTGCGCGCTGTCGGCGCCGCCGCCCATTTTCACCATGGTCATCGCGACATCGGTCTCGTTGACCGCGATCATGCTCTGCTTGTGGGCCTCGATTTGTGCAGCGGTGATCAGCGTCGCGGGGAGATCGTAGCGGTGACCGGGCAATCTCAATGGCGAGGGATCGGTTGCGGCCTCGCGAGCCTGCGTCCCTATGTGAAAGCCCAAACCAAGTGCAATCGCCACCAGTCCACCAAACGCTATTTTGCCGTTCCAGAGTGCTCTATTCATGATGTTCCCCTTTATCCATGAACGTTCACGATACTCCTGGTCCATGACCACGGGCCATGTGCCCAACACGACCTAGCATAACGGTTTCGAGCCACGAGATGAGATGGCTCGCTTCGCAAGAGTGAGCTCGGGGCGTCCCGAAAACGTGCGATTGGGTCAGCTCCCGCCAGTACGTCGACCGATGCGGCGGTCCGATGCACCTCGGACACCGGTCATTGCCGCTGAGCAGTCATCCCCGCGGAAGCGCCGCGCACGCGAGCGTATCGGCGCGTTCCTCTCTTGGACAACGCAGGGTTTTGACGGGCGCAGAACCCGTGTAGCATCGCTTTCACGAAGAGCTTTGCGAGGCGGCGATGAGGCTCAGGACCGTATTGAAGGCGGCGGTAATTTCGGTCGTTGCGGCGTCGTCTGCGTTTGGACAGGCAGCGCCGGGCGGCGACGCAGTACCGGACTTCTCGGGCATCTGGGCACACCCCTGGCTGCCCGGTTTTGAGGCGCTTCCATCGGGTCCGACGGCGCTGGTCAACCTCTCGCGCACCCCGGAGGGCCGCAGCATCCAGACCCGGCTCGTCGGCGATTACAACAATCCCATCCTCAAACCCGAAGCTGCCGAAACGGTGCGCAAATTTGGCGAGCAGTCAAAGTCGTATATCGGCTTTCCCAATCCACGCAACCAATGTTGGCCGAACGGCCTTCCCTTCGTGTTGTCGAGCAATGGGCAGCAGATCTTCGACCGCGGCGATCACCTGACGATCATTTACCGAGTGGATCATCAGGTGCGCACGGTGCGCATGAATGCGACGCACCCGGCGAACGTGAAGCCATCCTACTTTGGCGATTCCGTCGGCCGTTATGAGGGCGACACGTTGGTGATCGACACCGTCGGCATAAAGCCCGGCCCGTTCGCGATGATCGACTGGTTCGGTACGCCGCAGACGACGGCGCTGCATGTCGTCGAGCGGTACCGGCTGATCGATTACGATCAGGCGAAAGAAGGCGTGCAGCGCGCGTACAAAGACAACGTGCTTCCCCAGTTCAACAATCCGCCGGTCGTCGATTTCAATTCCCGGGGCAAGTGGTTGCAGCTTCACTTCACGGTCGATGATCCGAACGTCTTTACGACGGCGTGGTCCGCGACCGTGACCTTTGGTCCGGCGGCGCCGTCTAACGGGCCCGGAGCCGTGGTATGGCCTGAAGATGTCTGCGGCGAAAATCCGAACAAATACGGCACGGAACCCGACGTCCAGCTGCCGACAGCGAAGGTCCCGGATTTTTAGGATTTCCCGAAAAGGTGTGTCACCCCCGCGGAATCGCCGCCCGCGCGAGCGCATCCGCGCGTTCGTTCTCGACATGGCCGTCGTGGCCGCGCACCCAGCGCCACTGCACCTCGTGACGCTTGCACGCTTCGTCGAGCAGCTTCCACAGATCGTCGTTCTTGACCGGCTTCTTGTCGGCCGTCTTCCAGCCATTGGCCTTCCAGCGCGGCAGCCATTGGTTCAACCCGTCCATCACGTATTTCGAGTCGGTGTAAAGGGTTACGGCGCTCGGCTTCTTCAGCGCTTCAAGCGCCTTGATCGCGGCCATCAGCTCCATGCGGTTGTTCGTCGTGAGCCGCTCGCCGCCGGAGATTTCCTTCTCATGCTCGCCGCTGCGCAGGATCGCCCCCCAGCCGCCCGGGCCGGGATTCCCGCTGCATGCGCCATCGGTGAAGATCTCGATGCGCGCCACGATCACAATCCGTAGCCGTCGGGGCTGCTGATGGTGCGATGGAAGCGTAAGCGGCGCGCGAATTCGCGCGGGTCCTTCGGCCGCACCAGCGCCGCGGGATCGGGGTTCAGCCAATCGTAGAGCCGCGTCAGCAGGAACCGCAGCGCCGCACCACGGCAGAGGAGCGGCATCGCCGCACGCTCGGCCGCCTCGAGCTTGCGCTTCGATTGATAGCCGGTGACCAACGCGCGTCCTTTGGTCGAGATTGAACGAGCCGTCCGCCTCGAAGCACCACGCGTTCAGCGTCACCGCAAGATCGTAGGCGAACGCATCGCAGCACGCGAAATAGAAATCGATGATCCCGGACAACTCGTTGTCGACGAACAGCACATTGTCCGGAAAGAGGTCGGCGTGGATGACGCCTTCCGGCAACGATGCGGGCCACTTGGCTTCGAGCGCCTTGAGCTCGTCGTCGATCAGCGACTTCAAGCCGTCCGCGACCGAATCCGCTTTGGCCGCGCAGTCCGCGGCGAGCTGCTTCCATCCCGCGAGCCCGAACGAGTTGGGGCGCGTCAGGATGAAACCCGCGCCCGCGGCGTGAAGCTCGGCCAGCGCGCGTCCGGTCTTGCCGCACAGCTCGACCGTCGGCCGTCTCAGCGACACGCCGTCGAGGAAGGTGAGGATCGCCGCCGGCCGCCCGTTGAGAATGCCGGTGAGCTTGCCGCCCTTCGAACGCACCGGCGTCGGGCACCGAAGCCCTGCGCGCGCGAGATGATCCATCAGCCCGAGATAGAAGGGGAGATCGTCGCGCTCCACGCGCTTCTCGTAGAGCGTCAGGATATACGCGCCGGTCGACGTCTGCAGATAGTAGTTCGAGTTCGACACGCCCTCCGCGATGCCCTTGAAGACATGCGCGTGACCGAGATCGTAGGAGGCGAGGAACACCTCCAGCTCTTCGAACGAGACGTCGGTGTAGACGGCCATTGCGCTATCCGGCTGCGAGTGCGCGCGGAAGCTTGAACTCCACATCCTCGCGCGTCACCACGGCTTCTTCGACCGTGACATCGTAGCGCGCCCGGAACGCGGCGATGACGTCGTTCACCAGAACCTCCGGCGCCGACGCGCCCGCCGACAGGCCGACCGTGTTCGCGCCCGCGATCTGATCCCAATCGATCGCATCGGTGTTCTCGATCAGCCGCGCGGTCTTGGCGCCCGCCTTGCGCGCCACTTCCACCAGCCGCATCGAATTCGACGAGTTCGGCGAGCCGATCACCAGCACAACATCGGCATGCGGCGCGATCGCCTTGATCGCTTCCTGCCGGTTGGTCGTTGCGTAGCAGATGTCGTCCTTGTGTGGTCCCGCGATGTCCGGGAAGCGCTTCTTCAGCGCCGCCACGACCAGCGCGGTATCGTCGACCGAAAGCGTTGTCTGCGTGATATAGGCGAGCTGCGCGCCGTCCTTGAACGGCAGTCGTCCGATATCGTCTATGGTCTCGACGAGCACGACCGCGCCCTCCGGCAGCTGCCCCATGGTCCCGATGACCTCGGGATGTCCGGCATGGCCGATGAGGATGATCGTGTGTCCGGCGCGGTGATGCCGCTCAGCCTCGACATGAACCTTCGACACCAGGGGGCATGTCGCATCGAGATAAAACAGCTTCCGCCGCTGCGCCTCCTCCGGCACCGATTTGGGAACGCCATGCGCCGAGAAGATGACCCGCGCGCCGTCCGGCGCCTCGGTCAGGTCCTCGATGAAGACCGCGCCGAGCTTCTCCAGCTGCTCGACCACGGTCTTGTTGTGGACGATCTCGTGGCGCACATAGATCGGCCGGCCGTATCTCTCGATGGCGAGCTCGACGATGCGGATCGCGCGGTCGACCCCGGCGCAAAAGCCCCGCGGCGACGCAAGCAGCAGCGTCAGCTTCGACTTCGAAGCCGCCGTTCGATGGCGCCGAGTTCCTGCCGTTTGAGGGTGCGATCGGCCGTCCGAGAGGCGCTCATGGTTCCATCATACGCGGCTTTTCTTCCGTTTCCCGCTTGGTTACAGTCCGGCGGCCTTACGGTAAACCACTCTTTTTGAACGGAATCTTATGCGGCGTTTGCAGGTTCTCGCCCTTTTGGCACTCCCGCTGGCCTTGGCCGGCTGCCAGCGTCTCGGCGAGCGGCTGGGCTTCCGGGAGCCCGTGATTATGACGCTCGACGGCGGTCCGCCGTGCCCCAGCACGGCCGTCCTGTCGGACGCGGTGACCGTGACCAAGCTCCGCGCCGGGGCGCCCGCGAACGTTCAGAATCCGGCCAATGTGGTCCTCTCGGCGGAAATGTCGCAGGCCCAGCTCGAGTGCGAATACGACGCCGAGACGCAACGCGATCACCATCGAGATCAACTTTGCCGTGCGCGCGACGCGCGGTGCCGCCGCCATGGGCGACGATCCCGAGCTCGATTACTTCATCGCGATGATCGACGCGCAGGGGAACCTTCTGACCAAGAACATCTTCAAGAGCCAGCCCGACCTCAACGGCCGGATGGCGGGGCAATACACCCAGAACGTGAACAATTTCGTCTTCCAGCTGGCGATGGACATGCGTCCGATCGACTACCAGTTGCTGACCGGCTTCCAGCTCACCGCCGCCGAACTCGCCTATAATCGCATCCCGAAACCGCTGCCCCAGCCCCAGCCGCGCCCAGCCCCAGCCCCAGCCCGCCCATGACCTCACTTCTCGCCGAGCTCTCTGCGATCGCGGGAGCCGCGTTCGCGGCGGAGGGCATTGCGCCCGAGCTGGGGCAGGTGCAGGTCTCCGACCGCCCGGACCTCGCCGAATTCCAATGCAACGGCGCTCTGGCGGCGGCGAAGCTCGCGAAAGCCAACCCGCGCGCGATCGCCGAGAAGATCGCCGCGCGCCTGCGCGAATCGCCGCTGATCGGCGAGGCGGTGATCGCGGGGCCTGGCTTCATCAACATCAAGCTCGCGCCCGAGGCGCTCGAACAGCGGCTGCAATCGCTCCACGCGCAGCCCGACGAGCGCGCTCCCGGAGAGCGGGAAGGGCAAGCGCGTCATCGTCGATTTCGGCGGACCGAACATCGCCAAGCCGATGCATGTCGGACATTTGCGCTCCTCCATCATCGGCGATTCGCTTCAGCGGCTCTTCCGCGCCAACGGCTGGTCCGTCACCAGCGACGTGCATCTCGGCGATTGGGGCCTGCCGATGGGACAGCTCATCGCCGAGCTCGCCGTGCGGCGGCCCGATCTGCCGTATTTCGATCCTGCCGATCGCAGTCCCGTATCCGAAAGAATCGCCCGTCTCGATGGACGATCTGGAGGAGATGTATCCGGCGGCTGCCGCGGCCTGCAAAGCCGATCCGAAGCGGCTCGAAGCCGCGCGCCTCGCGACCGCCGAGCTGCAAGCGGGCAGGCCCGGCTATCGCGCGCTGTGGCAGCATTTCCACGATGTCTCCGCCGTCGGGCTCAAGCGCGAGTTCGCGAGCCTGGGCGTCGTGTTCGACGAGTGGAAAGGCGAATCCGACGCCGATCCGCTGATCCCTCCGATGATCGAGAAGCTGAAGGCCGAGGGCTACGCGGTCATGGACGAGGGCGCGCTCATCGTCCCCGTCGCCGAGAACACCGACACGAAGGAAGTCCCGCCGCTGATCCTGCTGAAGTCCGACGGCGCGGTGCTCTACGGCACGACCGATCTCGCGACCATCGTCGACCGCGTGCGCGAGCACGATCCCGATCTCATCCTCTATGTCGTCGATCAGCGTCAGCACGGACATTTCGAGCAGGTGTTCCGCGCGGCGAAGAAGACGGGCCTCTCCGGCCGCGCCGAGCTCGAACATATCGGCTACGGCACGGTGAACGGCCCCGACGGCAAGCCGTTCAAGACGCGCGCCGGCGGCGTGATGAAGCTCTACGACCTCATCGCCATGGCGACCGAGGAAGCGACCAAGCGCCTCAACGAGCAGGGGCTCGCGCTCGACTATCCGGACGAGGAACGCGTGGCCGTCGCGAAGATGGTGGGCGTGGCCGCGATCAAATTCGCCGACCTGATGAACAACCGGGTGTCGAACTACATCTTCGATCTCGAGCGCTTCACGCGCTTCGAGGGCAAGACGGGGCCCTATCTGCAATACGCAGCCGTGCGCATCCAATCGATCCTGCGCAAGGCGGAAGCCGAAGGCTACGCGGTCGGCGCGCCCGTCATCCGCTCGAACGAAGAACGCCTGCTCGCGCTGCAGCTCCTGCTGATGCCCGAAGCGCTGCTGAACGCGGAAGCGAAACGCGCGCCGCATTTCGTCTGCGATTACGTGTTCACGCTGGCGCAGAACTTCAGCCGCTTCTACACCGAGCACCACATCATGAGCGAAACCGACGCCGAGCTTGCGCGCCGCGCGCCTCGGCCTCTGCACGCTGACGCTCGCCTCGCTCAAGCGCATGCTGAACATCCTCGGCATCGACGTGCCGGAGCGGATGTAGCGTCCTAATGAACTCTGCCCGCGCTACTGCGGTGCGTCTTCACACGATCACGTGGGACAACACGACAAGGACACCCTTGTTATGGTTCTCTCGCGGAAAACACGACGGCTAACGCGAACAAGTCGCCCGGTTGTGAGTATGAAGTTGAGCTCATGAAGCTCGAGCCAAGCCGATCGCCTTGAGCTTGCGTCTTAACAGCTGGGAGAGCAGCGGAACTATGAAGTAGCGGGCCGAGCGGAATAAGGCTGGTCCAAGATTGACTTGAATGCCCTCCCGCCTAATATCGGTCTCGTCGAACGCCCCCTGCGGGAGACGCCCGCCGAAGCTTTAGCGAAGGCGGGGGCCGAAGGAGCAACCGCCCCGGAAACTCTCAGGCAAAAGGACCGTGGGGAGAACACGACAGTCTGGATAGAAGGGCGACAGCCCTCACCGAAGGGGTAAGGCCGCACCGGCCAATCTCTCAGGTCCAAGGACAGATGGGGCGCGTTCCGGTTCACGCCGGAATGCTGTCGCAATCTTATGGACCTTATCCGCGTGGCTTCATCGTCCGACCTTCGCAAGACGCCGCTTCATTCGCTGCACATCTCGCTCGGCGCGCGCATGGTGCCGTTCGCGGGCTACGACATGCCCGTGCAGTATCCCGACGGCATCATCAAGGAGCACCTGCACACGCGCTCGCAGGCGGGTCTGTTCGATGTCTCGCACATGGGCCAGGCGCTGCTCGATGGCGACGATCCCGCCGCCGCGCTCGAGACGCCTCACGCCCGCCGATGTCGCGGGCCTCAAAGACGGCCAGCAGCGCTACGCGCTGTTGCTGAACGACGAGGGCGGCATCAAGGACGATTTCATGGTGGCGCGTCTGCCGTCGGAGCGCGCGCTGCATCTCGTCGTCAACGCCGCGACCAAGGAGAGCGACTTCGCCTATATCGCCGAGCGCCTGAAGGGCAGGGCGGAGCTCAAGCCGCTTCCCACGCGCGCGCTGCTCGCGCTGCAGGGGCCGTTCGCCGAAGACGTGCTCGCCCGCCACGACTACGACGTGCAGAAGCTCGGCTTCATGAAGATCGGCCGCTTCAACATCGCCGGCGCGCCCGCGATCGTCAGCCGCTCCGGCTACACCGGCGAGGACGGTTTCGAGATCTCCATCGCCGCGAACGAAGCCGACCACGTCGCCCGCGCGCTGCTCGCCGAGCCCGAGGTGAAACCCATCGGCCTCGGCGCGCGCGACTCGCTGCGCCTCGAAGCCGGCCTCTGCCTCTACGGCCACGACATCGACGAGACCACGTCGCCGATCGAAGCGGGCCTCGCCTTCTCGATCGGCAAGCGCCGCAAGATGGCGCGCGATTTTCCCGGCGGCCGAGCGCCTGATGGCCGAGCTCTTCGACGGCACGAAGCGCAAGCGCGTGGGCCTGCGCGTGCAGGACAAGGTGCCCGCGCGCGAAGGCGCCGAGATCGTCGACGGAAGCGGCCGCGTCGTCGGCCGCATCACCAGCGGCAGCTTCGGTCCGAGCGTCGGGCAGCCCGATCGCGATGGGCTATGTCGAGACCGAATTCGCAGCCGATGGCACCGAGCTCGCCGTGATGGTGCGCGGCGCCGCGCGCCCCGTTCAGGTCGCGCCGATGCCGTTCGTGCCGCATCGCTACAAACGCAACACATAGGAGCACCACATGGCGGAGCTGCGCTTTTCCAAGAGTCACGAATGGCTGCGCGTCGATGGCGGCGTCGCCACCGTCGGCATCACCAAATACGCGGCCGAGCAGCTGGGCGACGTCGTGTTCGTCGAGCTGCCCAACGCGGGCAAGAAGGTCTCCGCCGGCGGCGAGGTCGCGGTGGTCGAGAGCGTGAAGGCCGCGAGCGAGATCTACGCGCCGGTCTCGGGCGAAGTCACCGAATCCAACGCCGCGATCAGCGACGATCCCGCCAAGGTCAACGCCGACCCGGAAGGCGCGGGCTGGTTCTTCCGCATGAAGGTCTCGGGCACGGGCGAGCTGGAAACGCTGATGACCAAAGATCAGTACGCCGCCTTCGTGAAAACGCTGTGAGTTGAATTCGTGATGCGCTACCTCCCGCTCACCCCCGACGACCGCCGCGCGATGCTGGCGAAGATCGGCGCATCCTCGATCGACGATCTGTTCCGCGACGTGCCGAAATCCGCGCGCGGCGCGCGCTTCGATCTGCCGCCGCACGCGGGCGAGATCGAGGTCGAGCGCACGCTGAGCGCGTTCGCCGAGCGCAACACGCCCGCGGGCCAGATGCCGTTCTTCTGCGGCGCCGGCTCGTACCGCCATCACGTGCCCGCGACCGTCGATCATCTGATCCAGCGCTCCGAGTTCCTCACCTCCTACACGCCCTATCAGCCGGAGATCGCGCAGGGCACGCTGCAGGTGCTGTTCGAATTCCAGACGCAGGTCGCGATGCTCACCGGCATGGAGGTCGCGAACGCCTCGATGTACGACGGCTCGACCGCGACCGCCGAAGCCGTGCTGATGGCGGACCGGATCACCGGCCGGAACCGCGCGGTGCTCTCCGGCAGCCTGCATCCGCACTACGCGGACACCGTGCGCACGATGGCCGTCGCTCACCGGCGAGATCGTCACCGCGCCCGTGACGGCGCCGGGACAGCCCGAAGACCTCGCCTCGCTGATCGACGCGAACACCTCCTGCGTCGTCGTGCAGAACCCCGACGTGTTCGGACAGCTCCGCGATCTGAAACCGCTCGCCGATGCCGCGCACGCGAAGGGCGCGCTGCTCGTCGCCGTCGTCACCGAAGCCGTGTCGCTCGGCCTCGTCACGCCGCCCGGCGCGATGGGCGCCGACATCGTCGCCGCCGAAGGCCAGTCCTTCGGCAACGCGCTCAATTTCGGCGGCCCCTATGTCGGCCTCTTCGCCGCGCGCGAGAAACACGTGCGCCAGATGCCCGGCCGCCTCGCGGGCGAAACCGTCGATGCCGACGGCCGCCGCGGCTACGTGCTCACGCTCTCCACGCGCGAGCAGCACATCCGCCGCGAGAAGGCGACCAGCAACATCTGCACCAATTCCGGCCTCTGCGCGCTCGCGTTCTCGATCCACGTCTCGCTGCTCGGCGAAGCAGGGCTCACGCGCCTCGCGAAGCTCAACCACGCCAAAGCGATCGCGCTCGCCGACCGCCTCACCGCGATCAAGGGCGTGAAGCTCTCCACGCCCGCGTTCTTCAACGAGTTCACCATCGAGCTGCCGCGCCCCGCAGTCGACATCGTCGACACGCTGATCGATCGCGGCGTCATTCCGGGCGTGCGCGCCTCGCGCATCTATCCGCGCGAGGAGAAGCTCGCCAATCACCTGATCGTCGCCGCGACCGAGCTCAACACCGACGCCGACATGGACGCCTACGCCAAGGCGCTGAAGGAGACGGTCTGATGCTCAACAGACAAGGCCGTCCGACGCAGCCCGCGACGACAGAAACCTGCGCCACGCCCGACACCATCTCCGGCGATCGCGGGCTGGACCACGAGGAGGGGCTGATCTTCGAGATCGGCCGCACGGATACGACCGGCGTCGATCTGCCCGATGTCGCGCTCGAGCGTGATCGCCTCGGCGGTCTCCGCCGCCACATCGATCGGGCTTCCCGGTCTCTCCGAGCCCGAGACGATGCGCCACTATGTGCGCCTCTCGCAGCGCAACGCCTCGATCGATGCGAGCCTCTATCCGCTCGGCTCCTGCACGATGAAGCACAACCCGCGGCTGAACGAGAAGATGGCGCGGCTTCCGGGCTTCGCCGACATCCATCCGCTGCAGCCGCGCAAGACCGTGCAGGGCGCGCTCGAGCTGATCGCCGAGCTCTCGCATTGGCTGACCGAGCTCACCGGCATGCCCGCGGTCGCGATGAGCCCCAAGGCGGGCGCGCATGGCGAGCTGTGCGGTCTCTTCGCCATCCGCGCGGCACTCCACGCGCGCGGCGACAAGCGCCACCGCATCCTCGTCCCCGAATCCGCGCACGGCACGAACCCGGCGACCGCCGCACTCTCGGGCTTCGTCACCGAGAACGTGAAGGCGAGCGCCGACGGCCGCGTCGATCTCGCCTCCTTGCGCGAGAAGCTCGGCCCCGATGTCGCCGCGCTGATGCTGACCAACCCGAACACCTGCGGCCTGTTCGAGCGCGACATGATCGAGATCGCCGAGGCCGTGCACGAAGCCGGCGCCTACTTCTACTGCGACGGCGCGAACTTCAACGCGATCGTCGGCCGCGTGCGCCCCGGCGATCTCGGCATCGACGCGATGCACATCAATCTGCACAAGACGTTCTCCACGCCGCATGGCGGCGGCGGACCGGGCGCGGGCCCCGTGGTCTTCTCCGCGCTGCTCGCGCCGCACGCGCCGCTGCCGCTGATGGTGCGCGACGAGCACGGCCTCAAATTCATCGAAGAGATGGCCGAAGCCGAGGACGCGGGGCTGACGCCGTTCGGGCGCATGTGCGCCTTCCACGGCCAGATGGGCATGTATGTGCGCGCGCTGACCTACATGCTGTCGCACGGCGCCGACGGCCTGAAGCAGGTGGCCGAGGACGCGGTGCTGAACGCGAACTACATCCTGGCCTCGCTGAAGGACGTCATGAGCGCGCCCTATGAAGGCCCGTGCATGCACGAAGCGCTGTTCGACGACGCGTTCCTGAAGGACACGGGCCTCACCACGCTCGATTTCGCGAAAGCGCTGATCGACGAGGGCTTCCACCCGATGACGGTCTATTTCCCGCTCGTCGTGCACGGCGCGATGCTGATCGAGCCGACCGAGACCGAATCGAAAGCCACGCTCGACAAGTTCATCGCCGTCATGCGCGCGCTCGCGGCCGAAGCGAAAGACGGCAACGCCGCGCGCTTCAAGAACGCGCCCACGCTCGCGCCCCGCCGCCGCCTCGACGAAACGCTCGCCGCGCGCAAACCCATCCTCCGCTGGAAACCCGCGCCTGACGCAAAAGAAAACGCCCTCCGACGTGGAGGGCGTGAGTTGGTCACTTCAAGGGGTGAGCTTAAAGGGGTGAGCTTACGGAAACTAAAGACAATCCTTGTCGCCGAGCGCATCCACGAGCGCGCCCAAAGGGCTCCAGCAATTCGGCTGCCTGCGTGGCGGTCGCGACGGGCGCTTTTTCGGGCGCCGTCAGCGTCAGAAACTGTTCCAGGTTCAAACGCTGTGCGGCGTCTGCGATGACCGGCGCTAAAGCGAGCGTGGCCGCGAATGTCGCCGCTGCGATGGCAATGGTCGGATGAGTAAGCCGCATCGTCCTGTCCCGCGTTGAACCTCTTGAGGTCCATGGCAGCAAAGTCGATGCCAGTCGGCCCCAGGACAGGAACCCTTCAGGAGAAGCGCGGGGTTTGAGCGTTAACGCCGATTAACCAAAAGGCGAGCGAGGCACGTCCCTGTCCAACTTCGGACAAGACGTTAACGGCACCGGCTCGTTACGGACACTCTCTGCCGTCGCGGAGCGCATCCACGATCTTCGCGAACGGCCCGCATTGCCGCATCGGCGCAGCGGACGCCGAGACCGTCGTCGTGCTCTCCGTCTGCGCCGCGAGAACGCGCTGGCCGAGCTCCATCACGGCCGGTGCAAAGGCCAACGTGCCGGCAAACGTCGCCGATGCAATCGCACTGACAAGAAGCGTGAGCCTAAGCACGGGTTCACCATGATGAGCGTCGTCGTCCGCTTCTGAGCAAGGGCGGTGCCACAAGGGAACTCGCGGGCACTCACGCATGTCGCTCGACGCAAGAAAGCACGGCAACTCAAACCGCTAGCGCGCGATCTGAATCCAAGACCTGAGATCGCGCTCGCGAGAACTCAGCCATGACAAAAGTCAAAGGCGAGGAGGAAAGGCCCTCCACCCGGCAAATCTTTCCTACTCAGAAATCCGGCTTTAGCGCCCGCGGCACATCGGACTCTACGCCCGGGTACCAAAAGAGGTTTTCGGCGCAAGCCTGTTCCGCCCAGTCGCCCACCTGGCCGGTGTTCGCATAGCGATAGGTCATGGTCGCGCTCCACTTGGTCGTGAAGACGTTCGGATCCTCGACCGTGAAGTGGAGCTGCAGGTACTTTCCTTCCGGGTTCGCGACCGGCATCCCCGGATCGACATTGTGCTCCTTGGCGTCGCGCTCGAAGCCCTCTTTCGCGGTCGCGTAGTCGATCATCCGATAGCGTTCGACCACGTGCAGCGCTTCGCTGTGCGGCGTGCCGTACCAGTCGACCATGGCATATTTGCCGACCTTGATGCCGACGGTGTCGATCACCAGCGTGTCGCCCTCATAGTGGCCGACCGAAGTCGCCGTACCAAGATGGGGTCACCCGTGCCGGATGCGTCTGGTTCAGGCGGATGTGACGGACCTGAGAATTGTCTTGATAGAGGATGGTGACCTTGTTCGGCGCCTGCACGATCTGTGTCGGGCCATTCGTCAGTGCGAACGGCGGACCTTCGGGCCAACATTGGTTGTGCGGGTTCGGATCGCCCATCCAGTTCAGCCCGAGCGCGCCGTGCTTTTTGACGATCTCCGCGGCTTGAGGCTTCAGAATAGGATTGGTGTGATCGCCGACGAGCTTGAGGCCGTTGCCGGTGCCGTTCTCCCGGCGCTCCCGGTTGACGAGCGACGTGGGACCGGAGGACAGCGGTTCGAACCCGGGATTCGCATGCGCCCAAATCCCCGAGAAATCCGGGAGGGATTGAGCGCTTCCGTTCTGTCCCAAGACGGGCGTCACAAAAGCTGCCGCAACCGTGATGGCCAAAGAGAAATTCCGCCACTGCAAATCCATCGCGCTCCTCCCTTGTTGGTAGCGATTGACCTTGCGCCGGACACTTTCGCGTGACGTTACACCCTCTCGCTGTCCGTTTGGAAGGTAACGTTCTCCGTCTCCGGCTGCTATGATCTGCCCCGAATAAGCGCTCACCCGGCGGATGCGACGTCGCGCGACGACGGGCTAAATCAAACGTCTCAGGAGGAACGACATGAGGATCGCCTGCGCAGCATTCGCCGTTTTGCTCGCTGCAGTCCCGGCGCTCGCACAGAACGTCAAGATCACGCCCATCGGCTCGCACAAGGGCGAGCTGTGCGCGAACGACCGCGCGATCATTTTCGAGGACCCGACCGGCGTTCGTTTCCTCTACGACCCGGCGCACAACGTGACGGGCGGCGACGATCCGCGGCTCGGCGCCATCCACCTGGTGCTGCTGTCCCATA
Organism: uncultured Alphaproteobacteria bacterium; assembly: GCA_963708555.1. Taxonomy (GTDB): domain Bacteria; phylum Pseudomonadota; class Alphaproteobacteria; order Micropepsales; family Micropepsaceae; genus CAIYRG01. The sequence goes on along the minus strand of CAVPTF010000007.1, from coordinate 42,069 downwards.
TGCACGGGGACCATGTCGGCGACCTCAAGCTGAAGGCGCCGGGCGAAGGCACCTGCGCGAACTCCACGAGGGTGCCGGCTCCGAACTCGACCATCGCCGAAGTCGTCGCGGCGAAGAACGCCGTCGCGGTGACGACCCGCGCGATGGCCGGCTTCGTTCACAACAAGGTCGACGCGATTCACGGCAGCGGCGCAAGCCGATGGATTTCTGCCCCACTCTGGTGGTCAACGTGCCGGTTCCGGCGGCGTGCAGCTCGCGGATCGACCTGGGCGGTGTTTTCACCGCGCGGGCGCAAGGCGCGACGCAAGGCGTGGAATTCACGACCGTCTATTCCTCGCACGTCAACGACGCGCCGCCCTCGCTGCTCACGAAGGGCCAGCAGGACCTGCTGAAAGCCGACGGGGCCCAGCTTGGGTACGGCCCACCGATCGGCTTCGTGGTGAAGTTCACCAACGGGCTCGTCGCTTATCTGTCGAGCGATACGGGCGTCTTCGGCGACATGAAGACGGTCATCAGCGATTACCACAAGGCGAACCTGGCCGTGGTCAATCTCGGGCCGAATCCGGGCCTCTTCCAGTCCGGCGCGTACGCCATCAACGACCTGCTCAAGCCGGCCTCGGTGATCTTCACGCACGTGAACGAGGCCGCGACGGAAGGCGGCAAGCTCAAGGCCAACACCCAGACGGCGGCGCTCATGAAGCAGGTCACGGCGCCCGCCCACCTCGCGATCAGCGAGCGCACCATGGAATTCGACGGCAAAGGCAAGTGCGTCTCCGGCTGCTGAAAACCGTGGCCGGCGACGTTAAAGGGAAGCTGGGATCCACCGAATTGAAAGCGCGACAGCGTTTTCGTTGACATGCTCTGGATCGCCGGATTCGGGAATTGCGATAACGTTCCCGCCGCGAATGTTCCAGCCCAGCGCAACCGCGGATGTCGAGACACCATGCATGGCGGCGATCGGCGCCAGTCTGGGGTCACCCACTATGTTGTTATCGATGCCGCCGAGCGGAGAATACGCGATCACCGGCATATTGTGCTGCTCGCACCATGGCAGAACGTCAAGCTCATTGCGGCGGTGAATGAGACTGTAAGAAACCTCATTGGTTTGGCATTGATCGCCGCCTGGAACACGCAACAGAGCTTCCATGTGGTCAACGTTGAAGTTGGAGACGCCCCAAGCGCGAATTTTTCCCGCCGCGCGCAGTTTTTCGAATGAGGCTACAGCCGTTGAGAGATACTTTGAGAGAAACTGGGGCTTGACGGGCGTATGCAGCAAATAGAGATCGAGATAGTCGGTGCCTAGACGACGGAGGCTCTGCTCGCACCGTGGCGCGATCTCATTTTTGAATACGGCATCCTCCTGCACCTTGGAGATTAGAAATACGCGGTCGCGCTGACCGGCAATCGCGCGACCAATCAATCTCTCGGAGCGGCCGTCTGCATAATTTTCAGACGTATCGATCAACGTCATGCCAAGCGCGATGCCTGTGCGCAGCGCCTCTTCCTCGACAGACTTCGGATGCCGTCTCTGAGCGAGATGCCAGCTGCCTTGACCGACCGCCGGGACGATCGTGCCGTTTGGAAACTTTACGGTACGCGCTTCAGGCTTCGAGTCCGCGCCAGGGTCAAGAACCTGGGCACTTGCTTGGTCTGCAATCATGGCGCTAGCGGCGGGAACCGACAGGCTGAGGGCCGCGCAACGCGCACCAAATTGACGTCGATTGAGCAAATGCTTGTTCATGGCGTCCATCTCCTTGCCGGTCAGGCAATTGTAATGGAGATCACCACCCATGGTAAGCCGCAATGGCGATCACCACTAATGGTAAGCGCCCTTCTAAAAATCGTGCTGAGCCGGTCTCGGTTAAGATGGGCTAGTAGGGGTAACCTTGAAGCCTTGGCGTCCCGGGCTTCCACTCGGGCAGCTTGGCGTAGTCATCGCCAATCGGCATCTTGACCTGCGGCAGACTCTGTTTGTCGAGGACGCGGTCTTCCGGGACGATTTTGTTCAGGAAGAGCAGGTACGCCGTCAGCGCATAGACCTCATCGGGTTTGAGAGTCCCCTCGGCGCCCACAGGCATGGCGCGGTTGAGGTAATCCCACACCGTCGTCGCATACGGTGCGGTCAGCGGCAGGATGCGCCCCCGTTCCCAGATGTCGACCTCCGGGCCTTTTTGCGATTGCAGCCTGGGCGCCGGCCCGCCTCCTTTGCCCTCTGCGCCATGGCAGCCGATGCAACCCTTCTGCCGATAGAGCAGTGCGCCCTCCTTGGCGGTCCCGCGGCCCACAGGCAGTTCCTCGCCCGTCGGACTGACCGAGATATCCAAGACGCGGATTTCGTCTGCGGTCGGCGTGCGTCCCAGGCCATAGGTCTGCGCGAACGCCGCGGAACTCCCCACGACGAGCATAATCGCGACAAGCCTAAGCGAGCCCATTGGTCACGCTCCCGTCCCTGCGCGATCTTCCAAGGCATGACGCTGTTGTCGAGCCCGGGCACTCTGTAATCTCTCTCGAACGGTACGTTCCAGTGCTGGGCGATCTGCTCTCGCGTCGCTTGCACTTGCCCGATCTCGTCGGTGGCGCGCGAAAGAATCTCGGTCTCGGTTCCATCCCAAGTCCACGGATAGCTGAACCGGGTGTGCGCCATGCGTTGCGGCGTTCCCTTGAACTCGGCGCGGTTCCACTTCTTCCCGCCATCGGTGGAGACCTCCACGGTGCGAATGGCGCCACCGCCGGACCAGGCCAGCCCGCTGATCTCGTAGAATCCGCGGCCGGGCAGCCGTTGATCGCCGGACGGGTGCGTGATGACCGATTTGGGTCCGATCTGGAAGGCGAGCGCAGCTTCTTCCGGACTCCGATCGAGATGTCCCCAGTCGTTGTAGTTCATGTAGTACCGGTCGACGATCTTGATGCGCCTGAGATACTTGGTGTGGAAAATTCCCTCGAAGCCGGGGGCCATCAGACGAAGCGGAAAACCGTTCTGAGGCCGCACAGCCTCGCCGTTCATGCCGTAGGCGATGATGCAATCGTCCATCGCTTTGGCGATCGGCATGCTCGAGGCGCCCTTCACTTCCTCGGCGCCTTCAGCGACGAACCATGTCGCGTTGCCTTTCAGGCCGCACTCCTTGAGCAGCGTCGAAAGCAGCACGCCGGTCCATTCGGAGCAGCTGGTCATCCCGTGCGTTTCCTGCACGGTCTTTTGCCGGCCGTTGTGCCGGTTTCCCGCACACTCGATGAAATGCAACCGGGTGACGGACGGAAGGCGCTTCAAGTCCGCCATGGTGAAGGTCAGGGGCCGATCCACCAGGCCGTGAATCAACAGAGTGTGCTGCTTGGGATCGATGTCCGGCATGTAGGAGCCTTTGGTCGTCGCCACGTAGTGGAGCGACGATGGCGTGATCACGCCAACCGAATCCTGCAGCGGCGCGGCCACGTGGAACACCTTCCCGAACATGTCGGGCGAAGGCCTGCCGCCGATCGGGTGCGAGATGCGCACCGAGGTCACGTATTTGGAGCGCTCGCCGTATTCGATCAGCTCCTTGGTGCCCATGATCATCGGATTGACGGGGGCTGCTGCCGCGCCCGCACCCGCTGCATGGTCGTGTTCTTGTGCGTGGACCGGCACTCCCAACGTCAACCCACCGGCCAACGCGGCGCCGCCCTTCAGGAGGTCTCTGCGGTTCGTTCTTTTCGAATCCATCAGTCTTTCCCTCGAAAAATGACACGACGACGAAATCACGCCCGCGCGGACGAAAGTATAGGCGGCCTTGCCAAATCTGGCTAGCAGTGCCGCTCCCGTAAGTGAAATGTCCGCTTTCGCTGACCGAGTGCCGGATGAAGACCGCCCACCGGCAGATGCCGCGGGCGGTTTTGTTTTTGGGGTCGCGATCCTCTATCGATCACACATCGCCAACGGCTGGGATGGGGCTGAATGAGGCCGCGACGGAAGGCGGCAAGCTCACGGCCAACACCCAGACGGCGGCGCTCATGAAGCAGGTCACGGCGCCCGCCCACCTCGCGACCAGCGAGCGCACCATGGAATTCGACGGCAAAGGCAAGTGCGTCTCCGGCTGCTGAAAACCGTGGCCGGGACGTGAGCGGGGCAGGGCGGATTGCCCGGCCCCCATCCGGCGCGGCAAGCTCTTGTATGCGCGCGTGGTCCGGGCACGAGGGGCTTTCCGGGAGGGGTTGGCCAACGCCTTGGTGATGATGGCGATTTTCCTTCTCCACTACTTCGTTCGTTCGATTTCGCGATTTTTTTGATGATTGCTCCGCCGCGCGCAGAGCGATGAGGAGCCGGAGAACGGTGCGGCATTGGTTCTGCGCCTTGAGCGCGCGGCCGACATCGCGGAAGGAGCGTGTCTTGCCCCGGAGCATGTCGGCGAACGCACGCGCGAACACGCGATGCAGGTCGCGCGCCTGAGCGGCAAGCAGATCCTTCAGGGCGGCCAGATGCAGGTCGTCTTCGATCGGGTCCAACGCGGCACTCCTTTCCGCACCGTCGCTCGCTGGCGCGGCAAGCTGGATCGTATATAGTCCTATTCCTATTGCAACTGAAATCCTATATTAGGAGGGTGGCTGCAACGCTCGCGCTTTCTGCACGCCGAAGGAGAGTCCTATGATCGACGGCCTCGGGGCCATCTCGATCTCAAGGAGAACCGTCATGAAGAAATTTTTGGCGATTTACAGAATGGACGCCGGCGAAATGCAAAAGATGATGGCGAATACGACTCCCGAGCAACGAAACAAAGGCATGGCCGAGTGGGAGGCGTGGATGAAGAAGAAGGCGGCGAATTTCGCGGACCGCGGCGGGCCGGCCGGAAAGACGAAGAAGGTCGCGGCAGGCGGCGTCAGCGATACAAGAAACGACATTGGCGGTTACTCGATCGTACAGGCCGACTCGTATGATGCGGCTGCAGCACTCTTTGCCGACAGCCCGCATCTTTCCATGCCCGGGGCGACCGTGGAGGTGATGGAGATCACGTCCATGTAGGGACGTGAGTTTGCCGAACTCACGGCTTAAGGAGAAGAGGGCACCGCCGAAACGCCACCCCAAAAATGAAACCGCCCGCGTGGGTCGCGGGCGGTTTCATCCGGGGCTGGACCACGGTCGGATGCTTAAATCAATCACTGTAGTCCGTAGCGCCTGCGCCTTTTAGGATTTCGCCGGGGGTTTCGACCACCTCCAGGAAGCCGTCGGACCCCGACAGCCACATCACGGTTGTCTTCTTTTCAGTGCGGGTCATGTAGCGCACGTGGTCTAGGTTGATCCGAAGTTTGGTTCTCTCGATATCATGACAAACAGCCCAAGTCGGCATCGACCTTCTCGCACAATCGATTCGCCGGGGCAGATTAGGTCCTTCTCTACCGATCAACTACGACCATCTGGCACCTTCGGCGGCTCTATAAATCGCGCTCACTGGTTGTAGATCGCAAGATGATCTCCGGTTGCGTAGTTTCGTTACACTCCGTACACGGAGTTAAAGATCCGCGGCAGGGAAAGCGACTCCGGTTATCCCGATGTCGTTGTCCCACAGCACCTCGGAACCGAGCTCGTGTTTGAAATTTGGAAGAAGGCGCCGCCGAAACGCCACCCCAAAAACAGAACCGCCCGCGTGTCCTTCGACAAGCTCAGGATGAGGGCGCGGGCGGTTTCATCTCAAGCCGCTCAAGCACGCGCAAGTTGGTTAAGGCGCTTCTCGCGACTCGCGCCTCCGTACAGAACTGCTGTCGTATTGGAGCGTCCGCCTATGGGCGCATTCCCGCCGGTCATGGTGACGCGCAGGAACGGCAAAGATTCGCCATAAAGCGACATGCCCTCGAGGAGGGGCTGAGACGAATTCAGCTCGGTCCGCTCGTGCGAGTCAGCCGCGGCCGGGAACCAATCTGTTCGTAGCGCAGCCCATCGGACGGGCGGTCGAGGCGTCGGAGATAGATCTCTCTGGGTTCCCTCCTGTCGGGATCGCCGCTGATCGTCACCCGGTCGCCGGGCTTGAAGGTCGTCCTCGATATGCCGATCTCGTCGAGTTCGTAGAGGTTGTCCATCTCCAGGCGCCAGATCTGGCGGACGCCGGACGGATCGGTCACCCCGATCATCAGGTAGGGATGGGGGTTGACGAAGTGGAATTCCTCGACCACGCCGTCAGCACGGACGTCGCGGCCCTGGTCATAATTGCTCAGGGAATGGTGCGCCTGCGCGGCCGAGGCGAACAGGCTGAGCGTCAAGATCGTTCCGGTCCAGTTCCGCATGTTTCGTCTCCGCCGTCGTCTTCAGACCAGGTGAGTGTAGCAAATTTACGGCCCGACGTCCGGTCAGAAGCGGACATCCCACCCGACCGGTCCGATGTCCGCTTCGGCCCCATCCCGGCCGTTAGCAATGTGTGATCGCTAGAGCAGTACGACCCCAGAAACGAAACCGCCCGCGTGGACCGCGGGCGGTTTCATCTCAAGCCGCTCTCTTCTGAGATCGATAGCGGTTGTTTGTCGGACGGTGCTGTCGTGACGCGTCCGGCGCGGCGCTTAAAGCACGCAAGGATGCACGACCCCGTCAAAGCCGACATACGTCCCGCTGACGGGATCGAAGGAGCGATAGCGGCGGCTGCAGCTGTCGAGCCACGCCTGCGTGTAACCGTCGCTTGCAACATAGGGACTGGGCACGCTTTGGACGCGCGCGTTGTAATAGCTGCGATCGTAATACGTGCTGCACGCCGAAAGCAGCGCGAGCGCGGTCACGGAAGCAAAAGCAATTGCGTGTTTCATGGCGGGAACTCCCCGTTCTTACGGCCCCACGCCTAATCGCTAACGTGTCAGGCGGGGAGGGGTTGCATGCCGGTGGGGTTCCGCTCGCGCCGACCGTTTGTGCGTCACGCGCGGAATGTGCGGCGTCGGCGAGGAGGGAGTGGGCGCTTCTAAAACGAGAACCGCCCGCGTGTGCCGCTGGCGGTTTCATACGGTCATCGATATCGTTCCGCCGGAGGAAAATCCACTCTGACCCAATTTCGCGGCTCTATACATTTGCGTTGCGGATCATCGTTACGAGTTCTGTCAATCGATCTTGTAGATCGAGAACACCTAGGTTTGGGTCCGCCTTCGTAAGGGCTTTGGCTACTTTTACTTTATCGGCAGTGTCGATCTCCTGGGCCGTCGTTTTTTTAAAGTCCAAGGCTCGGTCAAATTGACCACCGGAATTGGCCGGGCCTGAATAGCTCTTAGAATGCACTACTTGAATGACGTCGTGCAGCTCTTGAAAATCGAAATAGTTTTCAATCTCGCGACCCGCTGTTACCCATGCCACGCCGCGTCCGTCACTGAACTCCTCGCAAATTCTCTTCTTGGTGTCGTTGATAAGCACAGTGGACTTACCCGTGTTATTTGCACCCACGAAAAAATTGAAGTCTTTGAAATCTGGCATCAGTTCCCAGTCGGGCCCGATGCCGCGATAGTTTTTTAGGCCGAGAGAATGAAGATAAACTGGCATCGCGACTTAGCTCTTTTCTCAACTGTATAAAGTCGCTCGGGTGTTTCTCGCGCCTATCGTTAGTCCGTTGGCACCGTACCGCCAGCTATTAGCTGAATTTCTCTATCGGCATGGAACAGAATTGTCGCGGAGAGGATGTCAGTCACGTGGGGCGCTTGATGGTGCGAGAGGCGCTAGTATCCCACCCGACCAATTCCAACTCTGTTGAGGTACTGCCACGCAAGAGCCTCGCCTAACCCGCCCAAGTCGGCCATGACTGTGGATGCGTCGATCCCGAAGTAGAACAAGCGAGTTCGGAACGCCTGCCAATGTTCCTTCTCAATTTCAAACGCGTCGATGTCTGGGGGCTCAAAGGGTTCGTTGGGTGTCGGATGAATTGAAAAGCAGCCTCGTTGAGCTCTTACGCGTGCGTGCCAATGCGGTGTGACCACGAATTGAGGTTCGCCATCCAACTTGAATGGGTCGCCCCCTTCATCGAGCAAATCATCTGCGGCGACTTTGATCACGTACACTTTTGCAATCTGTACGGGTTGAGGGTGCGGACTGCTTGTCGCGAACCAAGCAGCAATGAGGGGATTCGTCGTCCAGTCAAGCAATCGCGTCGGAACACCGTGATGTTGAGCGAGCGCCAGCCATTCAAGCTCAGATTCTGGAGAATACTGCAGGCCGAGCCTTGCGCGGCGACGGAAGGCTGCAAATAGCCTTCGCTCGCGGTTCGCTAGGTTGATCTCCTCTCCCTCTTCCGTTCGCGTTTCGCTCCAACTCTTGCCTTCGTGGCCGCGTCCGATCTTTGGAACGAGCTTGTAATGAGCGTCAGTAACTCCCCGGAACCAGCAATTCGATCGGGCGTGCTTGTTGCAAAAGGCAAGAAATCCATTCCAACATTGTTCGTTTGCTGGGCCGATCTCACAGCTGTAAATGTCCCGCATTTTTCTCGGCTCTATTCTGCTGTCCTAGAGTGCGGTCGGAAGGCAGAGAACTAGGCGCGCTTTGCCTCTCCACTAGCTACACCCGCTCGTCCCCCCGCACGTGTCGCACTTCAGGCACGTGCCGTTGCGCAGCAGCGTGAAGTTGCCGCACTGGCCGCAGGCATCGCCCTCATAGCCCTTGAGCCGGGCTTCGGCCGCGCGCTTGGCGTGGACGTCGCGCTTGCTCGGCGGCGCCTTCGCTTCGGCGGTGAAATGCGTCTCGAGCGTCGCCCTCACGCCCGCGAGCGGGCTCTCCGACGCGTCTCTCATGTGCACGCCGATGTCGAGCCCATCGGCCTCCTCGTCGTCATAGGCATGATCGTGGAGATGCGCGCCTTCGGCATGCGCCTCGATCTTCTGCAGCGTGTTGCCGCCGCGCACGACGACGAACTGATTGAGCTGGCCGCGCACGTAGCCCGACGACGCCACCTTGGAGATTTGCGCGAGATCGCTCGATTCGCGCGCCCGATCGCCTTCGTTCACGCCGCCGCCGAGATCGTCGTCATGATGCGGCACGACGTGGGCGAGATCGTGACGGCCGAGATAGCTGACACCGCGAGCTCGCGGAAGATGTAGTCGAGCACGCTGGTCGCGTTCTTGATCGAGTCGTTGCCGATCACGAGCCCCGCGGGCTCGAAGCGCGTGAAGGTGAAGGCATCGACGAACTCCTCCATCGGCACGCCGTATTGCAGGCCGATCGAGATCGCGATGGCGAAATTGTTCATCAGGCTGCGGAAGGCGGCGCCCTCCTTGTGCATGTCGATGAAGATCTCGCCCACGCGGCCGTCTTCGTATTCGCCGGTGCGCAGATACACCTTGTGCCCGCCGACGATGGCCTTCTGCGTGTAGCCCTTGCGGCGATGCGGCAGCTTCTCGCGTTCGCGCGCGCGGATGCGCTCGATGACCTTCTCGATGATGCGCTCGGTGACGACCGTGGTGCGCACCGTTTGCGGCTGCGCGATCAGATCGTCGATCTCGTCCTCGTCGTCGCCGATCTGGAGCACCTGCGAGGCGAGCGGCTGCGACAGCTTGGAGCCGTCGCGATAGAGCGCGTTGGCTTTCAGGCCGAGCTTCCAGGAGAGCAGTAGGACTCGCCGCACTCCTTGACCGTCGCGGCGTTCGGCATGTTGATGGTCTTGCTGATCGCGCCCGAGATGAACGGCTGGCACGACGCGAGCATCCGGATGTGGCTCTCGACCGAGAGCGAGCGCTTGCCGAGCCGGCCGCACGGATTGGCGCAATCGAACACGGGCAGGTGCTCGTCCTTGATGTGCGGCGCGCCTTCGAGCGTCATGGCGCCGCAGACATGCAGATTGGCGGCGTCGATCTCGGCCTTGGTGAAGCCGAGCGTCTTCAGAAGGTCGAAGTCCGGCTGATCGAGCAGGGCGGCATCGAGGCCGAGCGTGCCGGTGCAGAACTTTTCGCCGAGCGTCCACTTGTTGAACACGAAGCGGATGTCGAAGGCCTGCTCGAGCGCGCGCTCGACCGCGTCGATCTCGGCGCTGCCGAAACCCTTGGCGCGCAGCGCGCCGTGGCTCGAGCGCGTTCGAGCCCGCGAGCGTGCCGTGGCCGACGGCATAGCGCACGATGTCGGCGATCTGGTCCTCGCCGTAGCCGAGCGTCCTCAAGGCCTCCGGCACGCAGCGGTTGATGATCTTGAAGTAACCGCCGCCCGCGAGCTTCTTGAATTTCACCAGCGCGAAATCGGGCTCGACGCCGGTGGTGTCGCAATCCATCAGGAGCCCGATCGTGCCGGTCGGCGCGATCACGGTCGCCTGCGCGTTGCGGAAGCCATAGGCGCGTGCCCAGGCTGAGCGCCTGGTTCCAGGCCGACTTCGCGGCGTCGGACAGCGCCTTGTCGGCGAGCGCCGCGTGGTCGAGCGGGACCGGCGGTGTCGCCAGGGCTCTCATAGCCGCCCGTCTCGCCATGCGCGGCGCGGCGGTGATTGCGGATCACGCGCAGCATCGCGTCGCGGTTCTCGTCGAAGCGCGGGAAGGTGCCGAGCTCGCCCGCCATCTCGGCCGACGTCGCATAGGACACGCCGGTCAGGATCGCGGTGATCGCGCCCGCGATCGCGCGGCCCTCGCGCGAATCGTAGGGAATGCCCGCCGCCATCAGAAGGCCGCCGATATTGGCGTAGCCGAGCCCGAGCGTGCGGTACTCGTAGGAGAGTGTCGCGATCTCCTTCGACGGGAACTGCGCCATCAGCACGGAGATTTCGAGCACGATCGGTCCACAGCCGCACGGCGTGTTCGAAGGCGGCGGCGTCGAACTGCTTCACGCCGTCGGCGCCGTCCTTGCGGAAGGTCATCAGATTGAGCGAGGCGAGATTGCAGGCCGTGTCGTCCAGGAACATGTATTCCGAGCACGGATTGGACGCGCGGATCTCGCCGCCCTTCGGGCACGTGTGCCAGTCGTTGACCGTCGTGTGGAACTGGATGCCCGGATCGGCGCAGGCCCACGCGGCATGGGAGATCTGCTCCCACAGGTCGCGCGCTCTCATGCGCTTGTGCAGCTTGCCGTCCTTGCGGCGCTTCAGGTCCCAGTGGTCGTCGTCGGCGACCGCGTTCAGGAACGCGTCGGTGACGCGCACCGAATTGTTCGAGTTCTGGCCGGACACCGACAGATAGGCTTCGGAATCCCAGTCGGTGTCGTAGGTCTTGAAATCGATCTTCGTGTAGCCCTGCTTCGCGAAGGAGATCACGCGCTCGATGTAGTTGTCGGGGATGCAGGCCTTGCGCGCCGCCCTGATCTCGCGCTTGAGCGCCGGGTTCCGCGTGCGGATCGAAGCAATCATCGCCCGAGCCCTCGCAATTCACGCAGGCTTTCAGGATCGCGTTCAGATGCTGGGCTGAGAGCTTGGAGCCCGCGACCATGGCGGCGACCTTCTGCTCCTCGATCACCTTCCAGTTGATGAACTGCTCGATGTCGGGATGATCGGCATCGACGATCACCATCTTGGCCGCGCGGCGCGTGGTGCCGCCCGATTTGATCGCGCCCGCCGCACGGTCGCCGATCTTCAGGAAGCTCATCAGGCCCGACGACTTGCCGCCGCCCGAGAGCGGCTCGTTCTCGCCGCGCAGGCTGGAGAAATTCGTGCCCGTGCCGGAGCCGTACTTGAACAGGCGCGCCTCGCGCGTCCAGAGGTCCATGATGCCGCCGTCGTTGACGAGATCGTCCGACACGCTCTGGATGAAGCAGGCATGCGGCTGCGGGTGCTCGTAGGCCGACGACGATTTCGTCAGCTCGCCCGATTTGTAATCGACGTAGTAGTGGCCCTGGCTCGGGCCATCGATGCCGTAGGCCCAATGCAGCCCGGTGTTGAACCACTGCGGCGAATTGGGCGCCGCCCTCTGCGTCGCCAGCATGTGGCACATCTCGTCGTAGAAGGCGCGCGCGTCGTCCTCGGCGTCGAAATAGCCGCCCTTCCAGCCCCAATAGGTCCACGTGCCGGCGAGGCGGTGGAACACCTGCTTCACGCTCATTTCGCCGCTACTAGGTGGTCTCGCCGTCGGGCACCTGGCGCCACAGGAACTCGGGGATTTCGGCTTCCTTCACCGGCTTCAGGCGGACGCGCGACACCGGCTCGGCGGAAATATTTCTGGGCCATCACATCGCAGGCGACCTGGCTCCAGTCGGTCGGGATCTCGATACCCTCGTGCCGGAAGACGACCGACCCGTCCGGGTTGCGGATCTCGCTGGTCGCGGTGTGGAAGCTGATGCCCTCATAGGGCGACTTGCCTTCAACGGTGTAGAGACGACGGACGCGCATTGAGTTCCCCTTAAAACGCTGCCGTTTCGTTCCCCCCCAGGCAAAGAGGTCCCTGCACGGAAACAGCGCTTGAACGCGCGTCTCCGTCGAATTTGGTCGACCCTTGCCTTTTGAGCCCCCGCCGCGAAACGACCGGCGGAGGACGATTAGGCTATGACCCCACCGATTGTATTGCAAGAGGGAACTTGGCCTAGATGCTGTGGTTTCACCAAACATCTAGAGGATAAGCCGGGGGCCCAATCGTCTATCAATTTCAGCGCGTTATTCTTGTGGCCTCAGGTGCTGTGGAGAGTTTGTGGACAACAAAGTGAATGGCACGCAGCCAAAGTGACGCACGGTCGACGCCACAAGAGACAGCCCCTGGCACTTAAGCCGAAGCCGTGAGGCGGCTGCGTCAAGGCACTGCTCGGCGAATCGCCGCTTGCCCGAGTTGCTTTTGCGAGGATGGGGATGAAAGGAATCAAACATGTGACAGCATTAGAATGCGTGGTGTCACACGACACGGCCTCGCGCAGACGCCGGGCAAAAATCGCTGAAATTCAAACGGAAAGACGCCGAAGTTGCGGCACCACAAGAGGATGCCGGTCAAACATCCGCCAAGAACGACGGGACAATGCTTGCGTCCCGGTTGGCGTCGGTCCGGCCTCACGCCTATAGTCCGCGGCCATCGTTGGCGGCAGCTCGTGCTGCACAGGAGTTGGAAGGCCTGATGTTGTCTTGGTTGGGTAAGCTCTTCGTCTGGTGGCGCGACGCGACACCGGGCACGTTGGTCACCACGTGGTATTCCGGCCAGAAGGTCGGCGAGGACGATTTCGGCAATCGCTATTTCCAAACCAAGGACGGCAAGCGCCGTTGGGTGATCTATTCGGGTACGGTCGAAGCCTCGCGCGTTCCCCCGGAATGGCACGGCTGGATGCATCACACATTCGCCAAGCCGCCGACGGTCGAGCCGCTGAAGACGCAGCCGTGGGAAACGCCCCACGAGCCGAACTTCACGGGCACCGATAAGGCCTACCATCCGGAAGGAAGCCTGTGGGCCGAAGGCAAGCGTCCGCCGGCAACGGGCGACTACGAAGCCTGGCGGCCCAGCTGAGGCGCGAAGGAAGCAGTTGATGCAGAACAATGCGGTCGAGACGTTGATTGGCGCGGTCGTGATCTCGATCGCGGTCGCGTTCCTGATGTTCGCTTATTCCAGCACCGGCGCCGGTCCGATCTCGGGCTATGAAGTGACGGCGAAGTTCAACCGCGCCGATGGCGTCAATATCGGCACCGACGTCCGGCTTTCGGGAATCAAGGTCGGCACCGTGTCGCGCTTGTCGCTCGATCCGATGACCTACAACGCCGTGGTGACGCTTGCGCTCGAGAGCAGTGTTAAGCTTCCCGACGATTCGTCGGCTCGCATCACATCGGATGGGCTGCTCGGCAACCAGTATGTTTCGATCGAGCCGGGCGGATCGCAAATGCCGATCGTGGCCGGCGGTGAAATCGAGAATACCCAAGGTTCAGTCGATCTGATCGGTCTTGTCAGCAAGGCCATGTTCGGAGCAGGTGAAGCGAAGTGAAACGCGTTGCGTTGGTTTCCGCTGTTGCCGCAGCTTTATGCGTTGGCGGCGCTGTGACGGCTGCGCCGCAGCCGCGTCCCCAGCCGCAAGTGATCACGCCGGCGCCGGCGCGCACGCCGGAAGTTACGGACGCGGTCCCCGATGCGCGCGGCGTGAAGCGCATGGTGATCCTGCGCGGGCTCGATAAGATCACCGGACGCGCCGTCGATGTCGCGGCCCCCGTGGGCGTACCCGTTCGGTTCGGTTCGCTGACGATCACGGCGCGCTATTGCTACACCGTGCCGCCCGAAGAGCCGCCGGAGACGAACGCGTTTCTCCAGATCGATGACGGCAGACCCGGCGAACCGACCAAGCGCGCCTTCTCCGGCTGGATGTTCGCCTCGACACCGGCGCTCAGCGCGCTCGAACATCCCGTCTACGATGTCTGGGTGATCACCTGCAGGACCGACCAGCCCGCGCCTGTGGAGAACGCGCCGCCCGCCGATTTGCCGCCGCCGCCCGCCAATCCGCCGGAGGAACGGCCGCCCGCCGCTGCTCCGCCGCCCGCCGGCGCAGCACCGCCCGCAGGGGCAGCGCCGCTTCGTCCGTAAAAATTGGCCTCGCGCGAGAGCGCGTGTGCAAGCAGGCCCTGGAACCGCTCCTCGGTGACCGTCACCGCACCGAACTGCTCCAGATGCGGGTTCGGAAACTGCGCATCCAGCAGCGTGTAGCCGCCGGCCTTCAGCCGTGCCGCAAGATGCACCAGCGCGACCTTGCTCGTATCCCGCATGCGGGAGAACTTGCTTTCGGCGAAAAACGCGGATGCGAGGCTGAGCCCGTAGAGACCGCCCACGAGCTTATCCTCGAACCAGACCTCGACGCTGTGGGCAAGCCCGCGCGTGTGCAGCGTCGCGAACACATCGACGATGGCCGCATTGATCCACGTGTCGCGGCGATCGGGTTTCTGCTCCGCGCAGCCGCGGATGACGTCGCCAAAGCAGGTGTCGACGGTGACCCTATAACGGTCCGACTTGATCGTCTGGGCGAGGCGGCGCGGGACGTGGAACTTGTCGAGCGGCAGGATGCAGCGCTCGTGCGGCCGGACCCAGAGCACGTCCTTGGCGTTGCGGCTCTCGGCCATGGGGAATATGCCCAGGCGATAAGCCAACAACAACTCTTCGGGATTGATCGCGGTCACGAGCCCGATCTTACGCGGTCTTCAGTTTGGCATCCAAGCTCCACGGCCCGGGCCCTTTGGCCGCGAAATAGAGGAACGCGAAGGAATAGAGCACCATGATCTCCCCGCCGTTCAGGATCGGATAGAAGCTGCGCGGCACATGCAGCAGCCAATAGCCGATCGCCATCTCGCCCGAGAGCAGAAACGCGGCAATGCGGGTAAAGAGGCCGAGCGCCACGAGCCCGCCGCAGATCGTCTCCAGAAGCCCGACGAACAGCAGCATCCCCGGTCCCAGTCCGCCGACCGGTTCCAGCGGAAACGAGAACAGCTTCTGCGTGCCGTGCTCCACGAAGGTGATGCCGAATGCGACGCGGGTGAGACTCAGGATTTCAGGCGACCATCGTTCCAGTGCAGCGAACATCCCACCCTCCCGAACGCTGACGCGATCATAGGGAGGTAAAAAGAAAGGGGCCAGTCGCCAGGCGGCTGGAATCCGGTATGACTGGAAGAGCAGTCGTCTAGCCGGCGTGTTTCTGCAGCTCGTCGGCCAGGTCCGACCAGTGCTGCGCGAGCGCGATGTAATCGCCGCGCATTTCGCGGTCCGCCACGGCCGCTTGATACTTGGCCTCCTCGGCGAAGGCGCGACATTGGCGAATGCGGTCTTCGGTCGTCAGACGAACGAATTCATCGCCGCGAAAATCCATTAATGCGATCTGTTCCATGGCTTGGCCCCCGCCGGAATGACGCTCGGATTACACGCCTCCGACGGTTAACGAAACCTTACTTTCGTCCGGCCAAGCGATGCGCGAGGTGATTTTCCAGCCAGTGGTAGCTTGACGCGACAGGCGAAAACGTGCTCGACCAGACTGTCAGCCGGGCTTCACAACCTCAGGCTTCTAGATCGAAGTGCGTTGGGTCCAGCATAGTTGAAACTATCCAGTCGAAATGCATTCGGATCAAATCCTAGAGCTACGCCGTTGCATCATCCGCGCCTGCTCGCGACTCGCGCTAGCCGTCACGTAAGGATATCGGCAAGGCACTCCGTCAATAGTCGAGATCATTTCATCGTTCATGAACTTGGCGGCCAATGCTAGTGGTTGTAGAATGCTTAAGAAAGCCCCTGTCGTAGTGATCTCCGAAGTCGAGTCCTGCCGGCCGGAGCATCCCGAAATCCCGGTTCTGTCCCAGGCCGCGATGCGCGAGATGATTCTCCAGCCAGTGGATGTTGTAGTCGCCGTCGAGAACCTCGGGCTGCTTGATCAGCTCCTGGAAGAGCGGGATCGTCGTGTCGATGCCGCCGACAACGAGCTCGTCGAGCGCGCGCCGCAAGCGCATCAGGCACTCGTTACGGCTCTTGCCGTGCACGATGAGCTTGCCGACAAGGCTGTCGTAGTAGGGCGGGATCGGATAGCCGGAATACGCTGCCGAATCCATGCGCACGCCGAGGCCGCCCGGCGCGTGGAACTCCGTGATGCGACCGGGTGACGGCCGGAACGTGAACGGGTCCTCCGCGTTGATGCGGCACTCGATGGCGTGGCCGGCGAATCGTGACGTCGCTCTGTTCGAGCTCGAGATGGCCGCCGTCGGCGATGCGGATCTGCTCGCGCACGAGATCGAGCCCGGTGACCAATCTCCGTCACCGGATGCTCGACCTGAAGCCGCGTGTTCATCTCGATGAAATAGAACTCGCCGTTCTCGTACAGGAACTCGACGGTGCCGACGCCGAGATAGCCGAGCTTGGTGAGCGCGCGCGTGACCACCGCGCCGATTTCGCCGCGCGCCGCAAGGTTGAGGGCAGGCGAGGGCGCTTCCTCCCATACCTTCTGATGGCGGCGCTGCAGCGAGCAGTCGCGCTCGCCCAGATGAAGCACCTTGCCGTGCGAATCGGCGATCACCTGGATCTCGATATGACGCGGCTTCTCGAGATATTTCTCGATATAGACCGCGTCGTCGCCGAACGCGGCCTTCGCTTCGGCGCGTGCGGTCGACAGCGCCTCGCTCAATTCCGCCGCGGATGCGCGCGACCTTCATGCCGCGGCCGCCGCCGCCGGCCGCCGCCTTCACCAGCACCGGATAGCCGATCGTCGCGGCGAGCTCTCTCGGCGCCATCGTCGAGTCGATCGCGCCGTCCGAGCCCGGCACGGTCGGAATGCCGAGCGCTTTTACCGCCTGCTTGGCCGCGACCTTGTCGCCCATCAGCCGGATGTGCTCGGGCTTCGGGCCGATGAAGACGATGCTTGTGCGCCTTCACGATGTCGGCGAAATGCGCGTTCTCGGAGAGAAAGCCGTAGCCGGGATGGATGGCGTCCGCGCCCGTGATCTCGCACGCCGAGATGATCGCGGGAATGTTGAGATACGACTGCGCTCGCCGGCGGCGGCCCGATGCAGACCGATCTCGTCGGCGAGCCGCACATGCATGGCGTCGGCGTCGGCCGTCGAATGCACGGCGACCGTCGAGATGCCCATCTCCTTGCAGGCGCGGTTGACGCGCAGCGCGATCTCGCCGCGATTCGCGATCAGGACCTTCTCGAACATTGTGCTATTCGATCCGCATCAGCGGCTCGCCGTATTCGACCGGCTGGCCGTCGCGCACGAGGATCTCCACAATACGGCCGGCGACCGGCGCCGCCATCAGGGTTCATCGTCTTCATCGCCTCGATGATGCAGACGGTCTGCCATCCGTCACTTCACTCGCCGACCTTAACGAACGGCGGAGCGCCGGGCTGCGGCGCGAGATAGACCGTGCCGACCATCGGCGAGGTCACCAGCGTTCCGCGCTTGGGGGGTGGCTCGGCTCCGCCATTCGGATTGGCGGGCGGCAACGTTCGCAACTGCCGGTGCCGCGGCTCCTTGAGCGCCGGGACGCTCGCGCGCAACGCGCACCCGAACGCCGCCGCGCTCGACTTCGATCTCGCTCAGGCCCGTCTCCTCGAGCAGCTTCGCCATTTCGCGCAC
The DNA here is from genome assembly GCA_963708555.1 of uncultured Alphaproteobacteria bacterium. Taxonomy (GTDB): domain Bacteria; phylum Pseudomonadota; class Alphaproteobacteria; order Micropepsales; family Micropepsaceae; genus CAIYRG01. Next base: position 24,181 of record CAVPTF010000007.1, on the reverse strand, counting down.
GACGTCGGAATCGACGCCCGGCGTGGTCTCGCCCTTGAGGTAGTGCGTCAGCCGCGAACGGAACGATTTGCGCTTATTGTCGCTTCATTGAAGCGTGGCCTTACCCGTACCGACCATGGTGGCCATCGCGTCCACCGCCATCACATAGCCCATGCTGCCGAAGCCGCAGATCACGCCCTTGGCGACCGCGCTGACATAGGAGTGGTGCCGGAATCGCCTCGCGCTGGTGAGGTTGGAGAGATGCACCTCGATGACCGGCTTATCCAGCGCCCTGAAGGCATCCAACAGGGCGACCGACGTGTGGGTATAGGCGCCCGCATTGATGATGACGCCCGAGCTCTTGGTGCGGGCCTCCTGGACCCAGTCCACCAGCTCGCCCTCGTGGTTCGACTGCCGGAACACGACCTCCAGGCCGAGCTTCTTGGCGCGCACGCGTTACGGCCTTCTCGATGTCGGAGAGCGTGTGCCGGCCATAGATCTTCGGGCTCGCGGGTCCCAATCAGATTGAGGTTGGGCCCGTTAAGGACGTATATCGGTAGAGTCATGGCCTGAAATGCCCCCGAAATGCGCTGAACGATGGTGAAATGGCGGCGGGCGGAGCCGAAAAGGAAGCGGCGTTATACTGGCCTGCCGGGGAAACTGAAACAGGAGAGCCTCGTCTCCATGGCGTTGCGTCTACGTCTTAACGGAGAACCCCGCGAGTTTCCGAGCCCGATGACGGTCGACGAGCTGCTCGGCACCTGTCGCTCGATCCGGCGCAAGGTCGCGGTCGAGCGCAATCTGGAGATCGTGCCCAGTCCACCTATGGCGGATCGGGCTCGCGGAGGGCGATCGGCTGGAGATCGTGCAGTTTATCGGTGGCGGCAACGACATGAGCGGGGCCACGCCCGTCGTCGACAAGCCGTTCGTCGTCGCCGGGCGCGAGCTTCAGCTCGCGCCTCATCATCGGCACCGGCAAATACAAGACTACGCCGAGAACGCGGCCGCGCTCGAAGCCTCGGGCGCCGAGATCGTGACGGTCGCGCTCCGGCGCGTGAACCTCATGCGAGCCTGGCGCGCCCAGGCTCGTCGATTTCATCGACCCGAAGAAGTACATCTATTTGCCGAACACCGCCGGCTGCTACACCGCCGACGACGCGGTGCGCACGCTGCGCCTCGCGCGCGAGGCCGGCGGCTGGAGTCTCGTGAAGCTCGAAGTCCTGGGCGACCAGAAGACGCTCTATCCCGACATGGTCGAAACGCTGCGCGCGACCGAAGTCCTCGTCGCGCGAGGGCTTCGAGGTCATGGTCTATTGCACCGACGATCCGCTGCTTGCGCGCAAGCTCGAAGACATCGGCGCGCGCCGCCGATCATGCCGCTCGCCGCGCCGATCGGCTCCGGCCTCGGCATCCAGAACCCGCGTCAACATCCGGCTCATCGTCGAGCAGGCGAAGGTGCCGGTGATCGTCGACGCCGGCGTCGGCACGGCGTCGGACGCGGCGATCGCGATGGAGCTCGGCTGCGACGGCGTGCTCGATGAACACCGCCATCGCCGAAGCGAAGAATCCGATCATGATGGCGCGCGCGATGAAGCTCGCGGTCGAAGCGGGCCGGCGCAGCCTATCTCGCCGGCCGGATGGCGAAGAAGCAATACGCCGATCCGTCCTCGCCGCTCGCGGGCCTGATCTAGGGCGTCATACGACCTGGCCCAGTCAGCTGAGTTGTTCGAGTTCGCCGATGCGCCATGCCTTTTGGAATGCGCTCGTGCAAGTCAGCATCGCGTGGCTGACAATTGCCTTTTGCTGGGCGTTGTTCTTGTGGCTCGTCAACGGACCCTGGTTTTTCGTGGGAGTGGCGTTGGGTGTGGCCCTTCCAATTCCGTTGCTGATTGTAGCCATTCCATTCGTGCTCACATGGATCGCGGACCGGACAAATCGGGCCGTGCACGAAGACAAGTCTATGCTTGATTAGAAGGCGGCCCCCAGACCCACGACGGCGAGTAGGGTTCAATCCGGTGCCATACGAAACTTTAACGCTCCGGTACCCGGAAGCGGTGCGTCAAATGTCATAACAACACGATAAACGGAGCTTAAATCACGGAGGTCCACAGATCCAACCAAAATCGATCGATGGATGATCCCGAGCGCTATCGGGCGTTTGCCCACCTTTGCCGCGGCCTGGCAACCACCGCGGTCGATTCGCGCGAACGCGATCGACTTTTGAGGGTGGCTGCGTCCTGGGAACGGGTCGCGCAACGTTCGGCGGATGGGAAGGTAACCGCCACCTCTGCATAAGCCTGGAGACCATGGGCCGCGACGCCCTTCGTTCCGACACACGAGCGCAACGCTAGCGCGCTAAGGTGCAACACCGGGATCGCGGAAGCGAAAAACCCGCGCTGACGGCGCGCGCGATGAAGCTCGCGGTCGAAGTGGGTTCGCCGGCCGCATGGCGAAGAAGTAGTACGCCGATCCGTCCTCGCCGCTGGGTCAGAGTAGGAAGTCCGCGGCATTCAGCGAAGTCACGCCGAGGACGTCGATGCTGAAATCGGCATCGCCGTCGCCGTCCGTATCGCCCTGGACCACTACTCCTTCGGAGTTCACGACGTAGCGCAGTTCACCGGCATTCTCACTAAAGTCGTCCGCGCCGATGAACGTGAAAGCGTTGTCTGGTGAACCTTCGATGGCATCCACGCCGGACAAGTCGATGACATCACTTTTGTGAAAATCGAGAATCACGTCGGTCCTGGGGCCTGGCGAGAAGTCGCCGTCCGCGAACCGGAATGTGTCCGCGCCCTTGCCGCCCCGGACCACATCCGCGTCCGCCCCGCCGATCAGAACGTCATTCCCATTGCCGCCCGAGAGGATGTCGTCACCGTGGCCGCCGCTCAGCGTGTCGTTGCCGTTGTCGCCGTACAGCTGGTCCTCGTTTCCCAGGCCGAACAGTGCGTCCGCGCCATTGCCGCCCTCGATGAAGTCGTCGCCGATCCCGCCTTGGAGCGTGTCGCCCCCGTTGCCTCCGGATAATTCCTTGCCGAGTTCGAGCTCGTAGATGGCGGTGGTCCCTGAAATCTCGAATGCCACGGCCAACTGAGGAAGCCCCGACTCGGTCTCGGACCCTGGGATGAATTTGATCACCTCCGGTCCGACATTGCCGTCGGCGAACGAGTCGATGTAGTCGACGAAGCTTGCGTTCGCGGGATCCGTGATGTCGTAGATCATGATCCCGTTGTCTTTCTCGAGACCGACAAACGCATAGATGCTGCCGTCGATCTCGCCTATGGCGAGGGCCTCGGGTTCCGGTCCCTTGGCGTCCGATCGATTGTCGTCGACTTCGTTCAGGTCGTCTTCGGACGGGAAGTCCTCGTTGTTGAAAGCGTTCGGGACGCGAAGCTCGGCGATGATCTGCTCGAAATCGTCACCGCTGTCGAACACCAGGTTCCCATCGGCGTCATAGATCGTGAACGAGCGGGCGCCGTATGTGTGCAGAACGTCGATGTCGCCGTCGCCATCGGTGTCGCCATCGATGATCGACATGTTGATCCGGCTGAGATCGTTGCCCGCCTCCAGCTGGTCCTCGATCTCCTCGAGAAGCGCCGGGTCGAATTCCAACGGAGCCGTGCTGCCGTAACGTGTCACCTCGCCGTCGAGAACGTCGCCGATCCGCGCGACGTCGCCGCCTTCATCGTGATCGCCGCGGTCGTCGCCCTCGTTCGCGATGACGAAGTAGGTCTCGCCGCCGGTCTCGAACGTCGCGATCGTGTCGGGCATGCGAATGCCCATCAGCGGCGCGGTCGTGATGTCGATGACCTCGTCGTCGTTGAAATCGAGCGCGTTCTCCTCGAGCGAATGATCCTTCAGCCCGAGAGGAATGATCGTTGTGAACTCCAACGTGGTCAGGTCGAAGACGGCGACCGCATTGGCTTCCTGGAGCGTGACGTAGAGGCGATCGCCCGATGGATCTTCGGCGATGTATTCGGGCTCGAAGTCCTCCGAAGGTACCCCATCGGGGAAGATGCGGACGCCAGCGTCGCGAAGCGCATCGATCTGGTCGTCGAACGCGTCGAAACCGAAGGTCTGCACGTCGCCCGTGGCGACGTCGATGATGGAGATCGTGCCTGCGGTCGGGCCGCTGTCGTCACGCTCGCCTTCATTGGCCACGAAGATCTTCGTGCCGTCCTTCGAATAGGTCACCATGTCCGGCAGGTTGCCGGCCTCGATCTGATCGATCAGTGTCCCGTCGAGCGTGAAGCGCGCGACGAAGCCGTTCTCGGCGTCATCCGCGTTCTGGAACGCGGCGGCAATCTGCCCGTCGGAGATGGCGACCGAGTTGACGTGGCCGTATTCCGACAAGACGGACAGGTCGATCCACCCGAGCAACGCGCCGGTCTCGATATCCCAGATGTCGATGCGCTCGGAAGCGGCGTTCGTGACGACGGCGATGCCGTTCTCGACGTCCACCACCTCGGAGGCCGTCTCGCCGGATGAGCCGACGAACTGAACGAGCATCTGAGCATCAAGCGACATAGGAAGCACCTCCTTAGGCAGCCGTTATCGAGCGGGATCTGGCAACAGCGCGCAACGCGTTGTCGCAGCCCGTGCGCCAAGGATCGTCAGGCTCGGGCTTCAGCGGAAGCTAGCGGCCGTCGATGACAGTTTTCTAACATTGAGGGGTGATCTGCAGAGAGAATGACACGATAAGAGGGAGAAGACCTCTAAGTATGACATTTTCATGTCACTCTCGTCACAAGTTCACGACGGCGAGGACCAAGTCCGGACGTGAAAGCCCGCGGGCCCGTGATCGCTGATGCGCCGACGTTTCCGGCGCGCGCGAAGAAGCTCGCGGTTCCGTGCCGGATGGCGAAGGAACAAGATGCCCGATCCATCCTCGCCGCTTGCCGGATTGATCCAGGGGAGTGCTCACTCCGCTCCGAGCAACCGTCCGTGGCCCGGTATCGGTGCCCAGCAATCAAGGTGCGTCAGCACGTTGCGGATCATAGCGGCGACGTTGGTGATCACGGGCTTGCCGAATTCCGCTTCGAGAGCCTCGGCCACGGGCTGTGAAAGCCAGGCGCCGCCGCCGATATAGAGTCCGTCGGCTTCGGGCAGATCGCGCAGGGCCTGGCGCCCCAATTCATAGGCGAGCTGAATATTGTCGTCGCCGGACATCTTCTGGAACTCCGACGGCGCAATCACCTTCGAGGCGACGCCCGCCACCGCAATGTCTTGCCGCGCGAAGAACTCGCCGAGCGTGCGGTTCATGTCATCCGACCACTTGTTGGCCAGCGCGATGCGCGCGATGCCCAAATGCTTCGCCGCTTCGACCACGCCCAAGACCGACGAGGTGGCGGGCCGCCGCGTGTATTGGGCGATGTGGGCGATCAGACGATCGTGGGCTTGAACGCCGATCAGTGCGGGCAAGGGAACGCCTGATTGCACGACGATATCGACGCGCCGGTCCATCAGCTTGTCGAGATAGGAGTCGATGGGTGCGAACACCCGCTCGACGTCCTTGGCCGAGAACTCGCCCAAGCCCACCGGGATCATCACCAGCATGATGCGATCCTTGATGAGGCGGTAGAACTCGTAAGCGCCGTTGTCGATGACGGGGAGCGGCGTCAGCACGCCGACTTTTCGCTTGGGCAGATCGTCCTCGAACATATTCCTCCAGCACCCTGGCTTGCGTCGTGTTCAGCCGCGGAGGAACACATCCCGGTAGAGCTTCGACCATTCTCCGAACTCCCGCAGAAAATCGGGCCGGTTCCCGATATAGAGCTTCTGCACGGGATTGTTTGCCGCTTGCCTGCTCGCACCCTGTCGCGCCGAGCCATAGCCGAGTTGGACATACAAAGCCTGGCCTTCTTGCGACATCAGATAGTCGATCATCAGCATGGCGGCATGGGGCGACGGCGCCCCGCGAGCGAGTGCCACGGCGGTGTCGGTGACCGGCACCGGCCCGGGGGCGGCCCAGGCGAGCGGTGCGCCCTTAGCCGCGCTCACCTCGACATGGGAGTTGTAAATGGTCGGCGAGAGCACGACTTCGCCCGCGATCATCAGATTGGCCAGCGCCCGCGAGGTGATGGGATAAACACGGATGTCCTGCCGGCCGAGCCGGCGCACGAAATCCTCGCCGCGCGTGAGCACGAGTGCTCCCACGAAATTCGATGCCGTCGACGTCGAGCCGGACATCGCCATGCGCCCACGCCATTCGGGCGCGAGCAGATCGTCGTAGCTCTTGGGCGCCCGGCCGGGCGGGATCTCCTTCGTGTTGGAACCGATGCCGGTATAGGATTCCCGCACCACGACCCAATGGCGCGCGGGCTCGATCGCGGCGGCATCGAATGAAGCCGCCTCGGGCGAGCGGAAGGGCTGCAGGATGTTCGCGTCGCGAATGAGGATCAACCCTTGGGATGAGAGCTCGAACATGTCGATCTTTCTAAGACCGACCCGGTATTCCTGAAGCGCCCGGCGTGCGATGTCGGTTTGCGTACCGCGCTGCACTGTCACTCTCAAGAAGGGATATTTGCGCTCGAACCCTCTGATGAGCGGCTCGATCTGCGTGCCTGTGGTGTAGAGGAGCAGGCCGCGTTCGCGCCGTGCGCCCGCTTCCAGCATCGCCTGGCGATCGCTGCCCGAGTAGTTTGCGATTGCTTCGACCGCATTCGGCTGCGCGGCCGCAATGAGCGGCCATCCCGCAATCGCCGCCGGAAGAATGCAGCCCAATTCCCTGCGTGATATGCGCATGGTCGATCTCCGCCGTGGGCCAGAATAGGGAGAGACCGTCTCCATTGGCAAATGGACGTGGAGCGCCCACCCAAAACGGACAATCGTCTCTAGTATCCCGGCAGCCAGCGTTCTCTATCTATCGCAGCGATGTCACCAGCGGCGAGCAATCGCCACAGGCGCAAAATCTCTGCATCGGGGACGCCAGCCATATGCCGTGGGTCGTCGCCTTCAAGGTTTTCCCAAACCAAATAACCGCCACCATAGGCACCAAGGCACCATTCCGACTCGTGTGTCAGGGAAACACAGCAGTGCTCTTGGTCCTCGGGGCGCTCGTTCAGCTCGCTTAATAGCGACGCAAAAGTTGATACCGGCGGATTGCTTGTCATTGCGCCATAACGATGCGTTACGTGGAAAGCCATGCCGTACTCCAGCGGCGTCTTGACCAGAAGCTATTAGCGCCCGCGAAAGTCTCGCGCGATCGCAAACCGGCCTTGGCGCTCGCTTCTTTTCGCTCAGCGGGAAGCTGTCATCGGTTGATGGGCCTTGAGGAAATTGCGCGCCCGGTTGATCGTCCGGGCCTTCAGCGCCGGCTCGTCCTTCCAGGGGTAGACCGTCACCTCGGCATTCGGCGCCAGCGACGCGACGTCGACGGACGTCTGATAGGCGTGTGCGTCCGAGTCGTCGGGGAGCACCAGCATCGGGGTCTGGCAGTTGCGCACGAAGTCGCGCGACACGCTGTACACGAAGTCGGGCCGGGCGCGGTAAAGATTGTGCAGATACTTCTCGATGGTTTCCATCGACACGTTGGGCTGGCGCTTGCGGAATTCGGGCGCCCAGACATCGCGGCCGGAAATGTACATCACGTCCGGCTTCTCCGGCCGGTGACCGATCGGCTGGCTCAGCACGGCCGCGACGATGCGGTCGGGCGCCCGCTCCATCAGCTTCAGTGCAAACGAGCCGCCGATGCAATTGCCGAAGAAGACGAACTGGCGAATGCCGAGATGGTCCATCAGCCCCAATTGGTCGTCGGCGAAAGCGTCCCACGGATTGTCGACCGGGACGGGGCCCGTGGATTCGCCGCCGGTGGCGTTGCGCTGGTCCATCGTGATGCAGCGGAAGTCGTTCTTGAAGGCATCCATCGCGTTGATGACCGCGTTCGGCCAACCGGCGATCCGCGAGTTCAGGCCGCCGCCCGGGGTGCAAAGCAGCGGAAAGCCGGAGCCCGCCTCCTGGTAGCGGATGCGCACATTGCCTTTCTCATAGAATGAGAAAGCAGCGCCTCCTGGTCCGGTCTGCTGAGCAAACACGCGGGGTGCTGCGGCCACCGCCGCTGCTGCGGCGCCCGTTGCGAGGATATTGCGTCTGATCGGATCCATAGTCGGCGTCCTCCCTGGTCACGGTCATCGCTGGCCATGCGGCGTCTTGATGAAACGCAATGGACCGTTACTGCCGGCGGTCTTCTGGATGACCCTCGAGTAGCAAGGCATTTGTAGCACAGCTTCACGTGCTTGCCGAAGATGCGGCTGCCCGGCGGCGCCATAGCCCTTAGCGGCTTTCCCTTGGAATGTTACGTTCTTCTGCAATGATCAGGCGTGAGCGGCCGCATGTTGTCGTCAAGGAGGAAGCCTTGCGTAAGTTCATGACGAACGGAACGGCCGCCGTGGCGTTGATTGTCGGCATGAGCGCAAGTGCCGCCGAGCCGTCTGCATTTCTTGGCGCTTGGCTGATCTCCAGTTCGCAGCCCGCACCATGGGTGGCGTCCCGCGAACCGTCGGTCCAATCCGACATCAGCGGCCTCGTTGGGAAGCGTGTGGTGTTCGCGGCGAAGCCGTATTGATGCGCCGCCGCCGCTCACGTGCGCTGGGCCTCGCTACGAAATCAGGACCCGCCCTCCAGAGGGGCTGTTCCAGGGCAATTTGACGGACCCGGACAAGCAGGCTGTCGCGCTCGGATACCGCACACCTCAAATCATGACGCTCGAGACCGGTTGCCCCGATCTCATCGATTTCCATTTCATCGACGCCAACACCGCGATGTTCGCCCTTGATAACCTGCTTTATCGTATGGAGCGCGCAGCCCGCTGAGCGTGTGCAGGACTAAGGCGTCCCGCCCGCCTCCTGGGCTTCAAAGCTTGAACGCGCGACTTCTCACGCACCGCACCGCGCGTCACTCAGCTGCACACTCGGGCCAGCGGGAAAGCTCTACCGTCTCCGGCGCTTCGCGGCTTTCTTCTTTGCCGCCTTCTTTTTCTTCGCCGGCTTGCGCGCGGCCTTGGCGGCGGCCTTCTTGGCTTTCTTCTTCGCCTTCGGCTTGGCGCTCTTCGGTGCGGCTTTGGTCTTGAGCTGAAGCACGGTCTCGCCCGACACCGGATCGGTCATGCCGAGCCCGTTGCCCAGGTCCTCGAGCATGTCGCGGAAACTGTCGAGCAAGCCGATCATGCCCGGACGCGCGGCAACGATGCTATCGAAGCCGTCCCACTCGCCGACGAAGCAATAGGTTTGATCGCCGGTCTTCACCAGCGCGCCATTGCGCCACCCTTTGAAGTCGGTTTTCGCCTTCCGGTGCAGGTCGATGAACTCTTTGTCCCGACCGGGTTTCACGCGAAAGCGCACCACGTTATATGCAGTCATCCCCACCTCCATAAGCGTTTTCCGCCGCAGGCGCGCGCGCTGCACGCCAACCCAACTATGCCCGGTTCGGATGAAAACGCGAAAAATAAAAATCAGGAACGCATGTCCGATTGCATGAAATCAGACTGCACCCGCTGTGACGTGACTAACCGCTGAGCGCCCGGACCATGTTCTGCAGCTCCTCGTCGCGGAGCTCGCCCATGATGATCCTGTCGTTGATCACGAAGGTCGGCGTGCCGTTGAAGCGGAGCCGGTTGGCGAGCGCGGTCGACTGATTGATGGACTCGGCGACCGACGCGATCGCCCATGTCCTTTTCGAGCTGTGCGACATCGAGCCCGACGGTCTTGGCGATATCGAAGATGCGCTCTTTGGTAGAACTCGCCCGTCGTTTCCATCAGCGCGAGATGGAACGGCAGATACTTGCCCTCCTGCTTGCGCGACGCGACCGCGGCGAGCGAGGCCAGATGCGAATCCGGCGTCAGGATCGGGCGCTCGATGAACGCGACGCGCACCTTGACGCCGCTGTCCATCAGCTTCTTCACCGCGCCGAGCGACGCTTTGCAGTGCGGGCAGCGATAATCGAAGAACTCGGCGACGACGACTTTCGCATCCGACGGACCGACGACATAGGCGACCTTCGGATCGAGAAGCGCATTCACGCCGCCGATGTCGAACAGCGCGTCGTCGCGCGCCTTCTGCTCCGACGACTGTTGCTGCGCGTCCAGCCGGTTCGACATCTGCACGATGATGTCGGGATTGGCGAGCAGATATTCGCGCACCACTTGCTCGATCTGTCCGCGGTTCGCCCACACGCCGACCGACACCGGCACCCGCCCGATGGCGACCGCGGTCGTGAAGGCTCCAAGGGCGAAGAGCGCTACGCCCCCCGCAGCGAGTTTCAGTGACGACTTCCAATCCATGGAGTTAGCGGCCTCTTTGTTCCGCCTGCTGCGACGTCGAGACGGCGATGATGTCGCTCGCGCGCTGCCAGTCCGTCGAGCCTGGTGGCAGCTGGCGCTGCGCGCGTCCGGCGAACTGAATGGCTTGTGGGAACGCATAGAGCGCGAAATAGCGCTCGGCGGTGGCAAGCTCGGCGCGCGCGGTCTGGCCCAGTCGCGCGTAGGCCTGCGCCAGCTCGTACCAGGCGAACGCGTTGTCGCGCTCGAGATCGATCGACGCCTGCAGCTCCTTGATGGCCGGCTGGGTGTATTGCGGGTTCTCCGTGCCGAGCATCGCAGCACCCAGCGCCACGCGAAGCAGCGGCGCATCGGGAAGAATCTTCACCGCGTCGGTATAGGGTTTGATGCCTTGCTCGACCCGGCCCATCTCGACATTGATCTGGCCGTACATCTCGAGGAAGTACGGGTTCTCGGGCTCGTCCTTCAGCAGGCTTTCCATCTCCGCCAGCGCCTTCTGCATGTCGGGCTGACGGAAATAGGCCATCGCGCGCGCATAGCGCGCGGGCTTCGACGTGTCCGACAGGGGATAGCGGCGCAGCGTCACTTCCGAGCGCTCGATATAGCCGCGGAGCTTCGCTCTCAGCATGTCGTACGCGTATTGCGACTCCGGGCTGTCCTTCACGTCGCGATAGGGTGAGGCCTCGACCAGCGACTGCAGCGCGGACATGCGGTCGCCGGCCACCGGATGGGACTGCGCGAACGGATCGCGGCGCTGATCGGACAGGATCTCCTGGTTCTCGAAGCGCTTGAACACGCCCAGCATGCCGCGTCCCGACTGCTTGGTCGCAGCGAGATAGCGGATGCCCGCCTGATCGGCCGCCGATTCCTGCGTCCGCGAAAACGAGAGGAAGGTGCGCTGCGCGATCTGCTGGCCGCCCATCAGGATCGCCGAGCCCGCTTCGCCCGCGCCCGCCGCCATCGCGGCAACGCCGAGCACCATCGACAGGATCAATGGAACCGATGCCGCCCTGATGCCGTCCTTCATGCGGACGAGATGGCCGTCGGCCAAGTGTCCGGTTTCATGCGCCAGCACGCCCGAGAGCTCATTCGGGCTATCGAGCGCCATGATCAAGCCGGTGTGGATGAACATGTTCTGGCCTTCGGCGACGAAGGCGTTGATCGACTGACTCGTTGACGATGAAGAGACGCACCGCATCCGGCGACAAGCCCGCCGCCAGCAACAGCGGATCGAGATACACGCGCACCACGCGCTCGACCTCGGTGTCGCGGATCAGCGATGGCCCGCCCTGGGCCTGCGCCGGTGGCGCCGAGGCGATCCAGACAATCGCAAGCGCGCCGAGGAGGGCGCCAAGGATAGGCCGCAGGAGAGGAGGGACGAACCTCACGCCATACTCCACTTCACTGATCTAACCCCGCCAACCCGCGACGGTAGGATTGCGGCCAACCGCCGTCAATGGCGATCCCCGCCCGGGCCATGGTAGCAGCCACTAGGAAACCTTTGGTTTCTGCACCATCCAGGTGCAGATGAAATCGGGGTTCTCGATGATCTCGCCGGTTTCAGGCAACTGGTAACGTCCTGGTTGCGCCGGTGAAATCGCGCTCAGATCGGCGGGCATGGTCCACGACTGTCCCGCGCGCTCGCCTTTGAGCGCGATTGTGATCCCGTCCTCCGACGCGCTCTCCACCACGCCGTGCATCTGCACGCTGTTCTCGACCTGCCCGGCCGTAGTCCACATAGGTCACGCCGACGAGGATGTACTTGCCGAGATAGACATCGGCGGCCGCTTGATCCAATTCACGCGCGGTGGCGTTCCCGGACCATCCGTGAGGCGTGTCTTTCATCGCTGACCTCGGTTCAGATCTTGAAGCGGCGCTGCCACCACCCCTTGCGCGCCTCGCGAGGCTCTGTGGGTTCGGGTTCGACCTCGGCAACCGGCTCCGAGACCGCCGGCGCCGTGAAGCTTTCTTGAGCGGCAGGACGCGAAGGCTCCGGTTCGCGTTCGGCGACTTCGGTTTCCGCGCGCTGCTCGTTCAGTGACCATTGCGGCGATGAGGGCGCGTTCGCTTCGACCGCGCGGGGCGGCGCGCGCTCCTCGCGTGGCTCAAAACCCGAATGTTCGAAGGGCGCGGAATGGAATTCGCTCTGCGCTTCGTGCGGACGCTGCGCGCCGTTCGAGAACTCGCCGTCAGGCCGGCGTCCGCGGCGGCCGCGTCTGCGACGGCGGCGGCGTCCACCGCCTTCCTGTTGAGGCGCCGAGGCGTTCTGGGCGTGGCCGGGCTCCGGCGCCGTTGCCGCAACGGCCTCGGATGACTCCTCCGTCTCGGCCGCGTCATCGCTGTCATCGGACCGCACTTCGGCTTCGAAGGGACGAGGCTCATGCGGGCGATGGTGTTGCGGCTGGCCCTGCTGCGGCGGGTGACCCTCGTTGTGGCCGCTGCGCCCACGACCGCCGCGCCGTCTGCGGCGGCGGCGCCGCTTTCCGCCTTGGTCTCCATCGGGCGCGCCAGGCTGCTGCTGCTGCTGTGGCTGGGCTGACGGGCGGGCCTGAGTTTCGCTCGGAGCGGCGGCTTCGGCGGTCTCCTCGTCCTCGGTCTCTTCGACTTCGGGCTCGGCGATCTCGGGCCGCTCCTGGAATCCGGCCTCGACCGAAATCGCGCCGGTCTTCGGGCGCAGCTGAGGCGCGCGCACGCCCGTGCGATCGATCTCGAAGCTGCCGCCCATCATGGTCGCCGTCGGTTCGAACGTGATCCCGAGATTGTAGGCGTCCTCGATGCGGTCGATTTCGCGCCGCTTCTGATTGAGCGTGTAGATGGTCACGTCCTGCGGCGCCTTGACGGTCAGATTGGCGGACGGCGCACGCTGGCCTTCCTCGTCGAGCGCGCGCAGCAGACGCAGGGCCGCCGATTCCGTCGAGCGGATGATGCCCTGGCCGTTGCAATGCGGGCAGGTGACCGTCGAACCGGCGACGACGCCGGCGCGCAGACGCTGGCGCGACATCTCCAGCAATCCGAACTGGCTGATCTTGCCGATCTGGATTCGCGCGCGGTCGCCGCGCACCGCATTGTGCAGACGCTTCTCGACATTGCGGTCGTTCTTCGCGTCTTCCATGTCGATGAAGTCGATGACCACGAGGCCCGCAAGATCGCGCAGCCGCAATTGACGCGCGATTTCATCGGAGGCTTCGAGATTGGTCTTGTAGGCCGTCTCCTCGATCGAATGTTCGCGCGTGGCCTTGCCCGAGTTGACGTCGATGGAGACGAGGGCTTCGGTCTGGTTGATGACGATGTAGCCGCCGGACCTCAGCGTCACGAGCGGGCTGAACATCGCATCGAGCTGCGATTCGACCTGATGGCGCTGGAACAGCGGCAGCGCTTCCTTGTAGAGCTTCACGTTCTTCGCATGGCTGGGCATCAGCATGCGCATGAAGTCCTTGGCGTCGCGATAGCCCGCTTCGCCATCGACAAGGATATCGGACGTGTCCTTGTTGTAGAGATCGCGGATCGCGCGCTTGATCAGGCTGCCTTCTTCGTAGACGAGCGCGGGCGCGTTCGACTTGAGCGTCAGCTCGCGCACCGTGTCCCATAGACGCAGCAGATATTCGTAGTCGCGCTTGATCTCGAGCTTGGTGCGGTTGGCGCCGGCGGTGCGGATGATGAGGCCCATGCCCTCGGGCAGCTCGAGCGACTGGGCGGCCGCCTTCAACCGCTTGCGGTCGGCCGCGTTGGTGATCTTGCGCGAGATGCCGCCGCCGCGCGGCGTGTTGGGCATCAGCACGCAATACCGCCCTGCGAGCGAAAGGAACGTGGTGAGCGACGCGCCCTTGTTGCCGCGCTCTTCCTTGACGACCTGCACCAGCATGATCTGCCGGCGCTTGATCACTTCCTGGATCTTGTACTGGCGGCGGCGTGGCGGTCTCGGACGGTCGCGCTGATCGCGTCTGCGATGAGGTTGCGGCGCACCTGTGGCTTCGGCGCGGACAACCGTCTCCGGCTCGGTCGCAGCCGGACCTTCGGCATGGTCCTCGGCGCCGCGAACTCTCGGCCTCGGCAAGGGAGTCGTCGGAGGTGCGCGCCTCAGCCTCAGCCGTCGCCTCGGCGGATCCGACCTCGTGCTCCTCGGCGGTCGAGGTCGCGTCATTGTCCGACCCGAGCGCTTCGCCCTGGGACTCGGACGCCTCATCCTCCTCGAACTCGAACTCGGACTCATCGTCTTCCGTTTCGCCATCGTCGGACGAAGCGGCTCCGGCCGCGGTGACTTCGCTCACACCGTCTTCGGCCTGCTCGGCCGTGCGGTTGTCGTATTCCTCCGGCGCCTTCTTCTTTGCCGGAACGGTGGTGACTTCGATGTCGTCGAACCCGTCGTCCTCATCGGCCATTGCGCGTTCGGCTTGGGCTGCGAGCAGCGCCATCCGGTCCGCGACGGGGATCTGGTAGTAGTCCGGGTGGATTTCCGAAAACGCCAGGAAGCCCTGGCGATTGCCGCCATATTCGACGAACGCGGCCTGCAGCGACGGCTCTACCCGCGTCACCTTGGCCAGATAGATGTTGCCCTTTAACGGGCGCTTGGATGCAGCTTCGAAGTCGAACTCTTCGAACTCGGTTACCGTCGAGAACGACCACCCGGGTCTCTTCCGGGTGGCTCGCATCGATGAGCATGCGCTTTGACATTAAAATCTCCGTGCGCGCTCATCCGCTTCAACCTCATCGCGCGCGCTCTCAAAGCACGGGCGGGGTCGGACAACGGATGGCGGCGTCTGTGGGGTAATTGGGGAAAGCAATCGGCACTTACCGGCCGGCGCACGCGCCCCGACCCTTGCGAGGGGTTCGGGACCATGAAGGAAGCGTCGTTGCCAGCCATGTCTCAATGAACCGGAGGTAGCGGTGCGATGGACGCGGGTCGCTCCCCGGCGGTATTTCGTTGCCTGCGATTCCGCGAGCGAAACCGCAGAATTCGGTGTCCCCGGCCCTTTGGCCTCCGATGCACCATGTGGTCACCGGCGGGAAACGTGGCCACCTCGGGGATCCCGGCCGCCTAAGGGAACCGGTCGCGACGAGGTGAACAACCCTTTGTATTGGCGCTTGAAGCCCGCGGCAAGGGAATTGAGCAGGCGGCACCACAAGGGGCTGAAATAGCCGATTAGAGGGAATTCGCTAACGAAGTATTAAGCCCTTCGACCCGAAATTGACCAACGGCCAAGTTCGGCTCACAATTCAGGTTTGACTCGGAGAGACCGGTGTTCCCACAGGGGGGGCAAAAGATCAGTATCGTCAGGCGGTTGGCTGTGTGCCTCGCGGCGGCGCTGACGCTCGCCTCGGCCGCTTTTGCGCGCGACGAGGCGGCGAAGGCTTCCCGTGACGATCCCATTGGGGCCCTTCTCGCCGAGAAAGTGCTGAAGGGCGAGCCATCGTCTCTCCCGGTCGTGATCGGAATCAAGCTGAACGAGACCACGCAGCGGACCCGGTTTGCCCTAGAGCTGAGCGATCCCGTCGACGTGCGCGTCTACACCCTGGTCAATCCCAATCGGGTGGTCATCGACATGCCCGACGTCCTCTGGCGGGCCGGCGAGGCCGCGCGGCCCTCCGGACGAAGGGCTGTGAAGAGCTATCGTTATGGCCAATTCCGCAAAGGCAATTTCCGCTTCGTCGTCGACTTGAACAGTCCGGTGAAAGTCGAGGTCCCGCAGCTCATCCCGCCCGAGGAAGGCTTTAGCTTCCGGCTGATGATCGATCTCACGCCCGCGACGCGCGAGGAGTTTGCCGCCGCCGCGGGTTGGCCGCGCGGTGCCGCCATGGCTTCAGCGGCGCCGTCGACATCGCTGACCGCGCCGGTGAAGCGAGGCGATGCCGAAAAGCGCCTCGTGGTTCTGGATGCCGGCCATGGCGGAATCGACCCCGGCACGCATGGGCGCACGGGGATTCAGGAAAAGGATCTCGTGCTTGCGGTCGCGAAAGAATTGCGCAAGGCGCTCGAGGCCACAGGCCGTTATCGTGTGCAACTGACCCGCGACAGCGACGTTTTCATTCCATTGCGCGAGCGGGTGAATATCGCGCGAGCGTTGCGGGCCGATCTGTTCGTTTCTCTCCATGCGGACTCGAACGATCATCCCGATATCAGAGGGGCTTCGGTCTACACGCTTTCGGAAGATGCATCGGATCGCGAAGCGGCGACCTTGGCCGAAAAGGAAAACATGTCCGATGTGATTGCCGGCGTCGACTTGGCAGGCGACAACTCTCCGGTCGCCTCGATCCTCATCGATCTCGCGCAGCGCGACACGATAAATCGCTCGGTGCGCTTCGCCGAGCGCGTGGTGACGGTGCTCCCGCGCTCGACGATGGTCAGGCCGAGCTCACCGCACCGCTCCGCGGGGTTTGCCGTGCTCAAGGCGCCCGATATCCCGGCCGCACTGATCGAGCTCGGCTATCTCAGCAATTCCCTGGACGAAGCCGAGATGAGAAAGCCGGCCTGGCGGACAAAGGTCGCAGGATCGCTCGTGGCTGCGATCGATGGCCATTTTTCCGCGGAAGCCGGGCTTCCTGGGCGGCAGGCCGCGGTTCCATGAATTGGTACAAAATGGGCACGTTTTTCACTCGTTTTTGAAGGTCGGGCGGTAGTCTTTCTCCTGCCACAATGGAGATGGTATGGACTACCCCACGGCAAGGAAAGTTGAGGTGCCGGTGAGCAGGATTTCGATGAAAACCGTCCGCAACGTGGTGCTCGGCAGCATCGCGGCGGTGACGCTGACCGGCGCATTGGCGACGGCCGGCTTCGTCTACTGGGTCACCCGCGATCTCCCGAGCTACGAGACGCTGGCGCATTACGAGCCGCCGATCACGACCCGCGTGTATGGCGGCAACGGCTTGCTGATCGGCGAGTATGCGCGCGAGCGCCGCCTGTTCGTGCCCATCGATCAGATTCCCGACCGCGTGAAGCAGGCCTTCATCGCGGCCGAGGACAAGAATTTCTACAGCCATCCCGGCATCGACGTGATGGGCATCCTGCGCGCTGTGATCAACGATCTGCGCTATCCCGATCAGCGTGCGCAAGGTGCATCCACCATCACCCAGCAGGTGGCGAGGAACTTCCTGCTGTCGAGCGAGCGCACGATGTCGCGCAAGATTCGCGAGATGGTGCTTGCGATGCGCATCGACAGCACGTTCTCGAAGGACAAGATCCTCGAGCTCTATCTGAACGAAATCTTCCTCGGCGAGAATTCGTACGGCATCGCGGCCGCGGCCACGGTTTATTTCGGCAAGTCGCTCGATGAGCTGACGCTGGCGCAGGCCGCGTTCCTCGCGGCCCTTCCCAAGGCGCCCTCGAATTACAATCCGCGCCGTAACCTGAACGCCGCCGTGATCCGCCGCAATTACGTTCTCGGGCAGATGGAAGAGAACGGCTACATCACGGCCGAAGAAGCGCAGGTTGCCGAGGACGAACAGCTTATCGCCTCCAACCGTCCGTTCGGCGCGGTCGTGGCCGACGTCGATTACTTCGTCGAAGAGGTCCGCCGCGTCCTCTACAACCAGTACGGCGAGAAGGCGCTCTACGACGGCGGATTGCAGGTCCGCTCGACGCTCGACACGCGGCTCCAGGACATCGCCGTGCGCAATCTCAGGCGCGGTCTCATCGCTTACGATCACCGCCACGGCTGGCGCGGTGCGCTCAAGAAGCTCGACATGAAGGGTGACTGGGCGGCCGAGCTGAAGGCCACCCCCAACAGGTCGGGCGTCCCGTCGTGGCGGGTTGCCGTCGTCACCGGTTACACCAACAAGAACGAAGCCGAGATCGCGTTGCGTGAAGGCGACAAGGGTCTCATCCCGCTTTCTGGTCTCGCCTGGGCGCGGCCGAGCATCAACAATCGTCTCGGTCCCGAAGTGAAGAAACCTGCCGACGTCGTCAAAGTGGGCGATGTCGTCTATGTCGAAGCGCTCGCGGACGACAAAGCGGAGGAGGATAATTTCGGCCTCCGCCAGGTTCCCGCCGTGAACGGCGCTATCGTTGCGATCGACCCCTTCACGGGCCACATCGTCGCGCTGTCGGGTGGTTTCTCTTACGGCTCGAGCCAGTTCGACCGCGCCATGCAGGCGATGCGTCAGCCGGGGTCGACCTTCAAGCCGTTCGTCTACTCGGCCGCGCTCGAGCAGGGCTATACGCCGGTCACGAAGGTTCTCGACGCGCCCTTCGCCGTCGAGCAGGGGCCGTTCCTCCCGCTATGGAGTCCCGAGAACTACGAGGCCGGCGAGTATCTCGGCCTCACAACGCTCCGGCGGGGCATGGAGCTGTCGCGCAACGTGATGACCGCGCGTCTCGCGCACACGATCGGCATGGAATCCGTTGCCCAGACCGTCGAGCGCATGGGCGTCTATGAGAAGCTTCCGCGCTTCCTCGCCAACTCGCTCGGCGCCGAGGTCACGACGCTTCTGAAGATGACCACGGGCTATGCGGAGTTCGTCAACGGCGGGCGCAAGCTCGAGCCGACGCTGATCGACCGCGTGCAGGATCGCTTCGGCAAGACGATCTACAAATTCGACAAGCGCGAGTGCAAGGAGTGCAGTCAGGCCGAGTGGAAGGGCCAGGAGGAACCGCTCCTCGAAGAAGACAAGCCGCAGGTGCTCGATGCGCGCACCGCCTACCAGATGGTCTCAATTCTCGAGGGTGTCGTGCAGCGCGGCACCGGCGTGACGATCCGTGCGGTCGGCAAGCCGCTTGCCGGAAAGACCGGCACGTCCTCGGATTATCGCGACGCGTGGTTCATCGGCTTCTCGCCCGATCTCGCGGTCGGCGTCTATATCGGGTTCGATGATTTTCGCAGCCTCGGCGGCGGTGAAGCCGGCGCGCTTGCGGCAGCGCCCATCTTCCGCGAGTTCATGCGCGAGGCGCTGGCCGATAAGCCCGCAACGCCGTTCCGTATCCCGCAGGGGATTGTGTTATCCGCGGTCGATGCGCGGCAAGGATATCCGGTTTCGGAAGGCACGCCCGGCTCCATCCTCGAGGCGTTCAAGCCCGGCACCGAACCCGGATCGGGTTACGCTCTTTCCGATCTCGACGATCCTGGCGCGCAGCGGTCCTACGCGGTGCCCACCGGCGGTCTTCCGTCGTCGGCGAGCAATCCGGGCACGCCGATCACGACCACAGTCGGCAGCGGCACGGGCGGACTCTACTGACCGCAAACGGTTTCGTTGGGGCCGCGGCTGCTTAAGCGCCCGTGGCCTTTACCTTGCGTATCGCGCCGCCTATATCAGCGCGCGATTGGCGTGGACCCAAAAGATGCGTGCAGAAACCGAACGAACCATCGGCGATATCAAGCAGGCGCTGGCCCTGCTGAGGAGGCATCTTTGACTGGGACAACGCCGTCCGCCGCCTCGACGAACTGAACGCCAAGGCTGAAGCCCCCGATTTCTGGACGGATTCGCAGCGCGCGCAATCGCTGATGCGCGAGCGCAATCGCCTCGACAAGTCGCTCTCCACCTACCGATCGCTCGAAACCGAATTCAACGACGCGACCGGTCTCTTGGAGCTCGCCGAGGCCGACAACGACAAGGCCCTCATCGCTGAAGCCGAAGCTTCGCTGGCGGCGCTTCAAGAGCACGCGGAGGGCATGAAGCTCGAAGTCGATGCTCTCGGGCGAGGCGGACGGAAACGACGCCTATCTCGAAATCCATGCCGGCGCGGGCGGCACCGAATCCCAGGATTGGGCCTCGATGCTGTTTCGGATGTACACGCGCTGGGCCGAGAGGAAGGGCTACAAGTGGGAGCTGCTTGAAGAGAGCGACGGCGAAGAGGCCGGCATCAAGTCGGCGACCATACTCGTCAAAGGCGAGAACGCGTTTGGTTGGCTCAAGACCGAGTCCGGCGTGCATCGTCTGGTCCGCATCTCGCCCTTCGATTCCAACGCGCGGCGGCATACGAGCTTTGCCTCGGTCGGCGCGTTCCCGGTGATCGACGACGAGATCGAGATCGAGATTTCCGAGAAGGACGTGCGGATCGACGTCTATCGCGCCTCGGGAGCGGGCGGCCAGCACGTCAACAAGACGGAATTGGCGGTTCGCATCACGCACTTGCCGACCGGTATTGCCGTGCAATGTCAGAACGACCGGTCCCAGCACAAGAACCGGTCTCAGGCCTGGGCGATGCTGCGCGCGCGGCTCTACGAAGCGGAGATGCGCAAGCGCGAAGAGGCGGCCGACGCCGAGAACGCCCTCAAGTCCGACATCGGCTGGGGCCACCAGATCCGGTCCTACGTGCTTCAGCCCTATCAGCTGGTGAAGGATCTGCGCACGGGCGTGGAATCACGCCTGCCGCAGGATGTTCTCGACGGCGACCTTGATCCGTTCATGGCCGCGTCGCTGGCGCAAAGGATCGGCGGCACGCAAGCCGAAGTCGCGGATTTGGAGTAGAGGCGCGAGTTTGGAGCAGGGCCGCAAAAGCTGCGGCCCTCTCTCACATCAGGACACTTGGTTCAGCCGACGGCTGCGGCCGGCTTCGGAGCCGGTGCAGGAGCCGAAGGAGCGGCCGGACGCGACGACGTCACAGGCGTTCCCGGACGGCGCTCGATCGCAGCCACGTTCTCCGGCGCATTCGCCAGGGGATTGTCGGAGTGGCGGCAATTTCCTTCGAAATAGGCGCCGATCTCGACCGACAAAGCCTCGTGCAGGATGTTGCCCTCGACGTGGCAGGTCGACTGCAGCGAGACCTTGCGTGCGCTGATGCCGCCCTCGACGCGGCCACGCACCACGATCTCCTCCGCATAGACATCGCCCACGATCACGGCCTTCTCGCCGACAATCAGGCCGCCGGCGCGGATGTCGCCGTCAACCCGGCCGTCGATCTGGACGTCGCCGGCCGAGAACAGCGCGCCTCTCGACGATGAGGTCGGCGCTGATGATCGACGGCGTGCCGTTGCGCAGACCCGCGCGCTTCGGCTGCGCGGATGCTGACGCGCCCGCTGCCGCGGGAGCGGCGACGGGCGGCTGCTGGAGTTGGCTCACAGGTTGCTCTGGTTCTTTGCTACTCTTTACGAACATTTCGCCCCGCCTTGATGAATTTGCCCGGATCTCTCACAGCGTTGTCGTACCACACCTCGTAGTGGACGTGCGGCCCGGTGCTGCGACCGGTGGAGCCCACCTTGCCGATGATCTCGCCGCGCGCCAGTTGAAGACCGAGTGGCACCGAGATCTTGGACAGGTGTCCATACCGCGTTCTTATTCCATAACCATGATCTATTTCTACTGTATTACCGTATGCACCGCGCGGCGCCGCAAACACAACAATTCCCGGCGCCGTCGCAAAAACGTCTGAGCCTTTTGCCGCCGAGAAGTCGATCCCGTTGTGGAAGGCCGCTTCTTCCGTGAACGGATCGGGGCGCCCGCCGAAACCGCTGCTGACCTCGCTGGTCAGGAGCGGACCGTTGAGCGGCACCGAATTGAGCGCCTTCACCACCATCGCGAGGTCGTTCAGCGACTGGGTCGTGTCGATCACGCCGGCCCGGAAGGCATCATCGCGCATCGTGGGAGCCACCGAAATCAGCGGCCCGCCTACCGAGACGCGCTTCAGCATCGTCTGCGAATTGACCCCGGTCGTCTGCAGCGCCTTCTTCAGGCGGGCGGTCTCGGCCAGGAGGCTCTTCTTCGCGTTGTCGAGGAGCTCCTGCTGGCTCGCGTCGAGCTCGACGACACGCGCTTCCTGGCTGACGATCTCATGGATCGCGGGATTGTCGACGGTTTCGGGCGACGCCCTGTGGCCGAACAGCGAACCCAGCCTCTGGACCGCGCCACGGAGGAACGGGGCCCGGTGCTGCTCGGGAAGCTGAGCCCGATAGGGCGTGATCGAGCCGATGACCGCACCTGCGCCCATCCCGAACGGGGGCGCGAAGGAGGCGGCGATATCGGGGACGACATAGTCCAACGACCCGCCCGCGCCGATATTCCCGGTTCTGACCGCGGGGGTGGCCTCCGCCGTCTTCACGTTCTTGGCATCCTGGCCCTTGCCGATCCCGAGCGAGGCGCGAAGCGTATCTTTCTGCTCGAGCAAACCGCTGAGCGCGAGCTGCTTGGCCTCGAATTCATCGGCGACCGCCGTAAAGCGGTCCTGCGCTGCGATCAGCGCGCCGTTCAACTCGTCATAAGTAAGCTGCAGTTCGGCGATCCGTCCTTCATAGGACGTCTGCATCTGCTCGAAGTGGCGCTCCTTGGCAGAGATGATGCGGTCTTTGAACACCACATTGACCGTGGTGAAGGCGACCCATCCGAGACAAAGGAGAACTCGCGCCGGCGGCGATCGCCTGCGCCAGAGGACTGAATGTCCAGAAATGAACCCGACCCTCGCTGCGTATATAAATCTGGCGTTCTGGAAATCTCACTCCGAGATACATCCAGCTCCGTCCGCCGCGCGGTTCGTTCATGTGCCCGTCCCATGACCCCCCGACAGGGCCCTTCAATTCGGTATTTGAACCAACTCTCTATGCGAAGATCAAGCGATTGGCTGATCTTTGGGCAGTGACAATATTAGGTCACGATACCCGTCAGTTCCGGCAACTAAAGCGCTTTGACGGATGCGAGAACGTCGGTGGAGTGTCCCGGAACTTTCACCTTCCGCCATATGTTGCGGATCACACCTTTGCCGTCAATCAGAAAGGTGGCTCGCTCCATCCCCATATAGCGCCTTCCGTACATGCTTTTCTCGACCCAAACGCCATAGGCTTGCGCGACCTTGATGTCCTCGTCGGCCGCAAGCGTCAGATCGAGCTTGTGTTTGGTCTTGAACTTGTCGTGTGACGCGACGCTGTCCTTGGAGACCCCGACCACGACCGCGCCGGCCTGCTTGAAGGCCTTGGCGTCCTTCGAAAACGCAATGGCCTCCGCCGTGCATCCCGAGGTATCATCCTTGGGATAGAAATACAGTACGACGGTTTTGCCTTTTAACCCCGAGAGGGAGACGTCCCCGCCGCCATCGGCCGACAGCGAAAATGAGGGGGCCTTGTCCCCGACCTTAAGGGCCGTTTTTGGGGCAGTCGCCATGGATTGGTTTCCGGCCGTTAACCTCTATAAAGAGCGGATAAGGCATAACATGTGTTCGAAGCAAGCCTTCGGGCTCGCTGGTGGCAGTATGGACCGCAGGTAGGAGCATAGCCCCAGCGTGGACTCAGGATTGTCGATAGTGATGCGGCTTCTGCGTCGCGTCGCCTGGATAGCCGGATCGATCTCCGCCGCGCTGATCTTCTTCGCCGGTGGCGTGTTCCTGCGCCTGTTGATGGGACCGATCTCGCTTGGCCCTGCGGCCGGCTACATCGAGGATTCGATCAACCGCGCGGTGACGGGTCTGGTCGTCCGCTTCGATTCCGCGGTGCTCGAATGGTCGCGGATGGACAGCCGGGTCTATCTCACCGTTCTCGGCACCAAGATCTTCGATCCCAACGGCCGCATCATCGCGCAGGCGCCCAAGGCCAATCTCGATTTCGACGCCGTCAACCTGCTTGCCGGAAATCTCAGCCTCAAGCGCTTCGCGCTCGTCGGCGTGCAGCTCACCGGTGTGCGCACGAGCGATGGCACCATCCGCCTCGGCTTCGGGTTGCAACAGGATGATACGGACCTCCTGAAAACCATCCGCGAGATGCTGCAGAGCGGCGGCAGCACCGGCGGCTCGCTCGATGGACTCTCGATCCGCAATGCGCGTCTTGCGTTCCGTGACGAGCCCACGGGGCTCTTCGTCATTTCCCCCGACACCAACTTCACGCTCGAGAACAGCTCCAGCGGTCTGAATGCCTCGGTCGACTCAGCGATCGAGATTTCCGGAATCCCGACGCGCATCGTCGCCCGCGCCGCGTTGCGCGATGACGGCATGCCCCGCCGCGGCACCGTCGAGATCCAGGGCCTCTCACTGCCGGCTCTCTCAAAGAACAATCCGGCGCTCGCCTATCTGCAGCCCTATGGGA
>CAVPTF010000006.1:0-219366 GCA_963708555.1 uncultured Alphaproteobacteria bacterium | reverse complement strand
CCCTCGTCCTCTTGCGCGAGCTGCGCCGACTGGGCTCGGTACGCGTGTCCTTGGATGAGAGCGAGCTTCCGCTCCTCCCGGAGTTGAACCCGGAAGAGGCGTATCTCCAGTGGAGCATCTCGCTTCGCTCATCCTCGGGCGAAGACGAGATCCGTCGCGTATTCGAATTCGTCGAAGGCCATTGCGAGTTCGACATTTCGAATACCGAGGCGCCGCCGCAGCCCGCATCTTCGCCGGTCGAATCCGCGCCGAAGCCGGCCGTCGCGTCACGGGCCGCGGAAACGATCCGCGTCGATCTCGAGCGGATCGATCGGTTGATCAATCTTGCGAGCGAGCTCGTGATCAACCAGTCGATGCTGGCACAACGACTGTCGGGCATAGGGTCAAACGTGGAGCTTCCGCTCGATGAGCTCGATCACCTGACCCGGGAGCTTCAGGACAGCGTCATGGCGATCCGCGCCCAACCGGTGAAGGTGGTCTTTCAACGGCTGACGCGCTTGGTGCGCGAAGTCGAAGCGGTGACGGGCAAGGAAGTCGAGTTCATCACCGAAGGCGAAGCGACCGAGGTCGATCGCACGGTCATCGAGCGATTGACGGATCCCCTGACGCACATGATCCGCAATGCGATCGACCATGGCATCGAGACACCGGAGGAGCGGATCGCGGCAGGCAAGCCTGCGCGTGGCGTTGTCCGACTGTCGGCCGCCCACCGCGGCGGACGTGTCGTCATCGAAGCCAAGGATGACGGTCGTGGCATCAACCGCGAGCGCGTTCGCGCGGTGGCCGTCAGCCGCGGTCTCGTGAACGCCGATGCGCTGCTCAGCGAGGAGGAGATCGACAATCTCATCTTTCTGCCGGGCTTCTCGACCGCTCAAAAAGTGTCCGAGCTTTCCGGGCGCGGCGTCGGCATGGACGTCGTCAGGCGCGGCGTGGAGGCGTTGGGAGGCCGCATTTCGGTCTCATCGACGCCGGGTACAGGCTCTACCTTCATCCTGCAGCCTGCCCTTTAACGCTCGCCATTCTCGATGGAATGCTGGTGTCGGTGTGCGGACACAGCCTGGTCGTCGCGCTCACCGCGTTGATCGAGGCTATTCAACCGGAGCCCGGACAAATCCGGCCCCTCGGCGCGCATGCCGCGCTGATGAGCATACGCGGAGAGCATATTCCCGTGATCGATCTTGGCGCCGCGCTCGGCTACCGCCCGGCGGCCCTGGACAGCAAAGGCGTCGTCCTGATCGTGGAGGATGACGCCTCTCGTCGGGCGGCATTGCTGGTCGACGACATCCTTGGTCAGCGCCAAGTCGTGATCAAGAGCGTCCAAGCCAACTATCGGGCGATCGATGGAATAGCGGCGGCCACCATTCTCGGCAACGGGCAGGTCGCTTTGATCGTGGATGTGAATTCGATCCTTCTTGCGCATGGTCGTCCGGCGCGGCCGGAACAATTGGCTCTAGCAGGGTGACGTCATGAAGCAGGCACCGGTTGCAGCAGAATTCGAAGCAGCGCGAGCTGATTTCCTTTCGGGTCGGCACGCAGGAGTTCTGCGTCGACATCATGGCGGTTCGCGAGATCAGAAGCTGGACGGAGGTGACGCCGCTGCCGCACGCGCCGGCCTATATTCGCGGCATGATCAATTTGCGCGGCACCGTCCTACCCGTCGTCGATATGGGTCCGCGCCTCAACATTCCGGTCGATGAC
The DNA here is from genome assembly GCA_963708555.1 of uncultured Alphaproteobacteria bacterium. GTDB lineage: Bacteria > Pseudomonadota > Alphaproteobacteria > Micropepsales > Micropepsaceae > CAIYRG01. The sequence goes on along the minus strand of CAVPTF010000006.1, from coordinate 217,668 downwards.
CAAGCGACGCGGCGCGTCATCATCGTCGTCTGGATAGGCGGAAAGCTCATAGGCCTTATCGTCGATGCCGTGTGCGACATCCTCGCCCTGCCCGAGAACGCGATCCACGCGGCGCCCGAACTCGCCGGCGCAACAATTCAGGATTTCGTTTCCGCCGTGCTCACGGTCGAGGATCGCATGCTCTGCCTGATCTCATTGGACGCGGCTGCTCCCGGAGCTGAGCGTCGCGGCGGCATGAGCTCTACCGACGAGCATGTGCATGGGATTGCGCGCGATGCCTTCGGGCCGCGCGAGTTTCCGTTCACGCGTCGGGATTTCAAGCGCATCGTCGATATGCTGAACAGCGACTCGGGCATCGCCATGGCGGAGATGAAAGCTCCGCTGGTCTATGCGCGACTGGTGCGGCGTTTGCGTGAACTCGGCATCGAAAACTTCAGGAAGTACTGTGAGCTTGTTGAAGCGCCGGATGGCGCCCCAGAGCGCGAGAAAATGATTGCCGCGCTGACCACCAACGTGACGCGTTTTTTCCGCGAACCGCATCATTTCGAACACCTCAAATCGCGCGTCCTTCCCGATGTTCTTGATCAGGTCCGCCGCGGCGCACGCCTGCGCATCTGGTCGGCCGGCTGCTCCACCGGCGAGGAGCCCTATTCGATCGCGCTCACCATCCTCGGCGTGATGCGCGACGCACCGCAGTTCGACGTCAAGATTTTCGGCGACCGATATCAGCAAGACCGTCCTCGAGCGCGCGTGTAACGGCGTATACGAGGACACTGCCCTCGCTCCGCTGACCCGGCAGCAGCGGATCGACTGGTTCACGCCCATCCGCGACGGAACGGCCGAAAAGAGCCTGGCGCGTTGGCGAGGAATTGCGCGCACTCGTGGCGTTCCGCGAACTCAACCTGATGGCGGATTGGCCGATGACGCAGGCTTATCAGGCGATTTTCTGCCGCAACGTGGCGATCTACTTTGAAGATCACATGCGGGCAACGACCTGGAAGCGCCTGGTCGGCCTGCTCGCGCCGCGCGGCTGCCTCTATGTCGGCCATTCGGAACGTGTCCGCGACGCAAGCGGACTTCGAACCGAAGCCTATACGGTTTACCGGCTGACGGAGGGAGGACGATCATGAGCGCTCGTCCCGATGTCACGAAATCTCAGGGCTCAAGACTTCCAGTGGAACGGGACGCCTCGTTGCGATCGGCGCGTCCTTGGGCGGGATCGAGACAATCGCCGCGGTCGTTTCACGCTTCCCCGTCAATGGCCCGGCGACCGTTATCGTTCAGCACCTTCCCGCGCCTTTCATAAGACCGTTCGTCCGCCGGATGAGCAAGCTCTGCCAAACCCGCGTGGAGGAAGCGTTCGACGGCGCCCCGCTCGACGCGGGCGTGGTTTACGTCGCGCCGGGGACGCGCCATCTCGGCGTGAGCGTCGCTCCGGCGGGCCTGCGCTGCCGGCTGATCGACAGCGAACCTGTCCACGGCTTCAAGCCCTCGGTCGATGTGCTTTTCCATTCCGTTGCCGAAGCGGTGGGAGGTCGCAGCGTCGGTGTGATCATGAGCGGAATGGGGCGCGATGGGGTCGACGGGCTGTTGGCCATGCGCAAGGCTGGAGCGAGAACGCTCGGCCAGGACGCGCCGACGAGCGCTGTGTACGGCATGCCGAAAGCCGCGTTCGAAATCGGCGCGGTCGAACAGCAGGTGCCGGTCGGCAATCTCGCACGCGAAATCCTCGCGCTCTGCAACAACCATTCGAGGGGAGCGCGCTGATGAGCGAACGTGAAGCTCCGGCGTTGCCCGATCGGATGATACACGTCCACCAAGGTGAATGCCGCATCAGCGAGGATCCTCGCGTGGTCATGACGACGATGCTCGGGTCCTGCGTGGCGGCGTGCTTGCGCGATCCCGAAGCGCGCGTCGGCGGCATGAATCACTTTCTTCTGCCCGAGGCGGAAACGGGCGACCGGACAGCCTTGCTGCGCTACGGCGCGCATTCCATGGAATTGCTCGTGAATGGACTGCTCAGCATCGGAGCCAGGCGCGAGCGATTGCAGGCCAAGCTGTTCGGTGGCGGACAAATGGCCGAGGGCCTGAGCGATATCGGCGCCAAGAACGCCGCCTTCGCCGAGCAGTACCTGACGCGCGAAGGCATTCCCATTATCGGCGGCAGCCTTCGCGGCCGGCACGCGAGGCGCATCCAATTTTGGCCCGTCTCGGGCCGCTTGCGGCAGCTTGCGCTCGAGATGGCTGTGGATGCCGTGCCGACCGTCAAGTCCACCGACAACCGCGCCAAGGATCACGGGTCCGTCGAGCTGTTCTGAGCGTGAGGCGGGCGGTCCGACCGGAGTTACGCCTGGCAATCAGCGCATTCGCCGCGGATTTCGAGGATCGACTCTTCCGCATGAAAGCGCAGCCGCTTGGCCCAATCGGAAATTTGCGGCGCCAGTTTCGGATCGGAGAGCTCTGCCGTCGTTCCGCATGTGCGGCAGATGGCGAAGATCGCCAAGGTCCGATGGTGCGGCTTCGCGCAGGCAACAAACGCATTGAGCGATTCAAGACGATGCGCTCGGCCGTCTTTGATCAAGCGATCGAGAGAGCGGTAGACGGTGGGCGGGGCGGTGATGCCTTTGGTGCGCAACCGTCCAAGCAGATCATAGGCGGTCAGCGGACGGTCCGCCTTGGAGAGTGCAGCGAACACGATCTCGTCGTTCTCGCCGCGACCGCGACGGCGGCGATCGGGTCTCAAAACGTGCGGACGTTTTCTCGCGGTCGCTGAGCTCATACCTGCCTCGCTTCGTGGAACCTACGCTCCACAACATCGTCCTCGTGTTCCATGCCGGATATCGACCCAGGCGTCTGGACCTCCACCGTGATGTGGCTGAGCCCGGGAATGGAGGCGAGCAAGCTCTTGTAATAGGCGGGCGGCCGCGGCTCGCGCGTGACAATTGTGAGGATGGCGGCCAGATGTCCCGGCCCGACGCGCCAGACATGCAGGTCCGCGACCTTGTTGTCCGGGTCGATTTCCACCGCACGGCGCACGTCCTCGGCCACGCCAGGCGTCGCATCGAGCAACACCTTGCCGGTGCGCCGCAAGAGGCTCCATGACCAGTTGAGGATCACAAGCGCGCCCACGATTCCCATTATCGGATCCATCCAGACCCAGCCGAGGAACTGGCCTGAGAGCAGCGCGACGATCACCAGCGCACTGGTCAGAACGTCGGTCACGAGATGAAGATAGGCGGCCTGGAGATTGTGGTCGGCGTGGTGATGGACGTGCTCGTGATCGCCGTGGTCGTGGCCATGATCGCCATGCCATAGCAGTCTCGCGCAAAGAAGATTGACGGAGAAGCCGAGCGCTGCAACCACCAACGCTTCGCGAAACGCAATCGTCTGCGGAGCGAAGAGGCGATGCGAGGATTCATAGAGCACGCCGATCGCAATCGCTCCGAGCAAAACCGCGCTCGCGAAGGCCACGAGGTCGCCGACCTTCCCTGTGCCGAAGCTGTATCGCTCCGCACCCGCGTGACGGCGCGCAAAGGAATACGCGTAGGCAGCAGCGCCAAGCACGGCGACGTGACCCGCCATATGCAACCCGTCCGCGAACAGCGCGATCGAGCCGAACACGAGCCCGGCCACGATTTCGGCGCTCATCATCAGTGCGGTCAGCATCATGACGAGCCGCGTGCGGCCGGCGTTCCGATCATGGTCCGAGCCGAGATAGCGATGGTCGTGGCGAAAGGGCGAGAGCGGATCGTGGGGCGCGGTCACAACAAAACTCTGACGGTCGATGGCGAGGCGAGGACAACGTTTTGATATGTTATATCATACGCTGATGCAATGAGAGCGGGCCTGGCGTTGGCGGAACCGCGCCCCTGGTCCGACTTCGGGCAAAGGGTCGGCCGCAAGAGCACGGAGTGCGCCACTCCTCCGCCGCCGGGCTCGCCGCAGCATTACACCTTCGTCATCATCGCGACCGACCGAGCCGAGGACCTGCCGTCCAACCCGCCGCTGCCCTGAGCTTCAGGAGAAATTGAACGGCTACACGAAGGGCGCCCTAGTTGCGACTTACTCTTAATTATGGACTTAGGCTCGGCATAGTGCGAAAAACAGACCGTGTGGCGTTTCCCGTTATGAGAGCTCGATGAAAAAGCGCCCCTTCCTGGCCGCGACCGGTCTTTTCATCATCGCGATTACGTCGGTGGTCTACCTCTTCCCGGCCGCCCAACAGCCGACTCTGACGCCGGCCTCCGCCCAGCCGGCCCAGGTCCCGGCGCCCGTGGCGGGGCAGCTGGTGCAGGCCGCGCGCCAGCGCATCACCGAACTCTCGACCGAGCGCTACATGAAGGACGTGACCTTCCTCGCCCGCGACGAGATGAAGGGGCGCGGCAACGGCATGCCCGAGCTCGATATCGCGGCCGATTACATCGCCGAGCAGTTCCGCTTGGCCGGCCTCACGCCCAAGGGCGAGAACGGCACCTACTTCCAGCCGTTCGAGGTCACGACGGGCGCTCAGCTCGGCGCGAAGAACGAGCTCGCCATCGCGGGCACGGCGCTCAAGATCACCGACGATTTCGTGCCCATCATGATCTCCAACACCGCGGAGTTCGACGGACCGCTGGTGTTCGCGGGCTACGGCATCACCGCGCCCGAGCTCAATTACGACGACTACGCCGGGATCGACGTGACGGACAAGATCGTCGTCGTCCTGCGCCACGAGCCGCAGGAGAACAACGCGCAAAGCAAGTTCGACGGCACCAACTACACGCGGCACGCGCCGTTCGTGAACAAGGCGATCAACGCGCGGCTGCACGGCGCCAAGGGCATCGTCTTCTTGAGCGATCCGCTGCACCAGGACGAAGAGGTCGGTCCCGCGACGCGCCGCATCGAATCGTCCGACATGGGGATCCCGGCGATCCACGCGAAGCGCGCGGCGTTTGCGAGAGTCTTCACCGCCGCCGGCAAGGATCTCGCCCAAATCCAGACCGAGATCGACAGGGATCTGCAGCCGCGCTCCTTCGATCTTCCAGGCACGCGCGCGCACATCGCGACCGAAGTCACCCGGATCAAGAAGACCGTGCGCAATGTGATCGGAGCGCTCGAGGGTTCCGATCCCACCTTGAAGAACGAGTGGGTTGTCGTCGGCGGCCACTACGATCATCTGGGCCTCGGCGAGCGCGACTCGATGACGCCGTCGCAGGTCGGACAGATCCATCACGGCGCAGACGACAACGCGTCCGGGACCTCGGGCGTCCTGGAGCTCGCGCGGCTCGCGGCCAATGACGACCGGCAATGGAAGCGCTCGGCGCTGTTCATGGCGTTTGCCGCCGAAGAGATCGGGCTTCTGGGCTCGGCGCATTTCGTCAACAACCCCACAGTGCCGATCGGCTCGATCACCGCGATGATCAATCTCGACATGATCGGCCGCATCACGAACAACCGCGTGTTCGTGGGCGGCGTGGGCACGTCTCCCAACTACAAGACGATGATCGAGCAACTGAACGCCGGCACCGGTCTGCAGCTCGATTTCTCGGATTCGGGTTACGGATCGAGCGACCACACGTCGTTCAATTCGAAGAAGATCCCGGTGCTGTTCTTCTTTTCCGGCCTCCACACCGACTATCACAAGCCGTCCGACACGTACGACAAGATCAATGCCGATGGCGCGGTCAAGGTCGCCTCGCTGGTCTACGGCATGATGGACCGCGTGGCGAACGACAATGAGCGCCCGGCCTATGTCGAAGTGCAGCGGCCCGAGCAGCCGGGACGCGGCGGCGGTGGCGGCTACGGCGCCTATTTCGGCTCGGTGCCGGATTTCCGCGAGGACATCCAGGGCGTGCTGTTCGCCGACGTCGTCAACAACAGTCCGGCCGCGAAGGCGGGGCTGAAGGCCGGCGACATCATGGTCGAGTTCGACGGCAAGCCGATCCAACGACTCCCCGATTACGCGTTCCTGCTGCGCTCCAAACAGCCCGGCGACGTCGTGGTCGTGGTGGTGAAACGGAACAACGAGAACGTCCGCGTGAACGTGACGCTGGAACAAAGGAGATAGGGTGATGAAGTCGAGGCTGCTTCTGGCCGCCGCCGCGGTCGCAGGCATGGCGGTTGGGATCTATCCGGCGCTGCCGCAGGCGCAACAGGGCCAGGCCGTCACGAAGGATGCGCGGGAAGTGCATCTGACGAACGTCAAGCAGCTCACCTTCGGCGGCGAGAACGCCGAGGCCTATTTCTCGATGGATGGGAAGGAGATCATCTTCCAGTCCACGCGCGATCCGTACAAATGCGATCAGATCTTCACGATGAACGCCGACGGCTCGAACACCAAGATGGTGAGCACCGGGCGCGGCCGCGTGACCTGCGGCTACTTCACGCCCGACAAATCGCGCATCATCTATGCCTCGACCCATCTCGGATCGGTGGATTGCCCGATGCCGCCGAGCATGGCCGAAGGCTATGTCTGGGCGGTCTATCCGACCTACGACATCTTCTCCGCCAACCGCGACGGCAGCGACGTCAAGCGTCTGACGGATGCCAACGGCTATGACGCCGAAGGCACGATCTCGACCGACGGCAAGAAGATCGTCTTCACCTCGACGCGCAACGGCGATCTCGATCTCTACGAGATGAACATCGACGGCACCGGCGTGAAGCAGCTGACCAACGAGGTCGGCTATGACGGCGGCGCGTGGCATTCGCAGGACGGGCAGTACATCGTCTGGCGCGCGAACCGTCCGGGCACGCCCGCCGAGTTGGAGCGCTACAAGAGCCTGTTGTCGCGCAATCTCGTCATGCCCTCGCGCATGGAGCTGATGATCATGCGCTCCGACGGCAGCGACAAGAAGCAGCTCACGTCCAACGGCGGCGCCAATTTCGCCCCCTATTTCCACCCGAACGGGCGGCAGATCATCTTCGCCTCGAACATGCACAATCCGCGCGGCGGGAATTTCGATCTGTTCCTGATCAACCGCGACGGCACCGGGCTTCAGCAGATCACCTTCGACCAGAATTTCGACGGCTTTCCGATGTTCAACGCCGACGGCACGAAGCTGATCTGGGAATCCAACCGGAACGCGAGGACGATGGGCGAGACCAACGTCTTCATCGCCGACTGGGTCAATTAGCGGTCAAAACGTCGAGCGATTGCGGCCTCGAGAGGTCTTCTTTTGCGCGCGCAAGGGGGCTAGAACCCTTCTTGCGGGGCATGAGCCACGGAGGCCTCGATGCTGAAGCTCGACAACAATTCCCTCATTCGCGACCAGGCCTATATCGACGGCGAGTGGCGCGGGGCGCGCTCCGGCGCACGATTTGCCGTGCGCAATCCGGCGACGCATGAGGTGATCACCGAGGTCGCCGACCTGGACGATGAGGACGTGCGCGAGGCGATCGAGGCCGCCGACCGCGCGTTCATCGCCTGGCGCAGCAAGACGGCGAAGGAACGCGCCGCAACCTTGCGCAAGTGGTACGAGCTGATGATGGCGAGCCAGGAAGACCTGGCGCAGCTGATGACCGCCGAGCAGGGCAAGCCGCTCGCCGAGAGCCGCGGCGAGATCGCCTACGGCGCGAGCTTCATCGAGTGGTTCGCCGAAGAGGGCAAACGCATCTACGGCGACGTGATCCCGACCAACGCGCACGGACGGCGGATCATCGTGGTGAAGGAGCCGATCGGCGTCGTCGGCGCGGTGACGCCGTGGAATTTCCCCAATGCGATGATCACGCGCAAAGTGGGGCCGGCGCTCGCCGCCGGCTGCACCGTGGTGGTGAAACCCGCGCAATTGACGCCGCTCTCCGCGCTCGCGCTGGCCGAGCTCGCGCACCGCGCGGGCCTGCCGAAGGGCGTGTTCAATGTCGTGCCCGTCGACCAAGTCCTCGCGCGTCGGCAAGGAGCTGACCACCAACCCGCTGGTGAAGAAGTTCTCGTTCACCGGATCGACCGAGGTCGGCAAGCAGCTGATGGCGCAATGCGCCTCGACGGTGAAGAAGGTCTCGCTCGAGCTCGGCGGCAACGCGCCGTTCATCGTCTTCGACGATGCGGACCTCGACGCGGCGGTCAAGGGCGCGATCCTGTCGAAGTTCCGCAACATGGGGCAGACCTGCGTCTGCGCCAACCGCTTCCTGGTGCAGGACGGCGTCTACGACGCGTTCGCGGAGAAGCTCAAGAAGGCGGTCGCGGCGCTCAAGGTCGGCGACGGCGCGATGGCGGGCGTCGAGCAGGGCCCGCTGATCAACATGGCCGCCGTCGAGAAGGTCGAGTCGCTGATCGCCGACGGCGTCAAGCACGGCGCCAAGATCGATCTCGGCGGCAAGCGCCACAAGCTCGGCGGCACGTTCTTCGAGCCCACGATCCTGCGCGATGCGACGCCGGAGATGGCGTTCGCGCGCGAGGAGATTTTCGGCCCCGTGGTGACGCTGTTCCGCTTCGCCAAGGACGAGGACGCGATCCGCATGGCCAACGACACCGAATACGGGCTTGGCCGCGTATTTCTACGCCCGCGATGTCGGGCGCATCTTCAAGGTGATGGAGGGGCTGCAATACGGCATCGTCGGCGTGAACGAAGGCATCATATCCACAGAAGTTGCGCCGTTTGGCGGCATGAAGGAATCCGGCATCGGGCGCGAAGGCTCGAAATACGGCATCGATGACTTCGTGCAGATCAAATATGTCGCCATGGGTGGACTAGGCATTCCATGATTCCCCGCTACGCGCGCCCCGAAATGACGGCGCTCTGGTCGCCGGAAACCAAATACCGCATCTGGTTCGAGATCGAAGCCCACGCGGCCGACGCGATGGCCGAGCTCGGCGTCGTGCCCGAAGGAGGCCGCGCGCATCATCTGGGAGAAAGGGCGCGACGCGAAGTTCGACGTCGAGCGCATCGATGCGATCGAGCGCGAAGTGAAGCACGACGTCATCGCCTTCCTGACGCATCTCGCCGAGATTCGTCGGCGAGGACGCGCGCTTCGTCCATCAGGGCATGACGTCGTCCGACGTGCTCGACACGTGTCTTGCCGTGCAGCTCTCGCGCGCGGCCGACATCCTGATCGCGGACGTCGACGCGCTGCTGAAGGCGCTCAAGACGCGCGCCTTCGAGTATCAAGCGCACGCCGATGATCGGCCGCAGCCACGGCATCCACGCCGAGCCGACGACGTTCGGGCTCAAGCTCGCGGGCTTCTATGCCGAGTTCGCGCGCGGCGCGCGCGCGTCTCGTCAATGCGCGCGAGGAGATCGCCACCTGCGCGATCTCGGGCGCGGTCGGCACGTTCGCCCATGTCGCTCCCGAGGTCGAAGCCCATGTCGCGGAGAAGATGGGCCTCAAGGTCGAGCCGGTCTCGACGCAGGTGATCCCGCGCGACCGCCACGCGATGTTCTTCGCCACGCTCGGCGTCGTCGCGAGCTCGCTCGAGCGGCTGGCGACCGAAGTCCGGCATCTGCAGCGCACCGAGGTCGGGCGAGGCGGAGGAATATTTCTCCGCGGGCCAGAAGGGCTCCTCGGCGATGCCGCACAAGCGCAATCCGGTGCTGTCGGAGAATCTCTGCGGGCTGGCGCGCGTGGTCCGTGCCGCCGTCACGCCCGCGATGGAGAACGTCGCGCTCTGGCACGAGCGCGACATCTCGCACTCCTCCGTCGAGCGCTTCATCGCGCCCGATGCCACCATCACGCTCGATTTCGCGCTGATGCGCGCGGCGGGCCTGATCGAGAAGCTGGTCGTGTATCCCGAGCGCATGCGCGCCAATCTCGATCATGCGGGCGGTCTCGTGCACAGCGGGCGCGTGCTGCTGGCGCTCACGCAGAAGGGCGTCTCGCGCGAGGATGCGTATCGCCTCGTGCAGGCGAGCGCGATGCGCGCGTGGCGCGGCGAAGGCGGGCTCAAGGATCTGCTGAAGGCCGATGCCGAGGTGTCGCGCAAGCTCAGCCCGGCGGAGATCGATGCGCTGTTCGATCTCGACTACCACTTCAAGGAAGTGGACACGATCTTCGCGCGCGTGTTCGGCGAGGTTCACCGCTAACCGAAAGCCACGGCGGCGAGCCCGCTCGCGTTGACACGCGTTTGCGCGTAGGTATGATGTTTGATATAAATACATCATACCTGCTGAGTTCTCATGACATCGATCTCCCGCCGGGCGTCGCCGCTCGCGCGCCCGTCTGGCTGTGGCCGGCTGCCGCCTTCGCGTTGTCGGCCCCGCAGGCAGCGGCGGCAGGCGCCGATCCCAACAACTCCGATCGTTCTTGCCGGGCTCGCGCCGGACAGCCGGAGCAGGTCTATGTCTGGGGGCTGCGCCAGGAGACGATCGGACGGCGACGTCGGCGAGCGAAGGCCAGGTGAACTTCGCCGAATTCCAGGACCGTCCGCTGCTGCGGCCGGGCGAACTCGTGGAAGTCGTGCCCGGCCTCGCGGTGACGCAGCATTCGGGCACGGGCAAGGCCAATCAGTATTTCCTGCGCGGGTTCAATCTCGATCACGGCACGGATTTTTCCGTGTCGTTCGACGGCGTGCCGCTCAATCTGCCGAGCCACGGTCACGGCCAGGGCTATCTCGACCTGAACGCGATCACGCCGGAATTCATCGAGATCGTCTCGTTCCGCAAGGGCCCCTATTTTGCCGATGTCGGCGATTTCTCCTCGGCGGGGACGGCGGGGCTCGAGAGCTTCACGTCATCGCCGCGCAGCTTTGCGGAATTCACCGGCGGCAAGGACAATTTCTATCGCGTGCTCGGCATGGCCCAGGTGGGGACCGCGAGCTATCTCGGCGCGGAAGCGAGCTTCTCCGACGGGCCGTGGGTGAACCCCGAGAACCTGCAGAAGATCAACGTGCTGGGCCGCTTCGCGCTCGGCGGCAACTGGTCGCTGACCGCGCTCGCCTATTCCTCGCAATGGGATTCGACCGATCAGATTCCGCAGCGTGCGGTCGATGACGGACTGATACCGCGGCTCGGCACGATCGATCCGTCGGACGGCGGCGAGACGTCGCGATACATCGTCGCCTTGCGCAACCGCGACATGAACGGCTGGGACGCGGTCGCCTATGTGCAACGCTACGACGCTGAACCTGTGGTCGAACTTCACCTACTTCCTCGATGATCCGGTGAACGGCGATCAGTTCGAGCAGGCCGACGAGCGCTGGATTTTCGGCGGCAGCGTGGCGAAGACCTGGGACAACGCCGCTCGCCGGCTGGACGATCAGCACCGGCGCGAGCGTCCGCGGCGATGAGATCGACAGCGTCGGTCTCTACAACACGGTGGAGCGCGCGCGGATCAACACCGTGCGCGAGGACAAGGTCAGCGAATGGGCCGGCGCGATGTGGGCGCAAGGCGAGCGCATGTTCGGGCCGGTGCGCGCCGTGCTGGGCGTGCGCGCCGATGCCATCGGCGTCAACGTCTCGTCGGACAATGCGCTGAATTCGGGCGACGCCAGCGATTTTCTGCTCAGTCCCAAGCTCGCGCTCGCCTGGCGCGTGTCCGAGGACTTCGAGCTCTATGCCGATGCGGGCCGCGGCTTCCACTCCAACGATGCGCGCGGCGCGACCGCGACGGTGTCGCCCAAGACCGGCGATCCCGCCGATCCGGTCGATCTGCTCGCGCCGTCGACCGGCGCGGAACTGGGCTTCCGCTGGAATGCGGGACGGTTCAGCACGACCGCGACCGCGTTCTGGCTGCATCTCGACTCGGAGCTGGTCTATGTCGGCGACGCCGGCGAGACCGAAAGCTCATCCGCGTCCGAGCGGTTCGGCGGCGAGCTGCTGTTCACCTGGCGGCCGATCGACCGCATCGACATCGATCTCTCCGCGGCGGCGACACGCGCGCGCCTGATCGACGCGCCCGGAGCCGATCACATTCCCAACGCGCTCGAGTATGTTCTGACCGGCGGCATCTCGGCTCTCGTCACGGACGAACTGATCGCGACGCTGACGTTCCGGCTGCTCGGCCCGGCGCCCTTGAGCGAGGACGGGCTGATCAAGTCCGAGACGGCGTTCACCACCAATCTTCTGCTGCGCTATCAATTGGGCCGGTTCACGTTCACGGGCCAGATCATCAATCTCTTCAACAACGCCGACAACGACATCCAGTATTTCTATGCGTCGCGTCTGCCCGGGGAACCGGCGGAAGGCGTGGACGATTTCCACATCCATCCGATGGAACCGCGCACCTGGCGGCTCGGCGTGCGCGTGACCCTGTAGAGATCGGCAAGGAACCTCACAGTGCCGTGCTCTTGGCGTCGCGCGACGCGATGCGGCTATGTTGTGCGCGTACTTTCCTTCTGCCGGGGATGATCGAGAACCGTCACATTCGACGCCGCATCATGTGGGAGCGCAATCGCGCCCACGCGGGCTGGAGTATTCGCCTACCCCACGCTGCTCATGGCGCTGTTCGGCCTTCTCGCCGTCGCGCTTCAGAGCTTTGTCGTTCAGACCCATATCCACGTTCAGCAGCCGGCTTTCCGCACGCACGTCGTCAGCCTCATCACGCTGGCGGCGGCCTCGGTCGCCGACTCGGAATTTGCTTCGGGCCGAGACCGGAATTCCGGTCGACAATTATCCGGTCAACCGCGATCCCGCGAACTGCCCGCTGTGCAAGGAGCTGACGCATTCCGGGTCAGTACGTCTCCAGCGCCTCGGTGCTGGCGACGCTTCCGTTCGCGGTCACGGTCAATTTTATCGTCTTCCGGGAGATTGCACCCTCTCTCTTCGCCGCCAGCCACACTTGGCGCGGCCGCGCTCCACCTCTCGCCTAACTCCACCGATCACACCGCCGACGGCGCGCACGGGTTCGTGCGGCCGTCCCTATCGAAGCCCCCGCGCCATCCCTTCGTGGCCGCGAGGGTTCCAGATCAGCGTCCGGAGTTGGCACCATGAACAAGTTCATTCTTACGGCTGCGCCCGCCTGCGCGACATTCCTGCTTCAATCGTCCGTCCTTGCCGGTGAGGCCGTCGCGCCGGCGACAATGCCCGAAACCGTGGTCATCTCGGCATCGCCCTTCGGGCAAGATGCCATCGATGCGACCGCGAACGTGTCCCAGATCTCGCGTCAGGAGTTGATCGTCACCGGCGGCTTCGGCCTCGGCGATGCGCTGAAGAGCGTGCCCGGCGTGACGAGCTCGGGCTTTGCGCCGGGCGCGTCGCGCCCGGTGATCCGCGGCCTCGGCTCCACGCGCGTGCGCGTGACCGAGAACGGGCTCGGCAGCCACGATGCGTCCGATATCAGCGGCGATCACGCGGTGCCCGATCGATCCGCTGGCCGCGCTCGAGGTGGAGGTGCTGCGCGGGCCCGCCACGCTGCGCTACGGCAGCCAGGCGATCGGCGGCGTGGTCAACGCGATCAACAACCGCATACCGCTCGATTTGACGCGAAGGCACGACGCTGGAAGGATTTGCGCGGCATCTCGACCAACAGCATCGAGCGTCTCACGGGCGCGGTCGCCGACTACCGCACGCGGCAATTGGGCATTCCACGCCGACGGCATCATTCGCGGCGCGGACGACTACGACACGCCCGACGGCACGCAGCTGAACACATTTTCCTTCGGCGAAGGGCTTCGCGCTCGGCGGCGCCTATATCGGCGACGGCGGCAGCGCGGGCGGTCTCGGTTTCAACCAATATCATCGCGCATTACGGCATCCCGACGGAGCCGGGTTCCGACGAAGTCGCGCATATCGATCTCGACCAGAAGAACTACAGCGGCTCGCTGCGATTGATGATGCCGATGCCTTGGATCAACAGCATTTCGGCCCAAGGCGTCTACACCGACTACACGCATAACGAAGTCGTCGACGGCGAAGGCGTGTTGGCGACGTTCAACAACAAGGAGTGGGAAGGCCGGCTCGAGATCGTGCATGAGCCCTTCGGCCCGATCACCAACGGCGCCATCGGTTTCCAATACGGCAAGCGCGATTTCGAGGCGACTGGGCGAGGCCTCGGAGTATCTGTTGCCGACCACGACCGACACGTTCGCCGCCTATATTTTCGAAGAGGTTGGTCTCTCCGAGTCATTCACCCTGCAGGGGGCCGCACGCGTCGAGTGGACGAATGAAACCGGCGAGATCGAGGCGCTGGGGCCCTTCGACATCGACTACACGCCGGCGAGCTTCGCGGCCGGCGCGGTGTATCGGCCGATGATGGGGAACACGGCCTTCTTCGCCAACATGTCGTGGACCCAGCGCGCCCCGCACGTGACCGAGCTGTTCGCGCAGGGACCGCACGAGGCGACCCGGACGTTCGAGTTCGGCGATCCGTCACTCGGCATCGAGCGCGCGTTTTCGATCGAAGGCGGCGTGAGGCACCAGGACACCAACGACAACCGGGCATCGTTCTCGGCCTACAGCACGAAGTACGACGGCTTCATCTATGGCGTCTTGACCGGCAACACCCGCGACGAGGACGGCACGATTTACCTCAACGATACCGGCGAGTTCGACGAACTGTTCTATGCCCAGCAGGACGCGAGCTTCTGGGGGCTGGAGGGCCTGCTCCATTGGCATGTGTTCGATGCGATGGGCGGACGGTTCGGCGTCGACCTGCAGGCCGACTATGTGCGCGCGACGTTCGATGGCGGCGGCAACGTGCCGCGCATTCCGCCATTGCGTGCGGGCGGCGGCATGTTCTTTGAAAGCACTCTGCTGGAGCTGAAGGTCAGCGCGCTCCACTCCTTCGAGCAGGACGAGATCGCCAGAACGAGACACCGACGGACGGCTTCACCACGCTGGACGCGTCGGCGACGATCCATCTGTTCGAAGGTCCCGGCGGCGACGTCGACCTCGTGTTGAGCGGCACGAACCTGACCGAATTCGGTGCAACGCAACCACGTCTCGTTCACCAAGGACTACGTCGTGCAGCCGGGACGCACGTTCCGGCTGATGCTTCACTTCGCGCGGTGAAGAAAGAAAAGGGGCAGTCGAGTGTTATGGCAGCGGGAGCGTCGATGCGAATGAGGTTGGAGGCAGACCCTGCAAGCTCCGCAGGGTGGCCAGGGCATCCATGCGTCCGGGTCACGGGCCGCCTGATCGGGTCTCAACGTTTCGATTTCGGTATAAACCGAGTAGTTGGTCGCCGGCCGCAAATTTTCACCCCAGGGATAGGTCGGCCAGTACCAGAGCGGAACGGCGTGTACGGGAGGTAGCTGTAGTAGTATGGGCCAAGAAGATAGGCATCCCCCTCTCGTCTGTAATACGCGAAGTGGGTATCGCCCGCTTGCAGCGTAGCCTCAGCCGCGCGCTGAAGCAGCGAAATCTCGACCTCGTTTCGGTTCGCGGCTGTGCTTCCGGAGAACGATATTCGGTACCGGTCGGGCGATAGCTGCACAACGTTATAGCCTGGACCGAATTCCGGACGAGCCGTGGAACATGCCGTCAGCAGGGAGACCGCTAGGAGGCCCGCAACGGTGCTAGAACAACCTTGACGCTTCAACATGGCGCTCTCTCCCACACTGAGCATTGCCCAAGCTCGGCCCACAACCGCAGCAATCGGCTTCAGGAGGAAGTAGGACACAGAGGGGTGCCCAACAACTATTGGGCCTTGGCCCTATTCAGATTCTAGGAGCCGGACGCGGCGGGAGAACGTGCGCGAGATAGGTTGCAAGTTGGGGCACCTGCTCGCGCGGTATCTTGGAGCCCCAGCGGATCATCCGGTTGATGCGGTCGGTCCAACCCGCTTCTGTGCCGCCCGCGCCTGCGATCGCTTCGAGCGTGTGACACGTTTCGCAGTGTTCCAGCAGCACGACCTTTTCCGGCCCGTCAGGAAAGACCTCGTCTGCCGCGAGGGCGGCGCCGATCATCGGAGGAAGCGTTCTGAACGGCGCCGAAGAGGACGACAGCAGCAACGCGAACGCGACGATCAGCAGGCCCGCCATCTGTTTGTCCTCGACCCAACGCAGCACGGCGGCCGGCCTGTCGCTCGCGCGCAGATCAAGGAACCACGCTCGCGCACGGGCTGCGGCGGGATTTACCTGCTGGAAGCGGCGGATGTCCTCGCCGATCGCAAACAGGCAAGGGATCAAGAATAGGACGTAGATGGTGGAGCTCACCATGCCGCCGATCGAAGGGCGTGGCGATCGGCTTCATGATTTCGATGCCTGGGCCGGTAGACACCATGATCGGCAGAAGGGAAAACGCGGTTATTACAACCGTCATGAGCTTCGGTCGCAGTCGCATCGCCGAACCATCAACCACGGCGTCCACATAGCTTTGGCCGGCCGTTTTGCGCGCGAGCGCCTGCCGGATGAAAACGATCATGATGATGCCAGTCTGGATGACGATCGCGAACAAGGCGATGTATCCGATGACGACTGCGGTGGTCATCGAGTAGCCGAGAACCCATTGGAGGAACACACCTCCGACCAATGCGAACGGCACCGACAGCATGATCAGCAAGCTGTCGATGACAGAGTGAAACGCGAGCAGCAGCAGGACAAAGATGATCGCAAGCGTCGCGGGGATGATCCACTGCAGCTGCGCACGAGCGCTTCAGCGAGTACTGATAGTCCCCCGTCCATTCGAGGCTGTAGCCGGTCGGGAGATCCACGGCTTGCGCGAGAAAGGGCTGTGCGTCGGTGACGTAATCGGTCGGTGACACGTCGTTTGTGAGATAGACATACACATATCCCGCAAGCGTGCCGTTGTCGTTGCGGATCATCTCGGGCAGATTCCTGACCCTTACATCGGCGATCTCTCCCAGCGTGACGGAGGAACCGCCGGACACCACCACCGGTGTGTTGCGGACTTTCTCCAGCGAATTGAGATATTCGGGCGAGTACTGCACGCTCAACGGGACCGGCGTCGTCGCGTTGGGTTCCTTGATTCCGACCACGTTGTCGCCCCCGATGGCGTAGCGCACGATCGGCATAGCCTCATCGGCGCTAATGCCGGCGCTTGCGAGGCGAACGGGATCGAACTGCACGTCGATGAAGTAGCCCGACGATATCCGTTCTGCGATCACCGATTGGGTCCCCGGATACGCCCGGAGCGCGGTCTCGACCCGCCGCCCGATATCCTCGATCATGGCAATGTCGTTGCCCTTGATCTTGATGCCGACGGGCGTCTGGATACCGGTGTCCTGCATCACGACACGCGCGAGATCGGCTGTACCCACATGTTGACATAGCCGACGATCCTCATCGCCGCGTCCATCTCCGCGACGAGCCTCTCCTTCGTCATGCCCCGGCGCCATTCGGCCTGAGGCTTGAGGAGGATCGTGGTCTCGATCATGGCAACGGGCGCAGAGTCCGTCGCTGTATCGGCCCTGCCCAACTTTCCGAAGACTCTTTGAACTTCCGGAAAGGCGGCGAGCTTCTTGTCGATCTGCTGAAGAATCCAACCCGCTTCGCGCGCAGGAACGCCCGGAAGCGTGGTCGGCATATAGAGGATGGACCCCTCCTCCATCTGCGGCATGAAGTCCTTCCTGAAACTGTTTGCCGCTGCGACCGCGACGATCAGCAGGACGACATTGACGGCCGAGGAACGCATAGCGATGCCGGATCGCGCCCCGAACTCCCCGGCGATAGAGATCGACGAAGGCAAGCTCCCGCGTGCCTTGAGGTTTTACGTCTCCCTTCTTGAACACCCAGACAATGAGGAGCGGGAGAACAACGAGGGTGAGCACGGTCGAGAACGCCATCGCGAAGGTCTTGCTGAACGCCAGCGGGTCGAACATGCGGCCTTCCTTCTCGCCGAGGAAAAAAACGGGAAGGAACGAGGCCAAAATGATCAGGAGCGAGAAGAACAGCGGACGCGCCACGTTCGTGATCGAGCGCAGGATGATCTGCCGCCGTTCCGCGGGGCTTGCGCCTGGTCGCGCCGCAAGTTCGGCGGTGCAATTCTCCACGATGACGATCGTTGCATCGACCATTTCGCCTATGGCGATGAAGAGACCTGCAAGCGAGAAGAGGTTGATGGTTTGATTGAAGGCCGCGAGCGGCATGAACGTGTAGAGAACGCCGAGCAGCAGAACGGCCACGGGAGCGACGACGGTGCGTGGATTGCGCAGGAATAGCGCCGTCACCAGGATGACGATGATCAATTCGGAGATCAGCGTTGCGAAATAGTGCTCCAACGTGCCCCAAATGAGGGTCGACCGGTCATAGGTCGTGACGATTTCGACGCCTTCCGGAAGCGAAGGCGTGATTTCGGCGAGCTTCTGAACGAGCGCATCGGTGACGGCGAGCACGTTCTGTTTCTGCTCCATCACCACGATGCCGCCGACGACTTCACCGTTTCCGTCGAGATCGGTGATGCTGCGCCGCTGGTCGTATCCGACCTGGATGTAGCCGATGTCCTTCAGATGAACCGGTTTGCCGTCCGCGATCGCGGCCGATGATCATCAGCTCCAGACTGTCGATATTGTCGTTGTTGACCGCGCCACGGATTTGATAGTCGCGGTTGGTGACCTCGATGGTGCGCCCGCCCGTTTCCTGGAACGCGCCTTGAAGCGTGGTCACGAGCTGCCGCAAAGAAATGCCCGTTGCCGCCAGCAGCGGCGGAAACACCTTCAGCTGATATTGCTTCTCCAGCCCTCCGACAGAGGCTACTTCGGCCACGCCAGGGACGGTCTGCAAGGCCGGTTTGATCTGGTTTTCGTTCAGCAGGCGGAGCTCGCGCAGATCGCGCGTGCGCTCCTTGTCGACCAACGCGTACTGGTAGATCCAGCCCATACTGCTCGCATTGGGACCCAAGGTCACGAGGGCGTCCGGCGGGAGCTGGGGCCTGATCGCGTTGATGCGATCGACGACAAGCTGGCGCACCTGCGCGCGCTGGGACTCGTCGCGCAGGATCACGTAGATGAACGAGAACCCCATATGGGAGGTCGCGCGTATCGCCTGGATGTCGGGCGAACCGGCCAGCGACCTGATGACCGGCTCGGTGACCTCGGTCTCGAGAAGCTCCGGCGTTCGCGGCCACTTGGCGTAAACGATGAGCTGAGGATCGGAAATGTCGGGTATGGCGTCGAGCGGCGCCGTACGGATGGCATAGAGGCTCAAGCCGATGCCAGCGGCGATCAGCAGCCCGACAAAGAGCCTATACCGCAGCACGCCTTCAATGATTGACGCGATCATGACCCATCATGGCGCGGTCGTCCGGCGCCCGCCACTCCTGCGCGTCCCGCAGTGAAGGCGTTTACCTTCACTGCACGGTAAAGAGGAATTCGCCCTCGAGCGGCTGCGCGTTGGCGGCGACGGTATGCCATTTCACCCTGTAACTCCCTGCCGGTAAGGGTGTTTTCGGCATCGCCATGAGCATCTTTCCGTCGCTGCCCATGGGCATTGCGCTACCGACATCGACGGCCTTCCCATCGCTCGTCGTGACCTCGAACCCGGAGGCTTTCACATCGACGGGCTGGCTGAACATGACATGGATCATTTGCAGCGGCGCGGAAACGCGGGCGTTGGGGCTCGGGTCTGTCATCACGACGCTCGTGCCCCCGGCTGATGGGGGAGCACCTGATGCCGCCGGCGCATGGGCACCGTGGGCGCTGTGGTCTATGCCGGGCATTGCGGCCTTCCCCGCCGGTGCAGCGGCGACGTGGGTGCTGTGATCCATTCCGGGCATCCGCAGGCATGCCGCCGGACTTCAGTTTGGTCTCGGCGTTTATGAAAAAGCTTCCGAAGGACACCACATCATCGCCCTCCGCCAAACCGTCCAAGACCTGGGTATAGACCTCGCCCTGCAATCCCGTCTTGACGACCTGAGGAGCGTAGCGATTTGGCTCCTTCTGGACATAGACGATGCGCTCGCTCCCCTCCTCTATGATCGACACGTTGGGAATGGACAGATACGGCCCGCGCTCGGTGACGATTTCCATCAGATAACGCGTTCCATCGGGAGGGACTTGAAGCGGCAGGGTGGCTTCGACCAATGCGCCGCCCTCCCGCTTCGTCACCCGAGTGACCCGCGCCAGATGCATGCGGGTCCTCGAGTCGACCGTGAACGCGGTGAGCCGCTGGCCTTCCTTGACGAGCTCCGCTTCCGGGGAACGCAGCACGGCAGTGAGAATTCTGCCCGTGCTGTCGACGGTCCCAGAGGTCCTCACCAAGGTCTGGATGGGACGCATGGCCACGTCGTTCAGGGTCAGGGTCAGCTCGGAGGCCTGCGCCTCGTCAACCGCAGTGCCCGAGAGGTTTGGACGTGTAAACTCGCGTACGCCGGCCGCGAAGACGGGCGCAGCCGCGATCATGACCGCGACACCGAGGAAAGACGGAACGCCGCGACGCATCTTCAATGGCAATAGTTGTCCTTGCTGTGCATCACGTGCGTTCCCCAGGGATACAGCCCAACATTCCCGACCCGTTCGACCGCCTCGGTCTGAGCGTTCACAATGTAGACCGCGTTGTCCGTTGCGCTGGCGAGATAGAGGAGCTGATCCGCCGCATCGGTGGTTGCGGTTTGGATCTGCAGGACCTGCGCCGGCGTGCCGATCTTGATGCGCCCCGCCGGTCGCAGGGTCTGCATGTTGTACACATACAGGAACCCGGTCGTGGAGCTGATGACGAACGCCTTACCGGCGGCAAAATTGACGCCGGTCATATCCGGTCCGCACTCGAACGTTGCGGCGACCTGGTTGGTCTGCGTGTCAATAATCGAGATGGTTTCGTCGCCGTTGTTGATCGTGATGCCGTACCTGCCGTCGTGGCTCATGTAGAGACGCCAGGGATCCTGACCGACGCGGATGACGCTCACCACCCTGTCGTCGCGGGTATCGATCACGCCCACGACGCCCAAATCACCATCGGCGCAGTACATATAGCGGCCGTCGGCGCTCGAGTCGCGTTCGAGATGCCCTTGACCTCGCCCAAATATCTATTCGGATTGAGGCGGGAAACACCCGCGAGTTGGTCGATCTGGATCTTTTTCAGCAGTTCATGGCGCGTGACGTCGATGACGCCGACCCAATGGGCCCCATAATTTCCGATATAGGCCTTGGTGCCATCCGGCGTGAACGTAACGTTGAGCGGCTCGGCCAGCCCTTCGATCGTCCTGATGACCGTCATCGACTGCATGTCTATGACGGTAATGGCATCGTCCCCAGGGTTGCCCTGATACCAATAGCGGCTGTCGGGCGTGAACGACAAATGCTCGGGTCCGATGCCGGTACGGAGGATCTTCACAAGCTCAAAGGTTCGCGCGTCGATGATGAAGGCGGTGTTGGAGCGCGTGCCCGCGGTCACGACATATCGCCCATCGGGCGACATCATCACCATGTGGGGGTTGACGTTGTTACCGAGGAACGTCCTGCCGACGATCCTCTTGGTCGCGATATCCATGAAAGAGATGTCGTTGGAATCGCGGTTGACGATCATGATGTAGCTGGCCGGATCGCCGGCCCTTACGGTTCCGGTCGCGCCGGGCATCACCATGTTCGGCATTTTCGCCGAGTTGGGCATGTTCGGCATTGCTGGCTGAGCCCGCGACGCCGCGCCAAGCAGAGCGCCGCCGCAACCCATGAGGAAGCTGCCGACGAAGACACGTCTGGAAGTGCGCATTTCTCTCTCCCTGTAATCGCTCCCGCTAGAACTCAACGACAAATCTCGTACCAGGCAAGAAGAACGAAGCACCGACGCTGTTGTCGTACACATATTGCATCATGAACGACAGCCGCAAGGCGTCGGTAAGGTACAGATTGTAAAAGGCTTCCGCCAACTTCTGGTTCGGCCCGTCTTTGATTTCCGTCTGGGCATATCCTATGCCCCAAACATCCAGCGGATTGAAGGCGAACGGCGCCTGGAAACCCACACCGGCACTAAAGAAGCGTACCCGATCCACGCCGACATCGCCGTCGCCGTAACGGCCAAAGAGCGTTACGGTGGGCGTGATCTTCTGGTCCACGCTGACGCCCCACGCCGTCCTGTCCTGGCCCGTGCTGTTGTCGAGGCGGCCCCACACCCGGTAGTGGCCTTCCGGAAGGCCGAACGGCGTTGCGATATATTCGAACTCCGCCAGCGAAAAGAGATTGTTCGACAGGTTGGTCGCGACCGGGTTGGTGGGATCGTCCTCGCTCTGCTGCACGCCGAGCTTGATGTTGTAGCTGCGCTTCGGATCGAAAACGATCGCAAGCCCGAGTCCATTGTTCGCCAAGCCCAAGACCTGGCTGTTGACCAAGGCGTCACTGATGAAGGCGAATCCTTCGTCGTTCGCGACCGCATTGCGATCGAAAAAGCCCGTCAAGTCGAGTTGCCCGATGGTGACGCCGACGGTCTGGTTGAAGAACTCGGTCCTGAGCCAAGCCTCGCGCATCTGAAGCCGGTTGTTGGAGAGGCGCGCCACCTGACTGTTAAGCAGTGTGAGGCCGGGAATCTCGGCGTCAGGCCCAGGACCGCCGATCGCCACTACGTCTGCGAAGAAGCTCGTGTTCAGCGCCGCTGATGCGGCATAGAAGGTGATATCGGCCTGGGTCACGCCGAAGACGTCTCCGTCGGCCTCCGTCTCCTGTCCCGAGGTTCGGATCGCACCCTGAACGGTTGACACGCTGCTGACCCCGACAGCGATCCCGCTCGCGTCCGCCGACGCCAACGCGTCCTCAATCTCTTCGCCGATACCCTGGCGGCGGAAAACGCGCTCCCGTTCATATGTAAGCACGGGGCGGCGGTCGGGCGCGGGTTCAGTGAACTCGTTACCCGCCGGGTCGACAAACCGCTCGACTTCGCGGACGATGGTTTTCGGCTCCGACAGCACGACATTCGTCTCGAGGTACTGCAGCCGCTGGTCGATTGTGTTCAGCCGCTCAAGAATGGCCTGGGTGTCGAGATTGGCTGCAGTCAACGGAGGAGCGGTACCCGGGGCTGGAGGGGGAGGTGCGGCTGCCATTCCTGGCGCGGCTTTGCCCTCAAGCTGATTCAGTCGCTGCTCCAGCTGCTGCAGTCTCTGGAGCAATAACTGACGATCGTCGGTCTGAGAGACCGTCGGCTGGCCCGCCTGCGCTACAACCTGGTTCGTTGCTTCCGCCGCGAGCGAGGCGGCGCTGATCGCGCTGACCACGCAGGCAATGGTGCAGATCGTCATCAGACGCATTTTACGAGCCGGACTTCCCCCGAAAAGCGCCTCGTCCCATAGCAAACCCCTCCCCTCGCATCGGCACGAATGCCGATGCCGCAAAAACAGGCAGAGGCGTTCCTGAAACGCCTCCCCGACAGACCAACCCCAATAACCTCATACGTACGGGCGCCTTCATCCCCTCACGCCGAAGTAAGAAATCGTTCAGATACCCGTCATGGGGTCGGGAAATGGGCCATGGACGGCGGCTGGGGTTGGCGGCAGGATGCGCGTATGCGTCGCTTTGCGGCCGCCTTTGCCTTTGTGTTCGTCACGAGTCTCGTGCTCGCGTCGTACGGCCATTGCTGGCCGATGCTGGCGGCGCAGATCGACTCTGCGGCGACGGCGCACGCGCACGATCACGGCGGGCAGCACAAGCAGCACAACCATCAGACCGAAGGCTTCGGTCAGGAGCTTTCGGTTCCGGGCGTGCCGTCCGGACCGGTTGCCGTCCTCGACGCGCCCACAGCCAAAACCTTCGCGCCGATCCTGCTCGTCGTTTCGATCACCGATGGCGCAAGCGCCGGCGACGAGTCCCGTCCTTCGCCCAGAGCACGCGCCGGTCCTTCGGCGTTCGCGGACTTCCACGCTCGCACAGGCCGTCTGCTGATCTGACCTTCGTTCGCGGTTGAACCACGTTTCACCGTTGAACGGAGTCGATCATGCGCGTTCCGTACGTTTGTCGCCATCGCGATGGCGATCCCTGCAATATCCTTCCATGCCGCGGCACAGGAAGCCGCTCCGCCCGATCATGCCGCACACGGCGCCATGCCGATGGACAGCGCGGCGCCGGCCGATCACGCGGCGCACGGCGCGATGGCGCCCGTCGACCACACCGCTCATCTGATGCACATGACCGGCGCGCTCGGGCCGTATTCCATGACGCGCGATGCGTCGGGCACCTCGTGGCAGCCCGAGTCCACGCCGATGGAAGCCATCCACGGCCAATACGGCCCATGGGCCACGATGCTGCACGGCTTCATCAATCTCGCGGCCGCCGACGCGGGCGGTCCGCGCGGCGATTCCAAGATCTTCAGCCAGAGCATGGTCATGGGCATGGCGCATCGTCCGCTCGGCGCGGGCTCGCTCACGCTTCGCGGGATGTTCTCGCTCGACCCGTTCATGGGCAAGGACGGCTATCCGCTGCTGTTCCAGACCGGCGAGACCGCGGATGGCGTCACACCGCTGATCGACCGCCAGCATCCGCACGATTTCCTGATGGAGCTCGCGGCCGTCTACAGCCATCCGCTCAACGCGGCCACGTCCGTCTTTCTCTATGCGGGATATCCGGGCGAGCCGGCACTGGGCCCGCCGACCTTCATGCATCGCTTCTCAGGCCAGGACAATCCGGATGCGCCGCTCGGCCATCATTGGCTGGACGCGACACACATCACCTTCGGCGTGCTCACCGCGGGGCTTGTGTGGAACAGCGTGAAGATCGAGGGATCGCTGTTCAACGGACGCGAACCGGACCAATACCGCTGGGACTTCGATCCGCTGCGGCTCAATTCGACGTCGCTGCGGCTGACGTGGAACCCGTCCCCCAACTGGTCGATGCAGGCGAGCTGGGGCTCGCTCAACTCGCCCGAAGCGCTCGAGCCCGACATCGATCAGCAGCGCATCACGGCGTCGGTCAGCTACAACAGGCCGCTCGCGAGCGGAAATTGGCAGACGACATTCGCGTGGGGACGCAACGACAAGAACCCCGGCGATGTGACGAACGCGCTGCTGCTGGAATCGGCGCTGCAGTGGAACGCACACACCGTCTTCGGCCGCATCGAATACACGGAGAAGGACGAGCTGTTCGGCGAAGGATGAGCCGCTGCACCACGAGACCTTCGGCGTCTCGAAATTCAGCCTGGGCTATGTCTACGACATCCCCGTCACGCAGCACGTGAAGCTCGGCCTAGGCGCCGTCGGCAGCACGTACGCGTTCCCGAGCGAGCTCGATCCGTATTACGGCTCGAACCCGCTTTCGGG
This sequence comes from uncultured Alphaproteobacteria bacterium, assembly GCA_963708555.1. Classification (GTDB taxonomy): domain Bacteria; phylum Pseudomonadota; class Alphaproteobacteria; order Micropepsales; family Micropepsaceae; genus CAIYRG01. The sequence goes on along the minus strand of CAVPTF010000006.1, from coordinate 192,688 downwards.
AACGGTCTTCATTCGCGCAAAGCTGTATTGAAGGAGCCGGCCTATTTCTTCCCGACTTCCTGCTCGATCTGAGACTTGGCCGTCTGGATCAGCTCCTCCATCTTCACGCGGAGCAGGTGATCGGAGATGGCGACGCCCTTGGCTTTGAAATCGTCGCGGACCTTCTCGAAGACGTCGTCATCGCCGGCCTTCTGGAAGTCGGCCGCGACGACCTCCTTGCTGTAGGCCGTCGGCAGCGTCGCCCTTAAGCCCGAGTTCCCCGGCCGCCCAAACGCCTAACAGCTTGTTGCGCCGGGCGAATACCTTGAAGCGCAGCTCCTCGTCATGCGCCCACTTCGACTCGAACCCCTTTTGCCGCTTCTCGAAAGCGCCTGACATGTTCTACAACTCCTTGATATTGCTCTATTTTATCCAGAGGTGATGCCCACCATCCCTCGACAATAGCCAAACCTTGTGACGAGCGCGACACCCCTTCCCTCGCCGACGAACGGCTGCGCGCTTGCGTCCGTTGCCCCTCAGGCCCCCCATCCGCTAAGTTCACTTGCAACGGGGCTGTCGCCAGCGTGGCGCTAAAGCCCCGTTGCCGTTTGAACCCCTAGGACCTCCATGAAACGGCGCAGAACCATCTACGAGGGCAAGGCGAAGATCCTCTACGAGGGCCCCGAGCCCGGCACGCTCGTGCAGTATTTCAAGGACGACACCACGGCCTTCGACGCCAAGAAAAAGGCGGTGCTCGAAGGCAAGGGCGTCCTGAACAACCGCATCTCCGAATATCTGATGACGCAATTGAATGGGATCGGCGTGCCGACGCATTTCCTGAAGCGGCTCAACATGCGCGAGCAGCTGATCCGGCAGGTCGAGATCGTTCCCCTCGAAGTCGTGGTGCGCAACGTGGCGGCGGGCTCGCTGTCGACGCGGCTCGGCATCGCCGAAGGCACGCAGCTGCCGCGCTCGATCATCGAGTACTATTACAAGAACGATGCGCTGCACGATCCCTGGGTGTCGGAAGAGCACATCACGGCCTTCGGCTGGGCGACGCCGCAGGATCTCGACGACATCGTCAACCTGACGATCCGCATCAACGACTTCCTGTCGGGCCTGTTCCTGGGCGTCGGCATCAAGCTGGTGGATTTCAAGCTCGAATTCGGCCGGCTGTGGGAAAACGATTTCATGCGCATCGTGCTCGCCGATGAGATCAGCCCCGATTCGTGCCGGCTGTGGGACATCCAGACCAACGAGAAGCTGGACAAGGACCGCTTCCGCCGCGATCTCGGCGGCGTCACCGAAGCCTATTCGGAAGTGGCGCGGCGGCTTGGTATTCTGCCCGAATCGACTCAACCTCAAGGCACGGGGCCGGTTCTGGTGAAATGAAAGCTCGCGTCTTCGTCACATTGAAAAACGGCGTACTCGATCCGCAAGGCAAGGCCATCGGCCATGCGCTGAACAATCTGGGCTTCGGCTCGGTGGGTGAGGTGCGCCAGGGCAAGGTGATCGACATCGAACTCGCCGAGCAGGACCAAACCAAGGCGCGCGCCGAGCTGAAAGACATGTGCGAGAAGCTGCTCGCCAACACGATCATCGAGAAGTACGAAATCGAGCTGAAAGCGTGAAATCCGCGGTCATCGTATTTCCGGCCTCCAATTGCGATCGCGACGCGGCGACCGCGCTCAAGCAGATCACCGGCAAGGCGCCGGCGATGGTCTGGCACGGCGATACGGACGTTCCTGACGATGCCGACCTGATCGTGCTGCCCGGCGGCTTCTCCTATGGCGATTATCTGCGCTGCGGCGCGATGGCGGCACAGTCGCGCATCATGCGCGACGTGAAGGCCAAGGCGGAGAAGGGCGTTGCGGTGCTCGGCATCTGCAACGGCTTCCAGATCCTGACCGAAGCCGGGCTTGCTGCCGGGCGTTCTGCTTCGCAATGCCGGCCTGAAATTCGTCTGCCGTCCGGTCGAGATGACGGTCGAAGAATCGCAATCCGCGTTCACGCGCGCCTACAAGAAGGGCGAGCATGTGCGCTTCCCGGTCGCGCACGGCGAAGGCAATTACTACGCCGATGAAGCGACGCTCGACCGGCTCGAAGGCGAGAACCGCGTCGCCTTCCGCTATCTCGTGAATGAAAATCCGAACGGCGCCGCGCGCAACATCGCCGGCATCCTGAACGAGAAGCGCAACGTGCTCGGCATGATGCCGCATCCCGAACGCGCCTGCGATCCGCTGCTCGGTTCCACCACCGGACGTCCCCTCTTCGAAAGCCTGGTCAAATCGTTGGCATGACCGCGATCACGCCCGACATCGTCCGCGAGCACGGCCTGAACGATGAGGAGTATGCGCGGATCAAGCGCCTGCTCAATCGCGAGCCCAACCTGGTCGAGCTCGGCGTCTTCTCGGTGATGTGGAGCGAGCATTGCTCGTACAAATCCACGCGCGCGCATTTGCGCCGGCTTCCGACCAAGGGCCCGCAGGTGATCCAGGGCCCCGGCGAGAACGCGGGCGTCGTCGATATCGGCGATGGCGACGTGGTCGTGTTCAAGATGGAGAGCCACAATCACCCGTCCTTCATCGAGCCCTATCAGGGCGCGGCGACGGGTGTCGGCGGCATCATGCGCGACGTGTTCACGATGGGCGCGCGGCCCGTGGCGATGATGAACGCGCTGCGCTTCGGCGCGCCGCAGCACCCGAAGACGCGGCATCTGGTGGCCGGCGTGGTCGCGGGCATCGGCGGCTACGGCAATTGCATGGGCGTGCCGACCGTCGGCGGCGAAGTGAATTTCCACCCCGCCTATAACGGCAACATCCTCGTCAATGCGATGTGCGTGGGGCTCGCGCGCGCCGACAAGATCTTCCTGTCGGCGGCGAAGGGCGCAGGCAATCCCGTCGTCTATGTCGGCTCGAAGACGGGGCGCGACGGCATCCACGGCGCGACCATGGCGTCGGCCGAATTCAACGAGGACTCGGAGGAGAAGCGCCCGACCGTTCAGGTCGGCGATCCGTTCACCGAGAAGCTCCTGCTCGAAGCCTGTCTCGAGCTGATGGCGACCGATGCGATCATCGCGATCCAGGACATGGGTGCTGCGGGCCTCACATCGTCGTCCTCGGAGATGGCGGCGAAAGGCGGCGCCGGCATCGAGCTCGATCTCGATCATGTGCCGCAGCGCGAAACCCACATGACCGCCTACGAGATGATGCTCTCCGAATCGCAGGAGCGCATGCTGATGGTGCTGAAGCCCGGCCGCGAAGCCGAGGCCGAGCGCATCTTCACGAAGTGGGAGCTCGATTTCGCGATCATCGGCAAGACCACCGACACGAGCCGGCTGATCATCAGGCACAAGGGCGAAATCGTCGCCGACATGCCGGTCGATGCGCTGTCGGAAGAAGCGCCGGTCTACGAGCGCCCCTTCACGCGCAAGGCGAAACCGCTCGCGCTCGACACGACCATCGTCAATTTCGAGCGCCCGCCCCTGCAATCGCTGATGAAGATGCTGCGATCGCCCGATCTGTGCTCGCGGCGCTGGATCTGGGAGCAGTACGATCATTCCGTGATGGCGGATACGGTGCAGGCGCCGGGCGGCGACGCGGCCGTCGTTCGCGTGCACGGGAAGCAGAAGGCCATCGCCATCACCACCGACGTCACGCCGCGCTACTGCAAGGCGGATCGCGTTCGAAGGTGCGAAGCAGGCCGTTGCCGAAGCGTGGCGGAATCTCACTGCCGTCGGCGCCGTTCCGCTCGCGGTCACCGACAATCTCAATTTCGGCAATCCCGAACGGCCCGAGACCATGGGCGACATCGTCTCGTCCGTCGACGGCATCGCGGAAGCGTGCAAGGCGCTCGGCTTTCCCGTCGTGTCGGGCAATTGCTCGCTCTACAACGAGACCAACGGCGAAGCGATCCTGCCGACGCCCGCGATCGGCGGCGTCGGCCTGCTGCGCGACGTGAAGCGCATGGCGACGATCGCGTTCAAGAGCGAAGGCGACTCCATCATCCTCATCGGCGAGACGAGAGGCCATCTCGGCCAATCGCTCTATCTCCGCGAGATCGAGGGCCGCGAGGAGGGACCGCCGCCGCCCGTCGATCTTGCGGCGGAAAAGCGCAACGGCGACTTCGTCCGCTCACTGATCGAAGCGGGCCGTGCCGATACCGTTCATGACCTATCGGACGGCGGCCTCCTGGTTGCGATCGCCGAGATGACGATGGCCAATGGCATCGGGGCGCGTCTTTCGCTCACCGATGACGGCATTGCGATGCTCTTCGGCGAAGATCAGGCGCGCTATGTCCTCACCGTTTCCGAGAAACGCGCGGCCACGATCATCTCGGAAGCGAGGAGCGCGGGCGTGCTGGCGCGCGTCATCGGCACCACGGGCGGCGGCGATCTCGTGCTCCCCGGCGGCGAGTCGGTCGCCGTCGCGCAGCTGCGCAGCGCGCATGAGACCTGGTTTCCGCGCTACATGGGCGGCGATCCCGTTTGATTCCGCAGCGTCGCGCGCCTACATTCGCTGCATGGCGATGTCGGCAGCTCGAAATCGAAAAAGCCATCCGCGCGGCGCTTCCCGATGCGGATGTGACCATCACCGACTTGGCGGGTGACGGCGACCACTACGCCGCCATGGTCGTGTCCAAGGCATTCAAGGGAAAGACGCGGGTTCAGCAGCACAAGATGGTTTACGACGCGCTCTCCGGCCGGGTGGGCGGCCAGCTTCATGCGCTGTCGCTCCAAACCACGCCGAAAGACTGATGCCGCAATCTTGACGGGAAAGCCTGCGAACCTTAGCTAAAGGACAGCGAAAGGACGCTTCCCATGACCACGACCGTTCACGACCGCATCGCCCAGGATGTCGCCCAAAACGACGTTCTTCTCTTCATGAAGGGCACGCCCGTTATGCCGCAATGCGGCTTCTCGGCGGCCGTCGTCCACATCCTTTCCGAGCTCGGCGTGAAGTTCAAAGCCGTCAACGTGCTCGCGGACGCCGAAGTCCGCCAGGGCATCAAGGAATTCTCGAACTGGCCGACCATCCCGCAGCTCTATGTGAAGGGCGAATTCGTCGGCGGCTGCGACATCATCAAAGAGATGTTCGAGCAAGGCGAGCTCGACGCGTTCCTGACGGAACGCGGGATCACGCTGAAGAACGGCTAACCCTTCGAGGCACGGCCGACATGGGAGGCGCGCCGAGCCCTGGCGCGAGGCCTAGCTCGAACTGGCCGCCATCCGGGTGACGATCCAGGAACTACCGCGAGTAGAACTCGACCACGAGGCTCGGCTGCATCTGCACGGCGTAGGGCACATCGCCCAGCTTGGGCGTGCGCAGGAACTTCGCCGTCATCCTGCTGTGGTTGGCCTCGATATAGTCCGGCACTTCACGCTCGGTGCTCTTCACCGCTTCGAGCACCAGCGCCATGTCCTTCGCCTTGGTGCGCAATTCCAGCGTGTCGCCTTCCTTCACCAGATAAGACGGGATGGTGACGCGCTTGCCGTTCACCGCGACATGGCCGTGGCTGACCAGCTGACGCGCTGCGAACGGCGTGGGCACGAACTTGGCGCGGAAGACGATCGCGTCGAGACGGCGCTCGAGAAGCCCGATCATGTGCTCGCCGGTGTCACCGGTGCGCCGCGCGGCTTCCTCGTAATAGCGCCGGAACTGGCGCTCGTTGATGTTGCCGTAATAGCCCTTCAGCTTCTGCTTGGCGTGAAGCTGCGTGCCATAGTCGGAGAGCTTGCGTGACTTGCGCTGGCCATGCTGGCCGGGGCCATAGGCGCGCTTGCTGACGGGGCTCTTGTTCCGGCCCCAGATGTTCTCGCCCATGCGGCGATCGAGTTTGTACTTGGCAGAAGCGCGTTTCGTCATGCTGCGTCCATAAAATGAGGGTCCCGGCAGGGACCCCCGCCAAAGGCGGCGCACTATAGCGATGGGCTTTTCCCTGTCAAACGCCGTGGTTCGGCCGGCTATTCGGGGGGATTGCCGCGCTTTTTCCCCTTGGTCAGGGCGACGATCACGCCCCTCAAGGTTCGGACCTCCTGGTCGGTCAGCTGGGCCCGGTGGAGGATGCTCCGCAAGTTTCGGATCATCCCCGGCCGGTTGCCGGGCGGGAACAGGAAGCCGCCCGTTTCCAGCTCATCCTCCAGGTGCTCGAAGAGGAGGACCAGCTCTTCCCGGGACGCAGGAAGCTGGACGCCATGGTCGATCTGTTCCGGCGGCGTGCCGTCGCCCGCCTTGAACCACTCGTAGCCCAAGAGCAGCACCGCCTGGCCGAGGTTCAAGGAGGCGAACCCCGACTGGTCGGTCGGGATGGTGACGATGCAATCGGCGAGCGCAACCTCGTCGTTGGTCAACCCTGCCCGCTCATTGCCGAACAGGAGCCCGGTCGCGACGCCCTTGGCGGCGGCCTCGCGCAAACGGCGCGCGGCTTCTTGAGGCGTCAGCACGGGCTTGGCCATGGTGCGGTCGCGCGCGGTCGACGCATAAACGAGCTGCAGCTTGCCTATCGCGTGCTCAACGCTGTCGAAGACGCGTGCATTGGCGATGAGGGCGGCGGCGCCGGCGGCCATCGCCTCGGCCTTTTCGTTGGGCCAGCCGTCGCGCGGGTTAACGAGGCGTAAATCCGTAAGACCGAAATTCGCCATCGCCCGGGCGCAGGCGCCGATATTTTCGCCGAGTTGCGGCTCGGACAGGATGATGGCGGGAGCGAGCGGGGGCGTCTGCATCGATGCGGCTCAACAGGTCCTTTGACGGCGCGAGAGTCAGTGGCTAAGAGAACGCGCCATCCTAATCCAACATTTCGGGGAAAAATCATGGCCAAAATCAAGGTCGCAGGCACCGTTGTCGAGCTCGACGGCGACGAGATGACCCGCATCATCTGGGATCTCATCAAGAAGAAGCTGATCCTGCCCTATCTCGACGTCAAACTGGAATATTACGACCTCGGCATCGAGAAGCGCGACGAGACCAACGACCAGATCACGATCGACGCGGCCGAAGCGATCAAGCGCCACGGCGTCGGCGTGAAATGCGCGACCATCACCCCCGATGAAGCGCGCGTGAAGGAATTCAAGCTCAAGGACATGTGGAAGTCGCCCAACGGCACGATCCGCAACATCCTGGGCGGCACGATCTTCCGCGAGCCGATCATCTGCAAGAACGTGCCGCGCCTCGTTCCGGGCTGGACGAAGCCGATCGTGATCGGCCGCCATGCCTTCGGCGATCAGTATCGCGCGACCGATTTCGTCGTGCCGGGACCTGGCGAGCTGACGCTCACCTTCGTGGGCAAGGACGGCAAGAAGATCGAGCGCAAGGTGTTCGACTTCCCCGGCGGCGGCGTCGCGATGAGCATGTACAATCTCGACCAGTCGATCATCGATTTCGCGCGCGCCTCGATGAACTACGCGCTGGCGCGGAAATATCCGCTCTATCTCTCGACCAAGAACACGATCGTCAAAGCCTATGACGGCCGCTTCAAGGATCTGTTCCAGAACATCTTCGACACCGAATTCGCCGACAAGTACAAGGCGGCGAACATCACCTATGAGCACCGCCTGATCGACGACATGGTCGCGTCCGCGCTGAAGTGGTCGGGCGGCTATGTGTGGGCGTGCAAGAACTACGACGGCGACGTGCAGTCCGACACGGTGGCCCAAGGCTTTGGCTCGCTCGGCCTGATGACGTCCGTGCTGATGACGCCTGACGGCAAGATCGTGGAATCGGAAGCCGCGCACGGCACGGTGACGCGCCACTACCGCCAGCATCAGAAGGGCGAGCAGACCTCGACCAACTCGATCGCCTCGATCTTCGCCTGGACACGCGGCCTCGCGCACCGCGCCAAGCTCGACGGCAACGCCGATCTCACGCGCTTCTCGAGCAATCTGGAGAAGGTCTGCGTCGATACGGTGGAGGCCGGGTTCATGACGAAGGACCTCGCGGCGCTCGTCGGACCCAACCAGAAGTGGCTCACGACCGAAGGCTTCCTCGACAAGATCGACGAGAACCTCAAGAAGGCGATGAAGTAGGCCGTTACAACCTGCTCAAATCCGCCGGCTCTGCCGAAAAGTTCACATTTTCGGCACGTCCAAGCCCTTGGAAGTGATCGCGTCCTTGCCCATGTCTGCGTTGATTTGACAGGGCCCTCGACGGTAATTACACAGAAAACACTGGATATTACGATCGAGTGCCGAGAAGGACGATGCCTATGACAGACACAATGCCGCTGGTGAAAATCGCACCCAACAATCCTGTTTTCGACCTGCCTGTGCTGGTCGGTATTCAGGAGGGTCTCTTCAAGAAGAACGGGCTGAACGTGCAGATGTCGGCCCCGTACGAGGCGCGCGAGAAGGACAGCGCCGAGCGCCCGATCATGACGCGGCTGAAAGAGGACCTGTTCGATTGCGGCTCGGCCGACAGCTACAACGTCTGCGAATGGGCGAGCATCGATCGCCTCGAGCGCGGCAAGCGCGGCGGCAACATCGCCGGCCTTCGCTCGGCGGTCGCGGCGCAGGCGATCCTGACGTTCGACGAAGCGCTCCAGGTGCCGCGCGATCTCGCCGACATTCCGGTGGTCGTCCAGGAGCTCACGGGTTCGCACTACACCACGATCCAGATGCTCGAAAGCGCGGTCGGCGCTGCGCATGTGAAGATCGAGCACGGCGGGCTGCCGTTCTTCCGCTGGAAGGGCCTGAAGGACCGCACCTATCGCGCGGTCACCGTGATGGAGCCGTTCATCAGTCTGGGCCTCAAGGAAGGCGCGCACATCATCGCGTCGGCCTTCTATCGCGGCGGCGAAGTGGTCGCGCCCGATCTGACGCCGGAACAGCGCAAGGCCTATTACGACGCGGAGAATGCGGCCGTCGATCTCATCAACGCCGACTTCTACAGATACTCGCACCACGTCACGGCATCGGCCAAGGGCGCGCTGGAGCCGCATGAATTGCTGCGCGCGTTCGTGCGCTACAAGCACGTCGACTATTACGATCCGACGCGCTTCAGCCAGGCCTATGACTGGATGAAGGAGCGCGGTCTGACCGAAGGCCAGAGCCAGCACGGCCAGCTCGTCGTCTGACGTTCGACGCGCCAAAGGCGTAACATTCGCGGCCACGTTGCCTCAGTGCAGCGTGGCCGCAATTCCGTTAGCACTCGTGTTTTGCGACTTCTTGAAGGAGAGCTCTGCGTGAGCAAATCGAGCGAGGCGCCGCCGCGCACGTATCCCGATCTCCACGATCATATCGCTGCGCTTGAAAAGGCGGGACAACTGATCCGGGTCGACCGCCCGATCAACAAAGACACGGAAATGCATCCGCTGGTGCGCTGGCAGTTTCGCGGCGGCCTTCCGGAGAGTGAGCGCAAGGCCTTTTTCTTTACCAATGTCGTCGACAGCAAAGGCAAGCGCTACGACATCCCCGTCATCGTCGGCGGCCTTGCGGCGAACCGGGAAATCTACCGCATCGGATTGGGCTGCAATCTCGATGAGATCAACTCGCGATGGGCGCGCGCGACCGCAGCCCCGATAAAGACGCGCGTCGTCGAGCGTGCGCCGTGCCACGACATCGTCATCAAGGGCAACGATCTCGACAAGGAGGGCATGGGTCTCGACGGCATCCCGGTGCCGATCTCGACGCCCGGCTGGGACAACGCGCCCTACACCACGCTGTCGCAATACATCACCAAGGATCCGGACACCGGCGTGCAGAACGTCGGCAATTATCGCGGCCAGGTGAAGACGCGACGGCGGCTGGGCATGAATCCGTCGCTCGAATTGCGTCCCGGCATTTACGCGCATTGGCTCAAGTACAAGAAGCGCGGCCAGAAGATGCCGGCCGCCGTCGTGCTGAGCGGACCGCCGGCCGTCACCTTTGTCTCATCGCAGAAGATTCCCGAGAACATCGATGAGCTCGAAGTCGCCGGCGGTCTCGTGGGCTCGCCGATCAACGTGGTGAAGGCCGTCACTGTCGATCTGCTCGTGCCCGCGGAAGCGGAGATCGTCATCGAGGGCTTCATCGACACCGAGTGGCTGGAGCCTGAAGCGCCGTTCGGCGAGTCGCATGGACATGTCAACCTTCAGGAATACAACGCGTATCATGGACGTCACCGCGATCACGCGCCGGAAGAATGCGGTGCTCACCTCCATCATCAGCCAGGTGACGCCGTCCGAATCGAGCCTGATCAAGCGCGTGTCGCTCGAGCCGCTGCTGTTGCAGAGCCTGAAGGCGCTCGGCCTCAATTGCGTCAAGCGCGTCTCGCTGCACGAGCCGCTGACCAATCTGCGCAAGCTCGTCATCCTGCATATCGAGAAGGGCACGCCGCGCACGGAAGTCTGGCGCGCGATGTACGGGCTCGTGTCGCAGCACCGCGCGATCGGCAAATACGTGATCGCGGTGGACGACGATATCGATCCCGAGAACATGGATGCGGTGTGGTGGGCGCTGTCCTACCGCTGCAACCCGGCGATCGACATGGAGGTGCTGAAGCACCGCGATCAGGGTCACGGACCGCGCTCGTTGCGCAACGGCGGCGAGGATGCCTCCGTCCTGTTCGATGCCACGCTGAAGGAACCCTTCCCGCCGATCTCGCTGCCGAAGCGCGAATACATGGAGAACGCGCGGAAGATCTGGGAGGAGCTCGGCCTTCCGCCGCTCAAGCCGCAGCCGCCGTGGTTCGGCATCTCGCTCGGCGAATGGGACGAAGAGTTCGACGTGATGGCGAAGCGCGCGGTCGAGGGCGACCATTGGGTGACGGGCGACATCATCGCCCAGAACCGGCGCAACGATGTCACCATGAACACCGAGATCCGCCGGCTGAAGCCGAAGAAGTAATCGATCACATTTGCAAGGCTGTTTGCGCAATTATCCCACAAAGGTCACACCTTTCTGGTAATGTTCGTGAAGAATAGCCGCGTTGCGGCGCACTCATGACCTGAGGGGGACTCGGGCGAGGCAGCCTGAGACCCAAGCATGTCACGCGATGATGCGCACCCGCGCGATAGCGCGCAAACTCCAACTCCGGGGTCTCCACCCGGGGGTGTGACCCCTGCGCGACTCGGAAGCAAGCACGACGCCTATCTGCACGACGAGCACAAACGGCCGAACTACATTGTCGGACCGAACGGCGACATCATCACGCTCGCCGATCTGCCGTCACCCGGCACGACACGGTGGGTGATCCGGCGCAAGGCGGAGGTCGTGCTCGCCGTTCACGGCGGGCTCCTGAGCCTCGACGACGCCTGCCGGCGCTATCAATTGACCGCGGAAGAGTTCAGCGCGTGGCAGCGCGCCATCGAGCGCTACGGGTTGCTCGGCCTGCGCTCGACCCATCTCAAAGACTACCGGCGCGGCGGGTAGGCCGGGATTTCGTGGGTTTTTCGCCGGAGTTTCGGGACTCTGGATTGCGAGATGGTTCTTAGTCTCCCCCTCGACAAAGGTGAGGACCATGACAGGAGAACTCACAGCACCGGGCGCGCTCGCGACTTCAGAGGCGGACCAGAAGAGCAACGTCACCGTGGGTCCGTTCCCCGGAAAGCCCGGCGGGCACAAATCCAGCGTCGCCGGCATCGAGAAGCTTCTGGAGGATGCCGAGTATCTGCTCGACTACGCGGCCGGCTCGGGCATCAAGCTGGACGAGGGGATGGTCAAGACCATCGTCGCCGCCGAGGCCGCGGACAAGCTCGACAACGATGAGACCGTCAAAGCGATCGCGGCCGTCACCGCCCTTTCGGCGGCGCTGCAGCCCGTCACCGCCAAGACCCTTAGAGCCTGCAAGGAGGACGCGGACAGGACGGTGAAGACCTACCGGCGCATCGCCATCGTGCTCGGGCTCTTCCTGCTGGTGTCGTCGATCTTCTCCTTCGTCTCGAACCGGCTCTCGGCACAGCTCGAGGCCGACATCACGGTCGCGAACGAGCTCGCGATCTCGTTGAACGCGCTGGCGGTCTCGGCCGCCGCGAGCCCTGAAGCGCGGGCCGCCGTGAACGCGGACACGCGGAACACCACGAACCTGCAGCTGTTCCTCTCGACCATCCGGGACATGCACCGCGTGGCGCTTCGGCTGAACTGCGCTCGTGCTGGCTGAAGGCATGACTCTCGGCAGCATGGAGGTCGGCTTCCCGGTCGACATCTACGAGGAGGTCAGGACGAAGCTGCCGGTGTTCCAGGCGGTGAGGTCGTTTGCGAAGGACGCCCAGGAGAAGACCGCGTTGTACTACGGCGCGCTGAGCAACCTTCTGCTTCCCCCGCTTTATGCGATCCTGGGCGCCTGCGCGTACCTGCTCAGAACGTTCTCGGAGCAAGTGAAGACGCGCACCTTCATGCCGTCGCGGACGGACAGTGCGCGCTTCATCATTGCGGCGATCGGGGGCGGGGCGGTCGGCCTGTTCAACAATTTCACGCTGGGCGAGAGCTTCCCGCCGCTCGCGATCGCGTTCCTGGTCGGCTACGCGACCGACATCTTCTTCTCGTTCCTCGACCGGGTGCAGCAGAGCTTCACGAGGGGAGCCGAGGAGGGAAAGGATGCCGTCCCCCGTAAGGGCTGATCGGGTTCAGTCGCCGGGCGGGTGCCCCTTCTTTTCGAGCGAGGCGACCCAGTCCATCAGGGCGAAGAGCAGCCCGGAGCCGACGAAGGTGACGTGCAGGACGACGAGCCAGAAGATGCGGACCTCGTCGACCGCGTTCGCCTGGGTGATGGTCATGAAGGCGCGCAGAAGCGAGATCGCCGAGATGGCGACGATGGAGCCCTACGAGCTTGATCTTCAGCCCCGAGAAATCGAGCGTGCCCATCCAGGATGGGCGGTCTTCGTGGCCTTCGAGATTGATCTTGGAGACGAAGTTCTCGTAGCCCGAGAAGATCACGATCAGGACGAGATTGCCGGCAAGCGACAGATCGATGAGCGTCAGCACGATGAGGATGGCCTGCTCGGCGCCGCCGCCCAGGATATTGGGGACCGCGTGGACGACCTCCTCGACGAAGACGACAAGCAGCATGCCGAGCGCGAGCACGAGGCCGACATAGAACGGCGCCATCAGCCAGCGCGAGAGAAACAAGCCGTTCTCGAGCACGCGCTCGACGGCCCATCGTGTATCGGGCGCAGGCTCCTTCGCCATCTGTGATCTCCGTGAGGTCTATCGTTATTCGGCGGGTTGAAGCGCGGCCAGATGCTTTTCGATGGCGGCCAGCGCGTCCTTGGCCTTGGCGCCGTCGGGGCCGCCGGCCTGGGCCATGTCGGGCCGTCCGCCGCCGCCTTTGCCGCCCAAGGCTTCGGAGCCCGCGCGGACCAGATCGACGGCGCTGATGCGCGCGGTGAGGTCCGGCGTGACGCCGACCACGAGCGAGGCGCGGCCTTCGGCGACGGTGACGAACGCGACCACGCCCGAACCGAGCTTGGATTTCGCGTCGTCGGCAAGCGCCTTCAGGTCCTTGGCCGCGACGTCCTCGACGAGGCGGAGCACGGTCTTGATGCCGGCGATCTCGCGCGACGCGTCGCCGCCGCTCTTGGGCGGTCCGGCGAGCGCGAGCGCTTTGCGTGCATCCGCGAGCTCGCGTTCGAGACGGCGGCGTTCGTCGGTGAGCGCCGCGATGCGGGCGGGGAGTTCCGCCGTCGAGGTCTTGAGCACGTCGGCGGCCGCGCGCGCGGCTTCGGCCTGGCCTTCGAGATAGCGCCGCGCGCCTTCGGAGGTCAGCGCATCGATGCGGCGCACGCCGGCCGCGACCGCGGACTCGGCCAAGGATCGTGAACAGGCCGATGTCGCCGAGACGGCGGACATGCGTGCCGCCGCAGAGCTCGACCGAATAGGGCTTCTCTTGGGTCTCGAGCGCGCTGCCCATGGAGAGCACGCGGACCTCGTCGCCGTATTTCTCGCCGAACATGGCGACCGCGCCCTCTTTCACGGCTTGGTCGGTCGGCATCAGGCGCGTGGAGACGTCGACGTTCTGGCGCACGACCTCGTTCACTTCGTCTTCGATGCGCTTCAGCTCGTCGTCCGTGAGGGCCTTGGGATGCGAGAAGTCGAAGCGCAGGCGTTCGGGCCCGACGAGCGAGCCCTTCTGCGACACGTGCGGGCCGAGCACGTGCTTGAGCGCCGCGTGCAAGAGATGCGTCGCCGAGTGATTGGCGCGCGTGGCGCGGCGCTTCTCGGAATTGACGCGCAGCTCGACCGCATCGCCGATGGCGAACTCGCCGCGCGAAATCTTGACCACGTGGACGTGCAGATTGCCGAGCTTCTTCTCGGTGTCGATGACTTCGCCCTCGGCGCCCTTGCCGGAGAAGATCGCGCCGACATCGCCGACCTGGCCGCCGCCTTCGCCGTAGAACGGCGTCTGGTTGGTGATGATGCGCACGGTCTCGCCCGCGCGGCCGCGCTCGGCGCGGATGTTGTCCTTGACGATGGCTGCGATCGAGCCTTCGGCGTTCTCGGTGTCGTAGCCCAAGAACTCGGTCGGCCCGAGCTCCTCGCGCAGCGAGAACCAGAGCGCATCGGTGGCGGCTTCGCCCGATCCCGCCCACGCCTTGCGCGCTTCGGCCGTCTGCGCCGCCATGGCGGCATCGAAGCCTTTGCCATCGACGCCCATGCCGCGTTCGCGCAGCGCGTCTTCGGTCAGATCGCGCGGGAAGCCGAAGGTGTCGTAGAGCTTGAAGGCGACTTCGCCGGGAAGCGTATCGCCCGGTTTCAGTTTCGCGGTCGCTTCGTCGAGCAGCTTCAGCCCGCGCGCCAGCGTCTCGCGGAAGCGGGTTTCCTCGAGCTTCAAGGTTTCGCTGACGAGCGCTTCGGCGCGTTTGAGCTCGGGATAGGCCTCGCCCATCTCGGCCACGAGCGTCGGCACGAGCCGGTACATCAGCGGATCCTTGGAGCCCAGGATGTGCGCGTGACGCATGCCGCGGCGCATGATGCGGCGGAGCACGTAGCCGCGGCCTTCGTTCGACGGGCAGCACGCCATCGGCGATCAGGAAGCACGACGCGCGCAGATGGTCGGCGATGACGCGATGGCTGACCGCGTGCGGCCCGGCGATCGAGGCGCCCGATTTCTCGGCAGAGGCCGCGATCAGATGGCGGAAGAGATCGATGTCGTAATTGTCGTGCACGCCCTGCAGCACGGCGGTGATGCGCTCGAGCCCCATGCCGGTGTCGACGGAAGGCTTCGGCAGGTTCTCGCGCACGCCGCCCGCGAACTGCTCGTACTGCATGAAGACGAGATTCCAGATCTCGATGAAGCGGTCGCCGTCTTCATTGGGCGAGCCGGGCGGGCCGCCGGGGATGTGATCGCCGTGATCGTAGAAAATCTCGGTGCAGGGGCCGCACGGGCCGGTCTCGCCCATGGACCAGAAATTGTCCGAGGTCGGGATGCGGATGACGCGCGATTCCGGGAGTCCCGCGATCTTGCGCCAGAGGTTGAACGCCTCGTCGTCCTCGGCATAGACGGTCGCGAGCAGGCGATCCTTGCGGAGGCCGTAATCCTCGGTGATCAGCTTCCAGGCGAGCTCGATCGCGCGCTCCTTGAAGTAGTCGCCGAAGGAGAAATTCCCCAGCATCTCGAAGAAGGTGTGGTGGCGCGCGGTGTAGCCGACGCGGTCGAGGTCGTTGTGCTTGCCGCCGGCGCGGACGCATTTCTGCGCGGTGGTCGCGCGGGGGATGGCGCGCTTCTCCTGGCCGGTGAAGACGTTCTTGAACTGGACCATGCCCGCGTTGGTGAACATCAGCGTGGGGTCGTTCCGGGGAACGAGCGGGCTCGAGGCCACGACCTCGTGGTCGTGACGGCGGAAAAACTCGAGGAACCCGGTGCGGACGTCTTTGAGACTGCTGGTCATGGAAACCTTGATAGCAGGGGGACGCGGCAAAACGTAAGAGGGCGAGCCATAGTGTGGGACGCCAGGCCTAAGCACAATTGAGTGCGCGGAAGGCTTCTTCCAAGTCTTTGACGTGTCTTCGCGTTTTCTATTTTCAATACTCTGCCCGTTCGATTTTTGAAAAATCCGTGAGGACGTTCGCGACCGCCGTTGGGGAAAGATTGAAACACGAAGCTCACCAAGGGGCCACGAAGGACACAAAGCATTTGTGACCCTGCAAGGTGCTGATCACGCTTGAGCTTTTGTGTTTGCAGCACTTTGGTCGCTCGATTTTGAAAAAATCCGCGTTGGGCCCCTTCCAAACGCAACGAGGGCGCCCGGTTAGGAGCGCCCTCGCCTGGGAGCCATTCCCTGCCGGGGGAATGACCAATTTCTGAGCAGCCGTTCAGTCGCCCCCCGCATCCTCGGCAACGGTCAAGCCGGCGGAGAGGAGGCCGGCATTGCCCCGGATCGCGGCCTCGATGGCGACGGCGGCGTCCTTGTGGGCCTCGAGATACTGCTTGGCGTTCTCGCGGCCCTGGCCGATGCGCTGTCCGTCATAGGAGAACCAGGCGCCGGATTTCTCGACGACGCCGGCCTTGACCCCGAGATCGAGCAGCTCGCCCGACTTGGAGATGCCGTGGCCGTACATGATGTCGAACTCGACCTGGCGGAACGGCGGGGCGACCTTGTTCTTCACCACCTTGACGCGCGTCTGGTTGCCGACGACCTCGTCCTTGTCCTTGATGGCGCCGATGCGGCGGATGTCGAGGCGGACGCTCGCGTAGAATTTCAGCGCGTTGCCGCCGCTGGTGGTTTCGGGATTGCCGAACATGATGCCGATCTTCATCCGGATCTGATTGATGAAGAGCACGATGGTGTTCGATTTCGAGATCGAGCTGGTGAGCTTGCGCAGCGCCTGGCTCATCAGGCGGGCCTGGAGACCGGGGAGCTGATCGCCCATCTCGCCTTCGAGCTCGGCCTTGGGGGTCAAGGCCGCGACCGAATCGATCACGACGATGTCGACGCCGCCCGAGCGCACCAGCGTGTCGGTGATCTCGAGCGCCTGCTCGCCGGTGTCGGGCTGAGAGATCAGCATTTCGTCGATATCGACGCCGAGCTTCCTCGCGTAAGACGGATCGAGCGCGTGCTCAGCATCGACATAAGCCGCGACGCCACCCTTCTTCTGAATTTCGGCGACGACATGAAGGGCGAGCGTTGTCTTGCCGGAGGATTCGGGGCCGTAGATCTCGATGACGCGGCCGCGGGGCAGGCCGCCGATGCCGAGCGCGATGTCGAGGCCGAGCGAGCCGGTCGAGACGGCATCGGCGTCGACCGCCTTCTCGCGCTGGCCGAGCCGCATGACGGAACCCTTGCCGAAGGCGCGATCAATCTGGGAGAGCGCGGCGTCGAGCGCGCGCTTCTTGTCCGAATCTTCTTTAACCACGACCCGAAGGACCGCCTGTGTCATTGAGAAGTTCCCCTTATTCCACGGCTGATGCCGAAATCCCAGGGGCCAAATCCCCTGCTGATTTGGTCACTGTACATGTTTTGTTCTATTCGGCAAGTGGGTAATCATCCATTTGAATCAGAAAGTATAATATAGGAAACGTTCGGTTATTGTTCCCAATGTTTTGACGCTGGCGCTTATAGGATCCCGTAGTCTCATATGCGCTTCACGATGTGCGAATCGCCGTGGGCGATTCAGAAATGCATTGGCAATGGCTCGGTTCGAAGATGCAGTCTAGCGGAATGCATGCCGATAGTTACTTCGAACCGAACAGGTGTCGAGCGGCCGTCAGTCTGAGCCAGCGTACTGATCAGTCACGATTCTGTCGCCTCGAGGACCGGATAGTCTCGGGTTCGCTTGTCTCGGGCAGGGCGTGACGCTGCCATGGGAGCGGTCACCATCGATTCGCTGCGTCGCCTCTCTTGGTTCTAATGTTCGCCGGCTCGCTTGGTTGATCTGATCTTGAGCCGAGCACCGGTCGAAGCTGCGCAGCTGATGCCTCCCAATTTGACTCGCTCGTTCGATCGGGTGGGATGGGACCGGGGTACGCATTGCGGCGATCGAACAGATTTAGCCGAAGCCGGAGCGGGAGGCGTACGTCTTATGTCTCGCATTTCAGACGCTGACGTAGCGTTCGAGTTGCGCGGAGGCTTAACGGGCAGCATAGGCTTTGATTTCTTTGGCCAAGCTTTGGCACGGGCTATCGCTTCGACCGAATGTTCCCTGCGCTTTGTCGTACTGCTGCGACCGGATTTCCGCGATCCAGTTGGCGCGTAGCCTGCACCAATGAGCGGAAGCTCACGCAAACCGATGCGGCAGGCTTATGGCATCAGCCAGCCGGAACTGTCGCCATGTTCAAAGGCAATTTCGCGAATAGTTCGGTCGAGCGGCTCGTCGCGTTTCTGCGCGCTTTCGATCGCGACGTCGAAATGCTCAGGCCGAACGAGAAGGCGGCACGACGAGACGGATCACGTCGTATCACGACGGCGGCGTGATGCGGCGCTGATAGTTGCGCATCGCGTCTCGCGTCAACGCCCTGCTTCTGAAAGAAAATAAGACTACTCAAGCGTTTTCCATTACGTCGGAGCGGCCCCTGGACATCGCGCTGCTTTCGCCTCGCGTATGCGCTACGGCGCGACAGTCGCAGCGCTGTGGCGCACGCTCGGCCTGCAACAGCTCCGCTGTTGCTGATCGCCCTCGACCCCACGAGAAGGTAGAAAAGTTTTGGTGTGCGCGGTTGAGGCACGCGGCAGCGCCTCGTCATGGGTTCCCTTCCCTCGCCCGAGCCTTGGTTCGAGGCTCGCTTCGCTCGCTCCTCACCATGAGGGGCTCGCGCTCGCCGGGGATGATGAGAAGAGAATGGCGAATTGTTGCCTTACGTTCCGGTTTCGTGGAGCGTGCCGTGGTTCGAGGCTCGCTTCGCTCGCACCTCACCATGACGACGGAGAGTTCAAGGCATGTTCGATGATTGTGCGTCGAGGGCGAGCGGGTTGCGGGCCAGCCTATAGGTCACTGCGGTCGGTTCGACGGTCTCGAAGGAGACGGTATAGCCCTCGAACACCAGCGTCCGAGAGCCTTGCGGCACGCCGTACATCACGATCGCCTCCATCGGAATGAGCGTGTGGAAAGCGTCCTGCTGTGCCGTTCTCGTCGTGAAGGAACTCTGCGTGAAGTTCTCGCGTATCCTGCGTGTTGCGGTTGACCGTGGTCGAGGACGACTCTAAACAGAGGCCGGGTCTCGGTGTTCTCATTGGTGACGATGACGTAATCGTTCCTGAGCAGCACCAGCGTGCCGTCACTTTCGACGCTCCCGAAGCGCATTTCCGTGTAGCCCTCATTCGTGCGGCGTCCGAAGATGTCGGCCTTGCCCTCGTCGTTTATGAGGCTTCTGAATTTGTCGACGCGGACGAGGACATCGCCGGGGCCGACGACGAGCATGCGGTCGAGCGGCTGACGCAGCTCGGCCATATACGAGATCGGATCATAGGCGCAGCCGATCAGCACCGTTGCCAGCAGACAAAAACCAAATCGCGCGCGCACTTTGAGGCCCCCAACTCCCCTATTTTCCGCGACGGTTATACAACCGGAAGAATTCATTGACCACAACTTATGGTTTAGTTGGGTGCGGTAAAATGACGTTGTTTCAGGACTACGTTCCGGTCTCGTGCGAGCGAGTCGGTGGTGCGGCGGACGGGGGCGCCGGCGAGCACGTCCTTCACCTTGGCGACGAGCTGCTTCAAGCCGAAGGGCTTGGGCAGGAAGTGCAGGTCTTCGACCTTCTCTTCGGTGCGGCGGAAGGTGTCTTCGGCATAGCCGGAGATGAAGATCACGCGCATCTCGGGCCTGAGCTTCAGCGCCGCGCGCACCATCGTGGGGCCGTCCATGTTGGGCATCACGACGTCGGAGATGACGAGATCGATCGTGCCCTGATGCTTGCGCACGATCTCGAGCGCGACGTCGCCGCCGGGCGCTTCGAGCACGGTGTAGCCGCGCATGCGGAGCGCGCGCGCGGCGAAGCTTCTGACCGCATCTTCGTCCTCGACGAGGAGGATCGTGTCCTGGCCGGTGATGTCGCGATGGGCGGCGCGTTCGGGTTCCTCGACCACCGCTTCGGGCGCGCCTTCGGTGGCGACATAGCGCGGCAGATAGATCTCGAAGGTGGCGCCTCTGCTGACCGCGCTCTTCACGTCGATGAAGCCGCCCGTCTGCTTGACCACGCCGTAGACGGTCGAAAGCCCCAAGCCCGTGCCGTGTCCGACGGGCTTGGTGGTGAAGAACGGCTCGAAGATCTTGGCGAGATTTTCCGGCGGGATGCCCCTGCCCGTATCGGCGACTTCGATCAGCACGTACTCGCCGGGCGCCATCAGGCCCGCGCCGATCGGACGCGCGTGGGCAAGCGTCGCGTTCGAAATGCGGATGGTGACCGTGCCGCCTTCGGGCGGCATCGCGTCGCGCGCGTTCACGACGAGATTGACGATCGCGTTCGAAATCTGGCCTTCGTCGGCGCGCACCTGCCAGAGATCGGGCGCCTGCTCGAATTTCAGGGTCACGCGCTCGCCCAACAGACGGCGCAACAGGAGCGACAGCTCGGTCATCGTGTCGGCGAGCGCGAGCACGCGCGGCTGGAGCGTCTGCTGACGCGAGAAGGCGAGGAGCTGGCGCACGAGGCCCGCGGCGCGCACCGAGTTCTGACGCACCTCGTTGATCTCGGCGAAGGAGGGATCGCCCGCCGCGTGGCGCATCAGCAGCAGATCGCAATTGCCGATGATCGCCTGCAGCAGATTGTTGAAGTCGTGCGCGACGCCGCCCGCGAGCTGTCCGATCGCCTGCATCTTCTGCGCCTGCTGGAACTGGGTCTCGAGCGCCTTCTGCGCGGAGGTGTCGACCAGATAGAGGATCGCCTGCGGCGCGCCCTCGTGCGAGGCGCGGAAGGGGCTCGCGAAGAGCTGGGCGCTGCGGTCGGACGATTTGGCGCCGGCGGCGCAATGGATTTCCTCGGGCTCGTGGCTCGGTCTCGCCGGCGGCCGCGCGGCCGATGAGCTTGAGCGCGGCGTGGCGTTCGCGCGGCTCGACGAGATCGCCGAACTTCGCCCCCGGCGCAAAGCCGGCGAGGGCAAAGAACTCGGCGAAGGCGCCGTTCGTTTCGACGATCTCGCCCGCGGGCGTCGTGATGGCGACGCCGACGGGCGCGTTGCGGAAGAAATCGGAAAAGCGGATCAGCGCGGACGGTATCGGCTTTTCCGCCGCGAGGGGCTTCACGGCGGGACTTTGCACGAGGCGCGGCGTGAACCACCAGGCGGCCTCGCCATGCTTCAGCGGCTTCACGGTCGCGGTCAGCTTCGTGCCGGCTTCGGTTTCGAAATGCTCCTCGCGCTCGCTGCCTTCGGTGGCGGCGCGCGCGAGACGATAGAGCGCCGCGGCCGGTCCCTTGCCGGGGAACGCGTGTTGCGGGGAGACCGGATGGTCCGCGTCGCTGACGCCCGCAAGCGCGCGATAGGCGGCGTTGCAGTCGAGCACCGCGCCGTCCTTCGAGGTGACCGCCCAGGCGACGTTCGAGGCCGCGGCGGCGGAGGCGGCGCGGCTGTTTTCCTCGCCGGCCTTGCCGCGGCGCGGCCAGGCGCCGACGAGCATCAGGAGCGCCAAGATGCCGATGGCGCCGAGCAGCGAGGCGCTGGCCCAGCGTCCCATCTGCGGCGTGCTCAAGCGTGATGGTCGCGCCCGCGAGCGAGATGAGGAAGAAGGCGAGCGCCGCGAGACGCGAGACGCCGCCGGTCTGATGGGGCGAGAAGGCGCGGGCGAGGCGGGCCACGACGGAGGTCATGGGCGATGACCGCCCGAGGAGATCGTGCGCGCACGTATCACGCGGACACGAGCGCCCGCCTTCGCGCTCGCAGCCTCGCGCACGCTCGGGCCTGCGACAGCTCCGCTGTGCGATCGACCTTCGCCCCGCAAGCGGGGAAGGCAAAAGACGTCAGTGCGCCGCTGGATGCGTGCGAGCGACATGGGGATGCAGCTGCGTGATGCTTACTGGCGCCAGTAGCGGGTGCGGTTGGCGAGGCGCATGACGTAGCCGATGACGTGGGCGACGGCCTTGTAATGCTCGGCCGGGATCTCGTCGTCGACCTCGACCGTCGCATAGAGCGCGCGGGCGAGCGGGGGATTTTCGACGATGGGAACGTCATTCTCTTCGGCCACCTTGCGGATGGTCAGCGCCAAATGGTCCACACCCTTGGCGACGCAGACCGGCGCGCCCATTTTGCCTGATTCGTACTTCAATGCGACGGCATAGTGTGTCGGATTGGTAATAACCACAGTTGCCCCGGGAATTGCAGCGATCATCCGCTTGCGCGAGCGTTCCAGGCGAATCTGGCGGATCCGGGCCTTGACCATGCGGATCGCCTTCGCTCTGCTTCAGCTCGTCCCGGAGCTCCTGACGGCTCATCCGGTGCCGGGACATGAAGCGCTGGCGCTGATAGACATAGTCGACGGCCGCGATCACGGCGAGCACGGCGAGTGCGGCGAGCACCGCCTTGAAGATGAGGACCATCGCGAGCTCGACGATGCCCGCGGGCGAAAGGTCGAGCGAGCCCGCGACCCGGCCGAGCTCCGGCCAGATCGCCCAGAAACAGGCGCCGCCGGCGAGCAGGATCTTGGCGATTCCCTTGATGAAATTCATCAATCCATCGAGGCCGAAGAGCCGCTCGAAGCCTTTCATGGGCGACAATTTGGCGAGGCTCGGGTTTCAACCGCGCGGCGCTGAACACCGGGCGGTGCTGGACGACGTTGCCGGCGAGGGCGGCGAACATCATCAGGCCGACGGCCGGCGCGAGCACCGCGATCAGGCCATAGGTGGCGTATTCGAGCAGCGCCGAGGCGTTGCCCGCGTTGATGACGATGTCGGCCGGGTTCTCCAGGAAGACGCGGAAATCCGCGGCAAAGCGCTGAACCGACATGGAGCCGAACATCGCGAGCGCGAGCACGCCGCGCTCGAGAGCATGATGAGGGAGTTGAGCTCGGCGCTCTTGACGACGTCGCCCTTGCGATGGGCTTCGTCCAGCCTTCGCTGTGTCGGTTCCTCGGTTTTTTGTGAGTTGTCGCGATCGTCAGCCACGGCTCACCCGAAGAGGCTCATCTGGTCGGCGAAGAAGTCGAGGAACTTGGTCATCATCACGCCGATCACGAGCATCAGGAGGACGAAGCCCGAGAGGATGTTCACCGGCATGGCGAGGAAGAAGACCTGGAGCTGCGGCATCAGGCGCGAGAGCACGCCGAGGGCCGCGTAGATGATGAGGCCGAAGACGAGGAAGGGCGCTGCAAGCTGGAGACCGAGGGCGAACGCGCCCGAGGCGAGAGTGAGGGCGAGCTCGGCCATGTCGCCGGTGGGAAGCGCGTTGCCGGGCGGCAGGAGCACGTAGCTGCCCGAGATGGCGCCGAGCGCCAGATGATGCAGGCCGGTCTCGAAGACCAGCAGCGCGCCGATCAGCGAGAGGAAGGTCGAGACCATGGCGCCTTGCGTGCCCTGGCCGGGATCGAAGGTCTGCGCGAAGGCAAGGCCGGTCTGGGCCGCGATCAGGTAGCCGGCGGTATCGAGCGCGCTCATGATGAGCCGCGCCATGGCGCCGACGAGCACGCCCGCGGTCGCCTCGCGGGCGATCAGCGCGGCGAGCTCCATCGGGGGCGGCGAGACGGCTCGGATAGTATTGGCCGGTCGCCGAGGTGAGCGCGGCCGAGACGGCGAGCGCAAAGGCGAGACGCACGCGCGGCGGCACACCGGCATCGCCGATCACGGGCAGCAGCATGATCATCGCGCCCGTGCGGGCGAAGGTGAGGAGGAAGATGAGCACCGCGCCCTGAAGCTCGGGCAGGATGATCGTCATGGCGGGATGCTCACGGTTGGGCGATGCGCGCGGCGACGCCGTCCATGTAGGTGGCCATGGCCGCGCCCGCGAAGGGGAGCGCGATCAGGAGCACCAGGAAGATCGCGAGGATCTTGGGCACGAAGACGAGCGTCATCTCCTGGATCTGGGTGAGCGCCTGAAGCAGCCCGATGGCGACGCCGACGACAAGGGCGGTCAGCATGCCGGGTGCGGCGAGCATCAGGAGGACCCAGATGGACTCGCGGGCAAAATCGATGGTTTCGGCTCCGGTCATTCTATCTCGCTCCTATCTCGCTCAGATCGGCATTTTCATGATGTCTTGGTAGGCGGCGATCACGCGGTCGCGGATGGCCACCACCGTTTCCAAGGTCAGCTCGGCCGCGGTGACGGCGTTGACGACGCCGACGAGATCGCCCTGACCGGCAGCGCCCTGGGCGGATGCGGCTTCACCGGCGCGCATCGTGCCGACGGCGGATTGCAGCGCATCGGTGAGCGTCTGCTCGAAGGTCGGCGCGGTGAGCCCGCCGACGGCTTGAACCGCGCCGGGTTCGCTCGCGGCGGCAACGCGCTGGGCGGCCTGGTAGGCGGCATTCACGCTCACGGGACTGACGGCCATGGGAGGCTCCTAATTCAGCGGCGCAGGAGATCGACGGTGCGCACGAGCATCGAGCGCGCGCCTTCGAGCGCCTGGATGTTGGCCTCGTAGCTCCGCTGCGCGTCGCGCATGTCCATCATCTCCACGAGCGCGTTCACGTTGGGGAGGCGCACATAGCCCGCGGCATCGGCGCGCGGATTGCCGGGATCGAATTGCAGGCGGAAGTCGGCCTGGTCGGGGATCGGATCGATCAGCTGCACGACATTGGCGTTGAGCTCGCGGTCGAAGGCGGAGCTCATCGCGGCGATCTTGCGGCGATAGGGCTCGCCGGTCGCCGATTGCGACACCGAATCCGCGTTCGCGAGGTTCTCGGCGATGAGCCGCATGCGGCCCGATTGCGCGCGCATGCCGTACGCGGAAATCTGCAGAGCGGAGAAGAAATCCATTCAGTCCTCCTGTTAGGACGAGCGCGAGCCGAGCGCGGTGCGGAACATGCCGACGGTCTTCTGATAGAGATTGGTCACGGTCTGGTAGTGGACCTGCGTGTCGGAGAGCTTGATCATCTCCTGCTCGATCGAAACCTTGCCGTTCGGCGTGCCGCCCTCGCCTTCGGCCTCTTCAGGCTGGAAACCGGTGCGCGGCGAGATGTGGTTCGCGCTGGTGGCCGCAGGCTTCAGCGCGAATTCCTGGTCGCGCAGGATGCCGGCGAAATCGAGCGGGCGAAGATCGCGCGCGACGTAGTTGGGCGTGTCCGCGTTCGAGACGTTCTCGGCGAGCACCGATTGGCGCGAGGACAGCCACGACATGCGGTTGCTCAGAAGCGAGAACAGCGGGATCTGCTGGATGTCCATCGGATGGCCTCTTCGCGTGCGAAAAGAAGGTGCCTCGTGCAGCATCGGGCGGCATGATTAATCGCGGCTTAAACTTCGAGCTAAATGCCGAGAAAAATTTGCCGAGCGCGTTTACCCCCGATTAAGCACGAAGGCCGAGGATTGCCGCGCACCTTGGCAGACGCATGGGCGATTTCTGCCGGGTGAGGGTCGCGGGAGCCGCCTTTAGTCCATGGATATGACGGAAGCCTTTCGCTATTTCGGCGCGCTCGCGCTGGTGCTCGCGCTGGTCGGCGCGGCGGGGCTCGCCATCAAGCGGTTCGGGATTCCGGGGATCGGGGGACCGGGCCGGCGGATGTCGATCGTCGATTCGCTGATGCTCGGGCGGAACCACCGCATCTGCATCGTGCGCTGCGACGGCGTCGAGCATGTGATCGTGACCGCGCCGCAAGGGCGCGACGCTCATCTCGAGCGCGCCCGCAAAACCAGTTCCACCCGGAGCCTCGTCATGAAATTCATCCGGGTCATTCCCCTAGCACTGGTGTTGATGCTGGCGGTCGTTTCCCTCGCCCGCGTTGGCGCAAGCCGCGCAGGCGGCACAGCAGGGTGGATTGACGCTCGATCTCACCGGCGGCGGTCAGATGACCGAACGGCTGATCCAGATCATCGGCCTGATCACGATCCTCTCGCTCGCGCCGTCGATCCTCATCATGATGACGTGCTTCACGCGCATCGTGGTGGTGCTGTCGCTGCTGCGCACGGCGATCGGCGTCCAGCAGAGCCCGCCCAATTCGGTGATCGTCAGTCTCGCGCTGTTCCTCACCTTCTTCGTGATGGCGCCGACGATCAGCCGAGATCAACACCACGGCGATGCAGCCGCTGATCGCCGAGCAGATCACCACCGAAGAGGCGCTGACGCGCGCCGAGAGCCCGGTGAAGAAATTCATGGCGGCGCACACGAGCGTTGCCGATCTCGGACTGTTCGTCACGATGGCGCAGGCCGCACCGCCGGATACGGTGGAGGCAGCACCGCTTCAGGCGCTGGTGCCGGCGTTCATGCTGTCGGAGCTCAAGCGCGCGTTCGAGATCGGGTTCCTGCTGTTCGTGCCGTTCCTGATCATCGACATGGCGATCGCCTCGATCCTGATGTCGATGGGCATGATGATGCTGCCGCCGATCGTGATCTCGCTGCCGTTCAAGCTGATCTTCTTCGTGCTGGTGGACGGCTGGCGTCTGGTCGCCGGATCGCTGGTCGCGAGCTACGGCGTCGGCGCGCCGGGGCCGTAGGCACGACCCCGGCTCGTCGTGAGCGTCAGAACGTTGCGATGGGGTTGAGCGGCGAGCCCGTACCGCCGCGGATCGGCAGTGGCGCCGCCGTCAGCAGGAACTCCCAGCGATTGCGCGCCGCCGCCGCGTCACCGAGCGCCTCCAGGTCCAGATTGTCGAAGAGATGCACGCCGAGATACAGCAGCGCGAAGTCATGAACCGCGCCCTTGAGGTTCGACGGCGAGACGTATTGCGGATGGTCGCTGCCGAGAAGCGCGATGTCGCGCTGCTTGAGCCACGGAATGACTGACGGATCGAGGCCCGCGGACCTGCCGCCTTCGGCGCGTCCGCGAAGCCACGGACCCTGCGCCTTGCGGCGCGCCCAAACGCCGGTGCGCACGAACAAGGCGTCGCCGGCCGATACGCGGACACCTGTGCGCCGTTCCCAGGCTTCGAGATCCTCGATGTAGATCGGCGTGCCGGGCTCAAGATAGGGAACGCCCTTGAGCCGCGGAATGTCGATCAGAATCCCGCGCGTGAAGATTCCGTTCTTGACGTTGTGGATGGAATTCTTCGCGTGACCGTCCTTCATCACGGCCGCTTCGTCGGGTTTGTAGCCGTTGTAAAAGACGCCGTTGTCGTTGATGTGCGCGAGCGAATCCAAATGGGAGTGGGTGATGCCATGGTAGCGGACGGCGATCTGGTCGTTACCGATCGCGAGCCTCTCGATGCTGTAGGGAAAGGGATTGTCCACGGCCTTGACGGTATCGACGTCGCCTGCGAGCGACACCGAGAAGCCTTCCTTCACGAGAGTCGCCGCGTCGCGCCGTTTGGCCGGCGTGATCAGATTGAGGGCGCCGATCTCATCGTTCTTGCCCCAGCGCCCCCAATTGGAGAGCTCTTTCTTCCAGCGTTCGTATTCCGCTTCGCTGACCACAGGGGCGGGCGCGGCTTCCGACGCCAGCTGCTGCCCTGCGGCGAGTGCCGCAACCGCCAATACCAACAGACTCCGCGCTAAGGCTTTCATGCTGTCCTCCTCGGTATGGGTTGGGGATCAAGCGTGCAAGTTTGCTCCGTAGTTTCTACCAGCGGCGTGTCGCGCGGATGTCGCGCGCGATTTCCTCGGGCGGGCGCGTATCGGCCAAATAGATCGCGCCGTCGCGTTCCTCGATCGGAAGACGGGTCAGCGAGCGGGCGAAGCACGGGCCGCTGATGCATTCGCCGGTCGCGAGCACGAAGCGCGCGCCGTGCCCCGAGCACAGCAGATATTTCTTGTCCTCGGTCAGGAAGTGGTTCGGGAACGTCTCGAGCGGGATGTGCTCGTGCGGGCAGGAGTTGATGTAGGCGTGGCGCGTGCCTTGGGTCTGCACGATGACGATGTCGAGCTCGTCGGGCGCTTCGCCCAGGACCACGTTCTGCGTGCCGGGATCGCGCAAGGAGTCGATTTTGCAGAGGAAGGTCACGCGTGCCGCTGGGTTTGATGCCCCCCTTCCGGCGCTTCGCGCCACGCTCGGGCCTGCGACAGCTCCGCTGTCGCTGATCGGCCTCGACCCCTCAAGGGGGAAGGAAGTTCTTTGTGGCGATCGACGGCGCATCCATCTGAATCGAACTCGGCCTACAACCCACCCATCTTGCAGATGAAGTTCCACTCGGCGTCGGTCACGGGCTGGACCGAGAGGCGCGAATATTTCACCAGGATCATGTCCTTGAACTTGGGTTCGGCCTTGATCGCGGCGAGCGTCACGGGCTTGGGCACGTCCTTGACCGCCTTCACGTCGACGAGGCCGAAGCGGCCGGTTTCGTCGGTCGGGTCCTTGCGGTATTCGCCGATCACCTCGACGATGCCGACGATCCGCTTCTCATCGCCCGTGTGATAGAAGAAGCCGAGATCGCCCTTCTTCATCTTCTTCATGTTGCTCGCGGCCTGGAAATTGCGCACGCCGCTCCAGGGCTCGCCCTTGTCGCCCCGCTTCTTCTGGTCCTCCCAGGAGAAGGTCTCCGCTTCGGTCTTGAACAGCCAATAGGCCATGCTCACTCACTCCGGCCGCAACGGGCGCGACAATAACCGGTCGACGGCGCCTTTGACATCGAGCGCGCCCTTGAGCACGTCGGCGACGGCTTCGGCGATCGGAAGCTCGACGGCCTGGCGTTTGGCGCGCGCAACGAGCGCGGGCGCGGTCGCCGCACCTTCGGCGAGCGGCTTGCCCTCGCCCGAGGCGGCCGAGAGCGGCGTGCCCTGCCCGAGCGCATGACCGAGCGCGAAATTGCGCGAGCTCATGCTGGTCGCGGTCAGCACGAGATCGCCGAGACCGGAGAGCCCCATCAGCGTCTCGGAGCGTGCGCCGAGGGCGGCGCCGAGGCGCAACAGCTCCGCGAAGCCGCGCGACATGGTGGCGGCGCGCGCGCTTTCGCCGAGGCCTGCGCCTTCGACCATGCCGCAGGCAATGGCGTAGACGTTCTTCGCAGCACCGCCGAGCGCCACGCCGATGAGGTCTTCGCTGACATAGGGCCGGAACGCGGCGCGGCCGAGCGTGTGCGCAAGGCGCGCCGCGATGTCAGCCTTCGCGGCGATGGTGACCGCCGTCGGAAGGCCGGTCGCGACATCGCGCGCGAACGAGGGACCGGACAACACGGCGGGCTCGGCGTCGGGCGCGATCTCGTCCAGCAGCTCGGTGACGAGAAGGCCGCTGCCGAGCTCGATGCCTTTGGCGCAGACGACAAGCGGCGTGCCCGGTTTCATGTGGGGCTTGAGCGTCAGCAGCATCGCGCGCAGATGCTGTGCGGGCGAGGTCAAGAGGATCGCATCGGCGCCGGAGCTTGCACGCGCGATGTCGAGCGTGGGCTCGATTCCCTTGGACAGCTTGGCGCCGGGAAGGAAGCGCGCGTTCTCGCGAGTCTTCGAGATGCTCTCGACCACGTCGGGTTCGCGGGCCCAGAGCGAGACCTTGGCCCCCGCCCCCGCCGCGACGGCCGCCAGCGCCGTTCCCCAGGCGCCCGCGCCGATCACAGCCACGTGGCCATAACGGCCTGCGGCAGAACGCGCTTTGGTTGAATTGGTTACCATGGAACAAGCCAAGCTCTTGAGAATTATGAAAGGGCTGATGGTTATAGCGGGAAATAACAAGGCCCTGGAACGCCAGTCATGCCCGGTTCAGGTCCGATCTATACCCTTCATTCCGCCATAAACTGCTCTTAAATAGGTAGCCATGCGTCGTGCAGTCCTCTTCAGCGTGTTGATCGGCCTCGCGTCCGGGGTGTTCTCGTTCGCGTCGGATTCGAGCTTTGCGCAGAATCCCTCGAAGGGCGGGGGCGGAGGCGCGCAGGTCATCACCGTGCCGCGCACGCCGCTGACCGATGTCCAGAAGGGCGATCTGAAGCGCGTCTCGGACTACCTGAACACGATCAAGAGCGTTCAGGGCCGTTTCACTCAGCTCGCGGCCGACGGGCGCAGCGTGCAGGGCACGTTCTATTTGAGGAAGCCCGGCCGGATCCGCTTCGAGTACGACAAGCCCAATCCGATCCTGATCGTGGCGGACGGTTCGTCGGTCGCGGTCAGCAACAGCCAGCTGAAGACGACCGACCGTTATCCGCTGATCAACTCGCCGCTCCGGTTGCTGTTGAGCGAGAGCACCAATCTCGTGACCGATCCGCGGATCTCCGAGGTCAAGAAAGAACCCGGCATATTGAGCTTCACGGCGCGCGAAACCACAGGGCCGGCGCGCGGCAGCATCACGCTTGTCTTCTCCGACAACGGCCAGCTCGAGCTTCGTCAGTGGGAAGTGGTGGACGCGCAAGGCATGCGCACGACGATCGCGCTCAACGACGTCCGCCAGGACGCGAACATTCCGCCCACGATGTTCGTCATCCAAGAGCTCAGCCCGTTCAAGCGGAACAACTAGCTGACGCGCGACGCGCGTCACCCCCCTCCCGTCGCTGCGCGACACCTCCCCCGCACGCGGGGGAGGAAAGCATACGTCTGCTTGCGGCGATTGGCAGGCGGACCTAGATAGTCCGCATGAGCAGCTCCAAGCCCGTTGTCGGCATTGCCTGCGATCGCCGCATGGTCGGCGACCACTGGTTTCACATGGTCGGCGAAAAATACATCAATGCCGTGCGCGACGGTGCGGACTGCCTGCCGTTCCTGATCCCCGTCCTCGATCCGCCGATCAAGGCAGAAGAGCTGCTGCCGCATGTCGACGGCTTGCTGTTCACCGGGTCGGCCTCGAACGTGGCGCCGCATCTTTATGGCGGTCACGAGCCGCGCAATCCGAAGCTGCTCGATGAAGCGCGCGATGCCTCGACGCTGCCGCTGATGCGGATCGCCGAGGAGGCGCGGATGCCGATGTTCGCGATCTGCCGCGGCTTCCAGGAGCTCAATGTCGCGTTCGGCGGCACGCTGCATCAGCACATGAACGAGAGCGGTTTCGAGGACCACAGCGTGGGCGACCGGAAACGCAGTCTCGAACGGGCATACGGCCCGGTGCACGACGTGATCGTGGAGCCCGGCGGCGTGCTCGACTCGCTCGTGCACAGGGAGCGCTTCAAGGTGAACTCGCTGCACAGCCAGGGCATCGACCGTCTGGCGCCGCCGTTGCGCAAAGAAGCGACCGCGCCCGACGGCGCGATCGAAGCCGTCAGCATGGCGCAGCCGAAAGGCTTTCTGTTGGCCGTGCAATGGCACCCGGAGTGGCGGCACTGGGAGGACCCGGTGAGCAAGGCGATGTTCGCCGCGTTCGGCGATGCGGTGCGCGAGCACGCGACCAAGCGCACGGGCGTGGTCTAGTACCGACTCTCGCTGATTTTTGGGCCGTCAGTTCTGCGGCGTTTTGGTGCTAAAGATAGTGTGCGCTGAAACTCCGGGGGGCCCCGTGCGAAACAGCCGTACGATTCTAGCTGCGTCTTTTGCGGTAGCGATCTGCTCGTCTCTCAGCATTGGTTGGATCGCGAGCGCTGCAACCGCGCCCCCCGATTTGCCCTCACTCGAAGCCATAAAGCCGCTTGCAGAAGGCGGGGACCCCTTGGCGCAGCATGTGCTTGGGTTGATGTATTCCGAGGGGTGGGGCGTAAAAGCCGATCAAACCGAAGCGATAAGATGGTTTCGACTTGCTGCCGACAAGGGAGATGCCGACTTGCAGTTCCTTCTCGGGGAGAAATACTACACAGGAAACGGCATCAGACGGGATTACGCCGAAGCGGTGAGGTGGTTTCGGCTCGCAGCAACCCAGGGCGTGGCCGGTGCGCAATTCAGAATGGGCTACGCTCTGGACAACGGACAAGGCGTGGCGCGCAACTATGAAGAAGCGGTGAAATGGTATCGCCTCGCGGCGGCGCAAGGGGTAGGCGCTGCGCAAAACAACCTTGGAAGTCATGTATAGCCGGGGGCAAGGCGTGCCTCGCAACGACGTTTACGCCTACATGTGGTTCCTCGTCGGTGCGTCCGCGCAGGGCGCCAAAGAAGATATGGCGCGCATGAACAAGAAATCGCTTCAGGGGTTTGGGCGACGAACAAATGCGTCGCGCTGAAGCGATGGCGGCTCGCTGCGTAGAGACAAAGTATCAGGAATGCGGCGACGTCATGCTGAGTCAGTCCTCGAGCTTTGCCGCGCTAAAAACGTCCGCCGAGAGCGGAGACGCGGAGGCACAATTTCAGCTCGCACTGGCGTTGTCGAACGGGCTGGTCGTTACGAAAGACGAGGATGAAGCCACCAAATGGTACCAGATAGCGGCCGATCGCGGTCACAAGAACGCGCAATTCATCGTAGGCACCCTCTACTATTCCGGAAAAAATGTCGCCCAGAGCAATGACGCGGCGTTCAAGTGGTTCCGACTAGCCGCAGAACAGGGTGTGGCAGAAGCTCAGGCAAGCCTTGGAACGATGTATCAGAACGGTCAAGGCGTCGCGAAAGACAGCGTTCGTGCGTACCTGTGGCTCGAAATAGCAGCGGCCGCGACTTCGGGGACGGAGACAGGTCGTAAGGCAGAGCAATTTCGCGAAACCGTTGCGACCCAACTGACGCCGGGTGAAATCACGGACGCCAAAGCGCTGGCTGCACGCTGCAGATCATCCAACTACAAGAGCTGCAATTGAGCGAGCCGAGAGCGGGTCGCGTCTCTCTCGGCCGCAACTAGGCATCAGCTCCAGCCGATCGCCACTGCTGCGCAAGGAGGCGCAGCCGAAAGGCTTTCTGTCAGCGGTGCAATAGCATCCAGCAAGGCGATGTTCGCCGGTTTTGGTGTTGCGGTCAGATGACACGCGAAGAACGCACAGGTCGGGAGAGCCGCCCGCCGACCAATCGCGAGTGGGAAGGGGCACGCCTTAGCGGTAGTGCGTTACGGGGCCTTCTGCGCGCCGCCGAGGCGGGACATCGCGGCGAACAGCCGGCTGACGTTGAAGTAGACGGTGCTGCGCTCGTTGTTCGTGGGATTGACCACGTCGAGCGCATCGACGGGTCCGCGCTCCGTCTGAAGGAGCGACTGCTTCGCCACCTGCAGGCCCTTCGCGCCGAGCAGGCTGTATTCCTCCGCAATGCCGATGACGACAAACGCCGTCTCGGGCGTCATGCCGTCACCCGATTGCTCGATCGAGGCGAGCAAGCCATTGGCGACGGCGAGCTCGAAGGCGGCCTCATCGCGCTGACCGCGCCGTTCCAGGACAGTCGAGAGCGCCGCGTGGGCGTCGATGTCGGTGTAGTCGCGCGCGATGATGTCGTTCGCGATCGCAGCGACGCGGTCGGCATCGTTGGCCCCCATCGCGCGGACGAGATCGCCTTTGTCGGGGTCGGCGAGCGCGTCATAGGGATTGTAGCCGGGCAGCTCGGCGCGGGCGAAGCGCAGCGCCTGATAGTCGATCGCCGTGTTGCCCGCTTTGAGCTGAGCCACGAGCGCGTCGTAGCCCGTCTGTTCCGCGGCGCCCACGAGAAGGACGCCGGGGAGCAGCAGAAGCAGGACCGCGACGCACAGGGCTTTCATCCCTCGCTCCTCAAATCACGCATATGCGATACACTGTCGATCATGGCGTAAGCATGGCGAAGGCCGTTCCACCTCGCCCAAGGAGAAAACATGCCGGTCAAGAAAAAAGCCGGGGCGAAGGTCTCCGCACGGACCAAACGCCTGCAGAAGCTCGACGCGCTCCATCATATCCACCCCTTCACTCAGACCTCACTGCTCAATCGCGAAGGTGTGCGGGTCATCACCCGCGCAAACGGAATTTATGTCTGGGACTCCGAAGGCCACAAGCTGATCGACGGCATGGCCGGGCCTCTGGTGCGTGCAGGTCGGCTACGGCAACAAGGAGCTCGCGCGCGCCGGCGCCGAGGCCCTGAGGACGCTTCCCTACTACAACCACTTCTTCAAGACGACCAATCCGTGGACGGTCGAGCTCGCCGCGAAGCTCACGACACTCCTGCCCAAAGGCCATAGCCGCGTGCTGTTCGCCAATTCCGGCTCGGAAGCCAACGACGCGGCGCTGAAGCTCATCCG
Source organism: uncultured Alphaproteobacteria bacterium (assembly GCA_963708555.1). Lineage (GTDB taxonomy): Bacteria > Pseudomonadota > Alphaproteobacteria > Micropepsales > Micropepsaceae > CAIYRG01. The sequence goes on along the minus strand of CAVPTF010000006.1, from coordinate 158,839 downwards.
CTATTATTGGAACCTCAAGGGCAGACCGGAGAAGAAAATCCACGTCTCGCGCCAGCTCTCCTATCACGGCGTGACGATGGCGGCGGCCTCGCTGTCGGGGCTGACCCCGATGCACCCGCAATGGGATCTGCCGTTTCCGGGCTTCGCCAAGGTCCCCACGCCCTATTGGTACGGCGCGAAGGCGGCGGGCTATGGCGACATCGGAGAGGACGAGTTCGGGATCGAGATCGCGCGCGAGACCGAGAAGGCGATCCGCGAGATCGGGCCCGAGCGGATCGCCTCGTTCTCCATCGAGCCGGTGCAGGGCGCGGGCGGACTGATCATCGCGCCCAAGACCTACTGGCCGGAGATCGCCCGCATCTGCCGGCAATACGACATTCTTCTGCATGCGGACGAAGTGGTCACGGGCTTTGGCCGCACCGGGGAATGGTTCGGAAGCTTCACCTACGGAATCGAGCCGGACATCCTCACGATGGCCAAGGGGCTGTCCTCGGGCTACCAGCCGATCTCGGCGATCTCGCTGGGCGCGCGGATGGGCGAGGCCATCGCCCAAGCCGACGAGGAGCTGGTGCACGGCTACACCTATGCCGGCCATCCGGTGGCCTCGGCGGTGGCGCTGAAGAACCTCGAGGTGCTGGAGAAGCAAGCGCATCGTGCAGCGGGTCAAGCGGACGATCGGTCCGTACTTCCAGCGCCGGGTCCGGCAGGTGTTCGAAGACCACCCCCTTGTCGGCGAGGTTCGCGGCGTCGGTCTCCTGGCCGCCATCGAGCTCGTCGAGGACAAGGAGCAGCGGCGACGCTTCCCGAGCGAGCGCAACGTGGGGACGATCTGCCGCGATCACTGCTTCAGCAATGGTCTGGTGATGCGGGCGATCCGCGACACGATGGTGCTGGCGCCGCCGCTGGTCATCACGGAGGCCGAGGTGGAGAAGCTTCTGGCCAAGGCGAAGCTCTGCATCGACCTGACGGCAGCGGATTTGGGGGTGAGCTAGCGCCGGCGTGGCGGGGCTTTTCGGCCAATGCGGGTTTCATGCCAAGGCTCAGTACCGCAAAGCTGGCTAAATCAAGGCGAACACGACGGGCCCCCACAAGAGTGATCATGAAATTATATTAGGATCAATATGTTGACCGTGGACGTGGCTGGAAAACAACTCTCATGAAAAAAATGTCAGAAAGTCGATTTTAACCGAAAAAAGTTGAAAGCTGTGTCTTCCATGCCTATACTTTCCGAGGTGGGACCGTGGTGTCCAGCCTGCATGCTCCCCCCGCTCGCAGGTCGGATGTGGTCCCAACAGGGATGTCGGTTATCCCCTCCCGACATCCAGCGCTTACGGCGCATTTGGACGGCCGGTCAGCCCCCTGACCGGCCGTCTTTAATTTATCTGCGCGGCTAGCCGCGCGGGCCGGTCAGCCCCCTGGTCTCTGATTCTGGACTATCTAGTTTCGGTCACGCGGCGAAGCGTCAGGTTGATCCGGCCGCCGCCGGGGACCAGCGTGCTGGTGCCGGGGATGATGCGGTCGATCCCGTGATACATCAGCCGCGCCGGTCCGCCGAACATCAGCACGTCGCCTGAATTGAGCTTCACCCGGCTGGTGCCGCGTTCTGCTGCTGCCGAAGCGGAAGATAGGCGCTGTCGCCGAGCGAGACCGAGAGCACCGGCGCATCGACGGCGGCTTCATCCTTGTCCTGATGAAGACCCATCCGCGCATTCGCGTCGTAGAAGTTGACGAGACAGGCCTCGGGTGGCGCTTCGTAACCCGTGGTCTCGTCCCACAGGCGCAGCAGGCGATCGGGAATAGGCGGCCAGGATTCGCGCGTCGCCGGATGGACCGGCTCGTAGCGGTAGCCCTTCTCGGCGTCCGACACCCAGCCGAGCGGACCGAAATTGGTCATGCGGACGGAGAATTTCTGTCCCGTCCGCGGCATGGTCGGATCGAAGAACGGGGCCCGTTCGATGCCGGCGAGCACATCGTCGAGCAATGCGGCCTGTTCGCGAGCATCGAACCGAAGCGGCCAGAGCGTGACGCCCGGCGCGACGGCAAGCGCCTGGCTCACGTCGCGGCTTCCTGCTGGAACGAGTAGTAGCTGCCCTTCAGCCCCTTCGCTTCGAGCCACGCGGCGAAGTGATTGGGGTCGTAGCCCTTGCGCGCCCATTCGTGCAGCGCAGCCCCTGCCTTGCGCGTTGGCGTAACCGGGGAAGTGCCGCAGCCAGAGCTGATGGCGCTTGGGCAAATGCAGATAGGGCCAGGCCTTGAGCTGGGCCTCGGCTTCGGCCAACGCGCCCGGCCCTTTGAGCTGAAGGAGATAGAGCGCGGCGGCGAGGCCGGTGCGGTCCTGGCCGCCCGAGCATTTGAGGAGCAGCGGCCGCTCGGCGGCAGCAAACGCCTCGAACAGCGCCGCCAGTCCCGAACGCGACGGCAGATTGCGGGAGGAGAGCTTCACATCGAAATGGACGATGTTAAGTCCCTGAGCCACGCGCTTTTCGGTCGTCCACCAGCGGAAATCGGCGTTCTCGCCCCGAAGATTGATCAGGCTCCTGAAGCGGTGCGGGGCGAGGAAGGCGGAATAGAAGCCCAGATAAGGCTGGGCCGAGCGGGCCACGTCGGGGGTCACCCAGTGGAGGTGGTACAACCGGTCGAGAATCCTGGACATGGAGCGGGGCGTAGCCCCCGTCCGCACCCGTTGCAAGAGTGGTTGACTGGCAAAGGTCCCTGGCTATAGTGCGCCGCCTTGCCTCAAGGGGGTCACCCTTCTCGGGGCATTCTCGTTTTCAGGATCACGTTTTTAGGATCAGAACGATGTTCGCGGTCATCCGCACGGGCGGAAAGCAATACAAGGTGTCGACGGGCGACGTGCTCGATATCGAGCGTTTGCCTGGCGACGCCGGCTCGAAGGTCACCTTCGGCGAAGTCTTGATGGCGGGCTCGAAGATCGGCGCGCCGACGCTCGCGGGCGCCTCCGTGATCGGCGAGATCGTTGAGCAGACGCGGACGGCCAAGGTCGTCGCCTTCAAGAAGAAGCGGCGCAAGAACACGCATCGCAAGCGCGGCCATCGTCAGCACCTGACGCGCGTGAAGATCACAGACATCGTCGCAGGTTAGTCGAGGCAAGCTATGGCGCACAAAAAAGCAGGCGGTTCATCCCGCAACGGTCGCGACTCTCCGGGCCAACGGCTCGGCGTCAAGCGCTTTGGCGGGCAGATCGTTCTTCCCGGCAACATCCTCGTGCGTCAGCGCGGCACGAAGGTCTTTGCCGGCGCGAACGTCGCCATGGGCAAGGACCATACGCTGTTCGCCAAGGTGGGCGGCAAAGTCGTGTTCAAGCAGGGACTGAAGCGCCGGACCTATGTATCGGTCATGCCGGTCCCGGAAGCGGCGGAATAAGCGGCTGACGAACATAGGCCGCACTCAAGAGGCGGCCTCATAAAATCCAGCGAGGGAGATGGGTCCGCCATCTCCCTTTTTGTTTCCCTCGCAAAGCGAGGGACCATGTCTATCTTACTGGAAACGGAACGGCTGCTCTTGCGCACGCCACGAGCGGCCGACATCTCAGAGCTCGTGCCGCTGATCAACGATTTCGAAGTGTCGAAGTACCTCTCCCGCGTGCCTTATCCGTATACGGAGGATGACGCCAGCACGTTCATGGAGCGGATCGAGAAGGGCCTGAAGGCCGGGAACGACTACGTCTTCGCCATCCGGCTCAAGTCCGGCGCCTTTATCGGCCTCACCGGCATCCACCCGATCGATTCCTGGGAGTTCGGTTACTGGATCGGCAAGCCGTATTGGGGTCAGGGCTACGCCACCGAAGCAGGACGGCGCGCGGTGCGCTACGCCTTCGAGGAGCTGAAGGCGGACACGGTCAACGCCGGCTGGTTCCACGACAATCCGAGGTCGGGGCGTGTGCTCGCCAAGCTCGGATTCGTGCCCGTGGGCGAAGCGGAGATGAACTGCGTCTCGCGTGGCTGTACGGTTAACTGTCATCGGGTCGCGCTTGACCGCGCGACCTACATGACGCGAAACATGGTGTCATGAAGTTCCTAGATACAGCAAAGATCTATGCGAAGTCCGGCAGCGGCGGGAACGGCTGCGTCTCGTTCCGGCGCGAGAAGTTCATCGAGTTCGGCGGGCCGAACGGCGGCAATGGCGGCCGCGGCGGCGACGTGTGGGCGGAAGCGGTCGAGAACCTGAACACGCTGATCGACTACCGCTTCCAGCAGCACGTCACCGCAAAGAACGGCGGCCACGGCATGGGCAAGGAGATGAGCGGCGCGCGCGGGCCGGACGCCATCATCAAGGTGCCGATCGGCACGCAGATCTACGAAGAAGACAACGAGACGCTGATCGCCGATCTCGACCAGCCCGGCGCGCGTGCGCTGGTGCTCGTCGGCGGCAATGGCGGTTTCGGGAATGCTCATTTCAAAACGTCGACCAACCAGGCGCCGCGCCGCGCCAATCCGGGCCAGCCGGGCCAGGAGAAGACGCTGTGGCTGAGGCTGAAGCTGATCGCCGATGTCGGATTGATCGGGCTGCCCAACGCGGGAAAGTCGACGTTCCTCGCGCGCGTGTCGGCGGCGAAGCCGAAGATCGCGGATTATCCGTTCACGACGCTGCATCCGCAGCTCGGCATGGTGCGCGTCAAGGGCGTCGATTTCCTGGTCGCCGATCTTCCCGGACTGATCGAGGGCGCGCATGAGGGCGCGGGGCTCGGCGTGAAGTTCCTCGGCCACGCCGAGCGCACGAGCGTGATCCTGCACCTGATCGACGGCACCGAATCCGCGGTCGTGCGCGCCTATCGGACGATCAGGGCGGAGCTTGCAGGCTACGGACACGGCATGGAGGAGAAGCCCGAGATCGTCGTGCTCAACAAGAGCGACGCGGTGACGAAGCCGATGCTCGCGCGCAAGAAGGCGGCGCTCGAGAAGGCCTCGGGGGCGAAGGTGTTCGTGATGTCCGGCGTCTCGGGCGAAGGCGTCGACGATGTGCTCGCCGCGTTGGCGCGCGCGGTCGAGAAGGCGCGCAGCGACGGCGCGTCCCAAGCAGCCCGCAGCGGAGCTGGGCGCCGTGAGCGACCATCTTAGCCCGCGCGAAACGCATCGTGGTGAAGGTCGGCTCGGCGCTGCTGGTCGATTCGGCGTCGGGCGCGGTGAAATCGGACTGGCTCGCCTCGCTCGCGACCGATCTCGCGGCGCTGAAGACGGCCGGCAAGGACGTCATCGTGGTGTCGTCGGGCGCGATCGCGCTCGGACGCCGCGCGCTGAAGCTGAAATCGGGCGGCGCGCTGCGTCTGGAAGAAAGCCAGGCGGCGGCGGCGGCCGGGCAGATTCGGCTGGCGCAGGCCTATGTCGATGCGTTCCGCACGCACGATCTCGCGGTGGCGCAGGTTCTGCTCACGCTCGAAGACACCGAACAGCGGCGACGCTATCTGAACGCTCGCGAGACGCTGACCACGCTGCTCGCGCTCAACGCGATACCGGTGATCAACGAGAACGACACGGTGGCGACGGCGGAGATCCGCTACGGCGACAACGATCGGCTGGGCGCGCGCGTCGCCTCGATGATGGAAGCGGACTGCCTCGTGCTGCTCTCCGACATCGACGGGCTCTACACCGCCAATCCGCAGCGCGACACAACCGCGCGGCATATCCCCGAGGTGCGCGCCATCACCGCCGAGATCGAGCGGATGGCGGAAGGACCGGTTTCGGGCTTCAGCAAGGGCGGCATGGAGTCGAAGATCGCGGCTGCGAAGATCGCGACCGCGGCCGGCGCGAGCGTGATCATCGCCTCGGGCCATGTGCTGCATCCGCTGCGCTCGATCGCGGATGCGCGCTCGACGATCTTCCTCGCGCGCGTTAACCCAACGCAGGCGCGGAAACGCTGGATCGCGGGCGGGCTTTCGGCGCAGGGAACGATCATCATCGATGCCGGCGCGGAACGCGCGCTGCGCTCGGGCAAGAGCCTGCTTCCCGTAGGCGTGAAGACGGTGACGGGAACCTTCGAGCGCGGCGATGCGGTGGTGCTGAAAAGCGAGGATGGGCGCGAGCTGGGGCGCGGTCTTGTCGCCTACGATGCGGCGGATGCGCGCTCGCTCGCGGGGCGGCGCACAGTCGAAATCGAGGCCATTCTCGGCTATCGTGGCCGCGACGAGATGATCCACAGGGACGATCTGGCGCTGAACAACGCCGAGTCGGACTCGCCATGAACGTGATGTCCAAAGACGCGCTGACGCTGGAAGCGGAAATGTTCGCGCTCGGCCGCGGCGCGCGCGACGCGGCGGCGCGCATGCGCGACGCGTCGACCGCGACGAAGAACAAGGCGCTGATCGCGGCAGCCGATGCGATCCGCGCGCACCAGATTCAAGATCCTGGCCGCGAACGCCGAGGACATGAAGTCGGCGGCGTCGCGGAACTTGAGCCCCGCGCTGATGGACCGGCTGAAGCTCGATGCGAAGCGCGTGGAGGCGACCGCGAAGGGCGTGGCCGATGTGGCGGCGCTGTCCGATCCGGTGGGGCGCGAGCTCGCGCGCTGGACGATGCCGAACGGTCTCGACATCGCGCGCGTGGCGACGCCGATCGGCGTGCTCGGGATCATCTATGAGAGCCGCCCGAACGTGACCGCGGATGCAGGCGCGCTGTGCATCAAGTCCGGCAACGCGGCGATCCTGCGCGGCGGCTCGGAGTCGTTCCATTCCTCGCGCGCGCTGCATGCGGCGATCGTCGAAGGGCTCGAAGCGGCGGGACTGCCCGGTGCGGCGATTCAATTGGTGCCGACGACGGACCGCGCGGCGGTCGGCCACATGCTCGCCGGTCTCGGCGGCGCGATCGAGCTGCATCATTCCGCGCGGCGGCAAGAGCCTGGTCGCGCGCGTGCAGAACGAGGCGCGCGTGCCCGTGCTCGCGCATCTCGAAGGCGTGTGCCACACCTATGTGCACGAGAAGGCCGATCTCGAGAAGGCGCGCGCGCTGGTGCTGAACGGCAAGATGCGGCGCACCGGCATCTGCGGCGCGACCGAGACGATGCTGATCGATGCGAGCATCATCGGCTCGCATCTGACACCGATCCTGGACGATCTCGCGAATGCGGGCTGCGAAATCCGCGGCGATGCACGCGTGCGCGCGCAGTATCCGCGCGCGAAAGCGGCGACCGAAGAGGATTGGCGCACCGAGTATCTCGACGCGATCATCGCGGTGCGCGCGGTCGACGGCGTGGACGAAGCGATCCGGCACATCGCGACCTATGGCTCGCAGCACACCGAATCGATCGTCACCGAGGATGCGGGCGCGGCGGAGCGGTTTCTTTCCGGTCTCGACTCGGCGATCGTCATGCACAATGCGTCGACGCAGTTCGCCGACGGCGGCGAGTTCGGCATGGGCGCGGAGATCGGCATCGGCACGGGCAAGCTGCATGCGCGCGGGCCGGTGGGCGTCGAGCAGCTCACGATCTTCAAATATGTCGTGCGCGGCAACGGCCAGACGAGGCCGTGAAGAAAAAAGTCCGTACAAAGACCGACTGGGTGCGCGCGCCGGGGCCGGCGGAGCGCGGATTGCGCATCGGTCTTCTGGGCGGCTCGTTCAATCCGCCGCATGACGGGCACGTCCACGTCAGCGAGACGGCGCTCAAGAAGCTTCGACCTCGACTATGTGTGGTGGCTGGTCAGCCCGCAGAACCCGCTCAAGCCGGTCACGCGGCATGGCGAGCTTCGACAAACGGCTCGACGCGGCGAAGCGGCTCGCGGGCGCTCACCCGCGCATGATCGCGACCGGGATCGAGCAGGAGCTGGGCACGCGGTTTACCATACGACACGCTGCGCGCGCTGAAGCGGCGGTTTCCGCAAGCTCGCTTTGTGTGGCTGATGGGGAGCGACAATCTCGTGCAGATCCCGCGCTGGCGGCGCTGGCAGCAGATCTTTGCCGAAGTGCCGGTGGCCGTCGTGACGCGCCCGGGGAGCGCGCTTCCCGCGCGCCACTCCAAGGCGGCGATCCGCTTCAAAAGCTCAGGTTTGCCTGCCGATGCACGCTTTGCCGACGCCAAACTGCCGGCCCTGACTGTCATAGAAGTGAAACGAAACCCCGCGAGCGGGACGCAATTGCGTGCGGCTTCCGCCTCGCGAAAATGACGGACCTATGGTATTGTTCCTCTTGCGGACTATATCCGTTGACGAAGGAGCGGCTCAGCTGCGGCAAAGATTGGGAAGCGCCACGAATTCCGGTCTTTGCCTGATGCAGGGCCGAACCTCGTGACCAACCTCTAGTAAGGAGCCCGAGCCCTGAGCCGCATGCCACGCGTAAAGCTGAGTAGCGACAAGACATCCGCTCCCACCGAACCCGCCGCTTCTGGCGCGCATCCTCTCCTCCCTCGACGACGACAAGGCTGAAGACATCGTCACGATCGACCTCACCGGCCGCTCGTCGCTGTGCGATGCGATCGTCATCGGGACAGGGCGCTCCAGTCGCCATGTCGCGTCGCTCGCCGAGAATCTCTCGCGCCGTTTGAAGGAGTGGGGGCTCGCGGGCGTGCGTGTCGAAGGCTTGACGCAAGGCGATTGGGTTCTGATCGATGCCGGCGACGTGATCGTGCATCTGTTCCGCGCCGAAGTGCGGAGCTACTACGATCTCGAAGGCATGTGGTCGGTCGGCGAGAAGGGTGCGAAGTCGCCGAAGCCCGAGCGCGTCGGCTCGGCCGCCTAACGCATTCAGATGCGGCTTACGATCGCGGCGGTCGGCCGTTCGCGTGAGTCGCCCGAACAGACGCTGTGCGATTTCTATTTGCGAGCGCGCGCGTCCGATCGCGCCCAAGCTCGGCATTTCCAAGCTCGATCTGATCATCATCGACACGTCGCGCGCGGCAACGCCGGATGCGCGCATGAAGGAAGAGGCCGAGAAGCTCGCCGCCAAGCTTGCCGGCGAGCGCGCATCTTATCGCGCTCGACGAAACCGGACGCGCGATGAGCAGCGAGATTTTCGCAGGCCGCCTGAGGCGGCTTGCCGATTCGGGCACGCGCGATCTCGCGTTCATCATCGGCGGTCCTGACGGTCTCGCGGCATCGCTGCGCGACGGCGCGCGAAGAGCGGCTCGCCTTCGGTCCGCAGACCTGGCCGCATCTTCTCGTGCGCGCGATGCTGGCCGAGCAGATCTATCGCGCGCTCGCGATCCTCTCAGGCCATCCGTACCACCGGGCGCGGCGCGCATAGCGCGCCATTTGCTGATGGCGGCTAAGCCGCGGGCGCTAACGCCATCGCGCGATGGCGTTAGCGGATTATTAAGCCTATCGCGCAACCATTCATTAGCGGACGGAGGTCCTCGTTTTGGAAATCACCGGCAGAACGCGTATCGAAACGGCGGCGGTCAGACGCGCCGACCGCGCCGCGCGTTCGGACGGCAAGGGCTTCGCGACCGAGGACGTCGGCGACACGAAGTCCTCGGCCGGCCTGACCGGCGGCGGACCGATCGGCGCGGTCGAGACAATCCTGGCGCTGCAAGGGATCGAGGACTCGACGGACCACGTGAGCCGGGGCCTCGCCCATGCGGACGATCTGCTCAAGCTGCTCGACGAAGTGCGCGACGGACTGCTGGCGGGCGGAATCCCCCGGCGCACGCTCTCGCGCATGGCCCATGCGATTTCCAAGCGGCGGGAGAGCTTCGCCGACGAGAAGTTGCAGGGGGTGCTCGACGAGATCGAGCTGCGCGCCCGGGTGGAACTGGCCAAGCTGGAGCTCAGCGACCGGCCCCTGATATAAGTCGCTGTTTTATAACATTTATATTTATCGGGTTCCCTCGCTTTCCATTTGCCCGGGGGCCGCGACGCAGCTATAACCCGGCCGCCGCGGGGCAGCGTCTCACCCAAGGAGCGTGCATGGCGACCGACCTGCCGAATGGCTACAGGCCTTCGGACGATGAGCCGTTCATGAACGAACGGCAGCGCGAGTATTTCCGGCGCAAGCTGGTGTCCTGGAAAGAGGACATCCTGCGCGAGAGCCGTGAGACCATTCAGAATTTGCAGACCGAGCCGACGCCGAACGCCGATCTCGCGGATCGCGCGACGTACCGAGGCCGAACGCCAGCTGGAGCTGAGGACGCGCGACCGGCAGCGCAAACTGATCGCTAAGATTGATGCCGCCCTAAGACGTCTGGAAGACGGCTCGTACGGCTTCTGCGAAGAGACCGGCGAACCGATCGCGCTGAGGCGGCTCGACGCGCGTCCCATCGCCACCCTCTCGGTCGAGGCGCAGGAGCGCCACGAACGCCGCGAGCGCGTGTACCGGGACGACTAGAACAGGCGAATGGCGATGCGATGGCGAATGCATTCGCCACTCGCCATCCGACTATTCGCCCCCCTCAGAACGGCCAGATGATGTCGAAGAACTGCTGTCCGTAGCGGGGCTGCTGGACATCGGTGATCTGTCCGCGGCCGCCATACGAGATGCGCGCTTCGGCGATCTGGGTGTGGCGGATCGTGTTGTTGCTCGCGATGTCTTCCGGCCGTGCGACGCCCGACACGAGGAGCACGCGCACTTCGTTGTTCACGCGCACTTCCTGCTGACCCTGGATCACGAGATTGCCGTTGGGCATCACCTGCACGACGACGGCGGCGACCGTCAGATTGATCGTCTCCGAACGGTCGACCGAACCGGTGCCGGTGGACGACGAATCCGAGCTGAGATCGACGAGGCTCGAGGGGATCGACCTCATCGGGCAAGACGCCGGGCAGCAGGCTTTCCAAGCCGAGGAAATTCGGCACGCCGGCATTTTCCGATGCCGACGTGGACCGGCTGGTGGTGTTGGCGATCTTCGCCTGATCGCCGATGTCGATGCTCACGGTGAGAATGTCGCCGATCTTGGCCGCGCGCGGATCGCGGAAGAAGCTGCGCGAGCCTGGACGCCACAGCGAGTTGACGCCGCGCGGATCGGGAAGCGGCTGCGGCTGCGGGACGTAAACCGGAGCGCCGGCGGCCATGTTCGGCGGCACCGCGATCGGACTGAGCGGCGGGGCCTGACCGATCTGAGTGATCCTGTCGAGCGTGCCGGCACAGGCCGCGAACACCACGGACGTGCAGACCATCAAGGCGAGGCGGGTGAGCGAACGCAACATCGGGATAGCTCCTGAATCATCACGGCCGGCGCGCGGCCAATTTCTCGGCTGGTTTTTCAGATGGGGCGGATGCCGCGTGGGAATCGAGCGTGCCCACTCGCACGGTTCCGGCCTTGATCACCACGGCTTCCACTTTCCGGTACGACGTCGGATTGAGGATCGTGATCGTGTCGCCTTCCGCACCTTCGGCAAGCGCGCGCCCGACCGCGGACAAGCGCATGCCGGGCGCTTCGAACAGCATCGTCACGGTGGACCCTTTGGCGACCAGCGTCGGGACGCTTCAGATCGTTCGTGCGGATCAGCTCGCCCGCTTTGAGCGCGCGGCGTGCTTCCATTCCGGCGACATCGGTGATCGCGCGGACGATGCTCGCATTGGCGCGCATCTGCGGGATGGCTTTGTACTCGACGTCCGCCTCGGCGATGACCTCGCCACGCGCGACATCGCTCCTGAGCACCGCGACGTCGACTTCGGTGTTGCCGTCGGCGGCAAAGGCGCTGAAGGCGAGCACGGAGAAGGCAAAGACAAGCAGGAATCGGAGGGTCATGGTTCAGCTCATCTGAGAGGAGATTTGCAGCATCTCGTCGGCCGCCGAGATGATCTTGGAGTTCATTTCGTAGGCGCGCTGGGCGGTGATGAGATCGGTGATCTCCTGGACCGCGTTCACGTTCGAGGTTTCGAGATAGCCCTGCTGGAGCGTGCCGAAGCCGGGCGCACCGGGAAGCCCGGTCAGCACGGCGCCCGATGCGGGCGATCTCGGTGAAGAGATTGTCGCCGATGGCCTGCAAGCCGGAGTCGTTGGGGAAGCGCGCGAGCTCGAGCTGGCCCAGGATCTGCGGCGCGCCCGAGCCGGCGACAAGCGCCTGCACCTGGCCGACCGCGTTGATCGTGACCGAGAGCGCGTCCTGCGGAATGGCGATGCCGGGAACCACGACATAGCCCTTCGCGGTGACGATCTGGCCGTCGGGCGACAGCGAGAACGCACCGGCGCGCGTGTACGCGTCCGTGCTGTCCGGCATCATGACGTGGAAATAGCCCTTGCCGTTGATCGCAAGGTCGTAGGGATTTCCGGTCGGTCGCGAGATTGCCCTGCGAGGTCAAGCGATAGGTCGCCGCCGTGCGCACGCCGACGCCGATCTGGATGCCGGAGGGCAGCACCGAGCCGGTGTCCGCGGTCGCCGCGCCCGGACGCTCGATGTTCTCGTAGAGCAGATCCTGGAACTCGGCGCGCTGCGCCTTGAAGGCGGTCGTGTTCATGTTCGCGAGATTGTTCGCGATGACTTCGACGTTGGTCTGCTGTGCCAGCATACCGGTGGCCGCGATGCTCAGTGCTCGCATGGGTCAGCTCCTTTAGGCTTGCGGGACGGTGCCGAGTTGCTCGATCGCCCGCCTGTACATTTCTTCGCTTTGCCTTGGTCATCTCGGTGGTCGCCTGATAGGCGCGCAGCACGTCGATCATCTTCGTGATCTCGATCGACGGGCTCGACATTGGATTTCTCGATCACGCCCTGATGGACGCGCGTCTCGGCCGCGGCCGGCGTCGCCGCTTGGCCCGCGGCGTCAAAAAGGCTCCTGCCCGCCTTCTGCAACAGGCGCTCGTCGGCGAAGGTGACGATGCGCATCTTGCCGAGAAGCTGGACCGACGCACCGACCTGGTTGCGGATACTGATCGTGCCGTCGGGGCCGACTCCGGATGTCGCTGTCCTGCTGCTGGAGCGCGATCGCGCCGCCGTCGCTCTGGACGACATAGCCGTCGTCGGTGACGACACGGCCCTGATTGTCCAACTGGAAATGGCCGTTGCGCGTGTAGCGTTCGCCTTCCGGCGTATCGACGACGAAATAGCCGGGCCCTTCGAGCGCGAAATCGAGCACGCCGTTGGTTTGCTCGAGGCGGCCGCCCGTGAGATCGCGCACGACGCCGCGGTCGAGCACGAAGGCGACGGGGATCGTGCCGCCCCCTTCGGCTTCGGTCGCCGGCACGTTCATCAGGTACTCTTCGAACGCGACCGTCTCTTGCTTGAAGGCCGGCGTCGACAGGTTCGCGAGATTGTTCGCGATCACCTCCATCGAGCGATGCGAGGCGACCTGCTGCGAGAGACCGACCAGAAATGTGTTTTCCACGAGCGCCCCCTTCTGGAGCCATGTGCTTCAGGCGCTCGAAGTGCAGGGCCTATGCCATCCACGCAAATCCAGGGATTGGCCGGGTTTGCCGCCGTAGTCCGCGCGCTCCCGGCAAGGCTCGCCGGGCACAGGAGCGGCCGAAGGCGGCAATTTTTTCCTGTCTCCAAACCTGTCTTTAACCATCAGAGCCTAATTTCGACCCGAGATTTCCAGGTGTTTGCGAGGGCTCATGGCCACGAAACCCAAGCCCGGCAGCGCCGCCGGCGGGGGAAGAAGAGAGCGCCGACGGCAAAGAGGCCGCGCCGCCCAAGAAGTCGCTCGTCGGCAGCATTCCTCGGCCTTCTCGGGATGCTCAACCCGCTTGCGGTCCTGAAGCTGCCGTTGATGCAGAAGCTGATCGTCTTGGGCGGGCTTCTGGTCGTCCTGGGCGGCGGCGGCGGTGCGTATTATTTCCTCGGAGGCGCGCCCGCCGAGGAGCACGGCGAAGCGGCCACGGCCGACAGGCGGCGGCCACGGCGCGCCGTCCATGAGCTTCCGCCCGAGCACGCGGCATTCTTCGACGTTCCCGACATCGTCGTGAACATCCAGAGCGCCGATTCCACGCCGGCCTATCTCAAGCTTGCGGTCTCGCTCGAGCTCGACGGCCCCGAGGCGCGCGCGGCCGATCGAGCCGGTGATGCCGCGCGTCGTCGACCAATTCCAGACCTATCTGCGCGAGCTCCGCGTCGATGACGTGCGCGGCTCGATGGGCGTGATGCGCCTGAAGGAAGAGCTGCTGCGCCGGGTCAACCTCGCGGCCGCGCCGACGCCCGTGCGCGATGTGCTGCTCAAAGAAATGATCGTGCAGTAATGGCCGCCGTCGAACAGAAAGCCGAGCAAGCAAGCCCCGCCGACGACAAGTCGGACGACGATATCCGTGCGCTCATGGGGCTCAACGACGCGGAAAGCGAGATCCAGGAAAAGACGGGCATACGCGCCATCATCAATTCGGCGCTGGTGTCCTACGAACGCCTGCCGATGCTGGAGATCGTCTTCGACCGGCTCGTCCGGCTGATGACGACATCGCTGCGCAATTTCACCTCCGACAACGTCGAAGTGAGCCTCGACAACATCACGTCGATCCGCTTCGGCGACTATCTCAATTCGATCCCGCTGCCGGCGATCCTCGCGGTCTGCCACGCCGAGGAGCTCGGCAATTACGGCCTCTTCACGGTCGATTCCAACCTGATCTATTCGATCGTCGACGTGCTTCTGGGCGGACGCCGCGGCACCGCGGCGATGCGCATCGAAGGACGCCCCTACACGACGATCGAGCGCACGCTCGTGCAGCGCATGGTCGAAGTGATCCTGGGCGATTTGCGTCAAGCCTTCGAGCCGCTGACGCCGGTGACCTTCACGCTGGACCGCCTGGAGACGAATCCGCGCTTTGCCGCCATCTCGCGGCCCGCCAATGCGGCGATCCTGGTGAAGCTGCGCATCGACATGGAAGATCGCGGCGGGCGGCTCGAGATGATGCTGCCCTACGCGACGCTGGAACCGATCCGCAAGCTGCTGCTGCAGCAGTTCATGGGCGAAAAATTCGGCCGCGACTCGATCTGGGAAAGCCATCTGGCGACCGAACTGTGGGCCACGCGTGTCGACATCGACGCGATCCTCGACGAACAGCGCCTGCCGCTGAACCGTCATCATGAACCTGCAGGTCGGGCAGACCATCATGCTCAGCGCGAGCCCGGATTCGCCGATCGAATTGCGCTGCGGCGGCGTTCCGCTGCTCAGGGGCCGCATGGGCCGCATGGGCAATTCGGTGGCCGTGCGCGTCGAAGGCGCCGTCAAGCGCACCGACGTATCGAAGTTATAGAGGCCGTCATGAATTTCGATCTTCCGATTTCCATGATCATCGAGATGACGCTTGGCCGCGCTGCTGGCCGCGACGCTGATCTGCTGCTTCAGCCTCGATCGCCGGCTCAAGCGGCTGCGCACGGACCAGGAGAGCCTCAACGGAACCGTGCATGCGCTCAACGCCGCCGTGATCAGTGCGGGCGCAAGCGTCGCCAAACTGCGCGCCGCCGCCGCCGAAGCCGACAAGACGCTGGGCGGCAAGGTCACCTCCGCGCGCGCGCTTGTCGACGAGCTGTCGCTCTTGACCGGCTGCGTGCGAACGCATCGCCACCCGCATGGAAGGCGCCCAGAAATGGAACGCGCCCACACGCGCCGAAACGCTCCGCGCCGTGCGCTGAAAGGCTCGACCATGAAACCCTCCGCCAAACGCAATACGCCGACGCGCAATGACGTGCGGCTGCTTCCGGCCGTCGCCGGTGTCGCCGCGATCCTGCTGTGCCTGAAAGCGGGCGGCCTCGCCTTCGAAGCGAGCGCGGCCACCGCACCAGCGCCCGCGCAGAAAGCGGCGGCGCAGCCAGCGACGCCGCCTGCCCCAGCACCGCAGTCTTCGCCTGCTCCGACGGCGCCTGCGCCTGCCGCCGATCCGCTGGCGGCGATCAATTCCGCGCTGCCGATGCCCGCGAACCGGCCGCCTGTGCCCGCCAATCAAACGCCGCAAGCTGCCGCTCCGGCGGCAGCCGCTTCGGCCGACTCGGGCGTCAGCCAGGCCGAGATGGACGTGCTGACGAGCCTCGCCGGACGCCGCGGCGCGCTCGATGACCGTCAGCGCGAACTCGATCTCAAGGCGAACGTGATCGCGGCGGCCGAGAAGCGCGTGGACGAGAAGATCACGCAGCTCAAGGCCCTTCAGGCCCAGATCGAGGCGCTGATGGGTCAGCGCGAGCAACGCGAAACACAGCAGCTCGACGGTCTTGTCCGCGTCTATGCGGCGATGAAGCCGCGCGATGCCGCACGCATCTTCGCCTCGCTGGACGACGACGTGCGCATCAATGTCGCCGGCCGCATGAAGCCCGACACGATGGCCGGCATTCTCGCGGCCCTTCCGGCCGAGGTCGCCCAGAAACTCACCGTCGAGCTCGCCACCCGCTACCGCGCGCCAGCCGCCGCAGCGGCTGCAAGCGCTGCACCGCCCGCGGCTGCACCGACGGCAGCCCGAGGCCCTGAGCGCGCGATGCGAAGCCGCACCCGCACACTCTTTCGCATCGCGCTTTGCGCAGCGATGGCGGCGTTGCCGCCGATCGCGTTCGGCCAGCCATCGGGCGATAGAGTCGCCGTCGACACCAAGGCCGGCTACGCCCGCATCCTCTTCACGTTCGAGGAGCCGGCGCCGGTCGAAGCCGCGATCGCCGACGGCGTGCTCACGATCGAGCTCAAGCGCCCGGTCGATACGACGATCGAAGCGCTGATCGACAACCTCGACCGCTATGTCAGCGTCGCGCGGCAGGACCGAGGACGGCCTCACCTATCGCTTTGCGCTGAGGGACCCGTTGGACCTGCATTTGTCGACGCAGGGCAATCGGACGGCCGTCGACCTCGTGCCGAAGAATTTCAGCGGCGCTGTCGCCGGACCTGCCGCGAGTCGCCGCAGCCCCGCCGCGCAAGCAAGCGCTCGACGTCAACAAACTGCCGGTCATTCCGGTGCGTGTCGGCGAGTTCGAGAATTTCACGCGCGTGACCTTCGACTGGCCGCGCGCCGTTCGCTACACGACGCGTCCCGGACAGGGCCGGATCAGCATCCGCTTCGAGACAGCGGCACGGCTGGATTTCTCGATGCTCGAAAGCCGGCCCGCCGCGTGGGTGAAGAGCGCCACGTCGCGGCTGGACGGCGAAGCGACGGTCGTCGACATCGAGACCGATGCCGAGTCCGCGTTCCAAGATCGCAAGGACGGGTTCAAGGTCGAGATCGACGTGCTGGCGCCGCAGAGCGATGCGGCGGCCGTTGCGTTGCAGACGGAAAAGGGCCGTGCGCCCCAAGCAGCGCCGCCCGCTACGCAAAAGGATAGTCCGCTCAGGGGCAGCGTTGCATCGGCGCCTGGCGCATCGCCGCCTGCTGCTGCCGCACCCGCGCCGCGTCCGAATGCGGCAACCGCCAAGGCCGCGCCAGAGACCCCCGCCGTAGCACCCGCGCCGAGCGCATCGCTTGCCCGCGATGGCGCGATCCTCAAGTTTCCCGGCGCGCATGGTCATGCCGCGGCCGTCTTCTCGCGCGGGGACACGCTGTGGATCGTCCTCGACGGTCATCCGGCCGCTCGATGCCGCGACACTGCTCGCGCCCTTGGCCGGAATGCTGGTGAAAGCGGATGCGACTGAGAGTTCCGGCGCCGCGGTTCTGCGTCTCGTCTTCCGAACCCCGCATCTGCCGAGCGTGTCCGACAGCGAGATCGGCGCTGATGGTCACGCTCTCCACCGGCAATGCCACCCCGCCCTCGCCCATCGCATTCACGAGGCAGGGCGCCGAGAGCCAGATGGCGCTGACCGCCTCGCTCTCCGGCGCAAGCCGCGTGCTCACGCTCGACGATACCGAAGCGGGCGACCGCATCCTGGTCGTGCCGGCGCTTCCCGGCAGGGGCACGCTGACGCCCAAGCGCTTCGTCGAACTGATGATCCTGCCGAGCGCATCGGGCATTGCCGTCATTCCGTATGCGGACGATGTCCAGGCGAGCGGTGCGCGAGGAGACGGTGCGCTTCTCGCGTCCGCAAGGCCTCGCACTCTCTCCCGGCTCTGGCGCGGCCGCCGAGCCCACCGTGCAAGTGGCGGATAGCGGCGAAGACCCGTCGTTCCTCGACTTCGCGCAATGGAACCAGCCGGGCAGCGACTGTGCTCGATACCGTCAAGGCCTTGAGAGCCGCGGTGGCACGCCTGCCGGAAAGCGAGAGCACGCGGGCGCGCGCTCCAGCTTGCGCGCTATCTGCTCGCGAACGAGCTCGCGCCCGAAGCGCTGGGCGAAATCCACCTGATCCAGTCCGACGATGAGCGGCTCGAGAGCGACACCGCGCTTCAGGTGATGAAGGGCGCGGCGCAATACATGATGGGCCGCCATGGCGACGCGCGGCTGACGCTGTCGACGGCCTCGCTCGGCGCCGATCCGCACGCCGCGCTGTGGCGCGGCATGGCGGCGGCAAAGCTCGGCGAGTTCGGCGATGCGCGGCGCGATCTCCTGGCGTCGGAGAGCGTTCTCCGTCGCTATCCGCCGCTGTGGCAGACCCGCGCGCGGCTCGCGCGCGCCGAAACCGGCATCGCGCAAGGCGATGTCGCGAGCGCGCACGACGCGCTGGATCAGCTCGCGCCCGTGCTCGGACCGCGCGAAACGGCCGAAGCCGAGCTGTTGCAGGCGCAGTTGCTGGGCGCGCAAGGCCACGCGAACGAAGCGGTCGCACGCTTGCGCGAACTGGAGCAGTCGGATGTTCCTCCCGGTCGCGGCGAAGGCGTCGTTCGCGCGCGTCGAGACCGAGCTCGGTACGAAAAAGCTTCCGTCGGCCGACGCGATCGAGACCTGGAGAAACTGCGCTATCGCTGGCGCGGCGACGATCTCGAGCTCAAGACCCTGCGCAAGCTCGGCGCGCTCTATTTTGCCGAAGAACGCTGGCGCGAGGGACTCGACGTGCTGCGTGTGGCCGCGGTCAATTTCCCCGGCGCGGAGCTCGCGCGCGACGCGCAGAACGACATGCGGAGCGCGTTCAGCAATCTGTTCCTCGACGGGCAAGACCGAGGCCATGCCGCCCGTCCAGGCGCTCGCCCTGTTCTACGATTTCATCGAGCTGACCCCGATCGGACGCGACGGCGACGAGATGATCCGGCGCCTGACCGAACGGCTGGTGGCGATCGATCTGTTGGCGCCCGCCGAGCAGCTTCTGGATCATCAGGTCTATAAGCGGCTCGACGGCGTCGCGACGCTCGGTCGTCGCGACCCAGCTCGCGACGATCTATCTGCTCGACAGCAAGCCGAAGGAGGCGCTGCAGACCATCAACGACACGCGCCTGACGCGGCTTCCCGACGACATCAATCAGCGGCGCCGGCTCTGGAGGCGCGTGCGCTCGCCGGTCTCAAGCAATTCGACGCCGCGCTCGCGCTGCTTGCCGACGACGCGTCACCGGAGGCCAGACGGCTTCGGGCCGACATCTACTGGGAATCCGGCAACTGCGCCGTCGCAGGCGCGCGAAGCACGAGGAAATGGTCAGCGATCGCGCGAACGCGGGCGGGCCGCTCTCGGCCGAGGAACGCGCCCAGGTCATGCGCGCCGCGGTCGCCTATTCGCTGGCCGGCGACGATGCCGCGCTTCAACGGCTGCGCACGCGTTTCGAGGCCAAGATGAAGGACAGCCCCGACGCCATCGGCCTTTTCGGTGGTGACCGGGCGGATCGACCAGCAGGGCGTCGCCTTCCAGGACCTCGCCAAGAGCATCGCCGCCGTCGATACGCTGCAGGCCTTCATGGCCGACATGAAGAAGCAGGGCGCTCCTGCCCCTTCGGCCCCCGCCAACTGACCCCCATCCTGGATTGCATCGGCGCTATCGAGTAGCCTCGGCGTGCACTGAACGCCCGGGGAACGCAAGGGACATGCGGAGGCAAGCCAAGGCTCGAGCCATGCTGTCGGCGGTGCTCGCGGCAGGTTTGGGTATGGCGTACGTCGCGGACGTGAAGGCCGGCGCAGCCCGGACTCCGACGCCAGCAACTCCGCCCCCCGTCAAGCCTGCCCCCATCGATCCGACGACGATGGCCGTTCCCGATACCCTGGAAGCGCATATCCAGGCCGCCACGCTGGCGGCGGGGCTCGATCTGTGGGGCATGCTGACGCTGTGCCTGCCGCGCGAGCCCGGCGGGACGCCGCGACCGGCCGACGATCGCGCGCCGCCGGCGAAGGTGTTCGACAATCTCTACTACCTCGGCATGAAGAGCGTGTCGGCCTGGGCGCTGACGACGTCGCAGGGGATCATCCTGATCGATACGCTCGACAACCCGATGGAAGCGCAGACCTTCATCGAGGGCGGGATGCGCCAAGCTCGGGCTCGATCCGGCGCAGATCAAACACATCGTCATCACGCACGGCCACGGCGACCATTATGGCGGCGCGCAATATCTCGCCGACAAGTACAAGGCCGAGCTGGTGATGAGCGAAGCCGACTGGGCTTTCCTCGAAGGACCGCGTGCGCCGCAAGCGCGCCCGGATCGCGGACCGATCCCGAGACGGGGACGCGCGGTCAAGGACGGCGATCGGCTGACGCTCGGCGACACGTCGATCGAGATGTATGTCACGCCGCCGCACACGCCGGGCACGCTGTCGCTGATCTTTCCGGTCAAGGACGGCGCGATGAGCCACATGGCGGGATTGTGGGGCGGCACCGCGTTCAACTTCGAGCCCAATCACGAGAACTTCGCGACCTATGCGGCATCGGCCGACCGCTTTGCCCAGATCGAAGCGCAGAAGGGCGTGGATGTGCCGCTGTCCAACCATCCGGCCTTCGACGATGCGCTGATCAAGATCGCAGCGCTGAAGTCGCGCACACCGGACAAGCATCCGTTCGTGACCGGGCCGAATACCGTGGCGCGCTATCAGATGGTCGCATCGCAATGCGCGCAGGCGCGCGCGCGCGCGCTGGTCGAGCCAAAGCAAACCGATCCGAGCGGCATCATAAAATAACTGGGAGGACGAGAATGAGCGTGAGCAACCGGACGAGGACTCTGCTTCTTGCGACGGCGGCGCTCACCGCCGGCCTTGGCGCGGCCACCTATGCCGACATCGCCGCGGGCCAATCGGGGGCCGTGCTCATGGTCTACGACACCGTCGACTTCCATGTCGCGACGGCGACGCGCACCGCGGGCAACGATCCGAACGTCCGAGCCGCGCTGAGATTGTGCCCGATGCAGCCGACGCCTGCGGCGCCGGCCGCGACGACGGTCGAGCCCGCGAAGATCTTCGACAATCTCTATTTCGTCGGCGTGGCGGGCGTGTCGGCGTGGGCGGTGACGACGTCTCAAGGCATCATCGTCATCGACTCGCTGAACAATGCGCGCGAAGCGGAGACCTATATCGAGGGCGGCCTGCGCAAGCTCGGGCTCGATCCGATGCAGGTGAAATACGTGATCATCACGCACGGCCACGCCGATCATTACGGCGGCGCGCAATACCTGGCCGACAAGCTCAAAGCCCAATTGGTGATGAGCGAGACGGATTGGAATTTCCTCAGCACGGCGCAGCGTTCTACCAATCCCGATCGCGGCCCGATCCCGAGACGCGGCATGTCGGTCAAGAACGGCGACAAGCTCACGCTCGGCGACACGTCGATCGAGATCGTCGAGACGCCGCCGCACACGCCGGGCGCGATCTCGCTGATCATTCCGCTGAAGGAAGGCAACAGGACGCATGTCGGCGCGCTGTGGGGCGGGATCGGTTTCAACTTCCAGCGCACCGAGCAGAACTTCACGACCTATTCGAGCTCGGTCGGCAAGTTCGCAGGCGTCGCGAAAGCGCGGAACGTCGACGTGCAGATGGCCAACCATCCCAATTTCGACAGAGCGCTCGAAAAGATCGCGGCGCTGAAAACGCGCGGCGCCGGACAGCCCAATCCGTTCGTGGTCGGCGGCGAGGTGCAGCAGCGCATCTTCGACGTTCAGCAGGACTGTGCGCTGGCGCAGCGGGCAACGCTCAGGACAGCGGCGTCAGCGAAGAAGTAACGGCGGCGTCGCTTATTCCGGCTCCAGGCAGGAAACCTTCACGACCAGCGGGAGGCATTCCGTGGGCGGAGCTTCGGTCTGCTTGTCCTGCACCTCGCAGGCGGCTTCGACGCGTTCGATCGGGAAGCCGATCAGCTCGCTTCCTTCTGGGCTTTCCCGCGCATGCACTCTTCCATCGTGGGATAGATGAACGTCGCTTCCTCTTCGACCTCGCCGAAGAGGAACATATGGACGACCAGGACGATGATTTTCATGCCGGTTCCCCTTGCTCTGGCGTCGCCCGCGGACGGGGCTCAAGCAGCCGCTTCATAGTAAGCCCGCCCCACGCTCTCGGCGCAAGGTGCTGATCAGGCGGGTTTTGCGAGATCGGAGAAGGCGGCGATCACTTGCGCGTAGGTCTCGCGCTTGAAGGGGACGATCAGGCGCAGCAGATCGTCGATATCCGCCCATTTCCAATCCGAGAATTCCTGGTGCTCGGTTTTCAGATTGATGTCGTCATCGGTTCCGAAAAACCGCACCGCGAACCATTTCAGCTTCTGGCCGCGGTAGCGGCCCTGCCAGGCGATGCCGATGAGCTGCGGCGGCAGGTCGTAAAGCAGCCAATCGGGGTGCTCGCGGAGGAACTCGACCTTGGTCGTGCCGATCTCTTCCGAGAGCTCGCGCAGCGCCGTCTGTCGCGGTTCTTCGCCTTCGTCGATTCCGCCCTGCGGCATCTGCCAGCTCTCGATGGTCTGATCGACACGCTTGCCGACAAAGATCTTGCCTTCGCGGTTCAGCACCATGAGACCGACGCAGGGACGATAAGGAAGATCGGCGGGATTGATTTTCTGTTGGGCCATCGCGGCGAGTGAAGCACGCGCCGCGGCCACAAGGGAAGCTTGCGCTAGTGATGCGCGGGGGCGTGCGAGGCGGCGGGTTGGGCGGCTGCGCGAAGTGCCGGCGGCGCGGAACTCGCCGGACGCGCGGCAGGCGCGGGCGACGAAACGGCGACAGGCTTTGTGGCGAGCGTGGATATCGGAACCAGCGCGAAACCGCGCGTCTCGGCGCCTTCGGCCCACGTCGCGATGCGCGCGATGCTCACCGGAAAGGCCGAGGCCACGCCGATGGCGGATCCGCTCCGGCGCGCTTCCGTCTCGAGCTCGGCGAGCTTCTTGTCCACGCTCTCGCGGCTCTGCACCTCGTCGAGAACGAGCATTCCGGTCGCGATCGATCCGCCGGCATGGCGCGCCGCCGTGAGCGCGAGCGAGCTTCGGCTCGTGCCGTTGTCGAAGAAGATCAATCCGCGGCGCGCGGTCTCCTTGAGCACCGGTTCGATCGTGGACTGTTCGCTCATGAAGCGAGCGCCCAGGAGATTGGTGATTCCGACATAGCCGGTAAAGCGCGACAGCGACCAGTTGAGGCGCCGGATGTTTTCGTCGCCGCTTGCAGCAACCATCAGCGCGTGCGCGCCGGGATCGCTCTCGGGAAAATCGAACGGCTCCATCGGCACTTCGAGCAGCACCTCGTGACCGGCCTCGCGCGCAGCATCGACCGAGGCTTGCGCATCGGACGCAAACGGCGCGAAGGCGAGCGTGACGGGCCCGGGCAAGCGCGCCAGCGCGAGCTTGGTGTTGGTGACGCTGACGTTGAGACCGCCGACGACAACCGCGATCCGCGGCCGCTTGTCCTTGGCGTCGAATGGACGTGCATAGGCCGTCATCGGCGAACGTCCGTCCGCGGCGACGACGGGAAGCGGACCGAAGGGCGAATCCTCGACCAGAGCCGGATCGGCGACGAGATGACCGCCGGGCGACCGCGGCTCGATCAGCGAGAACTGCGGAGCGGCGTGCTGCGTCTCGGCCAACGCGGCGGGTTCGAGGGCGAGAGTGATGCTCGTCGAATGGTCGCGCCCGGGGCCGAGGAATTCCGAGCCGATCACCACGGAGCCCGATGAGGCCAACGAGAACGGCGACCCCGACGCCGAAGGTCATCAACGGACGCCGAAGTGAAGGGGACGACGGGTCCGCCTTCGGGCGCCGCCTCAGCGCGTTCCGATGTGTCTTTGGCCACCATGGGCCCAAATTGTGCCCATGCCGGTTAGGTTCACGTTAATGGGTGGCCCCGAAAAAACTTACCCCCGGACCGAGGTCCGGGGGTAAGGGCATGTCTGAAACTTCAGGTCGCGTTAGCGGGCAGCTGGCGCCGCCGCAGGAGCGGGAGCCGCCGCCTGCCGCTGCGTCGGGCCGGCCGACACGATCTTGCCGTCGAGACGATCAAGCGCGTAGGAGAGCTGGAAGTCGTCGTACTTCTTGCCCTCTTCCGGACGGATCGTCGGCATCTTGGTGTTGCGCTGCGCGCCTTCGGTATCGAGATGGCCAGCCAGCGTCGCTTCGCTGCGCGACGTGAACTGATCCGCCTCGGCCTGCGCCTTCTCGGTCAGGTTCGACACCGCGATGTCGGGCGGATACCGGTGGCCTGGATCGAGCGGCCGGACGGGGTGTAGTACTGCGCCGTCGTCAGACGGAGCGCACCGCCGCGCTGTCCGCCCAGCGGAATGATGGTCTGCACCGATCCCTTGCCGAACGAGGTCACGCCGACGATCGTCGCGCGCTTGTGGTCCTGCAGAGCGCCGGCCACGATTTCGGAGGCCGATGCCGAACCTTCGTTGATCAGCACGACGATCGGCTTGCCGTCGGCGATGTCGCCTTGACGTGCGTTGTAGCGCTGCGTGTCGTCGGCGCGACGGCCGCGTGTCGACACCACTTCGCCACCGGGGAGGAAGTTGTCGGTGACCGCGATCGCCTGATCGAGCAAGCCGCCCGGATCGTTGCGCAGGTCGATCACGTAGCCGCGGATCAATCCCGGGCCGATCGTCTTCTTGAGCTCGGCGACGGCGCGCTTCACGCCGGCATCCGTCTTCTCGCTGAACGAGGAGATGCGGATGTAGCCGATGTCGCCCTTGCGCTCGAACTTCACGCTCTCGACGCGGATGACCGCGCGGGTCAGCGTGACTTCCATCGGACGCTTCTCGCCGGCGCGCAGGATGGTGAGCGTGACCTTCGAGTTCTCAGGTCCGCGCATCCGCGACACCGCTTCGTTGAGCGGCATGCCCTGGATGCTGATGCCGTCGATCGCGGAGATGAAGTCGCCCGTCTTGAGACCGGCGCGTGAAGCCGGCGTGTCGTCGATCGGCGTGACGACCTTCACGAGGCCGTCTTCCTGCGTGACTTCGAGACCGAGGCCGCCGAACTCTCCGCGCGTCTGCACCTGCATGTCGGAGAATTCTTTCGGGTCCATGTAGCTCGAGTGCGGATCGAGCGAGGAGACCATGCCGTTGATGGCGGAGTTGATGAGCTCCGAGTCTTCGACTTCGCGCACATAGTTCGCACGCACGCGTTCGAAGGCATCACCGAACAGATCGAGTTCGCGATACGCGGACAAGACGCTCGGCGCGCCGTGCGCCGCCGGGAACAGAGCCAGTGCACCGACAAATCCAACCGCTACGCCCATGCCGGCGAATGCGAACTTTTTCATGTTCCGTTTGCCTTTCTAAGTTCGGCGCTCATCCACGGCGCCGGGTCAACAGTCTGACCGTTACGTCTCAGCTCCAGATAAAGTCGAGCTGCGTTACCACTTGGTAGAACCCCCACGGGCTCCCCGGCCAACACGAGATCGCCAATATGGACGTCGATCCGGCCTAGTCCCGCTAGGGTCAAATGGTAGCCGCCAAGCATTTCCAATATCAAGACTAGTCCCAAATTTTGGTAAGAGCCCGCAAACACAACTTCGCTATCCCCAGGCGCTACAGCTTGGGCTAAGCCACGTGCGGAAAACCATAATCCTTGTGGCCCGTTGACGCCAGGGGTGAGCCCCGGACCTGCGGGATCGCCGGGCTCGGCCGTGCCCACAACAGGCACCCGAAGCGAGCCCCGCTGGAGCGTTCCGGCGCCCGAATTTCGTGCGCTGACCACGGTCATTCCACGGCTCGAGCCGGTGCTCGACGCGAAGCGTGGCGATCCGGTCGATCAGCGTTTTGAGGTTCTGGGTCTGGCGCGCGACCGTCTCGGTGACGGCGCGGACCTCGGAAAGCCTGGCGTCGGCTGCGACTGTCTCGCTGTTGCGCAATTGCAGCAGCTTGTCCAATTCTGCACGGGAACTGGTTAACTCGGCCGCCTCGCGCTGGGCGTCGTCGGCCTTCGTCTTGAGGGCCGCTTGCGTGGCGGTGAGCGTTTTCAGGCTCCGATCGAGCTCGGCGACCTGCTCATAGACGGGCGGTAGCATGACGCCGAGCTGCATCGTTCCGCGCGCGGCGGCGAGCGAATTGTCGGGTCTGAGCGCCAGCGCCGGGGGCCGGTCCGACATAGAGCCGCTGCAAGACCGCAAGCAGGTGGGCGACGCGATCGCGATCGCGTTCGAGGTCGGCAAGCGAGCACGCGCTCTTTTGCGGTCAGGGTCGCGAGCTCGGACTGCGTCGTGTCATAGGCCGTTTCGAGCTCCTGCACCTTGGCCGCGTTGGCGATCAGGCGCGCCTGCAGGTTCTGCGCTTCGCTCGCCAGGCGATCGCGCTCGGCTTTCGTCTGGCTTTCGTTCAGGCGATTGGCTTCGAGCTCGCGAAGCGCGCGCTGATAGCGATCGGCGAGCGTGCCGCCTTCGCTTGCGCGCAAAGGCGGCGGACGACACAACGCAGAGGAGCGAAACGACAAGGGCTCCTCTTCGCTTCACCGTCCGATCTCCGTCGCCTGCAATTCCGTGTTCGACCAGCGAATGTCCCGTCATCTGCGGCGGCTTCTCCATGCCGAGCAGATCGAGCAGCGTGGGCGTCACGTCGGCGAGCCTGCCATTGTGGAGCCGGATATGCGCATCCGCATTCACCGCGATGATCGGCACATCGAGAAGCGTGTGCGCGGTGTGCGGCTCGCCGGTTTCCTGATCCCGCATCAGCTCGATATTGCCGTGATCGGCGGTAATGAGAAGTAAACCGCCGGCGCTTTCGACGGCCTCGCGCACACGGCCCAGGCACTCGTCGATCGTTTCGACCGCTTCGATCGGCGGCCTTCATCACGCCGGTATGCCCGACCATGTCGGGATTGGCGTAGTTGACGATGATGAGGTCGTATTTGCCCGAACCGATGGCTTCGACGAGCTTGTCCGTGACCTCGAAGGCGGACATGTCCGGCTTCAGATCGTAGGTCGCGACCTTGGGGCTCGGGATGAGGATGCGGTCCTCGCCGGCGAATTGCGTCTCGCGCCCGCCGTTCATGAAGAAGGTGACGTGCGGATATTTTTCCGTCTCGGCGATGCGCAATTGCTTCAACCCGCGCTCGGCGAACAGTTCGCCCAGTGTGCCCGTGATTTCCTCGGGCGGAAACAGCGCGGTCATGAATTTCTTCAGCGGCTCGGAATATTCGGTCAGGCCGGCAGCGGCCGAGAATTTCGGCACGCGCGGGCGGGGAAACCCGTCGAATTTGGCGATCGAGCAGCGCGGTCGAAATCTCCCGCGCCCGGTCGGGGCGGAAATTGGCGAACAGCAGCGCATCCCCGTCGCGCACGCCGGCATAGTCGCCGATCACGCAAGGGATGACGAACTCGTCCGTCACGCCGGCCTCATAGGATTTCGCGATGGCCGATTTCGGCGTCGGGAAACCGCGGCGCCTTGGGCGTCGACGATCGCGGCATAGGCTTTCGCCACCCGGTCCCAGCGCTTGTCGCGGTCCATCGCGTAGTAGCGCCCGGACACGGTGGCGATCCGCGCTCTGCGCAAGCCCGCGATGCTGCGCTCGAAATCGGCGACGAAGCCAGGCGCGCTTTGCGGCGGCGTGTCGCGGCCGTCGAGAAACGCGTGGATATGAACGGTCGAGACCGGCGCCATCGAGGATGCGGGCAAGAGCGGCGATGTGGGTCTGATGCGAATGCACGCCGCCCGGCGAGATCAGGCCCATCAGGTGGACCGCGCCGCCGCCCGCTTTGCCTCCGCGATCAGCGCGCGGAGCTCGGGCCGCTCGGCGATGGTGCCGGTTGCGACCGCCTCGTCGATGCGCGGGAGGTCCTGCATCACGAGCCGGCCGGCGCCGATATTGGTGTGGCCGACCTCGGAATTGCCCATCTGGCCGTCGGGCAGCCCGACATTCCGCCCCGAGGTCGCGAGAAGCGCGTGCGGGCACTCCCGCATCATGCGGTCGAAATTGGGGGTCTTCGCGGCCAGGATGGCGTTGTCGCGGCGTCTCGGGACGCCAGCCCCAGCCGTCGAGAATGCACAGCACAGCGGGTCTTTGACGCCGCCGCGGCCGCGTGCCGCGAGGGTGGGCTCAGCAAGATTCATCGCAAACGCAATCCAAAGCTTTGAATCATCAAGAAAGGTAGGGACTTGCGGCAGGGCTGTCCATGCGCGCTTCGGCCACTGAGTTGAGATATCGCGCCACCGAGGGCGCCGCTAGAGAGGGGGAATTTGCCGGGCGAAGACGCGGTCTGGGCCGGCAAAGCTTACCCAGGACGGCCGACGCGCTCTCATGTATAAGCCATTGAATTAATGATGTTTTCATGGAGGCTTGGCGCGGCATGGAACTGGCAAGACGGATGCGCGGAAGAACTCCGGAGATGCCATGATCGCCTCCCCCACCCGCCTGATGTGCCGGCTCGGTCTCGCCGTTGCGCTGTCGCTCGCGCCGCTCAACGCCTACGCCTTCTCGCGGATCAAGGACCTGGCCGACATCGAGGGCGTCCGGGACAACATGCTGATCGGCTACGGCCTCGTGGCCGGCCTGAACGGCACCGGCGACACGCTCCAGAACTCGCCGTTCACCCGGCAGGCGCTGCAGACGATCCTGGAGCGGCTGGGCGTCAACACGCGCGGCGCCAACGTCAACACCAAGGATATCGCCGCGGTGATGGTCACCGCCAACCTGCCGCCGTTTGCGGCCCAGGGCAGCAAGGTCGACGTCACCGTCTCGGCGATGGGCGATGCCAAGAGCCTGCAGGGCGGCACGTTGCTGGTCACCCCGCTGCTCGCGGCGGACGGCGAAGTCTATGCGCTGGCCCAGGGACCGCTGGCGGTCGGCGGCTTCTCGCGCGCAGGGCGCAGGGCGCCTCGGTCAGCCGCGGCGTGCCGACCTCGGGCCGCATCTCGAATGGCGGCACGATCGAAAAGCGAAGTCAGCTTCAAGCTCGCGGACGCGCCCTCGCTGCGGCTGTCGCTGCGCAATCCCGATTTCACCACCGCCAAGCGCATCGCGCAGGCGATCAACCGTTTCATCGGCGAGCCGGCGGCCTCCGCGAGCGATCCCGCGACCGTGCACCTGGTCCGGCCGGCGAGCTATCCCGGCAACATCGTGGCGCTTCTGACCGAGATCGAGCAGCTGAAGGTCGAGCCCGATCTGCCGGCCAAGGTCGTGATCGACGAACAGTCCGGCGTGATCGTGATGGGCTCCGATGTGCGCATCTCCACCGTCGCCATCGCGCAGGGCAATCTGACCATCCGCGTCACCGAGACGCCGCAAGTCAGCCAGCCGCAGCCCTTCGCGCATGCAAGGCGAGACGGTCGTCGTTCCGCGCACCGACATCGAAGTCGACGAAGAGACGGGCCGTCAGCTCATCATCGTGCTGCAGACGGCGTGAGCCTGGAAGTGCTCGTCAACGGACTGAACGCGCTGGGCGTCGGTCCGCGCGACATGATCTCGATCCTGCAGGCGATCAAGGCCGCGGGCGCGCTGCAAGCCGAAATCGAGGTGATCGGATGAGTGCCGCCGATCTCGAGTATCTCCAACGCGCTGAGCGCCGCCGAAGCCGCACGCCCGCGCTCACGGGCGCGGCGAAGACCGCGGCCCAGGCCGAGAAGGCGGCCAAGGACTTCGAAGCCGTGTTCATCGGCCAGATGGTCTCGGGCGATGTTCGAAGGCATCAAGACCGACGGACCGTTCGGCGGCGGCTATGGCGAGTCGATGTTCCGTTCACTGATGATCGAACACTATTCCAAGACCATCGCCGACCAGGGCGGCTTCGGATTGGCCGACCAGGTGAAGCGCGAAATCCTTGCGGCTTCAGGAGATGAAGCAATGACGACCCCTGCGAACATCGATCCGGCAGACCACGCGATGCAGCGCCGCATGGAGAACCTGCTCGCGATGAGCAACCGGCTGTGCGACGCGATCTCGACCGATATCGCGGCGCTCGAAAAGGGCGAGTTCGGCGATCTCGCCTCGACCGATCCCGAAGTCGGACGGCTGTGCGCGCTCTATGGCCGCGAAGTGATGGCGCTGAAGAACTCGGGCGGGATCAAGAACGTGCCGGTTGAGCTCGTCGACGGCGTTGAAGGAAGCGGGCGGACGGCTGAGCCGTCTGCTTGGCCAGCACGAAAGTCTCGTCGCGTGCATGCGCCAGGCGAGCGAGGGCCTGATCCAGGCGGTCGCCGAGGAAGTCGAAAAGTCCCGCCAGCGCGGCGCGCCGTACAGCGCCGCGCCCAAACCGAAGCGCCAAAGCTCCGCCGGCGCGATCGTCTACAACAAGGTCGTCTGACCGAGCGCGCGGTTTACCGTCTTTCGGCCGAGCGAACTTTCCGCCGTCAAAAACGCGCATTTGTCCGTCTAATGGTGAGGGCCGGGGGCATCACCATTGGTGGCACGACATGGGACCAGCACTTCAAGCGGCATCCGAGCGAACTCGCTGCGAGCCGAACCGAGTTCTTTCCCCGCCCCGCATCTCAACGGCATTAACCATCACGGCAAACCTCCCCGACGATTGAACGGACTGCACACGGCCGATCTCGCGCGCCTGAAGCGCGGTGCGCGCGGGCGAGCCGGCGCACGCCGCGCGCTTCATCAAGGAGATTTCCGGCACCGTCTGGAGCGCGTGCCGGCTGCTGACGGGCAGCGAACCCGACGCGCGCCATGCGTTCGGCGAAGTGATGGCGGCGCTCTCCGCCGATCGCTTTGCGCGGCTCTCCGCCTATGCGGGGCGCAGCACGCTCGACACGTTCGTGGCGCTGACGGTCCGCGATCTGATGGCCGAGCGGATGCTGCGGCTTCTGCAATCCGATCGCATGAAGGCGTGGCACGCGTTCGAGCGTCTGTTCGAGGCCGATATCGTTCGTTTGATCAGGAAGCGACTTTCCGGATTTGGCGACGACGCGCAGCGCGATGCGTATCAGGACGTCTGCCTGGAACTGGTCGACGACGAGTACCGGCGGCTCAAAGCCTATGGCGGCAGCGGCAGTTTCGCCGGGTTCGTGCTGCGCACGGTCGATCACCTGCTGATCGATCATGTGCGAAGCGTCGTCGGCCGGCGGCGGCCGTTTCCGAAAAGCGTATCCCTGGATCACGTCGAGGCGATGGCGAGCGATCACGAGCCCTCGCCCGAGGAGAGCCTGATCCACGCCGATGAGGATCATCGGCTTGCGGCCGCGATCGAAGCGCTCGACCGAAGCGATGAACACATTGCCCGCGGCCGAGCGGCTCTATCTCACGATCGTGCTCGGCGAAAGCAAGACGCCGCCGGCGCGCGAGATCGCCCGTCTCATGCAAAGGCCGGTGGAGGAGATCTACAAGCTGAAGCAGCGCGTGCTGCAGAGGCTGCGCGAGATCGCCTCCACCGATTCCAAGATCAAAACCTGGCGCACGTCCGTCTAATGACGAGAAGGAGACACGCCATGACCACCAAACTCGACAATCTGTTCGAACGCATCCTCTCCGAGACGGACAGCGACAACGGAACGCCGGCCGAGCGCGCAGCGCTTCATGCGGCGATCACGCGCGCGCAGAAGACGAGCGCGCCGGACGGCGACGCGACCGAACGGCTCGCGGCCTATCTCGACGGCGCGCTCGATGATCAGGATACGGAGCGTTTCGCCGCATCGCTCGCCGATGCGCCGGATGAAGTGTACGAGCTTCGAAGCCGCGCAATCGTTCCTGGACGAGATCGCCGCGCGCACGGAAAGCGCGCCGGCCGATCTCGTCGCCGCCGCGGCCGCGGATGTTGCGCGCGAAGCGCCGCGTCGTGTCGTGAGGCGCAGCTGGTTCCTGAACTCCGCGTCGTGGGGCCGGCAATTCGCCTGGGCCGGCGGCGCGGCGGCGACCGTGCTGCTCGGCGTGGTCATCATCGATCGCGCCGATGAGATCGTCCGCGATCCGACGGTGGCCGTGGTTCCTGCGCGGCCGGTTGAAGCCAGCGTGCCTGCGCCTGTGGCGCCAGTGACGACACCGCTTCCCGCGGTGCCGGCGTCGCCGGTCACGGTCGCGCCACTGCCGCCGTCCTGTCGAAGCGCGTCCGCGCAGCAGGGACAGCAGAGCAGCAGAGCGGGCCGCGGATCGATGAGCTGTCGCGCGACCGGCGGAACGAGCGCGAGACGTCGCAATTGGCCGATGCCGGACGCGCGCGCAATGCCGGCCAGCCGGCGACGAGCGCGCCCTCGGCGTCGCCGGGCGCGAAGCGGACCAGCCTGCGCGTCGCCGCGATCGCGCCGCCACCGCCTCCCGCGCCTGCGGCGAAGGTGGACGAGAGCCACGGAGCCGTTCCAGCAGCCGGCGCGTCGCGGTGCAGGGTCTCGTTGCCGCAGGGTCACGCAGGCGCCAGATCGGCAGCTCAGGATTTGTTCAGGACGCTGCCGCAAGCCGACGTCGCGCCACCGGCTGCGGCGCCGGCACCGATGGCGGCGTCACGGCTCGCGCAATCGCAGGCTGCAGGAGTCGTACAGGTACTGCGTCGCGCCGGCGGCGCCTGCGTATGCGCCTACGCGTACCCGCAGAACACCGAGCGCTATCCCGGCGCGCGGCCGAATGCGGTGAAGCTGGTCGCCAACGAGCCGGTCTCGACCTTCTCGCTCGATGTCGACACCGCGTCCTACGCCAATGTGCGGCGCTATCTGAACCAGAACGTGCTGCCGCCGGTCGATGCGGTGCGCGTGGAAGAGATGGTGAACTATTTCGACTACGCGTACATGATGCCGCGCGACCGCGACGCGCCGTTCGCGCCGAGCGTCGTGGTCTATCCCTCGCCGTGGAATCCCGACACGCAGATCCTTCATGTCGGGATCAAGGGCTACGACATCCCGCGCAGCGAGCGGCCGAAGGCGAACCTCGTGTTCCTGATCGACACGTCGGGCTCGATGAACAGCCCCGACAAGCTGCCGCTGGTGAAGCGCTCGTTCCAGATGCTGGTCGAGCAGCTGAAGCCCGAGGATCGCGTGTCGATCGTGGTCTATGCGGGCTCGGCGGGCATGGTGCTCGAGCCGACGCCCGGATGGGACAAGGATCGCATCCTTGCCTCGCTCGACCGGCTGCAGGCCGGCGGCTCGACCGCGGGCGGCGAAGGCATCCGTCAGGCCTACGATCTCGCGAAGCTGAATTTCGACCGGAGCGGCGTGAACCGCGTGATCCTGGCGACCGACGGCGATTTCAATGTCGGCATCACCGATCCCAACGCGCTCGAGGCCTTTGTCGCGCGCGAACGGACGAGCGGCGTGTTCCTGAGCGTGCTCGGCTATGGCGGCGGCAATTACAACGATCTCCTGATGCAGAAGCTGGCGCAGGCCGGCAACGGCACCGCCGCCTATATCGACACGGCGAACGAAGCGCGCAAAGTGCTCGTGGACGAGATGTCCTCGACGCTGTTCACGATCGCGAAGGACGTGAAGGTGCAGGTCGAGTTCAATCCCGGCGCGCGTCGCCGAGTATCGCCTGATCGGCTACGAGACGCGGATGCTGAACCAGACCGACTTCAACAACGACAAGGTGGACGCGGGCGATGTCGGCGCCGGCCACACGGTGACCGCGCTCTACGAGATCACGCCGGTGGGCTCGCGCGCGCAGACGGTCGATCCGCTGCGCTATGGCGGGCGTGCCGAGCCGCGGGCGCCGCGAGTCGGAGATCGCGTTCGTGAAGATCCGCTACAAGCTGCCGAACGAGGACGAGTCGAAGCTGATCACGCGGCCTGTGGCGAATGCCGATGTGGTGTCCGACTTCAACCGGCTGCCGATCGACTACCGCTTCGCGGCGGCGGTGGCGGGAGGCGCGCAGCTCCTGAAGCACGATCCCTCCATCAAGTCGTTCGACTACGGCCGCGCCATCGAGATCGCGCAAGGCGCGCGCGGCGACGACGAGTTCGGCTATCGCAACGAGTTCGTGCAGTTGCTGCGGGCGGCGCAGTCGGCGGCAGGACTGCAGGACCTCGGCCGGTCTCTCCCGAGAAGCAGAGAGTAGCTCGCTCCCAACCGGCCGGCGCTCCGCCCTTCCTCAGACAATGAGGGAGGGCGGACGCCGTTTGAGCAAGCAGATCCTGATATACTGGATGCATGAGCAACTCACGTCACGCCAAGAGGTCATGGCGCGAGGACTGCTGAAGCATCGGGCGATGCATCCCGGCGAGAAAATTGCGGTGGCTAGAAGCTCCCCGCCATGGCCGGATCGAGCTGATGCGCCAGATGCGGGCGGCCGGCCAGATGTCGGACGATGCAATTCGATTTCTTCGAAGCGGGCAGAAGCGCTCCGTCGCTGTCGATTGAAGCCATATGCAACGAGGCCGCCGGTCTGAGGCTGGGCCGGCACGTCGGAGTTATGACGATCACAGCGGATACGAAGTCCTGTCCGGGCCATTACGTGGCGACGACAAACGGCAAAGCAAGAAGCGTCAGTCATGAAGCTGGCGAAGTGCCGGATGTGGTTGCGCTGACGTTGCCGGCGCTCTGCGAACTCGTCTGGGTGTTGTCGCAAGGCTACGGAAGCCAGCGGCAGACCGATCGCGGAGGCGACCTACGACGACTTCATGAACGCTGCGAATGTCGTTGCGAATTGGCTTGCGGTGTGAAGCCGGATTGGCTCTGCTGGATGCCGGCGGCGACTTTGCCGATGGCGGTCATCGCTTACGAAGGAATCTGACTTGGCGCCGCGACCGTTGTCTCCTTCGACAAGGCGGCCGTGAAGCTCCTGGAAGCGCAGGCGAGTCCGTCGCCTGCTGACATAGACGCCAAGCCTACGAGCCGAACCACGCGAGCGCGGATTGGTAGTTGGCGAGCTGGGCTTGCAGATAGGCGGGCACCGGGCCTGTCGGGGCGGCGTTCTGGGTCTGGCCGGGCGGCGCGTTGATCTTGCCGTAGACCTGCTTGATCAGCGCCATCGCCGCCATCATCACGACATGGGCGTGCGCGGCGTCGCTCTTGGTCAGGAGGTCGAGCTTGCCGTCGAGGCCGAGGCCGATGGTCTCGAATGGCGGTTCGTCGTCCTTCGACGAGTCGTCGTCTTTCGTCTCGTCGCCGACGAGCGTCTGCGGCGAGATGCCGAGGCCTGCGAGCGCGTCGAAATCCTTCGGCCCCGCGACGAGCTCGACCTTGACGCCGTCGTTCACCGCGATCTTCAGGGCCTGGCCGCCCTTGACCGGCATCGCGGTGGCCTTGCCGTCGAACAGCAGCGCGCCGTTGATCTTGAGCGCGAGCGAACGCAGCGTCTCGCCCTTGGCGATGGTGATCTTGGTTTCGCGCGTGGTCGAGCGGCCTTCGATCCTGAGCGTGAAATAGTCGCCGGCGCGCGCCGTCAGCTGCGCCTCGATGCAGGTTCGATGAAGTGCTTGTCGATCATGCCGCGGCGGAGCTTGAGCGCATCGAGCACGCTCGAGCCGGTCGCATCGGCGGCGATCGCGACGCCCTGCGAGGTGCCGTCCACGCCGCCATATTGCTGCGCCCACTCGAACGCGCCGTTCGCATCCATCTGGGTGACGAAGAGATTGTGCGTGCCGCTGCTGGGCTTCTCGCCGGCGAACGTGCCGATGGTGGTGCCGGTGAGATAGATCTTGCCGCCCGCGACAGCGACGCCGCCGCCCTGTTCGGACGCCGACGTGCCGGCATAGGAGACGAAATCGGCAGCGCCGGTTTCGGACGCGGTGAAGACGAACGCGTCGCGGCCGCCGGAATTGGCATTGGCGACCGAGGCCGCGCCGCCCGCGGTCAGCGACGCATTCGCGGTCGCGCCGGAGAGATAGATCTTGCCGCCCGAGATGGTGAGGCCGCCGAGCGCGCCGCCCTGAAGATCGCCAAGATCGATCTCCCACAGCGCGGCGCTGGTGCCGTCGGCCGCATCGTATTTGCGCAAGATCGCGTGGCCGTTCTCGACGCTCGCGACGACGACGTTGCCGTCGGAGGCGATGGCGGTGTGCTTCGCGGCATCCTCGGCCGCGGTGCCGAACTGGCGGTGATAGACGAGCGTGCCTTGCGAGGTGAGCTTGGTGATGTAGGCGTCGGTGCCGCCCGCGCTGGTCTGGCCGGATGCGATGACGCCGCCGACCTGGCCGCCGACATAGATGTTGCCGGAGGCATCGATGCTGACGCGTTGGCGCGATCGTTCGAGGCCGGCGCGATCTGGCGCAGCCAGGTCTGCTTGCCGTCGCGATCGTATTTCGCGACGAAGCAATCGGTGCCGCCGCCGATCGCGGTCGGCGTGAGATCGCCGGTGACCGAGCCCGCGACGACAACGCCGCCGCTCACCGGATCGACCGCGAGCGAGTAGGCGCCCGCGGTGCCGGCGCTGCCGAGCAGCTTGGTCCACTGCACGTTGCCGGCGGAATCGTATTTGGTGAGGAACACGTCCTCGGACGCCTGATTGAGCGCCGAGCCGAAACTGCCCGTGCTGTTGCCGACGACATAGACGTTGCCGTCCGCGTCGGTGGCGACCGCTTTTGCGGCGGCGGTGCCGGTCGTCCGGTTTGATGTTGGCGGAGAATTCGCTCGTCGGCGTGCCGTCGAGATCGGTGAGCTTGATCAGCCGGCCTTGCAGATTGTCGCCCTTGCCGCTCGATCCCGCGACATAGATCGCGGGCGTCGCCTGCGACGAGGACAGCGCGACGACCTCGCTCGGCCGCGGTCTTGATCTCGGTGCCCCAGGTGGCCGTGCCTTCGGTGAGATCGCCGCCGGTCTGCACGCGCTTGAAGCGCGTGGCGAAGCCGGCGCTGCCGAGCTCGTCGTTGACATAGGCGTTGATGTTGTCGAGCGTGAGCGCGCCCTGAACGTCGGCGAGATCGATGACGACATTGGTGGTCACGCCGGCCTTGGTGATCGAGATCGTGAAGCTGTCGGTAGCGATCACGCCGGGCAGCGGCTTGAACACGCCGGCGCTCTTCACCACGGCGCCGCTCGATGTAGTTCAGTTTCGCATAGGCGATCGTGCCGGTGCCTTGCACCGATGAGCTTTTCTTCCCGCGAGCACGGCGAGATTGGTGAACTCGGCGTCCTTCAGGAAGTCGCAGCACCTGTTCGAGGCCGTCCTGATAGTCGCGGTTCAAGCCGGGGCGCTGGCCGCTCGACGTCTCGTCGCGGTTGGCCATCTTCGCGATCGTGTCGAGACGATTGATCGCGTTGTAGAGCGCGAACAGCCTGTTGTTGTCGGCGGCAAGCGCCGGATTGCCGCGCGCGCTCGGCGAATCGTGCGCGAGCGTCGTCCTGAGCAACGCGGCGAGCTGAGACTGCGCGGACGTCTCCGTGTCGGCTTTGGCGAAGAGCGACGCGGTCCTTGGGATCGAAATAGGGATCGCTGCTGCGCGCGGCGGCGTCCTCGCGTTCCTTCGGCAGTTTCTTGACGCTGAAATCCCAGGGCGGTATCTGGCGCGGCGTTTGCGACGCGCCGTGCTGCGCGGACGCCGTCTGCGGCGCCTTCGCGGCGTAGTAATTGAGCAGCATTGACGGTGTCGA
The DNA here is from genome assembly GCA_963708555.1 of uncultured Alphaproteobacteria bacterium. GTDB lineage: Bacteria > Pseudomonadota > Alphaproteobacteria > Micropepsales > Micropepsaceae > CAIYRG01. The sequence goes on along the minus strand of CAVPTF010000006.1, from coordinate 121,423 downwards.
AACCGATGATCGCCACGGGGTCGCGTGTCCTGAAATCCGAGCCCCCACCATCGCCCGCAGCCGCTTAAGAGTTTGCGAAGGGATCGCGCGGAAAACACGGTTAATTGGGCATTAACGACGAACTGTCATCAATTCGGCCATGACCGCGTCCGTGAGCAGAAACGCGGCGATCCCTACCAGCAGGGCCTCGCGCTGGCCGAATTCGGGCCGCCACGCCGAGGCGATCGCAGCAGTTCGAGCGCGCGCTCAGCGCTCCGCCCGAACGATGCCCGTGTGCTGTTCGCGCTCGGCCGGACCGCGGATGCCATCGGCCATGGCGGCGCCGCCGAGGCCTTCTTTCGCCGCGTGCTCGATCAGGAGCCCGACCGGATCGAGGCGCTGGTCAATCTCGCCAATCTGATGCGCAAGACCGCGCGCACGGCCGAGATCATCGCGCTGCTGAAGCCGGCGCTCGAACGCAATCCGGAGCGCGCCGAATTGTGGCTCACGCTCGGCTCGGCCTTGCGCGAAGCGGGCGACATCGCGACGGCGGAAACCTTCTACCGCGAAGCGCTGCGGCTTCAGCCCGGCTATGGCGCCGGCGCTGGGCAATCTGGCCGACCTGCTCGCCGATCGCGGCGACGTGGACGAGGCGCTCGCGCTCTACGAGCGCGTGCTCGCGGCCGATGCGCAGAATGCGCAAGCCCGGCTCAACCGCGCGATCCTGTTTCTCATGCGAGGCGAGCTCGAAGAAGGGCTGGCGCGACTACGAGTACCGGCTGAAGATCAAGGGCCGCGTGATCGTCGCCGATCACGGCCTGCCGGCCTGGGACGGCAAAGCGCGCGAGCGGCAAGACGCGTGCTGGTGACCGCCGAGCAGGGCACTCGGCGATCAGATCATGTTCGCGAGCCTCATCCCGGAGCTTGCAGACCATGCTCGCGCGCAGAGGCGGCAAGGTGATTCTGGAAACCGAAGCGCGGCTGGTTCCGCTGTTCGCGCGCTCGTTTCCGACGGGTCGCGGTCGAGGCCGCGCAGCTGCAGAACCGTGGCGGAGACGGCGGTCGCGAGCTACGATTGGCTGAAGCAGCGGAAGCATGACGCGCACGCGGCGATCGCGCTTGGGTCGCTGCCGCGCCTGCTGCGCAAAGACATTTCGGCGTTCCCGAACCCGCACGCCTATCCTCGGGCCGACGCGGGGAACGCGAGCGCTGGAGGCAGTGGCTGAAGACGCAAGGGCGCGGGCCCGTTCGTCGGCCTGTGCTGGCGCAGCGGCCATGTGGCGGCCTGCGCGCGGCGCAATACGCGCCGCTGGAAGCGTGGGCGGAGTTCATCCGCGACTGTCCGGCCACACCGGTCTCGCTGCAATACGATGTGCAAGCCGAGCGAGCTTGAAACGCTGCAGCGCTTGAGCGGACGCTCGATCCTGGTTCCGCCGCAGTCTCGATCAGAAACAGGAGATCGACCGCACGGCGGCGATGATCGTCGACGCTTCGAGGCCGTGGTCAGCGCGCCGACATCGGTGTCATGGATCGCGGCCGCGCTCGGCGTTCCGACGTTCAAGATCCTCTACAACAATTCCTGGACGTCGTTCGGCGAGAGCTACGAGCCGTTCGCGCCGTCATGCCGCTGCATGATGCCGAAGACGAGCGGTGACTGGAACGATGCGTTCGCGCGAACGGCGAACGAGATCAGGCCTTTGCTGACGCGCGGCGCAACGCCCGCGCGCTAGCGAGAGCATCGGCGAGATCCTGCGCGATGCGCTCGCCGGCTCTGCCGTCGATCGTGTTGAGGCTGGCCGCGCGCATGTCGCGGCGGCGGTCCGTATCGGCGAGAAGCCGCCAGGCGGCGCGTGCAATGTCCTCGGCGCGCAGGATGCGGCCCAAGCCCAGCCTGATCCCCATTCCCGCCCGCTCGAAGCTCGACGCGGACAGCAGCTGGTCGTCGGTGAGCGCGAGATAAAGCGCCGGCACGCCGAGCGCGCCAAGCTCATAGGCCGTCACGCCGAAGGACACGAGCGCGAAATCGGCGGAGGCGAACTCGCTGCCGAGATCGGACACGCCCTGGACCGTCTCGAAATTCGGCCGCATCGCTTCGATCTCGCGGGCGAGACGCGCGGCGGTTGCGGAAGCCGGGCCCGATGACGAAGCGCGCGCCGAACGGAACGGTGATCTTGGCGAGACCGCAGGCGGCAAGCCGCGTGAGGTCGAGCGGATCGCTGCCGCCCATGCTGATGACGAGGCGGGCGCGCACGGCATCGAGCTCCATGCGGTTGGGCACGACGGTCGCGGGATCGAACCCGAGAAGCGCCCATTCCCAGCCGACGCGCACCTGCGTGCGCGAGCCCTTCCAGGACAGGCTTTCGACTTGCGGCACCGGCGGAAAATAGGCGTGCGTCGCCGACAAGCGGCGATCGGAGCCGTCGTCGATCACGGCAACGATGGGAATCTTCTCCGCCAGACGCACGAGATCGTCGCGCGCCAAATTCTCGCGCGCGTCGCAGATCACGATGTCGGGCCGCTTGGATGCCACGAGCGAGGCGAGTGCATTGCCCTTGCCGAAGGCCGGCAGGAGATATGTCTCGAAACCGGCATCGTGCACCGTTTTCGCGGCATCGGCATCGCCGTTGAGCGCGAAGACGACGCCAAAGCCCTGACGGTCGCGCAGCGCGCGCGCCAGCGTCAGGCTCCGCTTCACATGGCCGTAGCCATAGGTGAACCCGCCGTCGCAGCGGATGAGCGCGATGCCGCCGCCGTTGTCGAGCGATTTCTGGCGCACATGGGCGTTCATCGTGCGCAAGCGCGGCTCGTGTTCGAGCAGCAGCAGCAGATCGGCAAGCGAGGCTTCGCCGGCCTTTGCCTGCAGCCGCTCGTGGATGCGTTTCGATGAAGGCAAGATCGTCCGGGCGTATCGATGGTCAGCCGCGCGCCGCGATGCGCAAGACGCGGATCGGGCGCTGCGTGCACGATGTGCACGAACTCCGGATGCGCCTTGAAGTAGCCCGAGACATGCTCGCGCGCGACGGGATCGTCGGCCGCTTCGGCCACAAGGCGATCCAGCGCGCGGCGCGAGAACGGATCGACGCCTTCATGCGCGCACGGCGCTCCCGGCTCGACGACGACGTAGTCGCCGTCCTGGCCGCGATCAGCGCTTTCACCAGGTGATCGATGAATTGCGGGATCGATGAAGGGCGCATCCGCAGACACGCGCACGATGATGTCGGCCTCGGTCTGCTCGGCCGCGAGCTGAAAGCGGGCGAGAACGTTGTCTTCCGGGCCGCGCACGACATCGATCTTTTCGTTGCGGCAGAAGCCTTCGATCGCATCGTCGCGCGGACTGTCCGAGGTGGCGACGACAATCCAATCGAGCGTGCGGCAGCGGGTGAGGCGGTAGAGCACGTGCCACAGCAGCGGCTTGCCGGCGATCGGCTTCAGCACCTTGCCCGGAAGCCGCGTCGAGCCCATGCGGGCCTGGACGATGGCGACGACGCGGGGAGCCTGCCGCTTGTTCATCAGGCGGGCTCCCAGGTGGCGCGCACGTGACGCAGCGGACGAAGCCCATCGGAGGGATCGGCGCGCCATTCGCGGTCTGACAGTTCGGCCGCGACGGGTTCTTTGAAACCGCGCGCCGTCGGCACGCTCGCCTTCGCGGATGCGCGCGATCACCGGTGCGATTTCCTGCGGCAGCCAGCAATGGCCGGCTTCGTATTCGGCGCCCTTGCCGTCGAGATCGAGATGGAATTCGACCGCGCTTGCGCCCCAGCGATGCACGGCGCGTTCGATCACGGCGGGCGAGCGCGTGTGGTCGGACCAGCCGGCAGGAACCGCGGCGTCCGTCGCGGATCGCCGCGATCGCGGAGAGATTGGCTTCCTCCGGCGGCGCCGGATAGGCGGACACGCAATGGAGCGCGGTGATGTCGCGGCAGCGCGCGCGCTTCAGCGTCGCAACCGCGGCCTTGATCTCGGGCATCGTCGCCATGCCGGTCGAAATGATCACCGGCTTTCCCGTGGCCGCGCAGGCTTCGAGAAGGCCGTGCCACAGCAGCTCGTAGGACGCGATCTTGTAGAACGCGACGAAGGGTTCGAGCTCCTTGACCGCGGCGAGATAGAAGGGCGTGCAGGAAAATTCGATGTTGCGCGCGCGGGCGCGCTCGGCGAGCGGCGCGAGATGAGCGACGGGCAGCTCCCACTTGGCGCGCGCGCGGTGCTTGGCGCTCTTCGCGAGAATTTCCGGGGCGAACAATTCGGCGATGCGGAAGAGCTGGAACTTCACCGCGTCGCAACCGCAGTCGGCCGCCGCGTCGACAAAGGCGAGCGCGCGGGACAGATCCTGACCGTGATTGCTCGATGCTTCCGCGATGAATTTGACCGGCACGCATACCCCCCGCACTTAACGCGTTCTTAAACGCTCCATGGCTAAGACTGCGTTAACGGGGAGCGCAAATGGCAGCATCTGCGGCCAAAACCGTCATTTCTTGGACCGATCAGTCGGGCAGCGATCACGACGGCCCGCTGGTGACGCGCGTCCACGAATACGACGTCATCGCCTGCCAATGCTGCGGCTTCCGGCACGTCATTCCCCTGCCCGAGCCCGCGAGCCTCGAAAAGCGCCTATCGCGAGGCCTATTACAGCGAAGAAAAACCGACATTCCTTGCCCATGCCGGTGAAGACCAGGAGTGGGCCGAGCTGGCGCAGCGCGATCGTCTGGAGAGCCTGGAGGCGTTGCTGCCGGCGAGCCGCAGGCGGCTGCTCGACATCGGCGCGGGGCCGGGATTCTTCCTCAAGACCGCGTCGTCGCGCGGTTGGCAGGTGCTGGGCGTCGAACCCTCGCGGCAGGCAGCCGCGCATGCGCGCGGCCTCGGCGTCGGTGTCGTCGAAGGGTTCTTCAACGCCGAGACGGCGAAGGGCTTGGGACGCTTCGACGTCGTGCATCTCAACAACGTGCTCGAACACGTTCCCAATCCGCTGGAGATCGTCTGCCTCGCGCGCGACCTGCTGACGCCGGGCGGGCTCATCTGCCTCAACGTGCCCAACGATTTCACGCCGTTCCAGCTGAGCGCGCGCACGACGCTGACGCTCGTCCGAATGGTGGGTGGCGCCGCCCCATCACCTCAACTATTTCGATTTCGAGTCGCTCTCCAGCCTCGTGACGCGTCTCGGTTTCGAAGTGCGCGAACGCTCCACCAGTTTCCCGATGGAGCTGTTTCTGCTGATGGGGCTGGACTACACGAAAGACAGCGATCTCGGCCGCGCCTGTCACAATCAGCGCAAACGCTTCGATCTCAGCCTCGAACATGCGGGCTTCAAGGAGACGCGGCGAGCCTTCTATCGCGCGCTCGCGGCCGCAGGGCTTGGGACGCGAAGCCGTCGTGATCGCGGTGAAAAAATGAGCGCGACGCCGTTCTTCATCGTCTCCTCGGGCCGCTCCGGCACCGCGATGATGGTGAAAGCGTTGGCGGCGGCCGAGAGCGTCACAATCGAGCACGAATATCATGGTGCATCAGGTTCAGCCGCTGGCCGTGCGCCGGTATCAGGGACTGGCGGACGAGCATGAAGCGAGAGCGGCCTCTCGAAAAACGCATGGTGCAGCGATCCAAAACGCGAAGACGCGATTGTGGGGCGACTCGTCGAACAAGCTGTCGTGGTTGATTCCCGATCTGGCGGCGCAGTTTCCCGAAGCGCGCTTCATCCATCTCGTGCGCGACGGCAGGAAGGTGGCGAGCTCGTATTTCTACAAGCTCGGCGACGAATGCTACGACGACCGCTCGACCGAGATCCTCGCGGACTATCTGTCGGGCAAGGCGCCTGAGGCGCCGCCGCCCGAGAAGAAATATTGGTGGCCGCAGCCCAAGACGGGCGAGCCGTGGGCGAAGGAATTTCCGCGCTTCAACCAGTTCCAGCGCATCGTCTGGCATTGGAGCGAAATCAATCGCGTCATCCTGCGCGATCTGAAGGACGTTCCCGAACACCGCCGGATCTTCATCAGGCTCGAGGATCTGCGGGCGCAGCCCTCCACCGTCACGTCGCTGATGGGGTTCCTCGGAATACCCTATCGCGACAGCCATTTCTCGGCCTTTGCGCGGCCGCACAACGTCAACCGCCCCGTGGACACGATGCTGACGCCCGAGCAGGCGGCGCAATTCGCGTTGCTGGCGACGCCGATGATGAAGCGCCTCGGTTACGCGAAACAGCCGGAATACGCGGTAAATTACTGATTCGCGCAGGAATTTTGGTGCTTTTCGGCCTCGCTCGTGATGACCGCTCGTAATGAAGCGTCATCAGCAGGCACGACTCTTCTTCTTCTCGCGCGCCTCGATGCTGACCGCCTCGTGCGCAAGCGTGCCGCCGACACCCCCGCTTCCCATCACGTCGCATGCCGTCACGCCCGCGGACTATCCCGTCGAGTCTATCGTCGCGCGAAGTCGGCACGACTCGGGTGCAGTATCTCGTGCACGCGGACGGCGTAGGTACGCGACACGATCATCGCGCGAGATCGAGCGGATCGCCTCGACTGGATCAGGCTGCGATCCACGATCGTGAGCCAGTGGCGCTTCAACCCCGCCACCGAGAACGGCCGGCCTGTCCCGCCTGGCTTTACGCGAACGTCGTGTTCCAACTCAGGTAATCCGGCGCAATTTCGTTAATTCCGTAAGCCAAAAATTAACCGTAAGCGAACAAGGATCGGCTGCTGCAACGGCATGCGATTTCGCGTGTCTTTCCGGACCGATTCCGATGACCGATCTCTGCGATCTCTGCCGTTCGCCCGCTCTTGAGCAGGTCTATCAACCGCCGGGAAGCGGCCGCGGCCTGACCGTCTATCTCTGCGATCATTGCGGGCTCATACAGAGTCTTCCGCGCATCGATCGCGCGCCGCGCCGTTCCGCCGCCGTATCGTCGGGCGCCGATTGGGGCAATGTCCGCTACGGCAAAGGTTTTCGCACCGAGGCCTGTCTTTCGATCCTGCGCGCGCGCGCCGACCTGGGACAGCCGCTGAGCGTGCTCGACGTCGGTTCCAATCGCGGATCGTTTGCACGCGCGTTTCTCGCCGAGGCGCCGCGCGCGCGACTCACCTGCGTCGAACCGGACGAGCGCGTCGCGGTATCCTGCGCAGACGTCGAGCGTGTCGAAAGCGTATGCGCACGCATCGAAGACACGACCTTCCCCGACGAAAGCATTCGACATCATCCACTCCTGCCACACGATCGAGCACTTGCGCAGTCCGAACGAAGGTGCTGGCGGAGCATTGGCGCACGCTGAAGCCCGGCGGTCTCTTGATCGTCGATGCGCCCAACATCGCGCTGATCTGCTCCGACGACATTCTCGAGGAATGGTTCATCGACAAGCATCTGTTTCACTTCTCCGCGGGAACGCTTGCGCGTCTGCTTCACGCGAACGGTTTCGAAGTCATCGACGGACCCGATCCGTCCGATCGCGAGAATCTGCTGTTTGCCGCGCGCAAGCGCGCGGTCGCCGCGCGCCCGATCGCGCGCGGCGCCGCGCGAGGCCGATCATGGCGCTCGAGCTCATCAACCACTATGTCGCCAACCGCGCGCGCAATCTCGCCGCGCTGACCAAGGTCGCCGCCGACCTCGCCTCGCTCTCGCACAAGCGCGTCGTGCTGTGGGGCGCAGGACGGCTGTTCGACGCGCTGGTGCTGCATGGCGGCTTCGATCCGAAGTCGCTGGCCCTTCTGATCGACACGCATCTGAAGCTGCACGTCGACGAGCGTCACGGCATGAAGCTCTCCGGCCCCGAGGATCTGGCCGCCGCGAATCCGGTCTTATCGTCGTGATGTCGCGCGCGTTCGCAGGCGAGATCTCGAAGATCGCCAAGGCGCAAGCCCCCAACGCCGAAATTCTCCTCTACTCCGACCTCCTCTCCCGCGCCCGCGGCCGATTGGCGGCCTAGCAAGGTTCCGCTCATGAATGCAGCTCTTTCCCTTCGTTCGGTTCGCAGCACGCACGATCCCAAGCTGATGGCGCGGCTCGCCGCGGCGGCACGCGAGATCCGGACGCTGTCGATCGCCGCCATCTATCACGCGGGCTCCGGTCATCCGGGCGGCGCGCTGTCGGTCGCCGATCTGCTTGCGGCGCTCTACGGCGCCGAGATGAACATCTGGCCCGACCGGCTCGCCGATCCCGACCGCGACCGTTTCGTGCTCTCGAAGGGACACGCGGCGCCCGCGCTCTATGCCGCCGGCGCCCATTTCGGTTTCTGCAGCCGCGGACGAGGCGCTCACGCTGCGCAAACTGGGCAGCCCGTTCCAGGGCCACCCGCATGTCGCTGGACCTGCCCTGGGTCGAGACCAGCACCGGTTCGCTCGGTCAGGGCTTCTCGGTTGCGCTCGGCATGGCGATGGGGCTGAAGCTCAAGAAGAGCCCGGCGCGCGTCTATGCCGTGCTGGGCGACGGCGAGCTTCAGGAAGGCGAAGTGTGGGAAGGCGCGATGTGCGCCGCGCACCATCGCGTCGACAATCTGCTCGCCATCATCGACTACAACAAGCTGCAATCCGACGATCAGAACGCGAACATCATGGGTCTCGAGCCCCTGGACGCGAAGTTCCGCGCCTTCGGCTGGCACGTGCATCGAAATCGACGGTCACGATCTCGACGCCATCGTCTGCGCGTTCGAGGCGCGCGTTCGAGATCGCCGGCAAGCCCACGGTGATCATCGCGCACACGGTGAAGGGCAAGGGCGTCCCGTTCATGGAAGACGTCCCGCAATGGCACGGCAGCGTGAAGCTGACGCGCGAGCAGGCCGAGGACGCGCTCAAGGCGCTCGGCTGCGGCGCGAACGATGTCACGAGGTGGCTCGATGTCCGCAACTAACGCACCCGCGCTGATCGGCTCGACCGGCGATTCGCTGCGCGAGGCGCTTCGGCGCGCGCTGGCCGGTCTCGCCGCCGCAATATCCGCAGCTCGTCGTGCTGGACGCCGACATCGCCGGCGGCACCGGCGTGCATCATTTCCGCAAGGCGCATCCCGAGCGCTTCCTGCAATTCGGCATCGCCGAGCAGAACATGATGGCGGCCGCAGGCGGGCTCGCCGCCGTCGGCATGCTGCCCGTCGTCACGACCTTCGCCGTGTTCTGCCTGCGCGCGATCGAGCAGGCGCGGCTCTCCATCGCCTACGCCAAGCGCAACGTGAAGATCGTCGCGAGCCATCCGGGCCTCGATGTCGGACCCGACGGCGGCTCGGCGCAGGCGCTCGAGGATCTGGCCGCGTTCCGCGCCATCCCCGGCATGACCGTGATCTCGCCCGCCGATCCGATCGAGATGGCGCTCGCGACCAAGGCGATGCTCGATTTCGACGGGCCCGGTCTATATGCGCACCGGACGCAGCCCCTGCACGCGGCTGTTCGGCGACGATCACCGCTTCGAAATCGGCAAGGGACAAATCCTCTGCGACGGCAGCGACGTGACCATCGTCGCCTGCGGCGTCGAAGTGGCGCGCGCGCTCGGCGCCGCCGAAATTCTGCAGGAAGGAAGGCATCGCGGCGCGCGTCGTCAACATGCCGACGATCAAGCCGATCGATGCCGCGCTGCTCGCCGCGTTGCGCGGAAGAGACCGGCGCGATCGTCACCGCCGAAGACCACAACATCTATGGCGGGCTCGGCGGCGCCGTGGCCGAGGCGCTGGCGAAGTCACGATCCCTGCGCCGATCGAATTCGTCGGCCTCGACCGATCGCTTCGGTGAATCGGGCGAGCCGCAGGAACTGGCCGAGCATTGCGGCATCGGCGCATCGCCATCGCGGACGCCGCGCGGCGCGTGATCGCGCGCAAGAGACACGCAAGAACGGCGCGCGCCGCATGAGCGCGTTTCTCGCTTCAAGGCCGGAGCGCGGTCGTCACCGGCGGAAGCCGCGGCATCGGCCGCGCCATCGCCATTCGCCTGGCGGAAGCCGGCGCCGATGTCGCCCTCACCTATCGCGAACGCGCGGATGAAGCCGACGGCATCGTGCGCGAGATCGAAGCGAAAGGCCGCCGCGCCGTCGCGCTGCAGATGGACGTGACGAAGCGCGTGTCGGTCGAGCAGGCGGCGCGCGACGCGCGGCGCGCGCTCGGACCGATCTCGATCCTCGTCAACAATGCCGGCATCAACAAGCCGACCGATTTCGACCGCGTGACCGACGCCGATTGGGACGAGATCCTGTCCGCCAATCTCAAAGGTCCGTTCGTCTGCGCGCAGGTGTTCCTGCCGCTGCTGGCCGAAGCCGGAAAGGGCGCGATCGTCCATATCGGCTCGGTGAGCGGCCAATATGGCGGCCCGCGCACCGCGCATTATGCGGCGAGCAAAGCGGGGCTGATCTCGCTGTCGCAGGTGATCGCGCGCTTCGGCGCCAAGGACGGCACGCGCTCCAACGTGGTGGCCGCGGGCCTGATCGCATCCGACATGGCGGCGGCCGGAATGGCGGCGGCGAGCGTGCAGAAGGCGGCCGAGAACATCCTGCTCAAGCGGCTCGGCACGACGAACGAAGTCGCCGACGCCGTCGTGTTCCTCGCCAGCGACGCGTCGTCCTACATCACGGCGCAGACCATCAACGTCAATGGCGGGCTCTATTTCTGATGCACGAGAGCCGGACGCTGCTGATCGTATCGGGCGGGATCGAAGCGGCCGATGCCGCCAAGCGCGCGCCGCGAGATGGGTCTCCATGTCGTCGTCTCCGACATCGATCCGAACGCGCCGGGATTTGCCTTCGCGCATGATCGTCTGATCGCCGATGTCTATGGCCCGGAGGAAACCGCAGAAGCGGCCGAGCGCTATCACCGCGAGCAGCGTCCGATCTTCGGGCGTGATCTGCGTCGCCGCCGACGCGCCGATGACGGCAGCCCTCGTCGCCGAGCGCCTGAACCTTCCGGGCATCAGCGTCGAAACGGCGCGGCTCGCCTGCGACAAGCTCGCGATGAAGCGCCGTTTCCGCGACGCGGACGTGCCGGTGCCGTGGTTCGCACCGGTCTCATCCGTCTCCGGAATTGCGCGCGCTGATCGCCGAGCGCGGCGCCGATCTCGTCATCAAGCCCGCGGATTCGCGCGGCAGCCGCGGCGTGCAGCGTCTGGCGCGGGTCGAGGACGTGCAGGCCGCCTTCGATGCTCGCGCGGCATCATTCGCCGACGGGGCGCGTGATGGTGGAGGCCTATCTCGACGGCCCGCAGGTCTCGACCGAGTCGATCGTCACCGGCGGCCGCTGCTACACGCCGGGATTCTCCGATCGCAATTACGAGTTCCTCGAACTGCATGCGCCGTTCTTCATCGAGAACGGCGGCGATCTGCCGAGCCATCTGCCGCGCGAGACGCAGGACCGCGTGAAGGATCTCGTGGCGCGCGCGGCAGCGGCGCTCGGCGTGCGCGAAGGCACGGTCAAGGGCGACATCGTCGTCCACAACGGCGAGCCCTATGTGATCGAGCTCGCGGCCAGGCTCTCCGGCGGATTCTTCTGCACGCGCGAGATTCCGCTCAACACCGGCGTGGACTTCATCGGCTGCGCCATCCGCGTCGCGCTCGGCGAGCGCATCCCGCCCGCGGAAGCTCGAACCCAAGATGCAGGTGCCGGTCATCCAGCGCTACGCGTTTCCCGAAGCCCGGGCGCGTGATCGAAGTGCGCGGCGCGCCGAGGCCGCGAAGCATGTGCCGGGCATCGCCGACGTGATCGTCACCGCGCGGCCCGGCGACATCATTCCGCCGGCCGGCGACAAGCGGCCGTCGGGCGCGATGGTGCTCGCGACGGGCACGCAACCGCGAGGAAGCGCTCGCCGCGGCGAACGCAGGGCTTTCGGCGATCGAGATCGAAACGCGATGAGCGCGCAGGCGCGGCAACAACCGGTCCTGACGCCGGCGGCGGACGCGGCGACGCTCAACCTGTTCGCGATGTTCCATCTCAATCTCGCGTTCTCCTCGATCGAGGAGTTCGAACGCGTCGTCCGTCATCGAACGCTGCTATTGGCCGCTGCTGGCGATGGCCGCGGCGCACGGTCCCATCGGCAATCGAGGCGACCGGCTACACGCTGGAGGAGATCGAAGCGCGCGATCCGAAATGGCTCGCGCGGCTGCGCGATCTGATCGCGGGCGGCAAAGTCGAATTCGTCGGTTCGGGCTACGCGCAGCTGATCGGGCCGCTGGTTCCCGCCAAGGTCGTCGCCGCCAATCTCAGGATCGGCAACGAGGTCTATCAGCGCACTGCTGAAGATGCAGCCGACGCTCGCGCTCGTCAACGAGCAGGCCTATTCCGCGCGGTCTCGTCGGTCACTATCTCGACGCGGGATACCGCGCGCTGCTGATGGATTGGGACAATCCTTCGGCGCATCATCCCGAATGGCCGGCCGAAGCGCGCTATCTGCCGCAGACGGCGCTCGGCGCCGACGGCCGCTCGATCGATCTTCTGTGGACGAACACGGTCGCGTTCCAGAAGCTGCAGCGCTACGCGCACGGCGACATCGAGCTCGACGATTATCTCGATTTCATCGGCACGCATCGAAGCGCCGAACAGCGCGCGCTGTGCATCTATGCGAGCGACGCGGAGATCTTCGACTTCCGCCCGGGACGCTACCGCACCGAGGAAGCACTTTCGGGCGAATCCGAGTGGCAGCGCGTTGCCGGCGCCTTTGCGCAACTGCAGCGGTCTAGAGGGCATGCGCCTGACGACGCCGTCGGCGGCGCTCGAGCGCACGAAGCCGTCGTCCGTGAAGCGCGTGCGCCTGGAGACCGCCGCCTGTCCGGTGCCGGTGAAGAAGCAGCGCAAGTACAACCTGACGCGCTGGGCGGTGACGGGCCGCGACGACATCGCGATCAATGCCGCCTGCCAGCGCATCTACACCGCGATCGCAAACGCAAAACCGCGCGACCCGGCGTGGAAAGAGCTGTGTCACATGTGGGCCAGCGACTTCCGCACGCACATCACCGAGACGCGCTGGAAGGACTACTGCGCCGAGCTGCAACGCGATGGAGCAGCGTCTGTCGGTCGCAGCCCTCCTCCGCGCCGACACCCATCCAGGGCGCGCCGGTCAACGACCGCTATATCAGCGTCGCGACCGATGCGTTGTCGGCGCGGCTCGACCGCCGCCGCGGGCTCGCGGTCAAATGGCTCGCCTTCGGCAACGAGATGCCGTGCATCGGCGGCCTGCCGCACGGACATTTCGACGACATCGCGCTCCAGGCCGACTGGTACACCGGCGACTGCGTGCTCGAGCAGCCGGGCGAACCCAAGATCACCGATCTCGAATGGGCGGAGACCGAGATCGATCGCGATGCGCTCGGCAACACCGTGGTTCAGGGGCGGATCGCCACGCCGCTCGGCCCGATCGACAAGAGGCTGTGCTTCCACAACGAAGCCCCGCGTCTCGATTTCGATCTCACCTTCCACTGGAACGACTGGCCCAAGGGCTCGCTCAGGCTCGGGCACGTCACGCTGCTCCCCGATGCGTTCGACGCGCGGTTCCTGATGCTGATGACGCACAATGGCGGGCTCGACGCCGAGCGCTTCGCGCTGCACGGCGAGACCATCGAGCACGGCGCGCCGGTGTCGTTCCTGGTGTCGGCGAGCTGCGGGTTGGGGCTGACCGAAGGCTGGGCCGAGCTCTCGGACGGCACGCGCGGGGTCCGGGTGGAAGTGGACCGCGAGACCGCCCCGCTGCTGGGCCTCCTCACCCATCGCGAGGTGAAGGGCCGGCTGTTCTGCCAGCTCATGCTCTCGATGCTAGAGCTAGACGATACGAGCCGCCCCACCCCCTATAGGATGGGTCCGCGACGGGTGCGGTTCTCAATTCTAAAGGCCTGATTTTCAAAGGCTTTAACCAATAACTGCAACTATTCGTCCACGCATGAATTCGGGGACGAATTGCATGGGCAAACCTGCCGTCGCGATACCGGTTGTGCACGCGCCGGTCCGCGAACTCGGAGCCCGCGATCCGCGACTTCTCGCAGCCGTGGCTCGATCTCAACGACAAGACCGTGCTCGTCACCGGCGGCACGGGATCGTTCGGCAAGCATTTCCTGAAGACGGTGGTCGAACGCTACAAGCCGCAAGCGGCTGATCATCTTCTCGCGCGACGAGCTCAAGCAGTTCGAGATGGCGCAGATCTACTCGACCGAGCAATATCCCTTCATCCGCTATTTCATCGGCGACGTGCGCGACCGCGACCGGCTGGATCTGGCGCTGCGCGACGTCGACTATGTCGTGCATGCCGCGGCGCTCAAGCAGGTGCCGACGGCCGAGTACAATCCGTTCGAATGCATCCGCACCAACGTGTTCGGCGCGGAGAACGTCGTCTATGCCGCGCTTCGGCGGAACGTGCGCAAGGTGATCGCGCTCTCCACCGACAAGGCGGCCAATCCGGTCAATCTCTACGGCGCCTCGAAGCTCGCCTCCGACAAGATCTTCGTCGCGGCGAACAATCTCGCCGGCGCCGACGGACACGCGCTTCTCGGTCGTGCGCTACGGCAATGTCGTGGGCTCGCGCGGCTCGGTGATCCCGTTCTTCAAGAAGCTCGCCGATGAGGGCGCGAAGTCGCTCCCCATCACGGACGAGCGCATGACGCGGTTCTGGATCACGCTGTCGCAAGGCGTCAATTTCGTGCTGTCCAGCATGGAGATGATGCGCGGCGGCGAAATCTTCGTGCCGAAGATTCCTTCGACCACGATCACGGCGCTCGCCTCGCTCGTCGGACCGAAACTGAAGCAGCACAAGGTCGGCGTGCGTCCCGGCGAGAAGCTGCACGAGACCATGATCCCGGCCGACGATTCGCGCTGGACCGTCGAAACCGACGACCGCTACATCATTCTCGCGAGCTTTGCCGCGGCGGCGCGCGAAGCCTATCTCAATCGCGGCGCCAAGCCGGTGGCTGAAGACTTCCAGTATTCGAGCGACACGAATCCCGAGCAGTTGGGCGTCCGCGGGCTTCAGGCCATGATCGCCCAGGCCTTCGCGTGAGCACGACCGTTCGCCGCAGCTCCGTCGCGCCGACCCTCCGCCGCATCCGCCTCGATCACGACGGACAAGCGGGCGCGAAGCCGTTTCTGCCCTACGGACGGCAACTGATCGAGGACGACGACATCGCGGCCGTCAGCAGCGCGCTTCGCGGCGAGTTCCTCACCACCGGGCCTCTGGTCGAGAATTTCGAGCGCATGCTCGCGCGGACCGTCGGCGCGCGCGACACGATCGCCTGCTCGCAGCGGCACGGCCGCGCTCTATCTCGCGGCGCGCGCGCTCGGCACTCGGCGCGGGGCACACGGTGATCGTGCCCGGCGATCACCTTCCTTGCGACCGCAAGCGCGCCGCATCTTGCCGGGCGCCGAGATCGTCTTTGCCGATGTCGATCCGGAAACCGGGCTGATGCGCGCCCAGGACCTCGAAGCCGCCCTCGCCCGCGCGCCGCAGAAACGCGCGGACGCGGTCTTTCCCGTGCACTATGCCGGGCAGAGCTGCGACATGGCGCCGATCGCCGAGATCGCCCGCGCCAAGACGATGAAGATCGTCGAAGACGCGGCGCACGCCCTCGGCACCGTTTGGCGAAGCGACGACGGCGCGGTTCAATCGGTCGGCGCGAATGAATTCTCCGACCTGACGATCTTCTCGTTCCACCCGGTCAAGACGGTCGCGATGGGCGAAGGCGGCGCCGTCAGCACCAACGATCCCGAGCTGCTCCGGCGCTTGAAGCAGGCCCGCAATCACGGCATCACGCGCGAGCCGCTCGAGTTCAAGCGCGTCGATGCGAGCTTCGATTCAACCGGGCGCCGTCAATCCCTGGTACTACGAGCTCGAATCGCCGGGGTTCAACTGGCGCATCTCGGACATCAATTGCGCGCTCGGGATCTCGCAGCTCGTCCAAGCTTCAGCGCTTCATCAATGCGCGCCGCGTGCTCGCCGAGTGCTACGACGAACTGCTCGCCCCGCTTGCGCCGCTGGTGAGGCCGTTGAAGCGCGATCCGCGCTCGCTCACCGCCTGGCACATCTATGCGGTGCGCATCGATTTCGAGGAGGCCGCAAGTCGAACGCGCCGAAGTGATGCGCGGCATGGCCGCCGATGGGATCGGCACGCAGGTGCACTACATCCCCGTGCACCGGCAGCCCTACTACGCTCAGCGCTACGGCGCGCATTCGCTTCCCGGCGCAGAGAGCTACTACGCCTCGACATTGACGCTGCCGCTTCATCCCGCGATGAGCGAAGCGGATGTCGTGCGCGTGGTTGCCGCGCTCAAGAAGCAGATTCTTGGTCTGCAGAAGAAGCCGCCCGCGCGCTCGGATGTCGCGAACCGCGCGACCTCGCTTGCGCCCAGCAAGTAGCCGAAGACCGGATCAGACTTCCGTGTCGAAGAGCATGCCTTCCATCTCGGAGAGATGTTCGCGCAGCTTCAGCAGCTGCTCCGACGGCCATTGCCGCAGGACCTCGCCGGTCTCGGGATCCACCGAACGATAGATGAAGGTGCCGGTTTCCTCGTCCTGCTCGATCTGAAGCTTGGAGTTCGACGGCAGGCTTCGCCGGATCAGTTTCTCGACGGCGGCTTCGAGGACTTCCACGCGCTGATCGCGCGTGAGCTGGGTTGCCGGATTTGGCAGCGCGGGAGACGCTGGCGAGGTCTGTTGACGGCTTTGGCCAGTGCCTATCTCGCGCGGATTCGCTGCGTTTGAGATTGGATCAACCATGGTTGTCTCACAGGCTCCTCGCCTAGCGCACCACTCCCACCCACATTATCCCAAAAACCCGAGTGAAGAATGCGGTGGGGCCGGCGAGAGCCGGTCCCACCGAACGTGCTTACCTGAACAGCGACAATGCAATGCCCGGCGCCGAGTTGGCGATGGACAGTGCTTGTACGCCGAGCTGCTGTTTCACCTGCAAGGACTGCAGCCTGGCACTTTCGATCGCCAAGTCCGCGTCCACGAGGTTGCCGATACCGGCATTCAACGTATCGATCAGCTTGCCGATGAACTCGTTCTGAATGCTGATCTGCTTCGAGCTGGAGCCCAAGCGAGCCAGAGCCGCGTTGACGTTCTCGAGCGACGTGTTGATCGTGTCGATCATCGTCGAGGCGGTCGCCGCAGTCGACAGCGAGGCACCGGTCGTCGAGATCGTCACGATGCGAGCCGCAGAGGCTCATGTCCTCGCCGTCGATCGTGATCGTGCTGCCGCCGTCGGCCGACACCAGCGCCGTGAGGCTGCGTGGACGTGCCGTCCACGAGGTTGACGCCGTTGAAGGTGGCGTTCTCGAGGATGTTGGTGATCTGGTCACGCAGCGAATTCGAAGTCTTCGGTCAGAGCATTGCGGCTCGCGGTGTCGAGCGAAACGTCGGCCGCAGCCACCGCCTTGCCCTTCATTTCGACGAGCAGATCGGAGACCGCCTGGCCGGCGTTCATCGCAACGTCGGTCGCCGAAACGGCGCGATTGAGGCTGTCCGAAACGGCATGGAACGCCGACACGTCGCCGCGCATGTTCTGGGCAATGGCGAAAATGGCGCCGTTGTCCTTCGCGGTCGCGATCTTGAGGCCCGAATTGATGTGGTTCTGAGTGGCGGTGAGTTCAGACGTCGTCTTGTTGAGGTACTGCAGCGCGATCATGGCGCCGACATTGGTATTGACGCTAAGCATGATGGCCCTCCGTTCTGGCTTGCTATCCGAGCGTTTTGCTCGAAGGGACGTTTTGTCCCGGAGAGGGCTTAGGCAATCGCCGTGCCGCGCACTGGGCGTGCGCGCGTTAACTACGTTTGCGGAGAGCGAGGGCGGGAACTTTCGGCCGGGCAGAAACCATCCGGCGCGCGGCAGTTTCTGCCGATGCATGGGAATTTTTTGCCGGGTGAGGCCGGCAAATATTGCACCGTCAGGCGATGCGAGCGGCGCCGGAATGACCGGCGCCGCTCAATGTCGTGCGACCGCCGTTCTAGCGGAAGAGCGAGAGAATGATCTGCGGCTGCTGGTTGGCGATCGAAAGCGCCTGAACACCCAGTTGCTGCTTGACCTGCAAGGACTGTAGTCGCGCGCTTTCCACCGCGAGGTCGGCGTCCACCAGATTGCCGATGCCGGTGTTCAACGTGTCGATCAGTTTTGAGATGAAATCCTTGCTGGATGGCGAACTTCTTCGACCCCGAGCCGAGACGCGCGAGAGCCGCGTTCACGTTCTCCAGCGACTCGTTGATCGTCGTGATCATCGCCGAGGCGGTCGCCTGGGTCGAGATCGCGGCCTGCGTCGACATGGTCAGGATCGCGCCCGACAGATTCATGTCTTCCGCGGTGACCGTGATCTTGTTGACGCCGTCGGCCGAGGCGAGCGCGGTGATGCCGCTGACGGTGCCGTTGATCAGGTTGGTGCCGTTGAACGCCGCGTTCTCCACGATCGTGTTGATCTGGGCCCTGAGCGCGATGAAGTCCGCGTTCAACGCCTCGCGGCTTGCCGTATCGAGCGAGATATCGGCAGAAGCGACGGCCTTGTTCTTCATCTCGATCAGAAGATCGGAGATCGTGTGGCCGGCGGACATCGCGACGTCGATCGCCGAAACACCGCGATTGAGGCTGTCGGCAACCGCGTGAAAGCCGGCGACTTCGCCGCGCATGTTCTGCGCGATCGCGAAGGTCGAGCCGTCATCCTTGGCGGAGGCCACTTTCAGGCCGGTGTTGATATGGGCCTGAGCGACCTGAAGCTCTCGGTCCGTCTTATTGAGATATTGCAGCGCGAGCATTGCGCCGGTGTTGGTGTTGACGCTTAGCATTGGGGAGTCTCCTGTACCCGTGCAGCGCGCTATGTGTTTGCCCTATCGCCATAACGCCTGGGTCGCCCATTGCAACGGGCGGACCAACGTCGTAACCAACTAACCTATTGATATAGCGGGTTATTTTCTGGCGACGCTGCGCGGAATTTGCGGGCAAATTCTGCCGCGCGGCGAGGACAGTCCGGCAGATTTTAACCATACGCCGAAAACGAAAATGCCGGGCATGAAGGCCCGGCATCGACGCATTCGCTATCGAGATGAAATCAGGCGGCTGACTTGCAGGCCCTGCATGATGCTGCGATTGACGTCGATCAGCGGATCGAGCGGCGCATCCTGCTGCATGACGTCGGTCGAATATTTCGACACCCAGATCGCCAGCGAGACGATCTGCGCGCGCAATTCCTTCGGGAGCTGATTGCCGTCGCTCATGCAGTCGCCCGCGAGCATGCTCCACAGGCGGCGGTTGCGGTCGATGACGTCGACAAGCGGCGTGCCCTTGGCGCCCGCGCTCTTCGCGTCCATCAGCGCGCCGGTGATCTGGCCGAACAGCCGGTACTCGATCGTGCGCGGATTCTCAACCGCGACTTGCGCTTTTTGATACGCCTTTAGAGACATAAGTTCAGCCGCTCCTGCTCGAAATCGAACAACATCCTGCATTGAACCAGGGCCTTGTAGTACGACGCCGTTCATTACGTCCTTGCTGATATCCACGCACAGCGTCAGCGCTTTTCTGTCGCTGATCGCCTGCATGAATTCGGTCATGCGCAGCGCGAACTGGCTGTAATAGGTGCCGGCGGTGTCGGGATCGAGATACATCATCATGATCGGGAAATAGATCCGGCGCGCCGGCGTATCGGCGTCCTCGACCTGCATGATGTCCTTCTCGCGCAAGCACACAGGCCTTGTTCTGGATCACGAGGCTGGTGCGCTTGTCGCCGTTCGTGAGCACGGCGCCGTTGAGAACGAATTTTTCACCCGGCTTCAGCGAAAGCTTAAGCGGCATGGTTTCTCTCCGCGACAGATTCTTGCCGTTTCCAGGCGGACCCTAGGAGAGATTGGTTAATTATCCGCTGCGGACTCTCGCCGATCTTGCGTCGCAAGCCGTTCACGCAAAATTAGGCATGTTGGCGGCCTTCTATGCGGTGGTTTCAACGCAACGGATGCGGATCGCCGGCATGTTCCAACCTGCTGCCAACACATCATTCGTCAACGCCCGCGACGCGGTCGTGGCGCGCGTCGAACAGACGGCGCTGAGCGCCGCGACGCTGAAAGCCCGTCGTCAATCCAACAAGCTGCTGCTGCGCGCGCTCAAAGCGTGGAAGCGCGGCGAGACGGTTCCCGCCGCGCAGCTCTCGCTCGAAGCGACGAACGCCGACGAAACCAATGCGCAGGCCTATCACCTGCTCGCCATCACGCTCGAAAAGCTCGGCCATCTGCACAAGGCGCTGGTCACCTATGAAAAGGCCTACGCAGCTCGATCCCAACGATCCCGATCTCGTGCTCAATCTCGGCCTCACCGCGTGGAACACCGGCAATATGAACGGCGCCGAACGCATGTTCCGGCTCTACATCGAGACGCGGCCGGACAGCGCCCGAGGGCTACAACAATCTCGCCAGCGTCATGCGCGATCGCGGCAACATCGAGGAGGCGATCGAAACCATCCGCGGCGCGATCTATCGCATTCCCGATCAGCCGATGCTGTGGAACACGCTCGCGACCATCCTGTCCGAGGACGGACGCGTCGAAGACGGCCTCGTCTTCTACGAAGAAGCGCTGAGGCTCGATCCGAACTTCGCCCGCGTCTGGCACAATCTCGGCTACAGCTATGTGCATCTCGGCCGCTACGAGGAATCGCTCTCGGCCTACAACTCCGCGCTGTCGCTCTCGACCAACCATCACGAGCGCATCGAGGCGCATGCATTCGCGCAGCATCTGCATGATGGCGATGGGCAAGCTGGACGAGGGCTTCCGCGAATACGAGATCCGCAACCACCACGAATTCCGCACCTTCGTCGCCCATCACACCAAGGCGCCGCGCTGGCGGGGCGAGCCGCTCGAAGGCAAGCGCATTCTCATGGTCGGCGAGCAGGGCCTCGGCGACGAGATCATGTTCGCCAACGTGCTTCCCGATATCGCTCGCGCTGTGGGCGAGAAGGGCAGGCTCAAGATCGCCGTCGACCCGCGGCTGATTCCGCTCTTCCAGCGGTCGTTCCCCGACGCCGAGGTCGGACGCTACGAGCACGCGCAAGCTCGAAGGCATGGAAGTGCGCATCTGCCCCTGGGCGCTCACCGACGGCGGACCGGACTACTACGCCTCCTTCGGCACGCCGCTTCATATCCTGCGCAAGATCCGCTCTCGGACTTTCCGGGGCAGCCTTATCTCAAGGCCGATGCCGCAAAGACGGCCGAGTTCCGCTCGCGGCTCTCCGCGCTTGGACCCGGTCCCTATGTCGGCGTCTGCTGGCGATCGATGGTGCTGGGCGCCAAGCGGCGCAAATATTTCAGCGCGATCGAAGGCTGGCAGCCGATCCTGTCCACGCCGGGCGTCACCTTCGTCAACCTGCAATACGGCGACGTCGCCGCGGAACTGCAGATCGCGCGGGAGCAGTTCGGCCTCACGATCCACAATTTCGACGACCTCAATCTCAAGGACGATCTCGAAGGCGCAGCAGCGCTCACCGCCGCCTGCGATCTCGTGCTCTCGGCGCCGACAGCGGCGGCCGCGATGGCGGGCGCGCTGGGCACGGAGGTCTGGTTCCTGGTCGCCGCGCCCGTGTGGCCGCAGCTCGGGACGGATCACTATCCCTGGTACGCGAAGTCGCGCGTGATCGCGTGCGAGAAATTCGCCGACTGGGACGCGCTGATGCCGAAGGTGCGCGAGGAACTGATCCGCTTCGCGAAGGCCTGATCAGCGCCGCTGATCAGCGCCCTGGGCCGGGATCGGCCCCGTGCGCGGCGCGCGGCCGGAAAACGCATCGGCGAGGAACCGTCCCGCAAGCGCGAGGCTCGTGGGATCGATGCCGTGTCCGAGGCCCTTGGCCAGATGCCACTGCACGGGCACGCCGAGCGCGGCGAGCGCATTCGCCGTCATGAACAGCGCCTGAGGCGGGATCACCTGATCCTCATCGCCGTGCGTGAGCAGCACCGGCGGCGCCTTGTCGAAGCGCTTCAGCAGCTCGCCGCCCACGAGCATGCCGGAGAAGCCGACGATGGCGGCGGGCTGCGGGTTGCGCCGCAAGCCGACATGAAGCGACATCATCGTGCCCTGGCTGAAGCCGACCAGCGCAAGGCGGTCGCCCGGAAGATTGAGCCTGGCGAGCTCGGCGTCGAGGAACGCGTTGAGCTCTGGGCGCGGCGGCCTCCGCACCCTTGAGCGTCTCCTGCGGATCGAGACGCGAGAGCGGAAACCACTGATAGCCGCTCGGATTCTGCGCGCACCGCTCCGACCGCGTTGGGCGAGGCGAAGGCCGCGCCCGGCAAAAGCGCGCGCCAGTGGGGCGCGAGCCCGATCAGGTCGTTGCCGTCCGAGCCATAGCCGTGGCACAGCACGACAAGATGAGTGGCCGGCTCGCGCGCCGGCTTGAGGCGCGGACCGTCGAGTGACATAGCGCAACCTTTCGCGGATCAGATTTGACGGGAACCATGATTGTCACCCGCTTCGCTCCAAGTCCAACCGGATTTCTGCATCTGGGGCACGCGTTCGCGGCACTCACCGCGCATCGCGCGGCGGAGCGGAATGGAGGCCGATTCCTGCTGCGCATCGAGGACATCGACACGACTCGCAGCCGCCGCGAATACGAGCAGGCGATCAAGGACGATCTCACACTGGCTCGGGCTCGCGTTCGAGGAACCGGTGCGGCGGCAGTCCGAGCATTTTGCCGGACTACGCGGCGGCGCTGAAGACGCTCGATGAACGCGGCCTGCTCTATCCCTGCTTCTGCACGCGCAAGGAGATCGCCGAGGAAATCGCGCGCGCCGCCGAAGCGCCGCACGGCCCCGACGGTCCGCTCTATCCCGGCACGTGCCGGCGTCTGTCGCATGAGGTCAGAGAGGCGCGCATGGCGGCGGGCGAGTCCTATGCGCTGCGCTTGGATGTCGAGAAAGCCGTCGCCGCGATCGCGCGGCCGCTGACCTTCGTGGAACAGGGCGCGGGCCCCGCGGGCGAAACCGGTGAGCAGATCGTGCGCCCTGCCCTGTTCGGCGACGTCGTGCTGGCGCGCAAGGAGCTTCCCGCGAGCTATCACCTGGCCGTCGTGGTCGACGATGCGCTTGCAGGGCGTGACGCTGGTGACGCGCGGCCACGACCTGTTTCATGCGACCCATATCCAGCGCCTGCTCCAGGCGTGTCTCGGATATGAGACCGCCGGCTTACGCGCATCACCGCCTGATCCTCGACGCGTCGGGGAAGAAGTTCTCCAAGCGCGACCGCTCGGTGACGCTGGAAAGCCTTCGCCGCACGGGCGCGACCCCGGACTCGATCAGGGAAAGCCTGGGCTGGCAGGACAGATGACAAAAATTTCACCGCGAAAGCGCCGAGGGGCTCTATGCTGATGGGATGCGCCTAGCCCGATACGCCGTCCTCGCCGGTTTCCTCGCTCTCTTTCCCGCCGGCGCGGGAATGGCCGCGAATTCGGGCGCGGCCCTCGAGCAGCTCCTCAAGGACTATCGCAACTCCGAGGCGCGGCTCGACTCGTCGTCCTCGATGGAGCTGAGCGATCAGCGCTATCTCGAACGCTATGAAGACGATCTCCTGCCCGCCTATATCGAAGCCCGCCGCAAGATCAACGAGGAGACGCGCGCCAAGCTCGCGGCGATCGACCGCACGAGTCTCGGGGCGGCAGGATCAGCTGAGCTACGACATCTTCGCCTGGTCGCTGTCCGACGATGCGGACGAGCTCAAGCCCGGCGTTGCCGATCGCTTTCAGCTTCTGCCGCTCAATCAATTCAACGGCGCGCAGATCACGTTCGCGCGCGACATGAAGCAGCGCGCGGACTACCCGATGGAGCGCGTGCGCGACTACGACGCCGCGATCCGGCGCATGCTCGGCTTCACGCGTTGGATGGATCAGGCGATCCTCAACATGCGCGAGGGCATCGCGAAGGGCGTGACGCAACCGCGCTCGGTGATCGAGCGCATGATCGCGCAGGTCGAGATGGTGTCGGGCGGCGATCCGGAAGCAAGCCTGTTCCTGATCCCGCTCAAGACGATGCCTGACAGCATTTCGAGCGAGGATCGCGCGCGCATCCAGAATTCCTATCGCGCGGCCGTGATGGGAGAGCTCATCCCCACCTATCGGCGGTTGGGAGACTTCCTCAAGACCGAGTACCTGCCGAAAGCGCGCAAGAGCGCGGGCCTGTCCGGCGTTCCCGGCGGCAAGGACATGTATCTCCACCTGGTCAGAAGCAACACGACGACCGAACTTTCGCCCGACGAGATCCTCGATATCGGCTTGGCCGAACTGAAGCGCATCGAGGGCGAGATGGAGAAGACGAAGCAGGCGGCCGGGTTCTCAGGCTCGCTCAAAGCGTTCCGCGACTTCCTCAAGACCGATGCGCGCTTCAAGTTCAAGGACGAGGCCGCGATGCGCGCGGAGTTCACGCGCGTGCGCGACACCGTGCTCGAGCAGCTCGACAAAGCGTTCTCGACGAAGCCCCGCGCGGAGCTCACCTTCCGGTTCCATGAGCCGTTCGTGGCGCCCGACCGTCCCGCGGCGGAATACACGCCCGGCTCGGGTGACGGGCGCCGCCCCGGCATCGTGATCCTGAACTCGTTCGATCTGCCCTCGCGGCCGACCTACACGAGCGAAGTGCTGCAACTGCACGAGGGCGTGCCGGGCCATCACCTGCAGACGCAATACGCCGCGGCCAACACCTTGTTGCCGCGGTTCCGGCGCTTCGGTCACGAGACCGCGTTCGTCGAAGGCTGGGCGCTCTATGCGGAAAGCCTAGGCGCGGAATTCGGATTGTACAGCGATCCGTACCAGAAATTCGGCGCGTTGAGCTTCGATGCGTGGCGCGCGAGCCGGCTCGTCGTGGACATCGGGATGCACTGGCTGAACTGGCCGCGCGAAACGGCTGTCGAGTTCCTCATGGCGCACACCACGCTCTCGCGCGCCGAAGCCGAAGAAGAGATCGACCGCTATATCGCGATCCCCGGTCAAGCGCTGGCTTATAAGATCGGCGAGCGCAACATCCTGGACCTGAAGGAACGGGCGAAGAACGCGCTGGGAGAGAAGTTCGATCTGAAGAAGTTTCACGACGCGATCTTGAGGGACGGTGCAATGCCGCTCGCGATTCTCGACGCCAAGGTCGAGCGCTGGATCGCGGATCAAAAAGACAGCATCCTGTAAACGCAACATCACGGCGACCGCCATGACGACCCACCCGATCGATCGATTGTTCGCGACGATTGCAGCGCGCAAAGGCGCCGATCCAAGCGCGTCCTACACCGCCAAGCTGCTGAGTGAAGGCCGCGCGAAATGCGCGAAGAAGCTCGGCGAGGAGGCGATCGAGACCTGCATGGCGGCGGTCGGCGAGGACCGCGCCGCACTCACCGCCGAGTCCGCCGATCTCGTCTATCACCTGCTGGTGCTGCTGCGCCGCGTGCGATCTCACGCCGGACGACGTGTATCGGGTACTGGCCGCCCGCGAAGGCCGTTCGGGCCTCGACGAGAAGGCCGCGCGCAAAAGCGCTGAGCGGCGCGATTGACCGCGCCGCTCAGGGAGCTTCCTGGCCGGACCTAGCTCGTCGCGTCGTCCAATCCGTTCCCGTCCGATAGCGATCGAACGAGATCGAGAATGCGCCTGCGCACCTTCGGGTCCTTGATGCGCATGAACGCGAGACTCAATTGCAGACCTTCACCGCTTGCAAGGAATTCCATCACAGGTGGGGGCTCACCGGCTTCGGAGAAACCGCTCCGCGGCCCATTGGTGTCGGCATCTTCATAGAAGAAGCTGATGGGCACACCGAGGATGCCGGCCACCTCGAACAGGCGGCCAGCTCCGATCCGATTGATCCCTTTCTCGTATTTCTGGACTTGCTGGAAAGTGAGACCTAACAACTCGCCCAAACGTTCCTGAC
Source organism: uncultured Alphaproteobacteria bacterium (assembly GCA_963708555.1). Classification (GTDB taxonomy): domain Bacteria; phylum Pseudomonadota; class Alphaproteobacteria; order Micropepsales; family Micropepsaceae; genus CAIYRG01. The sequence continues at coordinate 95,671 of CAVPTF010000006.1, read as the reverse complement.
TCATACCGATCAGCATACGGCGCAATCGGACTCGATGCCCGACATGCGCGTCCACCGGGTTAGCCTGTTTCTTCGGCACCGCCCCTCATACCTTTCTGTGATACCTCGATTTTGTGTGAGGCGAAGAAAGCCCACGCGGTATCGCTGCGTCAAGTCTAACGCGAGCTTGACGGCCAAAGGGCCGCAGTCGCGCACATCAAAAGAAGCGTCAGCAGGATTACATTCCGGTAACGAACAAAAGGCGTGGGCATGAGAGCAACCGGCAGATCAGCATCGACGACGTCGCGCAACCCAAGAGCGAGACTTTCGCGCACACGACCATACGCATCGATGACAGCGGATATCCCGCTGTTCGCTGCACGCACAATAGGCAAGCCTTCCTCGATCGCGCGCACCCGAGCGATCAAGAGGTGCTGCATCGGGCCGGTGTTGGGCCCGAACCAGGAATCGTCGGTCAGATTGACCAGCCAGCCGGGACGCGGTTCCGCTGTCACATTTCCGGGAAAGATGATTTCGTAGCAGATCAGGGGCCCTACCGGCGGCGCACCGGGAACATCCATCGTCTTTGGTCCGGGCCCGGAGGAAAACCCCGTGCTCGCGGCGATCTCGGTGATGCCGAGCGCGCGCAGCACGGGCCCGCCCGGAACATATTCGCCGAATGGGACAAGATGGAACTTGTCGTAGGTGCCCAGCAATGTCCCGTGAGAACCGAAGATCGCGAACGAGTTATAGGAATTGCGCCTGCCGCCTTCGTCGGCCACACGGACCTGGCCCGTCATGAGCACGCGCGTATCGCCGGTAAGGGCAGCGATGTCCGCCAGCGCGTATGGGTTCCCCTCCAGCAGGAAGGGCGGTGCCGCCTCGGGCCAGACGATATGCGTGGGCTGCTGGGCGGCAGGCTGCGAGGAGAGCTCGATCAGCCGGCGCCAATTGCGCTCGCGGTTCTCGGGCGCGTATTTCTCCGGCTGAGGTGTTGCGGGCTGAACGATCCGCACGCGGACATTGGGCACCGTCGCGTTGGTGGCGCCGATGAGCCGCAGTTCGCCGCCGGCCCATAGGCCAACAAAGAGGAGAGCGAACGCCGCGGGAACCAGCTTGCTGCGTCCGGCCAGCAAGGCGAGAGACGCGCCCAAGAGAAGCGTGAGCAGCGAAAGTCCGTACACGCCGAATACCGATGCGCTCTGCAGAATCGCGGTGGACGCGCCCCAGCCATAACCGGGAAGGTTCCACGGAAAGCCCGTGAAGATGTGTCCGCGCAGCCACTCGGCGATCGTGAAGGCAACGGCAAACAGGAAGACGCGCTGCGCGCCGGGACGCCACGCGACCATGCAGAGCGCGGAGGCGGCCGCAAAGAACAGCGCGAGACCCGCGGCCAGGAATACGACCGCAAAGGGCATCTGCCACGCGTGCTCCTCGGCATCGACGAGGAACGCGTAGCCGACCCAGTAGTGACCGACGAGAAAGAAGCCGAACCCGAAAGCCCAGCCGGTGAGCGCCGCATCGCGGAAGCGGCGCTCACTTGTGCTCGCCCCGTCCAGCATCAACACGAGCGCGGCATAGGCGAGCAGCAGCAACGGGAAGGCGCGGAACGGATCAAACGCAAGCGCCCCCGCGGCACCAAGTCCGGCGGCGATCGCAAGACGGCGGTAACCGCGCGCCTGCGTCAGGCCCAACGCCAACCGGTTCAGGACGTCGAGCGGGCCGCGCAAGTCCTAAGGCGCCGTAGCAGCGTGCGCCGGCTGCCGCGCGCGGATGCGCAGGCGCTTCACGCGCCTGGGATCCGCCTCGAGGATCTCGAACTCGAACCCGCTATGCGAAACGACTTCGCCTCGGCCGGGAACGCGCCCAAGCGCTGCGACCACGACGCCGCCGAGCGTGTCGACATCTTCGCCGATCTCTTCGAACGTGAGATCGACACCGGCGCGGGTCCTTGAAATCTTCAAGGCCGATGCGCGCATCGGCGATGAAACTGCCGTCGCTCTGCCGTGTGATCTCGGGGTCTTCCTCGACGTCGTATTCGTCTTCGATGTCACCGACAATTTCCTCGACCAGGTCTTCGATCGAGACGAGACCATCGGTGCCGCCATATTCATCGACCACCAGCGCGAGGTGGATGCGCGTCGACTGCATGCGCATCAAGAGATCCAATGCCGGCATGGAGGCCGGCACGAAGAGCACGTCGCGCTTGAGCTTCGTGATGCTGATCTGCGGCCAGCGCATCTGGCCGTCGGGGCCGGTTTCGATCAGCCCCAGCACATCCTTGACGTGCAACATGCCCAAGGGATCGTCGAGCGTCTCGCGATAGAGGGGCAGGCGCGAGTGTTGTGCTTCGCGGAACAAGGCCACCAGCTCGGCGAGCGACGTCTTCTCCTCGACGGCGACAATGTCCGCGCGAGGCACCATCACGTCCGCGATCGAGATCTCGCCAAAGCGGAGCAGATTGGCGAGCATCATCCGCTCTTGCGAGCTCAGGTCCTGGGTTTCGCGGTCGCTCTCCTCGATCACCTCTTCGAGGCTTTCGTGGATCTGGGACTCGCGGCGGAAACCCTTGACCGCGCTCGCCAGGCGCGCGGCCAAGTCGCTCAACAGCGGCCGCGGCGCGGGGGCGGCGGCATCCATCTCGGTCGAGGCAGGAGAACCTGAAGCGGGAACGGTCTTCGGGTCGGAATCGGCAGGCATGAGGTCAGTTTACTGCTTTTGCGGGTCGCGTATAGGGACGGGGTGCATAGGGATCGGGCAGGCCAAGCCTCGATAATATAAGGATTTCAAGCCCTTCCATCGAGGCCCGGTCGGACTCTTTGGCGTGGTCGTAGCCTTTCAGATGCAGGATTCCATGAACCGTCAGGTGCGCGGCATGGGCGGACAAGGTCTTGCCCTGCTCCCTTGCCTCACGTCTGACCACCCCCAGAGCGATGGCGACGTCGCCCCAATAGGCGGGGTCAGCCGAGACGAAGGAGAGCACGTTGGTCGGCTTATCCTTGCCGCGGAACTGATGGTTCAACTCTTTGAGGCGGGCATCGCGGGTGAGGAGGATCGTGGCGGCTCGGCTCCGGCGGGGCGGATGATCGAGAGCGAGCCGCGCGGCGCGGCGGATCAATCTGAGCATCGCCGGATCATCTCTCCACCGCTCGTCTTCGATGACGAACGTCACGGCCGTGGGCTTGCGCGCCGTCTTGCGCGCGCGCTTCGCAGTCACTCGCGCTCGGCTTTCGTACGTGCGGGCTTGGCGCGTTTCGCACCGCTCTCGTGCGCCTGATAGGCGGCAACGATCCGGGTCACGAGCGCATGGCGAACGACATCGGCTTCGGAGAAGCGCGCGATCCCTACGCCCTCGATGTTCTCGAGATAGGCAACGGCTTCGATCAACCCTTGCGGCCCCGCCGGCAGATCGCTCTGCGAAGGATCGCCGGTGATCACCATCCGCGAATTCCTCGCCCAAGCGCGTCAGGCACATCTTCATCTGCGCGGGCGTGCAGTTCTGCGCTTCGTCGAGAATGACGAAGGCGTGGCTCAGCGTGCGGCCGCGCATGAAGGCCAAGGGCGCGATCTCGATGATGCCGGTCTCCATCAGCTTCATGCACTTCTCGCTGCCGATGACGTCGAACAACGCGTCGTAGAGCGGACGCAGATAGGGATCGATCTTCTCGCGGATGTCGCCGGGAAGAAAGCCCAAGCGCTCGCCGGCTTCGAGCGCGGGCCGCGCGAGGATCAAGCGCTCGACGCGACGCTCGAACAAGAGATGCGCGCCATACGCCGCTGCGAGATAGGTCTTGCCGGTGCCTGCGGGGCCGATGCCGAACACGAGATCGTGCGAACGCATCAGATCGATATAGGCCGCTTGCGCCGCGGTGCGCGCGCGCGTGACCTTGCCGGTGCTCGTGCGCAGCGCCGTCGATGAACCCTTGCGCGAGCTGTCCGGCGTGTCCTGCATGGTGAAGCTCACCTCCGCATCGACATCGGCGAGCGCGAGCTCCTCGCCGGATTCCAGACGCTCGTAGAGAGCGCGCAGGATGGAGGCCGCGCGTTCGCGCGCGTCCGGCGGTCCTTCGATCGCGATCAGGTTTCCGCGCATGGCGATCTTGACGCCGAGGCGCTGCTCGAGCCGCACCAGATGCCGGCTGTGGCTGCCCGCGAGCGCGGGAAGCAGCGCGTTGCGCTTGAATTCCAGCATCAACTGCTCGCCGGCCAAGGATTTGGAGTGCCGCGGTGTCAAGTCGCGAAAGCCCTCTCGCGCTTCACCGGCGATGATTCTGTGAGCACACCGCGCAGGCTGTTCGGCAACGAAGCTGCGATTCTCACCGGATGTATCTCACCCCTGAGGTGTTGGGCATCATCGACATGCACAGGCTGAAGATAGGGACTGCGGCCCACGGCCTGACCTTGTTTGCGGCCGGGCTTTTCGAACAGCACCGGCAGAACTCTGCCGGTGCAGGCTTCGCTGAACGCGCGACTTTGCTCGATCAATAGCGCCTGCAGGATTTGCAGCCGTTCCGACTTTACGTCTTCGGGGACCTGCTTCGACGCCGCGGACGCAGGCGTGCCGGGCCGCGCGCTGTACTTGAAGGAGAAGGCCTGCGCGAAGGTCACGCGCTTCACCAGCTCGAGCGTCGCTTCGAAATCGGCATCGGTCTCGCCTGGGAAAGCCGACGATGAAATCCGACGACAGCGCGATGTCCGGCCGGCTCGCGCGGATGCGCTCGACAAGCTTGAGATAGTCGTCGCACTTGTGGCCGCGATTCATCGCGCGCAGCACGCGGTCCGATCCCGACTGCACGGGGAGATGGAGGAACGGCATCAGCTGTTCGACATCGCCGTGGGCGGCGATCAAATCATCACCCATATCCCGCGGATGGCTCGTGGTGTAACGCAGGCGCTCGACGCCGGTGACACGCACGAGATGACGGATGAGCTTCGCGAGGCTCCATCGCGCGCCATCGGGACCCTCACCGCTATACGCATTCACGTTCTGGCCGAGCAGCGTGATCTCGCGCGTACCGGTCTTCACGAGGCGGCGCGCTTCTTCGGTGATCTGCTCCACGGGGCGCGAGAACTCCGCACCGCGCGTATAGGGCACGACGCAGAAGGTGCAGAACTTGTCGCAACCTTCCTGCACCGTGAGGAACGCAGCAGGGCCGCGCGGCGCGTGCTCCTCGGGCAGATGATCGAATTTGTCCTCCGCGGGAAAATCGGTTTCGAGCTCGACGCGTGCTTCGCGGGCGACCTTGGCGATCATCTCCGGCAGGCGGTGATAGGACTGCGGCCCCACGACCACGTCGACCGCCGGCTGGCGCGCGACGATCTCCTTGCCCTCGGCCTGGGCCACGCAGCCCGCAACCGCGAGCAGCATGGGATTGCCCGCCTCGGCCCGGGCGGATCTTCAGCCGCCTCAGCTGGCCGAGTTCGGAATAGACCTTCTCGGTCGCCTTCTCGCGGATATGGCAGGTGTTGAGGATCACCATGTCCGCGTCGTCCGCGGTGTCGACGGCGGCATAGCCGAGCGGCGCCAGCAGATCCGCCATGCGGGCGGAATCGTAGACGTTCATCTGGCAACCGTAGGTTTTGATGTAGAGCTTCTTCATGCCCGGCTGGCGCTCGTCGAGACCGCCGGCGTTATGGGGAAAACCAGGCGCTGAAGACAAGTTAAGCGGCATTGTCGGTCTCGCGCTCGTCCTCTTCCAGGGCCGCGATCAGCTCGTCGTCCCGATGCGGAACCGCGGCGGCGGTGTTGGCGCCCGCGAGAGCCCGGACCACGCCGCCCCGCACCGCGGCCTCGGCCGCGGCCGCGAGCTCCTTGCGCCCGCCGGCCTCGTCGATGGTCAGCGGCGGATGCAGCTCCACGACGACATCGACCGGCCCCGCGCCGAGCGCCTCCCACAGGTGGGAGACCAGGTCCATGTCCCCATACCAGGCGATAAGCGGGCGGGTTTCCCGTCCCATGGGTACGCCGTGCAGGCCGACATAGGTCACGGAGACGGGCTGAACCGGCGCATGACGCAGTCGATCCTTCACCCAAGGCGAGCTCGGCGGCGGAGAGCAGCGAGCTCTTGAACGGCAGCACCCTGTTGCCGTCGCCCGAGGTCCCTTCGGGGAAGAGCACGAGCGTGTCGCCGTCGGAGAGACGGCGGCGGATATTGTCGCGGTCCTCGAGCGCCTTCGAGCGCTCGCGGCGGACGAACACCGTGCGCTGAAGGCGCGCGAGCGTCCCGAAGAATGGCCACCCGTTGACCTCCTGCTTGGCGACGAAGGAGACCGGTGCGACCGCCGAGAGGATCGGGATGTCGATCCAGCCGGTGTGGTTCGCAGTCAGCAGCACGCCGCCCTTCAAGGGCGTTCCCAGCACGGTGATCCGCGCGCCCATCAGCCAGCAGACGAAGCGGTGATAGCGGTGCGGCAAGCTCCGCCGCCAGCCGGCGTGCAGCTTCACGCCCAGCCACTGCACCGGGATGAGCAGGAGAGTTACGAGCAGGAAGGCGACGGTTATTCCAGCGGCGCGCAGAGTCGCCATGATCTCATTCCGCCGGTGGACCCGGCTTCTTGCTGCCTTTCGGAACGCCGTAAAGCTCGAGCCGATGATCGACGAGATCGAAGCCCAGCTCTTCGGCGACGCGCCGTTGCAGGCGTTCGATGTCCTCGTTGACGAACTCGATCACGCGCCCGGTGGAAAGGTCGATCAGGTGATCGTGATGATCGCTGATCTCTTCATACCGCGCACGCCCGTCGCGGAAATCGTGCCGCTCAAGGATGCCCGCGTCCTCGAACAGCTTCACCGTCCGATAGACGGTCGCGATCGAGATATGCGGATCGACGGCGACCGCGCGGCGATACAATTCTTCCGCATCGGGATGATCGTAGGCTTCGGCCACCACGCGCGCGATCACGCGGCGCTGTTCCGTCATGCGAAGGCCCTTGTCCATGCAGGCCTTCTCGATGCGATTCATGTCCACGGTCTTGTTCACATCCCACACTCCCGCGCCCATTCTAGTCGAGACCGCGGGCCATTCCCATGCTGTTGATATAGGCCGCCGATCACGAAAAATCAGCGACTCAATGGAAGCGCGGCGCTCAAGATGACGGCGTCCGCCGCCCGCCCCGCCGCGCGTATATAATAGCCGGGTCTGCGGCCGACGGGATGAAATCCGGTTTCGGCATAGAGTTCGTGCGCGGCCAGATTGTCGGCGGCCACTTCCAGAAACATCCGGCGCGCGCCACGGCGATGGGCTTCCACGCCAGCGGCCTCGACCAGCGCGCGCGCGAGGCCGGAGCGGCGCGAGTCGGGGCGCGTGCCAAGGGAGAGGATTTCGCTTTCATCCGCCGCAACGCGGACGATGATGAGGGCGCGCGCGTCCCCGGCGACGAGTGCGAATGTGAATGAGTCGCGCAAGAAGGCCGTGAAGGCCGTTTCGTCCCAGGCTTCGTCGAAGCATTGCGCATGAAGGTCTGCGAGCCGTGCGGCGTCATCCGGCGAGGCCATGCGGATCGCGGCCGCGCTCACGATGGAGCGACCGGAAGCTTCGCATCGGGCGGACGCAGATAGAGCGGCTTCGGCGGAGGGCCTGCCGGTGCGGTCGCCGCGAGCTCGCCACGAAGATCGCGTCCGGCTGGCGGATCAGACTGTCGGAGAGCGAAAGCCCGGAAAGCAGCGGCGCCAAGGCTTCGGCGGCGGTGCCTGCGAGCGTGACCGCGGAGCCATTGTCGGCAACGAACGAGGTCAATCGCGCGGGCGCCTCCGACAGCGGGACGAGCACGGGTTCGAGCAACGCGCCGCTCTTGTTGCGCGCGCCGAGATAGATCTCGCCGCGCTTCGCATCGGCCGCCGCGATCGCCCAGGACGGAGCACCGCTCCGGCTGAGCGCTTCGGCGGCCATCACGTCGAGCGTGGTCACGCCGATCGCGGGCTTCTTCAGCGCGAGCGCAAGCGCGCGCGCGAACGCGAGCCCCACGCGCTGGCCCGCGAAGGTGCCGGGCCCCGTCGTCACGCCGATGCGGTCGACGTCGGAGAAGGCGCAGCCTGCACGGCGCATCAACTCCTCGACCATCGGCGCGAGCGCTTCGGCATGGCCGCGCGCCATCTCGCGATGCTCGTGCGCGAGCACGCGGCCATCGCTCACAAGCGCCGCCGAGCAGGCGCCGAGCGCAGTGTCGACGGCCAGGATGATCACAGGATCTTGCAGGCCTCGTCGAAATCGAGGCGTCCGGCGCGCGGGCGCAAGCCGGCGGGATCGCCGAAGCCGAGATTGCAGAGGAAGTTCGACTTGATCGCGGTGCCTGAGAAGAACGCCTTGTCGACGCCTTCGTGGTCGAAGCCCCCCATCGGGCCGCAATCGAGCCCGATCGAACGCGCGGCCATGATGAAATAGCCGCCCTGAAGACTGGCGTTGCGGAAGGCGGCCTGCTCGATCTCGGCCGGGCTCTTCTGCATCCAGGATTCGCGCGCGTTCGGATTGGCGCTGAGCTTGCCCATCTTGTCGTAGAAGTGGAGGTCGTAGGCGACGATGGCGGTGGCGGGCGCCTTCATCGTCTGCTCGACATTGCCCTTGGTGAGGTGGGGCTTCAGCCGCTCCTTGGCTTCGGGCGAGACGACGAAGACCACGCGCATCGGCGAGGTGTTGTTGGTGGTCGGTCCCCAGCGCGCGAGATCGTAGATCGCCATCAGCATCTGCGGCGTGACCTGGCCGGGCCGCCAATTGCGATGGGTGCGCGCGCTGCGGAAGAGAACGTCCAGCGCGTCGTCGTTCACGGCATGGGTCACGAAAGCGCTCCTCAATCGACTCGCGAATCCTAGAGCGCGTGTGCAGTCGCTGCTAGTGCTCACTCCAGGGTTTGGAGGCGCAGCGGCCAGCCGTCAGGCAAGCCTTTGGTTCGACGAACGTTTTCTGATTTTCATTAGTCTGTACGTCGAAATTCGAAAAAATTTCAGATCGCTTCGACCGCGGAGACCTCGGGGATGTAATGGCGGAGCATGTTCTCGATGCCGTTCTTGAGCGTGATCGTGGACGACGGGCAACCGGCGCAGGAGCCCTGCAGGTGCAGGAAGACGGTGCCCGAGCCGCCGTCGAAGCCCTTGAAGATGATGTCGCCGCCGTCATTGGCGACGGCGGGGCGAACGCGGGTGTCGATCAGCTCCTTGATCTGGGCGACGATCTCGGCCTCTTCGCCCTCATAGGTGGGTTCGGCCTCTTCGGCTCCAGCCTCGCCCAGGAAGAGGGGCTCGCCGAGCGTGAAGTGCTCCATGATCGCGCCCAGGATGGCGGGCTTCAGATGCCGCCAGTCGCCGTCGCGCTTGGTCACCGTGACGAAGTCGGAGCCGAAGAACACGCGCTCGACCTCGGGGATCGCGAACAGGCGCGTCGCGAGCGGCGAACGGGCGCCGGCTTGGGCATCGGGGAAGTCCACCGTGCCCGCGCTCATGACCTCGCGGCCGGGGATGAACTTCAAGGTCGCCGGATTGGGCGTCGTTTCGGTCTGGATGAACATGGCTCTGATATCGCGTTTCGGGGGCCATTATGCCAGAGGGAACAAAAAAAGAACATGGGCTTCCGACCGTAGCGTTAATCGCGGCCGGCGCTTCCAAACTTGGCCGCTTTTGGGTCTAAAGGCCCTTCGAGGGCCGCTTCGCGGCCGCGTCGGGGTGACGACACAGGAGGAGTGGCGGCGATGGATGGGTTCGTCGGCGATCGGGTCAAGCTCAGGATCGACAACCTCTGGCCGTCGCTGCTTCCGGGCGAAGAGCAGCTGGACGCCTACAAGCTCCAGAAGGTCCTCGTCGACAGCCAGTGGCTGGAGCGCCATGAGATGGACGGCTACCAGCTCGACCATCTCAAGAACCTGGTGAAGTTCGCGGCGCGCGAAGTGCCCTTCTGGCGTTCGCGGATCGCGCCCGATGTGCTGGACGATGCGGAGACACTCGCCGATGCGCTCGGGCGGCTGCCGATTGTTTCGCGCGCCCAAGTGGCCGACGCGGGCGACGCGCTTCGCGCGGAGAGGCTGCCGAAGGGAGAAGTGCTCGCCGGCACCATGACGTCGACGAGCTCATCGGGCGTTACGGTTCGCGTGGCGACGACGGAGCTGGGATTGAGGTGGCGGCGGATCCTCGATCTGCGCCGCTTGCTCTGGGCGGGCGTCGATTTCGATCGATCCATTGCCGTGATCCAAAGCTCAGGCCCAGGCGCTGAGGAGCAGCCGTCCGGATCGCACTATGAACGATGGAAGGATGCGAGCGACATCCCGTTCCGCACAGGCCCGTCGTTTCACCTGAGCGCGCGCGCGAGCGTGGACGAGCAGTGGGACTGGCTCAAGGGCGTGACGCCGACCTATCTCTACGCCGGCACCTCGCTCATCCGCGACTACGCGCAGATCGCGCGCGATGGCGAACTCGCAATCGAGACGATCCTCACGCGCGATGACGTCGTGGACGACGGGCTGAGGACGCTCGCATCGACAAAATTCAAGGCGGCGATTCACGACCGCTATGCGTCCGCGGAAACGGGCTATCTCGCGATCCAATGCCCCGACACGAACGCCTATCACGTGCCGTCCGAAGCGATCATCGTCGAAGTGCTGAACGATGAGGGACGCCCGTGCCGCGACGGCGAGATCGGCCGCGTGGTGGCGACGCCGCTGTTCAATCTCGCGGGTCCGCTGATCCGCTATGAGATCGGCGATTTCGCCGAAGCCGGCACGTGCGAATGCGGACGGAGCCTTCCGACGCTGAAGCGCATCGCGCCGGCGCGAGATGCTCGGGTGAGTGGTGCGCGCGCTATTTCTTCGCTCCGTTGTTGATCTTTGGGGCGCCTTATGGCACATTGGAACAAAACAAGAACTGTAGTAATGCCAGCTGCCTTTGCGCACCGCCTCATGGGGAGATTCAAATGACGGGTGAGCGTGCTCTTGTAGCGGTGATATCCATTTTTTGGATTGCAGCGGCCTTGATCGCAATGCCCGGAGTATTCCTGCTCGGCAGCGCAATTGTCACCGGCGAGGATATCCCCGACCTCTGGCCACGGATCATACGAGGGATCGTTCAATCGTTGTGGTTTGCAGGTCCAGCACTCTTTCTGGCGCGCGGTTCGCGGTGCTCGTTGGTTTGCAATCTTTTCGTCGCTGGTCTCGAGCGCCTGTTTTCGCGACAGGCTGAGCGGTGCGCAGCATGGAAGTCTGCATCCCTTGTGTTGGTTTCTATTCTCGACGTGGGCTCTCTTGTTCTATCGCGGTCTGCGAGAAGCACTCGCGCAGCGGTTGGAGAGTGGAAGCGGCCGAGAAAGCTCGGCTGCAGGAATTGGAAGACCTAGTGCGCGAGGGTTCTGAAAAATGAGGAACCTATAACCTCGCGGCCGTGACTTCGCTGCGACGGAAAACACCGCAAATGGCCAGAACACCTAATAAGGACCTCCCGTCCGTCGAACTGTCTGAATGCTGCCACGCGACGATCGGGTACGACGCTTGGGTAGACAGCAACGGTGAAATCTGCGGGGGGCCATATGATCACAACATCTGCATAAACTGCGGCATGGAGGACCCTGCCGTGTGGGATGGGAAGACCCGACGTCGCACCCACAACCCTCGCACGAGAGATGCTCAGTATGTTGAGCGCAATCGGTAGTGACCGCGCGAAGTGAAATCCAGATAACCTTGGTTTCTCAGCACTTGAAGCTGCTGGCGGATTTTTTGCTTGATGTGACTGGTTATTCGGATAGAGCACGCGGAGTTCACTTTCGAACGCGTACACATCAGAAAGACCAAACTCCTTTCGTCCGATCGAATTCGACACATTTCATCACCTCGATGAGCCATCCCCTCGCTTCAAGTCCTTGCTGTCTCTAGGAAGAGTGTCTTTTTCCACTTTGAAAGAACGGCCTCCTTGGAAAGAGTCACTCCGTTCTGAACAAGGAAAATCTTTCCAGCGTCCGGCACTTTATCGAGGAGAATGTTGCTGCCCGTCCACCCCGCTCGGCGCGCAGTCGGCGCGAGTGGATTGCGGCGTTCGATGATGTCGCGCACGAAGAAGTGCTTAGGCACAACGAACAGGTTTGTCACACCAAACTGCTTCAGATCGTAATTCAGCAGCAAGAGATTTGGGTTGTTCTTTGCTGCCAGGCGCTCGCACTTCGATCGAAATGCGCCGTCAGCAACTCTAGAGCCGAACTTATTCTTCTGGCTCTTTAGCTCGTATTCTTCGCTGCACGATAAACAGGAGAAATCGGCGAGGGGACGATTGTTCGCAAACTTCTCCAGATTCGCTTGGCCGCAGTTGGGACAATAGACCTCCCTGCGCACCCACGTTTCCGTCCAGACGCGTGCGCTCTGCGACGGACTTTCGTACGGCGTTTGCGCTTCTTCGAAGCCTAGTCGCACTCACTCGCCCCCAACTTTGCGACAATACCTCAGTCTGGCGAAAGGCATGCGCCTATCGAACTGCAATTCTTTCGCCGCGCGTCTGCGCGGCGAATGATGGCCCCGGTCAAGCCGGCCACGACAAGGCGATCCGTTCACTCCGTTTTTCTTCCAGCAGAGGAGGACGCGGCGAGGCGTTCTTCGCTGGGGTCGACGTGGAAGTCGATCACGCAGACGCCGCCCTGTTTGAGAATGCCGACGCCTTTTTCGATCGCGGCGCGCACGTCGGATGATTTGGCGATCGGGCCGATGCCGACGGCGCCTTGCGCTTCGGCCATCTTGGCGATGTTGGGCAGCGGGTCTTCCAGGCGCAAGCCGATCCAGCGGTTCGCGGGCTCGCGGCCGCGCTTGCGCGCGACATTGTCCTGATGCAGCTCGTCATTGAAGTACGAGCGGTTGTTGTCGATCAGGATCAGCAGCGGAATGCGATGGCGCACGGCGGTCCAGATCGCGGTCGCGCCCATGCAGAAATCGCCGTCGCCAAGAACGGAGACCGCGTAACGCCCCATGTCGTGCAGCGCGAGCGCCGAGCCGACCGAAAGGCCGGGGCCTGAGCCGAGACCGCCGCCGCCGTCCTTGCCGAGATAGGTGAGGCCGCTCTTGAACGGCCAGATGTCGGACGGGAAGCCGCGGTTCAAGAGGCAGAGCGTCACCTTGTCGGGATCGTTGAATTCGGCGCGCAACGCGGCGGCGACTTGATCGAGGGTCACGCGGCCGTCGGTCGACGTCTTTGCGTTTGGCTGGGGCACGGTCGCGCCAAGGGGATTTGAGGCGGTGTGTTCACCCCCCTCCGGTCGCTTCGCGACAGCTTCCCCCTCACGGGGGGGAAGCCAGGAAAGAGAAGGGCGTCCAGCGCGGCGTTCAGTTCTTCGACGGCGGTGTCGGAGGTGGTTTGCATGAACACGTCGCGCGGCGGCAGCGACTGGTATTCCATGCCGGAGCCGGTGTGCAGCGTGTGATCGAGCGTGGCCGCGATGACCTTCGCCGACACCTTGCCGACATTCGATGCCTGCTTGATGAGACCGCCGAGATCGACCCAATCGAGCGAGAGGATCACGTCGGCTTCGCAGACGATCTCGCGCGCGGTCTTCGACAGCGCATTGAACGGCGCCACGATATGCGCGGGATGATCGGTCGGGAATTGCGCGCCGGTCTTGAGATCGCTCATCACGCAGGCGCCGATGCGCTCGGCCAAACGGATGCGCGCCTGCCATGCGTGATCGGTGCGCGCGCCGCGGCCGCACAGCATCAGCGGACGCTTCGCCGAGGCGAGCAGCGATGCGGCTTCATCGACCGCGCTCTTCGCCGGACGCGGCGGCGCGGGCGGCTTCAGCCGCGCAAGATCGGGCCACGCGATGTCCTTCTCGAGCTTCTCTTCCTGAAGACCCGCGTCGAGGCAGACATAGACGGGCGCGGTGGGTGCTGTGCGCGTGATCAGATGCGCACGCGCGAGCGACTCGACGAGACCGTCGGCGGAGGTCGGCTGATCGTCCCATTTGACGAAGCCGCGCACGAGCGCGCCCTGATCGCGCATGGTGTGGATCCAATCGATCCACGGGCGGCGCTTCTCGGTGTCGACGGGGCCGGTGGCGCCGAGCACCAGCATCGGCTGGCGGTCGCACCACGCGTTGAAGATGCCCATCATGCCGTGGAACAGGCCGACATTGGCGTGCAGCACGCAGGCCATCGGCTCGCCGGTGGCGCGCGCGTAGCCTTGCGCGATCGAGACCGAATGATCCTCGTGCAGGCAGACGAGGATGCCGGGGCGCTCGTTGCCGAGATGATTGACGAGCGAATCGTGCAGGCCGCGATACGACGCGCCGGGATTGAGGCTGACATAGGGGATGTTGAAGCGGCGCAGCATCGCGGCGGCGATGTCGCTGCCCCAGCCGACGGTGTCGTCGGGTTTGCCTTCAGGCTTGTCCAGCTTCATGCGTGTCTCCCTGCGCGCTCCGATGAGTGCACATCCGTCGCCGAGTCTCACCCCCCTTCCGTCCGCATAGCGCCGCTACGCAGCGCGCGGACACCTTCCCCCTCAAGGGCGGAAGGTAAAGAGATGGGCGTACCCGTGTGACCGGAATTAGCTGTAGCTATCAACCATATGGAACTGGGGTTGGCTACAGAGCGCCGATCAAGCGACGGCTTACGACTTGCTCAGCTCGTCGTAGAGGCGCGGCAGGCTGCGATAGGCGACGGTGTTGGGGTTGAGCGTCCAGCCGATGTCGTCGAGCTTCAATTGCGCGACGAACTGCTCCTTCGAGACGCCGTTCCGGATGAGCTCCCGCACGCGCTGGCGGACGATCTCGATCTTGTTGCGATGCATCTCGAGATCGGCCTTCTTCATGATCGGGCCGTGACCGGGGATCGCCGTGTCGAAATCGAGCTCGAGCGCGGCATCGATGGTCTTGATCCATTCGACGATCGAGCCGCCATTCTCGTAATCGATATACGGGAAGTTGGCGGTGAAGAGATCGCCCATGTGGACGACGCGCAGGTCCGGGAAATAGATGACGGCATCGCCGTCGGTGTGGCCGCGTCCGAAGTGGTGCGCCTGAACCTCCGCGCCGCCGAGATAGACGGCGGTCTCATCGCCGAACGTGATGCGCGGCGGCGTATCCATCTGCTTCGTCCGCACCATGTTCGCGCGCGCGTTCTTGTGCGCCAGGATATCGGCCGTCTTGATGAACTGCACATTGCCGCCGGTGTGGTCGCCGTGCTGGTGCGTGTTGATCACGTATTTCACCGGCAGACCGGTGACGGATTTCACGCGCTGCATGATCTCGGTGAAGTTCCGCTCGAACTTGTCGTCGATCAGGATGACGCCTTCGGGCGTGACGCGGACGGCGACATTGCCGCCGCTTTCGGAGATGACGTAGAGGTTCTCCTTCACCTGCTCGATCTTGAGCGGCGGGCCCTGCGTCTGCTGAGCCTGAACCGCGGCGAGCCCCGCGACGAGGATGGTGATCAGCGCGATCCCGAGACTTTCCTTCATCCGTCCCTCCCGATAGTGCGATCGGCGAAGGCCGCATCTTACAGGCGTGCCGGCGCGATGTCTCGCGGCGGCGTTACAGGCGTCGCCCCAGGTCTTGCGGCTGACCGCCTTATAGGCGGGCTTGTCGCGCTTGAGCACCACGCGGTCGGCGAGACCCGATTGTGTGCAGAGCCGCAGTCGGGTGCCGGGTTTGGCGGCTTGGGGCGGCGCGATGATGCGGGCTTCGATGGGCGCGATCTCGATGCCTTCGCGGGCGACGGCGACATAGGAGAATTTCTCGTCCTCGAAGGGGACGCTCGCGTCCTTGGCGCGCATATGCGCGCGGGACCGTGGGAGGCGCTCGGCGAAGTGGCACCAGTCGGGCGCGACGATGGGACATGGATGGGCGCCGGGACATGGCGCGACCATGCGGGCGCCGGCAGCGATGAGAGCGGTGCGGCAGGCGAGGATGGTGGCGAAGCCCGCGGGCGTGCCGGGTTCGACGATCACGAGGATGCCGCGGCAGGCGTTCCAGAGGGTGGCGAGCACGCGGTCGCGGGTTTGAGCGGGAAGCTCGGCGAACGTGTAGCCGGCGAGGATGAGGTCGTAGGACGCGACCTGTTCGGAAGCTTCCAGCTTGGTTGAAGCAGACCCCCCTTCCGCCCACGTACGCGCTGCTTCGCGGACACCTTCCCCCTCAAGGGGGAGGAAAGTAAGTGCGTGCGAGATCGACCGGAGATGAATTCGGCGAGATGAGCTGAGAGCGGCGATGCGGGCTGGCGTTTGCGAGGGTGCGGGCGGCGGCGAGGAGGTGGGGGTTGCGGTCGAGCATGGTGATCGACTGGAGCTGCGGCCAGGATTCGGTTGCTGCCCAGCTCGCCGTGCCGGGACCTGCGCCCGCATCGAGCACGTGCGCGGGCGCGAACTGCGGTGCGCGCTCCTTCACCGCGCCGAGCACGGCGGCCATCGCCGCGTAGGTCGCGGGGAGCCGCGTCGTCAGATACGCGGCGACGTCGCGATCGTCGGCGATCGCGGTGTGAGAGCCGGACCCGCCGCGATAGCGCTCGCTGAGCGACGCGGCGCGCGCGGCAAGCTCCTTTGGCGGGACATTTTCGGTGAAGCGGGCGATGGCGTCCTGCAACGCGTCCGGCAGGCCTCTGCTCACGCGATGGAGTCGATCTGATCGTCGGTCAGGCTGCCCGGCACGACGGTGACCGGGATCGGGTACGCGTTCGCGGCGGGGCCGGCGATCACCGAGACGAGCGGTCCCGGGCCCTCCTTCGAGGTTCCGGCCGCGAGCACGAGGATCGAGATGGCGCGGTCTTCCTTCAGAAGCTCCCGTATCTCATCGGCGGCGCGGCCTTCGCGGATCACGAGCTCGGGCATCGCGCCCAGGATGTCGTTGACCGTCTTCGCCGCTTCGTGGAGCTGGCGCTCGGCTTCCTGATGGGCTTCCTCGCGCATCACGCGCTCGACGCCCGCCCATTGCTGGAAGTCGGCCGGCAGCACGACGTAGAGCAGCGTGACGATGCCGTTGGTGTGCTGGGCGCGGCGCGCGGCGTAGCGCAGTGCGACGCGGCACTCGGGCGTGTTGTCGATGACGGCGAGGAATTTGCGGCGATTGACCGGCGGCAGCGAAGCGTCGCTCATAGGGTGTGATCGTGCACGCTTGCGACACACGTCGCAATAGGCGCGCGGCTCCGGTCCGTGCGCGTTAACGCTCGCGTTCGGCGAGCAGCCGTTTCAACGCATAGACAAGCTCGAGCGCGCTCTTGGGCGTGAGCGCGTCGGGATCGGCGGCGCGGACCGCGTCTTCGACCTCGCTCGTGCGTGGCTGTGGCTTTGCGCTTTTGAGCGCGTCGGCGAAGAGCGGAAGATCGTCGATGCGCGCGAGCGGCTTGTGGCCTTCGCGGCCCTCTTCGAGCGCGCGCAACACGTCGCGCGAGCGTTCGATCACCGCCTTGGGAAGACCCGCGAGCTTCGCCACCTGGATGCCGTAGGAGCGGTCGGCGGCGCCGGGCGCGACCTCGTGCAGGAAGACGACGTTGTCCTTCCACTCCTTCACCCGCATGGTGGCGCAGGCGACGTTCTTGAGCCGCTCGGAGAGCGCGACCAGCTCGTGGTAGTGCGTCGCGAAGAGCGCGCGCGATGTGTTCACTTCGCTCAAGTGCTCGACGACGGCCCAGGCGATGGCGAGGCCATCGAAGGTCGCGGTGCCGCGCCCGATCTCATCGAGGATCACGAGAGAACGCGGGCCCGCCTGGTTCAGGATCGCAGCGGTCTCGACCATCTCGACCATGAAGGTCGAGCGGCCGCGCGCGAGATCGTCGGCCGCGCCCACACGGCTGAACAGGCGATCGACGACGCCGATCTGCGCGGTCTCGGCGGGCACGAACGAGCCCATCTGGGCCAAGATCGCGATCAGCGCGTTCTGGCGGAGGAAGGTGGATTTGCCCGCCATGTTGGGACCGGTGACCAGCCAGAGGCGCGCGGTTTTCTGTGCGCCGTCCTCCGGCGACAGATCGCAGCCATTGGCGGTGAACGGACCGGATGCGGATTCGAGGAGCGCGGCCTCGACCACGGGATGGCGTCCGCGCGCGATGCGGAAGGTCAGCGATGAGTCGACCAGCGGGGCGCGCATAGTTGCGGCGCTCCGCAAGCTCGGCGAGCGCCGAGGCGACATCGAGGCCCGCCAGTGCATCGGCGAGCGAGGAGAGCGCGGCGGACACCGACTGGACCTGCGAGACGAGAGAGTCGAACAGCTCCTGCTCGATGCTGAGCGCCTGCTCGCCGGCCTGGGAGATTTTCGTCGCGAGCTCGGCCAGCTCATCGCTGCCGAAGCGCACGGCGGACGCGACCGTCTGGCGATGGCGGAAGCGGTTCTGCGCGATCAGCTTGTCGGCGTTCGCCGCCGTCACTTCGATGAAGTAGCCGAGCACGGCGTTGTGCTTGATGCGCAGCGAATTGATGCCGGTGTCCTGGCGGTAGCGCGCTTCGAGCTGGGCGATCACGCGGCGGGATTCGTCGCGCAGCGAGCGCACGTCATCGAGAGCCGCATGCGCGCCCTTGGCGATGAAGCCGCCGTCGCGGGCGAAGAACGGCGGCTCGGGCACGAGAAGCATGTCGAGGCGCTCGGAGAGGGCGCTTGTCGCGGCGAGGCCTTCGGTGAGGCGCTCGACGATCTCGTCCAACTCGCCGCGCACGGGGCCGAGCGGATCGGGCCGTTCGCCGAGCTCGCGACGCAGCGCGCGTGAAGCGGCGAGGCCATCGCGGATGGCGCCGAGATCGCGCGGGCCGCCGCGCGCGAGCGTGAGCCGGCTCAAGGCGCGGGCGATGTCGGGCGCGGATTTGAGCGCGGCGCGGATGCGGTCGCGCAGGTCGGAGAGCTTCAGGAAATAGGCGACGGCATCGAGCCGGCGGGCGATGGACGGCGGATCGGTCAGGGGCGCCGCGAGGCGCTGATAGAGAAGACGCGCGCCGGCCGCGGTGACCGTGCAATCGATCACCGAGAGCAGGCTGCCGCGCCGTTCGCCGGAGAGCGTTTCGGTGAGCTCGAGATTGCGCCGGGTGGCGGCGTCGATCGCCATGCGGCCGACATCGGCTTCGCGCTTGAGCGGCTTGAGGGCGGGGAATTTCCCCTTCTGCGTGAGCTCGAGATAGGAGACGAGCGCGCCCGCCGCCGAAAGCTCGGCGCGCCCGAACTGGCCGAGACCGTCGAGCACGGCGACGCCGTAGAGCGTCTTCAGCGAGCGCTCGGCGCTTTGCGAGTCGAAATAGGCGCCGGGGCGGAGCGTGAGTTTCGGGCCGAGCTCTTTGAGCGTGGACGCGGTGCGCTCGTCGGCGAAGAGCGCGTCGGGCGCGAGCACCTCGCGCGGCGCGAGCCGGGAGAGCGCCTGGGCGAGCGTTTCATGCGCGGCGGGCTCGACGCCAAAGTCGCCGGTCGAGATGTCCGCCCAGGCGAGCGCCAGCGATCCGCCCGACCGGCCGATGGCGGCGAGCACGCTGGGCGTGCGGGAATCCAGGAGCGAGTCCTCGGTGAGCGTGCCGGGGGTGACGAGGCGGATGACCTCGCGCTTGACCGGGCCCTTCGAGCCGCGTTTGCGGGCAAGCTCGGGGTCCTCCATCTGCTCGCAGACGGCGACCCGGAAGCCCTTGCGGATCAGCTTCTCGAGATAGGCCTCGGCGGCGTGGACGGGGACCCCGCACATCGGGATGTCCTCGCCCAGGTGCTTGCCGCGCTTGGTGAGCGCGATGTCGAGGGCCGCGGCGGCCTTGGCGGCGTCCTCGAAGAACAGCTCGTAGAAATCCCCCATCCGGTAGAACAGCAGGTAATCCCGATGGGCCGCCTTGATCTCCAGATATTGCGCCATCATGGGCGTGGCCGAGTCCGAGGCCTGAAGCTCGGGGCCCCGCCGGGCGGGCTCGACCTCCCTGCCATTGTCAGAAACGGAAATCTCAGCCATGACAGCAAACTAGCAGATCGGCCTTGGGGAGGGGCCGGCGCCACGCCACAGCGCACCGACTTTTCCCCAACCGACCAAAAAGAGCGCCGGCTACAACCGGCCAACAGAGGTCCAAAGCGACCCCATCCGGAGAGAAACGTCCTAATGCCCCCCATCATTTCCGACCGTCCCTCCTTCACCGACGAAGAAGCGCTCGCGTTCCACGCCGTCGCCAAGCCGGGCAAGCTCGAAATCCGCGCCACCAAGCCGATGGCGACACAGCGCGATCTTTCGCTGGCCTATTCGCCAGGCGTCGCGGTGCCCGTGCGCGCGATCGCGGCCAATCCCGACCTCGCCTACGACTACACCGCGCGACGCAACCGCGTCGGCGTGATCTCGAACGGGACCGCGATCTTAGGGCTGGGCGATCTCGGCGCGCTGGCGTCGAAGCCGGTGATGGAAGGCAAGGCCGTGCTGTTCAAGCGCTTCGCCGACATCGACGCGATCGATCTCGAGGTCGACACGAGCGACGTCGAGCAGTTCATCGGCGCGGTGCGCTACCTCACGCCGACCTTCGGCGGGGTCAATCTCGAGGACATCAAGGCGCCGGATTGTTTCATCATCGAAGAGCGCCTGCGCGAGGCGATGGACATCCCGGTGTTCCACGACGATCAGCACGGCACCGCGATCATCACGACGGCCGGGCTCATCAACGCGCTGCAGCTCACCGGACGGAACCTGAAAGACGTGAAGGTGGTGGTGAACGGCGCGGGCGCCGCGGGCATCGCCTGTCTCGATCTCATGTGCGCGATGGGACTGACGCGGAGCAATGTCGTGCTCTGCGATACGAAGGGCGTGATCTATCGCGGCCGCACCGAAGGCATGAACCAGTGGAAGGCGGCCTATGCCTCCGAGACGCGCGCGCGGAGTCTGGCCGAGGCGCTGGAAGGCGCGGACGTGTTCATCGGTCTCTCCGTCAAAGGCGCGGTGACGCAGGACATGGTGAAGCGGATGGCGAAGAAGCCGATCATCTTCGCCATGGCGAATCCCGATCCGGAGATCACGCCGGAAGAAGCGCGCGCGGTCAGGCCCGATGCGATCATCGCCACGGGACGCTCGGACTATCCGAACCAGATCAACAACGTGCTCGGCTTCCCCTACATCTTCCGCGGCGCGCTCGATGTGGCCGCGCGCACGATCAACGAAGAGATGAAGATCGCCGCGGCGAACGCGCTCGCGGAACTGGCGCGCGAAGACGTGCCCGATGAAGTGGCGGCGGCTTATCGCGGCGCGCGGCCGAGCTACGGGCCGAACTACATCATTCCGGTGCCGTTCGATCCGCGGTTGATCTCGCGCGTGTCATCCGCGGTTGCGGAGGCCGCGATGAAGAGCGGCGTCGCGCGCCGTCCGATCAAGGATCTCGAAGCCTACGGGTTCCAGCTCTCGGCGCGGCTCGATCCGTCGGCGGGACTGTTCCAGAGCATCACGGCGAGCGTGCGCGCGAATCCGAAGCGCATCGTGTTCGCCGAGGGCGAAGAGGAGCCGGTGATCCGCGCCGCGGCTTCGTTCCAGAACTCGGGGCTCGGGCGCGCGATCCTCGTCGGCCGCGAAGAGATCGTGCGCGAGCGCATCGGCAAGCTCGGCATCGAAGGCGATCTGACGATTCAGGTGCCGCATTCGGCCGCCGAAGCCGCGCCCTATATCGAGGCGCTCTACAAGCGGATGCAGCGGCACGGCGTGCTCCATCGCGATTGCGTGCGCATGGTCACGAACGACCGCAATGTGTATGCCGCGTCGATGGTTGCGGCCGGAGACGCGGACGGCATGGTCACGGGCGTCACGCGGAACTATACGGTCGCGCTGAACGATGTGCGCCAGGTGCTCGATCCGGCTGCCGGCCAGTTGCCGATCGGCGTGACGGTGATCCTGGCCAAGGGGCGGCTGATCTTTGTCGCCGACACCACGGTCCACGAGATGCCGACCGCGGAAGAGCTCGCCGACATCACCATCCAGATGGCCGGCGTGGTCAAGCGCTTCGGTCAGGAGCCGCGGGTGGCGCTGCTCGCGTTCTCCACCTTCGGGTTCCCGCGCGGCGAGCGGTCGGAGCGCATCATCGAAGCGGTCGAGATCCTGGCCAAGCGGAAAGTGGACTTCGAGTACGACGGCGAGATGGCGGCCGACGTCGCGCTGAACCGCGAGCGCATGGCGCCCTATCCGTTCTGCCGGCTGTCCGATGTCGCCAATGTGCTGATCATGCCGGCGATCCACTCGGCGTCGATCTCGACCAAGCTGCTCCAGGAACTCGGCGACGTCACCATGCTGGGGCCCCTGCTGGTCGGCCTGCAGAAGTCGGTGCAGATCGCGCCCCTGGGCGCCAAGATGAGCGAAATCTACAACATGGCGGTACTGGCCGCGTACGACATCAACCGCTAAAGTCGGTTCCAATAGGGAGTTGGGAGGGCAGCCATGAGACATATCCTTGCCGTCGCTCTTGCGGCCGCGGCGCTAACCGCCTGTGCAACCGAAAGCATGCGAGAGGCAGCAGTCCGTCAGTGCGAATCCGTCGGGATCACACAGAAAGACCCCCAGTTCGACCTGTGCACCCGGTCCTATTCGCTCCAGTCGAACCAGGACAATCTCGAGACGTCCTATCATCGCGCGCTGAACGCCACCTATGACAAGCGCGGCCTGGCCCATCAGTGGCATGGTTACTGAGCGGTAAGTCCTTTACCAATCGAGGAGAGTTTCCCACCTACCGGTCCAGGCCCAGCCTGGACTGGCCTTGAGGGAACCTTGCGCGACAGCGGCCGGAGTTACGCTGTTCACCGGCTTGCGAGGCCAAAATCCCTTCCTATATACCCCCAGAACGCGACGTTTTTAGGCATAGCATCGAGGGGATGGGTGCGCGGAGCGGCTCCAATCAAGGGCCCCGAAATCCCGTCCGCCTTTAGGGAGACTTTGTATGGCGAAGGTCATTGGCATCGATCTGGGCACGACGAATTCATGCGTGGCCGTGATGGAAGGGTCCACCCCCAAGGTTATCGAAAACGCGGAGGGTGCGCGCACAACCCCCTCGATCGTCGCCTTCACCGGCGACGGCGAGCGGCTGATCGGGCAGCCGGCCAAGCGCCAAGGGGTGACCAATCCGGAATACACCTTCTTCGCCATCAAGCGCCTGATCGGCCGGCGCTTCGACGACCCGATGACCCAAAAGGACATCGGCATGGTTCCCTACAAGATCGTCAAAGCCGACAACGGCGACGCCTGGGTCCACGGCCGCGAAGGCAAGCGCTACGCGCCTTCGGAAATCTCCGCCTTCATTCTCCAGAAGATGAAAGAGACGGCCGAAAGCTATCTCGGCGAGAAGGTCCAGCAGGCCGTCATCACGGTTCCCGCCTATTTCAATGACGCGCAGCGCCAGGCGACCAAGGACGCCGGCAAGATCGCAGGCCTCGAAGTCCTGCGCATCATCAACGAGCCGACCGCGGCCGCGCTCGCCTATGGCATGGACAAGAAGCAGGCCGGAACCATCGCAGTCTACGACCTGGGCGGCGGCACGTTCGACATCTCGATCCTCGAGATCGGCGACGGCGTGTTCGAGGTGAAGTCGACCAACGGCGACACGTTCCTGGGCGGCGAAGACTTCGACCAGCGGCTGGTCAATTACCTGGCCGACGAGTTCAAGAAGGAATCCGGCATCGATCTCAGGACCGACCGGCTCGCGCTCCAGCGTCTGAAGGAAGCGGCCGAGAAGGCGAAGATCGAGCTGTCGTCCGCGATGCAGACCGAAGTGAACCTGCCGTTCATCACGGCGGATCAGAGCGGTCCCAAGCATCTCACGATGAAGATCACGCGCGCGAAGCTGGAAGCGCTGGTCGACGATCTGATCCAGAAGACCATCACGCCGGTGAAGCAGGCGCTGAAGGACGCGGGCGTCTCGGCCAGCCAGATCGACGAAGTGATCCTGGTCGGCGGCATGACGCGCATGCCCAGGGTGCAGGCGGTCGTGCAGCAGCTGTTCGGCAAGGAGCCGCACAAGGGCGTCAATCCCGATGAAGTGGTCGCCGTGGGCGCCGCCATTCAGGCGGGCGTGCTCAAGGGCGAGGTGAAGGACGTTCTCCTCCTCGACGTGACGCCGCTGTCGCTCGGCATCGAGACGCTGGGCGGCGTGTTCACCCGGCTGATCGACCGCAACACGACGATCCCGACCAAGAAGAGCCAGATCTTCTCGACCGCCGACGACAATCAGACCGCGGTGACCATCCGCGTGTTCCAAGGCGAGCGCGAGATGGCGGCGAACAACAAGCTGCTCGGCCAGTTCGATCTGGTCGGCATTCCGCCGTCACCGCGCGGCGTGCCGCAGGTCGAAGTCACGTTCGACATCGACGCGAACGGCATCGTGTCGGTCGGCGCGAAGGACAAGGCCACGGGCAAGGAGCAGAGCATCCGCATCCAGGCCTCGGGCGGATTGTCGGATGCCGACATCCAGAAGATGGTCAAGGAAGCCGAAGCGCACGCGGCCGACGACAAGAAGGCGCGCGAGCTCGCCGAAGCGAAGAACCATGGCGATGCGCTGATCCATTCGACCGAGAAGGCGGTCTCCGAGCACGGCTCCAAGGTGGGCGATGCGGAGCGCACGGCGATCGAGAACGCGATCGCGTCGCTGAAGGCCGCGATCAAGTCCGAAGACGTCGAGGACATCAAGGCGAAGACGAACGCGCTCGCGCAGGCGTCGATGAAGCTCGGCGAAGCCATGTACAAGGCGCAGCAGGGCGGCGGCGACCAAGGCGGCGGCGATGCGGCCGGCGGTGGCGAACAGCCGAAGAAGGACGAAAACGTGGTCGATGCGGAGTTTTCCGAGGTCGACGACAACAAGAAGCAGGGCGCGGCGTGATCTGAATCGGCATTCGTCTGAATCAGAACGGGGGCGGGCTGATGCGGTATGAGAGTTCAGGATTGCGATTTCGAGTGCGTGATTTCGGCGTGAGCCCGTGGTGCGTCAGCCATGAGTAAGCAGTGTTACTATGACCTGCTCGGACTTGCGCGCACCGCCTCGCCTGAGGAGGTGAAAGGCGCATACCGCAAGCTCGCCAAGGAACATCATCCCGACCGCAATCCGGGCAACAACGGCGCCGAGCACAAGTTCAAGGAAATCAACGAAGCCTACGAGATTCTGAAGGACCCCAACCGCCGGGCGGCCTATGACCGTTTCGGCCATGCCGCCTTCGAGAATGGCGCCGGCCGCGGCGGCGGCGCACAGGGCTTCGATTTCTCCGCATCGTTCACCGACGTGTTCGACGACCTGTTCGGCGAGATGATGGGCGGCAAGCGCGGCCGGCGGCACAACCGCGGCGGCGACCTGCGCTACAACATGGAGATCACGCTCGAGGAAGCCTATCGCGGCAAGACCTCCGAGATTCACGTGCCCACGCTCGTGCTCTGCGAAAGCTGCGGCGGGTCGGGCGCGGAAACCGGCACCAAGCCGGAAACCTGCGGGACGTGCGCCGGCCACGGCAAGGTGCGCGCGAGCCAGGGCTTCTTCACCATCGAGCGCACGTGTCCGAAGTGCCGGGGCGCGGGGCGTGTCGTGCGCAATCCCTGCCGGGATTGCAGCGGCTCAGGCCATATGCAGAAGGAGCGCACGCTCTCGGTCGACATTCCCGCCGGCGTCGAGGACGGCACGCGCATCCGCCTCTCCGGTGAAGGGCAGGCGGGAATGAACGGCGGGCCGCCGGGCGATCTCTACATCTTCCTGTCGGTTCAGCAGCATCCGATTTTCCAGCGCGACGCGCAGGATCTTTATTGCCGCGTGCCCGTGAGCTTCGTGACCGCCGCACTCGGCGGCGAGGTCGAAGTGCCGACCATCGGCGGCGGGCGCATGAAGGTGACGATCCCCGACGGCACGCAGACCGGCCACCAGTTCAAGCTGCGCGGCAAGGGCATGCCGCTGCTTGAAAGCGCACGGCCATGTCGGCGATCTCTTCGTCGAGGTGCGCGTGGAGACGCCGGTGAAGCTCACCAAGCGGCAGAAGGAATTGCTCAAGAGCTTCGAGGCCGAAGCGCACCAGGGCAATCAGCCCGAGACGGAAAGCTTCTTCGCCAAGGTGAAGGACTTCCTCGGCGGCAAGGCGAACTGACCGCTCTCGCCGAATTAGTTCGCTGCTCTGGTTTTCAGCGATCCTTGCTCCAGGAGCAATCTCTCGTCAGGGGTCAGCTCAGCGGTCACCCTCGGCAGATATGCCTGTGCCATTGGATTGCCTTGATAGGCGCTCACCGTCAGCCAGCGTGCTGCATTCAGCCGGTCAGCCGGGACACCAATACCGAGGTGGCAGGCGGTGCCGATCATCGCCTGTGCGCCAGCATGGCCTTGATGGGCTGCTTGCAACCACCACGATGCGGCCTGTTGTGGATCCCGCGCAACGCCAAGCCCCTCATGAAAGATCGTTCCGAGCCTCATTTGCGCGTCCGCGTTGCCCTGCTCCGCTGATTTTTCGGACCAATACCGCGCAACTTTGAAGGACGTCCTCCGTTTCGTCTTCAAGCGCCAATCGACCGAGAGCGTCCTGCGATCAGAGCGCATTCCTGTTGCGCACCAATCTCGAAGGCTGCGAACGCACCCTTTCTGTCGCCCTCCTCTTCGAGCAGCGAGCCGAGAGCGAAGGCGGAGTTGCGCCAGCCGCCGTCCACAGCGAGCCTGAACCACCCAACCGCGTCGTCCGTCTGCCCCGATCGCAAGGTCGAGAACACCCATGTTGTGCTGTGCTCGCGCCAGACCCGCATCAGCCGCGCGCCTGAACCAGAACTCCACCTTGCGCGAAGCGGGCTGGTTCTTTGCGTACCAGAGCCCCACTTCGTTCGCCGCTTCCGCGTCACCGGCCTCTGCGCGCGCCAAGACATCGGCCGGCGGTGTGGCGTCGGGTCGATCGTTGGCGCCCGAACCGGAAACCTTTTCCAGCAACCCCTTCAGCGACTTGAACAAGCGTGACCCCCAAGAGAGGATAAGGCCGTGTTGTGTGTAGCGTCGCAAACTACAGCAAGACGCGTATTAGTTGTAGTGATTTTCATATACAACTATATGTTGCAGTAGCTCGACCAATGTGCTCGCAGGTGATCGCGGTGCTCGTGCTCTGCAAGCCGCGTGCGCCGGAGTGCTCACCTGCGAGACTCGAAGCGGACGCTTCGCAAGCGAAGCGCCCGCCAATCCATAGGTGAGACTTACTCCGCGGCTTCGGCGATCTGCGGCGCGGCCGAGAGCACGTCGTCGCCGACATGTTTCTCGAACTTCTTGAAGTTGTCGCGGAACATGCCGACGAGCTTGCGCGCCGTCACGTCATAGGCGTCCTTGTCCGCCCAGGTCGCGCGCGGGTCGAGGATCTTCGTGTCCACGCCGGGCACCGCGACCGGCACGCGGAAGCGGAAGTTCGGATCGACGCGCATCTCGACATTGGCGAGCGAGCCGTCGAGCGCGGCGGAGAGCAGCGCGCGCGTCGACCTTGATCGGCATGCGCTTGCCGACGCCGTATTTGCCGCCGGTCCAGCCGGTGTTGACCAGCCAGCAATCGACCTTGTGCTCGGCGATCAGATCGCGGAGCAGATTGCCGTATTCGGACGGATGACGCGGCAGGAACGGCGCGCCGAAGCAGGTGGAGAAGGTCGGCTCCGGATCGGCGCCGAGTCCCTTCTCGGTGCCGGCGACCTTGGCGGTGAAGCCCGAGAGGAAGTGATACATCGCCTGGCCCGCGGTCAGCTTCGCGATCGGCGGCATGACGCCGAACGCATCCGCGGTCAGGAAGATGATGTTCTTGGGATGGTTGCCGGTGCCGAGCGGCGAAGTGTTCGGGATATAGGCAATCGGATAAGCGGCGCGCGTGTTCTCGGTGTATTTCTCGGAGTCGAGATTGAGCTCGCGCGTCTTCTCGTCCATCACCACGTTTTCGAGCACCGTGCCCCAGCGATGGGCCGTGGAAAAGATCTCGGGCTCGGCCTCGGCGGAGAGGCGGATCATCTTCGCGTAGCAGCCGCCTTCGAAATTGAAGATGCCGTTCTCGGACCAGCCGTGCTCGTCATCGCCGATCAGGATGCGGTTGGGATCGGCGGAGAGCGTCGTCTTGCCGGTGCCCGAAAGACCGAAGAAGAGCGCGCTGTCGCCGGACTTGCCGGTGTTGGCGCTCGCGTGCATCGACATCACGCGCTTGCCCGGGAGGATGTAGTTCAGGATCGTGAAGACGGATTTCTTCATCTCGCCCGCATAGGACGTGCCGCCGATCAGCACGACGCGCTTGGCGAGATTGATCGCGATCACGGTGTTCGAGCGGACGCCATGCGCCTTCGGATCGGCGGCAAAGCCCGGCAGGCAGACGATCGTGAACTCCGGCTTGAAGTTCTGCAGCTCGCCCGCGCGCGGCTCGATCAGGAGATGCTGGATGAACAAGCGAGTGCCACGCGAATTCGGTGATCACGCGGACGGGGAGGCGGTGCGTCGGATCGGCGCCGCCATAGAGGTCCTGCACATAGAGCTCGCGGTTCTGCGCGTACGCGGTCATCGCCGCGAACAGCGTGTCGAATCTCTCCGGCGTCATCGACTGATTGTTCTCCCACCAGATGTGGGATTCCGACGACGGCTCGGTGACGAAATATTTGTCCTTGGGCGAACGGCCGGTGTGCTGGCCCGTCAGCACGACGAGCGGCCCATCCTTGGCGACCTTGCCTTCGCCCAGCTGGACGGCGCGCTCATAGAGCTCGGCGGCGGTCCAATTCCAGTTGACGCGCTTGATATTGCGAAATCCATGCTGCTCCAGGCCCGCGTTGCCCGGCTGCCCGTGGTCGGCCATTTCCCTACCCTTCTCGTGTTTGATCCCGTCCCGACTGAGGGCCGGGCGACCCGTGGGGGTCTAGCCCACCTCCGGCCAAGATAGAAGGGACTTTTTGCCGCCGCAATCAGGCTTTGTGAAGTATGGCTAAGCACGCCTCCTGCATCACAAATTTGACACTGGACGTGCTAAACAGATGGGCATGAACGACAGTTCTCGCGTCAAACTCCCCGTGCTCGCCGACGAGCAGCTCGAGCGTTATGCCCGACACATCGTTCTGCGCGAGGTGGGCGGCGCGGGCCAGGCCCGGTTGCTGAAGGCCCGCGTGCTGGTGATCGGCGCGGGCGGTCTCGGAAGTCCGCTGATCCTCTATCTCGCCGCGGCTGGCGTCGGCACCATCGGCATCGTCGATTTCGACCGCGTCAGTCTTTCCAATCTGCAGCGTCAGATCGCGCACAGGACCGCGGATATCGGCCGGCTCAAAACCCAATCGGCGGCGGACGCAGCGCTCGCGATCAATCCGGGGATCCGCATCGTGCCCCATGAGGAGCGGCTGGAAGCGGCGAATGCCGCGGCGCTGATCGCCGACTACGACATCGTCGCCGACGGCTCGGACAATTTCGGCACGCGCTTCCTGGTGAACGATGCGTGCTTCTTCGGGGCCAAGACGCTGGTCTCGGCGGCGGTGAGCGAGTTCGACGGTCAGCTCGCGACCTACAAGGCGGGCAACCGCGGCGACAAACCCTATCCCTGCTATCGCTGCCTGTTCCCCGAGCCGCCGCCGCGCGATGCCGCGCCCAATTGCAGCGAAACCGGTATCCTCGGCGCAGCGGCGGGGGTGATGGGCACATTGCAGGCGCTCGAAGTGATGAAAGAGATCATCGGCGTGGGCGACAGTCTTGCCGGACGGCTCCTGATCTATGACGCGCTCGCGGCTCAATTCCGCACGGTGAAGGTGCCCCCCGATCCCGAATGCCGGCTGTGCGGGCCGAATGCGACGATCCTCGACCTGTCGGTGCATTATCCTGGCGGTCGCGCCTGCGAGGTTGGTTAACCGGCATTTAACAGCGTCCAGGCAATCCTCCCGCCCCTTAGGTCCACAACCCTGGGGCGCATGTCAGAAGTCCATTTCGAGATTTTCCGGCAGAACCACGCGACCGGAAGTTGGGCGCTGGTCGAGGTTCTCGAGAACCGCGACCAGGCGCTGGAGCGCGCGCGGAGCATGCTGCAAGACGGACGCGCGACAGCGGTGCGCGTCGTCAAGGAAACCTTCGATCCGGAGACCGGCGGCTATATCAGCCTCAATCTGTTCGAAGACGGCCGCGTCAACACGAAAAAGAAGAACACGAAGATCGACGAGCTCGACGCGCTGCCCGTCTGCGATGCGCCCGAACATCTCTATGGGGATAGCGCGCGCGCGGTGATCGCGCGCACGCTCGGCGAGTGGCTCGCGAACAACAAGCTCACGGTCATCGAGTTGCTTCACAGCGCGCACGCGCTGCAAAAGCTCGACAGCCACGGCCAGACGTTGCAGCACGCGCTGCAGAAGATCGCGGTGGCGCGCGCGTTCGGCAGCGACAAGCCGGTCACGAAATTCATCCGTGAACTGAACGAGCTGTGCTCGGCCGGTATCCGGCGCGTCTACAAGGACGACCGGAACGGGCTTTTCGAAGGCGGCGAGGCGGGCAAATTCCGCGCGCTCGCCGAGATGCTGAGCGGGAAGGCCGACGCCCTGTATCGCCTGAACGGCGTGCTGGCGAAGTATCTGAAGGCGGCCGTGACGTGGGACGCGAAGCTCGCGCTGCTGCTCGGGCTCATGAACGAGCTGCCCGAGGAGGATGAGCCGAAGACGCTTCTGCTCGGTGCGATCGATGCCCTTGTGTCCGAGATGGTTGCGACGCCGGCCGCATTGGCCGACCTGCTCGGGCCTCAGCCCGATCTCGGCCACACGCTTCTCGAACCTCGTCGCGCTGTTCCTGGGCAACGAGACCAGCGAGCGCACGCCGGCGGCGAATGTGCTCGCGGGCTATTTCAAGCGCGACATGCTGAGCGAAGCGCGCGCCATGGTTGCCGCGCGCCTGCTCTCCGAGCTCAGAAGCGTGAAGCGCCTGTGTCCGGCGTCGTGGGACAAGGAAATCCTGATGCTGCGCCGGCTCGCCAATGCGCTGGTGCAGGCCTGCGGCAAGTATCTCGCGCATGAGGACGTGATCGAAGCCTTCACCGACCGCTCGCGGCGTTTCGTGACGCACGAGCCGCTGTTTCAATATCTGCAAGACGCGCGCAGCCCCGACGAGAAGGTCGCCCGTCTGTTGACGGTCGAGGAGAACATCATCGGCCCGGAGAACAAGCGCGAGCTCGCGACGTTCATCCTGCCGCATATCGCGCTGCATGCGTTCGAGGAGCAGCTGGGCAACGGCGTGCTCGCGAAGCTGAAGCGCGTGGCCGAGCTTCAGGCGCGCGTGCTGCGTTCGGGTTTCCAGGACGTCCAGAAGAACCATCTGGCGGCGGCACTGGACGGCGTCGCCAAGTCGATCGAAGAGCGCGCGAAGCTTCTCTCCTCGATCGAGACGCGGTTCTCAAATCCCGTGGAGCGGGCGCAGGCGCTGCTGAAACTTGCGGGCGCGGGCGCGCTGACGCAAGGCGACGTGCAGACGAAGGCGCGCAAGATGCTGATGGCGACGCTCGCGAGCCCCGGATTTTTCGCTGCCTATGTGGCGCGGCAGCAGCAGGACAAGAAAGACCCGCCGCACAGCGATATCGTGTTGCAGGACCTGACGGTCGAGCTGCGCGCCTTCGGCATCACGTACGAAGAAGCGCTGCGCGTGCTGGCGATCCAGAACGTCGTTCTGATTTAGTGGGCTTCGTCCCAGTTCTTGCCGGCGCGGGCTTCGACGACGAGCGGGACTTTGAGCTGGACCGCGGGCAGCATGGCTTTTTCCATCACCGCGCGCGCGACCTCGCAGACCTTCGGCCGCGTGATCGTCCTTCACTTCCAGCACCAGCTCGTCGTGCACCTGGAGCAGCAATTGCGCGTCGAGATCGTGCTCGGCGAGCGCGGGCGGCAAGCGCACCATCGCGCGGCGGATGATGTCGGCGGCCGAGCCCTGGAGCGGCGCGTTGATCGCCTGACGCTCGCCAAAGGCGCGCACGGCCGCGTTCGTCGCGCGGACGTCCTTGATGTGCATGCGGCGGCCGAAGATGGTCTCGACATAGCCGTGCTCGCGCGCGAACGCCTTGGTCGAGTCCATGTAGTCGCGGATGCCGGGGAAGCGCTCGAAATATTTCTTGATGTAGGAGTCGGCTTCGCCGCGCGGGATGCCGAGCTGGTTGGCGAGACCGAACGCGGAGATGCCGTAGATGATGCCGAAATTGATCGCCTTGGCGCGGCGGCGGATCTCGGCCGGCATGCCCTTGATCGGCACGTTGAACATCTCGGACGCCGTCATCGCGTGAATGTCGAGCCCGTCGGCGAAGGCCTGGCTCAATGCCGGCACGTCGGCGGCGTTGGCGAGCAGACGCAGCTCGATCTGCGAATAGTCGGCGGAGACGAGGCAACGGCCTTCCGGCGCGATGAAGGCGCGGCGGATGCGCCGGCCTTCCTCGGTGCGGATCGGGATGTTCTGGAGATTGGGCTCGTTCGAGGACAGGCGCCCCGTCGTCGTGGATGCGAGCGCATAGGACGTGTGCACGCGTCCCGGTCACCGGATTGATGTAGGTCGGAAGCGCGTCCGTATAGGTCGATTTCAGCTTCGACACCTGCCGCCATTCGAGAACGCGCGCGGGCAAATCGTGACCGAGCGCCGCAAGCTCTTCCAGGATGTCGGCATCGGTGGACCACGCGCCCGTCTTGGTGCGCCGCCCGCCGGGGAGCGAGAACTTGCCGAACAGGATGTCGCCGAGCTGCTTCGGCGAGCCGAGATTGAACGCCTCGCCCGCGAGCTTGTGGGCCTCGGCTTCGAGCCGCGCCATCTCCTTGGCGAAATCGTTCGAGAGCTTGAGCAGGAACGACGGGCGCGATCATCGTTCCCGCGCGCTCCATCTGGGCGAGCACGGAGACAAGCGGCCGCTCCAGCGTCTCGTAGACGGTCAGGCGGCGTTCGCCGACGAGACGCGGCTTTAGGAGAAGCGCGAGTCTGCAGCGCGATGTCGGCTTGTTCGGCCGCATAGCGCGTCGCCTGCTCGAACGGCACCTTGTCGAGCGTCACGCGGTCGCGGCCCTTGCCGATGAGATCGACGAGCGCGATCGGCCTTGTGCTTGAGATGAAGCTCCGAAAGCTCGGATAGATCGTGGCCGTTCACGCCGGCGTCGAGCACATAGGACATCAGCATCGGATCGTCGGTGGGTGTGATCCGAAGCCCGCGCTGCAGCAGCAGCACGGTCTCGTATTTCAGATTGTGCCCGACCTTCAGCACGGCCTCGTCGGCGAAGAGAGGCTTCAGCTGCTCGAGCACCTGCTCTTCCTTCAGCGTGCCCGGCGCCGCGCCCGAAAAGTCGAGACCGCCGCCGTTGCGACTGCGCGAGCGGGATGTACGCGGCGACGCCGGGCGCCGGCGCGAGCGCGATACCGAAGATGCGCGCGCGCATCGGATCGGCGCTGTCCGTCTGGACGGACAAGCCCACGATGCCGGTCTCGTGCGCCATCGCGATGAAGCGTTCGAGCGCGGCAAGATCGGTCACCGTCTCGTAGCGGCCGTAGTCGATCGGGCGCAGCACGGCCAAGCGATCCACCACGGCGCCCGGACACCCGGCCTCCATCGGCGGCGCGACTTGAGGTGCGGCGCCTTCCGGACGTCTGGCGCGGATCTGCGCGATCTCTTCGCCGGTGACGACTTCGATGTCCTCGATGCCGAGCTTCACGGACGCCCGCTTCAGCAGCGCGGAGAACTCCATCGCCTTCAAGAACGGGATCAGCTCTTTCGGATCGGGGTCGCGGACGCCGAATTCGGCGAGCGGCTCCTCGACCGGAACGGCGACATCGAGGGTGACGAGCTTTTCCGAGATGCGCGCGTTCTCCGCGTTCGCGATCAGCGACTCGCGGCGCTTGGGCTGCTTGATCTCGGTCGCATGCGCGAGAAGCGTTTCAAGATCGCCATAGGTGCCGATCAGCTCGGCCGCGGTCTTGACCCCGATGCCGGGCACGCCGGGCACGTTGTCGATGGAATCGCCCGCGAGCGCCTGCACGTAGATGACCTTCTCGGGCGGAACGCCGAAGCGCTCGATCACCTCGGCGCTGCCGAAGCGCTTGCTCTTCATCGGATCGAACATCTCGATCTCGCCGTCGCGCACGAGCTGCATCAGGTCCTTGTCGGACGAGACGATGGTGACCTTCGCGCCCGCCTCGCGCGCGAGACGCGAATAGGTGGCGATCAGGTCGTCGGCCTCGTAGCCTACCTTCTCGATGCAGGGCACGCCGAAGGCGCGTGTCGCTTCGCGCGTCAGCGGGAATTGCGGCAGCAGATCATCGGGCGGATCGGTGCGGTTGGCTTTGTACTCGGCGTAGATCTCCGAGCGGAAGCTCGCGCGGCTTGCATCGAAGATGACCGCCAAATGGCTCGGCTTGTCGCCGGCCTTCGTGTCCTGCAACAGCTTCCACAGCATGTTGCTGAAGCCCGCGACGGCGCCGGTCGGCAGACCGTCGGATTTGCGCGAGAGCGGCGGCAGCGCGTGGTAGGCGCGGAAGATGAACCCCGAGCCGTCGACGAGATAGAGATGATCGCCTGGCCCGATCTCGCGATGATGGCCAGCGGGCCGTCAATGCGCTCCCGCCTCGTGCCGCGCGTTCTCATCGAGGACAAAGCGGCGGTCGCAATATCCGCAATCGACGAAGCCTTCATCGCCGATCTGGAGATAGACCTTGGGATGGCCGAGCGCGCCGCCGTTGCCGTCGCAGGCAACGCGGGTGCAGTGCACGATCACCGTTTCGGGCGCATCAATGGGCATGGACAATCTCGACCGTCTTGAGGAGCGGCCGGATCATAGCGGGCGAAGCGCAGCGTGCAACCGCTGCGTCAGGCTCCGATGAGCGGGCGGATCAACGCGGGATCGGCGGCGGCGGCGGGAGCGGGCGAACCGGCTTGGTCGACGGCGCGATGACCGCGAAGACGAAGGCGAGCAGGGAGAAGGTGATCCAACCGGGCGTCTCGATAATCACGACGGACACGCTGAACCAGTTGAGGCGGGAAATTCGCGACCAATGCCTGCGTCGCGTCGTAGTTGAAAAGGAGGAGCACGTTCTGAAGAGAGCGGATGACAAGCGCCTTCTTCTCGAGCGTTCCGATAAGGTCGGCCCCGAGCAGCATCACCGCGGTCACGATGAACACGATACTGAGCCATCG
Source organism: uncultured Alphaproteobacteria bacterium (assembly GCA_963708555.1). Taxonomy (GTDB): domain Bacteria; phylum Pseudomonadota; class Alphaproteobacteria; order Micropepsales; family Micropepsaceae; genus CAIYRG01. The sequence continues at coordinate 60,722 of CAVPTF010000006.1, read as the reverse complement.
GAAGATGAACATGCGCCATTCCCCCTGGGTCAAACCCAGTCGCACCACCCTGCAGGGTAGCGGGCAGAGGTTTACCTCCGGTTAGCGATAACACTCCGGTTTGTCTCAATCCCTGGCGCGAAACAGCGCAGCAAGGGCGCCGCCGACCACGGCGAGGACGCCCCATCCAGGCATGGACAGCACCCAGCCGAGCCCGCCCGCGAGCCATTCGGGAAGCGACATCAGAAACGGCTCGGGATCGGCGCGGTAGAGCGTCAGAATCCGGCCGAACGAGCGGATGGTGCGGATGCCCCCATTCTCGATGCTGCTGATCTCGTCAGCGCCGAGAAGCATCAGCGCATGCAGGAGGAGCAGGATGCCCAGCAGGCGGGGGACGATGACAAGCTTCTGCATCACCGACCCCCATTAGCTGCTGTCGCCTACTGCGCGGGCTGATGCTCCTTGGCCGCGCCCTCGTCCTTCTCGCGATCTCCTTGCCGGTGGCCTGGTCCACGACCTTCATCGACAGGCGGACCTTGCCGCGATCGTCGATGCCGATCAGCTTGACCTTCACCATGTCGCCTTCCTTGACGACATCGGAGACCTTCGCCACGCGCTTGGGCGCGAGCTCGGAGATGTGCACAAGACCGTCGCGCGGCCCGAAGAAATTCACGAAGGCGCCGAAGTCCATGATCTTGACGATCTTGCCTTCGTAGATTTCGCCGACCTCGGGTTCGGCCACGATGCCCTTGATCCACTTCAGCGCGGCGCGGATCGATTCACCATCGGCGCTCGCGACCTTGATCGTGCCGTCGTCCGAGATGTCGATCTTGGCGCCCGTCTTCTCCACGATCTCGCGGATGACCTTGCCGCCGGAGCCGATGACTTCACGGATCTTGTCGGTCGGGATCTTGATGGTCTCGATGCGCGGTGCATGTTCGCCGAGCTCGGCGCGCGCCGTTCCGATCGCCTTGGCCATTTCGCCGAGGATATGCATGCGGCCTTCCTGCGCCTGATTGAGCGCGACGCGCATGATCTCCTCGGTGATGCCGGTGATCTTGATGTCCATCTGCAGCGAGGTGACGCCGGTCTCGGTGCCCGCGACCTTGAAGTCCATGTCGCCCAGATGATCCTCGTCGCCGAGAATATCGGAGAGCACCGCGAACTTCTTGCCTTCCAGGATGAGGCCCATGGCGATGCCCGCGACCGCACGCTGGAGCGGCACGCCCGCATCCATCAGCGCGAGCGAGCCGCCGCACACCGTCGCCATCGACGACGAACCATTGGACTCGGTGATCTCCGACACCACGCGAATGGTGTAGGGGAACACCGCCTTGTCCGGGAGGAGCGGGTTGATCGCGCGCCAGGCGAGCTTGCCGTGGCCGATCTCGCGGCGGCCCGCGCCGGTCATGCGGCCGACTTCACCGACCGAATAAGGAGGGAAATTGTAGTGCAGCATGAAGTGCTGTTTGTACGTGCCTTCGAGCGAGTCGATGAACTGCTCGTCTTCGCCGGTCCCGAGCGTGGTGACGACGAGAGCCTGCGTCTCGCCGCGGGTGAAGAGCGCGCTGCCATGGGCGCGCGGAAGCACGCCGACCTGGCACTTGATCGGACGCACGGTCTTGAGATCGCGCCCGTCGATGCGGCGGCCGGTGTCGATCACCGCGTTGCGCATGACGCTGCTCTCGAGCTCCTTGAACAGCTTGCCGAAGGTTTTCTCGGCGATCTTGCCGTCTTCTTCCCCGACCAGCGCGGCGACGGCCTCGCTCTTGATCTCGTCGATCCGGTCGCGGCGCGCAGCCTTCTCGGCGATCTGATAGGCCTCCTTGAGCGCGGCCTCGGCATTCTTTGCGAGGACTTTCGCTTCGGCCTCATAGGCGGGCACTTGGACGTCGCGCGGCTCGTTCGCTGCCTTCTCGGCAAGACGGATGATCGCTTCGATCACCTTCTGCATCTCGCGATGACCGAACATGACGGCGCCGAGCATCACGTCCTCGGTGAGCTCCTTGGCCTCGGATTCGACCATGAGCACCGCATCGACCGTGCCGGCAACGACGAGATCGAGCGCCGAGTTCGGCATCTCCTCGATCGGCGGATTGAGCTTGTACTCGTTGTTGATGTAGCCGACGCGCGCTGCCCCGATCGGCCCCATGAACGGAATGCCGGACAGGGTGAGCGCGGCCGAGGCCGCGACCATGGCGACCACATCGGGCTCGTTCTCGAGGTCGTGGCTCAAGACCGTGATGATGACCTGCGTCTCGTTGCGGTAGCCCGGCGCGAAGAGCGGGCGGATCGGGCGGTCGATCAGGCGCGAGATCAGCGTCTCGCGCTCGGTCGGACGGCCCTCGCGCTTGAAATAGCCGCCGGGGATCTTGCCCGAGGCGTAGAATTTTTCCTGGTAGTTGACAGTGAGGGGGAAGAAATCGACCGGTTTGGGCTGGGTCTCGCCGACCGCCGTGGCCAGCACGACAGTCTCTCCATACGTTGCCCAGACTGCACCGTCGGCCTGACGGGCTACTCTCCCAGTTTCAAGAACGAGCTTGCGCCCGCCCCATTCGATCTCCTCGCGATGGATATTGAACATTGTACTTGTCCTTCTTTCCCGACGCCGGATTGCGGCGGGCCTTCTGCATTGTTGTTGAATGGATGGTTGCGCCTAGCGCATCGCCGCGCGCGCGCATCTGAGCCCCACCGCTCGACAGCAAAAGCCGTAAGCGCGAAGTGCCCCGAATGCGAGGGACGGTTCAGCGGCGCAAACCCAAGCGCTGGATCAGTGCTTCGTAGCGCGCCTGATCGGTCGCCTTGATGTAGTCGAGCAACCGGCGGCGCTGCGAGACCATCTTGATCAGCCCGCGCCGCGAGTGGTTGTCCTTGACATGGGTCTTGAAGTGCTCGGTCAGATTGGTGATCCGCTCCGACAGCACCGCCACCTGCACGTCCGGCGACCCCGTGTCGCCGGTCTTGGTGGCAAATTGAGAAATCACTTCTTTCTTGCGTTCGACAGTCACCGACATCGGCGTATTCCCTAATTGTCCGGCCGCGCCTTCAAAGACCCGGCCCGAAGTTGAAGACCCTGAACGGTCTGAACTCTCCTTGCGCCACCTGAGCGAGCGCGACCGGCTCACCCTGAGCCGTGGAAAGCAAGACCGTGAGGCCCTGAAAATCGGTCTCCGCTTCGGGGATACCCTCAACCAGACGCGCAAAATGCGGCGGCCGGATCAGAATTGGGTTCCCGCTGCGGAGCCTCATAGAATCTTGCCCCGTTACGGCCAGTGCCGGGATGCCGTCCAGCGCGGTCGCAATAGGGCGTAAATGCTCCAAAGCGGCCGGACTATGGCCCAAGGCCTCCAGCTTTTCCAGCGAAATTGCGGCTTCGATCAAGAACGGGCCGACCCTTAAGCGGCGCAATTCGACGACGTGACCACACGTTCCGAGTGCAATCGCAAGGTCGCGCACCCATGCGCGCACATAGGAGCCTTTGCCGCAGGAGAGCTCGAACACGGCATGATCGGGGTCGGGGATTTCGACCAGATGGGCCTCGCGGATCGAGATCGTCCGCGGCTCGAGGCTGAATTCCTCGCCCTCGCGCGCGAGATCGTAGGCCCGCTCGCCCTTGACCTTGATGGCCGAGAAGGCCGGCGGGACCTGCAGGATGTCGCCGGTGAAGCGGGGAATCTCGGCGAGGATCTGGGCCTCGGCCGGACGCACGTCCGAGCGCTCGACAATTTCGCCTTCGGCGTCATCGGTGTCGCGGGCTTCCCCCCAGCGGGCGGTGAAGCGGTAGAGCTTCTCGCCGTCCATGGCGTAGGGGACGGTCTTGGTGGCCTCACCGAGAGCCACGGCCAGGACTCCGGTCGCGAGCGGATCGAGCGTGCCCGCGTGGCCCGCCTTCTGGGCGTTGAACAGCCTTCTCACCCGGCTCACGGCGACGGTCGAGGACAATCCGATCGGCTTGTCCAGCACCAGCCAGCCGTGAACGGGCTGACCCGAGCGTCTACGGCCCATCGTCGTCCTTTGCGGCCCCGTCCGGCGCCTTCAAGTCGCGGGCCACTTTCTCGGAATGCAGGATGCGCTCGATGCGCTGGGCTTCGGCGAAGGACGTGTCCTCGACGAAGCGCAGCTCGGGCGTGAATTTGAGCTCGATCGTGTGGCCGAGCTCGCCGCGCAGGAATCCGCGGTGGCGGTTGAGCGCCTCCACGATGGTGCCTGCGTTCTCGCCGCCGAGCGGCTGCACGAACACGGTCGCGTGCCGCATGTCGGGCGAGGGCTTCACCTGCGTGACCGTGACAGACACGCCATCGAGGTCCGGATCGCGGATCCCGCGTTCGCGCAGGATGTCGGAGAGCGCATGACGCAGCATCTCGCCCACGCGCAATTGGCGCTGCGAGGGGCCGTGGCCTTGGCGCGAGGATGGGGAGCGAGTGTTGCGGCGGGACATGTCTCTGCTCGTCACGGCGTGGACCTGACGATCCCGTTCGCGAAAGCGATCGGCGCGTTTGGTTACAAACTGCGCCGGATCGTTTCGACCTCGTAGCACTCGATGACGTCGCCCTTCTGGATGTCCTGGAAATTGGCGAACGCCATGCCGCATTCCTGGCCGACCTGCACCTCGCGCACTTCGTCCTTGAAGCGCTTCAAGGTCGAGAGATCGCCCTCGTGGATCACCACGTCGTCGCGGATGAGGCGGACCTTGGCGCCACGGCGGACCAAGCCTTCGGTGACGCGGCAGCCCGCGACCTTGCCGACCTTGGAGATGTTGAAGACCTCGAGGATCTCGGCGTTGCCGAGGAAACGCTCGCGTGTCTCGGGCGTCAGCATGCCGGAAAGCGCCGCCTTCACGTCGTCGATGACGTTGTAGATGATGTTGTAGTAGCGGATCTCGACGCCGTCGCGCTTGGACCGCTCGCGCGCCTGCGCATTGGCGCGGACGTTAAAGCCGATGATGGCTGCGCCCGACGCGTGTGCGAGGATCACATCGGATTCCGTGATGCCGCCGACGCCGCCGTGGAGCACCTGAACACCGACCTCATCCGAGCCCGACTTTAGCAGCGCCCCTTCAATGGCTTCGAGCGAACCCTGCACATCGGCCTTGATGACAAGCGGCAGAAGACGCTTTTCGCCGTCCTTCCGGCTCTTCAAGAGCTGATCGAGAGACTGGCGTGAGATCGTCGCCTGACGCGATTCACGGCGCTTGCGGCCGCGATATTCCGTGACTTCGCGGGCCCGTGCCTCGGATTCGACGACGACGAGTTCATCGCCCGCCTCTGGCACCCCGGACAGGCCAAGGATTTCGACCGGCTCCGCAGGCAGCGCCTGCTGTACGCTTTCACCCCGTTCATTGACCAGCGCACGTACTCGACCCCATTCGGCACCGGCGACGACAAGATCTCCATGCTTGAGCGTTCCGCGCTGCACGAGGACGGTCGCAACCGGACCGCGGCCCTTGTCGAGCTTGGCTTCGATCACGGCGCCATCGGCGGGGCGGTTGGCATTGGCGCGGAGATCGAGCACTTCCGACTGCAGAAGGATCGCTTCCTCGAGCCTGTCGAGGCCGGTGCCCTTGATCGCCGAGACTTCGACCGCGAGCACGTCGCCGCCGAGCTCTTCGACCTGGATCTCGTGCTGCAGGAGCTCGGTCTTCACGCGCATCGGATTGGCGTCGCCTTTGTCGACCTTGTTGATGGCGACGATGATCGGAACCTTCGCGGCCTTGGCGTGCGCGATGGCTTCGACGGTCTGCGGCATGACGCCGTCATCGGCCGCGACCACAAGGATCACGAGGTCGGTGACCTTGGCGCCGCGCGCGCGCATCGCGGTGAAGGCCGCGTGGCCCGGCGTGTCGAGGAAGGTGATCTTGGCGCCCGAGGGCAGCTGCACCTGATAGGCGCCGATATGTTGCGTGATGCCGCCGGCCTCACCTGCCACGACGTCGGTCTTGCGCAACGCATCGAGCAGCGACGTCTTGCCGTGGTCGACGTGGCCCATGACAGTCACGATCGGCGCGCGGGGAGCCAAGTCTTCGGGATTGTCGGTCACGCCGCGCAGGCCTTCCAACACATCGGACTCGGCCACGCGCTTGACCGAATGACCGAGCTCGGTCGCGACCAGCTCGGCGGTGTCGGCATCGATCACGTCGTTGACGGTGAGCATCATGCCGCTCTTCATCAAGACCTTGATGATGTCCACGCCACGCCGCGCCATGCGGTTCGCGAGCTCCGAGACGGTGATCGTCTCGGGAATGATCACTTCGCGCGGACCGGCCACGGCTGGGGCCTGTTGCTGGCGATGAGCGCGATTGAGTTGGCGCCGGAACGAGGCGACCGACCGCATGCGCTCTTCTTCGTCAGAGAGCGCGCGTGTGATGGTGAGCTTGCCGGCCCGCCGTCCGCCCGGCGCGGCCTTGCGCGCCGGCGGCGTCTTGGGGGCGCCCGGCCCGGGCTTGCCTTTCTTGGCGACGACTTCCTCTTCCTCGTCGGCAAGATCGCGGCCGCGCTTGGCCGCAACCGGCGGAGCGGTTGTCGTCGTGGTGGTGGTTGTGGTGTCGGTCTCTTTCTTTTCGAGACGGCGCGCGGCCTCTTGCTCGGCGCGCCGGCGCGCATCCTCTTCGGCGGCCTTGCGCGCTTCCTCCTCGGTCTTGCGCTTTTCCGCGGCATCGCGCTCGCGGCGCATCTTGTCTTCTTCGACCGCGCGTCGCGACGCGTCTTCGTCGGCGCGTTTGCGGAGTTCCTCTTCGGCGAATTTCGCGTCGGTGAGCGCGCGGAGCCGTGCTTCCTTCTCGTCCTCGGTCAGCTCGCGAAGGACCACGCCACCGCGTGCAGCGGCGGGCCTGCGGCTTTCGACATCGCGGGCTTCGGGCGCCGCATGTTCCTCGGCGAGCCCGTGCTTGACCGGTTTTTCGGGCGCGGGCGGCGCTCCCCCCGGCATGACGCGGGCGCGCTTCTTCTCGACCACGACCGCCTTGCTGCGCCCGTGGCTGAAGCTCTGCCGCACCGTGGACGTTTCTGTTCTTTTCAGCGACAGCGTCTTACCGCCGGAAGCTCCGGTCTTCGAACGCGTACCGCCTTCGTCCGTCTCGCTCATGCAATCCTTTCAAAACCCAATCAAACCAACACTCGCAAAGGCCAAGGCCCCGGGGTTCAACCCGTCTTGCCCGCCTCGCCTTCCGAGAACCCGGCCCAGACCCAAGGCCTTAGTGGCCGGAAACCGTTGAGCCGCCCAGCGTCGAACACCAACCGCTCAGCAATCCGCCCGGATTTGAGGGCTGCATGTACCACATTTGACCGTCCGAGAGCCAAGCTCAATTCGGCCGATGTGAGGGCCCCAATGACGAAGGGAACTATTCCCGTCGAGCGCGCCGCCGCCTGCAATTTTCGTTGCCCGTCCTCGGCCGCATCCGCGGCCTCGACGATCACGGCGGGCCCCTTTGGGCCCCTCAAGGCACGCTCCACCTGGTCGAACCCCAAGATAAGATCGCCCGCCCGGCGTGCAAGGCCGACATGGCTGAGCACCCGCTCGACGAGGCGCGCTTCCGTGCGAGAGGCCAGGCCGGCATCGGCCTTCACGGTTTCACCGGCAGCACGCGAGAACAGTCCCTTGGCGGCCGCCTGCTCGACGGCTTTGCGCTCGGCGCGCACCCACATGCCGCGCCCCGGCAATTTCGCCTCGACGTCGGGGACCACCTGTCCCTCGGGGTCGACGGCGAAACGGACAAGCCGGCCCTCGGGGAGGATCTCGCCCGAGACGATGCATCGCCGCGTGCGCGATCCGTCCATCGAAGGTTCCGGTGCGGGCCGTTCCAGAAGCGTCATCATTCGGCGGGCGATTCTCCGTCCGGTTTCACGAGGTCCTCTGCCTTGATCCAGCCCGCATCCACGCGCGCCTTCATGATGACGGCGTTGACCTCGTCGGTGGTGAGATCGAAGCCGTCGAGCGCGCCCGGAACGCGAACCCGCTCGTTGCCCTTGTTCTCGACATAGCCGAGCAGATCATCGCTGGCGCAGCCGGCAAGATCCTCGATGGTCTTGATCCCGTTCTCGCCAAGCTTGACCAGCATCGCAGACGACAGGCCCTCGACGCTCGCGACCTCGTCATCGACGCCGAGCTCGCGGCGTTTCGCATCGAACACGGCGTTCTTCTGCTCGATGTACTGACGGGCGCGGGTCTGCAGCTCTTCGGCGGTCTCCTCGTCGAAGCCTTCGATCTCGGCGAGATCGTGCGTCGGCACGTAGGCGACGTCCTCGATGCTGGCAAAGCCTTCCGAGGCCAGCAATTGCGCGATGGTCTCGTCCACATCCAGGCTCTCCATGAAGAGCTGGGTGCGCTCGGCGAATTCCTTCTGCCGGCGCTCGGATTCTTCCTGCTCGGTCAGGATGTCGATCTGCCAGCCGGTGAGCTGGGAGGCGAGACGGACATTCTGTCCACGCCGCCCGATCGCAAGCGAGAGCTGATCGTCGGGCACGACGACTTCGACGCGGTGCGTTTCTTCATCGAGCACGACCTTGGAGACTTCGGCCGGCGCGAGCGCGTTCACGATGAAGGTCGCCGGGTCCATGTTCCACGGGATGATGTCGATGCGCTCGCCCTGCAGCTCCTGCACGACCGCCTGGACGCGCACGCCGCGCATGCCGACGCAAGCGCCGACAGGATCGATCGAGCTGTCCTTCGAGATCACCGCGATCTTGGCGCGGCTGCCCGGATCGCGCGCAACCGCGCGGATTTCGATGATGCCGTCGTAAATCTCCGGCACTTCCTGCGCGAACAGGCGCGCCATGAATTGGGGATGCGTGCGGGAGAGGAAGATCTGCGGGCCGCGGGCCTCGCGGCGCACGTCGTAGATATAGGCGCGGATGCGATCGCCGTTGCGGAAGGATTCGCGCGGGATCATCTCGTCGCGGCGCACGACGCCTTCGGCGCGTCCGAAGTCGACGACCACCGAGCCGAATTCGACGCGCTTCACCGTGCCGTGCACGATCTCGCCGATGCGATCCTTGTATTCGTCGTATTGGCGCTCGCGCTCGGCGTCGCGCACCTTCTGCACGATCACCTGCTTCGCCGCCTGAGTGGCGATGCGCGAGAACTCGATGGGCGGCAGCATCTCGGCGATGATGTCGCCGACTTGCGCCGCGGGATTCCTGCGCCGCGCGTCGTTCATGGAAATCTCGATCTTGTCGTTCTCGACCTTCTCGACGACGTGGAGGTAGCGCGAGATGTGCGTCTCGCCGGTCTTGGGATCGATCTCGACCCTGATCTCGTTCTCCGCGCCATAGCGAGACTTTGCGGCACGCTGCATCGCCTCTTCCATCGCGTGGATCACCACCGCTTTGTCGATCGACTTCTCGCGCGCGACCGCGTCGGCGATCTGCAAGAGCTCGAGCCTGTTGGCGGCAACTCCAGTAGCCATCATTCACTCCATCTCAATGCGAAGCTCCCGCTTCGCGTTTTTCGCGTGCCTTCAAACTTTCCTGAATGAGGCGGTCGGTCAGCAACAGTTTCGCCTCGCTCACATCCGAGACCGGAAACCGCACACGGCGATTTTCGTTCACATCTGTGACATCCATAACAACATCGTTGCCTTCGAGGCCGATCAGCAATCCCTTGAAGCGCCTGCGGCCATCGACGCCGTGCGCGAGCTCGACACGCGCTTCGTGTCCGGCGAAGCGGACATAATCCTCGGCCGCGGTCAGCGGCCGATCGATGCCCGGCGAAGAGACCTCGAGCACATACTCCTCGGAGATCGGGTCAGCGGCCTCGAGCACCTCGGAGATCGCGCGCGAGAGCTTCGTGCAATCCTCGACGTCCATCTGTCCATCGGGGCGTTCGGCGAGAATCTGCAGCGTCTTGCGCTTGCCGCCCATCAGGCGGAGCCGGACGAGCCGATAGCCTTGCGCCTGCACCGCAGGGGCGATCAAGGTTTCGAGGAGATTCGCACCGCTCAAGAAGACTGCTCCAGACTTAAGACCTTCCCGCCGCGGCGGCCCCTGAACAGCCACCACACAACAATTTAATGTTGTTTGGGAATGACGGGTATGTACGCTTTCGTTCACCTCGAAACAAGGGGTGCGTGGTTAAATCACTCCGATTCTACGCGCGCTCCAACAGCAAAGCCCTCGTTGACGATATGGACCTGAGTTCCCGGGAATCTCCGTCCCTGCTTCACGCTCGCCCCCAGCGCTGGGGGCCATGGGCGACATTGGCGTGGAGCGCGGGTGCTGCGGTTGTCCTGGTCGTATCGCAGACGCTGGGCGCGATCGCCTATGTCGCGTGGACCGGCGGGTTCCCTCAGGGCGCACCCATCAGGGCAGAAGATCTCCAGAACAACGGCGCCATGCTGTCGGTGGTCTTCCTGCTTTCGACGCCGCTCGTGCTCGCCTACCTCGCGCTCGCCGTGCACCTGTCGCGCGTCCCATTCGCGCGAATACATGGCGCTCGAATGGCCGCGATGGCGTGACGTTCTCATCGGAATCGGCGCGTTTATCGCGGTGCTGGTGATCGCGGGATTGGGTGCGACGCTGACCGGACAAGAAACCCCGGAGTTCATGACCGAGTCGTTCAGAACGGCACGCGATGCGGGCATGTTGCCGCTGTACTTTTTCAGCTTCGCGGTGCTCGCGCCCGTGCAAGAGGAGTTGTTTTTCCGCGGCTTCCTCTATCGCGGTCTCAGCACGGCAATCGGTCCGTGGGTCACGATTGTTCTCACCTCGGCCGTGTGGTCGGTCATCCACCTGCAGTACAATCTGTTCTTTCTCGCCGAAATCTTTCTGCTCGGTGTCACGTTCGGATGGCTGCGCATGCGCAGCGGTTCGACGATCCTGACCATTCTCCTGCACAGCACGATGAACGCGCTCGCTGCCTGGAGCGCGGGCGCCATGCTGACGTAACGTCGTGCTATCGACGCGAGTAGTAGCGTGCGAGTCCGAACAGGCTGATCAGGATCCAGAAGATCTCCATGATGAACGCGGCGAGGTTCCAGTCCATCAGCAGCGAGAAGATGATCAGCACCGCGCCTGCGAGATTGGCCCAGGCGAAGCGCGGATCGGTTGCGCTGAACCATCCGGCCTGCGTCGCGAAATAGGCGACGATGACGATCACCGAGCCGATCACGCCCGCGATATCGTGAATGGCAAAGCCGGGCATCCGATCGCCTCTCAATGCGTCCGCACAAAGCGAAGATAGGTGCAGGTGCTGCCCGCCCTGATCGCCTTGGCTTCATAGCGTGTTTCGGGCCAGTCGGATGGGCGAGTGCGCCAATCAGCGGCCGTGTTCGCCAGCCATTCGAAAGCCGCGATGCGCCGATAGCCGCTCGAGCGTCCAGACGAGATAGCCGTTGTCGTCGGTCGCGAAGCGCAGCTCGGCGCCGGGTTTCATCACGCGCGCGAGCCGATCGAGCATCGCCATCTGGATGAAGCGCCGCTTGTGATGGCGCGTCTTCGGCCAGGGATCGGGAAACAGCACGAACACCCGGCCGAGCGACGCATCGGGAAGCGCCTCGATGATGTCGGTGGCGTCTTCGGTGTAGAGGCGGAGATTGGGAGCACGGAGCAGGCGCGAGCTTGGAGAGCAACTTCGCCACGCCGGAGACATAGGGCTCGGCGCCGATGAGGCCGACGCCGGGGTTGGCCCGAGCCTGCCACAGCAGATGCTCGCCGCCGCCGAAGCCGATCTCGAGCCACACATCCGAGACGGCGGCGGAGAAATAGCTGCGCGGATCGCGCGCCGGATTGAGGCTCGATCCGCAATTGCGGGAGCAGCGTCTCCAGGAGCCCGGCCTGATGGGCGCTGAGCGCAGGCCCCTTGCGCCGGCCGAAGTGACGGCGCTGGTGGAGTCCGCCTTCGTGGGGATTGGGCTCCATCGCCGCTTCAGGCGGCCGGATCAGAAGGCGCCCTTGAGCTCCGCCGCGAGATCGGTCTTCTCCCACGAGAACCCACCTTCGGCGTCGGGCTCGCGGCCGAAATGGCCATAGGCCGAGGTGCGCGCATAAATCGGCTTGTTGAGGCCGAGATGCTCGCGCAGGCCGCGCGGCTTCAAGTTCATCAGCTCCGGCAGGATCTTTTCGAGCTTCGCCGGATCGACCTTCCCCGTGCCGTAGAGATCGACATAGAACGACAGCGGATCGGGAACGCCGATCGCGTAGGAAATCTGGATGCAGCAGCGGTCGGCGAGGCCGGCGGCGACCACGTTCTTCGCGAGATACCGCGCGGCATAGGCCGCCGAACGGTCGACCTTGGTCGGGTCCTTGCCGGAGAAGGCGCCGCCGCCGTGAGGCGCCGCACCGCCATACGTGTCGACGATGATCTTGCGGCCGGTGAGACCGGTGTCGCCGTCGGGACCGCCGACGACGAAAGCGCCGGTCGGATTGACGTGCCAGATGGTGCGCGGCGTCAGCCAGCCTTGGGGCATGGCCTTGCGGACATAGGGTTCGACGATCTCGCGCACATGGCTGGATTCGAGACTGGGGTCGAGATGCTGGGTCGAGACGACGATCTGGGTCGCTTCGACGGGCCTGCCGCCTTCGTAGCGGAGCGTCACCTGGGACTTCGCGTCGGGCCCGAGCTTCGGCTCCTTGCCGGCGTGGCGTGCGTCCGCCATCAGCTTGAGGATCTTGTGCGAATAGTGGAGCGGCGCCGGCATCAGGCTCTCGGTCTCATTGACCGCATAGCCGAACATGATGCCCTGGTCGCCCGCGCCCTCGTCCTTGTTGTCCTTGGCGTCCACGCCTTGGGCGATGTGCGGCGATTGTTTGTGCAGCAGCACCTCGATGTTGCAGCGCTGCCAGTGGAACCCGTCCTGCTCGTAGCCGATGTCGCGGACGGCAAAGCGCGCCGCGTCGATGATCATATCCTTCGTGATCTGCTCGGGCCCGCGCGTCTCGCCCGCGATCACGATGCGGTTGGTCGTCGCCAGCGTCTCGCAGGCCACGCGCAGATCCTTGGGCGCGAAGCCGTGCTTCGGGCCCAAGCGGAAGAACGTATCGACGACCTCATCGGAGATGCGGTCGCAAACCTTGTCGGGATGGCCCTCGGACACGGACTCACTGGTGAAAAGATAATTGGAACGTTGCATCGAACCCCTCGAACCGGTGGCCCCATCTCAGGAGCCGGGTTTCTTGCAAGGAATCGACCAGGGGTCAATTCGACCGCGCGTCTCAGAGGATGAAGCGGGACAAATCCTGGTCTTTGGCCAGCCCCTCGACGCGGTCGCGCACATAGAGGCCGTCGATCACAAGTGTCTCGCCGGAGCGGTCGGTCGCGCTGAAGCTGACCTCGTCGAGCACGCGTTCCATGATGGTTTGCAGGCGGCGCGCGCCGATATTCTCGACATTGGCGTTGACCTCGGCCGCGATGGCGGCGATCGCATCGATCCCGTCGGGCGTGAACTCGAGGGTGACGTTCTCGGTCGCCATCAGCGCCACATATTGCTTGATCAGGCTCGCCTCGGGCTCGGTCAGGATGCGCCGGAAGTCGTCGCGCGTCAGCGCTTTGAGCTCGACGCGAATGGGCAGGCGGCCCTGGAGCTCGGGCAGAAGATCCGAGGGTTTCGCCTGATGGAAGGCGCCCGAGGCAATGAACAGGATGTGATCGGTTTTGACCGGGCCGTGCTTCGTCGACACGGTCGTGCCTTCGAGCAGGGGCAGAAGATCGCGCTGGACGCCTTCGCGCGAAACGTCGGCGCCCGCGCGGAGTTCGCCGCGCGCCGTGATCTTGTCGATCTCGTCGAGGAAGACGATGCCGTTGTTCTCGACGTTGTCGATTGCGTCCCGGATGATCGCCTCGTTGTCGAGCAGCTTGTCCGCTTCTTCGGCGACCAGAAGGTCATGGGAGGCGGCGACCGTCATGCGCCGCATCTTGGTGCGGCCGCCCATCGCCTTGCCCAGCAGATCGCCGAGATTGACCATGCCGACGGCAGCACCCGGCATGCCGGGGATCTCGAACGACATCCCGCCCTGATCGCGGGTTTCGACCTCGATCTCCTTGTCGTTGAGCTCGCCCGCGCGCAGGCGGCGGCGGAAGCTCTCGCGGGTCGCCGATTGGGATGACGAGCCGACAAGGGCATTGAGCACGCGCTCCTCGGCCTTGGCTTCCGCCTGGGCCTCGACCTCCTTGCGCTTGGCGGCGCGCACGAGCGCGATGCCGACCTCGATCAGATCGCGCACGATCTGCTCGACGTCGCGGCCGACATAGCCGACCTCGGTGAACTTGGTCGCCTCGACCTTGAGGAAGGGCGCCTGGGCGAGCTTGGCGAGCCGGCGGGAAATCTCGGTCTTGCCCACCCCGGTCGGGCCGATCATCAGGATGTTCTTGGGCAGCACCTCCTCGCGCATGGCCTCCGGCAGCTTCTGCCGGCGCCAGCGGTTGCGGAGCGCGATGGCGACCGCGCGCTTGGCCTCGTGCTGGCCGATGATGAAACGGTCGAGCTCGGAAACGATTTCGCGGGGGGTGAAAAAGGCGGTCATGTCCGTCCAAGATGGGGAGAAGAAGCGCTTTCGTCCACTCTCCGGTTAGAGAGCGGGGATCACGTCGGTGAGACGAAAATCATTGCCCTTGAACAGCAGCGGCTCGCCCAGGCTCTTCGGCGAGTGCGTAGGAAAAGCAATCACCAAGGTTGAGCCCCGCCGGATGACGTCCCTTTCCGTAGCGATCGGAAAGCCTGCGTGTGGCGATTTCGGCCTGGGCACTCGTCGAAGGCAACGATCTCGAACCTGTCGCGCATCCAATAATCCCCTGAGCCCGAGCTTCTCCCTCGGCTCCTATCTGCGCATCGAGGACGACCGAGGTCAGTTCGACGGCAGATGTAGCCGTCGACACATAGACGTGTCTCGGCGTTCGAGGATCGCTTCGCGAAGAAACTGCTCTCGTCGGGCTCATCGAAGCATGCACAGCACAGCAGCGCCGAAGTATCGACCACCATCAGCTGGGCAGTCCGTGCTCGTCGTAACCGACGAAGCTCGTCAGGAGTACCGGTTGTCGAGCACCGGCAGCTTGTTGATTTGCTTCGACGATCTCCATGATCGCCTGCTCGCCGGCTTCGAGTTCGGCCTCCGAGCGCTACGGCGACAGCGCTGAAGCCGTTCCTCGAGCGCGCGGGTCACCGCCTCGGTCAGCGTCTCACCCGTCGCCTCGGCCAGCTCGCGGGCTAGGCGGTCCGCCTTCTCATCCTTGATGTGCAGGGTCATGTGCCAATGTACCAATTGATGTTGAAATATATCCTACCGCCGGAGACCGAGGCTGGCAAGGCCGCTAGCGCGTCGGCAAGCGTCTCCATCGTGATGTTTTCATTGGTGAAAACGCAGATTCCGGCGGCGATCGTCATGGCCCGGCGGGCGATCTCTTCCGCCGACAGGTCGAGGGGGAGAAGCGCCCGGGCGGCGGCGAGCGCAAAGGGGCCGCCGGAGCCGATCCCGATCAGGCTGTCCTCGGGCTCGAGCACGTCGCCGGTGCCGGAGAGGATCAGGGACGACGACTTGTCGGCGACCGCCATCATGGCTTCGAGCCGGCGCAGATAGCGGTCGGTCCGCCAGTCCTTGGCCAGCTCGACACAGGCCCGCGCCAGGTTTCCCGGGTGCATCTCGAGCTTGGCTTCGAGCCGTTCGAACAGGGCAAAGGCATCGGCGGTCGCCCCGGCAAACCCGGCGATGACCTCGCCCTTGCCGATCCGGCGCACCTTCTTGGCATTGGCCTTGACGATGGTGTTCCCCATCGAGACCTGGCCGTCGCCGACGATCACGACCTGGCCGCCCTTGCGGACCGAGAGGATCGTCGTCCCGTGCCAGTGCGTGTCGCGCATGGTGGGCTCCTTAACGTATCGGGGTTCATATGGGTCCAATCACCGGTCAGGTGCAACCTGGCGCGCTTCCTCTGAAGCCCGCCTGTTGCTATGGAACCAGCGAATCGGGGCAAGGACACCGCGCCATGCGCACTGCCACCATCGAACGCAAGACCCGGGAGACCGAGATTCTTGCATCCGTCGACCTCGACGGATCGGGTCTCTACGACGTCGACACGGGCATCGGCTTCCTCGACCACATGCTCGAGTCGTTCTCGCGGCACTCGCTGATCGATCTGAAGGTGCGGGCCCAGGGCGACCTCCATGTCGACTTCCATCACACGACCGAGGACACCGCCATCGTCATCGGCCAGGCGATCAAGAAGGCGCTGGGCGATTTCTCCGGCATCAGGCGCTTCGGCTCGATCCTCATGCCGATGGACGAGACGCTGACGCGCGTCGCCATCGACATCTCGAACCGGCCCTATCTGATCTGGAACGTCAGCTTCAAGCGCCCGAAGATCGGCGAGATGGACACCGAGCTGTTCCGCGAGTGGTTCCAGGCGCTGTCGCAGAACGCCGGCATCTGTCTGCACATCGAGACGATCTACGGCGAGAACAGCCATCACATCGTCGAGACCTGCTTCAAGGGCACGGCGCGCGCGCTGCGTCAGGCGATCGAGATCGACGAACGGCTCGAGGGCGGCGTACCCTCGACCAAGGAGATGCTCTCCGACGACAAGTAGCGGCTGAACTGTTCTCTCGAGGCGGGCGCCATGAACATGTTTCGCAAGAAGCTTCCCGCCGGCGAGGACGCCCAGCCCTTGCGACGCTGCCTCTCCGCCGCCGACCTCACCTTCATCGGCATCGGGCAGATGATCGGCGCGGGAATCTTCGTGCTGACGGGCGTGGCGGCCGCGACCCAAGCGGGTCCGGCGATCATCCTCTCCTTCATCGCCGCGGGTATCGCCTGCGCCTTTGTCGCCTTTGCCTATGCGGAGCTCGCCTCCTGTGTCGGCGGTTGCGGCGGCGCCTACGGCTATGCCTATGCGCTGTTCGGCGAGATCGTCGCCTGGATCGTCGGCTGGACACCTCGTCTTCGGACTCGGCGTCGCGCTCGCGGCGGTCGCCAATGGCTGGTCCGGCTATTTCAGCAACGCGCTGACCGCGATGGGCATGGGCCTGCCGGAGATGTGGACCAAGGGTCCCGCGCTCGGAGGAATCCTCAACCTTCCGGCGATCGCGATCATCCTGACGATCATGCTGCTGCTGTTCGCGGGCGTGAAGCAGAGCGCCAAGACGAACATGGCGATCGTGCTTGTGAAGGTGACGGCGCTCATCGTGTTCATCACGGTCGCCGCGTTTTACATCGATCCCGCACTGTGGACGCCGTTCATGCCCTATGGCTGGTTCGGCTACACCGACGACGGGCGCACGGTGGGCGTTCTCGCGGCGGCCTCGCTCGTCTTCTTTGCCTATCGCGGGTTTCAGACGGTGTCGGTCGCGGTCGAGGAGGCGCGAAATCCTCAGCGCGACGTTCCGATCGCCATCCTGACCGCCCTCTTCTCGACAACGGTGTTGTATCTGGCGGTCGCGGGCCTTCTGACGTCGATTGTGCCCTACTCCTCGCTCAACGTTCCCTCGCCCGTCGCGTTCGCTCTGCTCCAGCTCGGGATCAATTGGGGCTCGGCCCTCGTCGCCATGGGCGTGATCGTGGGACTGACGTCGACGATGCTCGTGATCTATTACAGCCTCACGCGCATCCTGTTCGCGATGGCGCGCGACGGGCTTCTGCCCGCGTTCTTCGGCGTCATCGACATCCGCACGAAGACACCGCTCAACGCGACCATCCTCTGCGGGCTCGTGACCGCATCGGTTGCCGGCGTCACGCCGATCGGGAGCCTGGTGGAGCTCGTCAACGCCGGCACGCTGGTGGAGTTCTCGCTCGTCTGTCTCGGCGTGATCATCCTTCGCGTGACGCAGCCCGAGCTCCACCGGCCGTTCAAGGCGCCCGGCGGAGTGATCCTGCCGGTGCTCGGTATCCTGTCGTGTGTCGCGCTCCTCTCATTCCTGCCGCTGGTGAGCCTGTTGCGCCTTGCGCTGTGGCTGGGTGTCGGGGTGATCGTGTATTTCGCCTATGCCGCCAGGCGCGCTCGCGCCGCCGCGGAACCTGCCTGACCACTGTCAGCAGGGAGCGTCTCGTTGCGTATCGTCCGCTTCTGCCGCCGCTTCCGGCGTTGAAAATCATCGATGTCGGCGCGATGTCGATCGGCGAGAACCTGGACGCGTACTCGGCGCTCGCGAATGCGGTTCGCTGCGAAGTCATAGGCTTCGAGCCGGTGGCGACGGAGTGCGAGAAGCTCATCGCCATGGACATTCCGGGCCGCACCTACCTTCCGTATTTCGTCGGCGACGGCACGGTCCGCAAATTCTACGAGTGCAACGCGCCGATGACGTCTTCGCTCTTCGAGCCGAACACGCCTCTGCTGGCGAAATTCCAGGCGCTCGAATCCGTCACGCGGGTCGTCAAGGTCTCCACCGTGGAGACACGCAGACTCGACGACATTCCCGAAACCGCGGGCGCCGATTTCCTCAAGATGGACGTCCAGGGCGGAGAGCTGCTGGTCCTCAAGGGCGCCGAGGCCCGCCTCAAGGATGTGCTGGTGATCCACACCGAGGTGGAGTTCGTGCCCTTGTACAAGGATCAGCCCCTTTTCGCCGACATCGACGGTTTCCTGCGGGCTCGCGGATTCGCGTTTCACAAGATGAATCACGCTCGCGGGACGCACCTTCAAACCGCTGATCCCGAACAACAACCCGAGCGCCGCCTTGAGCCAGACCCTCTGGGCCGACGCCGTCTATGTCCGCGACTTCATGGCGTTCGACGCCTTGGCCCCCGAGGCGCTGTTGAAGATCGCAACCATCTGTCACGAGAACTACAGATCCTACGATCTCGTGGGCGTGGCGCTGGAAGAATACGACCGCAAGATGGGTACGGACCTGCAGATGGGCTATCTGCTCGCGCTCGCCGACGAGGTGAACGCTCCCAAGCCGAGCTGAAGCTAGGCGCCTCTGCTAGCGCGGCGAGCGCTTGGCGAGGATGCGCTGGAGCGTGCGGCGGTGCATGTTCAGGCGGCGCGCGGTTTCCGACACGTTGTGCCCGCACAATTCGTAGACGCGCTGGATATGTTCCCAGCGCACACGATCGGCCGACATCGGATTCTCCGGCGGATTGGGCTTCGCGCCGGGCGCTGCAAGCAGCGCGCTCATGATGTCATCGGCGTCCGCGGGCTTCGGCAGGTAATCGATCGCGCCGAATTTCACGGCGGCGACCGCGGTCGCGATATTGCCGAAGCCCGTCAGCACCACCACGCGCGTATTGGGGCGCACCTCGTGCAGCGTCTCGACCACATCGAGGCCATTGCCGTCATCGAGCTTGAGATCGACCACGGCATAAGCCGGCGATCGCTCTTTTGCGATGGTAATCCCCTCGCGCACGGTTTCGGCCATGAGCACCTCGAATCCGCGGGCCTGCATGGCGCGGGCGAGACGCTCGCGGAACGGCCGGTCGTCATCGACGATCAGCAGCGTTTTCTCTTCGGGGTTCGCGGTTTCTATAGCGGTCATTACCCATCCACCAGAAGCTTAAGTGGCTACATAACGCGGGGCCGCACGGACCTACAAATGAAATTCCTCCCGGGGCGCCTCGTCACCATCAATCGCGCCGCGGCGCCAGCGCGCTGTCACAATTGCGCCGCCGCGATTGCGGTTGCGCGCGGTGACGGTTCCACCCGTCTGTTCTATCAGGGTCTTGGCGATGAAAAAGCCAAGGCCCATGCCCTCTTCCTTGCCGAATTCCGAATGGCTGCCCTTCGTCGTCGGAGCTCACGGGGCGCGGCCGGGACGTGACATAGGGTTCGCCGATCTGCTCGAAAATTTCCGCCGCAAAACCGGGACCATCATCCATCACGTCGACCGCGAGTTCCTTGTCGTCCCAGCGCGCGCGCAAGCGAACCTCGCTGGCCGCGAAATCCGCGGCATTCTCCACAAGATTCCCCAGCCCATGCAAGATCTCGGGCACGCGCCACACTTTGGGCGGCGGCCCATCCTGCACGTCGATGACGATCGAAACATCCTCCCCGCGATGAGGGGCTGCGATATCGTCCAGGAAGGCGCCCAGCGGCAATTGCTCCGCGCGACCGAGCACCGAATCCTCCGGCTGCGCAAGGCGCGTGAGGATGGCGCGGCAGCGCTCGGCTTCCGCGCGCAGGAGCCGGAAATCATCCGCATGCGGACTGGATGCCAGCGCGTGCTCGAGTTCCCGCGCCACCAGCGCGATCGTGCCGAGCGGGGTTCCGAGCTCGTGCGCGGCGGCGGCCGCGAGCCCACCGAGCGCCGCCAAACGGTGTTCGCGTGCGAGCGCGAGCTGGGTCGCGGAGAGCGCCGCCGACATCCGGGTCGCTTCGCTCGCGATGCGCCATGCGTAAATCGAGGAAAATCCGATGCCCAAGAGCAGCGAGACCCAGATCCCGAGCTGATAAAGGTCGGGCAGGGTGAAGATAACGCCTTGGCGCCAGGGAAGCGGAATGTGCGCGAACGTGAGCAACGTGATCGCGGCGACCGAAAGGCCTCCGAGGAACAAGGTGCTCGCGACGTTCAGCGTGGCGGCCGAGACGACGACGGGCGCCAGGAACAGCAGGGCGAAGGGGTTCTCGATGCCGCCCGTGAGGAACAGCAAGCACGGCCAATTGCGTGATGTCGTAGCCTAGGAACGCGGTCGCCTCGCGCACGGTGAGCCGCTTGGACGACGGATAGGCGATCGACAGCACGATATTCAGAATGGCGCTCGCGCCGATGACGATCGCGGCCTCGAAGATCGGGAAGTCGAACCTCAGAAGCAGGCTCACGATCAGGACGGCTGTCGTCTGGCCGACCACGGCGAGCCATCGGAGATTGTTGAGCGTGCCCAATCGCACGCGCGCAGGTCCAAGAGCGGCCTGCAACAGCTGCTCCCCACGCGTTTCCCGCGACACGGCATCCTGGGCCGCGCGTACATCCCCTGCTACCGCCATCCCTCAATCCCTCAGCCGACCCGGAGGCGATCATAGCAAAAAAGAGCGCCCCCGATTTTTTTCGGGGGCGCTCGTCAGGCACGGCGCTCGACACCTGGGAGGGCACGGTTTCAGCGCCGGCCCGTAATCCTTAGCCGGTGCGGTGGTCGCTCTGCAGCTCCGCCGCCATCTGCACATGCATCTCGATCTTCGGCACGATGTCGGCCGCGTAGGCCTTCAGGTCCGCGACCGAACCCCGCATCGCGTAGTCGCGATGCAGCATCAGCGCCTGGTCATGTGCCTCTTTCTGCCCCGCGGCGTAGCGCGCGTCGAATGTCTGGGCGCTCGCAGCCTTCAGGTCATCCAGCGTCCTCTGGTGCTCGGCATCGAGCATGATCGGCAGCTCCACGATCTGGCCGGCGCGGGCGAGCCTTGTTTTGAGCTCATCCGACGACCTGGTGTGCGCATCGACCATCGCTTGCGCGAATTTCTTGACGTCATCCGATCTTGTGCGCGCGAGAGCGACCTTGCTTGCCTCGACCTCGTACAGGTCGCCCATTGCGGCCCTCTGCACGTAGTCGCGCGTATCGGCGGTCAATTCGGTTGTCGACGTTTTGCCCGCAACACCACCCGCATCCTTCGCGGTTGGGTCGACGGCCGGCGTGGTTGGATCAATGGCCGGCGCGGCTGGCGCAAGCGCCGGCTCGGTGGTGGCCACTTGATCCCTGCCGTCTCCGTCCGCGACCGTATTCTCATTGCAAGCGGCCAGCACGAGCGACAGGACCGCGGCCGTTCCAATCAGCACTTTGTAACGCATCAGAACCTCCGTTCCCTCCATTGCTCGTTCCGGAAACCCATCACTCTGCGAATTGTTCCGAGGTTAAATCGGCCGCGCTGAGGCTCGACGATTCGCCGAAATCAAGCGCTGGTGAGCCACATTTTGTCACGCTAATGTCCCGCGCCCTGCAATCGAATTGCACTTAACAAATGGACACGATTGTCAACTCTGTGACAGCTGCGAGCGAACAGCACGATGCTGCGCGCGCAGCCATTGCGGTCGAGCGCCTGGTCAAGCGCTATCGCGACGTTGTCGCGGTCGACGGAATCAGCTTCGCGGTGCCGCAGGGCTCGTTCACCGCGCTCCTGGGCGGCAACGGCGCGGGCAAGACGACGACGATCGCGATGATGCTCGGCCTTGTCCTGCCGACGGCGGGCAAGATCACGATTCTCGGCCAGGATTTCGCCACACACGCGAAATCGCTCCTTGCACGGATGAACTTCCAGAGCCCCTACGCCGATTTGCCGCGCCGCCTCACCGTGCGGCAGAATCTCACGATCTACGCGCGCCTTTATGGCGTAGCGGCCGTAAAGGAGCGCATTGCCTATCTGGCACGGGAGCTCGACCTCGACGCGCTGCTCGACCGGCCGCTGGGCGAGCTTTCTGCCGGCCAGCGCACGCGTGCCAGTCTCGCCAAGGCGTTCATCAACCAGCCGCGCGTGGTGCTGCTCGACGAGCCGACCGCGTCGCTCGATCCCGACACCGCGGACTGGGTGCGAGGCTTCCTCTCGCGCTATGCGCAGGAAGCACACGCCACGTTCCTGATCGCATCGCACAACATGATCGAAGTGGAGCGGCTGTGCGATCGCGTGCTGATGATGAAGCAGGGCCGCATTGTCGATTCGGGTTCGCCGAACGAGCTGCTCGCGAAATACGGGCGCACCAATCTCGAGGATGTGTTCCTCGACGTGGCGCGCCGCGGACCGGTCGAGGCCGCGACATGAGCGGGCTCGCTGAGACGCATCGGCGCGGTGATGCTGCGGCACTGGTACCTGATCGCCGGATCGTGGCCGCGCTTTCTCGACCTCGCCTATTGGCCGATGGTGCAGATGATCCTGTGGGGGTTCATCCAGACCTTCCTGATCCAGCAATCGACGTTCTTTGCGCAGGCCGCCGGCGTTCTGCTTGCCGGCGTCATGCTGTGGGACGTGCTGTTCCGGGGACAGATCGGTCTTGCGATCTCCTTCTTCGAGGAAGTCTACTCGCGCAATCTCGGGCATTTGCTGGCCACACCCTTGACCATCGGCGAGTACATGGCGGCGCTGATGAGCGTCAGCCTGATGCGGACCGTGGTCGGGCTTTTCCCGGCGACGATCTTTGCGATCTGGTTCTTCGGCTTCTCGCTCTATTCGCTGGGGATCGCGCTCGTCGTCTTCTTCTTCAGCCTGATGGCGTTCGGGTGGGCGATCGGGCTGTTTGTCGCGGGACTGGTCATGCGCTACGGGCTGGGCGCGGAAAGCTTCGCCTGGGCGTTCATTTTCGCGCTGGCGCCGCTCTCGGGCGTTTACTATCCGATCTCGATCCTGCCCGGCTGGGTGCAACTCCTCAGCTACACCATCCCCGCGTCCTACGTTTTCGAGGGCATGCGGGCGGTCCTCATCGACCACAGCGTGCGGCTGGACCTCATGGCCATGGGCGCCGCCTTGAACATCCTTTGGCTCGCGGGCGGCGTTGCCGGGTTTTTGATTTTCCACCGCCAGGCGCGCGAGCGCGGCATGTTGCTTCAAGTCGGTGAATGAGGGAAGAAAGGGCCCATGCCCCGGTTCCCAGTGGTGTTGTTGCCGTTCCTTCTGCTCGCGACCGTGCTCGCGGCGGGCGCGTTGTGGCGCCTGGGCGATTTGCGCGCGCAACGCGGCACGCAGACCATCTCGATCGACAAGGTGGAGCTCGGCGGACCGTTCACGCTGACCGACCAGAACGGACAACAGCGCAGCGACAGCGAATTCCGCGGCAAGTACATGCTGATCTTCTTCGGCTACACGTTCTGCCCGGATGTCTGCCCGACGACGCTTGCGGTGATGGCGGCGGCCCTCGACAAGATGGGCGCCGGCGCCGATCGCATCGTGCCGATCTTCATCTCCATCGACCCTGAACGCGACAAGCCCGACGTGCTCAAGGCCTATCTCTCGGCCTTCGGCCCGCGCTTTGTCGGATTGACCGGCACGGAGGACGAGATCGCGGCGACCGCGAAGGCGTATCGCGTCTATGTCCAGGCCCACAAGGACGACGGCGCGAACTACACGGTCGATCACTCGGGCGTCGTGTACCTGATGGACAAGTCGGGCGCGTTCCAGACCAACTATTCGCTCGATGCGTCGCCGGACAAGCTGGCCGCCGACTTGACCAAAGCGACCATCAACTGAGCTTCAGATCGGGCTGCGGCAGACCGGCCTGGAGCGAGGCCGCGATCAGCGTATTGCGCATCAGGCAGGCGATGGTCATCGGTCCCACGCCGCCGGGCACCGGTGTGATCGCGCCCGCGACCTCTTTGGCTTCGTCAAAGGCGACATCGCCGACGAGGCGGCTCTTGCCGTTGCCCAGCATCTTCCGGTTCGTGCCGACATCGATGATGACGGCGCCGGGCTTGATCCAATCCCCGCGCACCATCTCGGGCTTGCCCACGGCGGCGACGAGGATGTCGGCCCGCCGCGCCAGCGCGGCTATATCGCGCGTGCGCGAATGGGCGACCGTGACGGTGGCGTCCGCCGTGAGCAGCAGCTGCGCCATCGGCCGGCCCACGAGATTGGAACGGCCAAGCACGAGCGCCTCCTTGCCGGAGATGTCTCCGGAAAGCGCATCTTCGATCAGCATCAGCACGCCCAAGGGCGTACAGGCGACAAGTCCGTGTGAAAGCCCCGACTCGCCGCGCGCAAGACGTCCGGCGTTGACCATGGTCAAGCCGTCGACATCCTTCAGCGGCTCGATGGCGTTGATCACCCGGGCGGCATCGATGTGCTTGGGCAGCGGCATCTGCACGAGAATTCCGTGTACGGACGAATCGGCATTGAGCGATTCGACCTGGGCGATCAGACCCGCTTCGGACAGCGAGGCCGGAAAGCGGTGGTCGAACGCGACCAGCCCGGCCTCGTGTACGGCCCTGCTCTTTGCCGCGACATAGACCGCGCTCGCCGGATCATCGCCCACGAGAACCACGGCGATGCCCGGCGTTATTCCGTGTCCGCGCTTGAGCGTTGCGGCTTCCGCCGCCACCTTGGCCGCAAGCCGCGCCGCAAACGCCTTGCCGTCGATGATGCGCGCGCTCATCGCGTGGCCACTTGCAAGAGCCGGGCCGAGAGGAGCTTCTCGTCGCCTTCGATCTCGATCGTCTTCAGCCGCGAGGACGCGCCCGACGCGATCCGGACATCCGACTTCCTGACCTCGAGCGCACGGGCCAGGAGATCGATGAGCGCGGTGTTCGCCTTGCCGTCCTCGGGCGGCGCCGCAACGCGCGCTTTCAGAGCCGCCTGACCGGCGCTGTCGGTCCACCAGCCCTCGATGTGATCGCGTCCGCCCTTGGGGGTGAGCCTGACCCGAAAACGCAAAGCCATCACAGAAGGGTTCCGCGGACCAGCCATCTCTGGATGAAGAAGATGAGAAGGAGCGCAATCAACGGCGAGAGATCGAGCCCGCCCATGGCGGGAAGAATGCGCCGTATCGGCCCGAACACCGGCTCGGTCACGGCATGCAGCGCCCGCACGACCATGCGTGCAAACTGGTTGTAGGTGTTGATGACGCCGAACCCCACCAGCCAGCTGACGATGACCGCCGCGATGATGACGTAGGTGTACAAATCCAACACAACGATAATGAGATCCCGCAGCGCGCCGATCATTCCTTGCCCCTCTTGGCAGCGAGTTCGGTTTTAGCGGCAGCGCGTCCCAGGGGGAAGCGGACCATTGACAGGCACGAGACCCGATCCCTAGATACCCGAACTCTCGCGCCCTCAGATTTACCCCGCGCGAGTCCCGTTGGGGCTGTAGCTCAGTTGGGAGAGCGCCTCGTTCGCAATGAGGAGGTCAGCGGTTCGATCCCGCTCAGCTCCACCAGCCTTCGCTCGCGAAGCAGCGGAGGTTGTCCTCCGAAGCCCGCGAGGCGCGAAGGAGGACTGCGGCCAACCTCGCAGCTTCGGCTCGGCAAGCCAGCCCTCATGTCGCTGCTTTAGGCATCGCACCTCGAAAAGCGCCGATCTGAACCGGCGGTGAACCAATCACGGCCGGTCCGCCACAAGAGCGCCCCGTTAAGGCCATAACCGGCTGATATCCCTAGAAAAAGTTGGCCTGCGCCGGTGTGGCCGGGAACTTTGAACCGGAACACAACGGAACAAGGAACGTTTCCTAGCGCGGGAGAGGACGCGCGCTGTTTTCGCGCCCGAACAAGTTGAGGAGAGTTGACATGTCCCGAAGATTATCTGCCAGTTTGCTCGCGGCCGCAGTCGCGCTGACTCCGATACCACTGATCGCGACCGCCACGCCGGCGGCCGCGCAGGTGAACGTCAACGTCAACGTTGGCTTCGACTATTTCTATGACCAGCTCTCGCCGTATGGCGAGTGGAACTATCATCCCCGTTGGGGCGATGTGTGGCGGCCGACTCGGGTCGGGTCCGACTTCCGGCCGTACTACCGCGGCTATTGGGTGAACACCGAATACGGCTGGACCTGGGAAAGCGAAGAGCCCTGGGGCGATGCCACGTCCCACTACGGCCGTTGGGTCTATGACCCGTATGACGGCTGGCTGTGGGTGCCGGGTTACACCTGGGCGCCTGCGTGGGTGGTCTGGCGGGGGGGCGGCAATAATATCGGCTGGTTCCCGATGCCGCCGGACGATCGGTTCTTGGCCGGCGATCGATGTCTATCGTGACGACTGGGATTGGGACCGCGGCAACTTCGGCTATACCGATTGGTATGGCCCGAGCGTCGCGACCGGGCTCCTGGCGGCCTGGACCTTCGTCGCGCTCGACCGCTTCGCGGACCGCGACTATTACCGCTACGCCTATCCGCGTCCGCAGGTCGTGAACATCGTCAACAACACGACGAACATCACGAACTACGTGACGGTCAACAACCGCATCGTCAATCGCAGTATCGACGTCACCCGGGTCGAGCAGGCTTCGGGTCGCCGGATCCAGCGCGTCGAGGCGCGGAACGTCGTCAGGACGCCGATCGAAACGGTGGACCGTGGACGCCAGATCGCGACACGTGAGCGCGAACGCCACGGCGGCGACGTGCGAGCGCCCGCGCGCGAGCGCGTCCAGAGGCTTGACGCGGCCGAAGCGCGGACGCCGGTGCGCGAACGGCGCAACGCGCGGTTCCAGCAGAATGACCAGCAGCAGCAAGCGCAGCAGCCGAACGTCCAGCAGCAGCCGGACCGCAACGGTCGCGTGGATCGCGATCAGCAGCGGCCCAGCAGCAGCAGGACCGCGCGGCGGCGCAAAAGGGTCAGGCCGAAAAGGGCCAGGCCGAGCAGCGTGAACGCAATGCCGCTCAGCAGCGTGAGGAACGTGCTCAGCAGCAGCAGCAGCGCGAACGCGGCAACCGTGCGCAGATCGAGCAGCAACAGCAGCGCGATCAGGCCGAACAGCAGAACCGCGCCCGTGCGGACCAAGCTGAACGGCAGCGTGCTCAGACCGAGCAGCGCGAGCGCAATGCCGCTCAGCAGCGTGAGGAGCGCGCGCAGCAGCAGCAACGCGAGCGCGGCGCGCAGCTTCAGCAGCAGCGCGAACGCGATGCGGCCGAGCAGCAGAACCGCGCGCGTGCCGAGCAGCAAAATCGAGCGCGTGCGGACCAGGCTCAGCGGCAGCAACAGGCTGAGCAGCAAAACCGTGCTCGCGCCGAGCAGCAGCAAAGGGCGCAAGCCGAGCGGCAGGGCCAGGCCGAGCAGCAAAACCGTGCGCGGGCTCAGCAGGCTGAACGTCAGCAGCAGGCCGAGCAGCAAAACCGCGCTCGCGCCGAACAGCAGCAGCAGCGTGCGCAGGTCGAGCGGCAGGGCCAGGCGGAGCAGCAGAACCGCGCCCGGGCGCAGCAGGCTGAACGTCAGCAGCAACAGGCGGCTGCCCAGCAGCAGAAGCAGCGCCGGGCTCAGCAACAGAAGGAGCAGGAGGAAGAGAAGCAGCAGCGCCGCGAGCGGAACTAGCTCTCTCTAACGCTCTGACAAGAGAAAGGCTGCCCGTCGATGACGGGCAGCCTTTTCGTTTGCGCGAAGCGTTAGCGCGGCGCGGAGTAGGAGATCCGCCACACCGCTTGGCCGACGTCGTCGGCGACGAGGAGGCTTCCGTCCTTGGCCTGCACGATACCCACGGGGCGGCCCATCGTGCCGGCGGGCGCCTGGCCCGTGGTCCAGAAGCCGAGCGCGAAGTTCACGTACTCGCCCGACGGCCGGTTGTTGTTGAACGGCACGTAGACGATCTTGTAGCCGCGCGGCGTCGCGGCGTTCCACGAGCCGTGCAGCGCCACGAACGCGCCGCCGCGATAATCGGCCGGGAATTGCGTGCCGGTGTAGAACATCAGCCCGAGCGGCGCGGAGTGCGAGCGGAACAGCACGTCGGGCACCTTGGTCTTGGCGACGAGATCGGGGCGCTTGCCCATCATTGACGGTTCCGGGTTTTGTCCGAGATAGGCATAGGGCCAGCCGTAGAACTCGCCCTGCTGCACGCGCGTCATGTAGTCGGGCACCAGCTCGTCGCCGAGCCCGTCGCGCTCGTTGACGACCGTGTACAGATCATCCGTACCCGGATAGAAGGCGACGCCGACCGGGTTCCTCAAGCCCGTGCCGTACTGCACGATCTTGTTGCCCTGAACCATCGAGACGGTGGCGCGGTGCGGCTCGTCCTCGTTGATATTCCCATTGCTGCCGATGGCGACGAAAATCCGCCCCTGGCGGTCGATCGCAAGATTGCGCGTCCAGTGGCCGCCGAGCTTGCCGAACGCACCGGGCTCGGTCACTTGCGTCTTGGCGCCGGCCTTCGTGTCGCCGTCCTTGTACGCATAGCGATAGATGCCGAGCGCGTCCGCGACGTAGAAGCCGTCGTTGTGGAACGCCATGCCGTGGGGCCATTTGAGCCCTTCGGCATAGGTCTCGCGCAGCTCCGCCTTGCCGTCATTGTTGGCGTCGCGAAGCACGGTGATCTTGCCGCGCCCCGGAGCCTCGGGGGTGCTGCCTTGGCGGTCGGGCTCGGCCAGGAAGACGTCGCCGTTGGGCGCCACCGCGAGCCAGCGCGCGCTGGTCAGACCATCGGCGAAGACGGTGGCCTGGAAGCCCGGCGGAACCCGAAGCCTGGCCTCCGGCGGACGTGGCGCCGGTGTCGAGCGGCGGGCGGTCGCGGGCGTCGCATAGGGCGCCGCCAACGTGTTGGCCTTGAACTGGAATTTCTGCCCGACGCTCTCTTGCGGATCGGGATTCTGGGCAACGGCTGAGACCGCGAGCGCGGCGGCCGAAACCACTGTCGTAAACGCCAAAAGTGCAAACCGCCGGTGACTGATCTTCATCGTTGTCTCCTTGACGAATCCTCGGGGCAAAAGCGCAGGAAGCACGCTGTCCGTAACCGGCAATTTACCACGGAGGCATAGAGAAAGGGGAGAGAGAACCAAACCATGTCCGGTTGGCCAAGCCTCCCCGATCTTTTCCGCGCCGCAACCCTGGCGTTCGCGCTCTGCGCCGTGGGCGCCGGGACCGCTCAAGCCTCCGAAGCGCCTGCGCCCGCTCAGCGCAAGACCACGCAATCCGAGAGCTTCGTCGCCATCGATCCGATGTACGCGACCATTCTCGAAGGCAGCAAGCCTCGCGGACTGTTGATGATCGAGTTGGGCCTCGACGTCCCCGATGCCGCGATGCGCGCGCGGGTCAGCCACGCCCTTCCGACGCTGCGCGATGCGTATGTCCGGAGCCTGATGGCCTATGGCGCGACAGCCGTGCGCGCGTGGCGCCAGCCGAGCGTGGACGACATTGCAGACCGGATGCAGGCGATCACCGACCGGGTCGTGGGCGGACCGGGCGCGAAAGTGCTGATGGCGCAGACCGCCATCCGGGTGACGCGATGATGAACTGTATCCAATCGCCTATGGGGAGCTGTCCTTGATCCACTTCGTCACCACCGCGCGCGAGCGCGCCAAAGCCAAACGCGCGCTGGAACTGAAGCTGTCTCCGAAAACGCTGAAGCGCCTGTCTCGCGATCGCGAGGCCCTGAAAATGCCCTCGGCGACGCGCGTCATGAGCTTCCTTGCCTGCCGCATCCGCGGTTTCGATGCGATCGCGGAGTCGCTCGATCGCGATCCCGCAGGCTTGACGAAACTGTCGCGCTGCACGCTGACGCCGCTGATCCAAGCCGTGCTCGACCGGCAGGGCACGATCGACCGCATGTCGCCGGACGGGTTCACCGCCTTCTTCAACGCGCCGCTCGAGGACAGCCAGCACGCCTCTCACGCCTGCGAATGCGCGCTCGCCATGATGCTGGCGCTGGAAAAAGCCAACCGCAGCCTCGAGCACGCGACGTTCGACGGCGTACCGATGGGGCCGGTCGGCATCGGACTCGGGATCAGCACCGGTCCGGGCATCGTCGGCGATTTCGGCACCGACCGGCTGCCGCATTTCACTGTGGCGAGCCGCGCGAGCCAGCATGCGTCCGAGCTCGAACGGTTGTCGGCCGACTACGGAACCTCGATCCTCGTCGCCGAATCGACACGCGCGGCCGCCGAAAGCGAGTTCGCCTTCCTCGAAATCGACGCGGTCCGGACCAGAACCGGCGACCGCGAGCCGCTTCACGCGCTTGTCGGCACGCCGGTGTCGCGCGCCAATCCCAAATTCCTTGCGCTCAAGGCCTTCCACGAGCGCATCTTTGAAGCCTATCGGGCGAAGGATTGGGGCAAGGCGCGCGAGCTCATCGAGCAGTGCCGCGGCCTCTCGGGCGCCAATCCGGTGCTCTATGATTTCTATCTCAAGCGGATTTCCCGTTTGGAAACCGATCCTTCGGGCGCAGACTGGGGCGGCAGGCTCGAACCCTCTGCCGCTTGATGCCGAAATCGCTCGCCGTTCGCAGCGAAAC
This sequence comes from uncultured Alphaproteobacteria bacterium, assembly GCA_963708555.1. Classification (GTDB taxonomy): domain Bacteria; phylum Pseudomonadota; class Alphaproteobacteria; order Micropepsales; family Micropepsaceae; genus CAIYRG01. The sequence continues at coordinate 30,060 of CAVPTF010000006.1, read as the reverse complement.
CTGGCCGATTAGAGGAAGCTTCCGCATCGCGCGCGGCGCGAAGACGACGGCGGATGTCGTCGTCGTCGAGATCGGCGATGATCGCGCAACCGGCCGCGGCGAGTGCGTTCCCTATCCGCGCTACGGCGAGACAACTGCAGGCGTCATTGCCGAGATCGAAACGCTGCGCTCGGACATCGCCGAGCGGGTTGACGCGCGCCGAGCTTCAGCAGCGCCTGAAGCCGGGCGCCGCGCGCAACGCGCTCGATTGCGCCCTGCTCGACTGGGAAGCCAAAGCGACCGGCAAATCCGCCGCCGAACTGCTCGGGTTGCCGGCGCCGATCCCGGTGAGAACCGCGTACACGCTCAGCCTCGACACGCCTGACGCGATGGCGCAAGCGGCGAAACGCGCGTCGCAGACCTATCGGGCTGCTCAAACTCAAGATCGCAGGCGCGGGCGATCTCGAGCGCGTCGAAGCCGTCCGCCGCGCGGCGCCGAGCGCAACGCTGATCGCCGATGCCAACGAAGGATGGAGCGTCGATGACCTGCAACGTTTGACGCCGGAACTCGCGCGGCTTGGCGTGGCGCTCATAGAGCAGCCGCTGAAAGCCGGAGAGGACGAGGCGCTTCTTGGATTCAAGAGCCCGGTGCCGTTATGCGCAGATGAGAGCTGCCACACGCGTGCCGATCTGCCGCGCATCGTCGGCCGCTACAGCCACATCAACATCAAGTTGGACAAGGCGGGCGGCCTGACCGAAGCCGTGGCGCTCGCGCGCGAAGCGAGTGCTGCAGGCCTCAAGCTGATGATCGGGTGCATGGTGTCGACGTCGCTCTCCATTGCACCCGCGATGCTGCTCACCCCTCTTGCCGAGTTCGTCGATCTCGACGGGGCGCTTCTGCTCGAACGCGACCGCGTGCCGTCGCTTGCCTCCCGCGGGGAAGAGCTTCTTCCGCCCACGCGCCGAATTGTGGGGCTAGCCAATATCGTCTTGTGATACTGAATCCGCCCATCGCAGCTCGAGCGACGAGGGAGATTCGGCATGCGCAGGACAATCGTGTTGGCGGCCATCGCCGTGACGCTGCTCGGTTCGGCCGCCGTGCTCGCGCAAGGCCAGCCGCAACCGCAGATGCCGATGAGCTTCTTCGTGACCGGCAATCCTCCCGGACACGGCAGCCTTGGCGGGCTCGCCGGCGCCGACCAGATCTGCCAAAACCTCGCCGCCGCGGTGAACGCGGGCAACCGCACCTGGCACGCCTATCTGAGCCAGACGCAGCAGGGCAACCAACCCTCCGTCAACGCGCGCGGGCGCATCGGTAACGGCCCCTGGTACAACGCCAAAGGCGTCCTGATCGCGTCCAGCGTCGCCGACCTGCATGGCGACAACATGCGCGACCGCAACAACATCCAGAAGGTGCAGGCGCTCACCGAGAAGGGCGAGATCGTCAAAGGCTTCGGCGACATGCCCAACGAGCACGACATCCTCACGGGCTCCGATTCCGAAGGCCGCGCCTTCCCGGCGGGCTTCGATGTGACCTGCAACAACTGGACGTCCAACACGCGATGAACAGGGCCATGGTCGGTCATTCGGACCGCCAGGGCGGGGCCAACACCTCGTGGAATTCGGCGCATCCCAGTCAGGGATGCAGCCGGGAAGACCTGATCCGTACCGGCGGCGCGGGCAAGTTCTACTGTTTCGCCGTCAACTGACGGTCGACGGGTCTCGGTTGGCCCTCAAGGTCCGCGTATTTTTGGGCGACAGTTCGACTTGCGGATTTTGAGCCCCTTCGAGAACGGGGTGGCCGGGCCGCTAGGTTGTGTCCGCGCAAGAGATGCAAAGAAGCGCGCATCTCAATTGCCACGGTCACGAAATCACACTAATTTGAAGCTTGTCCTGTCCGCGTTCGGAGCCGGGCACCCGAAGCGCCCGTGCTACACTTGGTTTATATGCAAAGTCGACCGGCCCCCGCCGGATCGATGGGTGACGGCAGAGAGCCGGTTTCATACTTCAACGAGGAGGCTTCCATGAATCGTAAGATCATCTTCGCCGCACTGGGCATGTCCTTGCTCGGTTCGGTCGCCGTACTGGCTCAAGGTCAAGCGCCGCAACAGCCGATGAGCTTCTTTGTCGCCGCCAACCCGTCCGGGACCGGCAATCTTGGCGGTCTCGCCGGCGCCGACCAGATCTGCCAGACCGCTGCTGCCGCAGCAGGCCGCGGCAACAGCACGTGGCACGCCTATCTCAGCCAAGAGCAGCGCGGCACCACGCCCCGGATCAATGCGCGCGGGCGCATCGGCGACGGCCCCTGGTACAACGCCAAAGGCCAGCTGATCGCATCCAACGTCGCCGACCTGCATGGCGACCAGCAGCGCGACCGCAACAACATCCAGCGCTCAAGCGCGCTCGACGACAAGGGCAAAGAGGTTCCGGGCGGCGGAACGCAGGGCGTACAGAACGAGCACGACGTGATGACCGGTTCGGACCCGCAAGGCCGGGCCTTCACCGACGGTCTCGATCACACCTGCAACAACTGGACGACGGACGCCATGCAGCTTCCGGTGCCGGAGAACCAGCAGAAGCAAAACGTTCCGGCGGAACGCGCTCGCGCCATGCTCGGTCACATGGACCGCTCGGGCGGCGGCAACATCTCCTGGAACTCGGCCCATATGAGCCAGGGCTGCAGCAAGCAGTCGCTCAACAACACGGGCGGCGCCGGCCGGATCTACTGCTTCGCCATCAACTGAGGCGGGCATCCTGATTTTGTTGAGGAAAGGCCCGGTTATACCGGGCCTTTCTGCTTTAAGGCGCGCGCGGCGCGATTTCCAAGCTTTAGAAAACCCTCTAGTTTGTGCCTCGCCGCACCCGTAGCTCAGCTGGATAGAGTACTGCCCTCCGAAGGCAGGGGTCACAGGTTCGAATCCTGTCGGGTGCGCCACTTGCTCCTTTCTGGCGGAACGGGCGCACGGTTGGCCCGACATAGTTTGTGACGCGTCTTGGGTAAGAGCGCGCAATCCTTTCGGACGATACCGCGCGTCTAGCAACGGAGAAGACCACGATGGCGGGGCCACCGAAGCCTCAGGATGCCCGGAAGGCGGCGCAGACTCATTTCACGCAATCCGAGCAGCGCGACAAGGCGATCAAGCAGGAAATCGAGAAGGAGCGGGCAGCGAGCGCGGCCAAGACCGCGAGGCTGAGAGCGCTCAGGCTTGCCAAGGAAGCGAGCGAACGGAAAGAGGCGGAGAGGGCTGGGGCGGCCGCCCCTAAAGCGGCCCAGGCCGCGCCACGCCGTAAGCGCATAAACCATTCCTGACCAAATCCCAGGATTGATTTGCGGCGGCGGCGACGCCTAAATGGGACGCAGCGACGGCGTCCGTCAGAAGAAGCGCGCCTGTTTTTGAATCCAACTCGCTTGACTGCGCGCCTGGACGAGACGGCCTAACTTCCTCTCCTGATGATCCACTCGCTCCCCTTGCGCATGTCGCGCCGGCGGAACCCGATGCAAAGGAACCCATCATGGCCATCGGAACAGTGAAGTTTTTCAACACCACCAAAGGATTTGGCTTCATCTCGCCGGAAGGCGGCGGCCAGGACGTGTTCGTCCATGTCAGCGCCGTTCAGGCCGCAGGCTTGCGCGCCCTGAACGAGGGACAGCGCGTGTCGTTCGACATTCAGCCCGATGCACGCGGCTCGAAGGCGACCAACCTCAAAGCGCTCTAAGGTTTGAAAAGAAAACGGCCGGGCAGGAGAAGCTGCCCGGCCGTTTCTGCTCTGCTCAGGCCCCCCGAAGCAGAGCCGCTACGCCGTTCTAGAACCGCAAAGACAGATTGATCCGCGCGCCGTTGTCGTTCGCGCCCGCCGCGAGCTGGCCGTCGTAGAGGACGCTGAGCTTGGCCTTCGGGCCCATATCGATGTCGATCCCCGCCTGAACGCCCAGTGCATCCCTGGCAATCGGCGCACCCCGAACCACGAACGGCGCGCCGCCCGCCGCGAAGCCGAAATTCGCTTCCGGCACGACGTCTCCGAGGGCGTGGCGCCAGTCGAGACCGCCGCGCAGTGCGAGCTGAATGCGATCGCCCGTCATCAGCGGAACGGACCCGCGCACACCGAGCGTCGCGATGGAGGTATCGAACCCGCTGCGGCCGGTCAGCGCCGCATCACCGCCGTCTTCGCTGAAATCACCCGTATCGATACTGATGTAGGAAAGGCCGGCGAACGGCTCGAGCGACGAGCGGCCGAGCGCGATGCCGTAGCCGAGCTCGCCGAAGAGCTGGGTCGTGTTCGCGCTGTAGTCGGCGCTCGTCCGATCGTCAAAGCCGGAATACGAAACATCGCGCGAGGTTTCGAGCTGCTGCCACGCATGAGCGAAGCCCAGGCGCAGGCTGAGCGCGCCGAACTGCCCGCTGCCGTAGGCCGCGAGATGAACGTTCTCGCTCGAGCCGCCCGACATGCGCTCATCCGAATCGAACCAGGACTGCGTGTATCCGCCCGCGGCGCCCAACCTCCACGTCGCGCCGATCGTCGTATCGAGACCGGCGAAGAGCCCGGCCGTCGAACGCGAGAGCGAGGCCGCGTTGCCGTCGCCTTCGAGCTCGCCGCGCGCACCCACGGGCTGTACCCAGGCGCTGCTCGGACGCTCCCCGTCATAGATGTCTTGCAAACGTCCCAATACGGCGTCGCGCAGGTAGCGCGTCTCGTCGGCCATCGCGCTGACCGCGCTCGCATGAATCTCGCCCGAAAGCGCATCGAATGCGACGCGAGCCTGACCTGCGGTGCCGTAGAGGACGCTCTGGACGAGCGGATTGCCGTAGCCGAGCGAATCCACGGCGGCGCCGGTCGCAACCTGGTTCGGCGTCTCGCCGACGCTCGCAAACGTCGCGGTGCGCGCGAGCGAGAAATAGACATTGTTCGCATCGTAGGTCAGCGTGGGCGCGACGAACGTGTATGACGCGAAGTCCGACGTGAGTTCGGTGAACGTGCCGCTGAGGCTGCCGGCCGAAAGGATCGTGTAAAGCACTTCGGGCGTGTAGTCGCCGGGCTCGGCGATGATGCGCACGGTGCCGTTGAGCGTCGCCAAACCGGTGACGTTGGTGCGGTCGGCAGCACTCGGCGAGACTTCGACTTCGTAGACGCTGTCTTCGCCGAATGTCAGGTCGCCATCGATCGTCATCGTTCCGATCGAATGGCCGGGCGCGAGCGTGCCCCCGACCGTCGTGGAACCGGCGTTGCCGTTGTACTCGAGATAGGCGCCGGAGAGCACCGAGATCGATCCCGGCAACGAGCCGTTCACGACGAGCGCGCCGTCTTCCACGGTCGTGCCGCCGGTGTAGGTGTTGTTCGCCGGTCAGCGTCAGCGTGCCGGCGCCACTCTTGATGAGCGAACCCGTGCCGCTGATCACGCCGCCAAAGGTGAAATCGTTGCTGCGATTGAACACGAGCACCGCGTTGTCGACGATGTCGCCGGCGATGCTGCCGGTCGTGCCGCCATTGCCGATCTGAAGGATGCCGGCGTTGATCGTCGTGCCGCCGGAGAACGTGTTCTCGCCCGTCAGCGTCAGCGTGCCGATGCCGTTCTTGATCAGCGCGCCCGTGCCGCTGATCTTGCCGGAGTAGGTGAGCGTCGTTCTTGCGATCGAACACGAGCACGCCGTTGTCGACGACATCGCCGACGATGCTGCCGCTTCGTGCCGCCATTGCCGATCTGCAGCGTGCCGCCGTTGATCGTCGTGCCGCCGGTATAGGTGTTGCTTGCCCGTCAAGATGAGCGTGCCGTCGCCGGTCTTGGCGAGCGAACCGGTGCCGCTGATCACGCCGCCATAGGTGAGCGTCGTCGCTGTGGTTGAACACGAGCGCGCCGTTGTTGACGATGTTGCCGGTGATGCCGCCGGTGACGCCGCCGTTGCCGAACTGCAGCGTGCCGCCGCTGATCGTCGTGCCGCCGGTATAGGTGTTGTTGCCCGTCAGGATGAGCGTGCCCGGACCGGCCTGCGTGAGCGAGCCCGTGCCGCTGATCGACGCCGCCATAGACGAGCGTGTCGCTGCGGTTGAACACGAGCGCCGCGTTGTCGACGATGTCGCCCACGACGCTGCCGGTCGTGCCGCCATTGCCGATCTGAAGCGTGCCGCCGCTGATCGTGGTGCCGCCGGTGTAGGTGTTGTCGCCGGTGAGCACCGTGGTGCCCGTCGCCGACTTGCGCGAAGGATCCGATACCGCTGATCACGCGCATCGAGGATCACTTCGTCGGCTGCGGTTGACGACGAGCGCGCCGTTGTCGACCACGTCGCCGACGATCGAGCCGGTGGTGCCGCCATCTGCCGAGCTGCAGCGTGCCGCCGCATCGATCGTCGTGCCGCCGGTGTAGGTGTTGTTGCCGGTCAGCGTCAGCGTGCCCGCGCCGATCTTGCGTCAGCGAGCCCGTGCCGCTGATCGACGCCGGCAAAGGTCAGCGCGTCGCTGCGGTTGAAGACGAGCGCGCCGTTGTCGACGATGTCGCCGACGATCGAGCCGGTCGTGCCGCCGTCGCCGATCTGCAGCGTGCCGCGCGCTGATCGTCGTGCCGCCGGTATAGGTGTTGGTCGCCGGTGAGGGTGAGCGTGCCGGGCCCGCCTGGGCGAGCGAGCCGGTGCCGCTGATCGACGCGCGCCATAACGTGACGGCGTCGCTGCGGTTGAAGGCGAGCGCGCCGTTGTCGACGATGTCGCCGGCGACGCTGCCGGTCGTGCCGCCATTGCCGAGCTGCAGCGTGCCGGCGCTGATCGTCGTGCTGCCGGTGTAGGTGTTGGCGCCGGTCGAGGATGAGCGTGCCGGTGCCGACCTGTGACCAGCGAGCCGGTGCCGCTGATCACGCCGCCATAGGTGAGCGTGTCGCTGCGGTTGAAGACGAGCGCGCCGTTGTCGACGATGTTGCCGGCGACGCTGCCGGTCGTGCCGCCATTGCCGAGCTGCAGCGTGCCGGCGCTGATCGTCGTGGTGCCGGTGTAGGTGTTGTCGCCGGTCAGCGTCAGCGTGCCGGCGCCGTTCTTGGTCAGCGAGCCGGTGCCGCTGATCGTCGCCGGCAAGGTCAGCGCGTTGCTGCGGTTGAAGACGAGCGCGCCGTTGTTGACGACGTCGCCGGCGATCGATGCCGGTCGTGCCGCCGTTGCCGAGCTGCAGCGTGCCGCTGCTGATCGTCGTGCCGCCGGTGTAGGTGTTGTCGCCGGTCAGCGTCAGCGTGCCGGCGCCGAGCTTGGTGAGCGAGCCGGTGCCGCTGATCGCGCCGGCATAGGTCAGCGTTGTTGCTGCGGTTGAAGACCAGCGCGCCGTTGTCGACGATGTTGCCGGCGATCGCTGCCGGTCGTGCCGCCATTGCCGATCTGCAGCGTGCCCGCGCTGATCGTCGTGCCGCCGGTATAGGTGTTGGCGCCGGTGAGGATCAGCGTGCCGGTGCCGGCCTGCGTCAGCGAGCCGGTGCCGCTGATCACGCGCGTAAAGGTGAGCGCGTCGCTGCGGTTGAAGACGAGCGCGCCGTTGTCGACGATGTTGCCGGCGACGCTGCCGGTCGTGCCGCCATTGCCGATCTGCAGCGTGCCGGCGCTGATCGTCGTGGTGCCGGTGTAGGTGTTGGCGCCGGTCAGCACGAGCGTGCCGGTGCCGAGCTGCGTCAGCGAGCCGGTGCCGCTGATCACGCCGCCATAGGCGAGCGTGTCGCTGCGGTTGAAGCGGAGCGCCGCGTTGGCGACGATGTTGCCGGCGACGCTGCCGGTCGTGCCGCCATTGCCGATCTGCAGCGTGCCGGCGCTGATCGTCGTCGTGCCGGTGTAGGTGTTGTCGCCGGTCAGCGTCAGCGTGCCGGCGCCGCTCTTGGTGACCGTGCCGGTGCCGCTGATCACGCCGCCATAGGTCAGCGCGTCGCTGCGGTTGAAGGTCAGCGATGCCGTTGTCGACGATGTTGCCGGCGATGCTGCCGGTGGTGCCGCCGCTGCCGATCGACAGCGTGCCGGCGCTGATCGTCGTGCCGCCGGTGTAGGTGTTGTCGCCGGTGAGCGTCAGCGTGCCGGCGCCGAGCTTGGTGAGCGAGCCGGTGCCGCTGATCGCGCCGGCATAGGTCAGCGCGTTGCTGCGGTTGAAGATGAGCGCGCCGTTGTCGACGATGTTGCCCGCGATGCTGCCGGTCGTGCCGCCATTGCCGATCTGCAGCGTGCCGGCGGCTGATCGTCGTGCCGCCGGTATAGGTGTTGGCGCCGGTCAGGATGAGCGTGCCGGTGCCGGCCTGGGTCATCGAGCCGGTGCCGCTGATCACGCCGGCATAGGTGAGCGCGTTGCTGCGGTTGAAGACGAGCGCGCCGTTGTCGACGATGTTGCCGGCGACGCTGCCGGTGGTGCCGCCGTTGCCGAGCTGCAGCGTGCCGGCGCTGATCGTCGTCGTGCCGGTGTAGGTGTTGGCGCCGGTCAGCGTCAGCGTGCCGGTGCCGGTCTTGGTGAGCGTGCCGGTGCCGCTGATCACGCCGCCGATAGGTCGAGCGCGTCGCTGCGGTTGAAGATGACCGTCGCGTTGTCGACGATGTTGCCGGACGACGCTGCCGGTCGTGCCGCCATTGCCGAGCTGCAGCGTGCCGGCGCTGACCGTCGTGGTGCCGGTGTAGGTGTTGTCGGCGGTCAGCGTCAGCGTGCCGGCGCCGCTCTTGGTGAGCGTGCCGGTGCCGCTGATCGTGCCGTCGAGGTCAGCGCGTGCCCGTGCGGTTGACCGCGAGCACGCCGTTGTTGACGATGTTGCCGGCGATCGAGCCGGTCGTGCCGCCGCTGCCGAGCTGCAGCGTGCCGGCGTTGATCGTCGTGCCGCCGGTGTAGGTGCTGTCGCCGGTCAGCGTCAGCGTGCCGGCGCCGTTCTTGGTGAGCGAGCCGGTGCCGCTGATCGCGCCGGCATAGGTCAGCGCGTTGCTGCGGTTGAAGACGACGCGCGCCGTTGTTCGACGATGTTGCCGGCGATCGATGCCGGTGGTGCCGCCGTTGCCGATCTGCAGCGTGCCGGCGCTGACCGTCGTGCCGCCGGTGTAGGTGTTCGCGCCGGTCAGGATCAGCGTGCCGGTGCCGGCTTGCGTCAGCGTGCCGGTGCCGCTGATCACGCCGCCATAGGTGAGCGTGTCGCTGCGGTTGAAGATCGAGCGCGCTGTTGTTCGTGACGTTGCCGGCGATGCTGCCGGTCGTGCCGCCGTTGCCGATCTGCAGCGTGCCGGCGCTGATCGTCGTCGTGCCGGTATAGGTGTTGTCGCCGGTCAGCGTCAGCGTGCCGGCGCCGTTCTTGACGAGCGTGCCGGTGCCGCTGATCACGCCGCCATAGGTGACGTCGTCGCTGCGGTTGAAGATCGACCGACGCGTTGTTGACGATGTTGCCGGCGACGCTGCCGGTCGTGCCGCCATTGCCGATCTGCAGCGTGCCGCCGCTGACCGTCGTCGTGCCGGTGTAGGTGTTGTCGGCGGTCAGCGTCAGCGTGCCGGCGCCGCTCTTGGTGAGCGCGCCGGTGCCGCTGATCACGCCGCCAAGGTGATCGCGTTGCTGCGGTTGACGGACGAGCACGCCGTTGTTGACGCACATTGCCGGCGATCGATGCCGGTCGTGCCGCCGTTGCCGAGCTGCAGCGTGCCGCCGCTGATCGTCGTGCCGCCGGTGTAGGTGCTGTCGCCCGTCAGCGTCAGCGTGCCGGCGCCGAGTCTTGGTCACGCGAGCCCGTGCCGCTGATCACGCCCGCATAGGTGAGCGCGTTGCTGCGGTTGAAGATCAGCGCGCCGTTGTCGACGATGTTGCCGGCGACGCTGCCGCCCGTGCCGCCATTGCCGATCGGCAGCGTGCCGCCGCTGATCGTGGTGCCGCCGCTATAGGTATTGGTGCCGGTGAGCACGAGCGTGCCGGGGCCCGCCTGCGTCAGCGAATTGGCGCCCGCGAGCACCGAGCCGATCGTGGCCGTGCCGCCCGACACGACGCTGACCGTCGGCGTCGCGCCGGTGAGCGTCAGCGTGTTGCCGGTCACGGTGTAACCGGTCGTATCGAATTGGAAATTGTGGACGGTGATGCCGGTCGAGAGCGTCACGGTTCCGGCGGTGCCGCCGAAGACGGCATCGTTGCCGGCCGCATTGCTCCATGCCTGGTAGGTGCTGCCGTTGAACCAGAGCGCGGACGAGGTGTTCCAGGTGCCCGTGCCGCCGCTGCCGGCGGTCGCGCCGTTGGCGTCCCACTGTAAGGCGGCGCCGTGAGCTTCCGGAGATCCCGCCACAACCAGAACGATAGCGGTCGTTCCAAGCAGGAGACGCCGGATACCCTGCCGGCACGCCCAGCGCCGGGCGACTTTGGGCTCCGCGTTGTTCGAGCTGGCCGTAGCACTACGCGCTACGGCCGCCCTCTTATACCCACCGTTACTCATTGCCTCCCCTCAGGCAAGCGCAGCGAAAACCTCGACTGCGCATGCCGTTTATCGGGGAGCGGCCTTATAGATGCGAGGAAAAGCCCGGATCAGGCTGAGGGGATCGTTAAACGTTGAATTGAATTCGGGTCGAATAAATCTCGGAGGCAGGAAATCCGCGGTTTTGAACTTACGCGTGTGTTTATTGGTTGATGAAGGGTTACCGAATTCGTTCGAATTTTATCGCGCCCGATCCCGCGCTCGGGGAGGTCATCCGCCATAATTAAGTATTGACTTATATAAGTTACTACTTAAATTATGCGTCGCAGACACCCTGAGATGCGAACAATGACCATCGATGTTGCCCGCTATGTCGGCGCCGTGACGCGCGAAGTCCAAAGCCGCGAGATCGAGGGCAAGGAGGCGCGCGTCGTCGCTCGCGACCCGCACCTATGACACCACGATCGAGGATGTGTGGGATGCGCTCACCAATGCCGAGCGTATCCCGCGCTGGTTCCTGCCGGTCACCGGCGATCTGAAGCTCGGCGGACGCTATCAGCTTCAAGGGCAATGCAGGCGGCACGATCAAGCATGCGAACCGCCGCGCCATCTCGCGGTGACCTGGGAGTTCGGCGGCGGCGTCAGCTGGGTCACGGTGCGGCTTTCGCCCGATCCCAAAGGCGGAACGCGGCTCGAGCTCGAACATGCCGCGCATGTCGAGGAGCACTGGAAGAAATTCGGCCCCGGAGCGGTCGGGATCGGTTGGGATCTCGGCCTGCTGGGTCTTGCGCGCCATCTCGAAACCGGGGAGGCCGTCAAACTCGAAGGAGGGCGAGGGCTGGGCGCTGTCGGACGAGGGCAAGAGCTACATGCGGCGGAGCGGCGAGGATTGGTGCCGCGCGGACATCGCCTCCGGCGAGGACCCGAAGGCTGCAACGGCTTCGGCCGCGCGGACGATCGCCTTCTACACCGGTGAAACCCCGCCCGCGGAAAGCTGATGCACGCCTTCGACGTCCTGGGCGATCCGGTGCGGCGGCGCATCCTCGAGCTGCTCTCCGCAGGCGAGCATTCCTCCGGCGACATCGCTGAGGTGATCCAGCGCGAGTTCCACATCAGCCAGCCCGCGGTCTCGCAGCATCTTGCAGGTGCTGCGCGAGAGCGGTTTCGCAGCCGTGCGGCGCGACGGCGCGCGGCGGCTTTATTCGGTCGAAGCGCTCCCGCTCAAGGAAGTCGACGACTGGCTCGACCGGTTCCGGGGCTTCTGGGAGCCGCGCCTCGATGCGCTCGCGACCGAAATCGCGCGCGGCAAACGCCGACGGCGTCTGAAAGGCGAGACCTAGTCACGCAGGCGTTCCCGCTTTCGCGCTGCCGCCCGGCGGCAACTCACCTATAATGGTGATGCGGCCTGCAACTGGGGGAACCCGTGAAGACCTCGCTTCTCGCCATTTCGATGGTTGCACTCTTGGCCGGCGCCGCTTTGGCGCAAGGCGTACCAGCCCGTTAGCGATGCCGGCCGAGATCGCGGCGCCCAAGGATGTCGCGTATCCCGGCACGATGCGCCTCCATGTGGATGCGACCGACACCGCACGGCACATCTACCGCGTGCGCCAGACGATACCGGTGGCGGCCGCGGGCCCGATGACGCTGCTCTTCCCGCGCTGGCTTCCCGGCACGCATGCGCCCACGGGCCGCATCGAGCAGCTCGCCGGGCTGACGATCCGCGCGGGCGCGACACGGCTCGACTGGACGCGCGATTCCGTGGACGGGTTCGCGTTCCACATCACCGTGCCGAACGCGGTGCCTCAGCTCGAGATCGAGTTCCAGGTGCTGACCGCGGTCGACACCTCGCAGGGCCGCATCGTCATGACCGACGAGATGCTGAACCTGCAGTGGAATGCGGTTGCGCTCTATCCCGCAGGCTATTTCACGAGCCGCATCCCGGTCGAGGCGAGCGTGAGGCTGCCGGACGGCTGGCAGTTCGGCGTCGCGCTGGATACGGCGTCGACGCAAGGCGGCGTCACCACGTTCAAGACGGTGCCGTTCGATCAGCTGGTCGACTCGCCGATGTTCGCCGGGCGCTACTTCAAGCGCTTCGAGCTGGGACGCACGGGCACGGCGCCGGTGTTCCTGAATGTCGTCGCCGACCGTCCGGAACTGCTGGAGGCAAAGCCCGAGCATATCGATGCGCATCGCTCGCTCGTCGATCAGGCGCACAAGCTGTTCGGCTCCTATCATTACGGCCGCTACGATTTTCTGCTGGCGCTGACCGACCGCATGGGCGGCATCGGGCTCGAGCATCACCAATCGAGCGAGAACGGCACGATCCCCGCGTTCTTCACCGACTGGGACAAGAGCGCCGATACGCGCGGGCTCCTGCCGCACGAGCTGGCGCATTCGTGGAACGGCAAGTTCCGGCGGCCCGCCGATCTCTGGACGGCCAATTTCAACTCACCGATGCGCGATTCGCTGCTCTGGGTCTACGAGGGGCAGACGCAGTATTGGGGTTATGTGCTCAGCGCGCGCTCGGGCATGTTCAACAAGCAGCAGGCGCTGGACGCGATCGCCTCGACGGCAGCCGTCTATGATAACCGGCGCGGGCGCGAATGGCGGCCGCTGCAGGACACGACGAACGATCCGATCATCGCGATGCGCCGGCCGATCCCGTGGCGGAGCTGGCAGCGCAGCGAGGATTATTATTCCGAGGCGCAGCTGATCTGGCTCGACGCCGACACGCTGATCCGCGAGATGTCGAACGGACAGAAATCGCTCGACGATTTCGCGCGCGCCTTCTTCGGCATCAACAACGGCAGCTTCTCGCCCGTCACCTACACGTTCGACGATATCGTGCGCACGTTGAATGCCGTGCAGCCGCACGATTGGGCGAAATTCCTGCGCACGCGGCTCGACTCGGTGGGCGAGGGCGCGCCGCTCGATGGCATCGCGCGCGGCGGCTACAAGCTCGTCTATACCGATACGCCGACCGACTATTACCGCGATTCCGAGACACGGCGGCGCGCGACCGATCTCACCTATTCGCTCGGCATGAGCATCGGACGCGACAACAAGCTCGCCGATGTGCAGTGGGAAGGTCTCGCGTTCAAGGCGGGGCTGACGGTCGGCACGGAGCTGATCGCGGTCAATGGCGTCGCCTACAGCGCCGACCGCATCAAGGACACGATCAAGGCGGTGAAGACGACGTCCGAACCGATCGAGCTGATCGTGAAGAACGGCGAGCGCTTCCGCACGATCCGCATCGATTATCACGATGGCCTGAGATATCCGCGGCTGGAGCGCAACATGGCGATGCCGGCGCGTCTCGACGACATCCTCGCGGCGCGGAGCAACTAGAACGCAAAAGACGGAGAGGCCCTGCGGGAGCGCAGAGCCTCTCGTCAACGCTTCGTGTCTGGGGGTTCTCAGCCTTGGGACAGTCTGAGCGCCACGAAGCGATCGCCTTGCTCGTTGGCGAGCAACATCAACACGCTGTCGCGTCCGGCCTTGCGCGCGTCTTCGACGGCACGCGCAACGTCTGACGGCATCTTCACGTCCTGCTGTCCGACGCGCTTGATGACGTCGCCGGCGCGTGATGCCTTTGCGCGCCGCCTCGCTGTCGGGATCGACGCCGCTCACAACCACGCCGTTGACGGTGTTGCCGAGCTCGTATTGCTGGCGCAGCGCAGGATTGATCGGTGACAAGCTCAAGCCGAGCGAGCCCTGTTGCGCGGCCGGGCCCTGTTCGGCCGAGGCCATGCGATCCGCATCGCGCTTCTCGATCGTCGCCGTGAGCGTGTGACGCGCGCCGTTGCGAACAACGGTGAACGTCGCCTTGTCTCCGGCGTGGATCGAAGCCACCTGGCGCGTCAGCACCTTGGAATCGGTGACCTCGGTTCCGTTCAACGCAATGACCACATCGCCTTGCTCGAAGCCCGGCGCGCGCGGCCGGGCTGCCGTCCACGACGCTCGCGACCATCGCGCCCTTCTGATCCTTCATGCCGACGCTCGACGCGAGCTCGGGCGTGAAATCCTGGATCTGAACGCCGAGCCAGCCGCGGCTGATGCTGCCGCTCGTCTTCAGCTCGTCGGTGACCGCCTTGATCGTGGACGCCGGCACGGCAAAGCCGATGCCGACGCTGCCGCCCGACGGCGAGAAGATCGCGGTGTTCATGCCGACGACGCGCCCGCTGATGTCGAAGGTCGGGCCGCCGGAATTGCCGTGATTGATCGGGGCGTCGATCTGGATGATAGTCCGTGTAAGGACCATTGCCGATGTCGCGGCCGATCGAGGAGACGATGCCCGCGGTGACGGTTCCGCCGAGATTGAACGGATTGCCGACGGCGACCACCCAGTCGCCGACGCGCAGCCTGCGATCATCGCCCAGCGCGACGGTCGGCAGACCATTGGCTTCCACCTTGAGCAGCGCAATGTCGGTGTCCTTGTCGGAGCCGACGAGCTTCGCCTCGAACTCGCGTCCGTCGTTCAGCTTGACCGTGATCTTCCGCGCATCATCCACGACGTGATTGTTGGTGATGATGTAGCCGTTCGAACTCGATGATGAAGCCCGAGCCTGCGGCCTGCGCGCGGGGGCCTTGAGGTGCTGGGTCCGGCATTCCTCTCCGGCCCTGCGGACCCGGGCGTGCCCTTGCCCTGCTGATCCTCGAAGCCGAAGTCGCGGAAGAAATCGCGGAACGGCGCGGGGATCTGCGGCATCGCCGAATTCTGCACGCGGCCCTGCATGTCGACCTGGATCGAGACGACGGCGGGCGAGACGCGCTCGACGAGATCGGCGAAGCTGAACTGATGGCTCTCCGAGAGCAGCTTCGGCGACGGAGCGGCCACCTCGGCCGTCTGCGCGAGCGCGCTCGGCGACGCGAACACTTGCGGATGGGTGAAGAACACGCCGCCCGAAACAAACGCCACTGTCCCAACGGCGATCATGCCGGCCGCCGTCAGCGCCCTCGGTGAGACGC
This sequence comes from uncultured Alphaproteobacteria bacterium, assembly GCA_963708555.1. Lineage (GTDB taxonomy): Bacteria > Pseudomonadota > Alphaproteobacteria > Micropepsales > Micropepsaceae > CAIYRG01. The sequence continues at coordinate 14,742 of CAVPTF010000006.1, read as the reverse complement.
GTTCGCGCAAGCGCGCTCGCCATCCCGGACGCGGGGACTCCAGATTTTCCATTTCATTGCCTCCAATTGTCGGGTTCATGTCGAATTTGGCCGCGAAAGACGCCGCCTCGGGCGATCAGGTCGGGGCCTGCTGAGGCTGTTTCAACCCGAATTCGCGCGCCCGTGAAGTGAAAAATGCTTCATGAAATCAATGATATGAACCTTGCGCGGCGGTAATGGAGAACCTCGGCCTTGGCCGCGGAAACTTGGCGTTTCCAGCGACGGCCAAGCTGCGGCCTTGCAGCATTGGACAGCGTCAAGCGGCGCGCCTAAACCAACCGCACCATTATTCGCATCCGGATTCGAAATGACGTCTGAGCCGTCGGCGCGGGCGCCGAACGTTTCGCTCTCAACATTGTTGAGCGTGTTCTTTCGCGTGGGGCTCGCGAGCTTCGGCGGCAGCACCGCCGCGTTCCTCTACCGCGAGGTGGTGAAAACGCGCGGCTGGATGAGCGAAGAAGAATTCCTCGCCGCGCTCACCGCTCTCTCAAGTCATGCCCGGCGCAAATCCGGTGAACATGTCGCTCTTTGTCGGCTCGCATCTTCGCGGCGGGATCGGCGGCTTCGTTGCGGCATTCGGCCTCGTCGGGCCGCCGTTCGTGGTCATCCTGATCCTCGGCGGACTGTATGCGCGCTATGGCGGCGTGACCGCCGTGCAAGCCGTGCTCGCCGGCGTGGTCGCCATCGGCGTCGCGATGGTGCTGCAGCTCGGCACTCAGCTCGCGCGCGGGATCAAGAGGATCGTGCCCGCTCTCATCGCTGCCGCGATCTTCGTGGCCGTGGGCGTGCTCAACTGGCCGATGATTCCGGTCGTGATCGTGCTCGCACCCATAAGCGTCGGGTTCGAGCTCTGGATGCAAGCGAGCGGGCGCAATGGATAGCCGCCTTCTGAGTTTGATCCTCGTCTTCGCGCCGCTGTCGCTGTTCTCGTTCGGCGGCGGTCAGGCGATCATCGCCGACATGCAGGTCCAGGTGGTCAATCAGGGCTGGTTGACGTCTCAACAATTCGCCGAATTGTTCGCGCTCTCGCGCGCGGCGCCCGGGCCTTCGACGCTGATCGCCGCCTTGATCGGCTGGCAGGTGGCGGGATTTGCCGGCGCGCTCGTGGGTACGCTGTCGATCTACGTACCGTCATCGATCGTCATGTACGGCGCGGTGCGCTGGTGGCAGTCGCGCGGCGATACGCCCTGGCGCGCAGCGCTCCAGCGCGGGCTTGCGCCCATCGCCATGGGGCTGGTGTTCGCGGGCGCGCTGAGCGTGCTTCAGGCCGCCCAGGTGTCCGCGCTGCAGCTCGTCACGACCTTCGTGGCGCTCGGGTTCCTGCTGTTCACCAAGGTCGGGCCCTATCCCTTGATGATCGTGGCCGCGATCGTGTTCGTGGCATTGCAATACGTCTGACCCGGCGACGATCCGATAAAATCGGCGCGACTGGCGACCTTCGATAGGGCTTCTGGGGCGGCGCAACTTGCAAGCGCAAGGGCCCAGGCATAGAGTTTGGCCCTTCAAAGCAGAACATTTTGAGGGAGGTACCGTATGACTAGGGCCTCGTCTTGTCTGGTCGTGGCTGCAGCGTCCTTGCTCGCGGCGGCGGCCGGATCGTTGGGCCATGCCGCAAACGCGCCGACGAAGGCTCCGGCTCCCAAGGCCGGGGTGACGCTCGACTACGAGTTCTTCAAGACCCGGGTTCAGCCGGTGTTCCTGACCAAGCGCGACGGGCGTACGCGCTGTTACGTTTGCCACTCCAACAACAACGTGGCGTTCCATGTGGTGCCGCTCTCACCGGGCGCCACGAGCTGGAACGAGGAACAGTCGCGCCGGAACTTCCTGATGATCGAGCAGGTTGCCCAGCCCGGCAATCTGGACAGCCCGATCCTGAAGCACCCGCTCGACGAGAAAGCCGGCGGCGATCCCCACCACGGGGGCGGCCAGCAATTCATGTCGCAGCAGGATCCGGCGTGGCAGACGCTGCGGGCATTCATAATGGGCCAGAAAGCCTGACCTGACCTCAAAGGATCTCTGTCCTCCCAAGGAAGGAAGACGAACATGAACAGCAAGCATCTCTTACGCGGCGGCCTTGTGATTCTGGCGGGGCTCGTGGCGGGCACGTTGTCCTTCAACGAGCCGGCCGCACAGCAGGCCTCGAAGCTGCGCATCCTGCAAACGAACTTTGGCGGTGACTCCATCCAGATCATCGATCGTCTCGACCAACAAGGTGATCGGCGAGATCAAGGGGCATGAAGGCGTGCACGGGATCGTCACGTCGCCCGACGGAAGCCGCATCTACGTCAGCTCGGAAGCGGAGAACGCGGTCACCGTCATCGACGGCAAGACGCTGCAGACGACGAAGCAGATTCCGCTCAGCGGCAACCCCAACCTGATCGACATCACGCCGGACGGGAAATACATCTACGCCGCGATCGCGCCCACCTGGGACGATCTGTCGGAATTCCCGGTCCTCAAGCCCGGCCCGACCGGCGGCATCGACGTCATCGACACGGCCACGTTCAAGAACATCAAGACCGTCAAGACCGGCCCGATCCATGACCTCTATGTCACCCCGGACGGCAAATACGTGATCGCGGGCACCAGCCGCGGCATGCGCCCGCCGCCGCACAAGTTCCTCGTGGTCGACACCAAGACCAACGAGATCGCGTGGGACCTGACCATGAATCCCGCGCCGAACCCGATGGCGATGTCGAAGAAGCCCGACGGCTCCACCGACAAGGTCTACACGCAGAACGGCCGGGACAACGCGTTTCAGGTGATCGATTTCGACACGAAGAAGATCGTCAACGCGGTCAAGCTCCCCGAGATCCCCGCAGCGGAGCGCAATGACCACGGCCCGCCCGCGCCGACGCACGGGCTCTGGGTGACTCCGGACCAGAAGACGCTGGTGATCATCAGCCGGTTGAACAGCTCGGTCTACAAGTACTCGCTTCCCGACGCGAAGCTCACCGGCAGTCTCAAGCTCAACGGTCTGGGCGCGGGCTGGATGACGATCACGCCGGACGGACGGAGGGTCTATGTCGGCAACGAGCACACCAACACGGTCTCGGCCGTCGATCTCGCCTCGATGAAAGAGCTCGCGACCATTCCGGTTGGGGTCGTGCCGGCGCGCAACAATTGGTGGATGCAGCCGTAAAGGCGGTCCACGCGTAGACAGCGAAAGGTCGCTGAGCCAACCGGTTCAGCGACCTTTTTGTTTCTGGAGAAAGGAAGCCGCCATGGAATCGATGATTTCCGATCTCGTCACCCGCTTTGAGAAGGGCTCGCTCAGCCGGCGCGATCTGGTTCGAGGATTGGCGATGCTGGCGGCGAGCGGAACGGCTGCGTCGGCTGCCGCGCAGGACGAGATCGATTTCAAAACCGCGAATATCGACCATGTCAGCATGCAGGTCGCCGATCTGCAGCGCTCGGTCGATTTCTATCAGAAGACGTTCGGCTTCTCGGTCGTGAGCGAGGACAAGCCGCTTAACATCGTCCGGCTTGGCAACGGCCGGACGATGGTCTCGTTCAACCTCCTGAGCCCGACCGGGATCATCGATCACTTCTCGATCGGCGTGCCGCGCTTCACCAAGGAGGCGGCGGCTCGCTACTTCGCGCAACGCGGCTTGCAGACCGGAGACGACCCGTATCACGGCCTGCACGTGCGAGACCCCGACGGAAACTACGTGCAGGTCTCGCTTCAGCGCTAGCGGCGCGTCTGCGCGAACACGAAGATCACATAGAACAGCCAGACGCCGATCGCCGACACCGCGGCCGCCACGTAGGTCCAGGCCGCGGCGCCTAGAACCTTGCGTACGCCTTCGATCTGCTCGTCGCCCTTGATGATGCCGTGCCCCAGCAGCAATCGTTCGGCTCGCGCGCTCGCATTGAATTCCACGGGAAGCGTGATCAGCGCAAACAGCGTAGATGACCCAAACAATATGACCCCTGCCCAGATGAAGAGCGGCAATTGCAGCGTCACGCCGCCGATGAACAGCCAGGGCGCGATCTGCGAGGCGAGCTGTACCAGCGGCACGATCCTCGACCGTGCCTCCATCGGAAAATAATCCTTGGCATCCTGCACGGCGTGGCCGGCTTCATGCGCGGCGACCCCGGCGGCCGCCACGCTCGGCACGAAATACACCTGCTGGCTCAGCCGCAGGACCTTGGACCGCGGATCGTAATGGTCGCTCAGGAGGCCCGGCGTGTACTCGACCGCGACGTCCTGCAGGCCCTGTAGGTCCAGAATCCGCCGCGCGACTTCGGCACCGGTGATGCCGTCAACGGTTCTGACCTGCGAATATCTCATGAAGTTCATGCGGATGCGCGACTGCGCGTACATGCCCAACAGCAGACCGGGAAGAACCAGTATCCAGAAGAGAGGGGCGTCGAACATTGCGGCGTTCCCGCTGCGTGTGTCGCGGGAACGCTAGCGGGTCACCATCGCGCCAGGAAGCCGCCTGACGGGATAACAATCACTCCGCGGCGGCGTTTTTCGGCGGCAAATAGAGGGCGGGGTCCATCATCGAGACCATGCCTTCCTTCTTGAGCGTCTCTTCGTATTCCTGACGCAGGAAGGGATCCTCCATCCAATACGGGATCGCGGTGCCGCCTTCGGTGACATCGATGGCGCCTTCGTCCGTGTCCTTCTCGCCCGGAACGCCCGCGCGATCCTTGCGGTGATTGTTCGGGCCGTACCAGCCGATCAGGCGAAGCGGCTCCTTGCTGACGCCGAAATGCGCATGGAACCAGGCGCCGCCATAGGGCGCGGCGGTCACCAGACCGACGGTCTCGTAATCCTGGCGGTAGACCTGATCGGCCTTGCCGTCTTTCCACGGCGTCATGCCGATCGAGCGCGGCCACGTGTAGGTGTAGCCCTTGCCGTTGATGCAGACGAGCACGGCCGATGAAAGATGCGCGTGCGCCTTCGAGTAGTGGCCGGTCAGGTGCTCGCCGACAAAACCGTAGAACACGTTGCCGGCCATCGCGGGCTCGACGCGCGTGTATCCAGGCGAGCGGCGGTTATCGAGATAGAGCTTCGCGTTGAAGATGTTCGGGATGACGTTCGATTTCCGTTGGGCGAGGCCACGCAGCGCGTCCGGCACGATGTCGTCTTTCGGCTTGAAGAAATCTTCGCTGCCGTCGAAGCGCGTGGGGAACGTCGCGGGATTGTTGAAGATCCAGTCCGTGTCGCGGAACAGGTTCATCACGTTGGGCGCCGTGGTTGCGACGAGAATGATCGCGGGGCTCGACGCCGCGTTCACGATGCGGTGCCACGTGTTGAGCGGTGGCGAGAACATCGAGCCGGTCTGCCATTCGAAGCTGTGACGCTTCTTCTGTCCGTCGACCCAGATCTCGGTCGTGCCGCGGCCTTCGACGACAACCATGATCTCTTCGTACATGTGGCGCTCGGCGTTGAGCGCGCCGCGTGGCGGAACCTCGACCACGTAGCAGCCCCATTTGCCTTCGGTGCCGAAGAGCTGGATGAAGGTGCCCTTGCCGCCCATCCGCGCCCAAGGTTTCATCGGCATGTCCTGAACGCGTTTCACACCGATGCCGCGGTAAATCGGAATGTCCTGGGATTCCATGAAATCGTCATAGGGCGTGTTGGGGCGCTTCCAGGCGCCATAGCCGGCATTCTTGAAGCCTTTCGGCTCATGCCAATGTTCGGTCGTGACGTCGTGCATCTCGGGCCTCAAGGTGTTGAATAGAGTAAGGTTTTGGAATGCTATAACATCGGTGGTATCAGGACAAACCGCAGGGCCTGAGCAGGGAGAGGAGAGCATAATGGCCATCACACGCAGGTCGCTGCTCGTCTCGGCCGGTATCGCCGCGCCCGCGCTGCTGTCCTCGCGAGTGTCGTTGGCCGCGCCTGCCAGCAATTTTCCGTTCAAGCCCATCCGATTCATCATCCCGTACGCGCCCGGCGGCGGGTTCGACATCTATGTCCGGATGATCGCGCCCGGTGATGGAGCAGTTCCTGCCCAAGAAGGTCGCCATCATCCCGCTCAACGTGTCGGGCGGCGGTGGCGCGCGCGGTGTGATCCAGCTCTATCGTGCGCGGCCGGACGGCTACACGCTCGGCATCTTCAACATTCCCGGCGTGTTCATCCTGCAGCAGCAGCAAGGCGGCGAAAGCGCGTATGACCTCGAGAAGTTCACGTGGATCGGCGCGATGGGCGAAGGCGAGCACTATGTGCTCGCGGTCGGCGCCAACTCGCCGCTGAAATCCTATCGACGATCTGAAGCAGCTTTCGGCTCAGCGGCCGGTCAAGTTCTCGGCCACCGGCCCCGAGGGCACCGCCTATGCCGCGACGGTGATCGGCACGAAGCTGCTCAACATCCGGTCGCAATTGGTCACCGGGTACAGGAGCTCGGCCGATTATGTGGTCGCCGCCATTCGGGGCGATACCGATGCCGTCATCGCCGGCTATCCCACAGCGATGCGATTCGTGCGCGGCAACCAGATTCGCGTGCTCGCGAGCTTCCGCAAAGAGGCGATGCCGCCGGGCACGCCGGATGCGACCACGCTCGGCCAGCCCGATCTCGATCAGATTCGCATCGAGCGCGTGGTCGGCGCGCCGCCCGGATTGCCGCTGGACATCCGGGCGATCCTCTCGAATGCGCTCGCCAAGGCTGTGATCGATCCCAAGGTCGTGGCCTGGGCCAAGGAAAACGACATCGTCATGCTGCCCAAGACGGCGCCCCAGACCGCGGCGCTGGTCGGACAGCAGCGCCTGTTCTTCGACAAGTGGAAGTCGTTCCTGGCGACGGGTTAGCGCTTACCCTCTTTCAGCGCGTCGCGGATTTCCCGCAGGAGCTTGATGTCTTCCGGCGGCGGCGGATCGCCCGGCTTCTCGACCACGCGCGGCGCGGTGAGGTTGTTGACCTGCTTGATGATGATGAAGAGAGCCAGCGCAACGATCATAAAATTGATCAGCGTGTTCAGGAACAGACCGTAGTTCACGGTGACCGCGCCGGCATCGGTGGCCTGCTTCAGCGTCGCGTAGGTGTCGTTTCCGCTCAACACAACGAAGAAATTGGAGAAGTCGATGCCGCCGAGCAGGAGGCCGAGCGGCGGATTGATCACGTCCTTGACCAGCGAATTGACGATGCCCGTGAAGGCCGCACCGACCACGATGCCGACGGCCAGGTCGATCGCGTTGCCGCGCATCGCAAAGGCCTTGAATTCCGAAAGAATGCTCATGCTCCACCCCTCGTTTTGACGCAGCCCGACACCATTACATCTCCGCCCACCGAGTCCGTAAAGGATTGACATGCGTCAGGTTGAGGGCGTGTCCGAGTCGTAACCCCAGCGCTCGCGGAGCGGATCGAGCACGAACCGCGCGAGCAGAGCCCCCGCGATCGCGCCTGCCCCGTTGGCCACGCCGTCCAGCAGCGAGGTCTCGCGCCCGACATAGGCCTGGAGGAGCTCGATCGCGGCCCCCACCACGATGAGCCCCAGGATCGCCCATTTCACCCGCCCGCGCGTCCTGACGGCGCCGCCCGCCATCGCGCCCAGAACGAAATAAGCCCCGAAATGCAAGAGCTTATCGTTGATCTCGGGGAGCGAAATTCGGGACGTCGGACTGCAAGCTGGCCCCACAGCACAAAGGCCAGGACCGGCCAGAACAGGACGGCGTCGGCAAGGCGCGCGGCGTGCAGAACCGGTCGGGGCGGCTTCCTCATGACCGGGGTTCTTGGCCTACAAGGCGCCGCCTTGCAAATCTTATGGCCTCGCGTATAACGCCGCCTCCTTTTCAGGGAACCGGCCGGCGAAAGGGCATGCCGAGGCGGTTCAAAACGCAACCGTGGGTTCGAAAGAGCCTGCGCTTTAGGAGAGCGAAATGCCCAAATTGAAGACCAAGTCGAGCGCCAAAAAGCGCTTCCGCTTCACCGCGACCGGCAAGATCAAGCACGGCCAGACCCGCAAGCGTCACGGCATGATCAAGCGCTCCAACGAGCAGATCCGCAATCTGCGCGGAACGCGCGTCTTGTCCGACAGCGAAACCCAGCGCGTCAAGCGCTGGATGCCTTACGGCGATTGAGGAGAACATAGATGTCCAAAGCACCTCGCGCCGTAGCCTCGCACAAGCGCCGCAAGCGCGTCATGAAGCAGGCCAAGGGCTTCTATGGCCGGCGCAAGAACAACATCACGTCCGCCAATGCCGCGATCGACCGCTCGATGCAGCACGCCTATGTCGGGCGCAAGCTCCGGAAGCGGAATTTCCGCGCGCTGTGGATCCAGCGGATCAATGCCGCGGTTCGCGAGCACGGCCTGACCTACAGCCGATTTATCAGCGCTGCTCGAACGCGCCGGTATCGCGATCGACCGCAAGGTGCTGGCCGATCTGGCGGTGCGGGAGCCCGAGGCGTTCAAGGCGTTGGTCAGCCAGGCGGCCAGCGCCACCTGATCCCAGTCCCCAGACCGTTGCGCGGCCTTTTTCGCCGGAATGGTCCGGACAGGGCCTTGCGACATTGCTGCTGAGGGATTTGCATGACTGATATAGCCCAACTCGAACGCGATCTGCTCGCGGCGGTGAGCGAGGCCAAGACCGAGCGCGCGCTCGAAGACGTGCGCGTCTCCGCTCTCGGCAAGAAGGGCGCGATCGCCGAGCTGCTCAAGACGCTGGGCTCGATGAGCCCCGACGAGCGCAAATCCAAGGGCGCCACGTTCAACGCGCTGCGCGATCGCGTCGCGGATGCGATCGCGGCGAAGAAAGCTGAGCTCGAGAACGCATCGCTCGACACGCGGTTGTCGTCCGAACAGGTGGATGTGTCGCTGCCGGCGCCCGAAGCGCCGCGCGGCACCGTGCATCCGGTGAGCCAGGTGAAGGACGAGGTCACCGCCATCTTCGCCGATCTCGGGTTCACGGTCGCCGAAGGCCCGGACGTCGAATCCGACGACTACAATTTCACCAAGCTGAACATCCCGCCCGAGCATCCGGCGCGGCAGATGCACGACACGTTCTACATGAAGCCGCAAGCGGACGGCTCGCGGCCGCTGCTGCGCACGCACACGAGCCCGGTGCAAGTGCGCACGATGCTCGCGCAAAAGCCGCCGATCCGGATCATCGCGCCGGGGCGCACCTATCGCCACGATTCCGATGCCACGCACTCGCCGATGTTCCATCAGGTCGAGGCGCTCGTGATCGATGAGGAGACTCATCTCGGCCATCTGAAATGGCTGATCGAGGAATTCTGCAAGGCGTTCTTCGAAGTCTCCCAGGTCGCGATCCGCTTGCGGCCGTCTTATTTCCCGTTCACCGAGCCGTCCATGGAAGTCGACGTGCAGTGCGACCGCTCGGGCGGCGCGCTGAAGATCGGCGAAGGCAAGGATTGGCTCGAGATCGGCGGCTCCGGCATGGTGCATCCGCGCGTGCTCGAGATGTGCGGCATCGATCCCGCGCGCTACCAGGGCTTCGCGTTCGGGCTCGGCCTCGACCGCATGGCGATGCTGAAATACGGCATTCCCGACATACGGCCGTTCTTCGACTCCGATCTCAGGTGGCTGAAGCATTACGGCTTCCTGCCGCTCGACATCCCGACGCTGGACGGAGGGCTCAGCCGATGAAGCTCACCCTCTCCTGGCTCAAGGATCATCTCGCGACCGACGCCGACGCCAAGACGATCGCGGAAAAGCTCACCAGCATCGGGCTCGAGGTCGAGAGCCTCGAGGACAAGGCGGCGTCGCTCGCTTCGTTCAGCGTCGCGCGCGTGGTGACGGCCGAACAGCATCCCAATGCGGACAAGCTGCGGTCTGCTCACCGTCGACACGGGGCGCGAGATCGCGCAGGTCGTGTGCGGCGCGCCGAACGCGCGCGTGGGGCTTGTCGGCGTGTTCGCGCCGCCGGGCACGTTCATCCCGGGGAGCAATTTCACGCTCTCGATCGCCAAGATCAGAGGCGTCGAATTGCGCGGCATGATGTGCTCGGAGCGCGAGCTGCAATTGTCCGAGGAACACGACGGCATCATCGAGCTTCCGGCCGACACGGCGATCGGAAGCCCCGCAGCGGCGGCGCTCGGCTTGGGCGATCCGGTGATCGATGTCGCGCTCACGCCCAACCGCGGCGACGCCGCCTCGGTGTACGGCACCGCGCGCGATCTCGCGGCGGCGGGCATCGGTACGCTCAAGGGCGGCGCGGTGACGCCGGTCAAAGGCGCCTACCCTTCGCCGATCAAAGTGAGCCTCGATTTTCCGGAAAGCGCTGCGAGCGCGTGCACGATGTTCGCGGGGCGTCTCATCCGCGGCGTGAAGAACGGACCGAGCCCCAAATGGGTGCAGGATCGGCTGAAGGCCGTGGGTCTGCGTCCGATCTCGGCGCTCGTCGATGTCACCAATCTGGTCGCGCATGACCGCGGCCGGCCGCTGCATGTGTTCGACGCGGCGAAGCTCAAGGGCAACATGCGTGCGCGTCTCGCGAAGCCCGGCGAGAAGCTGCTCGCGCTCGACGGCAAGACCTACACGCTCGACGGCGAGATGACCGTGATCGCCGATGACGAAGCGGCGCGCGGTATCGCCGGCGTGATGGGCGGCGAAGACAGCAGCTGCACCGAGACCACCACCGATGTGTTCGTCGAATCGGCGATGTTCGATCCGGTGCGCACCGCGCGGACGGGCCGCACGCTCGGCATCGTGTCGGATGCGCGCTACCGCTTCGAACGCGGCGTCGATCCGGAATTTGTCGTGCCGGGGCTCGAGCTCGCGACGAAGCTCATCCTCGAATTCTGCGGCGGTGAAGCATCCGAGATCGTGGTGGCGGGCAAGACGACCGATTGGAAGCGTACAATTCAGATGGCGCCCGATGCGCTGCGAGCGTCTCGCCGGTATCGATCTGCCGCGCTCCGAGATCGTCCGTATCCTGACGAGTCTCGGTTTCGCGGTCACGGGCAACGACCGGCTTGAGGTCGTGCCGCCGTCATGGCGCCCGGACATCCACGGCTCCGCCGATCTCGTCGAAGAAATCGTGCGCATCCATGGGCTCGACAAGGTGCCGTCCGCCGCGATGACGCGACCGTCGGCGGTCGCGCGCCCGATTCTGACGCCCGCGCAACGCCGCATCGGCACGATCCGCCGCGCGCTCGCTTCGCGCGGCTTCAACGAGGCGGTGCATTTCTCGTTCGTATCGAGGAACGCGGCCAAGCTGTTCGGTGGCGGCGACGAGGCGCGCCAATTGGAGAACCCGATCTCCGCCGATCTCGACGCGATGCGGCCGAGCGTGCTGCCGGCGCTGCTGGCGTCCGCTGCGCGCAACCAGGCGCGCGGCATCGGACATGCGATGATGTTCGAGATCGGGCCGCAATTCTCGAGCGGCGTACCCGGCGCGCAAACCGATGTCGCCGCCGGCATTCGCGTCGGCGAACCGCCGCGTCATTGGACGAAGTCGGCGATCCGTCCCGATTGGACCGCGGTCAAGGCGGATGCCATCGCCGCGCTCGAAGCCGCATGGGGTGAGGTCGGGGCTCCCACACAGACGAATGCGCCGTCGTGGTATCACCCCGGCCGCTCGGGCACGATCGCGCTGGGCCCAAAGCCGCTACTCCATTTCGGCGAGCTGCACCCGCGCATCATCGCGGCCTTCGATCTCAAAGGACCGGTCGCGGGTTTCGAGATCTTCCTCGACGCCATCCCTGAAGCGAAAGCGCGCAGCGGCAAGGCCCGGGCAAAGCTCGATCTCTCCGATCTGATGCCGGTCGAGCGCGACTTCGCCTTTGTCGTCGATTCGAAGGTCGCCGCCCAGGACGTGGTCAAGGCGGCGCGCGGCGCCGACCGCCAGCTCATCGAACGCGTCGATGTGTTCGACGTTTACGAGGGCAAGGGCGTGCCCGAGGGCAAGAAATCGCTCGCCATCGCGGTCAAGCTGCAACCGAAAGAGCGCACGCTCACGGACGCGGAGATCGAAGCGGTCGCGCAAAAGATCGTGACCGCTGTGACGAAGGCGACGGGCGGTACACTCAGGACCTGATAGGGTCGATCATGGCGCTGTGGCACGACAAGCGAGGCCGATTCTCGCCGCTGCGGGCGGTGACCCTGGTCTTGCTCGTGCTGCCGCTCCTGATCGTCACCTACTACGCCGTCACGCAACAGCTCGGCCCCCGGCCGGTGAACGAAGCGATCCACGAGATCGGCTCGTGGGCGATACGGCTGCTGTTCATCGCACTCTTCATCACCCCGATGCGGCGGATCGCGCGCTACGCGCCGCTCGTCGACGTGCGCCGCATGATCGGCGTCGCAGCGTTCCTCTATCTCCTGCTGCATCTCACGCTCTACGTCGTCGATCAGGCCTACGATCTCCCCAAGGTCACCGCCGAGATCGTGCTGCGCTATTACCTGACGATCGGTTTCACCGCGTTCGTCGGAATGGCGACGCTCGCCGCCACCTCGAACGACTACATGGTGCGGCAGCTCTCCGGCATCCGCTGGCGCCACCTTCACTGGTGGGTCTATCCGATCGCGATCCTCGGCATGATCCACCATTTCCTGCAGTCGAAGCTCCAAGTCTTCGAACCGACATGGATGGCGGGCATCCTCCTCTGGCTGCTGATGTACCGGGTGATGCATTGGGCCTGGCCGCGCAATGGCGAGTTCCCGCTCTGGGTCATCGCGCTCTCCTGGTTCGTCGCGGGCGCGCTGACCTTCCTCACCGAGGCCATCGCGTTTTCGATCGCCTACAACGTTCCGGTGCTCCGCGTGCTGGAGATCGACTTCAACTTCCAGGCCGGAATCCGCCCCGGCTGGTATGTCTGGGGTGTGGGCGCGATCGTGATCCTGATCGGGCTGATCCGGCTGAAACCGGCCGGCCGTCTGCAGCTCGCCTCCAGCACACCCGGCTGAGCCCCAGGCTAAGACGACCGCGCCCTTTACCGCGTTGCGGCGAAGGCTGGACCTCCCTGCCGCCCGCCGCTATGCATCCCCGATGACCGAACTCGCGCATATCCGCAATTTTTCCATCGTGGCCCATATCGACCATGGGAAATCCACGCTGGCCGACCGCCTGATCCAGATCACCGGCGGCCTGACCCAGCGCGAGATGAAGGAGCAGGTGCTCGAACTCGATGGACATCGAGCGTGAGCGCGGCATCACCATCAAGGCCCAGACCGTCCGCCTGAACTACAAGGCGAAGAACGGCATCACCTATGTGCTCAACCTGATGGACACGCCGGGGCACGTCGACTTCGCCTATGAGGTCTCGCGCTGTCTTGCCGCCTGCGAGGGCGCGCTTCTGGTGGTCGACGCGAGCCAGGGCGTGGAGGCGCAGACGCTCGCCAATGTCTATCAGGCGATCGATGCCGGCCTCGACATCATCCCGGTGCTCAACAAGGTCGACCTGCCCGCCGCCGAGCCCGAGCGCATACGCCAGCAGATCGAGGATGTGATCGGCATCGACGCCTCCGAGGCGATCCCGATCTCGGCCAAGACGGGGCTGAACGTCGAGGCCGTGCTGGAAGGCATCGTCGCCAAGCTGCCGCCGCCCAAGGGCGAGGCCAACGCGCCGCTGAAGGCGCTGCTGATCGACTCCTGGTACGACCTCTATCTCGGCGTCGTCGTGCTCGTGCGCGTGGTCGACGGCACGCTGAAGAAGGGCCAGCGCGTCCGCCTGATGGCCTCGAACGCGACCTACCAGGTGGATCGCGTCGGCGTGTTCACGCCCAAGCAGGAGGCGGTCGAAATCTTGGGGCCCGGCGAAGTGGGCTTCATGACGGCCGCGATCAAGGAAGTCGCCGACGCCAAGGTGGGCGACACGGTCACCGACGAGCGCAACGGCACGGACACGCCGCTGCCGGGGTTCAAGCCCGCGCAGCAGGTGGTGTTCTGCGGTCTCTTCCCGGTGGACGCCGCCGAGTTCGAGCAGCTGCGCGAGGCGCTCGGCAAATTGCATCTGAACGATGCGAGCTTCACCTTCGAGCCCGAGACGTCGGCCGCGCTCGGCTTCGGCTTCCGCTGCGGGTTCTTGGGCCTGCTCCATCTCGAGATCATCCGCGAGCGGCTCGACCGCGAGTTCGGCATCGACCTGATCGCGACCGCGCCGTCGGTGATCTATCGCATCCACATGACGGACGGCTCGATGATCGAGATGCACAATCCGGCCGACATGCCCGATCCGGTCAGGATCGCCTTCATGGAAGAGCCGTGGATCAAGGCGACGATCCTCGTTCCCGACGAGCATCTCGGCTCCGTGCTCAAGCTCTGCGAAGACCGCCGCGGCCAGCAGGTGGAGCTCACCTATGCCGGCTCGCGCGCCATGGTGATCTATCGCCTGCCGCTTGAACGAAGTCGTGTTCGATTTCTACGACCGCCTGAAGTCGGTGTCGCGCGGCTATGCGAGCTTCGACTATCACATCGAAGGCTACAAGGAAGGCGATCTCGTCAAGCTCTCGATCCTCGTCAACGGCGACCCGGTCGATGCGCTGTCCATGATCGTGCACAAGACGCGCTCGGAGCAGCGCGGCCGCGCGATGTGCGAGAAGCTGAAGGACCTGATCCCGCGGCATCTGTTCCAGATCCCGATCCAGGCGGCGATCGGCGGCAAGATCATCGCGCGCGAAACCATCAGCGCGCTCCGGAAGGACGTCACCGCCAAGTGCTACGGCGGCGACATCACGCGCAAGCGCAAGCTTCTCGACAAGCAGAAGGAAGGCAAGAAGAAGATGCGCCAGTTCGGCAAGGTGGAGATTCCGCAGGAAGCCTTCATCGCCGCCCTCAAGATGGACGCGGA
>CAVPTF010000005.1:0-361780 GCA_963708555.1 uncultured Alphaproteobacteria bacterium | reverse complement strand
CCTGCCCTTCCTCGAGACGTTGAAGGACCGCATGCGCGTTTCCGCTGCGGAAGCGGTCTGATCTAGCCCGTCGGGGTGGTGCTCGGTTTCACACCGGTCGCTCTAAGGTTCAGCACTTTCCCGAGTGCGTCGAACCAAAACTGCGCGCCGAGCGAGATCGCAAACGCGGTGACAATCCAGCCGAGAACCACGGCGATAGTGATTGGCGGGAGCGGGTCTGGCATTTCCTCCCCAGTCTTAGCCTCATCGGATTCGGGCTTTGGGGGTGGTGGCGGCGGACAAACCCATGCCGCTACCATGCTCAATGGCCAGACATTCAACGAAGAGGAAGGACATGCCCCGCGATTACGCAAGAATCGTCGGTCCCCCCATCCCATGGGGATCCCGGTGTTTTTGAGTTCAGTGATTAGTCCATCGAGTGTGGCGCTCTCGGGTTGCCTGCTGTCGTCCTGAGTGTCTTGTGCCGGCTGGTCGGGTTGCTGCGTACTTTCCGGCGTCCCAGCAATTGCCGAAGTCTCAGTCGCCTGAAGGGGAACGAGCTCTATGCCCAGATCAGCAGATTTGGCCTGCGGCGCCGGGGATGCGGCTTTCTCGGCTTGCGCGACCGAGCCGCCGTTGTCATCCGGCATCCGTGCCACATAGAACGCGGATGCTTGGGCTGCGATCTGGGCTGCCCGTTGGCCGTTTCCCGACGTCCAGAGGTCGGTCGCTATCGTCAGCGTGTTGACGTTGAGCGCGATGGCGGTCAGCAAACCGACGATGAAAAGCTGGCGTTGAACCGTCCTCTTGTACATGCCGGTTTGGCGGTCCATCGCCGACTGATACCAGTCGGTGAGTTTGGTCTGGAATGCGGCCTCATCGCGATTGGAGGCCTCCCAGAGAGACTTCAGACCGGGTTGCATGAAACCCGTGCGGAACGCGCCCCCTTTTTGGAGAATGTCAGTCAGCGCGGCCACGACCGTCTCGTTAGGAATGTAGGAGGGCAGACGCGCGGCGACGATCGGCAGGATCGGCGCCAGCCAGCGGAGCGCGGGCATTTCGCGCCCGGGAGGCACCAGTCCCGCAATCAGCGGGTGGTCATAGAAAGCCTGCGCGAGACCGGTGAACTTCGCGTCGCCGAGCATCTGTCCGATCGCCCGTTTCAGATAGAGCCCCCGGCTGTTCCACGCTCCAGCCACCATCTCGCGGAAGGCGGATGCGATCATGCTGAGCAGAAGAAAGATGAACACAAGACTGATGACGACGTTGATGGTGTTTCCGATGTCCATGGCTCTCTCCATCACCCGACGACAGGATCGCCGTTGAACGCCCATAAGGATCGCTCTTTCGACGATAGGGATCCTTCTGAGGACGCCGGGACTGCGCTCCCGCAACGTGAACACCTCGAGGGCCACCCGACTTAAGCGGTGCCGCGGAATAGATGCTTTTTGTGCATCTCGATCGCGCTGCGACATCCGCTTGCGACAATCCTGTCGAGCCCACGATGCCGGTCATCGAGCGAAAATCGAACGCGGTGTCGGCAAGTGCCGCCATAACGAGGCACTCATTCGGCTAGCCAGCAAACGCTCCTTGCAACTGATCGCGTGTCAGAAGGTCCTTCATCATACCCAGCGAATGCCGTTGGTGACTGGCCACGCCCCGAACAGATCCACACAAGCGCACCAACAATCGGAGCAATCGCTGACGTACCTTCTGCTTGAGCAAAGCGTCGACGACGGCACTGACGCGTCCTTGCGCGCGATCGACGAACATATCGACCTCTTTTTCGAAACGCGCGGCCATACCGGCGGTGTCGGCATCGCTCGGCCGTGCCGACGAGCGGAATGATCTGGTAATAATCCATGCCCGTTCACGGGGGTGGTCTTGAACGCATCGAACCGGGCGTTTGGTGTCGCATAACCGTTGACGAGGACTTTGTTCGTAAGCGGCGCGGAAAAACTCTCGCGAAGGAACCAATAAGCATTGAACCGGCCCAACTGATAGTCATGGGCGCGGAATTCCTCGCTCAAGAAACCGCCGAATCCGCCCAGAAGACCGCAGGCGATTCCGAACCGCTCCAAATCGGCGGTTGCGGTCACGCGACGGCGTGGCGCGATGAGGAAACGGCTGAACACCTTTTCATCGAGCGCAGCGACGAGATCGTCAGGCTTGAACCGCGCTTGATCTTTGAAGATGGGCAAGAGGCGTCGAATGACCGCGCCAAGGTTCGCGTCGAGGGAAAGGGTCACATCGAAATCGGGATTCTCGGGGAACGGATCGATCATGATCGTCGCACGATCGTTGTCCTCAAAGCCGCGGGCGTTCCGGGTCGGCGGGTCCTTCATCAATGTCCATCGCGCCAGCTCGAACGGCTCGTTGTTGAGCATGCCGCCATCGATCGTGACATAGTCGACGCGAGGTCCGACATTCAACGGGTACTTTGTCGGCAATCGAAACAGCTTTTTGCCGTTTACGCTGTCGCCTCTCATACTGGGCAGCGTCCATTGGCGATGGGTGTAGTACTCGATGGTGGTAGGGCTGATGACACGGGCACGCAGGCCCACCGGAAATGCGCTCGTGCCGAGCGTGCTGAAGGCATAATCTTTCCAATTCTCCTGCAAGCTTGCGAGATTCGGCGGTGTCGCCATGTCGATCGCCTGCGCCGGATCGGGATCGGCCCACTTGCTCGAGAACGTCGCCGTTCCGATGCCGGTGACCGTGAAATGCCGCCGGTCGGCATGGAGCATCATTCCATAACCGGGCTGGTTCGTGGTTCCGCCGATGAATCCGACCTCGAACGGAACGCCGCGCATGTTGGCGTGCGTGAGGAAGAGGTGGATGGTCTCGCTGAGATAAGCCCGCTTCTTTGGCGGTGTCGTGAAGTTGGACGAACGATTCCGTGAGGATGTCGTAGAGCACCGTGCTGTCGAGGAGGAAAGAATCGGCGGCGGGTCCGGCAGCACCTGGTCCTGGATGGGTTGGGAACTGGTCAGATCCTTGGTCCCAAGCAGCTCCGAGGCGCCGACAGGAGAGACAAAGCGCGGCATCAGGACCCATGCCTTGTAGAGCCGATCCAAGCGCGTAGTGACACGACCGACTTGCGGATACTGGTATGGCGGTGGTGGCGGGGCTTGGTCTGACAGTGCGATCAGCCCGAGCGCGCCGGTGATACCTCCGGCCGATGCGCCCGACATCACAGGAATGATGATGTCGTGGCAGGGCACCGGCCACTGATTTTCAAGAACATTCGCTTTGCGCTGCGTCGCCTTCGCTTCCTCCCATTCGTCGAGTGCTTCCATCAGGAAGTCGAAGGCGCCTGCGCTGTAGGCCCCGGCAGAAATGGCCCCTGCCATGGTCAGGCCTACATAGTAGGTCTTGTCGTTTGTGCTCGCGGCGTCGGCACGTGGGCCCGCGCTCCGGGCGCTGTCCCGCATCAAGGTTTCAGACATGTCATCTCCCCGCCAAAAACCCGCACGCGACGGAACGGACAGGGGGCGCCGGAAGGACAGCTGGGATACGCCAGATGTCGAGGTACTCGGCAACGGCGCCGAAAATCGCGCGCTGCCGGTCCTTCCCTGCAATCTTGGAACGCCCCCGCATCCGATGTCGAGCATCGGATCCGCTATCGCAATTCCCCTCGAAAGAGACAGCGGAGACAGTGCTAGGATACACGCAAAGATTGTGGCTGTGTAGTTCGATCCGAAAATTCATAAGCCCCGCCGACGCAAGCAGCGGCAGCGCTTGTGGGCAAGGCGTACGCATCGCAGTATGAGGCGCAAGCTCAAGGACATACGGCTGTGAACGGGGCGCAGCTTATCGCGGAGGTGTTGAAGCGCGAGGGGACGGAGTTTCTCGCCTGTTACCCGCGCAATCCGCTGATCGACGCGTGCGCCGAAATCGACATCCGTCCGATCCTTTGCCGCCAGGAGCGTACCGGCGTCGCGATGGCCGACGGTTTCTCGCGCATCCGCAAGGGGCGCCAGAACGGCGTTTTCGCGGCTCAACACGGGCCGGGCATCGAGAACGCGTTTCCGGGCGTCGCGCAAGCGTTCTCGGAGAACGTGCCCGTCCTGATCATCCCGGCGAGCTTTTCCACCGACCGCCACTATCAGAAGCCGACGTTCCGCGCCGCCGATGTGTTCCGGCCCGTCACCAAGTGGGCCGCGCTCGCGCATCACGTGAACGAGCTGCCCGATCTTTTGCGCCGCGCGTTTCACGCACTGAGGAGCGGAAAGCCTGGCCCCGTCTTGCTCGAAGTGCCGAACGATGTGTTCGAGGCCGAGTACGAGGGCAAGCTCGACTATCGGCCTGTGCCGGTCGTGCGCACGGCGTCCGATCCCGATGCGGTCAAGCGCGCGGTCAAGCTTATCCTCGCGGCGAAGCAGCCGCTGATCTGGGCAGGGCAGGGCGTGCACTATGCCGGTGCAGGAGAGAAGCTTGCTGCACTCGCCGAGCTGATCCCGGCTCCCGTCGCCTGCACCAATCCGGGCAAGAGCGCGATCGCGGAGACGCATCCGCTGTCGCTTGGCGCCTCTACGCGCTCGCAGCCCAAGATGTTCGCGGAGTTCATGACGCGGGCCGATCTGGTCCTTGCGATCGGTTCGAGCCTGACCAAGACCTCGTTCGGGCCCGCGCTGCCGAAGGGCAAGACCATCGTCCATTCGACCAACGACGCGTCCGACATCAACAAGGATACGCAAGCCGATCTCGCGCTCGCCGGTGATGCGGAGCTTGTCATCGATGCGTTGATCGCGGAGTTGAACCGCGTGCGGCCCGCGCAATCCAAGACGGCGTTCGCCGCGCTCACCGAGGAGATCGCAGGGATCAAGAAGGCATGGCTCGCCGAGTGGGCGAGGCATCTCGATTCGGACGAAGTGCCGATCAATCAGTACCGCGTGATCCGCGACCTGATGCGTCAGGTGGATCGCGACAACGTCATCATCACGCATGATGCGGGAAGCCCGCGCGAACAGCTCTTCCCGTTCTGGGAGACGACCAAGCCGCATTCCTATCTCGGCTGGGGCAAGTCGACCCAGTTGGGTTACGGCTTGGGGCTCGTGATGGGCGCAAAGCTTGCCGCGCCCGAGAAGCTCTGTATCAACGTGATGGGTGACTCATCCTTCGGCATGACGGGCATGGACATCGAAACCGCGTCGCGCAACGGCATCGGGATACTGACCATTGTCTTCAACAATTCCGTGATGGCGTGCGAGCGCCACGTGTTGGAAACCTCGACGCGGAAATACGGCGCGCTGTCGGTCGGCGGCAATTATTCCAAGGTGGCCGAAGGTTTGAACGTCGCCTCGCGCCGTGTCGAGAAGCCGGCCGAGATCGTGCCGGCGCTCAAGACCGCGCTCGATACGGTGGAGCGCGACCAGCCTTTCCTGCTCGAAATCATCGCCAAGGAAGGCTACGATTTCTCCCGCTATGCAGCCCGCTAGTCCCTCTCGCCGCTCGGTTCTCGCAGGCATCGGTGCGCTGTGTGCGACTGCTGCGCGCGCGGCGCCGGCGCCGTTTCAGTGGAAGGGCCTGACGATCATCACGAGCACGGGTGCGGGCGGGACCTACGATCTGCTCGCGCGGCTGGTGGCGCGGCACATGCCTAAATATCTGCCCGGCAATCCGACCGCGATCGTGCAGAACATGCCGGGCGGCGGCAACGTCGTCGCCACGAACTACATGTACAACAACGCGCTGAAGGACGGCACGGTGATCGCCGTCATCAACGATGCGATCCCGCTGCATCAGGTGATCGACGGACGCGGCGTGCGCTTCGACGCCGACAAGTTCAATTGGCTCGGATCGCCCGGCGACCGCAACTCGGTGACGTTCGCCTGGCACACCTCAGGCATCAAGACGATCGAAGACGTGATGCAGCGCGAGGTCGTGCTCGGCGGCACGGGCGTTGCCTCGAGCATCGTCGTCTACCCGACCGCGATGAACAAGGTGCTCGGCACCAAGTTCAAGATCGTGCTCGGCTATCGCAGCTCGTCCGAAGTGTTCCTCGCGATGGAGCGCGGCGAGATCGCGGCGCGCAGCGTGGGTCTGACTTCGGTGCTCGCGGAATATCCCGACTGGATAGCCGAGA
Organism: uncultured Alphaproteobacteria bacterium; assembly: GCA_963708555.1. GTDB lineage: Bacteria > Pseudomonadota > Alphaproteobacteria > Micropepsales > Micropepsaceae > CAIYRG01. The sequence goes on along the minus strand of CAVPTF010000005.1, from coordinate 355,713 downwards.
AGAAGATCAACTTCCTGGTTCAGCTGGGCGCGAAGCGCGATCCGATGCTGCCCGGTGTGCCGCTATTGACCGAACTCGCCAAGACCGAGGAGCAGCGGCAAATCCTGACGCTGATCTCGTCCCCGACACTTCTCGGGCAGCCTTATCTTGCACCGCCCGCCGTGCCGGCGGATCGCGTGGCGACCTTGCGCGCGGCGTTCGCGTCGACGATGCGCGATCCGGCCTTCCTCGCCGACACCAAGAGGCTGTCCTACGACGCGCTTCCGTTGACCGGCGAGGATGTCGCGCGCTTCGTGCACCAGACGGTGACGGCGCCGCCCGACATCGTCGCCAAGGCGCGCGCCATCATCGGTTCATCATAAAGTGTCATGGCCCGGCTTGACCGGGCCACCCAGTAGGCGCGCGTCCGCGCGCCAATGAGTACTACGATCGGACTGGATGGTCCGCGTGCGCGGACCATGACACTTCGTGTCACTTCGGGAAGCGGTCGTTGGCCCATTTCGCCATGTAGTCGAACAGGTTCTTCGCCGAGTTCGCATACTGGCCCGGCGTCTTCTCGCACGGCTTGCACGGCGTGTAGTTGTGCTCGGCACCTTCGATGACGATGTAGTCCTTGTCGGTCGCCGGCGAGAGCTCGTACATCCGCTCCTGGTCGCGGATGAAGCGCCAGCCGCCCATGGCCGCGATCAGCGTCGGCGCCTTCACCGACTGCACGTTGCAGATCGTGGACGTGTTGCTGGAGCAATCCTCGATCCCGTCGAGAGAATTCGTGGAGCGTGTCGCGTTCGCGCTCAAATATGACGTGAAGGTGAGAATCTTCGTGCCGCCGTCGAATTCGCGATTGGTCTTCTGCTGATCGAGCTCAGGGACCGCGGCGCTGTGCACGATCTCCGTCACGATGGAGCCGTCGTTCTTGACGAGCTTGCGCGGGCTCTTGGTCGCCATGAACTCCGGGATCGAGGGATCCATCAGCATAAGGCCTGCCGAGCCATCCTGATCGCTGAAGGGCACGAGCACGACATCATCGTCCGGGTACAGATAATCGCCTTTCGCCATCCGCCCCTTGGCGGCCAGCACCTGATTGAGCTGGTCGGTCATCACCTTCGACTGCGCGGCGTAATAGCGCGTCTGGAATTCCTTCGAATATTTCGACGGACCCTTCGGGTTGTAGCCGTTCGCCGGATTGAACGGGTCGAGCTCGGCGATCACGCGTACCTTGCCGTTCTCGATCACGAGCGAGGGATTGATGCCGCGCAAGGCCTGCGCTGGGTTTCCCGGATGCGCGTCGGGATAGATCATGCCATCGGCGGGTGTGAGCCGGGGAACGTCGCTATCGCATTTCGTCAGACGCTCGGGCTTCTGGCAGTACGCGATGCCGTTCTCGGCGACCGCCTGGTAGAGGCTCATCACCGGCGAGCCGCCGCTGTGGCCCAGGAGGATGACCTTGGTGATGCCCGGCTGCGACTTCGCGTAGTCGAACGCCGCCTTGACGTCGAGCATGATCTCTTCGGACCGCACGGCGGCCTCGTTGTTGATGAAGCGCGTGTTGAAGCAGACGCCGAGGAACCCGCGTTGAGCCAACTCGCGGCAGGCGATGTTGTTGAGCTGGTTGGCCGTGCGGTGGGTGACCAGGATCGCGATATGGGGTGCGGGGCCGCTGGCCGGCTTGTGGATCGCGGCGCTCGCACGCCCGAGCTGGACGAACTCCGGGCGGTTTTGGGCATGAGCTGTGGCTGCCGCGACAATGGCCGCCGCAAAAGCACAGGTTCCGAGCAGGTGGGGCAGTCTCATGGCTCGCATCTCCTCCGCAAGCATTGGTATAGATATTGCCGCTATTGTGGCTTCAGGCGCCCGAAAAGTCACTCGGGCGCGAGGACCGCTCGGGGGCTCCGGATGATCGATCGCTTTTTCATGCGACTCTTGGTTGGCTCGATTGCGGTCCTGCTCGCGGTGAGCCCGTCCTTGGCGGCCCCCGCTCCCACAGCGCCCGCAGCACCGGCGCCAGGGTTCCACCTGCAGGAAGCCTCCATCGCCGACGTTCACCGCGCGATCCTCAATCGCCAGCTTACGGCTACGCAATTGGTCGGCTACTACCTGAAGCGGATCGAGGCTTACAACGGACCGTGCGTGCGCGGCGCCGTCGATCCGGCGAGCGGCAAACAGCTCGGCGACATCGAGCCGATCGCGAATGCGGGCAAGGTCAATGCGCTCATCACGCTCAATCTTCGCGGCAGGCGGTCGGAAACCGATAAGGCCGACAACAGCGCAATGCTCGATGCGCTCGAAACCGCGGCCCAGCTCGATGCGGAATTCGCGGCGACGGGCAAGCTGAAGGGGCCGCTGCACGGCATCCCGTTTGCGATCAAGGATCAGTTCGACACGGCCGATATGCGCACGACGAGCGGCGCGGCCGCGCGCTACGCGAACGACCGTCCGCCGAGAGACGCGACCGTCGTCGCGCGCCTGCGCGCCGCGGGCGCGATCATCATCGGCAAAGCCAATCTCGGCGAGTACGCCTCGGGTGACCGCAGCACGTATGGCGGTACGACTTGCAATCCCTACGACACGACGCGGAGCGCCGGGCGTTCGAGCGGCGGATCGGGTGCTGCGGTGGCGGCCAATCTCGTGATGTGTGCGCTCGGCGAAGAGACCGGACCTTCGGCGCGCAATCCCGCTTCGAACGGAAGCCTCGTCGGCATCGTCGCGACCAACAGCCTTGTGAGCCGTGCGGGCATCGTCCCGGCCTCGCTCACGCGCGACCGCGCCGGTGTTTTGTGCCGATCGGTGAAGGATGCGGCGACCGTGCTCTCCGTGCTCGCGGGCTACGATCCGCGCGATCCGGCGACGGCCGAAAGCCTCGATCATTCGGCCTGGCCGTACGAGACGTTTGCCGACAATGCGACGCTCAATGGCGTCCGCATCGGCATCGTGCGCGAGTTCATGCAGCCGCACACCAAGGCCGACGAAGAGGCGATCCGCATCGCGAACGCGGCGATCGCCGATCTCGCCAAGGCGGGCGCGACCATCGTCGATCCGGGTCCCGAGGGCGAGCTGTTCAGGAGCGCGATCGCCGAGATCGTGCCGGCGCTCGACACCGGCACGCTGGCCGCGGTCTACAAGGAGCTGTTCGCGACGAGCACGCCGTTCGTCGATCGGATGGTCCAGCTTTCGGGGAACGCCGAGCAGCTTCCGCCCGAATTGACCATCCGGCTCTTGGCCGAGCGCGAGCCCGACGTGTCCGGCGAAGTGCTGTTCGCGCTCGACCGTTACCTGCGCGACCGCGGCGATTCCAACATCAAGACGGTGCGCGACCTGCTCGCGCAATCGACGTTCTTCGATCACGCGCCGATCGACGGCGTGACGCTGCCGCCGCGGACGCGGCTCGAAGGCCTGCTCGAACAGCCCGTGCGGCTGACGCGCAAGAGCGACAACATGCCGATGATCCAGAAGCTGCCCGTCGCCACGGTCGACATCACGGCCTGGCACGCCGTGCGCACGACGCTGCAGATGCTGGTGAACAAGGTGATGGCGGACAACCGGCTCGATGCGCTGGTCTATCCGACCAAGACGATCCCGGCGCCGCTGCTCGCCTCGCCCGTCGAGCCGACCAATCTCAAGACGATCCGCGAAACCGTGACCGTCACGATCAACGGCGAGCAATATGACCGCGTGATCGAACGCGTGGTCGATCTGCGCGCGTCGCTGACGCCGCGGCTGAGCCCGAACGGTGGATTCCCGGTCGTCGTGGTGCCCGCAGGCTTCACGCGCGAGGTCTATGACCGCGCGGTGGCTGCCGGCCCCGACGGTCGGAAGACGGCCGGCGACCTGCTGCCGCCGAAACAGGTCGCACTGCCGATCTCGGTGGACTTCCTCGGGCGCCGGTTCAGCGAGCCGGTGCTGATCCGGATCGCCGCCGCTTACGAACAGGCGACGCGCCATCGCCGTCCGCCGCAGGCGTTTCCGCCGCTTGCCGGAGAGCCCTAAGCCATTGATCCGACTTTAAGATCGGGGCTTTGATAGAATTCCGCAGTAACGGCGCGAGGGCCCCACTCATCTCGAAGCGGGGCCCACTTATCCCTGTGCAGGCCTACGACGTCCCTGTGGTGGAGGGCGCCTCTTCGTCGTCATCGTCGTCGTCGAGCAGGATCCACACCAGCGCGATAGCGCCTGCCACGAGCACGAGGGTCAGGATCGGGTACTCCCCGATGAGCCCTTGCGCTTGCTTGATGCCTGCTGCGCCAGCCGGCGGCAGAGGGGCTTGGTTCTTCGCCGGGTCGGCGACTTGAACGGATTGAGCCTGGTTTGCGCCCGACACGTCCGGTGCGGACCAAGCACTCGTGCTGACATTGCCAAGAACCAGCGCGCTCGAAAGCAACGCGGCCATCAACTTGCGAGACATTGGAGGCCCCTCTCTGAGAATCGCAACGTAAGTTACAGTACGAATACTACCAAAGATCAATAGCCCATGAGTTATCGCGTCGTACTAAGTGCTCGCAACGGGCCCGATGCGGAGGAGTTGCGCGCACCAAGCGGTGCGCCGGTCGCAGCGTTCGAGCTCGGGTCGGGCCTGGGAGTCCGGAGATCAATCTTCTGCACGCGCCGCTTAGCGGGTGCCGCGTCGGTGCGTTGGTTGGCACGCAATCGGAGCACGAACGGTGCATCTCGTTCAGATATTGCTGCCGGTCTACGGCAATGATGGAGAGCTTCTCCGAGAAGCCTATGAAGGCATTCGAGACGATCTGGTTCAACGCTTCGGCGGCCTGACCGCATTCACGCAAGCGCCCGCCGAAGGGCTGTGGACACCGGAAGGCCGCCAGACCCATCGCGACGACATCGTCTTGATCGAAGTGATGGTCGACGAGCTCGATACCGCGTGGTGGAGCGCGTACCGGGAAAAGCTCCAAAGAGAATTGAAGCAGCACTCCCTCGTCGTTCGTGCGCTCCCGATGGCGCGACTCTGACCGGGCTTTAGGCCGTGCGCAGCGCGGCGATCGGCTCCAGGCGGGCCGCGCGCGCGGCGGGCACAATCCCGATGATGAGACCGAGAGCGAAGGAGCATATCGCACCGATGGCGGCGGCATCCCAGGCGATGACGAGCGGCCAGCCGCCGAAATAGGACGCGATGGCGGACGCGGCCGCGCCGACGAGTGCGCCGGCCGCGCCACCTGCGATTCCGAGCATCCCGGATTCGAGCACGAATTGCGTTCGGATGTTTCGCCGCGATGCGCCGAGCGCGCGCCGGAGGCCGATCTCGCGCGTCCGCTCGCGCACCGACATGAGCATCACGGTCAGGATGCCGATGGCGCCGAGCATCAGGGCGATGCCGGACACCACAGGAACGAGTTGATTGAGCGCGCCCGTCGCGGCGCGTTCGGCCCGCAGCAGCATGGCCTGGTTCTGGATCGTGTAGGCATCGGTCACGCCCGTGCGGTCGGCGAGATGCGCGCTCAGGACACCACGGACGTCGCGCTCCAATTCGTCGAGCGCGTCGCTGCTGCGCGCCTGGACATAGATCTGATCGACGTAGTTCAGCTTGTGCACGCGCCGCGCGGCGGTCTGAAACGGGATGGCGACGAAATCGTCGAGATCGTTGCCGAGCGGATCGAGGCCGCGCGGCGCGGCCACGCCGATCACCTCGAACTCGAGCGTGCCGATGCGGGTGATGCGTCCGACCGGATCGACGCCGGCGAAGAGGCTGCGGGCGACCGACGGACCGAGCACCGCCACGCGCTGCTGCTCGCGATCGTCGGTGTCGTCGAAGAGGCGGCCCGCGCGGGCGCGGATGTTGCGGATGCGCAAGCCCTCGGCGGTCGTGCCGCTCAATCCCGTCGCGCGGTTGAGGCCTTCCCAGCGCAGCACGGCGCTGCGGTTCACCGCCGGTGCGGATGCGGCTGCGGCCGGAATCTCTTCAAGCAGCGTGACCGCGTCGTCCGCGCTCAGATCGGTTTGCACATTGACCTGGCGCGGACGCCCGGCGACGCGTGGCGCGGGCGCCGCGCTGATGACCAGGAGATCCGTTCCCATCGCCTGAAGGCGGGCGCGAAGCTGCTGCTCGGCGCCGCGGCCGATCGCGGCCATGACCATGACAGCGGCGACGCCGATGAGCAGACCCGAAACGCTGAGCGCCGTGCGCAGGCGGTGGGCCGCGAGCAATTGGAGCGAGAGAACGAGGCCGCGCGCGAAATTTCCGCGCCGGCCCGTGGTCGGGTTTCATGGAGCGGCCGCCGTGCCCGTGCCCGCGCCTGGTTTTGTGAGCCCGATCTCGTTCCCCGCCATGCGGCCATCGCTGAAGCTCAGGATGCGATCGGCGTGATCGGCGACGTCCTTGTCGTGCGTGATCAGGACGATGGTGCGGCCGCCGCGGACGAGGGTGCGGAAAATCTCCAGAACCTCGGCGCCTGACGTGGCATCGAGATTGCCGGTCGCTTCGTCGGCGAGGATCAGCGGCGGATCGTTGATCAACGCGCGCGCGATGGCGACGCGCTGCTGCTCGCCGCCCGAGAGCTCGCTCGGCAGGTAGGTCTTGCGGTGCGCGAGACCGACCGCTTCGAGCGCGCGTTCCGCGCGTGCGACGCCGTCGCGGCCTGAATCGGCATAGAGCAGCGGCAGGGTCACGTTCCGGAGCGCGGAGGCGCGATCGAGCAGGTGGAACTGCTGGAACACGAAGCCGATCATCCGGCTTCGCGCCGCCGACCGCGTGTCATCGTCGGCCTTGGCGTAGTCCACGCCATCGAGCAGATAGTTGCCGCCGTCGGGCTGATCGAGCAGGCCGAGGACGTTGAGCAGGGTCGACTTTCCCGATCCCGAGGGCCCCATGATGGCCACGAACTCGCCCTTCCGTACACGGAAGGACACGCCGCGGAGCACGTGGGTCAACAGATTGCCGCGGCGGTAGCTCTTGGTGAGATTGATCGCCTCGATCATTGTGCGCCCCCTATGCGGCTCGTCCGCGCAACGAGGTTGCGGGATCGATATGGGCCGCCTTTCGCGCGGGCTGAACGCCGAAGGCGACGCCGACGGCCATGCAGGCGAGCACACCGATCGCGATCGGCAGCCACGTGATGCGGCTTACGGCGACCCCCGCGGCATCGAGACCGGTGGCGAACGCGAGCCCCACGACGATGCCCGCGACTCCGCCCGCGAGCGACACGAACACCGACTCCAGCAGGAACTGGCGCGAAATGTCCGAGGCGCGCGCGCCGACCGCGCGCCTGAGCCCGATCTCCTTGGAGCGCTGCGAGATCGCGATCAGCATCAGGTTCATGATCACGGCGCCGCCGGCAAGCAGCGTGACGACGGACAAGGCCGCCATCAGCGCGAACAGCATCGCGGGCGTCTGCATCGCGGCGTCGACCACGGCGTCGGGCTCGCGCACGAAGAAATCGTCGTTCTCGCCGGCATTGATCGCGTGCCGCCCGCGCAGAAGCGTGCGGATGCGCTCGGCGACCTCTGGGATATTTGCGAGGTTCGGCACGTTGATGACGATCTGCTCGACATAGGGCCGGTTGAGCAGCCGCCGCGACGAGGTCGAGAACGGGACCACGAGCCGGTCGTCCTGGTCCTCCTCGCCGTTCGCGGTTTGGCCGATTTCGGCGAACACGCCTTTGACCGTGTACGGATCGTTCTCGACGCGGATGACCTTGCCGACCGCGTCGCCTTCGGGGAACAGCGTCTTGGCCACCTTGTCGCCGAGGACCGCGACGCGGGCCATCGACGCGACGTCGTCATCGCTGATGAACTCGCCTTGGGAGACCGGCCGATAGCGGATCTCCGAGAAACCGGGATCGACGCCGAAGACGCGCGTGAGCGCGTTGCGGTCTCCATTGACGAGGTTCACGCCGCGCTGGGCCTGCACCACGCTGACCTTTCCGATATCGGAAATCTCGGCCTCGATGGCGCGCGCGTCCGGCTCGGTGAGCGAGGCGAGCCCGCGATCGGCCTGGGGCGCGAAGATCTGCACCTCGCCGCCGGCGCGCACCATGATCATGTCGAGATTGTGCACCTGCACGAGCTCCATGACGCGCTCGCGCGTGCCCTGGCCGATGGCGATCACGGCGGTGAGCACGGCGACACCGGCGGCGACGCCGAGCATCATCAGGAACGCACGCTGCTTGTTCGACATCAGAGACGTGAACACATCACGGGCAATGCGCTGCGACCGGCTCATTTGGCTTGCTCCCCGTTTGCGATGGTTGCGTTCAACAGAATGCGTTCGCCTTCGCGCAAGCCGTCGGCGATCTCGGCCCAGGGGCCGTCGCGCCAGCCGATGCGGATCGGGCGGATTTCGGTGGACTTCGCCGTTCACGACATGGACGACCGAGCGGCCGGAGTCCTGCCGGATGGCGCGCGAGGGAATCGCGAGCACAGTGCGCGTCTCGAGCTGGATGCGCACGCTCGCGGTCATCTCGGGACGCAAGAGGCGGCGGTTCTCGTCGTCGATGTCGATCGCGACGACATATTTGACGACGTTGTCCTGGATGGTGGCGCTCGGATAGATCGCGGCGACGGCGCCGGTGAAGTCTTGCGCCGGGAAGGCGTCGACGTTGAAGGTGACGCGCTGGCCGAGCGCAACCTTGCCGATGTCGACTTCATCGACGAACGTGTTCACCTGAAGCCGGTCGAGATCGACGATCACGACGAAGGTCGGCGCGTTCAGGCCGGCGGCGACGGTTTCGCCCTCTTGCGTCGTCACCGAGCCGATGACGCCCGAGATCGGCGCGGTGATCGTGGCGTAGGAGAGATTGACGCGCGCCTCGCTGAGCTGGGCGTCGGCGAGCTCGCGCTCGCGGATGGCGATCTGCACGCCCGCCGCTGCGCTCTGGGTTTCCCTCAGCGCCTCGTCGACGAGTTGCTGGCTGGTGCCGCTGACCCTCATCAGCGCGAGCTGACGCTGGTGGGTGGCCTCGGACAATTTCTGCCGGGCTTCGGCGTCGGCGATCTTGGCGCGCGCGACTTCGACGGCGGCCTCCTGGCGCGCAACGGTCGCCGTGAGGTCGGCGTTCTCGAGCTCCGCGATCACCTGGCCGCGCTCGACGCGGTCGCCGATATTGGCGGGGAGCCGCATCAGCTTGCCGGAGATGCGCGTGCCCACGCGCACCTCGGCGCCGATCTGCGGCTTGACCGCGCCGATCGCGGTGACGGCGGTGGAGAATTCGCGCATGGCGGCCGCGGCGGTCGCCGGTGCCGCGGCGGTCGCGTTGTCGGGACGCTCGGCGTTCCACAGATAAGCGCCGCCCGCGAAGCCGAGGACGACGACAGCCATGGCCACACCGATCAAACCACGCGCCTTCACTCGGGTCCTCCTCCCGGTCAGCGGAACTTGCGCAGCAGCTTCTGAAGCTTCTCGACCACCTCTTCCGCTTCCTCCCGTCCCTTCGGGGTGGCGCGGTAGCGCTTGCGGACCTTACCATTCACGACGCGATCCGTGACCGTCAGGTCCTTCTCCTCGAGGAGGGTGTGCAGCACCGGATAAAGGGTTCCGGGACTGACCCTGAACCCCAGCACGCGCATCTCCTCGATGATCTGGACGCCGTACGCCTCCCCCTTCGAGGCCCGCCACAGCGCGAAAAGCTTGACAAAGCCCCGCTGGAACTCGCGGTCGATCACAGTCGGCACTCGATATCGAAACCCGATATCAGCCTAGGGGGGAAACCGCCCGGAGTTCGAGCGGGGAAGGGCGATTCTCGCAGACCGGAAGGTGTTATTCCGGACATTGCACCGCCCGGCTGGCCACCGAAGGACCGTTCGGGCCTTGGCTTTTGGCGGCGTGGTGCTTTTACTGGGCCCTGTGCAGGCTTGGGCGGCGGAGAATGGAGGAGAGAGCGATGCGTACGTGGCTGACAGGTCTTGCCTTTGGTGCTTGCGCCCTCCTTTCGAGCTCGGTCACGGCACAGGCGCCGGCTGACAACGCCGCCGTTGAACGCCTCCTGAATCGCGTGAGCATAGAGTACGAGACATTCACGCTGGACAACGGTCTGCGCGTTGTCGTGCACGAAGACCGCAAGGCGCCCGTGGTTGCGGTCAGCATCTGGTACAATGTCGGCTCGAAGGATGAGCCGGCCGGACGCACCGGCTTTGCGCACTTGTTCGAGCACCTGATGTTCAACGGCTCGGAGAATGCGCCCGGCGATTATTTCGAGCCGCTGCGCGAGATCGGGGCCACCGACTTCAACGGCACCACTTCGTTCGACCGCACCAACTATTTCCAGACCGTGCCGCGCTCGGCGCTGGAGCGCGCGCTGTTCCTGGAAAGCGACCGCATGGGACACCTGCTCGGCGCCGTGACGCAGGAGAAACTCACCAACCAGATCGGCGTCGTGCAAAACGAAAAGCGCCAGGGCGACAATCAACCCTACGGCATGGTCGAGTATGCGAAGCTCGAAGCGCTGTTCCCGGAAGGCCACCCGTACCGGCACGACACCATCGGTTCGATGGCCGATTTGTCGGCAGCGACGCTGGAGCACGTGCGTGACTGGTTCCACGAACGCTACGGACCCAACAATGCGGTTCTGGTTCTGGCCGGCGATATCGACGCTGCCGAAGCGCGCCCGCTCGTCCAACGCTATTTCGGCGATGTTCCGCGCGGGCCGGTCAACACGCCCGCCGCGGCCGAAGCGACCACGCTTGCCGCGCGCGTGGATGCAACCATGCGCGACCGCGTCGCCACGACGCGCCTCTACCGGAACTGGGTCGTGCCGGGTCTGACGCATGAGGATGTAACGCCGCTTTCGGTCGGCGCTGTCGTGCTGGGCGGGCTCGCCAGTTCCCGGCTCGAAAACGCATTGGTGCGCGACGAACAAAGTGCCGTGCGCGTGTTGGCGCGGGTGCAGCGGTTCCACCGCGTGAGCCTGTTCGAAGTGCAAGTCGACGTGAAGCCCGGCGAGGATTCCGCCGCGGTATCGCGCCGCCTCGACGAACTCATCGCCGAGCTCGTCGCCAACGGCCCGACGGAAGATGAAGTGCGCCGCACCGTGATGCGCACGCTTTCGAGCCGGATCCAAGGGCTGGAGCGCGTCGGCGGATTCAATGGCAAGGCCAGCGCGCTCGCCGAGGGCATGCTGTACGCGGACAATCCGGATTTCAATCGACAGGAGCTGCACAAACTGGCCGCGGTTACGCCTCAGCAAGTCCGCGCGGCGATGCAGCGCTGGCTGACACGTCCCGTCTACGCCCTTCGGGTGGATCCAGGCGCACGCGAAGCCTATGTGGAAGCGCCGGCCGCCCCCGCGGTCGAAACAGCGGCAAGCCCGGCGGAGTCATTGCGGACCACACCGCGCCAAATGCCGCCGGTGGCCGAGGCATCCAAGCTTGATTTCCCCACCATCGAACGCGCCAGGCTTTCGAACGGCATCGAACTCGTCTATGCGCACCGCAACGCGGTGCCCGTGACCTATGTCACCGTCGAATTCGACGCAGGCGCCGCCGCCGACCCCGCAAACCGTCTCGGCACTCAGGCCTTGATGCTCAACCTGCTCGACGAAGGCACGACCAGTCTCAACTCAATCCAGCTCGCGGAGGCCCAAGAGCGCCTGGGCGCGACCATTTCCACTGGCGCCAGCGTCGACCGGACCACCGTCAGCCTGACCGCGCTCAGCACCAGCATCGATCCGTCACTGGCGCTGCTTGCGGACGTCATCCGCAATCCGGCTTTCGCGCCGTCGGAAGTGGAGCGCCTGCGCCGCCAGCTTCTTGCTTCGATTGCTTCCGAATTGACCCAGCCCGCCGCGATTGCGCGCCGTACATTGCCCGGTTTTCTCTATGGAACGGCCCACCCTTATGGCCGCTCCTTCGCCGGCACGGGCACCGCGAATGTTGTCGAAACGCTGACGCGCGATGAGCTGATCGCCTTCCATCAAGCCTGGATCCGCCCCGACAATGTGACGATCTTCGTGGCCAGCGATCTGCCGCTCGACCGCGTCACCGCCGCGTTTGAAAAGGCGCTGGGCGACTGGCGCCTGCCGGCGGCAGCGCGGGGGACAAAGCAATTCAACGTCAATCCGCCGGCCGCACGGCCGCGCATCGTGCTGGTGGACCGGCCGCAATCGCCGCAGTCCTTTATTCTCGCCGGCCAGGTGCTGCCTGCCGAAGGCACGGACGATCTCTTGAATCTCACCGCCGCCAACGAGGTGCTGGGCGGCTCCTTCCTGGCGCGCATCAACATGGAGCTGCGCGAACGGCGTGGCTGGTCCTACGGCGCCAACGGCAGCGTCACACTGCTGGAGCACCGCACGCCTTACATCATCCAGGCTCCGGTGCAGGCCGACCGCACCGGGGATTCGATCTCAGCCATCATGGAGCAAATACGCTCGTTCCTGAGCGATGACGGCGTCAGGCCGGCCGAGCTGAACCGCAACATCCAAGGCAACACGCGCCAACTGTCGGGCCAGTTCGAAACTTCGCCAGCCGTGCTCGGCGCGTTGCGATCCAATGCCCTCTACGACCGCCCCGACAATTATTGGGAAACGGTCGCCGACCGCTATCGGGGCATGACCGTGCAGACGCTGGACCGGACAGCGCGGCAATATATTAATCCCGACAATTTTGTCTGGGTCGTCGTGGGAGACGCCGCTGCCGTACGCCCGCAACTGGAGCGGCTGGGCCTGCCGATCGAAGTTGTCGCCGCGCAATAATTGTCGCAACGTGCGCACCAGGCTTTAGGTCGTAAAAAAATCAGTCTCACTTGGGCGCGGCGCCGAATCCATAATTGTAACACTGTTTGGGCTGCACGGGACATCATACCGGCGTCACTCTGCGCAGGAAGGCGAGCGTTTTTGTCCAGCCGTCCTCTGCCGCCGCGCGTTCGCGCGCGGTGTCGCGATTCGGATTTTGAAATCCGTGCCCCACGCCTGGATAACGATGGAAGTTGTGCTCGACGTCATGCGTCTTCAGCTCGGCATCGATTTGATCGACTTCTTCCGGCGAAGGGTTCTTGTCCTCATTGCCGAAGAAGCCGATCACGGGACAGCGGATGTTTCGTAGTCGATCAAACACCGCGGGGCCTCCACCCCACGAGCGCATGACGCCTCCTCCGTAATAGACGACGGCCCCGCAAAAGGTGTCGGAGCTACCCGCAAGAAGGAGAGCCATCCTCCCGCCCATACAATGACCCATGACGACGATCCGATCGGCATCGACGTCGGCGCGCTCGCACAGCGCGTCGATCATGGCTCCGACGTCGTCGACGATGTCGGTATCGTTCAGCAACGCCTTGCGCTCGACAATCGGCATGTCGCTCGGGCAACGGTGATAGATGTCGGGAACGGCGACGAGATAACCGGCGCTGACGAGCCGGTCCACGACACTTTTGGTGAAGTCGTCGATTCCGGTGCGATGGTGCATCAGCGCGATGGCGGGACCCGGTGCGCCGCGCACCGGCGCGCCGAGATACACGTCCATCTCGCCGTCCCGCACTCGGACTTTCACAATGCTTGCCACGGCTCTTTCAATTCACGGTCAGGCCGGCCGCACGTCGCGCGCGCTCGATTAGCGCGCCGGGAATATTGCCTGACGCGCTAATTGCGGCCTGAAGCTCTTCCCCCGGCAACGGGTTGATTTCCAGCTGCGCACGTCTCACGTCGTCGTGGAAGCGCGGGTCCCGCATCGTTGCCATGAAGGCGCGCCGCAGTTCGGCTACCCGGCCCGGCGGCATGCCCGGGGGAGCAACACGGAACGTCCGATCAACGAGGGCGATGCAAACAACTCGAGCAGCGTCCGCTCATCGTCGTTTCGCGCCAAATCGATCATGCGCGGGATGTGCGGCAGGTCCGGCGTCTTTTTCGGCTCCGGTCTGGAGCAGGAGGCGGATCTCTCCCTCGCGGATGCTGCGCTCCTCCCTGACCCGCAAGATCGACCAAGGCATGCTCAGCGCGTCCACCTCGCCGCGCGACATTGCCAGACAGACCTTCATTGGTGCCGGGATAGCCCGATATGAGCGTGAACTTCATGCCGAGCGTGTTCTTCAACACGGTCCAGTTCAATCTCGATGCGGTCCCGGACGTGGAAACAATCAGCTCCCTCTCGAACAGGTCGTCGATCTTTTGCACCGAAGCGCTGCGTCGCGCGAACAGCACGGCGCTGTTCGCGAGAATGCGCCCGATCCAGTTGAACCTGGTCGAGTCGGCCTTGAGTTCCGGCGTGCCCAGCATTTGATTGAGGTAGATGGCTTCGTCCAGCATTCCGATCGCGGTGCCGTCCTTGCGCGCGACGTTGTACAGATAGTTGGCGGCACGGATGCTGCCAGCGCCGGGCATGTTTTGCGCGACGATCGTGGGTTGGCCTTCGAGATGGCGTCCCAGATGGCTCGCGACTAGCCGGCTATAGGTGTCGTACCCTCCGCCGGCTGCCGAGCCGATAGTGAACGTAATCGTCTTGTCTTGTAAAATCCGCTCGCCGCCGCAAACGCGGCCACGGGACTGAGCACAACAAAGGCTGCGATCCACCACCGCACGATATGGGTCATGATAGGCGGCACGATCCTTGTTCCCTGCAGTCGCGTCCTGGCCGCCCATCATAGCCGCTGGCATAGCAGCCTCGGAAGGCCCCGCCGTCTTAAGAGGGGAGCGCGCTCGTGAAGAGGTTGGTATCGAGTTCGCGACCGAGACCCAGCTCGCGAGCTTTTCGGTAGATCACGGACCCCGTCGCGGCGAATTGGTATCCGAGTCCGGCATAGTTGAGGAACAACGTGATGTCCCGATCGGAGCGGCGGCCCGCCGTCCGGCCGAGCAGAAGATCGGAGAGCTCTGGGACGGGTTGTGAGGTCGGTCTTGCCTGCCAGCGCTGCCTTTCGTTCCTCCATCTCCCTCGCCAAATCGGCGCCTGCCGTGCGCACGATCTTGCCGCCCATCTCGCGCGAGTGGATCACCACGACATCGGCCGGAGCGACCACACTCGCGTCAAGCTCGAGACGCGACAGACTGCTGACGTGCATCCCCGGTTCCAGCCACTCCTTCGTGAGCACTGGCTCCAGACTGTTGGTCGCGCACATAACGACGTCACTCTGCGAAATCGCTTCGCGTGCGGTCGCAACCGCGACGACCTCGACACCCAGTTTTGCCTGCATCTCCCGCGCGAATGTTTCGCGCCGTTCGCGACTTGGGCTGTAGCACCGAATTCGCTTGACGCGGCGGACGGCGCAGATCGCCATCGCCTGAGCGCCCGCCTGCCAGCCTGTGCCGAGAAGGGCGACATCGCTAGCGTCATCCCGCGCCAAAAGCTTCGCCGCCAGCCCGCTCGTCGCGCCGGCGCGCATGCGCTGCACAACGCCGTCGGGATAAATCGGCAAGCGGCTCGCCGGTGTGCGTATCGAAAAGCAATACCAGGCCGACATAGCGTTCGTTCGGCGCCGCGGGCACTTTGACCCGACGTCCGCCGCCCCCGGCCGACATTGGCCAGGTCAGGATATCGGAATTGATGCGCACCGCACCGATCCCAAACCTCGGAACGACGCCGCTCATCGTCAGCAGCGAATGCAGCGCATCGTCGCGAAAGGTCGGCGTTAGGATCTCCGAGCGGAGCCCGTTCCCTCCTTGCATCAAGCCGAGATCGCGATAAGCGATCTCCATCGCATCGAGGCAATCGGGCATTTGAAGCGCCGTCTCGACATCGTCGTTCGATAGGAGAAGCGTCATGCCGGCCGCCCCCGATGCGCAACGGCTGCCGGCTGCCACAACCGCCGCAGCGCGGTGACATCGCGAACCGTCTCGAGGGTCGCGATCGCACTGCAGAATCGCTCGCGCCCGGCGCATCCCAAGGGCGCCACCGATCAAATCCAGTGCCTTGGCCTCGACCTCCATCTGGCTCATCGGGTTGTCGGCCGTGCCGCGAACCGCAACCGTGCGTTTCGACAGGCTGCGCCCATCGCGTGTCCTGATCGAGACGATCGCTTGCCGCCGCGGCATGGCATGCGCAAGCTCCTCGCTCGGCACAAGCCTGATCTGCGTTCGCAGCGCGCAAACCTGCGGATCCCGCATCCGGTCCCGATCGTGGATGGAGTCGAACGACAATTTCCCATCGACAAGGAGCAGGGCCAGCAGGTGCTGAACGTTGAGCTCGGGCGCCGGCGCGTTGTCGACGGTCCGGGCAGAGCGTGACGGTAACATCACCTCGATCGCCTCAACATCGTTGGGTTTGATCTTCTCGTCCAGCATCAACCCCGTCAGCGCATCAAGTGCGGACTGAGCAGGTGAGCCGACTGGCCACTTCTTGATATTGGTTGCCAGGATCTCGAAGCGCGACCCGAGCTCGTCGGACAGAAACTCTGGATTGGGACGCGGCGCATAGGCCTCAAAGAAATTGCGCTCCCCGCTGAAGACATCATCGACGCCCGTCATACCGGCAGCCACCATGGTCGCTGCGGTGACGCCATTGCGCGCGGGCATGCCGCCGAAGTCGAATGCTTTCTCGACGTGCCCGGGATCGCGGACATGAGAACCAACGCCGGACGCCTGCTGCGCGCAGAAGGATAGCAGATGCCGTGCCCCTTGCTCATCGAGGCCGAGCAGCGCGCCAGCGGCGGCGCCTGCGCCGAACGTGCCACCCACGCTGTGTGTACTCCGCGACGTCGCGGCGAATGCATCCGCGTCGAGCGCGTAGTTTACGCGCGCGGCGACATCATAGCCAAGCACAACGGCCCTGATGAGCTGCGCACCGCTTGCCTGCATACTCTCGGCCACCGCGAGCGCCGCCGGTACGACGGCGCATCCCGGATGAGTGCGCGAGGGCGCGTGCGAATCGTCCGTTTCATCGGCGTGCGCTAGCATGCCGTTGGCAAGCGCGGCATGAACCGATGAGGTCAGCAATCGCGTTCCGACTACGGATGCCTGCCGCGCGCCACCGAGTTTTGCGGTATAGTCAATGACCAACCGCCCGGGTGGCAGACCGCGTACCGGAAATCATGGCGGCAAGGGTGTCCAGAATATGCTGGCGCGCTTTCTCGACCACTGCTGGGGGGAGCGGTTGATCGAGACGCCTCGGCGACATAGGCGCTGAGCCGGCGCGTTGGCGCGCTGATCTCACGCAATGGCTCG
The DNA here is from genome assembly GCA_963708555.1 of uncultured Alphaproteobacteria bacterium. GTDB lineage: Bacteria > Pseudomonadota > Alphaproteobacteria > Micropepsales > Micropepsaceae > CAIYRG01. The sequence goes on along the minus strand of CAVPTF010000005.1, from coordinate 338,689 downwards.
ATCACCCTGCTCGCCCCCGATGGCTTGCAATCGCGGATTCGGACGCGTCGCATTGTGGTGGAACCAGCGCCCGAGCGCCAGCCCGCCACTTCCCTTCATCTGGTGCGGCTTCTAAAGTTCGAAACAGCGGCTACAGGACAGAGACGATGGCAAAGATCCGGCACTTGGCAATCAAGACGAAGAGTCCCGAACGGCTCGCGACCTTCTATGAGGACGTCTTTGGCATGACGCGCATCCGGAGCGAGAAGGGCGGCGCGATCTACATGAGCGACGGCTATCTGACGCTCGCCCTTCTGCGCAACCGTGGCGAGGCCACCCCCAGCGGCATCAACCATTTCGGTTTCCAAGTGGACGACATCAAGGAGACCGAGGAGCGGCTGAAGAAATTCGAGGAGCCGCTTACCGAACGTCCGGCAAACCGCCCCTACGCGGAATATCGTGCCATGGATCCCGACGGCAATCTCTTCGACGTGTCCGTTCACGGCTATGAAGAGGCGGAGTTCCAGTCCGAGCGCGACAAGCGCGCGCACGAAGCAAAGGATAAAGTGCTGTCTTGACCATGGCGGGCGTCGAGAAGTGCGACGTCATCGTCATCGGCGGTGGAAGCGCAGCGTTCGAGGCCGCAGTCGCGGCGCGCGAAAGCGGCGCCGAAAAGATCATCATGCTCGAGAAGGCGCCGGACTCTGAATACGGGGGCAACGCCCGCTATTCCGGCACCGGTTTTCGCTTCTGGCACCGAGGGCTCGAGGAAATCCGCGAGCTCATTCCGGACGTTGACGGCGATTATTTCAAGAGCTTGCAGATTTCTCCCTATACGAGGGAGCAGTTTTCTTCCGATCTGGAACGCATGACCCTTGGGCGTATGGACCCAGGTCTCGCGCGGGTGCTTGTCGAACACTCCAATGCCGCGGTTCATTGGATGAAGGACATTGGCATCTGCTGGGAGCTCTTGAAGGAGCACGCGAAGGTCGGCAACAAGCGCTATTTCGAGCGCGGCATCGCCATTCACGTGGCCGGCGGCGGTGTCGGCCAGTTGGAGCGGTGGCGCCGCATCGCCGCTGACAAGAATATCGAGATCCGCTTTTCCTCCGCAGTCACGGTGATCCACGGCAACATGCATCGCGTCGAGGGCGTGCGCGTCTGCACGGCGCGCGAGGAATACGATCTCAAGGCACGCGCTATCATCGCGTGCGCCGGCGGCTTTCAGGCCAGCGCCGAGATGCGGGCGCGCTATCTCGCCGGCAACGCGGACCTGGTCAAAGTGAGAGGCTCCAAGCACGACACTGGCGAGGTCCTGAACTATCTGCTGGCGCTTGGTGCTGCGACCGCCGGCCAGTGGCAGAGCGGTCACATGTCGCCGATCGACGCGAAGGCCCCCGATTTCGAGACGCCCCAGCATGCGGACGGTCGTGGAAATACACAGAGCCGCTACGATTACCCATTCGGCATTTCGGTTAATGCGCTCGGAGTGCGCTTCTTCGATGAAGGCGAGGCCGAGCACTCGTACACCTACGCCAAGACCGGACGCACGATCCTCGCTCAGCCAGGCGCTGTCGCCTGGCAGATCTACGATCAAATCGGGATCGCGCAACACCGCTATCCGCACCACAGGGCCACGTTCGAGGAAGCCAACGACATCTCCGAGCTCGCGAGCAGGATCGGGCTCGCACCCGAAGTGCTCGTTCACACTATCGAAGAATTCAACGCGGCCTGCCGCGACGACGTGCCATTTGACCCTACACGGCCCGACGGAAAGAAAACCCACGGCCTCGCGATCCCGAAATCGAACTGGGCCAATCGGATCGAGGCCTCGCCGTATCGCGCCTATCCGGTCACGTGCGGGATTACGTTCACCTTTGGCGGTGTGAAGGTCAATGAAAAGGCGCAGGTCCTGAATTTGCTGCACGAACCGATCAAGGGGCTATATGCGTCCGGCGATATCGTCGGGCTTTTCTTTCACAATTACCCGTCCTTCACCGGGCAGACCCGCAACGCTGTTTTCGGTCGTCTTGCCGGAATGCACGCAGCGACTGAAAACTGAAATACCGACTGCCGAAACTATGCAGCAATCGCAAGCCAAGGTCGCTCCCAGGGAAGGAGAAACCCCGCAGAGGTGGGATCACTGCGGGGCTTCTCAAATCGCGGACATACTCGGGCAGTTAAGCACGACGCAGGTTGATTTGTAGAAAAGCGGCCCCCAGATTGAGGCGAAGATGGATGGCCGCTGATCTGCGAGCATGGCAGCGGATGGGCCCGCGGTAGGCCTGGAGGGCTTGCAACGAGGCAGCTGGCATACGACCGACGTCGGAGGGCACTCGGCTCTTGCCCCAGAGCTCGGCTCCGCGATCGGTTGGGGATCGATGCCCTTGCTCGCTCGAGCCCACCACGGTGGAGGTCGTCGTGATGAAGCGCGCAGAGCATCCGGGTCAGTATCCAAACTGCTCAGGGCGATACGTCTCATCCACCGCGAGGACGCCCTGGTCCCCCATCACGGCGAAGGCGACCTTGCCCCCTGACATCCAGCAGCAGCAAGGCGCCGCCGCTTGCAATGAGACCGACGAACACTAACAGGATCGCGCCCCACCACTCTCTCAAACCTATATGTATTTCTGTGGTTGCGGGAATAACCATGACCACCAAAAAAAATAGAAAAATCCCACCGCCGAGCCCGAATAGAAATCGCGCGAGGACCCTCATGCTCATTTTGTTTACCGAACCTTCCGTTCAGCGCGCAGGGGCGTCCACCAGCATCGCGATCCAGCCGATGCGAATCCGCCGGGTCTGCCTGCTATGCCGCGCCCCGTTGGTAGCGCCGTCCTGAGGGTCAAGCCGTCGCGTCTACGACGGGTCTGTGCGTTGTCGCAGGATCGCGCAAGCCGAGGGCGCGCCGTGCGTTGCGATAGAAAATCTTGTCCTTTTCTTCATGCGAGAGGTCGACCTCGCCGATCAAGGCGAGCGCCGTTGCAGGATCCCAGCAGGGATAGTCGGAGCCGTACATCACGCGGTCGATGCCATAATAGTCGATCGCGAACTTTATCCCCATGCTGTGCGGCGATACTGTGTCGGTGAACATACGCCGGATATACGTGCTGGGCGGCCGCGGTAGCTTTGCGTTCTTGCCGTTCTTGTCCATGCGGCCCGACTGATAGGGCAGGGCACCGCCTGTATGCGACATGACGACCTTGAGGTCGGGGTGCCGCTCCATGAGGCCGGAGAACACAATGCGCGACGCCGCGACGCTCACCTCAATCACGCGTCCCAAGCTCAATTGTAGCGCCCCGCCATAACCCTCCAGGTGGTCACCGAATACGGCATCAGTCGGATGCAGGAACATTGGAATGCCGAGCTGCTCGACCCGCGCGTAAAACGGCGCGAGCCGCTCCGCATCGATCCGCGAATCGCGTCCGATACTTCCCGGGATATTCACGCCCATCAGGCCGAGCGCGTTGATCGCATGATCGAGCACCTCGATCGCGATCTTCGTGTCCGTCAGCGGGACAGCAGCGCTCGCCCATACGCGGCCTGGATATTTGCGTTGAGCGCCGGCCATCGTCTCGTTCCATTGCAGCGCGGCGTCGCGCCCCTCTTCAGGCGGCAGATCGGAGAAGTAGATCGAGAACGGTCCGAGCGAGCACACGACACCGACCTCGTGGCCGAGCCCGTCCATGTGCTCGAGCTGGCGGTCGAGGTCGAACCATTCAGTCCAGCTGTTCAGCGACGGCCGGCCTTCTTCGCCGACATAGTTGTAACCCCCGCGCGCATTGCGCTCGCAGCGCGGATAACCGGTGCGCTTGCACAGTTGCTCGAAGATCGGCCGCGGCCACCAATGGAAGTGGGAGTTGATGATGCGCATGGACTAGTCCTCCGCGGGGGTCGTCAAACGGCGCTCAATCTGTTGCCAGAGTGTAGCATAGGGCGGGCCGTCGGACTGCCCGTGGTCAAGCAGGGTTAAGTCTTTCGCAGACAGCATCCGACGCCATTTCTCCTCAAGAAGCTGTGGCAGGCCAGGCGCGTCGTGGTCAAAGGGGGCCTGGATGACCGTCTCGTCGTACTGGTTTCTGGCCGAATGGACCACCACAGCGCGCTGCCCAGCGATCGGGCCAGTGAGCGTCGAGATCGCTTGCCGCAGTCACCGTGACGCGGCGCGCGAAGTCCGTGACGTCAGCCTGCGCAATCCGCTCGGGATCGTAGAGCAGATCGGGCGCCAAAGCCGCAGCCGCCAGTTGAAGCCCCATATTGCACAGGCGGCTCAACCTGTCCGTCGCGGACACAGGCCGCTTCAACAGCGCGACATTGATCGCGGGTACGAAGACTTCGATCGATTCGATCCGGTTGAAGTCGATTCCTTTTGCCAACAAACGCTGAAACGCGACCACGGCGTTTGCTCCTTGGCGCGCGATGGGAAAGGGCTTGAAGCCGACGGTTGCAATCGATCGATCCGGTGAGCGCGCATCAAGATCGACACCGTCCGGTAAGACGAGTGGGATCGCCGCGCTGTCCTTTGTGCGCAGATTCCGCGGCGCGAATGGCACGCGAAACGGCATCGGCGAGCGAAGTCCATCGTAGTGCCGGATTGACGATACGACCGTCCGCGCCTGTGATCGCCAACGCTATCGCATGCGAAAGGCGCTCGAGATCGTCATTGCTCAGGAGTGACGTGGTTACGGCGGCCATCACTGGAGCGGCAAAAAGTGTCGGCCATATACCGCGCGCGAGCGCGTGTGCGCCGCCCAGGGCCGCGCCAATGTGGATACCGGCCGTGTAACCTGCCGATACCGCTCGGTTGAAATCGTTCCCGCCGCGGTCGTTGGCATAGGCTAGCGCGACGGGAATCACGATCGCGCCGGGCGTCATGCACGATGCAAGATGGATGTCATCGCACTCCGAAAGGCGCGCAATCGCGGATACCGCTGCTGCCAGCCCGGCGCGATTCGTACCTCCTCGGTGACACTGCGCGATCGCTTGTCCGTCGCTCGTCCGGAGCCCCGTCAGGAACGCGGCGACAACATCCTTGACGTGAAGGTCGATCACATCCGGCGATCCGGGCACGTGCAACAAACGCTCCGCCCAAGACCGGAGAATCATGCGGAAGTCCCTGCGATGCGCGCCCCACTCCAGGGAACGCCGTCGATCCTCAATCCCATAGACACGACCAGCGCCGGCGTCCGAATGGTGGCGCTGGGTATCGACGGCGATCCGACCACCGCCAGCGGCCGTGTGCCGACCGGCGCCTCAACCATCCAATCGACAAGGTTCGCGCTCGGGAAGTCGGAGATGGCGGATTGAATTTGGTTCCGAAGCGGTCGATCCGCTGCGACGTTCGCAGTGAATGCCTCAAACCACGCGTCTGCGCGTTCAATCGCAAGCCGGTCGTTGCTGACGTGTGAATAGGTCTTGGTGCGCCGAGTCCAGGTTCCCTTGTAGGCAACGGTCGCGCGGATGGCGAAGCGGCGGCCCAGGGGCTTTTCGCCCGACAGCCTAAGAAAACGGCGGTCTGAATCCAGATCGGGCGCAATCGCTACGTACACTTCCTCGGCGCCATGCAAACGTCCGCGCATCTCGACGGCGGCCACGGCAGCGCCGATGTCGGTTGCTCCGGAGGGCGCAGCGCCGAGGGCATCCCTCGCGATGGTATCCGCGCGCTCCAGAAGAGCCCGCTCGACGGCATCTGCGGGCGAACGTGCGGCCGCGAAGGTTTCAGAGCCGTCGACGAACTCGACGCGGGGCAGGGTCGCCGCGAACTCGTCGTAGAGGCCCCCCGGGAACGCATCGAGCTCGAGAATGGCGACGCGACGAACGCCGGGTTTTGCCAACCGCTCGCCGAGGGCCTTGCCTGGCGACGGCGTGTTCACGAGGTCGCCCACCGGCTTGACCGATTGGATCCAAGTCCCGACGCGCTTCGACAACGTGGTGGCGAACACCGGTTCGCCTTCGAGCGGCATAAGAAGAATGCCGTCGGCCCAGTACGGCGAGAACCCAACGAGATGGGACACCGCGGCCGAGCGGATGAAGTTGGTGTAGAGGATCATCGCATCTTGGTCGGCCGCGGCCATCGCGGCTCGCAGGCGCTCGGCCCGATCCTTCAATACACGGACCGGTATCTCGTCGCTGTCCCAAGCCATCAATCCGCGTCGCATCGTCAGGCTCCTATCCTGCAGGAACCGCGAACAAGGTGCGCGGCGTTCGCGTCAGCACGTCGGCGCCATCGGGCGTGACGATCAGCGAGTCGCCCAGCACCATATAGCCCACGGCCGGATGATAGGTGTTGGGATGCACGATCATCGTCATGCCGGGCTCGATGCGGATGTTCACGTCTTCGAGGATGTGCGGCTTGGTGTCGACGAAGAGGCCGAGCCCATGTCCACGCACGCGGGTGTAGGCATCGGTGACGTACTCGCCGAGATCGTGGCGCGCGGAAGATCTCGTTCTCGGCGCGCGCGATGTCGGCGGCCGTGACGCCCGGCTTCACCGCTGCGATGCCCGCTTCGAGCGCATCGCGATAGACCGCGAACGCGGCGTGCTGCTCCGCACTCGGTTCACCGATCACGAGCGTGCGGCAGATCTGGATGTAGTAGCCGTTGATGCAGGGCGTGAGCTCGGTCGTGACGAGATCGCCAGGCTTCAGCCGCTTGCCCATCGGCGGCGCCATGCCCCGGACTTCGCGGCCGCCGACGCCGATGAGCATGAAATTGTCGTCGACGCCGCGCGCGCGGAAGAACCCTTCGACTTCGGCGACCAGCTCGTAGTCGGCGCGGCCGGCGCGCGCCGCATTCTTGAACACGGCATAGCCTTCATCGGCGATATCGGCGGCGGCGCGAATGGCCGCGATCTCGATGTCGAGCTTGTTCATCAGCAGCCGGTCCATCATCGCGGTGCGGTCGGCGATGGCGAGATCCTCCGCGCGCGCCGCGAGCCGACGCGGCAGAAGCCGCTTCGGGGCCGACGCCAAGCGGCTGTTGCCGGCGCGTTCGAGAAGCACTTCCACATCGGCCAGCATCGATGGCGCAGAACACGACGTCGATCCCGGGCGCTTCCACCGGCGGCGCGATCGGCCTCGAGCGGGCTGTCGAGATAGAGCGTCGTCTCGCCGTCGCGGCGCACGACGGCGAGCCCTTCGCCTTCCAGAATGCCGTAATCGGTCGCGTAGCGCAGATAATCGCTCTGCCAGGCATTGCCGTAGACGACGAGCAGATCCACGCCCTCGTCGTCCATGGCTTCGGCGAGCCGCTTCCGGCGTGCGGTGGCGATCGTGCTCAACGATGCACTCCATAGCGCCGAGTCGCGCCCTCAGCGACACAAGGCCTTCGGCGAGATCGCGCTCGATCTCCTCGCGGCGTGCGCTCAGACGGATCGCCGTAACCGCCGCCGCCCGCGGTCAGGAACGTGACGCGGTCGCCGGCATGCGAGCGAAATTTCGGTCTCCTTGTAGACCGTGGTCTCCTTGCCGTCGTGTCGCTTGATGATGGCAAGATTGATCGCGCCTTCACCGCCGCCGTGAAGTCCCCAGGGCGGATCGGTCGTACGCTCGAAATTGATGTTCGCCTTGCAGGCCTGAAGGCAACGATAGGTGAGCACGACGCCCAGTCCGCCGCGGTTGCGGCCCACCCCACCGCTGTCGGGCCTCAGTCCGTGCTCTTCGATCACGAAGGGATACTTGATCTCCTGCAATTCGATCGGCGTGTTGCGCACATCGCCCTGGCAGATCGAGACGCTGGCGGATTCGCCGTCACCGTCCGGCCGGCCGCCCCAGCCGCCGCCGAAGATGTTGAGCAGCAGAAAACGGCTGCGGTCGCTTTCGCGGAAGCCGAAGAACGAGCAGCCGCCCATGTCGCCCTTGTGTGCGGCGGGCACTGCCTCGGGGATCGCCGGCGCGAGCGCTTTCAGGATCGTGTCGATCACGGTCGGCAGCGGAATGCTCCACAGGCCGAGCGCTGACGGGCGGCCGAGCGCTCAGCATCGTGCCCTCGGGCAGGATCACGTCGAGCGGGCGGAAGCAGCCTTCGTTCACGTCGAGCTCGGGCGAGGTCAGCGCCTTGAACGCGACGCGCGCCGCCGCGATTCCGCCCGAGCGCCCCGAATTCAGCGGGCTCGCCACCTGCGGGTTCATCTCGCTGAAATCGACCGTCATGGCGGAGCCCTTGACGATCACCTTCACCTTGATGCGCAGGCGCACATTGAGATTGCGCCCATCATTGTCGAGGAAACTTTCGGCGTCGTATTCGCCGTCGGGGATCGTCTCGACCACGCGGCGCGCCGTCGCTTCGGCCTGATCCCAGACCGCCGCGATGCACGTCTCGACCACATCGCGGCCGTAGCGCTGCAACAGCTCGGCATAGCGCTGCGCACCGACCTGGCACGCGGCGATCTGCGCCCGCAGATCGCCGAGGCTCGCCTCGGGGTACCGGATGTTGTCCTTGATGATCTGCCACAGCGTCTCGTTGCGTTCACCCGCCGCGTAGATCTTGAGCGAGCGCAGCTGCAGTCCTTCGCCGTAGATTTCGGTCGTGGCGCTCGAGCCGAAGCCCTGCCGCATGCCGCCGATGTCGACCCAATGCGCGCGGTTGGCGGCGAAGCCGACGATTTCGCCGTTGAGGAAACAGGGCACATAGACGACGACGTTGTTCAGATGCTGCCCGCACACGCCGCCATGGTTCATGATCAACACGTCGCCGGGCTTGAAGCCATCGAGACCGTAGCGCTCGATGCCGTCCTCGACCGCAGGCCCAAGATCGGCGAGGAAGATCGGGAGCCCGCCGCGGTTCTGCGCGATCATCCGCCCCTGTACGTCGAGCAGCCCGCAGCAATAGTCGCGGACCTCGTAGATCATCATGTTGTAGGCGGATTTCGCCAGCACATGCGCCATCTCGTCCGCATAGGCGACAACCGCGTTGCGGACGACTTCGACCGTGATCGGATGCGCGTTCGTCATGCGCGGCCCTCCTGATGGATGGCGATCGTGATATGGCCGGCCTCGTTCACCGTCGCCACATCGCCCGGGTGAACGAGCGTCGTCGAGTTCGGCTCTTCGATCACAGCCGGGCCTTCGACACTGAAGCCCACCGGCAAAGATGGCCGCCACAGGATGCGCGTCCTAAAAGGCTTCTCAGGATCGTCGAACACGACCTCGCGCATGGACTCTTCGAGGGTGCCTTCCGGCTGCCACGGTTCGCTGAGCCAATGCTCGGCAAAACTGTCGGCGCGCGCAGCAGTTACGACCAGTCGTACGCTCACGATCTCCATCGATTCATCGGGCGCCGACTGACTGTAGCGCTTGGCGTGCTCGTGATGGAACATGTCGCGGATGACCTTGAGGTCGCCCGTGAGCAGCCGGGCGTTGCGGACCGGGATTGGAATTGTATGCTCCTGGCCGACATAACGCAGTTCCGCATAGTAGGCGAAACCTGCGCTTTTGGCAGGGATCTTGTCGCGCGTGACCTGATCGGCGCCTGCACTCGCTAGATCGGCGAACACCGCTTCGACCCGTTCCGGCTGAAGTGAGCCGAGCCTACCGATCAGCGTGCGTACGAAATCGTGGCGCCACGACGCCATCAGCATGCCGAGCGCAGAGAACGTTCCCGGCAGCTTGGGAACGATCACCGTCGGTACGAAAATCTCCCGCGCGATCGCGCCCGCGTGCAGCGGACCGCCGCCGCCGAAGGCGACAAGCGCGGTATCGCGCGGATCGACGCCGCGATTGACCGAGACCGCGCGCACCGCGAGAGACATCGCGCTATCCGCAATGCGGATGATCCCGAGTGCCGCGTCCAGCACGCTCAGGCGCAGGGGATCGGCGATCTTCTCCTTGATCGCGCGTTGCGCTGCCGAGACCTCGAGCGGCATGTTTCCATTCAGAAAGCGCTTCGGATTGATGCGTCCGAGCACGAGATTGGCATCGGTCACCACCGGATTGACGCCGCCCTTGAGGTAACACGCAGGACCCGGATCGGCGCCGGCGCTTTGCGGCCCGACATGAAATCCACCGTTCCCATCGAGCCACGCGATGGAGCCGCCGCCGGCACCCACTTCGACGATGTCGACGACCGGAAGCTGCATCGGCTGGCCGCTCGCCTGATCGCCGATCACATAGCCTTCCTCGATCGCCGGCTGCCCGTTGGTGATCAGCGACGTCTTCGCCGTCGTGCCGCCCATGTCGAAACCGATGCAGCGTTCGAGCTTGAGCCGGTTCGCGAGCCTGCCCGCGCCGATCATGCCGGCGACGGGGCCAGACTCCATCATCGACACCGGCTGTTCCTGCGCGAGCGCGATCGACATCACGCCGCCGTTCGAGCGCATGATCTGGATCGTGCCGCCGAAGCGTTTCGTCCGCAGATGTTTGTCGAGGCGGCTGAGATACGCCTGGACCACCGGACCGACATAGGCGTTGAGCGCCGTCGTCGAGGTGCGCTCGTATTCGCGGTACTCCCGCAGGATCTCGTGCGACAGCGTGACGAAGACGTCAGGCATTGCGCGCCGCACGATCTCCCCGATGCGCCGCTCGTGCGCCGGATTCGCGTACGCGTGGAGCAGGCAAACAGCCACCGCCTCGACGCGCTGCTTGAGCATCGTGAGCGCAAGCTCTTCGACCGCTGTCTCGTCGAGCGGAATCAGGACCTCGCCTGCGGCGTTAATCCGTTCCGGCACCTCGAACGTCAGGCTGCGCTCGACCAGCGGACGGGGGCGGTGAAAGAACAGGTTGAACGCTTCGATCCGGTTACCCCGTCCGATCACGTAGACATCGCGAAACCCTTTGGTCGTAATCAACGCGGCGCGCGCACCTTTCCGCTCGAGCACCGTGTTGATCGCGATGGTCGAGCCGTGGAGCACTTCGGCGAGCCGCGTCATGTCGCAGCTCACGAGATCAAGCGTGTCCGCCACACCCTGCGTTGGATCTGTGGGAACGGTCGAAGACTTGGACGTGACGATCTTGCCGTCGATGACGCCGACGAGATCGGTGAACGTACCGCCGATGTCCACGCCGACCGTGTTCATGAGTTCTTCCAGCGCGTGAAGCGCCGCTCGATCACGCGCACAAGCTCGTTCAATCCGATCGCCATCAGCGCGAGCACGCCGATCAGCGCGAATAGAGGCGACGGATCGAACGTCTCGGCAAATAGTTTCGTGAAATAACCAACGCCGGACGTCGACACGTACAGCTCCGCGAGAATGACACCCAGCAGGGTCATGGTCATTGCGAGGCGAAGCCCGGTGAAGAAGCTCCCGACCATATGCGGAAAGATCACGTTGCGGAAAATGTCGGATCGGCTCGCGCCCATCGATTCCGCCGCGCGCAGGTAGTGCGGGCTCACGTTGCGCATCCCGGCCACGACATTGACGATCACCGGAAATACGCCGTGACTGAAGCCGAAGGCGATCTTGGCGGCTGGTCCGATGCCAAAGCCGAGCGTGACCAGTGGGAGCAGCACCGCCTGCGGGATCGCGTAGAGCAGCAGGATGATCGGATACAGGCTGCGCCGGCTGAAATTGCTGGAGCCGACGGCAATCCCGATCGCAAGCCCGCCGACGATCGCAAGCGCATAGGCGGCCACCACTTCTAACAACGCCAGCAGGATCGCGCCCCGGATTTCCGGATCAGGCAACACCTGCGTGAAAAAGGCGTTCACGATGGCAGATGGCGGCGCGACCACGATGGTCTCACCGGAGAGCCGCAGCCAGAGCTCCCACACGAGCAGCAACCCGGCGAGGATCAGCACGCGGGCGCACACACGCTCATCGGACGCGCGGATCGTTTCCGCACGATGGCACCAGACGAAATGTCACTTTGCGCCACGCTCACTTCAGTGCCCCCGCATGCGGTTTTCGAGCGCGGAGACCAGGGAGTTCAGCCCGAGCGCCGCCAAGATCACGAACAAGATCCAGGCATACATGCGCGCGGGCTCCATCAGTTCGGCCGCCAATGCGATGTTGCGTCCGACGCCCGAAACCGAGGAGATCGTCTCGCCGCCGAGGACCGACGCAAAGCAGATGAAGAAGCCGATGCGGAACCCCGTCAGGATCGCTGGAAACGCGGCCGGGAACAGCACGTGGCGGAACAATCCGACGCCTGACATCCCCATCGACCGCGCGGCGTTGAGATAGCGTCGGTCAACGCCTGCCAGCCCCGCGATCGTGTTCAGCGTGATCGGGAAAGAATCCATACGCCGCTCCATATGCCACCTTCGATTCCGGCCCGATCCCGAACATCAGGATGAACACCGGAAAGAACAACGTGATCGGGATGGCGAATAATCCGCTCACGACCGGCTCGAGCACCTCCGTCAGGTACCGCGAACGGGTGATGAGCCAGCCGGCGAAAACGCCGAGCACAACCGCGATCACAATAAGCCTCCGCGATCGTCAGCATTGTCGTGCCAACCGCCGACCAGAAGTCTTCAGTCTGGACAAGCCGAGCGAGCGCGAAGCCGACGGCTTCCATCGGTGGCAGGAACAACGGACTGATCGCGCCTGTGCGCCCGATCGCAAACCACGCGATGAACACGGCCACCAGGAAGGCAAACTGGATCGCGCGGGCCTGCAACGCGACGGTCATGATGTTTTGCCCTCGGCGGTCACCATCGCCTGACGGATTTCATCGTGCAACGAGGCGTAGCACTCGTTCCGCCATGCGCTGAACCGCGGTTCGAGCATGAACGCGGGCAGACGCGGATGCGGCTCGCCGATGTCGATGATCCGCTTGATCTGTCCGGGCCGTGCGGTCATCAGTACGATGCGATCGGACAGGAATACCGCCTCGGCGAGACTGTGCGTCACGAACACGATCGTCTTCGCCGTTTCCGACAGAAGCACGGATAAATCCTCGCCGAGCAGCATGCGGGTCTGTTCGTCCAGCGCCGCGAAAGGCTCGTCCATCAGGAGAATGTCGGTCTCGCTCGAAAGACCGCGCGCCACGTTCACCCGCTGGCGCATGCCGATGGAGAGCTGGTTCGGAAAGTGATCGGCGAACGTCTCCATCTGCACGGACTTCAGCGCCTTCATCGTGCGGTCGCGCCACTCCGAACGCGGCACACCGCGGTATTTGAAGTTCACCCCGAAATTCTCGGCCACCGTATACCAGGGGAACAGCGTGCTCTCCTGGAACACGAACGCGATTTTATCGGGCAGGGGCCCATGAACGGCGGTGTCTTGCACCGCCACCGTGCCTTCCGTCGGCGCGACCAGCCCGCCGATGATGTTCAGCAGCGTGCTCTTGCCGCAGCCCGACGGCCCCAGAAGAGTGAGGAATTCGCCGCGCCTTATCTCCAGCGACACGTTGTCGAGCGCAAGCACCGTCTGCGGTGCGCCCGTCTCACCGAAGCGCTGCGTCACGCCGCGAACCGAGATGGCGGGCGCGAGCGTAGCCGCGGTGGTGGTAGGCGCGAAGTTCAAGCCGGCTCCTCGCTCGGGCTATAGCCTGAAACCGGCCCACGCTACACAGCCGGGACGCCTCGAGTTAGTCAATTTTCACCGGCACGAAGCTGCCGTTGTAGAGTGCGGCTGTCGCGGGCACGAAATCCAGGATCGCGAGGTCCTTCAGTGACTGCCGGGTAGTCTCCAGTGCTTTCGGATCGAACTGGCCGTCGAACGACATCATGCCGACCTCGATGTCGTAGGTCTGGGCCACGATCTTCTCGGTCACCCGAAGAGTGGCGGCGACGGATTGGATCGTCTCGGGCTTGTGGTCGCGCATATAGGCTGCGGTCTTGAACCAGCCGTTTAGGAACCGCCGCACGACGTCGGCATCGCTTTGGATCAGCGCGTCACGCGCGAACACGACATGAGTGTGGAAGTTAGGAACCACTTCGCCGAAGGTCGTGAGCACCGTGCCGAGGTTGTTGTCTTGGATCTGGAACGCCTCCTGCACGGACGTCACCGCACCCTCGAGCTGGCCTGAACGCATCGCCGCAAGCCGTGTGCGCATCTCGCCCATCGGTACGATCTGAATGTCGGTCGGCTTCCAATTGCGCGAAACCGCGATGTTGCGCGCCAGCCAATCGGTCAGCGAGCCCGCGGTTGACACGCCGATGCGCTTACCCTTGAGCCCCTCAATGGTCGTGATCCCGCTCGACTTCGCAACCACGAGCGCCATGTTGGCCGGTCGGTTGGCGACTACTGCGACCGCATGCGCGGGCACGCCCTTCGCGGCATAGCCCATCCCGGGACCTGAGCCGAATCCGAAATCGATCGAGCCCGCGGCCAGCGCCTGCTGCATCTGGCCGTCGCCGCGAAAGGCGGAAATCTCGAGTTCGAGCCCCAATGATTTCCAGATGCCTTGCCGGACGCCCAGCTCAAGTCCGGCAAATGGAAAGGACGAGTTGATTGCCTTTCCGACCCGAACCCGTTTGAGGTTTTGAGCGGACGCATCGGTAAAGAAAAAGACCCCAGCCGCCCAGGCCCCGAAGAGTGTAAGCAGGTCGCGACGGCTCGTTCGCATGATCCTCGGTCCTCCCGATCTTCTCCGAGATTTGCAGCCCGGAGCTCAAGACGCAACTCGCATCTCCGCCAGCCCTTGGACTATATCTCTGCCCCGGTTATCCGGCAGGGTGGAACGCTTCCGGGTAAGCTGACAAGCGTGCGGGAATGTGCCGAACCAGATTCGGTCGGCCAGTCTCGGCCAAAACTCGCCGGTAGCCAGTCCCGATGTCCCGTCCGCTTCACTCCCAACAACAGCCATTGTAGCCCGACACATGACCGAACGGCCGGAACATGACAGTGACCTCAACTGGTCGACGCAACACTTTACCTTTGAGACGGAGGTGGAGTGTGATGCGACAACGACGGAAGCGACGTTTCTCTCGCTTGTTACCCCGATTTCACGGTCAGTGCGTCGTTGGCGAAACGGAATGTGTTTGGCGCCCAAGCCGCGATTTGGCAGAGCACTTCCTGCGTGAGGGCGATGGCTTCCGAAAAGTGTGCGGGCGGCTGATCATGACTAAATGGGTATGCCTTGCTCCCATACCCCATGATCCCCGTGAGCTTGCGGACCGAATTGCCGGCGTCTGTCGTCCTTATCCAGACAGGGCCGCCGCTTTGCCCTTTGCCCATATCGACATCGAGTACGAGCAGATTGGGCTCTTTCAGATGGTCGATGCTGGGATCGAAAGCTGCATACCAGGCCGCGAGGTCGGCGGGGACGTGCTCGATGTTCGCGGTTCCAGACGAGTGCCACTGCATCCGGTTTCGCAGCACGGAGCATGCCCCACGCTGCTCCGGCCGGGTGCCCGGGTAGCCGACATGGTGGACGCGCGCCGTATCTATATGAAGGTTTGCCGGCTCCACGGCCTCGATCCGAAAGCCCGCAGTTTGGCCCCAATAACCGCTGGAGACCTCGCGATCTAGAATAACTAGGGCGAAGTCAGCATTATCATTGAGGATCGGTCTTCCGCTCGGATACATCCCGCGCCATTGCCTCCGATCCAGGATCCTCCCCGACGTCCTGTCACAGCGCGGCCCAGTGCACAGCTGCAACGGTTTAGTTGGGTCCCAGCAGGGTGGCATGAACCACAGACTTGATGAGTAGCTCCCGAACGGGCGGCGCTGCTCGCGCTTGAGATGCAGGCCGTTGAAGCCGGGCGTCACTCGGAGCGCGAACGCTTCTATCACATGCTCCCTTCGCTCTGTCACGACGTCCAAAAGCCGTTCCGACTCCTCGGCTATCACGAACAAGCCCTTCAACACATGGGCTGCTGTCAGCACGTGGCGCGGTCCGATCATCACGCCCGTGCCGGCGGCGTGAAGCACGAAATCTCCCTGCTTGAACGAGGTCTTGTAGGTGTGCCGGTAGCGTGCCTCGATAAGGCATGTGTAGCGATAAGGCGCGCTCGTCGTATCCTTGTTGCATTTGCGGCTGTCGATGCCGCCCACGATAAAATGCGGATTATCAATGGGCTTCGTGGGGACTATCTTCACCTCGGCCTCGGGTGCGGCCTCGGCGGGAGCAGTTGGTCGCCGGACCGCCTTCACCGGTCCGAGCTTCTTGTGGTGCAGGCCGACTGGCCTAGGCAGCTCGCCGATGAGCACGCCGGTCATCGTCTGCTGGGTGGCAGCGCCGACCTTGCCGTCGGGGACGAGGCCATAGTGCTCCTGGAAGCGCTTGATCCGCGCGGCTAGCGTGGCGTCCTGCGCGCCCAGCGGGGTCGAGAACCTCGTCATGTAAAGTTCTTCGAGTCCGGTCTGAGTCAGTGCGTTGTTCAGCCGGATAGGGCCGAGATAGCCCGTCGGCGCGACGCCGACGCGCCGCTGAAACGCGCGGAGCGCCTCGCGCGTTGCCGGATCGTTGTGATTGCCATTGACCGTCACCGCGTGATGATCGGCAGCATGCCTGAGAACGGCTTGGTACCAGCGCACTCGGCGCCGGGTCGCTTCTCCTCCGTAGTCGGCCTCCGCCGCAAGTCCAGTGAAGGCCTCCCTCAGCGTCGTGCTCATCTGCGCTCTGCCCCGGCGATTGCCGGCTCTGCCGTCGCGAGGGTGGGGACGCTGCGGGGCTACGGTCAACTCCCCCTGTTGTAGTCCCCGAAAGGCGGTAGCCCGTTTTGCGGACAGGGTACGCGGGTCGAGGATTTACTTGGCGCGGGATGGATGTCGTCAACAGCAAGCGATAACGGCAGGAATTGGAAAAAAAGTGGACATGGACCACCTTCGCGGGGAACGGCAGCTTTTGACCCATGGCGGCATGCGACGCTTCTCAGATCAATCCCTCCAGCGAACCGCTTATCCGGCATGCGGCCTTACCCATTCAGGTTTCTTTTGGCCGTTTCGAGCCGAGCCAGGGCCTTAGTGTATTCACCCAGATAATACGGGTTGGGGTTTGCGGCGTACAACGCCTGGGCAATCGTGACTTTCTTTTGGGCCTGCTCGAGTTCTTTGAGCGCTGCGGCTTTACGTTCGGAGGGAGTAGGGGGAGGAGGCGGAGGAGGCGGAGGAGCGAGCGGGGAGAGGAATATCAAGTTTCTTCCTGTAATCATGGCCTATATTTTTTTGCGGCGGCGGAGAGGGTGAAGGGCTAAATTTGTTTTTGACCCACTTTATTAGGTCGCCGATGGCCTCATCGGCCGCTTCTTCACTCTCAAATAATTCTCTGCGTGGCCCAGCATAGAGCCTTGAAGGCTCGATCACGATCGTGACGGAACGCCGAGAGTGCATAACCCGCATATGCCGATTCCTTTTGCACCGAGCTGAAGTGGTAGGCATCGCCCTGATCTTAGGGCGATCATAGTTCTCTACCTTACCTGTTGGTGCGGACTGCCTAAAGCTACTCAAATGCGCTAGTGGGCTCCCACGTCGCCCTACGCGCGTCCTGACGAATTCGGACGGCCATCCGTGGAAATCTTTGCATCTCCGCCTCGTGGAATAAGGCGATGCAGCGCTCAGGCTGAAGGCGAAGGTCTTCATTTCGATGACCTACGCGGCACGGCGGCGACGAATTTCCATCGGACCGGGTTCACACCCATGAGATCGCGGAGACCGGCTGAATCTTCGCCGCGAGCAGTCGCGGCATTTCAGTCCGCTCAAAACCAGCCGAATGGGCGACTGAGCTGGCCGAGGGTTCGGATTGGCGGACAGTCGCTTCGTGCTTTGACAGATCCCATTTGCAATCGATCACTTTGAAGTCGCTCATCTCCGCGAGCACAAATGCGCCATGGAGACGCGCGATACCGGCCACGCTCGTAGCTCCTTTCGCAATCGTTGGCAGTGATGTCGAACGCTAGATGACGGCCGGGCAATTCCAACGCCGTACATTTGCACTAGCGCCGATGAACTAGGGCAACCGGCCGACTATCGAACCGCGCCATATGCGGTCAATGTTCTTCGCGACGATCGCAGATGGGGCCCCGAGGGCCCGCAACGTCAGGAGCCCATCACAATGACGATGAATCCGCAGGACGTAATGGAAGACCTCGCCGAAACCGAAAGCGAGGGCCCCGCCGACATGTTCGAGGACGACTTCGAGATGTTCGAGTCCGAAATGGGCGAGGACGGATTCGAAGACGGGGCTGAGCTGTTCGAAAGCGAAGCCGAATGGTCGATGGAAGACGACTTCGAGTCGGAAATGGAGGCCGAAGACTTTATCGGCGGTGCGCTCGGGTCGATTCTCGGCGCCGAAGATGAAGACGAGTTCTTGGGCAAGCTGTTCAAGGGGGCGAAAGCCCTGATCAAGAAGGCTGCGCCCATCGTCGGCAAAATTGCGCGGGGCGCCGCGCCGATCCTTTCGGCGATTCCCCATCCCTATGCGCAGATAGGCAGCAAGGTGGCCAACGTCCTCGGCAAGCTTCGCGCCGAGGGCGCCACGACGGAAGACGCTCTCGAGGCGGTTGCCGAGATTGCGGCCCGTTCTCCCCGTGCCCTGCCGGTGGTCGCCGGTCTCGCCACCCGCGCAGTGCTCAAGAACAAGGCCGCACAGATGCCGCTCGCACAACGCCAGCAGGCGGCCAAGCAGGTCACGAAAGCTGCGAAGCGCCTGGTTGCCGCCGGCGGTCCGAGCGCGATTCGTGCGCTCCCGAAAATTGCGCAAAGCGTCAAGCGCACAGCCGCCGCAAGGGGAGTTCCCGCTTCCGTTCGCCCGAGGACGGTGGCGCAGACCGCCGCGAGAGTGGCGCAGAATCCCGCGCTGCTGCGCAAGCTCAGCGCGCCATCGCCGAGAGGGCAGGCACTTGCTCAGCGCGCTGGCGGCTCGGTGAGCACGATGGGCGGATCATGGGCCGGCGGCGGACGCACCTTCAATGTTCCGGGACCGGCCACGATCACGATCAGCGTCCGCTAGTCAGTTTCGTCTTCATGTCAACCCAGCGTGACCGAGGTGCGCCATGCTGTCGACTGCGGACGTGTCTGGACGAGAGCAAAATCCGGTTGCGCGCTTCCTTGCCGTCAAAGCCGTTTCGCTTGCAGGTCGCGCGCGCCGGATGGCGGCCCTGACGCCCGAGGGCGTGGGCCTAAGAGCTCAAGATCGCCCCTACGCGCCGAGCCCGGAACACTTCGCAGCGGCGACCAAGCGGCTGCAACAGATCGACAAGACGGTCGCTCTAAGACTCAAGCAGCTCGCCAGCCTCAGTCCCTCTTCGCCGTCCGATGATGTGATCCTCGCCATGGCGATGGTGGAACGAGAAATCGACCGGGCTCGGCGGGCGTTCGGCATGTTCTTCGAAGTCTTCGCCCAACGGGGAACGTCTTACGGCCCTTCGCTGGTGGCCCACGACATCATCGCTCGCGATTGCTACGCCGCCGTGCAGGCCGCGGCGCCGACGATTTTTCCGGGACCCGTCGTTCCGCCGCTCACCTATCTCGAACAAGGCTATTCACCGGCGACAATGCGCAGGGGCGTCGCTCTCAATCGCCTCCTTGGTGAGAGCAACCCGTTTCCCTCTGATCCGCATTCCGTATGACCGTGACCAGCCATGGCAAGCCGTCTTCCTCCACGAAATCGCGCATAACCTTCAGGCCGATCTCGGTCTTTGGGTCGAAAACAAGAATGTCGTGATCCAGCGTCTCGCGGAAGGGCGCTTCGCTCCGCTCGCCATCAGCGTGATCGGCCGCTGGCACAAGGAAATTTTCGCCGACCTCGCCGCGCTGCTGCTTGGGTGGCCCGGCCACCGCGTGGGGCATGGCCGAGTTCCTGGCTCATCCGGCCGACAAGGTCATGACCTATCGTCCGGGCGGCGCCCATCCAACGAGCTATCTGCGCGTGCCGATCATGGCCGAGATGTTGCGCCGCATGGGCTTCGAGCAGGATGGCGCAACGCTGCGCCCGGTCTGGAAGAGGCTCTACGATCCGCGCCGCGGCCATCGCATTCCGGCGATCCTGCTGAAAGAGGGGTTGCGGGCGATTCCCGCCATCGTCGATGAGATCGCCTATCAGCCGAGGCGAGCGCTTGCCGAGCGTGCGCTGGCGAGTGTCATTCCCTTCAGCCGCGATCAGCAGGCGCAGATCCGCCGTGCCGGCGTGCTTCTGGCGCAAGGCCGCATCCCGGCGTCGCTACCGCCGCGCCATCTTGTCAGCGCGGCACGTTACGCGATCGAAGCCGGCGCCCGGCCGGCCGCGCTCAACAAACTGATCCTTGCTTGTCTCACTCCCGAGCGCGCTCCAAGCGCCGGTCGCTCCGCCCAGATCAAGGTCGCATGAGGTAACCCATGAACGATACGGCACTCGACTGATGACATCGCCGTCGCGACCGGACGCCCGCGGCGATCAAGGCCGACAACATCATCCGCCAGCGGCTTGCGCATCGGAGATCCCAACAACCCCGCCGAGATCGCCGACGGACTGAAGCGCCTGTTCGTTGATGACGCGCGCGCCGCCGAACTGGAGGCCCAAGGCCTGCCGCTGCTCCCGGTCAGCATTTCGCCCCGGCAGGCTCGCCCTGTTGAATCGCAGGCGACAAACGCCGAGCTCCGCCAGGCCATCGACGATGTCGAGCGCGATCTGAGGGCGCTGACCACCGATCATCGCCTGAAGGACATCAACGCCGAGCTGCATGGGCTGGGGCCAGGCGATCCGCAGCATCATCGCCGACGGCTCGGCCGCTGCGCGGATCTCTCTCGATCCACGGGCGCGCGACCGTCTCTTCGGCGCGCGGCGCCATCTCGGCGACTACGCACGGCTTGCTCGACTCATCGGCGCCATGACGCAGACCATGAATGCATCGTATCGCAAGCTCGCGCAAAGCCTCGACGAAGTTTCGAGCTCTGCTGCTCGTGCTCGCGGGCGAAGCCTTGGCGAGCGCCGGACTTGGCAGCGGCAGGTTCCTGCTCTCAGTGCCGGCGAGCGAGCTGCAATCGCGGCGCGACTCCGTTCTTCTGGCGCTGCGCACGCTCAACGGCACCTCCGAGCAGACCTATGGCAACGCCGAATGGCCCTGGAGCCTGCATGGGATGCGCGAAATGCTTCGGCGCATCGAAGGCAGCGGCCATCTCGATCTGCGCGCGCTGCTGGAAGAGCCAGCGCTCGGACGGCTGCTGGACGAACTCATCGAGCGCGCGTCGCAGCACAACGTCCTCGGACTTGCGCGCGCTTGGCGCGACAGCGGACCTGGCGCTCAACCGCCTGCACCGCCTGATCCACATCATCGATGATCGTGTGCAGCCGCGGGCGCCTGCGATCACGACGTTCCTCAAGGCGATCCAGCTCTTCCTTGATGCCTTCCGCGCGAGCCGCAGCGGATATCGGTTGCTCTATGTC
The DNA here is from genome assembly GCA_963708555.1 of uncultured Alphaproteobacteria bacterium. Lineage (GTDB taxonomy): Bacteria > Pseudomonadota > Alphaproteobacteria > Micropepsales > Micropepsaceae > CAIYRG01. The sequence goes on along the minus strand of CAVPTF010000005.1, from coordinate 317,523 downwards.
GCGCGGGCGCCGATCTCGTTCTATGGCCTGGCCGGCATAGGCGGCCCCGACGACGCCACAAATCGGCTGATCAAACTCGATCATTCAACGGGGGCGCCTGGCCGAGCTGCTCGATTGCTACCTCGGATGCGATTGCTGCGGCGATGACGTCATCTGCCAGGTCCTGCTCGACAAGCTCCTCTACGACACCGATCGCGCGATCGATCTCTACACGCTTGGCATCGACCCCGACGGGCAACGGCGAGCCCGAGTGGCGAGCCGCCGCATTTTCCGTTCTGATACGTCGAGTTCCTCCTGGCTCCAGCCACGCCCACCGGGCCAAACCCGAATGCCGCGTGCCTTCTTGGTACGTGCTTCCTCCAAATGGCCGATCTGAAGCTTGCGCTCCAGAAAATCCGCGATCTGCTGGGGGAGAACAAGATAAATCCAGCCACGGGGAACGTCGTGCCCGCAACGCCAGCCAATCTAGCGTTGGACGAGGAGCGTCGCGGTCTCATTCGCGACGAGCTCTGCCTACAGCGTCTATCGGATCGCCGCCTCGAACCTGTCATCGCCACGCTTTCACCCGGTTGTGTGACAGGGGAGAGCGTACTGAAGCGCATCGAAACCTTGATTGACGGCGCAATTTCGCGTGTTGGGGCCGGTCACATTTGCGTCGAGCCGGAGATCCTGCCACCGCCGACCAACGAAGACTCGCTTGAGTTCTTCAATGATGTCGGGAGCCAAGCCAGGCAATTGGGGCTGCCTAGGGGACTGAAGACTTGAGACTTGATCCGGTGGCCGCGCCCCGGATTTGGGATGGAGATGACGATGCCGACGACAAACAAGATGGCCACAGACCACTGCCGCGATTTCCTTGGCGAAATCGTTAACCTGATCAAGTGCGCCAAAATGTGCGCAGAAAAGGGCGCGCCCCCGGGTGAGCTCGCAACCAAAGGGCACGAAGTTGCCCGCGTCACAAATATGGATCAGCTCGAGATCGTCCAGACCATCCTCACTGACACACCCGATATCGTGTGCGGCGCGTTGGACGAGATACGGGCGATTGTCGGCAACGCATCCGTCACGTTGAAGACTAGCGAAGACAACATCGCACGCGGAAAAGGTTTCGATCCAGGCGTGGAGTATTGGGACTGCGCCGCAGTCGACGCATTCAGGCACGACGTCAGCGTGCAATTTCGGATTGCGACAGTCGCCATGGCGCGCATGTACATGGCATTTGAGACATACTGCGCGCTACTGGTGTTCGTGTATCACTGTCCGGCCGATGCGTGCGAACCCCTTCTCTTCGGTGACACCTCACCGTCCGATCCCACGCTCTCTTGGACACGCGCTTCGACGTTTGACGCAGGTTTCTTCCAACAAGCGGCAGCACGCGGCTATCGAACGAAGCGGCAGGACCAGGTGCACGAGAAAGACCAGCAAGCCATGGGGCAGGGCTACGCGCCCGCGGCACAGGAGACGGTCGAGTCCTACCAGCAGCAAATCGCAGAGCTGAATCGCAAGCTCGCCTCGTGTGAGGAAGCACTCAAAGCGTACCAGAAAGACGAAGAGGCGCGTGCGACTCCAGCGCCGAAGAAAACAAAGTAGGAAGCCTGTTGAAAACGCGATGAACGCCGAAGGCCCGATGTGGCAAGAGCCCGAGAGGTCGAGCAATGGCCTATGATACTCACGATACCATCCTACGCTTTTGGCAGCGCTTTTCGCGCGAGGAGCTGGACGGTCTTCCGCCTGACGAGCGCCGGCGTGTCGCCGAAGAATTCGAGAAGCGATTCGGCTCTCTGACCGGCGGCGCGGCCGGCGACAGCACAACGGCTTTCTCCGATCTCGTCGGCCTTGGCGATAAGGGTCCGCAGCCCTTCGACAAGATTTCCTGGCCGAAGCTGGTCGCGGACTTCGACGATGCGGTGGTGCCGAGCCAGCTCCATGCCGCGGCCGAGCTCTACTACATCTATCAGCACGAACGCATGGGCGTCTTCCGTGTCGCTGAGGTTCTGAAGCGGCTTTATCGGGATGGACGCATGCGCATCCAGCGTGGGCCAGGTGCGCGCGGTCTCTATCTGCTCGAGAAGTGGCAGCCGCTGCGCTACAATCAGAAGGATCGCCTCATCTCTTACATGCGCGCTTTCAATTACGGCAGGGCTCCGCGTCCGGCCGGCGCGATCGTCAACGTCAATTTCCACTTCCAGCTCGTCGCGCTGATGTCGGCGCTGGCGCAATATTTCCGCGATTTGACGATCGGCGAGGTGATCCGTGGGGGCTCTGTCCTTGATCAGCGACCCTTCGGCACGATCGCAACGGTTCAACGGCTTTCGACCGATCTCCGCTACGCGCTCGACCGCGCGAGCTACGGCAACATCGTCGCGCTCACTCAGGAGACCGGTCTTTATCTGAAACAGCTGCTCGAAATATTCGAGGCCCCGGACATCAAGAAATCGTTCGACGCCAACAACAAATGGGACGTGATCGAGCAGGCGCTGAACCGGCATTTCGGCGGTGCGCGCGAGTTGTCGCAGCGCGCAAAGATGGCGGAAACCGGCCGACGCGTTCTGCTCTGGGTTGCGGGTGGCGACTTTGACACCGGCGAGGATCCGCAGCGCTTCAACATCGAAGCCCAGCCGGCCGGCGCGCATGCCGAAGCATGGATTGCGGCGTATCGGCTGACGGACGAAGGCAGGCGGTTCCCGGGTGTGACGGAAAATCTGCGCTGGGCTGTGGGCCTGCCTCAGCGGGATGCGCAGATGACTCCGGCCTGACCATCGCCAGCGGAAAGAGTGTGACAGATGCTTTGGCCTAATATCATCGATGAGATGATGACGCGGCCGACCTGTGTCCTGGCCCCGGATTTCTCGCTCGCGCCCAATGGCCTGTTCTGGGCGCTCGGTCTCGCCAAGACCACGTCCGTTTGGCTTGCGCAGTCGCACTGGGCCATCATCGACGATGAAGGCTTCTACGCGCGTGACCGGCGGCTGGTCGAGCACTTCACGCACCTGCGCGACGGCGATAGCGCGATCCGGCTCTGGTCGCGCGGTCTGAAGGAATGGCGCGAGGCGCGCGAGCAGATGGGCCTCGAAAGTCGGCCCGGACTGTTCTGGCCCGGCGATGGCCGCTCGGACTCGGTCGTGCCGAAGGACGGCGACCCCACGCTCATCGATCGTTTGAGCGCGCTTGCGACCGGCCTCGACAGCCGGACGAACAGGGTCACACGCGACGGCATCGCATCGGGTGATGCGCTGGCCGACTGTGCGCGCGACACGCTGGCGCTCGCCGCAGCGCTCGCAAGCCCGAGCCCGATCGTCCTCACTCTGTCTCCGGACGAGGAGCGCAGCCGGATGCCGGGACTGGCGGCGCGCCTTGGCGCGGCGGATATTCCGTGTTTGAAGCTCGATGACGGGACCGTCCGCGACGCCTTGAGCCAGCGTCTGCTGCCCGCGCTCATCGCGAGTGGCGTGATCGTTCCCGCGCTCCACGAACGCATCCGCGTCGCCGCCCTTCTCATTGTCACGCCGCGCGCCTTCCTGGCAAACGCCGCAGGCTCCGAGACCGAACCCGGCACCGACCCGCTCGCTTGGAATGCGCCCACCGGCGATCTCGAGACGCGGCTGTGGGACGATGCGGCCGCAATCTGGTGGGAGCCATTATGACCGGCAGCGCTGAGAACTGGCCTGAGATGCGGCACCGCGGATCCTGCGCATGCGGCCGCTGCCGCCGCGAGAAGATGCTGGTCGACGACCTTTCACGCGCCAGCCTCTCCGCGGCACTGCGGCACGCCCAGAACAGATACGAGGACGAATACGAAGACGAATTTGAAAACGAGATGAAGACGAGTTTGAAGACGAGTTTGATGCCTGGGAGGCTGGCCGGCGGAGCAAGACAACTATTCCCGCGCTCGACGTCAAATGGTCCGCGCCCGCGAGTGTGAAGGACCTCTCGGTCAGAAAGCCCGGAGCAACCGATTCGACGGCAGCGTTTCATCACCCGGGAAAGCTGCGGGTCTATCGGATCTACAAAGCGGGTCAGAGGCAGCCGCTGTATGTCGGCGTGGTGCACGGTTCCGGCCAAAGCGTCGCGGGCCGTCTGCGCCAGCACGTGTCCGGCACGAAGGTCGGTGGGCCGACGAGCGAGACCAAGCAGCTCCACGACGAACTCAAGAAGATCAAGGATCTGAGCCAGGTGCTGGTTCGTTACGGCGATATCGATGCGCCCAAACGTTTCCGCCATGACCCGAAATTCGCGTCTGGCGTCGAGAAGGTCCTGACGGCGCTTCTGAGGCCGAAGTTCTACGACCGGAAAACCACGTCATTCGAAGAAATCGAGGAGGACTAGATGGGCGATACTCGGCACGTCGTCGAGAAGAACGGAGATGCGTCGGACACCGACGCCCTGCTCGATCGCATGGTCGAGGAGAGCCTCGCCCAAACCCGCCGCGCAAAATCGGCGACCGTCGCGTATGCGGCGCCGGCCACTGCGGACGAATTCCTGCACGACGCGGTCACCTTCCTGCGCCATCGGCCCGATCGCGACGAGCTGCTCGCGCGTCTTGCCGAGATGTCCCGCCCGCCCGCAGCGGTGCCGCCGTCGGCGACCGACACCCCCACGCCCCCCGCCGCCGGCCAGACCACGGATTGACGCCATGCTCGACTTTCGCGACGACGATTTCGATGCCGCCCTTATCGGCCCTATCGATTCGCGCATTCAGGAGATTGAGACCACCCGTTATCCCTGGAACGCGGTGGTGCATCTCTGCCGCGACTTTGGCGACGGCGGGTGCGCGGGATGCAGCGGCGTCCTTATCGACGCCCGACGGGTGCTGACCGCCGGCCACTGCATCTGGAGTCTCGCGCGGAAAGCAGCGCCTCGGCGCATCCTGGTCATTCCCGGTCGGCGCGACCGTAAGACGATGCCCTATGGCGCCTTGGAGTCACGGCAATATTGGGTGCCGCGCGGGTTCATCAAGGGTGACGACCGGACGTCATGGGACTGGGGCCTGATCGTTCTCGGCCAGCCGCTTCGCGCCCTGCGCCGCTTTCCGCCGTTGCGCCCGCAATCCGATTCCGCGTTGCGCACGCTTGCGCAGACGTCACGCATAACCGTTCCCGGCTATCCCTCGGATCGCCCGATCGGGACGATGTGGCGTCATTCGGAGCGGATAGTCCGGGCCTCCGCGCGGCGGCTCTTCCACACCGTCGACACCTGCCCCGGTCACAGCGGCAGTCCCATCTTTGCCCCGGTTGCGGGTGAAATGTCCGTTATCGGCGTACATACTGCGGGCCTGCTCGACCCCGAGGGCCGTTCGCATGGATGCAAGAAGGGCTCCGTGCTCGCGCCGCCCGGCAGCGTCAACAGCGGCGTACGGTTGTTGCCCTCCATCGTTGCGGCACTGGCGAATCCCGATGAGCCGCGCGACGGCCCCGCGCACATGGTCAGGCTCCCGTGACCCACGCGCCGCCCTATTCGAAGCTCGCTCCGCTCTATGACAGGCTCGTGGGCGACGCGGGCTTCTCTCATTTGCGCCGCGCGTTCCGGCACGCCTGCCGCAAGCACGACATCCGGTTTTCCTCGCTCGCCGACGTCGGATGCGGCACCGGCCGTTTCCTGGCGGACGTCGGATCGTCCTGGCCACAGACGCGGCTGATCGGCGTCGATCGCTCGGCTTCGATGCTGCTTCTCGCGCGCCGGCGGCTTGGTCGCCGGGCCGTTCTCCTCTGCCAGGACCTTCGCAAGCTTTCGCTGCCGGGAAAAGTCGATGTCGTCACCTGCAATTTCAACACGCTCAACTGCATTCTCGACACGCGCGATCTCCTTCACGTGTTCTCGAAATTTGCAGAAAACCTTGCGTCATTTGGCCATCTCGTCTTTGATATACTCACCACTTCGCCATCAATACGTATTCCCGGAGATATTCGGCAGCGGATCCGCCTCGACGGCGTGACCGCGAATTGGCGAATAGTTACCCGTCCCGATCAGGGGGGCAGTGTCGTCTTTATGAAGACATGTACCGTTGGACCCGATGATCGCCGGGACTGCTGGCAGGAAACTCACCGGCAGCGGTGGTGGCCGTTGTCGTTGGTGGCGCGGCTTCTCGCGCAACTGCGGTTCGAGTGGCTGGGAACATACCGGCCTTACGATCCGTCGCCCCCGGCTGCATCGGACCGGTGGGTTCAGGTCGTCGCCAAGCGCTCATATTAGGCAGAGTTGATGGAGCTTGCATTCGGATGCGCATCGGGGAGAACTCGCCCACTCTCAAGCTGTTGTCGGCTGCGCAGTGCCCGCTCGCGCGGTTTTCGATCAGTGGATTCGACTGTGTGATCGTCCCCAGCCATGAGGATCAGAGTGCGGGTGGTCATATTTTGGGCACCCTGATCGTTGACGGGATATCGTATGCCATCCGCGGTACCAAGCTCGCCATGCGCACGCCCGACCTCATCGAGGTTCTCACGCCGCGAGAACTGGAGATCGCGTTGCTGATCGCAGCCGGCGAAAAATCCAAGGCCATTGCGCGCCGGCTCCGCATCAGTTTTCACACCGTGCGCGTTCATGTCGGACACATCTATGCGAAGCTTGGACTACGCAAACAGACCGAGCTCGCCGCACACATCGCGGCGCGTTTCGGCCGCTCGGCCGGCGCGTCGCGCGCCTGACAACTCCAAAATGAATTCGCGTCCCGAACCGAAATAGTCGTGCAATCATTATGAGTGCGACGACTTCCGCTGCGCTCGGACTGTATTGCAGTGTCAAGATGTCGCGAGAACTAGTCACAGAAAAATCGCAACAATACACATGGCGCTGCGCTACTACTCCAAGACTGAACAGGGGGATCGAGGGTAGGCAAGATGCCGGTCCATGTTCGCTTCGGCGCGTGGCGGAGCGATCCGCTCGGGTGCCGAGGACCGTCAAAGTTTGGCTTCGCGAGTCGCCGCTCCGCGTCAAGCGCCGTGACCCCGTGTCGTTGGACTAGCCACACGCCAATCCTGACTCTGCGTCACCGTTTTTCATCCGCGTCGCCGGCTCCTCTCGGACGAGAAGAACCGCGATCGCGCGTGTTCGTTGTTGCTTAGGTTTATGCTTGATTTGGGGCTGTTGTGCGCGACTTGCCTGACAGGGCCGTGCTGTCGTCATCGTCCGCAGATCGGACGTCTGCCGCTCCGCCTGGGGATCCGCTCCCTCGCTGTTTTCCTCGCCACCTGAGCTTTCAGGTCGATGGACGGCAATACTACCTCGTGCGCGAGAGCTGTTGGCTGGAGGCGAAGCTCGATGCATCCGTGGAGCACGAGCTGCGGACTCGGATCTGCGGACATATCGGCATCGACGCCGTCCGGCATCTTGTCCTGGAGCGCGCCAAGCAGGCCGACGGCGCGTCCGCCGCCGTCTCGGTTCTCCAGGCGCTCACGCGGCGCGAGCTCGAGATCGCGCAGCTCATCGCCCAAGGGCTCGGCAACAAGCAAATCGGCCGCCGCCTCGGCATTAGCTATTTCACCGTGCGCGAGCATGTTCGGCGCGTTGCCCAGAAACTGCAGGTGAGCAGCCGGAGCGCTATAGCGGCCCGTATCGGCCCCTCAGCCGATCGAGCACAATGAGCGGCTGAGGAGTGGTGTTCTCTAAAAGCGCCATTCGCTGTTGACGGCGACCAACCGCTTAGCCGACCCAGATGTCCATTGTTGGCGAGTCTCAGCCGGTCTCGTGAGCGTTGTTGCTGACTTCCGGCTGTTCCCTCCAATCGCAGCGGATCTCAGAACGGCATGTGGACCGCGATGGCTATGAAGAAAAGGCAGGCCCGTTCAGCTCAGCCTCGATACTCAAGGCAATCTTTCAGTGATCAATTAATTCGCGTCGACGTTTTGGAAGTCAGGATTACGTGGGATGGGGCGGCCCTTCGGGTCGCCCCAATTGCTTGCTGCCGGATTGTCGCCCAACTGCGACGGACGCCGCATCAGCCTAGGGCCGCTGCGCGCGTTCGCAGAAGCGGTCATGGACACCGATCAGCTCGTTGGCTGGTCGTAGCTGAAAATCATCAGCGCGTGTTTCCAGCTCTTGTCTTCCTTGCGAAGAAAGCTCGTGCATTTGCCCGGGATTGTAACTGTGGCTCCTCCCGACTTGGGCGTGCGGCCGAGGACAAAAAGAGCATGGGCAAAGGCACTCGTGGCGAAAATCTGAACGTCTTCGTATCTGGAAGCGAGACGCAGAACGAAGGGGTCAAAAAACGTCGGCCTTCGCCGCCGCAACGGCGGCCGCCTTTCCGACAAATTGCGGCGCTCCCGGAACCGCGAAAATAAAATCCTCGGTCATGAGCTCGCCCCAGGCATGCGGATCGCCGGCATTCACCGCGCTCACGAAGTCCTCGAGAAGCCTATCGATTGCTGCCAAGTCACTTGAAAGCTCGATGCCAGAGTTCGACAGGAAAGCCGCCTGTGACAAGTCGCTGTTCCAGACGGAGCGTGCAATCTTCCAGCTCCCACCGGTGTGTCGGCGCCAGATCCAGATGCCTTTGCCTTCGTCATGAGTGGGCCTGCCGCCTCGTTTCGGCATGCTGTCCAACACCCACCGATGGCGATCAATCGCGACGTTGCCAGTGATTTCAAGATCGTCTGGAAACAGGAACAAGAGCGACTTTGCATTCTTGAACCCGTCGCGCCAAAATTGAGCCTGTGCGTCAATGCCAAAGATTGCCGGCCGACCGGGTGCCATCGCGTCAATCTCGGGTGCGGCGTACTTCATCATCGCGGCGATATCTTCGCGGTTGAACGCATCGACATAATCGGCCCGCTGCTGTTCGATCGTTTCTCGGTCACTCACCTTTGTTCTCCGAGGAGGCGTCCTTGAGAACGCTTAAGGGTGGAAGGCAGAGTAGAAGGCCCCGGTCAGGAACCTTCTACTCTGGTTAGTGGCATCCTCTCGCGGTGCCGATGCATTGAGAGGTGGGCTGCACCTACCAATTTTCGTCATCCGCGGGCGAATGGTCGGCCGAGGCGATCATGTCCCTGATCTGCTGATCGCCTTGTTTGACGAGATTGAAGGTCACGGTCAGCCGCTGCTCGGGCAGGCCGCTACGGCATTCGAACCCGCACGGGTTCTTCGACCGAGCCTGCACGCCGACGAGCACAGCGTCTCCCGTTTGCGTCATGCGCGAGAAGTCGGTCGGCTTGAAGCCAGCCCGCTCGCTGGCGGCCGGGCCTGTCACGACGTAGACGCCTTGTCCGGAAATGGCGAGGAACTTGTCCGTTGCCGAGTTGCCGCCTTTGGCCCGCGAGATGGTCATCGTGGCGGTATTGTTGTTGGGATTCTGTTTAACGGTTTCGACTTTCCACACGCCAGTCACAGACGTTGCCGCGAAGCCGGAGCTGCGGAAGTGCTGAACCCAAGATCAATGCAACGACGGTGGCCGTGATGAGCCGGCACGCCGGCAAATGATGTGCGAGGCTGTATGACATGGTAAGCTCTCCTGCTGGGTTACGCTGCGGATCGTAGGGAGAGCGGCAAGTCGGGTCGGTGATGCGGGCTACCTAAGGACTGTGACTTTGGTCACAGAACGTCTGCCCAAGGCCGATCGCGCCCCGACGTATCCCGCTCTCGACTTGATGTCGCGAGAAAATCAGCGGCAGTGCGGTCCTTCGTTCCGAATGGCGGCTTTGGGTCTTGGCCTAGAAACCGAGGGGAAGGGCGCGATGTTCGCGCGGTGGGCTTACTACCCAAGCTAACTGCCGGAATGGGTCAAATCAGCACGGCGACAGGATTCCCAAGCTACCTACCGCACGTAGGTTCGATCCTGCCCACGGTGTGTGCCCCACATCGCAATAACGTCATCACCCAGCTCTCCCCGATTGAGGGCTATCGGGGAGAGCAAGGATGACGGAGCCGCTGAGCCGCGGTACCCATTTTTGCAGAGTTTACCTCAGCGCGAAGGTCACTTCGGCTTGCACGGTCTTTGGCATCGGCAGGTCCTTGCCGGCTGGCTTGTAGTGCCAGCGGTCCTTCATGAAACGGACAGCGGCATCATCCAGACGCGAGTATCCGCTCGAGTGTTGGACCAAGGCGTTGTCCACCGCTCCATTCTCGTTGAGCCAAAGATTGAGCCCCACCGTTCCCTCCTCTTTGAACATCCGCGACCGCAACGGATAGTCCGGCCCGCTGTTGATGGTGATGAGGTCTTTCGGCGTCGGATTGGCGGCGGACCCGACATTCCGGCTGATCCCTGTGGTCTTGTCGTGGAACCAGCTCGCGTCCGCCTGCGTGACGACAGCCCCCAACAGCAGGGCCAGCGGAAGAAGCAGCGGTAACTCGGTCGATTTGAAGCGCGTCATCGTGGTCTCCATTGTTAGGGACGCTCTGAGGCGCCCGGACGGCGATGGTCGAGTTCATCGCCTGGAAAATCTTTCGACAGAGGGCAGCCTAAGAAGTCGCGCGAAGGCAGTCGGCGAGAAGCGCCACCGTCAAACCGTGAGTTTCGTCACGAAGAACCGAGCGCGCACGGTTCTTCGGAGCGCGATCGCCGGACGAAGCGCGCGCGGATAGCGAAGCTCTCGTTTAGGTTGGATCTCGCCGCGCACTGCTCAAGCAGCGCGGCGATGCTTTCCGAGGCGAATTCGCGCTGTCGAACGGTCGCGACCCCGTGACGATGGCGCTCATGTTGTCATGATCGGCGCGCTTGGTGGGGAAACTCACAGTCTCGCTGTGGGACTCCGTACCGATCTCATTTCAAAGCCCCGATAGGTTCGGAAGGTGTCGTGAACGGTCACGCGCGCCTCTTCAGAGGCAACCCTTCAGGAGGATCAAATGGCAGAGAACACATCCTTTGTGGCGACGATCGCGGTGATGTTTCTTCTGGGCTTTTACCAGGTCGCGAATTTCGCGGTCGCTCAGTTGGTCTAATGGCCCATCGACAGCGTTGGCAGCCCGGCGCGCGGCGAGATCACCAAATGGTCTCGCCGCTTTCGTTTTGCAACGCCGCCCGTTCCGAGTGTGGCCAAACTCACAATCGCCCTGTGCCGTTCTGCACAGTCGTCATCTGCCCCCCTCGATAGGTTGGAGAACGTGACCTGAGGGGTCGCGCGTTCCTCACGGTGCAATTGGAAGGAGCAACAGAGGCCACATGGCGGCGATCGTCTCGTTCGGGGTGTTTCTCGGTATCCAGCCTCCCTGACGCTCGCGAGACGATCGCTGTCTTTCTGACATGTAGCAGGCTGATTCAAATGAAAAATTCCAACAACGGATCGTCTCTGCGCGTCTCTCTCCGAGGCCCGGCAAACGCGCTGCCTTTCAATTGGAACGTGAAGTTGTTAATCTTAAACAATTCGCACACGGAGATCTTGGGGGGACCGGGCCCTTCGTGGGTACGGCGCAGCGTTGATTTGCGCCCTCGTGTCGCGCGTTTTTCGGTCACGCTTCTTTATCTTCATCGTCACGCGTCTCGGTCTGGACGTCAGGGGGAGCCATTGCGTAGCCCCGTCCGCAGCGGTTTGGGATTCGTTGCAGCTGCTGTGCGCGCTGTTTTGCTCGACGTCGCCGTCGTTTGCTCAGGGCCGCTGCGTGATGCCGGTTGCACGCGTCGTCGAGGCAGTAGGGTTCGTGACCGTCCCCGGGCCGCAGATCATCAACATTGCCGCAGGTTCGGAGCTCGACATCTGCGCCGGAGAGACGATCGCAACCGGCCCGCGCAGCCGCGCGACCGTCGCTGCTGCTCGCCTCCAACCAACACGTTCGCATCAACCAGAACACGACCGTCCGGATTGTCGCCGAGATGCCTCAGGCGCCGCGCTCGGTGATCGAGCTGCTGCAGGGGATCATACGCCTGTTCAATCCTATCGGGCGCCAGCTCGACGTGCGCACGCCGTTCGTCACCGCCGGCACCGAAGGCACGGAGTTCTTTGTCGCTTACGACCCGCAGACCGAGGAGACGCGCGCCGGCGTCATCGAAGGATTGGTGCGCGTCACGCGCAGCGGCGATTCGCTCCTGCTCGACGCCGGGCAAGCGGCGGTGGCGCCGCGCGTCAGGCCCGCTGCAGAGGCTCGACATCGTTCCTGCCGACGCCGTGCGCTGGTCGATCTTCTACCCGCCCGCGTCGTGGACCTTGCCGCCGGCCGAAGAGACCGCGCTCGATCCCCGCGTCGCGCGCGCCTGGCAGGCGTGGCGCAGCGGCAATCTTGCCGCCTTCGCGACCGAGCTGAATTCGGTGCCGCCAATCCTGCCGCCGCCCGCTCCGGCGCCGTTCGATGCGCGCTCGCTCCTGCGTTTCGCCGCGCTGCTCCTGATCGTCGGCCAGGTGGAGGAGGCGGAAGCGGCCATCGCGCAGGCGGAGCTCCTGTACGGACGCGCCGCTCTCACGCCGTTGCTGCGTCCCGTCGCTGCGATTGTGGGGCTTATGAATTGCCGCTCGCTCGGTCCGGGGTGGCCGCTGATCCCGGCGCTGCGCTCCATCATCGCGGTCGCACGAAATCAGACGAATGACGCGCTGGCGCTGTCGGACTGCGCGGTTGCCGCGGCGCGCGAAGGCGGCGAGCCGTCCGCGATTGTCGCCGCGGCGATCGCGCGGTCCTATGCGCTGCAATCGGCGTTCCGCCTTCCCGAAGCGCGCGCGATCCTGGCCACCGTCGAGTCGGCGGACGACCCGCTCGTGCTCGCGCGGCTGGCCGAGCTCGACCTTTCGCTCGGCAACAACCGGGCCGCCCGGCGCGAGGCGCAGCGCGCCAGCCAGCTCGCGCCCTCGCTCAGTCTCACCTCGTCCATTCTCGGATTCGCCGCGCTCGCCAATTTCGATTTCGCCGCGGCACAGACCGCGTTTGCACGCGCCGCCGCGCAGAGTCCCGGCGATCCGCTGCCGCATCTCGGGCTCGGCCTGGTCGCGATCCGCTCCGGCAATCTCTTCTCCTTTGGCATCCGACGAATCTCGAGGAGGGCCGGCGCGAGCTCGTGATCGCGGTCGCGCTCGATCCCGAAAGTTCGGTCGCGCGGAGCTATCTCGGCAGGACCTACGCGGGCCTTCGCCTGTACGAGGACGCGTTCCGCGAATGGGCGCTGGCCGAGTCCGCCGATCCCAACGATCCCACCGCGCCGCTCTATCGCGCGTTTGCCGAGCGCGCGCTCAACCGGCCGATCGCGGCGCTTGAGCGACATACAGAGATCGATCGCGCTGAACGACAACCGCGCGGTCTACCGCTCGCGGCTCCTGCTCGACCAGGACCTCGCCACGCGCACGACCGATCTTGCCTCGGTCTATCGCGACCTCGGCTTCGACCAGCTCGCGCTGTCGGAAGGGTACAGGTCCGTCAACTGTCGATCCGGCGAATCCGGGCGCGCACCGGTTCCTGTCCGATACCTATCTTTCCACTGCCGCGGCATGAGATCGGCGAGCGACAGCGAGCTGCTTCAGTCCTTGCTGCTTCAGCCGCTCAACGTGCAGCCGCTGCGGCCGCGCCTCGCGCGCGAAGGGCTTGGGCATTCTCGATCTGCAGGGCCCTTCGCGCATCGGCTTCAACGAATTCTCTCCGGTCTTTGCGTCCAACGGATTGAACGTGCTTGCCGACGCCTTTGGCGGCAACGCAGGGCACCTACGGCGAAAACCTCGTGCTGTCCGGAATCCACGACAATTTTTCGTTCAGCGCCGGTCAGTTCTATCTACCGGACCGATGGCATTCGGGACGAACAATCAGCTTCGCCGCAACATCGAGAACGCGCTTGTGCAGGTGGCGCTGTCCGACCGGGTGAGCGTGCTCGCCGAATTCCGCCACTCGGCGCTTGACGGCGGAGATCTTCATCTCTTCTTCGATCCAAACAATTTCAGCTCTAACTCAGCCAAGAAACCGAGACAGCTCGCAATATCGGCTCGGAGGACGCTTCGATGTGCGCCGGGCGTCACGCTCGTCGGGGTCTGGACGCGAGAGCATCTGCCGGGCTCAAGACCAGGCGAGAATTTCGCTTTCGATCAACAGCACGACAGAATGGCGATTTTGGCGAGGCGCAATCTACCTTTCCAGGCCACAATTCAATGTCGTTGCGGGAGGCGGCTATTTCGACGAGCCGCACGACCGTCATCACCTATCTTGGCTTTCCGTTTCCGCTGACGATCGCACATCACACACGGCAATGCGTGGGTCTACGCCAATGCAGCCTCTTCGAGAACCTGCAGCTGACCCTCGGCGCAAGCTTTGACAGCTACAAGGGCCGACATCGATCGCGATCGGATCAATCCCAAGTTGGTGTCAGTTGGGACATTGCGCCGGGATCCGTGTTGCGCGCCGCCTACTTCGAGGCGCTAAAACGAACCGCTCGTCGGCGGGCAAACGATCGAGCCGACCCAGATCGCCGGTTTCAATCAGCTTTTCGACGATCACCGCGCACGAGGCCAGACGCTGGGGTGTCGGCTTCGATCAGAAGTTGACCGACCGCTTTTCGCTGGTGTCGAATGGTCGCAGCGCCGGTTGAAGGTGCCCGCTGTTCGGCGGACGCCACGGAGCAGCATTGGGAGGAGGACCTGGCCGCGGCTTATCTCGATTGGATCGCGACCGACCGTCTTTCGATCAATCTGGCGTTTGCAGTGGGAGCGGTTTGTACGCAACCCGACGGCGACAATACTCGACAACCTCGCAAAGCTCAACCTCACGAAAGTACCGGTCGAGTTGCGCTATTATGACCCGTCGGGGCTGTTTGCACTCTTGCGAACACTTCGTGCACGAAACGGCCGTTTTCCAATTTCGACTTCTCGAACTTGCGGAAGATCATGAGACGTTCGCGGTCGTCGATGCCGGCGTCGGTTGGCGTATTCCCGGCCGCGACGTCATCGGTACTCTTCAAGTCAAAAATTTGTTCGACACCCGGTTCCGGTTCCAGGAACTCCGATCCAACGAATCCCGCCATCATTCCCCGTCGCGTTGTCGTGGGGCGTATCACGTTCGCGTTTTGAGTAGCCAAGTGTAGTGACATGCACCAGTGCAAATAGGAGACACAGAATGATCACGATCTTTTTGGACGACGATGGAGAACTCATATCTGTTCTTTTTGATGGACAGCTCGCGGTGAAGCCGACCAACCTAAAGCTGCCTCTCAATAAGACGAAGAGTATCAAGGTCGTGCTCGAATCCCGCGGGCCGGGCGTTCCACCCCAGAGGTGTACGACGGTTGGTGGCGTTCAGCTCTGTCTGCCGCCTGCGTGAGGTCGAGACCGACGGATTCCTGGGCAAGGGTCCGTCGGTCTGATCCCGAACTGCGACGAAGCCACGACGTGCGCGACGACTACCGACCAACTGCCTTTGTCTCACACTCAGCGCTGAGTTTTGCGCTGAGGCGAAGCCCGACGGCGGTTAGGAATCGCAGGTGGGGCCGGGGGGCTGTGGAGCTCGATCGTCGGATCGGAAAACGGGCCTTTATAGAGGCCAGACGACGGCGGAGGCAGCCGATCGGCACGCACCCTGACCACATAGTCTCCTTTGACAAGTATAATGCCGTACCGACCATCCATATCTGTGACAGATATTCCGAGGCGCGCGGCGACAGCAGCAGAGTTGGTGGGCTGTCTCTGCTCTCAACGGTAATGAGAACCATCTCGGCCATAGGAAATAACTCCGTGCGACGATTTCGCTACGATGTCATTGCTGCTGCAGCCAAGCCCCCCGCCAGTTCTACAGGTGAGGCGGTCCGAACCGGCTACGGCTACGAGGCCAAGCTTTCTCGCAGCCGCCAATGGGTTGATAACTCCGTAGCCATAATTATGGTCGGGCGCACTGGTCTGCCCATCACCGGCGCGCGCAGTGGTTTGGATTGCTTTGATTAGCCCTGCTGCGCTTGGTCGACCGCTGTCGGGCTTCCTTGTCCGCAGCGCCGCAACGCAACCCGCCGCAACAGGACACGCGGCGGAAGTCCCCCTGTCATGCGTTCCATCACCAAACGCTTCCGATCCATTGAAATGAGTGTAGGCCGCCACATCCGGCTTGTTCGGGGCGCCGGGTATTAGCGAAGGCCCCTGCGATGAGTAACCAACCCGATTGTCTTTCGTGTCGCAGCCGGCAATCGTGAGCACGTCGCCAAGACCATTTGTCCCCATGATTTGTTGGGGACCATTGCATGACCAGGCGTCGGGGAAATCTCCGCAATTCCCGGCCGAGAAAACAATATCGATCTTGAACGGTCCTTGCGTGAGCTCGTTAATCAGCGAATTCAAGGGATGGCCCGGGTTGTCGACATAGCGAGCTCCTTGGTCCATCGTCTTGTTTGCTATCGACCAGCTGTTGCTGGAAACAACGGTGCTAATTCCCAGAGCTTTTGCTGGTCCGTCAGGTTTGATGAAATCGCG
This sequence comes from uncultured Alphaproteobacteria bacterium, assembly GCA_963708555.1. Taxonomy (GTDB): domain Bacteria; phylum Pseudomonadota; class Alphaproteobacteria; order Micropepsales; family Micropepsaceae; genus CAIYRG01. Next base: position 301,243 of record CAVPTF010000005.1, on the reverse strand, counting down.
CAACCGACTGAAGGCTTCCATCGCCATAAACAGCGTCGGATCGGTGTCGTCTTCGCCTCTTTGGGTACGAAAAATCCCGGCACCGAAAGCCATGTCAAGGAGTGTCGCCTTGGGTGCGGCCAGAAGTGCGGCAAACGCACACATTGTACCGTGACTGCCCGGACCAGATGTAACGTGATCCGTATGGCGCGCTTCAAAATTGCCTGGCTTGGTGTCGATCGGGCTCCAGGAGTTCGCACCATCGAACTTGAATTCGACTTGCCCGACACCAAGTTTCCTTTTGAGGTAACGGAAGTCAAAACCACTGTCCATGATAGCGATCGCGACCCCCTCGCCGGTAAGCCCCGCGGCACGGAGTTTCGTCACTTCAAGCTTGTCCTTGACATCCTCGCAGGTGCCCAGCCCGGCGTCGGCTAGACTTTTGATGGTTGGGACGTGCAAGGCTACACGCTGATCGGGAAAGACGTCCGGACCAAATCGGTCCTTGATATCCTCCAGACTACCGACCTCGACAAAACAACGTAAGGCGAAGCGATCTGCATAGAATTCGAGCGGTCGGTTGGGCTCATCGATTTTGCCGATTTTGAGCCCGACCGCGGAGGAATTAGACGTTACCTCAATGTCCTTCGGAAGGTCGATTTCGTGTCTGATTTGATTCAGTAGTGCGTCCACTACCGCGTTAGGATCGCCTTTCAACAGACCTTTCTTTACGAGCGCTAGGTCCCGCAACGGCTCGTGATGGGGTAATACCAAGAGAATAGGGACGCGCATATGTCCTCTCCTTTCATTCTTGAATGAACTGAATACTGGCGCTGACGCCATGGTGTATTGGGGTACGACGCAACTCCCAAGACGGCGCCCTTTCGGACAACCGCTCGCGGACAGCCCCTGTCGCAATTGGTATTGTATGCAAGAGAGCCTCGGATCACAATTCGTTCCGCTGGACGGTCACATTCTCGCAGCCTAGAGGCGTTGTGCGCATTCGAGGTGCCGAAGCCCACGACGGGACTGTGAGTTTCGCCACACTCAGGGCGCCTCGGTTGGGGTAAGCTCTCTCCTTTGCGCACCGATCGGCTCAATGCGTCACGGTCGAATCCTTGCCCTGGACTGAGCAATGTGGAAGAGACTGCAAAGTCTTAGTGGATGGTCGTGGCTTCGCGGCGCTCGGGTCGCGGCCCTCAGCGCCGCGGCCGGCCTTGTGGCTCTGTCTCCGCTCGCCGGCGGTCTGGAGCAAGATTACGCACTCCGCGCCTTGTTTCGCGTGCGGGGGCCGGCGGCGCCGCCACCCAACCTCGTCGTCGTTGCCATCGACCGTGCTATCCGCAGACCGGCTCGGGCTGCCCGCGCCGCCGCGGGTCTGGCCCCGCATATTTCATGCCCGGTTGGTTGAGACGCTCGCGAACGCGGGCGCGAAAGCGATCGTTTTCGACCTGCTCTTTGCCGAAGAGCGCGACGCCGTCGAAGACGGAGCACTTGCGGCCGCGATGCATCGTTCGGGCAGAGTCGTGCTGCTTCAAGATCTGCAACGGAGAACGGTCTCGACACCGGCCGAAGGAAACGGCGAAGACACTCGGCAAATCGACGAGGCTGTCGATCCGACAAAGGCGCTCAACGACGCGGCGATCGCGGTTGCAACCTTTCCTCTGCCGACGGACTCCCCGATCCTCACAAGCTTTTGGACATTCCTCAGCGGTACCGATCTGCCGACGCTGCCGTCCGTGGCGTTCCAGCTCTCGGCATCGGACATTGCAGCGGATTGGGTCGCCCTCCTCGCGCAAAGCATCCCTTCCAAAGGACCACAAGCGCCTCCAAAAGAAACGGAGGCGTGGAAAGACCCGCAGGCGTGGACGGACCGGCGAATCGTCCAATCGATGACCGAGATTCGGCACCAATTGAAAGGCAACCCCGGTATCGAAAGCCGTCTGAGGCAGGCGCTAGACGGATTCGAACCGGGCACGGCGAGACGGCTCTCTGCCCTGCTGTCGCTTTATGTCGGCGCGGACAGCCGATTGCTGAACTTGCATGGGCCCGCGGGAACGATTTCCACGATCCCATACGCTTCAATCATCAACGGCGAAACGCCCGAAGACGAGATCCACGGCAAGGTCATTCTCGTCGGTTACGCCGATCGCGAAGTTTCAAACAATATCGACAGGTACGAGACGGTCTACTCGGACTCGTCCGGCATCGATATCAACGGCGTCGAAATTCTTGCCACCGGATTGGCCAACCTCATGGCAGATGCTTCGCTGCGGACGTCCAGCGTGGCGAACATCCTGATCATCATCGCCGTGGCCCTCATTCTGGGCTTCGCCGCCGCGTCCGCGACCGATGCAGTCTTCGCGGCGGCAAGCGTCGCTCTGCTGCTCGCCATCCCAACGCTCGCCTATTACTTGTTCGTATCGGCCAACTTTGTCGCTCCGCTGTTCACACCGCTCGCCGTCCAGCTTCCCATCGGCATTCTGACGATTGGATTGTCGCTGAGAACTGCGGAGCGCCGGCTGCGGCGCGGCATCGAAAGCGCGGCGCGCGAATTCCTGCCTCGAGAGGTCGCTGACCGCCTGGCGCTGGGACCACTTTCCCCAAGCGCGATGCCCGCAAGCAGGATCGCGTCCGCCATCTTCCTTTCAACCGACGTGAAGGGCTTCACCACCCTGGCGGAGAGGTTGTCGCCCGAGACATTGGACGAGTTGGCGAAAGACTATTTTGGACCGCTCTTCGAGGCGACCGCGCGGCACGGCGGTGAAGATCCTGAACATGACGGCCGACAGCATGATGTGCGCCTGGTACCTCGGTCAGGAACCGGTGCGCGCCCGCTGCAACGCCATCGCGGCAGCACTGGACATGGCAGCCCTGGTCGAACAGTTCGGTGCGCGCCATCCCTCCTCGCCGATGCCGACGCGAATTGGTCTTCGCGCGGGAACGGCCGCCTTCGGCGTCGTCGGCGCTTCCGGACACTACGTGACCACGGTGGTCGGCGATGTCACGAATACCGCGTCGCGCATCGATTCGCTCAACAAGCTTCTCAACACGACCATGCTTGCCTCGGCCGAGGTGCTGTCGAACGTCGAGGGTCTGATCGTCAGGCCGTTGGGCACGTTTGCGCCCGTCGGAAAATCCGAAAGCGTGGACCTGGTCGAAATCTTGGCCTACCGCGGCGAGAATCGGCGGCTGACCGCGCTCGCCGGGGCCTTTGCCGTTTGTCTTGCGGCGTTCGATGGCGAAGGTTGGAGCGACGCGGAGAAGTGGTTCCGCGCCCTGCACGAGGACTATCCGGACGACGGTCCCACGTCATTCTTCCTCGATCTGGCGGTCAAGTATTCGCAAGATCCTCCACCGCCCGGCACGGCGCGGCCCATTCGGGTGAACGTCAAATGAGCCCGATCTCTGCGTGTGACGCGGACAACAAAGGAAGCACAACGCGGTGACTGGTCAGCTCGCAGTCGGTTCTCGGCGCGCTCATATTCCTGCATTTCAAGCACTTCCTGTGCGATTTCCCGTTTCAGAGCGATTATCAGGTCCGCAGCAAACGAGTTTACGGCCATCCCGGAGGTATTTTTCATGCGGGGCTCCACGCGCTGGCGACGACGCCGGTCTTCTTCCTGCTGAGACCGTCACTCGCATTTGCGATCGCGATCGTCGCAGTCGAATTCCTGCTGCACTACCACATCGATTGGGCGAAGGAGAACATTCTGGCGAAGTGGAATTGGCGTCTCGGCGATCGAGGGTACTGGTCCACGTTCGGGTTCGATCAGATGCTGCACAATTTGACCTACGTCGGCATCATTGCCGTCACGAGCTAGACAAGCGAACAACGCGACGAGACTGCTTGGTGTCTCGCCGCGTTGCCAACCCATCGACGGTTTTGCTATTCAGGCCAATTGAGTGATCGCGTAGTTGGCGACCTCGTAGAAGCCAAGAAGAAACATCACGCCGATCGTCGCCAAAAAAGATGTGTTCTCTGCCATTTCTTCCTCCTGTTAGGTGCCACCTCTGATGAGGTCGTGACCGGTTCTGGACACAATTCGCAGCCTATCGAGAGGAGTGGATCAGGTCGGTGCAGGCCCCCACTGTGGGGCCGTGAGTTTCGCCACGGGTTGAGGCGTGGGCTCGAGATTACGGCGTCGGCCGCGTGTGCCCGAGCGGGGTGGAAGGTTTTAGTCAGGCCCTGGGCAAAGGCTCGAAGCGCACTTGCGGTTCCGCTACCGGTTTATACGCTGCTCCAGCCGCGCCAGATCGACAATAATCAAGCTGCGCCTCCCGTGGCGAATAATTCCTTCTTCCGACAACGCGCTCAGCTCCCGTGTGACCGCTTCGCGGTGGGTACCGATCCGGTCGGCAAGCTCCGCGTGCGTCGGAGCGGGACGCACTTCGATGCTTCCGTTGCGCCGTTCGCCCCTCTGAGCCAAGCGCAGCAGCTCGCAATGGATCCGAGCTTGGACATTGAGTGCACTGAGCTCGAAGACCTGCTCGGTCAAGCGGCGCATTCCCAGAGCCAAAGCGCGCGCCAGCCAGATACCCGCGGCCGGCGAGCTCTCGAGACATGCCATGAAATCGTTGGCGCGCATTGCGACCACCACGAGCTCCGACGACGCCACGATGCTTGCGGACCGGGGTTCGCCGTCCAGCACCGCGATTTCGCCGAACATGTCGCCGGCACCGACATTATGGACGCAAACCTCGCGTCCGTTCGCGGAATAGCGGAGCACCTTCGCGGTACCCTCGAGCAGGAAGAAGACGTCTGTCGAGCGAGACCCTTTCTCGACTAGGGTTCGCCCCTTGGCCGCCCGAATCACGCGCAAGCGCTGCGTTATCTCTCTTCGCAGCGCATCGGGCGCAAACTTCAGAATTTCGAGCCGACTACCTTGAGAAGAACTCCCGCTCATACGACCGCCTTTTGTCGATAACCCTTCGGCGCGCTCATAGCGCGCGGAACCTAACACGAATTGCCGATGATTTGGGGTTGGTGGCGAAACTCACGAAGAAGGTGTGGGGTTCGGCACCGCCGCAATCTACCAACCCGCTAGGTTGCGGACCGTGACCTTGAGGGTCGTGCGTGCGTCGGTCAGCCTCGAATTGCCGACGGGCACATTCATGCCGGGGGATGTCCCCCATCGCCCGTGCATGCGGGTCGGGTCCCTCTCCCCGGGACCCGACCCATTCTTAAATCGAGGGCGCATCTTGGGAGGGCTGGTCGAGGGACACGCTGAAGGCGATGTCCTTGGGGACAGCGATTTGGACGAAGTGCGCGATGAAAAATAATCTGTATACGGAGTATAGTACATGTCTATCAAGAATAAGATTCCAAAACGAAGCCAAACTTAGGCGTCGAATCAAAGACATAGGATTTAGGTGGATCTTGCGTCTGACCAAAGGGCAGGGGATTCCCGTATGCGATCGGGATCGGACCCGGCGCGATCATCGCCTCGGCCTCTGTCTTGTACCCCTGGGAATCCTGGCTTTGGCTTTGACCGATTGGGTGATGTTCCCGCAGAGGTCGATTGCGTCGGATGACCCACAGCGCTCGCGCTGTTGTCGTCCGCTGCGATCATGTGCATGAGCACGCTTAAACGGCAAAGTTCCATGCGCCGATTGAGCAACAAACACCGCGGTCTGTGACAAAGTCCGGTATTTCATCCGCCTGCGGTTGCCCGGACCTTCTCCCGTTACTATTGTCGCTGTCCGTGCAAGCGATCCCGGCTTGCGCTCATTTAAGGACGGTCCAATGCATCTTCGTCGGCGTGTTCTTGTTACCGGAGGAGCGGGATTCATCGGCTCCTTTCTTTGCGAGACCTTGCTTGCGCGCGGTCATGAAGTCCTCTGTGTCGACAATTTCTTCACCGGCACGCGCGGCAACATCGAGAACCTGATCGGGCACAAGAGCTTCGAGCTGATCCGCCACGACGTGACCTTCCCGCTCTATATCGAAGTCGACGAGATCTACAATCTCGCGTGTCCGGCCTCGCCCATCCACTATCAGCGCGATCCGGTGCAGACGACGAAGACCTCGGTTCACGGCGCGATCAACATGCTGGGGCTCGCCAAACGGCTCAAGGCGAAGATCCTGCAGGCCTCGACCAGCGAGGTGTACGGCGATCCTTCCGTGCATCCGCAGACCGAGGCCTATTGGGGCAATGTCAACCCCATTGGCCCGCGCGCGTGCTACGACGAAGGCAAGCGCTGCGCCGAGACGCTATTCTTCGACTACCATCGCCAGCATCGCCTGCGCATCAAGGTCGCGCGCATCTTCAACACCTACGGTCCGCGCATGCATCCCAACGACGGTCGCGTGGTGTCGAACTTCATCGTGCAGGCGCTCAAGAACAAGCCGATCACGCTGTTTGGTGACGGCAACCAGACGCGCTCGTTCTGCTACGTGGACGATCTGGTCGACGGTCTCGTCCGTCTGATGGAGAGCGGCGATGATCTGACCGGCCCCGTCAATCTCGGCAATCCGAACGAGTTCACCATCCGGCAGCTTGCCGAGAAGGTCATCGCGCTCACCGGATCGCGCTCCAAGATCGAATCCAGGCCCTTGCCGGCGGACGACCCCAGGCAGCGCCAGCCCGATATCTCGCTGGCGCGCTCCGCGCTCAAATGGGCGCCGAAGACGCAGCTCGAGGACGGTCTCAAGAAGACGATCGCCTATTTCGACGCAACGCTCGCCGAGATACCGGACTGATCGTCAGGGTTGCCGCTCACCCGCGGCGATAGCGATCTTCCAGGCGGACGATGTCGTCCTCGCCGAGATACGAACCGACCTGGACCTCGATGATCCTGAGCGGGGCGTCCGTCTTGTTCTCCAGGCGATGCGGCATCCCGATCGGGATGAATGTGGATTCGTTCTCTTTGAGCGCAAAGGCTTCGTCCCCGCGCGTGATCCACGCTTCCCCGTCGACCACGACCCAATGCTCCGCGCGCTTGTGGTGATATTGCAGCGATAGCGCCGCGCCGGGATTGACCTCGATGATCTTCACCTGGCTTCGCGGCGCCAGATGCAGCGTCTCGAAGCTCCCCCACGGCCGATGCACGCGGGCGGGTTGCTGGGCTTCATTGCGGCCAGCCTTCATCAGTCTGTCCACGATGCGCTTGACGTCCTGGTCGCGTTCGCGCGAAGCGACGAGCACGGCATCGTTGGTGGAGACGATCACCAGATTCTCGACCCCGACAGCCGCCACGAGCCGCGAGTCGCTGCGGACCAGATTGCCCCGGCTGTCCTCGATGAGCACGTCGCCCGTGGTCACGTTGCCGTCGGCGTCCTTCGATCCACGCTCCCACAGCACCGACCACGAGCCCACGTCGCTCCAGCCGATATCGGCGGGGACGACGGCTGCGCGGCTTGTGTGCTCCATCACGGCATAGTCGATCGAGATCGAGGGTGACTTGGCGAACGCGTCGCGGTCGAGGCGCAGGAAGTCGAGATCGCGCCGGCCAAGCTGGAGCGCCTCCTTCGCCTGCGCCAGAACCTCGGGCGCGTATGTCTGAAGCTCGGAGAGATAGGTGCTCACGCGGAAGAGGAAGATCGATGCGTTCCACAAATAGGTCCCGGCCGCGAGGAAGCGCTCTGCATTCGCACGGTCGGGTTTTTCGATGAAGCGTTTGACGCTGAAGGCGCCCTTGACCCCCGGAAGCTCCGCGCCGCGGTCGATATAGCCGTAACCGGTCTCCGGCTTCGTCGGCATGACGCCGATGGACACGAGATATCCTTTTGAGGCCGCATCCGCCGCAATGCCGACCGCGGCGTGAAACGCGCGGACGTCGTCGATGACATGGTCGGAAGCGGCCAGCAGCATCAGCGCATCGGGAGAATTCTCGCTCAACGCCAGGGCCGCGACAGCGGCCGCGGGCGCGGTGTTGCGTCCCTTCGGTTCCAGGATGATGCCCTGAGGCCTGAGGCCGACCTCTTGAAGCTGGGCGGCGATGGTGAAGCGGTGATCGTCATTGCAGACGACCATGGGGGCGGCAAATTCCGCACCCTTAAGCCGCAAAGCCGTCTCCTGCAGCATGGTGCGCTCGCCGCCGAGCGCCTGGAGCTGTTTGGGATGCAGCGCGCGCGACACCGGCCACAGTCGCGTGCCGGAGCCGCCGCTCAGGAGCACGGGCGTGATGATCTCGGCGGTCCTTCGTTCCGCGGCCATGCGGGACATCCCTTACAATGCGACGGCTCTCGCCGTATCCGCGTGCTCGCGATACCAGTCGTAGGTGCTGCGCAAGCCGTCCGCGAGCGGAATGCGCGCTGTCCAGCCGAGCGCTGTGAGCCGCGACACATCCACAAGCTTGCGCGGCGAGCCGTCGGGCCGCGAGCGATCGTAGACGATCCGGCCCTGGAATTTCACGATACGGGCGATCAGCTCGGCAAGCTCGGCGATGGTCATGTCCTTGCCGGTACCGACATTCACCGGGCCTTCTCCGGAAAAATGCGTCATCAAAAAGACCAGCGCATCGGCGCAATCATCGACATGCAGGAACTCGCGGCGCGGTGTGCCGGTGCCCCAGACGACAACCTCGGACGCGCCCGTATCCTTTGCTTTGGCCATCTTGGCGATCAGCGCCGGAATGACGTGCGAGGATTCCAGGTCGAAATTGTCGTTCGGGCCGTAAAGGTTCGTCGGCATCGCCGAGATGAAGTCCAAGCCATATTGCCGACGGTATGCGTCGCAGAGCTTGATCGCCGCGATCTTGGCCACCGCATACCATTGATTGGTCGGCTCGAGCGGGCCTGTCAGCAGCTCATCCTCGCTCATCGGCTGCGCCGCGAATTTCGGATAGATGCACGTCGATCCAAGATTGAGGAGCTTCTCCACGCCGAACGCGCGAGAGGCCTCGATCACGTTCGTGGCGATCGCGAGATTGTCGTAGATGAAGCTCGCGGGCCGGCTGTCGTTGGCGACAATGCCGCCGACGCGCGCCGCCGCGAGGAACACCGCCTCGGGACGTGACTTGCCGACAAAGAACTCGACATCGGCCTGACGGCGCAGATCGCAGTCGCGATGCGAGGCGGTCAAGAGGACGCAGTCCTCGCGGATGAGGCGCCGCATCAGTGCGGACCCTACCATGCCGGTGTGGCCCGCTACCCAGACGCGCTTGCCTTTGAGCGAATAGAGTGGTCGCCGCTCACTCATGACGGAAGCTTTTGATGGTTTCGACCGCGCGCAGGTCTTCCTCCACCATTTCCCGCACGAGATCGGCGAATTCGATGCTGGGCCGCCAACCCAGCCGCTGATGAGCCTTGCTCGCGTCGCCGCAGAGCGATTCAACCTCGGTCGGACGGAAATAACGCGGATCGATCTTGACCAGAACCTTGCCCGTCTTGGCATCCAAGCCGACTTCGTCCACGCCGCGCCCGCGCCATTCGATCTTGCGGTCGACATGGGTAAACGCCCGCTCGACGAACTCGCGCACCGTGTGCGATTCGCCCGTCGCGAGCACGTAATCGTCCGGCTCGGGCTGCTGGAGGATCAGCCACATTCCCCGCGCGTAGTCCTTGGCGTGGCCCCAGTCGCGCCGTGCATCCAGATTGCCGAGATAGAGATGCGTCTGCTTGCCCCGCGCGATGGCGGCAACCGCGCGCGTGATCTTGCGCGTCACGAAGGTCTCGCCGCGCCTCGGCCCCTCATGGTTGAACAATATGCCGTTCGACGCATGAAAACCGTACGCATCGCGATAATTCACGGTGATCCAGTAGGCATAGAGCTTGGCCGCTGCATAGGGGCTGCGCGGTCTGAATGGCGTCGTTTCGCGCTGCGGGGTTTCCACGACATCGCCGTAGAGCTCCGACGTCGATGCCTGATAAAACCGCGTGCGCTCGCCGAGGTTGAGGATGCGTATCGCTTCGAGCAGCCTCAACGTGCCGATCGCATCGGCATTGGCGGTATATTCGGGCGTCTCGAAACTGACCTGGACATGGCTCTGCGCGGCGAGATTGTAGATCTCGGTCGGCTGCGTCTCCTGGACGATGCGGATGATGTTCGTCGCATCCGTCATGTCGCCATAATGTAGGAAAAACGACGGTTTTCCTTCATGCGGGTCGACATAGAGATGGTCGATACGCTCGGTGTTGAACGACGACGCGCGGCGCTTCACGCCATGAACGATATACCCCTGTTCCAGAAGGAACTCGGCAAGGTAGCTGCCGTCCTGGCCCGTGACGCCGGTGATCAGCGCCGATTTTCTTCCGGAACCGCCAACTGACGCCAAACGTATCCCCTGTGCCGTAGATCGCTGCCGTTTACCGTTCTAGACAATATCGAATTCCCCTGCCAGTGCGAGCGGTTGCGGCCCATCTGGTAAATCCCAGTGGTAAATCCCCCCGTGGTAAATGATGGCGGGCTTTGGCGGTCTCGGGCATCATGGCTTGGATGTGGCGGAACCTGTTCGGATTTAGGCGCGGCGCGGGCGAGGCCGCGCGGCTCAACGCGTGCGTGCCCGATGGCGTGGTGCTCTACGCGGTCGGCGACGTACACGGCCAATACCATCTCCTGGAGAGCTTGCTCGCGCAAATCCAGGCCGATGTAGAGCCGCACAACCACGATAGGCGTATCCTGCTGTTTGTCGGCGACTACGTGGACCGGGGACCATCGTCCCGTCTGGTGGTGGAACGCGTCGCGGCGGGATTGCCGGCGTTCGAAACCATCGCGCTCAAGGGAAACCACGAGCAGATACTGCTCGATTTCATCGCCGACGCGGAGCTATGGGAGGTCTACCGGCGCTTGGGAGGCGTCGAAACGCTCATAAGCTACGGTGTGGATCGCGATCTCCTTCTCGGATCCAATGTCGCGGCGGCGACGGTACATGAAGCGTTCCTTGCGGTGTTTCCGCCGCAGCACCACGCTTTCTTGCGCTCGCTTCACTTGAGCTATGACTGCGGCGATTATCACTTCGTGCACGCGGGCGTGCGGCCGGGCGTGCCGCTCGACCGGCAGACCGAAGCCGACCAGCTTTGGATCCGCGATCAGTTCCTCACAGCAGGCGATGTCTTTGACGGCCGTATCATCGTCCACGGCCATACGCCCACGCGGGAGCCTGAGAAGCTCAGCTTTCGTATCAATGTCGATACCGGGGCGTATATGACAGGCCGCCTGACCGCGGCGAAGTTTCACGGCACCGATGTCCAATTCCTCCACGCCGTTCCCGCATGAGCCGCAACGGAACTCCCTCCCAAGGCTTGGCGTTTTTGCTCCACCCGCTTAGCTTGCGCCTGAAGGATTCCTCATGACCATTCTGATCACCGGCGGAGCCGGTTATATCGGCAGCCACATGGTTCACGCCGCGCTCGAGCGCGGTCTCGATGTCGTCGTGCTCGACAACCTCTCCACGGGAATGCGCGGGCTTGTGGCGGATGGCGCCTACTTCCATCAGGGCCATATCGGCGACCAGGTCATGGTCCGGCGCCTTCTGAACTACTATTCGATCACGGCCGTCATTCACTTCGCCGGATCGATCGTCGCTCCCGATTCGGTACGGGACCCGCTCGCGTACTACGCCAACAATACGGTCGCATCGCGCGCGCTGATCGAAGCCTGCATCCGGGAAGGCGTGAAGCACTTCGTCTTTTCCTCATCGGCTTTGATCTATGGTCCGCCCCCGCTCGGCCCGATGCCCGAAACGACCGCCCAAGGAACCGGAGAATCCCTACGGGCGCTCCAAGCTCATGACCGAGTGGATGCTCGAAGACGTCTCACGTGCGCACGATTTCCGCTATGCGGCGTTGCGCTACTTCAACGTCGCGGGGGCCGACCCAAAAGGGCGCACCGGGCAGTCGACGCCACGCGCGACCCATCTCATCAAGCGCGCCTGCCAGGTCGCGCTGGGGCGCGTTCCTCATCTCGACATCTTCGGCACCGACTATCCGACGCCGGACGGCACCGGCGTGCGCGACTACATCCACGTCAGCGACCTTGTGGATGCGCATCTGCTCGCGCTCGATCACCTTGCGGGCGGCGGACCTTCAGTCGCCCTGAACTGCGGTTACGGTCGGGGCGTGAGCGTGCGCGAAGTGATTGACGCCGTCTCGCGCGTTGTCGGCCGCGAGCTGCCGGCGGTGGAGTCTCCGAGGCGTCCGGGCGATCCGCCCGCGCTCATTGCCGATCCTGCGCGGATCAAGACCGATTTCGGCTGGCGGCCGAAACACGACGACCTGCAAGAGATCATTGCGACCGCCTACGAGTGGGAGCGCCGGCTGAACTCCGCGTAGCGGGGAGTTTCGTTCTATTCACCCCAACACCACGCGCTGATTAACTATTTTCAGCCCACGAACGTTTGCGCGCTGTTGAGTCTTACACGCAACTTTGGTCCCTAAGTCCCCGCAATTAACCGACAAGTAAAGCGGCCGCGCGTCGTCTTGACTTGAGGGGGGATTTAACTTTCTGTTTACCCATACTTGTGCCGCTGCGCAGGCCACCAGGGGGGAGAGTGCGCGGCAGGGGTCGGGGGGCCCTTGAAGCATCGCAGCGCGTTGCCGCGCTCGATGCGTTTCGAGGCCTGGGGTCGAGTAGAGGGGTGGCATGCTCGCGTACGAAGAGCTCAAGGGTGCGGGTGGCCGCGAGGTCTGGTTCCGCGCTCCGCGCTATGAAGCGCGCAAACTATTTCCGCATCTCCCGCCGCGGGTCGGGGTGAATGCGTCGCTGCACAAGCTTCACGACATCAGCCTCGGCGGCATCGCGATCGTCTGCAATCAGTCTGCGGAGGATATTCCGGAGGTCGGTGAAGTCGTACCGGTCACCCTCCAGCAATCCGGTTACACGATCTTCGAAGTCAATGCGCGCGTCTGCCGGCGCGAGAACACCGTGTTCGGGTCGAAGGTGGCCTTCACGTTCGTCAACGGCTTCGTCGAATTCGAGAAGCTCCTGTCGCGCAATGTTCAGGCGCAGATCGCGCTGCAATCCGCGCTCTTCAGCGGTGAGGCCACTCAGCTCGTGCCGCGGGATTACCGGGTGTTCTGCGCCGATCTCTTGAGAGTGCTCGGCTCGTATCGCGACCTTCTCGACGAGAACATGAACCTGGCCAAGCAATTCGAGCGCGTCTTCGACCTCGATGGCGCCTTCGAGGCCTGCGAAGCGCGGTTGGTCCAGCATTGGCGCGCGCTGTGGCGGACTGGGAACGACCTCGCCAAGACCGTCATGGGAAATCGCGAGGTGCTCGAAGCGACGAAGACCTTCACCGAAGTCGTTGTGACACCGGTCATGCGTCGGGGCGCGATCTGGGACCGCAGCTACGGCAAGCCGCTCGGCTATCCGGGCGACTTCGAGGTCATGAACCAGGTCTACGATTGGGAACGCCGCGGCACGAACGTCTACGAGATGCTGATCCACCGGCTCGGTCTGGAAGTGGCCGAGTGCATCAAGACCAGGATGGAAGTGGTCCGCGCGACCATCGGCAAGGTGGTCCAGGAGAAGGGCAATGCGCGGGCCGCGCGCGTTCTCAGTCTCGGCAGCGGGCCTGCGCGCGAGGTGGAGACGTTCCTCAGCAGCGCCGGTTTGAAGAACAAGCGTGTTGAATTCACGCTGATCGACCAGGAACAGGCTGCGCTCAGCTACGCCATCGAGAAGACCTATCCTCATGTGCTGAGCGCCAAGGGCCAGGCGCGCGTCCAATGCCTGAACATGTCCTTCACCGACATCCTGCGCGGCACCGGCGGGCTCTCGAGCTTGCCGCCGCAGGACCTGATCTACTCGGTTGGGCTTCTCGACTATCTGGCGGACCGCCGCGCTCAGGCCTTGACGCGCCGGCTCTATGAAGCGCTCGCGCCTGGCGGATTGCTGATCATCGGCAACATGAACGATACGCCGTTGAGCAATCTCTGGCCGATGGAGTTCATCGCCGACTGGAATCTCTACTACCGGACCGAGGCCGAAATGATCGCGTGGACCACCGGTTTCGAGCCGGCCGCGGCGTGGACGGAGCTCGAGAGCACCGAGCGCGTGCGGCTCCTCTTCGTCCGCAAACCCTGAACTGCGGGAGTAGGGAATGGGGAGTAGCGAGTAGGGTTATGCGGGAATTTTCCCTACTCGCTACTCCCTACTCCCCACTCGCGTTTAAACGGCTTCCTTGACGGTCGCGCGCTTGCGCACGTCGATCAGCCGGCTGGCCGGCAGCGAGACGGTGACGCTGGTTCCCTTGCCGAGCTCGCTTTCGATCGTCAGCTCGCCGCCGTGCAATTCCACCAGACGTTTCGCGTAAGGAAGCCCGAGGCCGGAGCCGCCATGCTTGCGGGCATACGAATTCTCGACCTGCTCGAACGGCCTGAGCACCCGATCGATATTCTCCGGCGCAATGCCGATGCCGGTATCCGTCACCGTGATGATGATGCCCTTCTGCGGTGTGGCGGTGACGTAGATCCTGACCGTGCCGTTTTCGGGCGTGAACTTGATCGCGTTGGTGACGAGATTGGCGACGACCTGCAGGATCAGCCGCTCGTCCGCGATCGCGCGGATTTCGCTTTGCCCGCCGAAGAAGATCATCTCGATCTTGCCGGCATCGGCGCGTCCGCTGCACATGCGCACGCAGGCTTCGAGCGTGTCGGTCAAGTCGAACTCGTGCTCGTTGAGCTGCAGCTTGCCGGACTCGGCTTTCGCGAGGTCGAGGATGTCGTTGATGATCGACAGAAGGTGCGAGCCGGCGCCGTGGATGTCCTTGGCGTAGTCGGCATAGCGCTCGTTCTCGATCGAACCGAACAGCTCGCGCTTGATGATGTCGGAGAAACCGATGATCGCGTTCAGCGGCGTGCGCAGCTCGTGGCTCATCGTGGCCAGGAACTCGCTCTTGGACTTGTTGGCGCGCACGGCTTCGGCGAGCGCCTGCGACACCAGCCTGTTCTTCTCCTCCACGATGCGCTGGCCGACATAGGCCTTGCGGATGTAGAGCTCCTGGATATAGGCGGAGAACAGGCCGACGCCCGTCGCCATGCGCGAGGAAGAACGTGTTGCTGATGAAGGTCGGGATCGGGATCGGATTGATGAAGAGAGCGACGATCTCGTATGACGCGATGAACAGCGCCGAGATCAGCACCGAATAGTGGAATTTGAGCCGGCTGAGACTGCTGCAATAGATCACGCACCATGATCAGTCCGGCGTAATATTGGCTGTTGAACGGCGGGCCCATGATCGCGGTCATTGCCACAATGCCGAGGCCGCAAGAGATCATCACGAGGGACAGCGCTGGCTGCGCTACCGGATAGAACAGCCGGGAAGAACGTCAGCGCCAAAACGCCGAGCAGTATGGGAACGACAATGCCGTAGCGGATGAGCCACAGCGAGTTCACCGATGCACCGCCCACCACGTAGTCAAGGAAGCCGAACGAGACGTAGAGGCAGGTGCCGGCGACCATGTACGCGCGGATGAAGTTGATCGAAGACCGCAGCATGTCGCTGAGGAAGACCGATTCGACCGCCGGGTCGCGGAAGCGCAGCCACACCCGGTCGAGTTCAAACCCCTGGTCTTCGCTCTTCGGTCGAGTTGCGTTTGGCAAACTCATTGCCCGCGCATGCGTTTCGGAGCCTGAATTCTGTAGGGCCGCCAAGGTAAAAAATGGTTCAATCGGGACTGTTTAAGCCTTTGTTTGGAGAGAATGGTTAACAGTGGCCTCGAAACCTTCCGCCCTTTCCGAGGCCCATCTTGCTCAAGACACATCTGCTCCGCGGCTGCTCAGGCCTGCCGCTCGCCCTGTTTTCCGCGTCGTTGCTGCTTCCGGCGCCCGCGTCGGCCTCGGGCTACGGGGTGCGCGAATGGAGCGCCGCCGCGATGGGCGCGTCCTATGCGGGCGCCAGCGCCACCGGTTCGGACGCGAGCTTCCTGGCCTACAATCCCGCGACGCTGGCCGGGGTAGGGACCTATAACTCCTCCGCGAGCCTGACGGGCCTGTTCCCGTCGTCCTCGGCCACCTACACCACCGCGACCACCTCGGCTCTCACCCCCACCGGCGGGCTGACCACGCCTGACGGCATCATCAAGAATGCCTACGTGCCCAATCTCGGGGCGCGCGTGAGGCTGTCGCCCAACTGGGCGGTGGGCCTTGCGATCTACGCCCCCTGGGGCCTGTCCACCGACTATGAGGATGGCTGGGCGGGCCGCTACCACGCGCTCAAATCCGAGCTGCTCACGGTCGATGCCGTGCCGATGGTCTCCTACCAATTCTCGGACAGTTTCGCGGTCGCCGCCGGCCTCCAGATCCAGTACGCGACCGGAACGCTCTCGAATGCCGTCGACACGGGAACGATCGGTGCGCTCTTCGCGGTGCCCGGCGCCGTGCCCGGGTACTCAGGACAGCCTCGCGGAGTTCGACGCTGACGGCTGGGGCGTCGGTTTCACGCTCGGCGTGATGGGCGAGATCGCCGACGGCGTCACCGTCGGTGTGTCCTATCGCTCCGCTGTGACGCACACCCTGGACGGCACGCTCGACTTCACCCTCGACAACGCCGGCGTTGGCGCTGCGCTCGCGGGCGCTGCCGGTATCCTGGTCGACACGGATGCCGAGACCGTAGTGACCACGCCCGATCGCATCAGCATCGGCGCCCGCGTCCGGCTCTCGGAGCAGTGGACCGCGCTCGGCGAATTCGACTGGACGAACTGGAGCCGCTTCCAGGAGTTGCGCGTCGTTTCTGACAATCCGCTCCAACCCGACGATGTGACGATCGCGCAGTGGGAAGACTTCGCTCTTCGGCTCCATCGGCCTCGAATATCAACCGAACCAGCAATGGACTCTGCGGGCCGGCGCCGGCATCGACGCGAGCCCCATTCCGGATGAGACTCGGAACCCGCGCATTCCCGATGCGGACCGTACCTGGGTCTCGATTGGCTTCACCGTCCAGACGACGAAGTCGATCAGCATCTCGGCGAGCTACGCGCACCTCTTCTTGCCCGATGAGCCCATCGCGCTGAACCAGCGTCAGACCGGCAACGAGTTTCGCGGCAACATCGCGGGCGAGGGTGAGGCTGGTGCGAACTTCTTCGGTATCCAGCTGAGCTACCGCACGAATTGACGCCAGTTGTGATACGGCCCGCTTAACGGCGGGGCTTAGTATTTCAGCGTCTTGAGGATGCCCTTGAGCGCGGGCGCGATGTCCGGGCGTGAGAGCCCGACCGCCAGATTGGCCTGCAGGAAGCCGACCTTGTCGCCGCAATCGTAGCGCGCGCAGGACGTCGTCACCGCATGGAACGGCACCTTGCCCAGCAGGCGGTCCATGGCGTCGGTGAGCTGGATTTCGTTGCCGGCGCCCCGTTCCCGTCGCTCGAGCTCCCCAAACACGTCGGGAGGGAGGATGTAGCGGCCGATGATGCAGAGGGTGGACGGCGCATCCTGGGGTTTCGGCTTCTCGACCACGCCCTTGACCTCCGTGATCGTCCCCTGGACCCGGCCCGGCTTGATCACGCCATAGCGCTGGGTCTCCTCGCGGGGCTTCTCCTCGGCCGCGATGATGATGCCGCCGCCGACTTGGTCGTAGGCGTCCACCATCTGCTTGAGCGCGCCGGGCGTGCCCACCATCAGGTCGTCCGGGAGGAGCACCGCGAACGCCTCATCGCCCACCAGATGGCGCGCGCACCAGACCGCGTGGCCGAGGCCCAAAGGCTTCTGCTGGCGCGTGAAGGAGACCGAACCCGTGTCCGGAAGACTTTCCAGCAAGCTATTGAGCTCCTTCGTCTTTTCGCGCGCCTCGAGCAAGTGCTTCCAGCTCATAGGCATGATCGAAATGATCCTCGATCACGTGCTTGCCGCGCCCGGTGACGAAGATGAACTTCTCGATGCCGGCCTCTCGTGCTTCCTCCACCGCGTACTGGATCACCGGCTTGTCCACCACGGGCAGCATCTCCTTGGGGACGGCCTTGGTGGCGGGCAGGAAACGCGTGCCCATTCCGGCGACGGGGAAAACGGCTTTACGAATGCGCTGTGGCATGGAGATCGGGGTTCCGTGATTGATCGGGTACAACGCCGGGTCTTCGGCGGAGTTCCTGAAAGCATGGCACGTGCCAGGAGGGCTGGTCCACCTTAAGCGGCTGCCCCCACGCCAGGAATAACCTCACCTGCCCAAAAACCAGTCGCGTTGCACAAATCCGACAGGGCTTGCCAAGCGAAGACAATTACTTCCGGGTGATCCTGCGCTGCATGGTGATCCAGCCTGTCTATGTCATCCATCTCTGGATGATCGCGCGC
Organism: uncultured Alphaproteobacteria bacterium; assembly: GCA_963708555.1. GTDB lineage: Bacteria > Pseudomonadota > Alphaproteobacteria > Micropepsales > Micropepsaceae > CAIYRG01. The sequence continues at coordinate 283,097 of CAVPTF010000005.1, read as the reverse complement.
GATCCCCGGACGATGCGCGTCTTCTGGTACGAGATGGCGCTTCTGGCGGGCTATATCCCGATCATCTGGGGCGCGTTCGCGTTCGGCTTTGGATGGGAACTGCTGCTGCTCTGGATACTGCCCGGCTATATCGGCGTCGTGATGTGCCCGTTGATGTTCGACTGGCCGGTCCATCATCCGCACACCGAGCGCGGGCGCTACACCAATTCCGCCGTCCTCCTGTTCCCGAAGCCTATCAAATGGCTCATCGATGCATTCTTCTGCGGACACGCCTATCACCTGATGCACCACATGTACCCGCGCATCCCGTTCTATGACTACAAGACGGTCTATTACGCGCTGGCCGACGGACCTCGACGGGATGGGCGCAAAGGTCCGCAGGCTCGCCGGCGCCACCTAGCTTACCCCGCCCGCAGAAACCGCACCGCCTCATCGCGTCCGAACAGATAAAGCGCCGTGCGCAGGCTTCGCCGCGCGGCGTCTTCAGCGTCGGATCGCTGTGCAGCACCATGCGCGCGTCGTCGCGCGCCGCCGCCACCAGCTCGCCGTGAACGGCGAAATCGGCGAAGTGGAATTCGGGCAGGCCGCTCTGCTTGGTGCCGAGCAACTCGCCCGCGCCGCGCAGACGCAAATCCTCTTCGGCGATGACAAAGCCGTCGTCGGTCGCGCGCAACGCCGCCAGCCGCTGCTTGGCGATCGCGCCCAGCGGCGCCTGATAGACGAGCAGACAGGTCGAGCGCGCGGTCCCGCGTCCCACCCGTCCGCGCAATTGATGGAGCTGCGCGAGGCCGAAGCGCTCTGCGTGCTCCACCACCATGATCGAAGCCTCCGGCACGTCCACGCCGACCTCGATCACCGTCGTGGCGACGAGCACCGAAATCTCGCCGGCCTTGAACCGCGCCATGATCTCGTCGCGCTCGGGCCCCTTCATCCGGCCATGCACGAGCCCGACCTTCTCGCCGAGAGCTGTGCGCAGCATCGTCGCGCGCTCGGCCGCCGCGGCGAGATCGGATCTTCTCCGACTCTTCGATCAGCGGACACACCCAGTAAGCGCGCGCGCCTTTGGCGAGCGCGCGCTTCAGCCCGTCGATCACTTCGTCCAACCGTGACGCGGGAAGCACGCGCGTCTCCACCGGGCGCCGTCCGGGCGGTTTTCCCGTGAGCCGCGAGACATCCATGTCGCCATAGGCGGTGAGCTGCAGCGTGCGCGGGATCGGCGTCGCCGTCATCACCAGCACGTCGGCGGGGCGCTCGCCCTTGCCCTGGAGCTGCATCCGCTGATGCACGCCGAAGCGATGCTGTTCGTCGACCACGGCGAGACCCAGATCGCGGAAGCGCACGTCTTCGGAGAAGATCGCGTGCGTGCCGACCACGATGTCGACCAGCCCCTCTTCGAGCGCCTTGAGCGTGATCGCTCGCGCAGCGCCGCGCTCGCGTCCGGTGAGGATCGCAAGCTGCACGCCCGCGGCCTTCGCCATCGGCTCCAGCGCCGCCAGATGCTGGCGTGCGAGGATCTCCGTCGGCGCCATGAACGCGCCCTGGCAGCCCGCTTCGACCGCGTTGAGCAGCGCCATCATTGCGACCACGGTCTTGCCCGAGCCGACATCGCCCTGAAGCAGCCGCACCATCCGGCTCGGCGCTGCCATGTCGGCAAGGATTTCGCCGATCGCGCATCCCTGCGCCTCCGTCAGCTTGAAGGGCAGGGCGCCTTCCGCCTTTCGCCGCATCCGCCCGTCGCCCTCGAGCGCTCGTCCCGGCTGGCGGCGCGTGTTGTCTCGCACCAGCGCAAGCGCGAGCTGATTGGCGAGCAGCTCGTCATAGGCGAGACGCATGCGCGCCTTGGACGTCAGCGACAGGTCGTCCTCCGACTTCGGCGCATGCGCCGCACGCAGCGACTCCGCGAACGACGCGAAGCCCTGTTGTTCGCGCCAGGCCGCGTCCTGCCACTCGGGCAGATCCGGCAACCGCTCCAGCGCCTGGGCGACGGCCTTCGCCAAAGTGCGCGCGGGCAATTGATCCGTCGTGCGGTACACCGGCTCGATGTCGGGAATGCCTGCTGTCTCGTCAGGTGCGGCGATGAAATCCGGATGCGCCATCTGCAGGCGGTCGCGATAGCTGTCGATGCGGCCCGACACCACACGCTGCGAACCCGCCGGCAGCACCTTCCTGATGTGATCCTCGTGCGGCGTGAAGAACACGATCTCCATCGCCGCGGTGTCGTCCGTCGCCAGCACGCGATAGGGCAGCCGCCGTCCGCGCGGCGGCGGCTTGTGGTCGAGCACATTCACCGTCACCGTCGCGATGCGCCCCGGCTCGGCGTCGATCAGCTTCGGCCGGTAGCGCCGGTCGACCAGACTGAACGGCAGATGGAACACGAGATCGAGGATGCGTGGGCTGCGCGCCTCCGTGCCGAGCGCCTTTCCGATCAGCTTCTCGACCTTGGGGCCCACGCCCTTGAGCATCCGCGCTTCGACGAACAGGGGATTGAGAATCGGCGGCCGCATGCCCGCGACTTTACGCGAAATATCTCGACGGGCCCGCGCGGGTTGTGATCCGCGCAGGCCCGTCGAGTCGGGAGCAAGGAAAAGGCGGCGGACGAGCAGAGCTTTCTCACGCACCGGGAAGTGCGCCCCGGACCCCCACTCGCCCTTTTCAAAGGGTACGAAGACCCCGCCAAGGCCTTCGTTCATTGCCCGAGCTTATGCGCTTGTCCGTCAGTTCAATGATCGGATCGCGCTTTTGGCGCGGGGGCTGGACTGGTTACCAGCTTGAAGCGCACTGGAGACCCATCCGTGCGCAACTGCCCTCTAAGGCGTCCCCGCATTCAAACATGCTTACCCTGATCGGTTATCCGATCATCGCGAGGGCATTGGCACGCTACGGGCGCGGGCTCCGTGCGTCTTGTGATTGTGCGCCAAAGATTTGGTTTTTCGTGCCAGGGCGCAGGCCGCGTCTCACGGTTCGCTCGGCCAGGACGCGCCTTTGAGCGTGATCGGGATGGGCTGTTCGAGCGATTGCCATCCGAGTGTACGGATCACGTCGTTGCTGTCGCGCGCCTTGCGACCCTTGGAGCGGTCGATCGACCACGTGATGTGATACGTGCTTCCGTCCGGACGATCGGTCGTTCCGTCGATCCGCACGACAAACGCCTGCACGCCGGCGCCGTCGTCCACTTGGCCGACAACTTCCGCGCTGGTGTCCTTGGGCGGCCGTTTCTTGTCGGCGCCCGAGGACAACGTCACGTGATCGGCGATCACATCCGGATACGCCGATGAAAACAGGTTCAACAACCAAGAGCGCTGCTCGCCGTCGAGTTTCCAGCCGACGGCAATTCGCTTCGCAGAAGATTTCTTGTCGTCTTCTATGTCACCGGCCGCCGCCGCGGCCCGGATCCTTTCCTGCCGACCGTCTGCTGCGTCGCGGCTTTCGTGCCTCTGTCTCGTTTGCATATTTCGTCCCTGTCGAACAGAACCTCCGTCGTAGCTTCCCATCCAGCCAGCGCTTACCGCCGTCGAAATACCGGTAGAAGACATCCACCGTATCCTGCTGCGATACGGCGAAGCTCACGCCGGCGTCCCTCATGCATCGCGCCCCAGTGGTTCGGGCTAATAACACACAGAACGGCCGGCAGTGCTTGTGAGAACCTTGTAATCTGTGTGACCGAGGATGGAACTCGATCCGTGTACGTACCTTGAGCGTTGCCGCTCGGAAAAAGAAAAACGGCCGGGAGAATCCTCCCGGCCGCTTCTCACTCGCAAAGATGGATGCTTAGGCGGACTTCAAATTGGTCGCCTTCGAGCCGCGCGCATCAGGCTGGATGTCGAACGACACGCGCTGACCTTCCTGCAAGCTGCGCATGCCGGCTGCTTCCACGGCCGTGGCATGGACGAACACGTCTTTGCCGCCGCCTTCCGGGGAGATGAATCCGAAGCCCTTTGTCGCGTTGAAAAACTTCACAGTTCCGATGGCCATTGCTAATTCCTTTGCATCGGGTTCCGCATGAGCAAAATGCTCAGGCGGTGCGAGGAGTTTCATCGGGAGTGGAAGTTAGGCCGTCTCGTCCAGGCGCGCGATTAAGCGAGTGTGGATTTAACAACTGGCGCGCTTCTTCCGACGGACGCCGTCGCGAGACCTCATATAGAGAAATCGGCGTTAACAATCAATGGATGGGCGGTAACAATTCTGGGCTCTCAGGCACGGCGGGCGCGCTTGCGTCCCTCAGGTTTGACGCCCGTTTTGGATACGCCTTCCTCCAACATACGCTTTTGTTCGGCTTCCTTATCCGCCGCCTCCTTGGCGAGACGCAATGCGCGCAATTTTGCGGTCTTCGTCGCGCTCGCTGCCCGGTCTTTCGCAATCTGCTCGCGGACAAACTTGTCCCGTTGATGGGCTTGGACCTCGGGCGAAACCCGGCGGCGTGTATCGTTCTGCGGCTTATTTATCATCGGAGTTTGGCTTTGATCCATCTTGGTGTTCCTCAACTTTGGGCATCGGCGAGCGGACCGTCTGCCGGCATGTCCGCATCTCTCCTGATCTGATCCCGAACACCCAGCGGCTCGTCGCCGAAATTCACGCGCGCCACAAACCGCTCGGCGTCGTAGACCTCGACGGCGAAATCGGAAGAAAGGGTGCGCGCCGCATCCAGCGCATCGAGGTCGTCGGCATAGCTAAGCTCGAGTTCGCGAACCAGGCGCAGGACATCAAAAAGGAAGAACTTATAGGCAGTCATCAGCGCTCCTGGCGTCGTGGATCGAGCGGGAGCAAATTACGCGTTGGCCGCGCTTCTATTCTCTCTCGGCCGTCGATGCTCATGGGTCGATTTATCGACGATGGTTCCAACCTAGCACGCCCACGGTCCCCTGTCACATCGAACGCGGGGAACGGAAGCTTGGCCATTCGTTGTGTTAACGAGTGCGTGCGCGCTAGAGCAATGTGCTCATCTCAGTTTGCACCAGTCGCCAAGCCGAACGCGATCAGATCCATCGCCCTCTCGACTTCAGCGCACGGATCGCTTCGGATTCGAAGTTACTTTGTGGCCGTTGCACCGAGATCAACCTCTTGAACCTGCTGATGCTCGCAACTCGCACATCTGAACGTCTGGATCTCGTGATGGGCTTCCATCGTTTGATGAGGTTCGCGGCGCGACAAATAGGTTCTGCCGCCGCACTTTTCGCATTGGGGAGGATTCATGATTTTCACCTTTGCTCAGGGGCGGCTTCATCGTTCCGCTCGTGCTTAGCCCCCTCTTGTTGTCGATGACGTTCGTGGCTGGTCAGGACCGCCTGCCCCTAATGCGGGGCGGCAGGGAGGGTCGCTAAGACCCTCCCTCCGCGCTCCGCCAAAGGCGCCATCGCCCTGTTAAGGGCAGGCGCCGGCCCGATCCGCCTTCTCGGAACCTTCCTCCGCTTTCCCTGGCGGCGCCGCCTTTCGACCGCCAGCCGTCGGTCGCGAACCACGAGAAAGACAGGCGCCAGGACGCTGACCGCAATGAATGTCGGCAGTGCCGCGATCAGCGAGAGCCAGCCGAAACCGAACGCGTAATTCACCAGTGTCATCGCGAGCGTCGATCCGGCCGCGAGCAGAAAAACCTTATTGATCCAATTCATCCTTTGCTTTCCGCGGACGCGCGTGTCTTGCAGGCCTTGACCCAACTGCGCAGGCAGTATCGTGCGACCGGTAGGTTTCAGCTGTTGGAGGCGGGGCCGGTATGGCCACTCCGCCATGCCGCAACAGCGATTCATAATCTTCAGAGGCAGACATGTGAACTATCGCGGCCCATTTTACAAGCTTGGCAGAATTTTTTATTTGTAACGCCATGAGATGTTTCTTCTTATCGGATTATTTATTTCAGTAATGCTTCGGATGGTGGCAGTGTTGTTTTAGAACATCAAAGTATTATTTGCGAGTTTTCAAGTAATAATTTTGGGCGCCATCCGCAATCATTGTAATCGTCAACGCAAATCACCATGTTTCACTGAACCGGCGGTCCTGCATTTGCGGCGCACCGACCGGAGATCGGAAACAGATGGATTCGAACGCCTATAGATTGAGCCGCATCTACGGCGAGGGTTGGAAGGCGGCCAAAAAACTGCTTTCGGATCCCGACGATCTGCAGACAAAACCGGCGGGATCGGAGAACCCCCACGAGGCGCTCGAAGAGAGGGCTCGCTGGAGCAAGGGTTTCGAGGACGGTCTTCGCAGCAACGCCGGCGCGCGTGGCGCGTCGAGCCCGATATCCTGGCGTGCATCGCACGGCGGGGGCGCGCGACGTCAAACGATGAAGCGGCAGTGACATAAGAACAGTCGTGATGCGTTCTCAACGAGGAGCATCTCATGACGCCCGACAGCAAGATTCTTCATCACATGGCGGGGCAATTCCGGGATATGGCCAGCCGCGAAACCGGTGAGTTTCGCCGCCAGCGATTTTTGTCGTTGGCCGCTCAATGCGAATCGTTGGCGCAAGCGCTGGAAGACGAAGAGAGCAAGCGTCCGCGCTTGGTCTGAAGGCCAGCCTCAGTTCGGCGCTGGCGACAGGCTCGCGGTGACCCAAGCTCGAACGGCTTGGCGCTCCACTTTCGCCATGTATTGCGCGGTAGAGTCGACTTGCGCACGCGGATAGTGATCTCGCGTATGCCTCGAGAACGTCTTGAGGGCGCAAGCACCCGCTCGTTGTCGAGAGGCCCAGCGAGTGATGTGGAGCGCTTCCGCTCCCGTTTCCGTGAAAGCGACGACACCACTCCAGGCGGCCGCAAACGACGATGGCTGGGCAGAACCTGACCCTTCAAGTTGATCACGTCGGTGGACCGTCCCTGCAGAGCGATGCGCCGTCGGATCGCATGGTGGCCATCGCCAGGATAGAAGTCGCCGTTCTTGAAGACAGGTCGCCGTCGCACGCGATTCGACGATGACGCCTACGATGCTCCAGATGATGCTGTTCATGACAATCTCCTCTGCGCGCGAGAATGCACCGCGCTAGCTTCGCTTGAACGTGTCTTTTATCCCACCGAAAGCGTTCTGAATCGTGCCCTCGATCTTGTCGGCCCTGCCGTCCGACTCCAGCTTGGCGTCGCCGAGAGCTTTGCCCAGTGCTTGTTTCACGGCGCCTTTGAGTTCCTTCGCAGATCGCGACGATGCGGTGCCTTCGTCCATATTCATTTCTCCGAAACCTGAGCCCGTGAACGCAAGAGGCGAACCGGACGATGCCGACCGTGTGAGTCGCAGCTATTGTTCGATAGAGCCGGAAACTACTCAGCGGTCGGAGAAGCTCTTCAGGCGTAGGCCAACGGTTCGGTTCCATTGTTGGGAAATGCGGGCGTTTGGAAGAGTCCGGAATGGGCTCAGGTCCGGCCATCGTTCCGCGTAGGACGGGATGTCTGCTATCTCGGCGAGATGCGGTCGCGCCCGTCTCGCGCGGTGCCAGTGATATAGGAGTATTCCTATATACATAGGAATTAGACTACGATACCGTTGGCCCGAGAGTTGTGCCCGCTCGGAGCGAGAAACATGAACGTTGCTTGCATTGCACGCCCGTATCCGCCTGTTTCGGCGATTCGGCAGATTCGTCGAAGCGCCAAGGAGTTACGACTCGCGGAAAAATTTCGCGCGAACGGGCTATTGCAGAATTGGAATCATCCAGTGCCGCCAGTGGCTTACAGCGACGCAAGCGAAGGGCTTGTGCGCCCGCTCGGACCGCAGCCGCAAGGCGGGCTGGTCGCCGGAACGCCGCGCCCGTCAGGCCGCCCTCATCCGGAGCTGGGCGCCCTGGCGGCGCTCCACCGGCCCCAAGACCGAGGCCGGCAAGGCGCGCTGCTCTCGATGAACGCGCTCAAGCACGGCTTCAGAAGCCGCGCCACCATCCGCGAATACCAGAAAATCCGCTACGTCTTGCGCTTCGCCGCTCGAAACATCGCGATCCTTCGCGCCCATATCCGGGCCCGCGACCAGGCCGCGCGCCCGCAGATCAAGTTCAAGCCCTGGTACGCCCGCGCTGTTGGCGTTCGCGAAGCGCGGACCTGTCCGGCGTAGTCGCGCAGCGACGAAGCCGGATTGCCCCTCGCGTCCGCCAGGCGCTATAGCACCGCGCATGACCACCGACCTTGAGATCAGGCGCAAACAGGCGCTGTTCCGTGCGCAGAGGCGCGGATTCCGCGAGCTCGACATCTTGTTTCACGCCTTTACCGACAAATATCTGCACCTCCTGGACGGGGAGCAGCTCGACCGCCTCGAAGCGCTCCTCGCCGTTCCCGACTGGCAACTCTATGGCTGGATCATGGGCAAGGAAGCTGTGCCTAAGCCCTACGACAATGACATCTTCGCGCTGCTCTGCGACTACCGCGCCCAGCGGGCCGCTCCACCCGCGTCCTCATAGGTGATCGCGTGGTGGAACGACTGACGGCAATCGCCCGTGCGCCGGGCCGGCACGAGGTCAGCGGCGCGCCGGAGGGCTATGACGCCTACGTCGCGGCCGAAGCGGCCGTGCGTCTCAAGGACCTCGTGCTCTTCGTCGCCGCCGACGATACCCGCGCCACCTCGGCGCTCGAATGCGCGCGCTTCTTCTTTCCGGACCTCCCGATCCTGCATTTCCCGGCCTGGGATTGCCTTCCCTACGACCGCGTGTCGCCGCGCTCCGATATCGAGAGCAAGCGGCTCGCGACGCTCGCGGCACTTGCCAAGCGCACCGAGAAGAGCGGCGCGGCGCTCGTCGTCACCACGATCAACGCGCTCGTGCAGCGCGTGCCGCCGCGCGAGGTCCATCGCCAACGCGAGCTTCTTTGCCAAGGTCGGCGCCGAGATCGAGCTCGAGGAGCTGACCCGCTTCCTTGCGCGCAACGCGTATTCGCGCACCGGCACCGTGCGCGAGCCGGGCGAGTTCGCGCCGCGCGGCGGCATTCTCGATCTGTGGCCGCCGGGCGCCGAGGAGCCGCTCAGGCTCGATTTCTTCGGGCGTGAGCTCGAAGCCATCCGCCGCTTCGATGCGGAATCGCAGCGCACCAGCGGCACGCAGGACTTCGGTTTCGCTCTTACCCGCAACCGAAACGCCGCTCGATCCCGAAGCCATCAGCCGCTTCCGCGCCGGCTATGTCGCCGCATTCGGTGCGGTCACCGACGACGATCCGCTCTACGAAGCGATCAGCGCGGGCCGCAAGCACGCCGGCCAGGAGCACTGGCTGCCGCTGTTCCATCCGCGTCTCGACACGCTGTTCGACTACACCGGCCGCGCGGTCGTCTTCCTCGGGCCGCAGATCGAAGAAGCGCGCAAAGCCCGCATCGAGCTGATCGCCGACTATTACGCGACGCGCGAATCCTTGCGCACCGGAAAAGGGCAGGCGGGCGAGACGGTCGCCGCGCCCTATAAGCCGCTCAAGCCGGCCGCGCTCTATCTGAGCGAGGCCGAGTGGGAGCGTGCGCTGCAGTCCCGCCCCTATCGCCTGCTGTCGCCGTTCAGCGCGCCCGATTCGATGAAATCCACCGATGCCGGCGGGCGACCGGGACGCGACTTCGCGCCCGAGCGCGCGCAGGAGAGCAGCGGCCGGACGAACATCTTCGAGGGCGCGGCCGCGCACATCGCTGCGCTCCAGAAGGCGGGCAAAGCGCGTCGTCATCGCCTGCTGGAGCGAGGGCTCCGCCGACCGCATGGGCGGCGTGCTCACCGACCACGGCGCGGCCGCGATCAAGCGCGTGGACAGTTTCCCCGAAGCCAAGGCGCTGCACGCAAGCGCGATCGGACTTGCGGTGCTCGGGCTGGAGCACGGCTTCGAAGGCCCCGACTTCGCGCTCGTCACCGAGCAGGACGTCATCGGCGACCGCATGGTGCGCTCGCGCGGGCGCGCCCGGCGCTCGCAGAATTTTCTCGCCGAGGCCTCGTCGCTCGCCGCAGGCGATCTCGTCACGCATATCGAGCACGGCGTCGGGCGCTATATCGGGCTCAAGACCCTCGATGTCGCCGGCGCGCCGCACGATTGTCTCGAGCTGCAATATGACGGCGGCAAGCTCTTCCTCCCCGTCGAGAACATCGAGCTTCTGACGCGCTACGGCTCGGAAGAAGCCGGCGTCCAGCTCGACAAGCTCGGCGGCGTTGGCTGGCAGAACCGCAAGGCGCGCATGAAGGCGCGCGTGCGCGAGATGGCGGCCGAGCTCATCCGCATCGCCGCCTCGCGCGCGATGAAGCAGATGGACGCCGGTCGAGACGCCCGCCGGGCTCTACGACGAATTCTGCGCGCGCTTTCCCTATGCCGAGACCGAGGACCAGGAACGCGCCATCGCCGATGTGATCGAGGATCTCGGCAAGGGCCGTCCCGATGGATCGCCTCGTCTGCGGCGATGTCGGTTTCGGCAAGACCGAAGTGGCGCTGCGCGCGGCCTTCGTGATGGCGATGTCGGGCAGTCAGGTCGCGGTCGTCGTGCCGACGACGCTGCTGTCGCGTCAGCATTACCGCACCTTCTCCGACCGCTTCCACGGTTTGCCGGTCCGCATCGCGCAATTGTCGCGCTTCACGCCGCCGAAGGACGCCAAGGAGGTCAAGGAGAAGGTCGCGTCCGGCGACATCGACATCGTCATCGGCACGCATGCGCTGCTGGCGAAAGGCATCAGCTTCCGCAATCTCGGCCTTCTGATCGTGGACGAGGAGCAGCATTTCGGCGTCTCGCACAAGGAGCGCCTGAAGAGTCTCAAGGCCGACGTCCATGTGCTGACGCTGACCGCGACGCCGATCCCGCGCACGCTTGCAGCTTGCGCTCTCGGGCGTGCGCGACCTCTCGCTCATCACCACGCCGCCGGTCGATCGCCTCGCCGTGCGCACCTACGTCACGCCGTTCGATCCGCTCACCGTCCGCGAGGCGCTGCTGCGCGAGCACTATCGCGGCGGGCAGAGCTTCTATGTCGTGCCGCGCATCGCCGATCTCGGCAGCGCGCTCGAGTTCCTCAAGGAGACGGTGCCCGAAGTGAAGACCGCCACGGCGCACGGCCAGATCGGCGCCGCGCGTCTCGAAGAGGCGATGACCGCGTTCTACGACGGCAAGATCGACGTGCTCGTCTCGACCAACATCGTCGAATCCGGCCTCGACATTCCGACCGCGAACACGCTGATCGTGCACCGCTCCGATCAGTTCGGCCTGGCGCAGCTCTATCAATTGCGCGGCCGCATCGGCCGCTCCAAGCAGCGCGCCTACGCCTATCTCACGACGCCCGTCGACAAGAAGCTCACCGACTCCGCGCAGCGCCGCCTGCAAGTGCTCCAGTCGCTCGACAATCTCGGCGCCGGCTTCTCGGTCGCGAGCCACGACCTCGATCTGCGCGGCGCCGGCAATCTTCTTGGGCGACGAGCAGTCCGGCCATGTGCGCGAGGTCGGCATCGAGCTCTATCAGAGCATGCTGGAGGAGGCCGTTGCGGCTCTCCGCGCCGGCCGCGGCGGCGAGGACATCGCCGACACCTGGTCGCCGACCATCAGCCTCGGCGCCGCGGTGCTCATCCCGGACTCCTATGTGCCGGACCTCAACGTGCGCATGGCGCTCTATCGCCGTCTCGCCGAGCTCAAGGATTCGCGCGAGATCGATTCCTTCGCCGCCGAGCTGATCGACCGCTTCGGTCAGCTCCCGGTCGAAGTCGAGCATCTGCTCAAGGTGGTCGCCATCAAGCATCTCTGCCAGGTCGCGATGGTGGAGAAGATCGAGGCCGGACCCAAGGGCGCCACCATCCATTTCCGCAACAACGCGTTCGCCAATGCGCGCGGCCTCATCCGGCTGATCACCGAACATTCCGGCACGATGCGCGTGCGCCCCGATCAGACGCTCGTCGTCATGCGCGACTGGCCCACGCCCGAATCCCGCCTCGACGGCGCCAAGGCGCTGCTCAGCCAGCTTTCCCGCCTCGCCGAAGCCGCATAGGCTGAACGCGGGGGAGGGCGCATGAAACCTGCATACGCGTGAACTTCGCGGCGTTCTGGCCGGGCTTCCACCCCGATCACTTCCGCGGATTCTTCCCCTTCGTCTACGACAAATACGACCTCGTGCTCTCGCAAGAGCCGGAAGTCGTCTTCTATTCCGTCTTCTCGAAGCAGTTCGTCCCCTACGCCGATCCGCGCAACCATCCGCCCGTGACGCGGATCGCTCCGGGCAAGTTCGTGCGCGTCTTCATGACCGGCGAGAATTTCGAGCCCGACATGAGCTCGTGCGAGTTCGCGATCACGTTCTCCTCGCTCGTCCATCACGAGAACCATCTGCGCCTGCCGCTGTGGGTCTATGAGAATCGCGCCTGGGGCTTCGCGCCCGAAGGTCTGATCAAGCGCGCGGACACCGACTGGGAGAAGGTCGCGGCCGAGAAGACCCGTTTCTGCAATTTCGTCTACCTGCACCGGTCCCGTTTCGCGATGCCATCTTCCGCACTCTCGACACCTACAAGCCCATCGATTCCGCCGGCCATCATCTGAACTCGATGAACGGCTGGACGGTGCCGATGACGCCGAGCCGTGTCGCCGGGAAGATCGACTTCTTCCGCCGCTACAAATTCACGCTCGCCGTCGAGAACTGCATCTGGCCCGGCTACATGACCGAGAAGCTCGTCGATCCGATGTTCGCGCACTCGATCCCGATCTATGTCGGCGATCCGCAGGCGCAGCTCTCCTTCGACACGTCGAGCTATATCGACGTCGCGCGCTTCCCGGACCTCAAGCAGATGCTGGAGTTCGTGCGCGAAGTCGACAACGACCACGCGCTCTATCTGAAGATGCTCGCCGCCCCCTATTACCGCGACAACGCGATCCCCGATTACGCGCGCGACGCGCGGACGCTCGCCTTCTTCGACCGCATCTTCGCCGCCGCGCTCAGCCGACGTTGATATAGGTCGACTTGAGCTGCGTGTATTTCTCGCAGCGCGTGCAGCGAGCGGTCGCGCCCGAACCCCGACTGCTTGTAGCCGCCGAACGGCACCTCGATCCCGCCGATGTCGCGCGTGTTGATGGTGACGACGCCGGCCTTCAGCGCCCGCGCCATCTTGTGCGCTCGGCTCAGATCGCTGGTGAACACATTCGCCTCGAGCCCATACGAGGAACTCGTTCGCGAGCTTCACCGCTTCGTCCATCGTCTTGAACGTGATCGTCGCGAGCACCGGGCCGAAGATCTCCTCGCGCGCGATCGTCATGCGATTGTCCACCCGGTCGAAGATCGTGGGCTCGATATAGAAGCCGCCGCTCTCTTGCCGCACCTGTCTTGCCGCCGAGCGCGAGCGCCGCACCTTCCTCCTTGCCCTTGGCGATGTAGCCCATCACGCGCTTCAACTGCGTCTCGTCCACCATCGAGCCCATCTTGGTCGCCTGGTCCAACGGATCGGCCGGCTGATAGGCGGCCGCGTGCTGCTTCACCTTCTCGAGGAACCGGTCGTGGATCGTCTCCTCGACAAGCAGGCGCGAGCCCGCGTCGCACACCTGGCCCGAGTTGTAGAAGATGCCCTCGGCCGCGCCGCTCGCCGCCTCGTCGAGATCGGGCGCGTCCGCGAAGATGATGTTCGGCGTCTTGCCACCGCACTCGAGGCTCACCGCCTTCATGTTTGATTCGCCTGAGTATTTCAGGAACAGCTTGCCGACCGCGGTCGAGCCCGTGAACGTGATCGCGTCCACATCCATGTGCCGGCCCAGCGCCTGGCCCGCGCTCTCGCCGAAACCGGGAATCACGTTGAACACGCCCGGCGGAATGCCGGCCTCGACCGCAAGCTCCGCCACCCGCAACGCCGACAGCGGCGACTGTTCGGCCGGCTTCAGCACGACGGAGTTTCCGGCGGCAAGGGCAGGGGCGAACTTCCACGCCGCCATCATCAGCGGATAGTTCCACGGCACCACCGCGCCCACGACGCCCAAGGGCTCGCGCGTGATCAGCGCGAGCGCTGTCCTCGCGGTCGGTGCGATCTCGTCATAGAGCTTGTCGAGCGCCTCGCCGTACCAGCGCACGCATTCGGGGACCGCGCGCAAATCCGCGTTGCGCGCATTGCTGATCGGTTTCCCCATGTCGAGGGTTTCGAGCAGCGCAAGCTCGTTCGCGTTCTTGGCGATCAGATCGGCGAAGCGCACCAGCACGCGCTTGCGCGCCTTTGGCGCCTGATCGGCCCACACGCCGCTCTCGAACGCGGTCCGCGCGGCGCGCACCGCCACATCCACATCCTCAGGCCCGCACGACGCGACACGCGCAAGCAGCCGTCCGTCCACCGGCGAGATGCAGTCGAAGGTCTTGCCGCTGAGGGCAGGGACGAATGCACCGCCAATGAACGCCTTGTCGCGGAAGGCGATCTTCTTGGCTTCCGCTTTCCAGTCGATGGGTGCGTTCATGGGACGTCTCCTTCACCCCGCTCGCGGCCAATCATACCGCAAACCCCAAAACGAAACGCGCCCGCGAACGAAAGCCCGCGGGCGCGTTTGACGTTAGCCGGAAGCAGAACGCTATTTGATCTTGCCTTCCTTGAACTCGACGTGCTTGCGCACTTTCGGGTCGTACTTCTTGACCGTCATCTTCTCCGTCATGGTGCGTGTGTTCTTCTTGGCGACGTAGAAGAAGCCGGTGTTGGCCTCGCTGTTCAGCCTGATCTTGACCGTTGTGGGCTTGGCCATAGGACGTTCCTCACCAAAATCGAAAGGGTGGCTAACCTATCGGGCAGCCTTTTCTTGTCAAGCGGCCCCTAAAAGGAACCGCCAAAAGGAAACCGTCTCGCGTCGTTAAGACGCGAGACGGCGGTAACAAACGGCTCGGCTTTCGCCGGAGCCTATTTCAACGTCGCGAGATAGGCGATCACGTCCGCCTGCTCGCTCGGATCGGAGAAGCCGGGGAAGCCCATCTTGGTTCCCGGGATCTTCTTCTGCGGGCCGGCGAGATACTCGTTCAGGTTCTTCTGATCCCACGTCAGCTTCGCGTTCATCACCGCGGGCGAATACATGTAGCCGGGTGCCGCGCCGGACGCACGTCCGACAACGCCGAACAGGTTCGGGCCGATCTTGTTCGGCTCACCGCGCGCGAAGCTGTGGCACACGGCGCAATTCTCGCCGAACAGCGTCTGGCCGTTCTTGGAATCGCCCGCCGCGGCGGCATGGATTTCCACGGTGGACATCATGATCGCTGCCGGTGCCAGGGCTGCAATAAGCATGCGCACCGGAGAAGAGAAAATTCGAGTCACGGGAACTCCCTCATATTTTGTTTCCGCAAAGGCCGTGAGGTTTTGCCCCAAAGCCCAGACCTTTAGCAATATCATAAAAGCGCTAGGCCCGTGGCAAATTGAGGGCAAGTGACCGGGTGGCGCAGTTTGTCCCACCTCAATTCTCGTGGTTAAAGCCCTAGGATCACAGCCTTTCCGCGCCGCGGAATGAAGAACGGAACGGGGCCGGACGGATCGCGCTCCCCCTTGAGCCGCGCCTCCACCTCGTCCAGGACGCAGCGCGTGATCGGCAGCACGTCGGCCGCTCTCGCTTCGGCGAGTGTCAGCCAGACGGGCTTGAGCAGCTCTCCGCTCGCGCTCGACTGGTCCAGCTCGGCCGCGATCTCGGACGCGTCCGCCATGAAGAAGCGGGCGTCGAATCGGCGCGGGCGGCCCGGGCGGCGTGATCGCGCGGGCGACAAAATCCAGCGCCTCGAGCCGTGGCGACACGCCATAAGAGAAGAAGCGCCGCCAGGTGGCCGCCCGCGTGCGCGCGTCGGCGCTCTCTTTCTTCCCCACGAGGATGCCGGCTTCCTCGAAGGTCTCGCGCACCGCGGCAAGCGCCAACCCTCGCGCCCGTGACGTGGTCGTGCCCGCGGCGACCTTGGCGCGGACCTCGGGCCGCAAGTCCGTCTCGACGGCAAGACGCTGGTCGGCGACATCCAGCCGTCCGCCCGGAAACACGAATCGCCCCGGCAGGAACGCATGACGCGCGCTGCGCTCGCCCATGAGCACGCGAGCCTCGTCGCCCTTCCGGCGCACCAGGACCAGCGCCGCCGCATCCTTCGGCCGCAACACCGGCCCCTTGGCATCGGCGGGATCGAACTCGAACGGGTTCTGCATCACCTCAGCGGCGTTCTTTGCGAGCACGGAACGTGCCGCGCTTCGTCACCGGCGCGGCGTTGTCTTCATCCTCCGCCAGCTCGAACCGCAGGCCGCCGGTCAGCGGCGCAGCTTCCGCCAAACGCACGGTGAGCGTCTCGCCCAAGCGATACATCTTCTTCGTCCGCTCGCCGACGAGCGCGTGGCGCTTCTCGTCGTGGCGGAAGAAATCGAACCCGAGCGAACGCATCGGCAGCAATCCTTCCGCGCCCGTATCGGCCAAGCGCAGGAACAATCCGAACCGCGTCACGCCGGTGATGCGCCCCTGGAACACCGCGCCGACGCGATCCTGCATATAGGCCGCGACATAGCGGTCGACCGAATCGCGCTCGGCCGCCATCGCGCGCCGCTCCGTCATCGAGATGTGGTCGGCGACGCTTTTGAGCCGTGCAACCTGCGCATCGCTCAATCCGTCGTCGCCGAAATTGCGCGCGCGGATCAGCGCGCGATGCACGACGAGATCGGCATAACGCCGGATCGGCGAGGTGAAATGCGCATACCGCGCGAGGTTCAAGCCGAAATGTCCGACATTGTTGGTGTCGTAAACCGCTTGCGCCTGCGTGCGCAGCACGACGTCGTTGATCACCTCCTGATGCGGCGTTCCGCGCGCGCGTTCGAGGATGCGGTTGAACACGGCGGGCTTCATCACCTGGCCCTTGGCGAACGGAATGCCGATCGTGCGCAGATAGTCGGAGAACGCGAGCAGCTTCTCCTTCGAAGGCTCCTCGTGCACGCGATAGATCAGCGGCTGCTTCGCCTGCTCCAGCGTCTCGGCAGCCGCCACATTGGCCATGATCATGAACTCTTCGATCAGGCGCATCGATTCGAGCCGCTCGCGGAACGCGATCGACTGGATTTTTCCATCCGTCCCGATGATGACGCGCCGCTCGGGCAGATCGAGATCGAGCGGCGAGCGCTCATTGCGCGCGAGCGACACCGTGCGATACGCCGCCCACAGCGGCCGCATGACGCGATCCTGGATCGGCGCCGTCTTCTGGTCGGGCTTACCGTCGAACGCCGCCTGCGCCTGCTGATAAGTAAGCCGCGCCGCCGAGCGCATGATGCCGCGCACGAACTCGTGCCGCCGCTTCACGCCGCGCGCGTCGAAAATCATCCGCACCGCAAGACACGGCCGGTCCTCGTTCTCGCGCAGCGAGCAGAGATCGGCCGACAATGCCTCCGGCAGCATCGGCACGACGCGGTCGGGGAAATAGACCGAGTTGCCGCGCTTCTCGGCCTCGCGGTCGAGCGCGGAGCCGTTCGTCACGTAATGCGCGACATCGGCGATCGCCACGATGACGATGTGTCCGCCTCTGTTGCTCGGCGTCCGTGTCGGGTCCCGCCCACACCGCATCGTCGTGATCGCGCGCGTCTTCGGGATCGATGGTGATGAGCGGCGTGCTGCGCAAGTCCGTGCGGCCCGCGAGATTCGTCACCGGCTTCGCGCGCTCGGCCTCCTCGACAGCCTCGCGCGGAAAATCCGTCGGGATGCCGTGCGCGTGGATCGCGATCAGGCTCACCGCCTTGGGCTCGTTCATCGAGCCCAGGCGCTCGACGATGCGCGCGCGCGGCACGCCATACGCGCGTCCGGCGACAGGCTCGGCGACCACGAGCTCGCCTTCGCGCGCGCCGTTAAGATCGCGGTCCTCGACCATCAGGGTGTGACGGCTCTTGCGGTCGATCGGCTCGATGCCGGCGCGGCCGTTGTGGCGCGCCAGCACGCCGAGCACGCGATGCGCGCTCGCGCCCAGCCGCTTGATGATCCGCCCTTCATACGGCGCGGGGCCGTCCGTGGCTGCGCGCGATTCGGGCAAGCACGCGTTCGCCCCGCCCCAAGGGCCGCGAGGGCTCGTCCTTGCCCGGAACGATCAGGACCGAGGGCGGCGGCTCCTCCCGCTTCCATTCGACCGGCCGTCCCAAGAGGTCGCCATCCGGGTCCTCGCCGAAGATTTCGAGCACCGCCACCTCGGGCAGTGCGCCGGCGGTGACATAGGACTTCCTCCGGCCCTGTTCGATCACCCCTTCGTCTTTGAGCTCGCTCAGGATTTGCTTGAGCGCGTGACGCTCGGAACCCTTCAGTTTGAACACCTTCGCAAGGTCGCGTTTGGTGTCGCCGGGATGCGCCGCGAGATATTCGAGGACCGCATCCTTGGTGATGGGTGCCCGTTGCTCCGGCTTCGGTTTTTTTCTCACGGCATTTGTCGCAAAACTGTGTCGATTTAGAGGGTAACGTATAAGCGGCGCTTCGGCTTACTTTTAGGCTCGTTTTATTGCCTTTGCGCGGGCCCGAATGTAAACATCCTCAAATCCCATGACAGCCTGCGGGGCATGAAAGGAACAAGGGGCATGAACACGGCGAATAAGTCGTATGTCAGTCTGTTTGCGGCGAGCCTGATGGGCACCGCGATGTTTATGGCAGTGCCGACGGGCGCGGCAGCGCAGCCCGCCATGCAAGTCAAACCCACCAGCATCGGCGGCGTCGTCACCGGCGCGCGCGGTCCGGAAGCCGGCGTTTGGGTCGTCGCGGAAACCCGCGATCTGCCGACGCGCTACATCAAGATCGTCGCGACCGACGATCAGGGCCGTTACATGATCCCCGATCTCCCCCGCGCCAATTACGACATCTGGGTTCGCGGCTATGGCCTCGTCGATTTGCCCAAGCAGAAATCGGCGATCGGCCGTCAGGTGAATCTCCGCTCGGTGGCGGCGCCGAATGACGCCGCGGCCGCCGAGTATTATCCGGCGATCTATTGGTACGCGATGCTGAAGATCCCCGAGGCCAATCTGTTCCCCGGCACCGGCGCGACCGGCAACGGCGTCCCCGCTGCGATGCGCGACCAGGGTCAGTGGCTGCGCTTCCTGAAGACGGACAGCTGCAACTCCTGCCACCAGCTCGGCAACCGCGCGACGCGCACGATCCCGGCCTCGCTCGGTCACTTCAATACCAGCGCCGAAGCTTGGGAACGCCGCATCCAGTCGGGTCAGGCGAGCCAGCTGATGGTCAATGGCATCGGCAATTTCGACACCGCCCGCGCGCTGAGCAATTTCGGCGATTGGACGGACCGCGTCGCCAAGGGCGAGCTGCCCTTCGCAAAGCCGGAGCGGCCGACAGGTCAAGACCGCAACTTCGTCGTGACGCAGTGGGACTGGAACACGCCCACGGGCTATCTGCATGACGAGATCTCGACCGACCGCCGCAATCCGACCGTCAACGCGAACGGTTTGATCTATGGATCGCCGGAAGCGAGCTCGGACTTCATTCCGTGGCTCGATCCCGTCGACAACAAGTCGGGCCTGATCAAGACCGAATGGCGCGATGCCAAGACGCCGACGACCAAGAGCCTTCCGCAGTTCAACCAGTCGCCCTATTGGGGCTCGGAAGCGATCTGGGACAGCCACACCGACATCCACAATCCGTGGATGGACGAGAAGGGCCGCGTTTGGCTGACGGCGCGCATTCGTCCGAACCAGACGCCGGCGTGGTGCCGCGCTGGCTCGAACCATCCCTCCGCGAAGGTCTTCCCGATGGAAGTCTCGCGCCGCCAGCTCGAGGTCTATGATCCGGCGGAGAAGAAGGCGACGCCGATCGATCTCTGCTTCTCGACGCATCATCTGCAGCTCGACAAGGACGGCATGATGTGGTTCTCGAGCGGCAACGCGAACGATCCCGTCGTCGGCTGGTTCGACATGAAGAAATGGGACCAGACCCACGACGAACAAGCTTCGCAGGGCTGGGCGCCGTTCATCATCGACACCAACGGCAACGGCAAGGTCGACGCGTTCGTCGAACCGAACCAGCCGGTCGATCCGACGAAGGACAAGCGCGTGCTGCAGGGCTTCTACGGCGCTTCGCCGAATCCGGCGGACGGCTCGGTGTGGGCCTCGGTGCTCGGCTTCCCCGGAACGGTCGCCCGTTTCGATCCGAAGACGAACCTGACCGAAGTCTACGAGATTCCGTACAAGGATCCGCGGAATCCGAATTCGGGCTTCAGCCCGCGCGGCATGGACATCTCCACCGATGGAGTGGTCTGGGCGGCGCTGGCATCCGGTCACCTCGCGAGCTTCGATCGCAAGCTCTGCAAGGGCAAGCTGAACGGTCCGGAAGCCGCGACCTACAAGCACTGCCCCGAAGGCTGGAAGCTGTACACGCTCCCGGGCCCGCAGTTCAGAGGGTCTGGCGGTCTCGGACGGCAGCGTCGAAGCGCCGTACTATGACTGGGTCGATCAGTTCGACACGCTCGGCCTCGGCAAGAACATCCCGATCGCGACCGGCAATCAGTCGGATGCGTTGTTCGCCCTCGTCAATGAAAAGTGGGTGACGATGCGCGTGCCGTATCCGATCGGCTTCTTCGCCAAGGGCATGGACGGCCGAATCGACGATCCGAACGGCGGCTGGAAGGGCAAGGGTCTGTGGTCGACCTATTCCAACCGGCCGGGTCCGCACATCGAGGGCGGCAAGGGCAACACCAGCAAGGTGGTGAAGTTCCAGCTCAGGCCTAACCCGTTGGCGGACTAAAGTTTAGTCAAGTCAAGGTTGAGGGGGCGGATCCACAACCATGGCTCCGCCCCGACCTTTTTTGGCTAATGGCGTGTTAGTGTTGCGGCCGGCCTCGTTCTTCGGCCTACAATGAGATATACAGGTATGCTTCACCCAAACTCGATGAGGGAACCATCATGAGGGCGAAAAGATCAGCCAGCGTTGGTAAGCTGAGCGTCAGTTTCGCGGCACTCGTTGCTGCCGCATGGATGACGCCGGCCGTTGCACAGCAAGTAGCCATCGACAACAACGACATCGGCGGTGTCGTGACCGGCGCGAGCGGCCCCGAGGCCGGCGTTTGGGTGATTGCCGAGACGAGGGATCTTCCGACCCGCTACATCAAGATCGTCACGACCGACGATCGCGGCCGCTATGTGATCCCCGATCTGCCGCGCGCGAATTACGACGTGTGGGTCCGCGGTTATGGGCTGGTGGATTCGCCGAAGCAGAAATCCGCCCCCGGCCGCAACATCGACCTCAAAGCGGTGCCCGCGCCAAGCCGCGCTGCCGCTGCCGAATATTATCCGGCGCAATACTGGTACGCGATGCTGAAGATGCCGGCCGCGAACCTCTTCCCCGGCACCGGCACGAACGGCAACGGCATGGCGCAAGCGATGTCCGATCGCGGCATGTGGTTCCGCAACGTGAAGACGGACGGCTGCGTCGGCTGCCATCAGATCGGCAACAAGGCAACGCGCACGATCCCGGCAGCACTCGGTCACTTCAACTCGAGCGCTGAGGCGTGGGAACGCCGCCTGCAATCGGGTCAGGCGAGTGGTCCGATGATGAACGCCATCGGCCGCTTCGACACGCAGCGCGCGCTGACGCTGTTCGGCGATTGGACCGATCGCGTCGCCAGAGGCGAACTGCCGAAGAACACGCCGCCGCGTCCGGCCGGACGTGAGCGCAACCTCGTCGTCACGCAGTGGGACTGGAACACGCCCACCTCGTATCTCCATGACGAGATCGCGACCGACCGCAACAATCCGCGCGTCAATGCGCATGGCCGCATCTATGGCGCGACCGAAGCGAGTTCGGACATGATCCCGTATCTCGATCCGGTCGACAACACCGCCGGTCTGATCAAGACCGAATATCGTGATGCCAAGACGCCGACCTCGAAGGAAGATCCGATCTACGGCGCTTCCGCGTATTGGGGCAACGAGGCGATCTGGGATTCGCACACCAACACGCACAATCCCATGATCGACAGCAAGGGCCGGCTCTGGCTGACGGCGAGAATTCGTCCGCAAGCCAATCCCGCGTTCTGCCGTCAAGGGTCCAATCATCCGTCCGCGCAAGTGTTCCCGACGACCAACTCGGGACGCCAGGTCGAGATGTGGGATCCGCAGACGCAGAAGATGACCATGGTCGATCTCTGCTTCCCGACGCACCACCTGCAATTCGACAAGAAGGGCATCCTGTGGTTCTCGAGCGGCGGCGGACAGAGCGGCGTCGTCGGCTGGCTCGACGTGAACAAGTTCGATCAGACCAAGGACGAGCAGGCCTCGCAGGGTTGGGCGCCGTTCATTCTCGACACCAACGGCAACGGGCGTCGTGACGCCGGCTGGGTCGAGCCGAACGGTCAAGTCGATCCGGCGAAGGACAAGCGCATCGTGATCGGACTCTATGGCGTCAGCCCGAATCCGGCGGACGGCAGCGTGTGGGGCTCGGTGCTCGGCTTCCCGGGTGGCGTAGCCCGCTTCGATCCCGCGACGAACCTGGCCGAGTACTACGAGGTGCCATGGAAGAACGCCAAGGCGACTCCGGCCAATCAAGGCTTCAGCCCGCGCGGCAACGACATCGCAAGCGATGGCGTTGTCTGGACGGTGCTCGCCAGCGGACATCTTGCGAGCTTCGACCGCAAGCTGTGCAACGCGAACAACATCAAGGGCCGTGGTGCTGCCGATGCGCAGAACTGCATGTCCGGAAGGCTGGAAGCTCTTCCGGATGCCTGGGCCGGAGTTCGAAGGTGAAGAAGGTCAGCCCGGTGCGAGCGCGGAAGCGCCGTACTACAACTGGGTCGATCAGCACGACACGCTGGGTCTCGGCCGGGACATCCCGATCGCGACCGGCAACAACGGCGAGCATCTCGCCGCGGTCGTGAACGGCCAGTGGTTCGTCCTGCGCGTGCCGTATCCGATGGGCTTCTTCGCCAAGGGTATGGACGGCCGCATCGACGATCCGGCGACGGGCTGGAAGGGCAAGGGCCTGTGGTCCACCTGGTCCACGCGCGCCGTGCAGCACATCGAAGGCGGTAAGGGCAACACCAGCAAGGTGGTGCACTTCCAGCTGAGGCCCGATTCGGTCGCGAAGTAAGCGCCAGAGGGTCTAGCTAAGCGTTTGGAGGGCGGGTTCCGCGGCTGTGGAATCCGCCCTCCGCGTTTCAGGAGAAGGTGTTTCAAATGCCCGAGTTCGCCCCCTGTCTGAGGCTCAACCCCCGTGGCAACCGCCCCTGTTTTGCGATAAATTTTGGATCGAACCGGGGGACTCTCTTTGGCCGGTATCCCTTTCGCGTGCAGCGTTCACACTAAAAACCCTTGAGGAGACAATGATGAAGAGGACGTCCTCCATCGGCATGCTCGGTGCGAGCTTTGCCGCGCTCGTCGCCGCCTCGGCGATGACGCCTGCCGCAGCCCAGCAAGTTGCTATCGACGCCAATGACATCGGCGGCGTGGTTCGCAGCGCGAAAGGCCCCGAAGCCGGCGTATGGGTGATCGCCGAGACGCGCGAGCTGCCGACCCGTTACATCAAGATCGTCGTCACCGACGATCAGGGCCGCTACGTCCTCCCCGATCTGCCGGCGCGCGCGACCTACGACATCTGGGTTCGCGGCTATGGCCTCGTCGACTCGATGAAGGTCAAGTCGACGGCGGGCAAGAACGTGAACCTCACCGCGATCGTCGCGCCCAACCGCGCCGCCGCCGCGCAGGTCTATCCGGCGATCTACTGGTACGCGATGCTGAAAGTCCCGCCGGCCAATCTCTTCCCCGGCACGGGCGCCAACGGCAACGGCATGCCGACCGCGCTCCGCGATCAGGGCCAGTGGCTCCGCTTCCTCAAGACCGACGGTTGCATCCACTGCCATCAGATCGGCGATCTGTCGACCCGCACGTACCCGCACTCGTTCGGCAATTTAACCGGTGCCGAAGCTTGGGAACGCCGCCTTCAGTCCGGTCAGGCCGGCGGCAACATGATGGACGAGCTCGGCAAGTTCGATGTGCAGCGCCAATTGACGAACCTCGCCGATTGGAGCGACCGCATCGCCAAGGGCGAGCTGCCGAAGACCGATCCGGCGCGTCCGACGGGCAAGTCGCGCGACGTCGTCGTCACGCTGTGGGACTGGGCGGATGAGAAGATCTATCTCCACGACTCGATCGCCACCGACAAGCGCACGCCGACGCTCAATGCGAACGGCCTGATCTACGGCGCGCCGGAAGCGAGCACCGACCTCGTGCCGTGGCTCGATCCCATCGACAACAAGGCGGGCTTCATCAAGTCGGAATATCGCGACGCGAACACGCCGACGACGAGGAACAACAGGATCCTCGCGCCCTCGCCGTATTGGGGCGACGAGCCGATCTGGGACAGCCACACGAACATCCACAATCCGATGTTCGACGAGAAGGGCCGCGTATGGCTGACGGCGAGAATTCGCCCCGCCATGGTGCAGCCGGATTACTGCAAGGCCGGATCGAACCATCCCTCCGCGATGGCGTATCCGAAGAACACGTCGAACCGTCAGGTCGAAGTGTATGATCCCAAGACGCAGAAAATCGACATGATCGATCTCTGCTTCAACACGCATCATCTGCAGTTCGACAAGGACAACGTTCTGTGGTTCAGCGCCGGCGGCAATTACGACGTCATCGGCTGGCTGGACGTGAAGAAGTGGGAAGCGACCAAGGACGCTGCCGCTTCGCAAGGCTGGTCGCCCTTCGTGCTCGACACCAACGGCAACGGCAAGCGCGATGCCGGCTGGACGGAACCCGATGCACCGACGGATCCGACGAAGGACAAGCGGATCGTCGCCGGCCTTTACGGCGTCGGTCCCAATCCGGTCGATGGCTCGATCTGGGGCTCGGTCACGGGCTTCCCGGGCGGTGTCGTGCGCTTCGATCCCAAGACGCAGCTGACCGAGTTCTATCAATTCCCGTACAAGAACTCGAAAGCCCCGGTGAACGGCTTCAGCCCGCGCGGCTCGGACATCTCGAGCGAAGGCGTGCTGTGGTCCGTGCTCTCCAGCGGTCACGTGGCGGGCTTCGACCGCAGACTCTGCAAGGGCAAGCTGAACGGCCCAGGGGCGGCGGACATGCAGAACCTCTGCCCGGAAGGCTTCCGCCTCTATCAGATGCCCGGGCCTGAGTTCGACGTTCCGGCCGGCACGATCGGCGCCAGCGCCGAAGCGCCGTATTACGTCTGGGTCGACCAGCACAACATCCTCGGCATGGGCAAGGACGTTCCGATCGCCACCGCCAGCCAGTCCGATGGATTGGTTGCTCTGGTCAACGAGAAGTGGGTCCCGCTCCACGTCCCCTATCCGATGAGCTTCTATCCCAAGAATCTCGACGGCCGCATCGACGACGCGAATGGCGGCTGGAAGGGCACGGGGAATCTGGTCGCTCTACTCGGGTCGCTCGCAGGCGCATATCGAAGGCGGCAAGGGCAACACCAGCAAGGTCGTGAAGGTCCAGATGCGCGGCAATCCGCTCGAGCACTGATCGAGCCGGTTGCGTTCAGACTGCAAGCGGGGCCCCTTCGGGCCCCGCTTCGTTTTCGCGGGAAGTTGTCCGCCCCAAGGCCCGATCAGGTTGCCACGGGACCTTCGCCCATCATAATAGGGCGGATACGAGCCAGCCGCTGCTGGCCAAAGGGAGGCCGTCCATGTCCAAAATTACCCGTATCGCCGCCATGCTGGCCGTGTCGGCGTTGGTGTTCGTTCCGCCGACCAAGGGCGCACAGGCTGAGAATGAGCCCGGCTGGCCGAACTACATCAATTGCCAAGCGGGATTCGCGGTGATCTTTCCGCGAGCGCCGATGACGCGCGAAGCAACCTACAGGACCAGAACCGGCGCGAGCCTGCCGGGGCGCCAGTACTATCTCGAGCAGGGCGCCGACCGGCTGATGGTGACAGCGGTCCAGTTCAGCGGCGGACCGATCATCGACGAGCAGGAAATGGACCACGCCGTCGCTACGTTGAGCATGAGGGGCGAGGTCCGTTTCAGCGAAAAAGGCATTTATGATCCCGGATTTCCCGGCCGCCAGCTCAACGTCTTCATGCCGAACAACCGTCAGCTCCGTGCGTCGGTCTACATGATGGAGCGTCGGCTTTTCATCATCGAGGCGGCGGCTGCGGTCAGTGATTTCGCGGCGCTGCAATTCGAGCAGTCGGTTTCCCTGATCGATCCTACGGGCGTCGACTATGACCAGAATCCCGGCGACCCGCTGCGCCAGTTCCCATGCCGGACGCCTGCCCTTCCGGGCCGGTAGGGTAGGTAGGAAGCGCCCCCTTCCTGGGGTGCCTCGTCCAGGGTATGATCGTGTGTTGCGGCGGCATGTTCGAATCGCTCAAGGGGACACGCTCATGAGATCGCTCACGCTTTCTGCAGTCGCTCTCTCCATTCTGGTCGCCGGATTCTCCGGCGCGTATGCGCAGGTGCGCACGACGCCCGCCGGCAAGCTGTTCTTCGAAGGCGACATCGTTCGTCACGCGCTCGACGGCCAGCAGGGACCGTTCTGCGTGCTGCAGAACCAGTACAAGCGCGGCGAAGCGGTCGCGTGGCGCATCCGCGTGCAGAAGCCCGACGGTACGCCGGCCGATGGCAACTATCTCAAAGCCGTCGAGGTCCAGTTGGGCAACGGTCAGAAGCTGCCGGCGCGCTACGGCGGCCACGGCATGCCGCCGACGGATTTCTTCTGGTCGCTGTTCTGGACGATCCCCGGAAACTTCCCGACCGGGCTCGCTCGGCTACAAGGTCAACGCGACCATGCAGGACGGCAGCGTCGTGACGTGGGAGCCGTTCACGCGCGCGACGACGCAGCTCATGGTCATCGCGGGCGATCCCGTGATGGCGCCGGCCAACACCAAGAAGCAGTAAGTCTTAAGGAGACGTTTCATGACGATCCTCAGCGGACGGCTGGCGGGTCTCGCCGGTGTCATGTTCGCGCTGATGCTTGCTCTTGAGCCCGCCTCGGCCGCGCCCGCATCCGCCTTCGGCCGCGAAGTGAAAGTCGCCGAAGCACGTGACGGCTATGTCGGCACGATGGATGCCGTTCCCGTTCACGGCAAGGTCGGCGAGCGCTTCACCATCAACGCTCAGGATCTTCCGCCCAATCAGGAATTCCAGCTCGTCTGGGTGACCGTGAACGGCCGCTGGAAGGTCACCGAATCCGAATACAAGGGCCGCGAGTTCATTCCCGTCGCCTACGAGATGGCGAAGGTGCGGAGCAACGCGCAGGGCCGCTTGAGCGCGACCTTCACGACGCCCGAGGATTTCGGCTTCGGCCACGACATCCTGTTGCAGCAGGGCGACCGCCTGATGACGCAGGTCGCCTATTCGATCGACATGACGATCGACATCTCGCCCAAGAGCGGACCGCTCGGCACGCCGATCACGGTCGACGTCAAAGGCATCGGCTACCGCGCGCTCTTCAGCTCGTGGGAGCTGCTCTACGACAACAATTTCACCGGCTGGTTCTCCGCGGTGACGACGCACGGCTCGGCGAAGTTCACGATTCCCGCGACCGGCCATGTCGGCGATCACATCCTCGAAGTGCTGCACGGCGAGTTCACGTTCCCCTATCGCAACATGCAGCAGAACCCCGAGCCCGACCGTCCGCGCTGGGCGATCCCGTTCACGATCACCGCCGGTCCGCCGGTGCTGCCGCCGCCGCCCGAGCTGCAGGCGCAGAAAAGCGTGAAGCGTCTGCCGCCGCAGGGCGAGCTCGTCTCGACGCCGCATTTCTCCGGCGTCGGCGAACCGGTGAAAGTGAGCACGACAGGTCTGCAGCCGAACCAGACCTACAAGCTCAACTGGACGCGCGTCATCGGCAATCGGATGAGCGGGCAGGGTTGGGAGGAGTCCGCGATACCTGTCGCCGAAGCGAAGGCCGATGCGCAGGGCCGCATCGAGTTCGAGTTCAAGACGCCGGACGATCTCGGCGGCACGCACGGATTGTTTGTTCAGACCGGCGCCACCACGAAGAAGCTCGGCACCCATTTCATCAAGGCGACCGCGCTTCCGCTGGACGTCAAGCGCGGCCCCGTCGGCACGAAATTCACGCTGCACCTGAAGGGCATCGGCTGGACCGAGACAGCCAACATCGTCCACATGGTCTACGACAACAGCTACAACGGCTACGCCTGCGCCTTTAACAGCCAGGGCGACGTGGAGATTTTCGTGCAGGCGACGGGCGCGCCCGGCTGGCACTTCATCGATCTCTATCCCGGCATCTACAAAGGCACCGAGACGAGCCCGAACAATTTCCGCATCCCGCAGCTCACCTACGCGGACGATCATCCGGGCGAGGATCTGCCGGCGTTCCGCTTCGCGTTCGAAGTGACCGCGAACGGCCAGATCAGAGCGGAACGGTAACAGTTGATGCCGGAGACATCATTGAAGGGGGCTCGCATCTTCGCGCTTGCGCTCACGGCAGGCTTGGCCATTGCGTCCGACGCAGCTGGCGCGTGACGCGGATTACGGGCGCTCTGCCGTCCGCGCAGCTCGACGTGACAGCGCCGTCGGAGCGCGTGCGTGGCGCCGCAGGCGAGATGAGCGCCCGCCCGATGGCCTGCCGCTCTATGCCCCTATCCGAAACGCGCAGACGCATCGTCGACATCGCCGTGCAGGAATGGGGCTTCTTCGGCTTTCCGATCGTCGACTACACCAATTACGACGATGACACGCCGTACGATCCGGCGAGCTGGCGCTTCCGCTTCCCGAGTCTCCCGCAAGAGGAAGCCGTGCGCGTCGCGGCCTCCGTCGCGGGCTATTGGGCGGTCACGTCGCAAGGCGCCGGGATGATCTCGCGCCAGAACCAGGCCTGGAGCGAGCCGTGGGGCATCAACGGACGCTGGGCCGATCCGTGGTCCGCCGCGTTCATCTCCTGGGTGATGTGCGAAGCGGGCCTCGGCGACAACGGCCAATTCCAGCGCGCGATCGCGCACTGGTCCTATATCGATCAGGCCATCCGCGCGCGCGATGGAAGCGCGCCCAACGCAGCCTACGTCGCGTACGACCCCGGCGACGAACCGATCCTGCCGGGCGATCTCTTGTGCAGCAGCCGGCGCCCCGCCTATCGCACCATTGCCGATCGCCGGCGCCATCTCGGCGTCGGCGCGCGCTCGCATTGCGATATCGTCGTGAAAGTCGACGAAACGGAGCAGCGCATCTACACGATCGGCGGCAACGTGCGCCGCTCGGTGGCGCTCAAGATGTTTCCCACGGTGCGCGCGCCCGGCAAGAACCTTCGTCCACGCGCCATCACGTCCGATGCCGACGATGAGCGCCCGATGTTCGCGCATCTGAAGCTGCGCGCGCGTGCCATCGAAGCCAACGCGCTCGACAACACGCCGACGCTGAAGGCGCTCGATTGCGACCTCGTCTTCGAAGAACGCCACCCCGCCTACGGCCTCGTCCCGGTGAACATCCCGAAGGACGCCTGCTGAAGGCCGTTCACTCTCGCGCGTGAGAATTCGTCTGCGCGCCTGCGGCTCTCGATGACGGGAATTTCGGCTTCCAGCTCGTGAGCGCAGGTTTCGACGACTTCGACAACCGTCGGATCGAGCAGCGACTTCGCAAGTTCGCGATACCGCGCGGCTCTCGCGCGTATCTCGAGAGCGATCGCCGCGCGCGATCGCGGCTCACGCAACGACGTACCGCGCGACCTGTCCGCAACGCTCGCTCGCCGTGGCGACGCAAGTGCGAGTTCAAGATAGCGCCGGCGCGCGAGGACTTCCGCAATCGTACGCCGCTCCGAGAGATGTTCTTTCAGACCGTGCGCCGTGGGCCGCAATGACGCGACGTACCATCTCACGATGGTGTCGATTTTCCGGTCCGTTGTGCGTTCGCTATCGTGCATAGCGATAACGTAGGCTTAGCGAACAAGAGTCACTGTGACAAAAACAAAATAGATTTGTAGTCGAAAGTGGAACGATGACGCTGCATCCAACGACGCAACAACGCACTCGACAACGTGACGACGCGTCACTCCACGCGTGTTAACCTCGATAGTGCCGCTTAATCCTGGCGTTGTTCGCAACACATCACGGCAGACTGAGCGCGACCCATTCGGGATCGTGGTCCGCGCTGCCGATCGGCACGATGACGTACTGCTTGCCTTCGAACATATACGTGATCGGCGCGCCGGTCACGCCCGCCGGCAGTTCGATTTCCCAGACCACCTCCCCGGTCGCCTTGTCGTAGGCGCGGAACTTCATGGCGCGCCGTAGTTGGTGCGTAATCTCCATCGGCATCTCCGGCGGCAACGGCGTGCCCGCGCGCACCATGAAATCGGATCGCCTTCGCCGACGAAGAGCAGCGACCTGGTGACCAGCGGCGAGGCGCGTCCCGGCGAGCCGAGCGTCGGCAGCTTGAGGTGCCGGTTCGCCGGATGGTCGCGCGGTCCGTCGCCGTTCGGCACCGTCCAGACGATCTCGCCCGTGTTCATGTCGATCGCCGTGATCCGGCCGTACGGCGGCTTGAACAACGGCAACCCTTGCGGCCCGCCGATCCGCGCGCGCGTCCCCTTCACGAAGCGACAGTTCGTCTTCTCCGGATCGCCCGTCTGAATATCCGCGACGAACGGCGCCGTGATCGACGGCACGTAGAGATGTCCGTCTCCGGGTCGAACGCGCTGCCCTGCAAGTCCGCGCCGCCCCCGACCCGGGCAGCTGCATGGTCCCCTTGATCGTGTCGGTCCTGACCGACGGCGGCGTGAACACCGGACCGATCTTGTATTGCTTGACGAGCTCGAGCGCTTCGGCGCGCAGCTCCGGCGTGAAATCGATCAGGTCGTCGACCGTCGATCCCTGACGCTCGAACGGCGCGGGCTTGGTCGGGAACGGCTGCGTCGGCGCCGTGCGCTCGCCGGGCATATCCGACGGTCGGCACCGGCCGCTCTTCGATCGGCCAGACCGGCTCTGCCGGTCGTGCGATCGAACACGAACGCGAACGCCTGCTTCGTGAGCTGCATGACCGCTTTGATCGGTCTTCCGTCGACCGTGAGGTCCGCAAGAATCGGCGCCGTCGGCAGATCGTAGTCCCACAGATCGTGATGGATGGTCTGGTAATGCCAGACGCGTTCGCCGGTGAGGCACCTCACGCAGACCAGCGTGCTGCTGAACAGATTGTCGCCGAGCCGATGCCCGCCGAACATGTCGTTGGTCGGGCTCGACGAGCGGGAGATAGGCGAAGCCCTAGCTCCTCGTCGACGCTGATCAGCGACCACACGTTGGTGTTGCCGGTGTATGCCCACGAATCGTTCTCCCAGGTCTCGTTGCCGACCTCGCCCGGCCTGCGGGATGACGTGGAACTCCAGCGCGGCTTGCCCGTGCGCACGTCGAACGCCTGCACGTTGCCGGGCGGCTGCTCCTTGCGCCGGCGGACCGGTCGGTCATGCGGACGCACCGACATGACGACATCGCCGCACACTTGCGGGCCCGGCCGACGAATACCTAGGTGGCCGGAGCGGGCCCAGACCCGTCTTCAGGTTGACCCGCCCGCCGTCGCCCCAATGTCGGCAATCGGCTTGCCCGGTCTTGGCATCGAGCGCGATCAGATATTCGCCGCGGACGACGAAGATCCGGCTCGCGTCGCCCTCGGCCCAGTAGGCGACGCTGCGCGTGCTGTCGCCGGAAAGCCCTTGGTCCGGCTCGTCCGCGAACGGCTGCTGAACCCAGATCGTGCGTCCCGGTGCCGGGTGGAACGCTTCGACGAGCCCGATGCCGTTCGAGCTGAACAGCGTCCCGTCGACCATCAGCGGCGTCGCGCGGAGATCGCGCGGAACCGTGAGGTCCGGCTTCTTCGCCGTCAGCGAGCTGTCCACCGTCGGCCGCCGCCAGGCGATCTTCAGCTGCGCGACATTGTCCTTGTTGATCTGATCGAGTGGCGCGTATTTGCTGCTTCCGCGATCGCCGGCATAGGAGCGCCATTCGACATCGGCGGCACGCGTCCTGGCGAGAACACCCCATCGCGCTGCCGAGCAGAAGTGCGGCAAGCCCCGCCACATAGATGCGCCTCCGCATTGTGCCCTCCGTCGCCCGCGATTGCTGCCGCTAGGCTACTTCAAGCACGGCAGAAATATCAGCGGATCAGTTCGGGGCGGCTTTTCGGCTTCGCCTTGCGCTTGGGCTTGGGCTTGCTTTCGCCGTTCGGCGCTTCGCCGTTCTCGGCCTTCTTTTTCGCCTTCGGTTCGCCGGGTTCGGCGGCGGCTTTGGCTTTCTTGCCGCCCTTCGTCCCAGGTCCCTTCGCGGCGCGCGCGGCAAGCAGCGCGACCGCTTCCTCCATGGTGACGGAACCGGGATCGGATCCTTGCGGCAAGGTCGCGTTCAGCTTCCCGTCGCTGACATAGGGCCCGTACTTGCCCTTCATCACCTTGACCGGCGCGCCGGACTCGCGGATGCGCGCCGAGCTCTTTCAGCGCCTGGCCGCCGCGGCGCGGCCCGCCGCCTTTGGCCTTGCGTTCGGCAAGAACCGTGACGGCGCGATTGATCCCGACGGTGAACACCTCCTCGGGCGACTCCAGCGACGCATACCCGCCGTCATGTTGGAGAAATGGGCCAAACCGCCCGAACCCCGCCATGATCGGCTTGCCCGTCTCGGGATGCGTGCCCACTTCGCGCGGCAGCGAGAGCAGCTTCAGCGCCATTTCGAGATCGATCGTATCCGCGGTGAAGCCCTTGGGAATGCCGGCGCGCGGCGGCTTCTCGCCGTTCACCTGCTCGCCCAACTGCACGTAAGGACCAAAACGTCCGGACTTGAGCGACACGATCTCGCCCGATTTCGGATCGATGCCGAGCTCGCGCGGTTGCGCTTCGCCGTTCTCGTCGGCACGTCCGAGCTGCCGCGTGAAGCGGCATTCGGGATAGTTCGAGCAGCCGATGAACGCACCGAACCGCCCGAGCTTCAGCCCCAGCCGTCCGTTGCCGCACGTGGGGCATGTGCGCGGATCGCCGCCATCATCCCGCGTCGGGAACATGTGCGGGCCCAGGATGTTGTCGAGCGCCGTCACGACGTCGGCGAATTTCAGCTCTTTCGCCTCTTCGGTCGCGATGTGGAAGTTCGTCCAGAAATCGCGCAACAGCTGCTTCCAGGGCAGCTCGCCCGAAGCCACTTCATCGAGCTTCTCTTCGAGATCCGCGGTGAAGTCGTACTCGATATAGTGCTTGAAGAAGCTCGACAGGAACGCGGTGACGATGCGCCCCTTGGGCTCCGGCACGAAACGCCCGCGCTCCAACTTCACATAGGCGCGATCGCGCAGCACCGAGAGAATGCTCGCATAGGTCGACGGCCGGCCGATGCCGAGCTCTTCGAGCTTCTTCACCAGGCTCGCTTCCGAATAGCGCGGCGGCGGCTCGGTGAAATGCTGCTCGTCGCGCACCTGCAAGCAGCTTCAGCGCTTCGTTCAGCGTGAGCTTCGGCAGGCTGCCGTCGTCGCCGTCGCCGTCGTCGTCGCGGCTTTCCTGATAGAGCCTGAGGAAGCCGTCGAACAACGTGACCGTGCCCGTGGCGCGCAACATTGCCGCGTCGTCGCCCGATACGACATCGACCGATGTGCGTTCCTGCTCGGCCGATTCCATCTGGCTCGCCAGCGCGCGCTTCCAGATCAGCTCGTAGAGCCGCGCATGATCGGACTCCAGATACTTCGCGACCTTCTCCGGCGTGCGCGCGAAGCTCGTCGGCCGGATCGCCTCGTGCGCTTCCTGCGCGTTCTTCACCTTCGACTGCATAGACGCGCGGCGCCTTGGGCACATAGCGGTCGCCATGCAGATCGCCGATGACGCTGCCGGCTCTCGGTGATGGCTTCGCCCGCCATCGAGACGCCGTCCGTGCGCATATAGGTGATGAGGCCGACCGTATCGCCGCCGATCTCGGCGCCCTCATACAGGTCTTGCGCGATCCTCATCGTGCGCGAGGCCGAGAAGCCGAGCTTGCGCGAGGCTTCCTGCTGGAGCGTCGAGGTGATGAACGGCGGCCAGGGATGCCGCTTGACCGGCTTCTTCTCGATCTCGCCGACCGTGAAGCGGCCGGCGTTGATCGTATCGACGGCCTTCTGGGCCGCGCCCTTCTCGCCGAGCGACAGCTTTTCGAGCTTCTGGCCGTTCAGCCGGATGAGCCGCGCGGTGAAATTTCCCGCCGCCGCGCCGAAATCGGCTTCGACCGACCAGTATTCCTGCGGCTTGAACGCTTCGATCTCGAGCTCGCGCTCGCAGACGAGGCGGAGCGCCACCGATTGCACGCGGCCCGCCGAGCGCGCGCCGGGCAGCTTCCGCCACAGCACCGGCGACAGCGTGAAGCCGACGAGATAGTCGAGCGCACGGCGAGCGAGATACGCGTCGACCAACTCCTCGTTGATCTCGCGGGGATGCGCCATCGCGTCCAGCACGGCCGACTTGGTTATCGCATTGAAAACGACGCGCTTGACCTCGGTCTTGCCGAGGGCCTTGCGCTGCCGCAGCGCCTCCAGCACGTGCCAGGAAATCGCCTCGCCTTCGCGGTCAGGGTCGGTTGCGAGAATCAGCCGGTCGGCCGTTTTGACGGCGTCGGCGATGTCCTTCAGCCGCTTCTGGGCGCGTGCATCCACCTCCCAGATCATCTTGAAGTCGGCATTGGGGTCGACCGACCCGTCCTTGGGAGGCAGGTCGCGGACATGGCCATAGCTCGCCAAGACCTTGAAATTCCGGCCCAAATACTTGTTGATCGTCTTCGCCTTGGCGGGCGACTCGACAACAACAACGCTTTCAGGTTCGGCCATCGGTCCGGGGGGTAAAGGGTCTCTGGGCCGCGACTCGAATGGGGTCTTCCCGCGCGGCGGCGCGGAGACTGAGGGAAGGATTGGAGCTCTGTCAACGTGGGCGTTGCAACCAACAGTAGAGTATACGGTAACGATGCCGTAAGTAATAACCGAAAGTTGCAAATCAAGACGAACGGATCACAAAATTACCGCCAGGCAATCCGATTGCCGGGGTGCCGCTGCACACGTCCCGCGAGTTCGAGCTCCAGCAGGATGGTCAAAACTTCGGCAGCCGGGACCCCGCATTGGCGGACCAGTTCGTCGATCTCCACAGGGGCGGGGCCGAGCTTCTCCTCGACCAGCGCACGAACGCTGTCGGTCTTGTCCGCTGTCGGCGTGCGATTGAGGAGCAGGCCGGGACGGCGCCAGTTCTCCGAACGATTGTCCAAGGATCGGCCGCAAGACGGCGAGCACATCGTCCGCGGTCTCGGTCAGCGTCGCGCCCTCGCGGATGAGCCGGTTGCCGCCGCGCGCTCGCGGATCGAGCGGGGAACCGGGGACCGCGAACACCTCGCGCCCCTGTTCGAGCGCGTAGGTGGCGGTGATCAGCGAGCCGGAGCGCTCCGCGGCTTCAACCACCACGACGCCCCGCGCGAGGCCCGAGATGAGGCGGTTGCGTCGCGGAAAATGGCGAGCGAGCGGGGCGGTGTGGAGAGGCAGTTCGGCGATGACCGCGCCTTGCTTCGCGATCTTGGCGTAGAGCGACGCGTTCTCGGGCGGATAGATCACGTCGACGCCGCCGGCGACGACCGCAACCGTTCCGCTGTCGAGCGCACCTGTATGCGCGGCGCGAGTCGATCCCGCGCGCGAGTCCGGACGAGACGACCAGACCCGCCTCGCCGAGATCGCGCGCGAGCTGCGTGGCGAACTTGATGCCGAGCGCAGACGCATTCCGTGCGCCCACGATCGCCACCATCTCGCGCTCCAGTATGTCGAGACGCCCCAGCACCGAGATGACGGGCGGCGGCGGATCGAGAACGGCAAGACCCGTCGGGAACTCCGGTTCGATGGACGCGATCAGCCGGCCGCCCAGCTCGGCGAGCGCGTCGATCTCCGCGCGCGCATCCGCCTCCGTCGGAATGCGCAGCTCGCCCGCGGCGCCACCGCGTCGCGCAAGTCGAGGCGCTTCCTTCAGCGCCTCGCGCGCATCGCCGAAGCGCGCGATCAGCGCGGCAAAGCTCGCCGGTCCGATGCTTTCCGTGCGCGCGAGTCTCAGCCATGCGAGGCGCTCGCTGTCATTCAGCGTCCGCCGGGTCGTCATCGCGTGCCGATCCCCGGCTCTTCGCCCCTGATCAGCCGGACGATGTTGGCGCGATGCGCGACGAAGATCATCACCGCGAGAACCGTCATCAGCGCGGCCCACAGCGTCTCGCCATAGATCGCGAAATAGACGGGCGTCAGTCCCGTGGACACCAGTCGCTGCGAGCGAGGAATAGCGTGTCGCCCGCGCCACGACGAGCCAGCTTGCGGCGGTGAAGAACGCGACCTCCCAGTCGAGCCCGAACGCGATGCCGATGAACGTCGCAACGCCCTTGCCGCCTCTGAAGCCGAGCCACACCGGAAACAGGTGGCCGATAAACGCGCCGAGCGCTGCAACCGCCACGAAGGGCTCGAGACCGAGATAGTCGCTGAGCCAGCATCACGGCGACAAAGCCCTTGCCTCCGTCGAAGAGCACCGTTGCGGCCGCGGCCAGCTTCTTGCCGGTCCGCAAAACATTGGTCGCGCCGATACTGCCCGAGCCGAGCTTGCGCACGTCGCCCGCGCCGGACATCCACGCGAAGATCAATCCAAAAGGAATGGAGCCGATGAAATAGGCCGCCAGGAACGCGGCGCCCAGGATGTAAAAGGTTTCAGGGCTCTCCCAGCGGATGAGGGCCAGCGTTTGAATCATAAGTGATCACGCGCTTGCCGCTTTGCGGCGGCGCTTGGGAAGGGAAAACCCCGCCGCTTCGGCATCGGTCGCGTGGGCAAAGATCAGGATCTCGCGTTCGTGTTTGTCGAGTGTGGCACGCAATTGCGCCGGGTCCATGTCGTAATGCTTGGTCTTCTTGTTGGCGATGGCGAAATTCTCGATATCGGTCTCGCAGTAGTAGCATCTGAGCCGGGGTAAGGACCCGGCGATGATCTGGAACCGGTTCCGCGCGTATTTGCCCTCCGCCGCATCATGCACGATGCAGTTCTTGTTGGCGCAACGTATGCCGAGCGCCGGCAACTGATCGTAGAACATCCGGTCGTCCGGTCTGAAACCGCCGTCATAGCGTTTGAGCGCGCGCTCGCGGCCGAAGCCCAGGATCGACGCGATCAGCGCCATGCGGATGGGCACGCCATAGGCGGCCTGCCGGAAATAGGCGGCCCTCGGATCGCTGTCGAGCGAGATGTCGAGCTCGCCCACGCGGGGCAGGGGATGCAGCAGACTCGTCTTCGAGAATTTCCGGTCCTTCAGGAACCGCGAGTCGATCGTCGGATAGTCCTGGGTCTTGTCCGTCCAGCGTTCCTTCTGGAACCGCGTGACGTACATCGCATCGATCCCCTTCTTCACCTTGGTGTCGACGTCGGAGATCAGCGAAAGCTGGTGCGGCTTGTCGGAGGTGACATAAACCGCATCGACCGAGGCGTTGTCCTTCTCGCTGCGCGTGCGCGGCAGCATGCGGCAGTTGAACTCGTTCTTGAGCCGCCAGTCGACGTGATGGGGCAGCTCCATGCCCTTGGCCGGCATCAGCATGATGTTGGCGCTGAAACGGGCGAGCGCATAGACGAAGGAATGGATCGTGCGGCTGCCCTTGAGATCGCCCTGGATCGCCACGTTGAGATGCTTGAGGTTCTTGCCCTCCTGCACCAGCGTGAAAAGATCGCACAGCGTCTGGGTCGGGTGCTCGTGCGCGCCGTCGCCGCCATTGATGACCGGAACGCTGGCATAGGTCGCGGCAAGCTTCACCGCACCGTCCCGAGGGTGGCGGATGACGAGCACGTCCGCATAGTTCGAGGCCACGCGAACCGTATCGGCGAGGCTTTCGCCTTTCGCGGCCGAGCTGGTCGCGGGATCGGCGCTGCTGATCGACTTGCCGCCCAGACGCAGCATCGCGCTCTCGAACGAGAGCCGGGTCCGCGTGCTCGGCTCGTAGAACAGGCTGGCGAGGATGGAACCTTGAGCATCGCTGATCGAGCGGCCGATGCGATGCGGCACGTCGGGATCGCGCAAATCCTTCAGGTAGCGCTGCGCGAGCGAAAAGACCGTTTCGATCTCATCCACCGTGAGATCGTTGATCGAAGTGACGTGGCGCAGCTGGGGCATTAAAGCTGGGCTTATAGGAGTCTACGGGTGAGGGGGCAAGTGCCGCATGCGGTCGAGCGCGGCCTGCAGAATATAGGCCGCGGCCATCTTGTCCACGACCTCGCTTCGCCTCCGGCGCGAAGTATCGGCCTCGAGCAGCGTCCGCGTCACGGCCGCCGTCGAAAGCCGCTCGTCCATGAACGCGAGGGGGCAGTCGGAGACCTTCTCGAAGTTCCGGCCAAACGCGCGGGCGGACTGTGCCGAGGGCCCCTCGGACCCGTCCATGTTCAGCGGCAGCCCGACGATCAGTCCCCCCACGCCATGCTCCGCGATCAGCGCGCCCAGCGCCGCCGCGTCTGCCGTGAACTTCCCCCGTTTCAGGGTCTGAAACGGCGTGGCGACCGTCAGCAGTGTGTCGGAAAGCGCCAGGCCGATCGTCTTCTCCCCAAGGTCGAGCCCCATCAGGCGCTGACCCGGTCGGAGCACGGCCTTGAGCTCGGAAAGATCGGTCTTAATCATCGAGACTTGGTGCGCTTGCCAGCTTTGGGCACGATTGCTAGCAAGAGTTAGCACGATCAAGGCGCAATCGAAGCAACTATGTCCGTCGACAAAGACACCGTCCTGCGTATCGCCAAGCTGGCGCGCATCGCCATGGACGATGCGCAAGCCGCCGGGATGGAGGCGGAGCTGAACGCGCTGCTCGCCTGGGTCGAGCAGCTCTCGGAAGTGGACTGCGAGAACGTTCCGCCGATGACGAGCGTGGTCGAGCAGCGCTTGCGGATGCGCGAGGACGTCGTCACCGATGGCGGCTATGCCGAAGACCTGATGAAGAACGCGCCGCAATCCGAAGGGCATTTCTTCGTGGTGCCCAAGGTCGTCGAGTGATGGCATTCGCATCCGATCCCACCGCGTTCACGCTCGCCGAAGCCCGCGAGGCGATCCGCAGCAAAGCGATCTCCGCCCGCGAGCTGGCCGCTTCCCACGTCTCGGCGATCACATCGGGGCGCCGGCTCAACGCATTCATCACCGAGACGCCCGACCACGCGTTGTCCGCCGCGGACATATCGGACAGCCGCATCGCGCGGCGCGACGCGCGGCCGCTCGAAGGCCTGCCGCTCGCCGTCAAGGACCTCTTCTGCACCAAGGGCGTCCGCACCACGGCCGCGAGCCGGTTCCTGGAGAATTTCGTTCCCACCTACGAATCCACCGTCACGCGCAATCTGTGGGATGCGGGCGCGGTGATGCTCGGCAAGACCAATCTCGACGAATTCGCCATGGGCTCGTCGAACGAGAGCAGCCATTTCGGTCCCGCGATCAATCCCTGGCGCGCGCGCGGCAGCAACAGCGATCTCGTCCCCGGCGGCTCGTCGGGCGGTTCGGCTGCGGCCGTTGCGGCCAATCTCGCGCTCGCCGCGACCGGCACCGATACGGGCGGCTCGATCCGCCAGCCCGCCGCCATGACGGGCACCGTCGGACTGAAGCCGACCTACGGCCGCTGCTCGCGCTGGGGGATCGTGGCCTACGCCTCATCGCTCGATCAGGCCGGGCCGATGACGCGCACGGTCACCGACGCCGCGATCCTGCTCAAGGTCATGGCGAGCCATGACGCGATGGATTCCACGAGCGCCGATATTCCCGTGCCCGATTACGAAGCGCGGTCTGAATGCCGGCGTGAAAGGTCTCCGCGTCGGCATCCCCAAGGAATATCGCGTCGACGGCGCGCCGTCCGAGATCGATGCGCTGTGGGCCAAGGGTGCGGAGTGGCTGAAGGCGCAAGGCGCGGAGATCGTCGAGGTCAGTCTCCCGCACACAAAATATGCGCTCGCGGCCTACTACATCGTGGCGCCGGCGGAAGCCTCGTCCAATCTCGCGCGCTACGACGGCGTGCGCTACGGACGCCGCACCGAGCACGCGAACGATCTGATCGACCTCTACGAGAAGAGCCGCGCCGAAGGCTTCGGCCGCGAAGTCCTCCGCCGCATCATGATCGGCACCTATGTTCTGTCGGCCGGATATTACGACGCCTATTATTTGCGCGCGCAGAGAGTGCGCAACCTGATCGCGCGCGACTTCACCGACGCCTTCAAGCGCTGCGACATCCTGCTTGCGCCGATCACGCCGTGCACCGCGTTCGCGCTCGGCGAGAAGACCGCCGATCCGGTCTCGATGTATCTGACCGACGTGTTCACGGTGCCGCTCAATCTCGCGGGCCTGCCGGGCCTCTCGGTGCCGGCCGGCCTTTCGAGCGACGGACTTCCGCTGGGCCTTCAGGTGATCGGCAAAGCCTTCGACGAAGCAACCGTGCTGAGAGCCGGCCGCGCGATCGAGATCGCCGCCGATTTCCGCAGCAAGCCGCACGCCTGGTGGACGACGCCATGAGCACGCCGCAGCCGAGATCGAAGCTGATCGAGGGCATGACCGGCCGCTGGGAAGTGGTCATCGGCATGGAAGTCCACGCCCAGGTCTCCTCCAAGTCGAAATTGTTCTCCGGCGCCTCGACCGCGTTCGGCGCCGAACCCAATTCGCAGGTCAGCCTCGTCGATGCCGCGATGCCGGGCATGCTGCCGGTGATCAACCGCTATTGCGTCGAACAGGCGGTCAAGACCGGCCTCGGACTGAAAGCGAAGATCAATCTGCGTTCGGTGTTCGACCGGAAGAACTATTTCTATCCCGATCTCCCGCCCGGCTATCAAATCTCGCAGTACAAGCAGCCGGTTGTCGGTGAAGGCGAACTCATCGTCGACATGCCGCAGGGCGACACGGTCAAGGTCGGCATCGAGCGCCTTCATCTCGAGCAGGATGCCGGCAAGAGCATCCACGATCAGCATCCCGACTACACCTATGTCGATCTCAACCGCGCGGGCGTCGCCTTGATGGAGATCGTCAGCCGCCCCGACCTTCGCTCGGCCGAAGAAGCGGCCGAGTTCCTGCGCAAGATGCGTTCGATCCTGCGCTATCTCGGCACCTGCGACGGCAACATGGAAGAAGGTTCCATGCGCGCCGACGTCAATGTCTCGGTGCGCAAGCCCGGCGCAAATCTTGGAACTCGTTGCGAAATCAAGAACATCAACTCGATGCGCTTCATCGTGCAGGCGGTCGAGTACGAGGCCCGCCGTCAGATCGAGATCCTCGAAGGCGGCGGATCGATCAAACAGGAAACGCGGCTGTTCGATTCACGGACCGGTGAGACCCGCCCCATGCGCTCCAAGGAAGAAGCGCACGATTATCGCTACTTTCCCGACCCCGATCTTTTGCCTCTCGTCATCGATCAGGCCTTCGTCGACGACATCGCGCGTGCGCTTCCCGAACTCCCCGATCAGAAGAAGGCGCGCTACATCGCGCTTGGTCTATCGGCTTACGATTCCTCGGTTCTTGTCGCCGAGAAAGAGACCGCGGACTACTTCGACGAGATGTTGAAAGCCGGTGCGGAACCGAAGGCTGCGGCAAACTGGCTGATCAATGAGTATTTCGGTCGCCTCAATCGCGCGAGCCTCACCGTTGCGACCGGTCCGGTGAGCGCGAAAGCGAACGCCGAGATCGTGATGATGATCGCCGACAACCAGATATCGAGCAAAATCGCCAAGGATGTGCTGGATATTGAGTGGAAAGAGAGCACCGGCGCGCCGCGCAGCAAGATCGTCGATGCGCGCGGCATGAAGCAGGTCACCGATGAAAGCGCGATCGAAGCCGCTGTCGATCAAGTGATCGCCGCAAATCCCGACAAAGCGGCGGAAGCAAGAGCGAAACCGAAAATGGCGTCGTGGTTCGTCGGTCAGGTGATGAAGGCGACGCAAGGCAAAGCCAATCCGCAGTCCGTCACCGCCATTCTGAAGCGTCGTCTTGGTCTCCCCGACGAGGGGTGATTCGCGCAATCTGTCCAAATTTCCAGTTTTCGAACTTTGTCAAGCGAGAATCCAGCGAATTTCGTCTGTACACGGACGAAGTGCGAAAAACACATATGAATAAAGGCTTTTCTGATTGTGCGTCGATTTCGCCGCACAAGCGCCGCTTGCCCCGGCTATTGCTTCGTTAACCTAACCCACTCATATTCTTGCTGTTTTTGGGGGACGCGTGTTGCGCCCTCTCAAACTCTAAAGGGAGTCGTTTCAATGCCGAAGAGAAGAAAGAAAGCCACTACAGTGCGCAAGATGGCGGCGAAGAAGGCCGCGCGCAAAACGTCGAAGAAGAAAGCCGTGAAGAAGAAAAAGCGGAAAGCAAAACGGAAATAGTCGGCTAACCCGAAGCCATATGAGCGGCGCTTAGCAAGGTTACGCTGACCGCGCCGTTTCCCGAGACGCCCGCTTTCCGGGCGTCTTCGAGTGGCAAAGGCAAGGCCGCGGTTTGCTTTTTCGGCGGACCGCGGCCTGCCGGCCCCTCTCTGAATTCCCAAAAAATCCCCGCATTGCCCTGGATTGCCGCAGAAGCGGCGAACCGGCTAAGTCTCCCGCCCGCCGAACTTCGCCGGGGGAGACTCCATGGCCGCGTCCAAGAAGAAGACCAAGCGCCGCGCTGCGCCCGCCAAGAAGGCCGCGCCCCGCAAGAAGACACCCACCTCCAAGCGGGTCAAACCGCGGCCGATCGAGCTCTATTTCTGGCCGACATCCAACGGGCTGAAGATCAGCATCATGCTCGAGGAGTGCCGGCTCCCCTATGAGATGAAGCCGGTCAACATCAACCGCGGCGAGCAGTTCGCGCCCGACTTCCTCAGCATCTCGCCCAACAACCGCATCCCGGCCATCGTCGATCCCGACGGTCCCAACGGGAAACCGATCGCCATCTTCGAGTCCGGCGCCATCCTTCAATATCTCGGGCGCAAGACCGGCAAGTTCTATCCCAAGGACGAACGCGGCCGGGTCGAGGTCGATCAGTGGCTCTTCTGGCAGGTCGGCGGTCTCGGACCGATGGCGGGGCAGGCGCATCACTTCCGCGGCGATGCCCCCGAACAGATCCCCTATGCGATCGCGCGCTACACCGACGAAGTGAACCGGCTCTACGGCGTGATGAACGCGCGCCTTGCCGATCGCGACTATCTCGCGGGCCGCTATTCGATCGCCGATATCGCCTCGTGGACATGGTCGCGCAATTGGAAGCGGCAGGGACAGAACCTCGACGACTTCCCGCACGTGAAGGCATGGCATGAGCGGATCGCCGCGCGTCCCGCCGTGCAA
Organism: uncultured Alphaproteobacteria bacterium; assembly: GCA_963708555.1. Classification (GTDB taxonomy): domain Bacteria; phylum Pseudomonadota; class Alphaproteobacteria; order Micropepsales; family Micropepsaceae; genus CAIYRG01. The sequence continues at coordinate 240,055 of CAVPTF010000005.1, read as the reverse complement.
CGCGGCCGTATCGTCGGCGAATATTTGCGCGATCCCAATTATCAGATCGGCCAGGATCCGGTCGCATCCAAGATCCTGTTCGGACAGCGCGCGCGCCCCGCTTCCTGATTTGCCGCGGCTCGAAAACGCTTAACGCGCGTTAAGGAAACCGCCTCTCAACGTTAACTCCCCTTTAGCACGATCACTCGATCATCTCGCTGTCGGGTGGGAATGCAGAGAAACTCGCATCTGCCCGATGAGTGCCGGTGGGATTGCCGGTGTTTGTTAGAGGGGAGATTACGCGCATGGCCATCGCCGATTTCGATGAGCTGACGCAGTTCGAAGCCGAAGCGCGCAAGGGCCGCGCCGAAGCGCTGTACAATTTGGGGTTGGCGTACTCGACGGGGCAGGGTGTCCACGTGGATTACGTCGCGGCCCACAAATGGTTCAATCTCGCCGCCATGAAGGGCGTGAACGAAGCGCGCAAATGGCGTGCCCAGATTTCCAGCGAGATGAGCGCCGAAGAGATCGCCGAAGCGCAGCGCCAGGCGCGCAAGTGGCTGGCCGCCTAACGCCAGCCTGCTGCTGACTACTGCAGCGCGGTCGCGCCGGGCCGCGGCACCGGGATCGGAACTTCCGTCGCCGGGGGCGCCTGTTCCTTCACCACAACGCGGTTGGGCAGCTTCGGCCGGTACAGATCCGCCAGGATCGTGAGCCGCTGGTCGCTTCCGCTCAAGCGGTTCCGATAAATCTCGATGTTCTCGAGCACGCGCTGCACATAGTTCCGCGTCTCCGAGAACGGGATCATCTCGATCCAGTCGATCGGATCCACCGATGAATCGCGCGGATCGCCGTTCGCCTCGACCCATTTGCGCACATTGCTCGGGCCCGCGTTGTACGAGGCGATCGCCAGCACGTAAGAGTCGCCCCAATAGGCGAGGTAATCGTCCAGCGTCACCATGCCGAGCTGCATGTTGTAGCGCGGGTTGCTGGTCAGATCGCTCAGCTTGAAGCCCAGGCGGTTCATGCTCGCCGCCTGCCGTGCGGTCGCCGGCATCAGCTGCATCAGACCGCGCGCGCCGGCCGAGCTCACGACCGCAGGATCGAACTCGCTCTCCTGCCGCGTGATGCCCAACACGAGCGCCGGGTCTGGACCCGCGGCGGTCCCAGGGAACCGCGGCAGCGTGACCACCGGCGCCAGGTGCGGCAGCAGCATCACGCCGTTGTAGCTCGCGAGCTTGGCGACGCGCACGCCCATCGCCGGGTCGCCTTGCTGCGATCATCAGTTGCGCCAACAGCTCGAGCCTCTTCGGATCGGCGGGCTGATCGTTCGCCATCCTGACCGCAAAGACCCGCGCGAGGTTCCGGTCTTTGGCCTGGCTCAGGATCCGGATGACGCCGACGCGTTCATCGGCATCGAACGCGGCCTGATCGGCGCGCGTCGGCGTGTGCGCGGTTGCCGAGAGCCGGAGCACCGGCGTCTCCTCGATCCGCGCGAGCGCGAGCTGGCCATAGAACGTCTCGGCGTTGTCGGCCGCCTTGCGGTAATGCGCGATCGCCTCGTTCGGATGCTGCAGCGCTTCCTCGGCGCGGCCCGACCAGTACCATCCCCGCGCGATGCTGATCGGCAGGCTGACGCCGTTTGCGAGACGCTGGAAATGCTTCAGCGCCGCGTCCGGCTTGTTCAGGAAGCGCAGCGCGATCCAGCCCGAGAGGAATTCCGCATCCGCAAATCCCGCGCCCGACTGCAGCCCGTGCCGGGACGCGATGTCATAGGCGAGCTGGTAGCGCTTATCCCTCAGCGCGTCGCGCGTCAGTGTCTGGCGTTCGCTCCACCAGCCTTCGGGCGAATTGGCGACGATGCTGTCGGCCGGCGTCTTCAGCAGGATCTGATACGCCTCTTCGTCCCTGTCGCGGCGGCGATAGGCGCGCGATGCATCGTGCAGGAGCCCGCGATTGGCATGCAGCTCCGCGGGCAACGACGCCATGATGCTCGCGACCGCATCCGGGCCGCTCTTGATCTTGAGACGCGCGTCGGCCACTTGCCGCGACGTTCCGTCGACGCGTGCGATCTGACGCCGCGCGGCCGCGATGTCGTCGACCGAAAGGCGCTGGTCCAGCCTCGCGCGATGATCTTGATCGCGCAGGATGTCGCCATGAGCGCCGAGGATCGCGTCCTCTTCCGATGCACTGAAGGAATCCTCGCACCACGCCTTGCGGATCAATTCGATTCCGCGTTCGCGGTTGCCGGAGACGAGATGCGCTTCGCCGAGACGGATCATGCCCATCGGCGTGAGCGGCTCGCGGTCGCCGTACCACTCGACCACCAGCCTGCGGATCGACATCGGCCGGCATCGCTTCTTCGGCATTCGTGAGCATAGCCTCGCGGCGCGGCCAGTTCGGGTGCGCACTCAGGAATGCGCTCAGTTGGCCGAAGGTCGCGTCGGTGCCTGCGTCGCTAAGATAGAGCCACTCGACGAACAACTGCGCCGGGCGGCTGCCTGTCTGAACCGCGAGGTTCGTCGCGCGCGTCCACTCGCCGTTCTTCGCCGCGGTGACGGTCTGATCGAGAAGCCCACGGTTCGCCGTCGAAGTCGATGACGGCCGCGGCGTCGGGATGGGCGTTGAGACGGCCGTCGGACTGGTGACGACCGGCTGGTTGTCCGGGATCGGCGCCATCATGCGCACGCCCGGCATGTTGGGTGCGTCGAACACCGATCCCGCCGTGGTCGGAGCGGGAGCCGTCGGCGGCTGTGTGATGCTTGCCGGCACAATGGCGGCGGGCGTCTCAGGGCTCGCGGGAAGAACCGTCTGCTGCGCGCCGGGCACGATCGTCTCGTTGCCGCGCTCGGTACGTGCTGTATCACCGGCGCGGACGATGCGTCCGGGATCGGGGCCATCATCCGCACGCCGGGCATGTCGGGTGCGTCGAACACCGGGCCACTCTGCGGCGCGGGTGCTGGTGCGATCGGCAGCAGGAGCAGCCATCCGGGCCGCAGCGGCTCGGGCCAGAGCCAACTCCGCTCGGCGCCGACTTCGGGCCGTCGCAGGTTCAGATTGCGCGTGAAGGGGTGGAGTAGAGCCCGCTGCGACAAAAATGACTGCGGGTAGAATCCAACGTCCTGCCGCCCGGAGGTTACGCCGCGAACTCATGCTTGCCTGCTAATCTTGAAGTTCTTTGCCCCCCCGACCAAATCGCGGGAGTCGTTTCAAATTTAACAACGGCCGTCGTCTAAGGCCACACTATTCCCGTGAAAGTGAATCCGATCTACATTTGTGCCACAGCAAGCCGCGACCCAAAACCACCTTGTCGTATAACGCGCGCGCGGTCTTCGAATTCGTCCAGGATAGGTAAATGTCACCAGCAGTCGAGCGTCTCAAGGGTTCCATCACCGCCCTCATTACGCCGTTCAAGAACGGCGAGTTCGATGAGCCGGCCTTCAAGCGGCTGGTCGAATGGCAGATCGCGGAGGGAACCAAGGGGCTGGTTCCGGTCGGCACCACCGGTGAGTCGCCCACCCTCAGCCACAAGGAGCACATGCGGGTCGTGGAGCTGTGCGTCGAAACGGCGCGCGGCCGGGTGCCGGTCATCGCCGGCGCCGGGTCGAATTCCACCCGCGAGGCCATCGAGCTGACCCGCCACGCGAAGCAGGTCGGCGCCGATGCGGCCCTCTCGGTCGCGCCCTACTACAACAAGCCCACCCAGGACGGCCTCTACCGCCACTTCGCCGCCATCGCCGAGGCGGTCGATCTACCGATCGTGCTCTACAACATCCCCGGCCGCTCCATCGTGGAGATCGCGCGTCGAGACGATGGCGAAGCTCGCCAAGATCCCGAACATCGTCGGCGTCAAGGACGCGACCGGGAACCTCGCCCGCGCGAGCCGCGACCGCGATGCGCTCCCCAAGAGCTTCGTCCGTCTCTCGGGCGACGACGCGACCGCCCTGGGCTTCAACGCGCATGGCGGGGTGGGCTGCATCTCGGTCACGTCGAACGTCGCCCCGCGCGCCTCGGCGGAGTTCCAGGACGCCTGCGCCGCCGGCAACTATGCCAAGGCGCTTGCGATCCAGGACCGGCTGATGGCCCTTCACGATGCGTTGTTCTGCGAGGCGAGCCCGGCGCCCACCAAATATGCCGCCTCTCTCCTCGGCCTCTGCGACGAGGAGGTCCGCCTTCCGATCGTCCCGATGTCCGGCAAGGGGCGCGAGACCGTCCGGGCGGCGATGGCGCACGCGAAGCTGCTCAACGCCTGATCATGGCCAAGAAGAAGGACGACGGTCAGAAGATCGTCGCCGACAACCGCAAGGCGCGTCATCTCTACTTTATTGAATCCACGCTCGAGGCGGGGCTCATGCTCGCGGGCAGCGAGGTGAAGAGCCTGCGCACCGGCAAGGCCAATATCGGCGAGTCCTACGCCATGGCGAAGGACGGCGAGCTCTTTCTGGTGAACGCCTATATCCCCGAATACCTGATGGCGAACCGCTTTAACCATGAGCCGCGGCGGACCCGGAAGCTGCTGGTGCACCGCACCCAGGCGCGCCGTCTCGCCGCCGCCGTTCAGCGCGAAGGCATGACGCTCGTGCCGCTGAAGGTCTATTTCAACCCGAGAGGTATCGCCAAGGTCGAGCTTGGCATCGCCAAGGGCAAGAAGCTGCACGACAAGCGCGAGACCTCGAAGCAGCGCGACTGGGCCCGCGACAAAGCCCGCCTCCTCCGCGCGAAGGGTTAAGCGATGGCCGACGACAACGACGAAGGGCGGATCAAGGACAAGCTCATCCGCACGAAGCAGGAATGGGCGAAGGACGGCCGTCTCCTCACCGGCCGGCCGGATTTCGGCCACGTCAATCGCCTGCCGCCGGGTCAAAAGGAAGTGAAGAACTGGCCGGTGCTCGATCTCGGCGTGCAGCCGAACATTCAGCCGCGCGCGTGGCGCCTGACCGTCGACGGGCTGGTCGAGAACCCGATGGTCTGGTCGCTCGAAGAATTCATGGCGCTGCCGCAGGAAGAATTCCTCTCCGACATCCACTGCGTCACGCAATGGAGCCGCTACGACAACCATTGGCGCGGCGTCTCGGCGCGCCACCTGATGGAGCTGGTCAAGCCGAAGCCGGACGCGAAGCACGTGATCTTCCACGCCTATGACGGCTACACCACCAACGTGACGCGCAAGGTGTTCGAAGAGCCCAACGTGCTGCTCGCTGCCACATGGGAGGGAAAGCCGCTCGAGCGCGATCATGGCGGACCGGTGCGTGTGGTGATCCCCGACTGGTACTTCTGGAAGAGCGCCAAATGGGTGACGCGGATCGAGTTCGCCGAAGAGGACAAGCCCGGCTTCTGGGAAGTCCGCGGCTATCACAACGAAGGCGATCCGTGGAAAGAAGACCGCTATAGTTGACTATCCGAACTGGGGAACTGAAATGTCCGAACCGATCTGGAACCAATTTCTCACCGACCGCGACAAGGCCGTCTTCTCGGCGGCCGGCTACGGCGCGCGCGCGGGCTTCGGCAAGCGGCCGGCGCTCCTCGTCATCGACGTGAGCTATGCCTTCACCGGCGACAAGCCGGGCGAGCCGATCCTCGAGTCGATCAAGCGCTGGCGGAATTCCTGCGGCGCGGAATCCTGGGATGCGATCGGCCACATCAAGAAGCTGATCGACAAGGCGCACGACAAGCAGCTTCCGGTGATCTACACCACCGGCGTCCGGCGTCCGGACATGTGGGACTCGGGCGGCTGGTCGCGCAAGAACACGCGCAGCCTGGAAACGCCCAAGACCGCGAGCAACCGCAACGGCTACGACATCGTCGATGAGATCGCACCGTCCGCGAAGGACCTCGTCATCTACAAGCAGAAGCCGTCCGGGCTTCTTCGGCACGCCGATGACCGGCTACCTGACGCAGCTCCAATGCGACAGCGTCATCGTCACCGGCACGACGACGTCGGGCTGCGTGCGCGCGACCGTCGTCGATGCCTTCAGCTACAATTACCGGGTGGCGATGGTGGAAGAGGGTTGCTTCGATCGCAGTCAGGCGAGCCACGCGATGACGCTCTGCGATCTCGGCGCCAAATACGCCGACATCGTCAAGAGCGAAGAAGTGCTTGAGCTACTTCGACACGCTTCAGACCGGCATGTTCGATCTGCCGAAAGGCATCCCGGCCTAATGTCTTACGATTGGAAAGAGCGTTCGATGAAAGGTTTCAAAGAACCCACCTTGGAGGAACGGCGCGAGCAGGCTGCAAAAGCCAAGCAGGCCCAGCTCGAAGCGGCGCGCGCAAAGGCGCCGGCGAACGATCCGAAGTTTGCCGAACGCCAGGCGGCCCGCGTGAAGACAAGCGAGGCTCGCGATGCACGCGCGGTGGAGCGCAAGGCGCAGCGAGCGGCCGAGGCGAAGACGAAAAGAGATCGCCGCGGCCGAGGAAGAGGCGGCCAGAGTGAAGGCGCGTGAAGCTGCGCAAAAAGCGCAGGAGGTCGAAGCGGCCGCGGCCGCCGTGCGCAAAGCCGCGGCGGATATCGAGCGCAAGAAGGAGCGCGACGCCCGCTACGCGGCGCGGAAAGCGCGGAAAAAGTAGGGGCCTCCGACGGAAATGCTTGGGGCACTCGCGACAATCCTCGTGATCGCTCTTGCGGCGTGCTCACCGGAGTCGGACGCCAACCCGGACATCTTCGTCACCAAGGAGGGGGACGTTCTTTGGAATGGTGAGCCGATCTCCTGCATGGAATTGAACGCAAGATTTCGGGCCAAAAGCGCAACCAAGACGGAATACCCCTGCGATATCTTCGGGCGGGTGTCCGCTGGGCAGTGATCCCGCAGGACGGTTCCTGACGCTCGCGCCGTTTCTGCGCGCGGCCGATTGGCCGAAGCAGCGGCTCGAGTTGTCGCGCGCGTTCGACGCGCGAATTCAACGCCACCTCGACGAGCAGCGCGGCGCTGCCTCAAATTCACTGCTTCTACGAAGTTCTTTCCGAAACCGCACGGCATCCTGGCTTGATCGCCGCAACGGCCTCGATGCGAAGGGCAGGGCACCCGGTTCGCGTCTGGAGTTACTCGCCGCAGAAGCTCGCGTTCCTTGCACCCCACGGAGTCGAGCTTCGCGCCGCGGACGAAGTGATCCCGCGCGCGCTCTACGAGCAGATCCTCGCCGGCTCCGAGATCCGATATTTCAGCGACATCTTCCGCTACGCGGCCCTCTATGAGCACGGCGGATTGTGGATGGACACCGACGTCGTCCTGTTGCGTCCGTTTCCGTTTCGCGGCGACTACTTCTTCAATCTGCAATGGCGTGGCGGGCACGCCGGACATTTCATCTGCGGCAACGTCATGTACGCGAAGCCGCGCTCGCGCTCATCTCGAGGCATTGTACCGGATGGCGATGGAGAGGTTCCTCGCGTCACCCAGGGAGTTCGGCGACGTCGGACCGAAGCTCCTCTCCGACTACATCGCGTCCGATGCCGGCGCAGAGCTGCGCGATTGGGTGTTCAGCCCCGTGCTGTTCAACTCGATCGATTGGACCGAGACCGAGCTGTTCAAACGGCCGCCGTCTCAGCTCGCCGACTATCTGAACGACGACCGCGTGTTCGGCATCCATTTGTGGAATTGGGGAACCGAGGTCCGCTGTCGCTGAGCTTCGGACTCCTCGCTCCTCGGCCAGTTGTCCCGTCCGCATGCCGGTCTGAGCGCCACCCATTGAAGACGTAGCGGAATCATAGGACTACAGCCCCGCAGCTTCCTTGGCCGCCGCCATCACGGCGTCGAACATCGCTTCGCGTGAGCACGCCGGTGTTCGTGTTGTAGCGCGAGCAGTGATAGCTCGAGAGCAGCGTGACGTTTCCACCGTTGTACCGCGCGCCGTGCGCGAAACGATGATCCTTCTTCTTGAGCGCGAGCGCCGAAGCGACACTCTCATGCGAGATCTGACCAAGCGAGAGGATCGCTTTCAGCGCCGTCATCGCGGCGATCTCGCCCAAGAGAAACGGCCTGCACGTCTTGATCTCGACGGGGAGCGGCTTGTTCTCCGGCGGCACGCAGCGCACCGCATTCGAGATGCGCACGCCCAGAAGCTCGAACCCGTCATCGCTGCGCGCGCCGTACTCGCCGCGTGCAAGCCCATGCCGCTTGAGCGAGCCGTACAGAAGCTCGCCCGCGTAATCGCCGGTGAACGGACGCCCCGTTCTATTCGCGCCTTTCAACCCCGGCGCGAGCCCGACGATCAAAAGCTTCGCGTCCAGCGCGCCGAAGCTCGGCACCGGCTCGTTGAAGAAGTCCGGATAGGCCTTGCGGTTCGCCTGCCGGAATTCGAACAGGCGCGGACACAGCGGACAATCCGCCGGCGGCTCCTTCCCCCCCTCCGGCACGTCAGGCGTTCTCGGTGTGCTGATGGTTCTGCGCGTACATCGTCTGCCGTCCGCCGCCCTCGCGCATGATCATCGGCTTGAGCTCTTCGAGCTCGATGAAATTGTCCGCTTGGCGGCGCAATTCATCGGCCACCATCGGCGGCTGCGTGCGGATCGTCGAGCAGACCGAGACGCGCCGTCCCTTGCGTTGCACGGCCTCGACGAGTTTCCTGAAGTCGCCGTCGCCCGAGAAGATGACGACATGATCGACGCGTTCGGCCATCTCCATGACGTCGATCGCAAGCTCGATGTCCATGTTGCCCTTCACGCGACGCCGCCCCTGCGCATCGGTGTATTCCTTGAGCGGCTTGGTGACGACCGTGAAGCCGTTGTAGTCGAGCCAGTCGATCAGCGGCCTGAGGGGCGAAAACTCCTGCTCCTCGGCAAGTGCGGTGTAATAGAACGCGCGCACCAGGACGCCCTTGCGCGCGAACAGCTCCAAAAGCCGCTTGTAGTCGATGTCGAATTGCAGTCCCTTGGCGGCGCCGTACAAATTGGCCCCGTCGACGAAAAGCGCAATCCTCTCCTGTGGGTAGAACAACATCTATGGCCTCCGCGTGAAATCGAAATCTTCAAATGGATCGAATCGAATAAAGCCGTTCTATCCGGACGGGAACTGTTGGGAAAGGGACGGATGATCCTGATCGCACTTGGCGCCAATCTGCCTTCCATCAAGGGAACCCCGAGGGACACGTTGCACGCTGCCTTGGCTTCGCTCGGCGCGAGGGGAATAACGGTCGAACGTCAGTCCGGTTTCTACCAGAGCGAAGCGTGGCCAAATCCATCCGATCCGCCCTTCATCAACGCGGTTGCGAGCGTGCGAACGAAACTTCCGCCGTCCGAATTGCTTCGCGTGCTCCACGAGATCGAAGCCGAGTTCGGACGGAAACCTGGTCCAAGGAATGCACCGCGTCCGCTCGACCTCGACATCATCGACTATGAGGGGCGCATCGAGCATGGCGATCCGGAACTGCCGCATCCGCGGATGGGAACCCGCGCGTTCGTGCTGGTTCCTCTGGGCGAGATCGCGCCCGATTGGCGTCACCCGGTAAGCGGACGAACGGTCGCCGAACTGATCGCGGATTTGGGACCCGCCAAGATCGCTCGAGTGGCCGGCTGACCATCGACGGTCCGGCCTCGTGCTGGTAGCTTGAAACCCGAGTTTGGGAGGACAGATCAATGCTCAAGAGGATCGCTTTTGCGTCCATCGCGGTTGCGGCGACGCTTTACGGATCGGCCCCCTTTGCGGCCGAAGGCTACGTGCCGCAGCGGACCATCCTGCAGCAGACCGATGTTCCGGGGAGCAACTACACGGTCATCATGGCGGTGACCGAGATCGCCCCCAACATGACGGCAGCGCGGCACACCCATCCGGGCGCCGAGGTGGCGTACATGCTGGCGGGCGAGGCCGAGTTCACCATCGAAGGGCAGCCCAAGCGCGTGAAGGCGGGGGAGAGCTTCCGCCTGGACCCCGGCGTCAGGCACAGCGTGAAGAATGGGCCGGCGACGACCCGGATCCTCGCCATCTACACCATTCCCAAAGGCGCAGCTCTGGCCACGCCTGCGCCGGAATGACCCAAAAAAGAAGGCATTGGGGCCGCTTTAATTATTGCTGTGGCTGTATTACCTACGCTAAAGGGCGGGGTCGTGCCCCTTGCTGCGTCGCAGCAGGTTAAGTAGGGTGCAAGACTCCCTGTCTTTAATGAGGACTTGATGGCTCGCGTTACTGTTGAAGACTGTGTCGACAAGATACCCAACCGCTTCGACCTCGTGCTCATGTCAGCACACCGCGCCCGCCAGCTTTCGGGCGGCGCCGATCCTTTGGTCGATCGCGACCGGGATAAAAACCCTGTCGTCGCGCTCCGGGAGATCGCGAACAAGTCCCTCAAGCCCGATGAGCTCAAAGAGGAATTCATCAAGAGCCTCCAGCGGCATGCCGAGGTCGACGAGCCCGAAGGCGCTCAGCCGGCCGAGGAAGTCGCGAGCGAGGACACCATGCTCCATCGCCAGCTCACCGAAGAAGAGCTGCTTCGCGCCCTTACCTCGGAGGCGCAACGGCGCGCCGAGCCTCCGCCGGAAGATACCACGGACTACGAGGAGTAGGCTGGGGCGCCATCCGCGCGTTCTGGCCTGTGATGCCGGGGGTGCGTCGTGACCGCCCGGCAGAAACCGTTGATGCGTCAGACCGCGCTCGTCGATCGGGTGCGCGCCTACGACCCTGACGCCGATGAAGCCGTCCTCAACAAGGCCTATGTCTTCGCCATGCAGGCGCATGGCCCGCAGAAGCGCGCCTCGGGCGACCCGTATTTCTCCCATCCGCTCGAAGTCGCCGGCATCCTGACCGACCTCAAGCTCGACACGCCCACGATCGCGACCGCGCTTCTGCACGACACGGTGGAGGACACGTCCACCACGATCGCCGACATCGAAAACGAATTCGGCGGCGAGATCGCGGGCCTTGTCGACGGCGTGACGAAGCTCTCCCAGCTCGAGCTGTTCTCCGAGCGCACCAAGCAGGCCGAGAATTTCCGCAAGCTGATGCTCGCGATGTCGAACGACATCCGCGTGCTGCTGGTCAAGCTTGCCGACCGCCTGCACAACATGCGGACGCTCTCCTACATCAAGAACGCCGACACGCGGCGCCGCATCGCCCAGGAGACGATCGAGATCTACGCGCCGCTCGCCGGCCGCATCGGCATGCAGAACATGCGCGAGGAGCTCGAAGATTTGGCGTTTGCCGAGCTCGACCCGCAGGCGCGCGAGTCGATCGTGAAGCGGCTGCAGCAGCTCGACGCGCAATCCTCGCAGCGCATCGCCCGCATCGCCGACGAGATCAAGCGCAAGCTCGCCGAAGCCGGCATCGAGGCGTGGATCCAGGGCCGCGCAAAGCGCCCGTTCTCGATCTGGCGCAAGCTCAAGGACAAGAAGATCAACTTCGAGCAGCTCTCCGACGTGTTCGGATTCCGCGCCGTCGTCGGCTCGGACGAGGACTGCTACCGCGCGCTCGGCGTCCTGCACCGCACCTGGAAGATGATCCCCGAGCGGTTCAAGGACTTCATCTCGCTCCCCAAGTCGAACGGCTATCGCTCGATCCACACCACGGTGATGGGGCCCGAGAACCAGCGCGTCGAGGTGCAGCTCCGCACGCAAACCATGCACGACGTCGCCGAGCGCGGCGTGGCCGCCCATTGGCGCTACCGCGAAAGCGTGAACGACAACGATCCGAGCGCGGTCAAGGCCTATGAATGGCTGCGCGATATGGTGGACCTGCTCGAGCGCGGTGAAAGTCCGGAGGAGTTCTACGAGCACTCCAAGCTCGCCCTCTATCAGGACCAGGTGTTCTGTTTCTCGCCCAAGGGCATGCTGATCGCGCTCCCGCGTGGCGCGACCCCGATCGATTTCGCCTATTTCGTCCACACCGATGTCGGCAACACCGCCGTCGGCGCCAAGGTGAACGGCGTCCATACGCCGCTCCACACGCCGCTCAAGAACGGCGATCAGGTCGAGATCATCTGCTCCAAGGAGCAGACGCCGTCGCCGCTTTGGGAGCGGTTCGTCGTGACGGGACGCGCGCGCGCGGAAATCCGCCGCTATCTGCGGCATGCCCAGCGCGACCAGCACGTGGGGCTCGGGCGGAAGATCCTTGAGAAGGCGTTCTCCGATGAGGGGCATGAGCTCACCGACAAGGCCGTCGAAGGTGTCCTGAAGAAGCTCAGGCTCGCCAAGCCCGAGGACGTCTATGCCGATGTCGGCCGCGGCGCGCTCCGGGCCGACGAGGTGCTCGCTGCCGTCTATCCGCTGCTCAAGCGCGATCCCAAACGCAAGCGTCCGAGCTATATCGAGCCGAATTCCAAGGGCGTCTCGATCGCGGGCCTGACCGAAGGCATCGGCTACCGTCTCGGCGGCTGCTGCCATCCCATTCCGGGCGATCGCATCATCGGGCTGATGGTGCCGGGCGAGGGCGTCGTGATTCACACCATCGATTGCGAGGTGCTGGATCGCCACCAGGACAGCATGGCCGATTGGATCGACGTGCGCTGGAAGGAGCATGTCGGCGCGCTCTCGGTCGCGCGGATCATGGTGCGGCTGAAGAACGAGACGGGCGCGCTCGCCACGCTGGCGAATGTCATCGGCCAGAACGGCGCCAACATCTCCAATCTGAAGATCACCAGCCGCAATCCGCTCTATTTCGAGTTCCAGGTCGATGTCGAAGTCGGCGATGCCGCGCATCTGGAAAATCTGATCCGCGCGCTGAAGGTGGATTCCGCGGTCGAAGCCGTCGATCGCGTGCGCGGGCTCGACACCGACAATCAGGGCGCAAACCCCCTCGAATCCGCGCAAGGCCTGCTTCCCTTCGAGCGCGCGAAACATTGATCCGATGAACCGGCTCAGGCTCGGCGTGAACATCGACCACGTGGCGACGCTGCGAAACGCGCGCGGCAGTCCCTATCCCGATCCCTTGCGCGCGGCTCGCGCTTCGCTTGCCGCTGGCGCCGACATCATCACCGCGCATTTGCGCGAGGACCGCCGGCACATCCGCGACGAGGATATCGCAGCGATCACGGCGGCAAGTGTTCCTCTCAATCTCGAGATGGGCGCAACCGAGGAGATGCTTGAGATCGCGCTCCGCACGAAGCCACGCGCGTGCTGTCTCGTTCCCGAGCGGCGTGAAGAAGTCACGACCGAACACGGCCTCGACGTCGCTGGCCTGCACAACCGTCTTGCGCCCTATGTCCGCCGGCTCGGTCTCGCCGTCCGGGTCTCGCTCTTCATCGATGCCGACCCGGCGCAGATCGACGCGGCTCGCGCGCTCGGCGTCCCCGACATCGAGCTGCACACCGGCGCCTATGCCGAAGCGGTGCTCAAGGGCGACAAGGACGAGATCGGCGACCGTCTCGAGGCGCTCCGCAAGGGTGCCCGCCGCGCAGCCTCGCTCGGCCTCGAGGTCCATGCGGGACACGGCCTGACCTACGACAATGTCGGTCCTGTCGCCGCGATACCCGAAATGGTTGAGTTACAAATCGGACACTTTCTGGTGGGCGAAGCCGTGTTCAGCGGCCTTGAAAGCGCCATCCGGCTGATGAGGATGCGCATGGACGAGGCGAGGAGCGCCGCATGATCATCGGACTGGGCAGCGATCTCATCGACATCAGGCGCATGGAAAAGACGCTGGAGCGCTTCGGCCAGAGGTTCATCGACCGCGTCTTCACCGACGTGGAGCAGATGAAATCCGAGCGCCGGGCCCAGCGGGTCGCCTCCTATGCCAAGCGGTTCGCCGCCAAGGAAGCCTGCGCGAAAGCGCTCGGGACCGGGCTGAAGCACGGCGTCTTCTGGCGCGACATGGGGGTGGTTAACCTCCCGACCGGCCAGCCGACCATGAAGCTCACCGGTGGGGCGGCCAAGCGGCTGGAAGCGATCACGCCCAAGGGAACGGAAGCCCAGATCGCGCTCACGATCACGGACGAGTATCCGGTCGCCCAGGCGGTCGTCATCATCAGCGCTGTAACCAAAGCGTCGCAGTAGATGGGGAACTTCGGGTGCGGCTATGGGTTCAATGTCGCGGCCTTGACGCAGGCGGCCCAACTCGGCTTCCTTCGGGATTGATATGAACAAACCTGAACATCCGGCCGAAGCTTCGGCCTTAGCGCACGAAGCGGGACTCGCCGATCGCCCCGATCACGCCGAGCAAGCTGCCGAAACGCCCGCCCCGGAGCCGACAGAGCGCCAGCATGGTGCCGGCAAGAAGGATTCCTGGCTCGAAGTCGTCAAGACGATCGTCTACGCGCTGATCATCGCCGGCGTGATCCGCTCGTTCCTGTTCCAGCCGTTCAACATCCCCTCCGGGTCCATGGAGGACACGCTGTTGATCGGCGACTATCTCTTCGTCTCCAAATCGACCTACGGCTACAGCCGCTATTCCTTCCCCTTCGGTATCATCCCGTTTGAGGGACGGTTCGCCGTCATGTCCGAGCCGAAGCGCGGCGACATCGTCGTCTTCAAGTTCCCGCCGGACAACTCGACCGACTACATCAAGCGCTTGATCGGGCTTCCCGGCGACCGCATCCAGATGAAGGAGGGCGTGCTCTACATCAACGATGTGGCGGTCCCGAAGGAGAAGATCGACGATTATGTCGAAACCATCGGCGGCGAGCCGCGCAACATCCCGCGTTATCGCGAGACGCTCCCCAACGGCGTGAGCTACGAAGTGCTCGACCGCGATCCCCAGGGGAACCTCGACAACACCCAGGTCTTCGTGGTTCCCGAAGGCCACTACTTCATGATGGGCGACAATAGGGACAATTCCGCCGACAGCCGAGTCGACGTAGGCTACGTGCCGTTTGAGAATTTCGTCGGCAAGGCACAGATCATCTTCTTCTCGACCAATGGCGAAGCGCGCATCTGGGAAGTCTGGAAGTGGCCCTTCGCAATCCGGTACGACCGGCTTGCCCGCTTCGTCGATTGAAGACACGCTCGCTTCGTTGGAAGCGACCCTTCGCCACCGGTTCGTCGACCGATCCCTGCTCACGCGCGCGCTCTCGCATGCCAGCATCGGCAGCGAATCGAACGAGCGTCTGGAGTTCCTCGGCGACCGCGTGCTGGGCTTGATCGTCGCCGAGCGCCTCTATTCCGACTATCCCGAGGAGACCGAAGGCGGCCTCGCGGTCAGGCTCAACCGTCTCGTCAAGCGCGAAGCCTGCGCGAAGGTGGCGGAGGCCGCCGGCCTCGCGCCGTATCTGATCATGGCCTCGGCGGAAGCCGCGAGCGGCGGCCGCAAGAAAGGCGCGATCCTCTCGGGTGCCTGCGAGGCCCTGATCGCCGCGCTCTATCTCGACGGCGGCCTGACGGCGGCGCGGAACTTCGTGATGCACTACTGGCAAGACGCGTTCCTCGCCTCGGTTGCCGAGTTGCGCGACGCGAAGACCGCGCTCCAGGAATGGGCGCAGTCCGGCGCCCTGAAGGACAAGGTCCAGCCGACTTACGTCGTCACCGAGCGCAGCGGCCCCGATCACGCGCCGAGCTTCTCGATCGAGGTGCGGATTCCCGGTCACGACCCGCAGCGCGGCGACGGGCTCACCAAGCGCGATGCGGAACAGGACGCGGCCGAGCGCATGCTTCACCGATTGGGCGTCTGGAAAGAATGAGCGCTACCCAAACGCGTTGCGGCTTCATCGCGGTGTTGGGCGCGCCCAATTCCGGCAAGTCCACGCTCGTCAACACCGCTGTCGGCCAGAAGGTCTCCATCGTCACCCAGAAGGTGCAGACCACGCGTATGCCGGTGCGCGGCATCGCCATGCGCGGCGAGACGCAGCTCATCTTTGTCGACACGCCCGGCATCTTCGCGCCCAAGCGCCGGCTCGATCGCGCGATGGTCAAGGCCGCGTGGGGCGGCGCCGCCGATGCGGATGTCGTGCTCCTGACGGTCGATTCGATCGAGCTGTCGCGCAATCGCAACGGATTGGCCGGCCGCGACACCGACACCATCCTCGAGGGGCTGAAGACCTCGCGGCGGCGAGCCGTGCTCGTGCTCAACAAAATCGACTCGGTCAAGCGTGAGGGATTATTGCCGCTGGCCGAGGAGCTGAACGCCGCGGGCATCTTCGACCGCGTGTTCATGATCTCGGCCTCGAACGGCGACGGCGTCGAGGACTTGCTGTCTTACTGCGCGGCCCACGTGCCGGAAGGCCCGTGGCTCTATCCCGCCGATCAGGCCGCCGACATTCCCTCGCGCCTGCTCGCCGCCGAAATCACGCGCGAGAAGATCTATCTCCGCCTGCACGACGAGCTCCCCTATGCGTCGGCGGTCTTTACCGACTCCTGGAAGGAGCAGAAGGACGGCTCGGTCAGGATCGACCAAACGATCTATGTCGAGCGCGAGGGGCAAAAGGGCATCGTTGTCGGCAAGGGCGGACAGACCATCAAGGCCATCGGCGAGGCGGCGCGGCTCGAGCTCGAGCAGATGTTCGGCCGCCGGGTTCATCTCTTTCTCCACAGCAAGGTCTCCGAACGCTGGGGAGAAAGCCGCGAGAACTACCAAGAGTGGGGCCTTGATTTCCCGAAAGATCAGTAGCTTATCGAGTTATCCACAAGCCCGGATTCTGATTTGTTCTCCCTAGCCTGTGGATTGGGTTAGCAAGTCCGATGGAATGGTCTGACGAAGGGATCGTGCTGGCGCTCCGGCCCCACGGCGAAAGCGCGGGCATCCTCGAGGCGCTGACCCGCCACCACGGCCGCCATCTCGGACTCGTGCGCGGCGGCTCATCGAGCAAGGGCCGCGCCCAGCTCCAGCCCGGCAACCGCGTGAAGCTCACCTGGCGCGCGCGGCTTGCGGAGAATCTCGGCGTCTATGTCGCCGAGCTCGCGCGGGCGAGGGCGAGCGACATGTTCGAGGATCGCGCGGCGCTTGCGGGGCTGAACGCGTTCTCCGCCATCGCCGCCGCCGTGCTGCCCGAGCGTGAGCCGCACATGCCTGCGTTCGAGGGCGCCGACGTGCTGCTCGACGCGATGACGGATCACCGCTTCGAGGATTGGGCGCCGCTGTTCGTGCGCTGGGAGATCGGGCTGCTCGATGAGCTCGGCTTCGGCCTCGATCTCACACGCTGTGCCGCCACCGGATCGGCCGATGACCTCATCTATGTCTCGCCGCGAACGGGCCGCGCCGTCTCGCGGACCGCGGGCGAAGAGTATCGCGACCGCCTGCTCGCGCTCCCGCCGTTCCTGCTCGGGCGTCAGGCGGGCGAACCGAATCCGCGCGATGCGCTCGCGGGTCTCGAGCTGACGGCACATTTTCTTGCGCAGTGGGTGCTGATGCCCCATCACAAAACGATCCCCGAAGCGCGCAACCGTCTCACCGAGCTGGCCGCGCGCCACACCGAATCGGCGTAAAGAGTGACCATGGGTAACGAAGCACCGTTCAAGGACGACATCAGGCCCGAACCGCTGGAGAAGGCGCTCTCCGAGCGCTATCTCGCCTACGCGCTGTCGACGATCACATCGCGCGCGCTTCCCGATGCGCGCGACGGGCTGAAGCCGGTTCACCGCCGCATCCTCTATGGCATGCGGTCGCTCGGTCTCGATCCGAACGCCGCGTTCAAGAAGTCGGCCAAGATCGTCGGCGACGTGATGGGCAATTTCCATCCGCACGGCGATCAGGCGATCTACGACGCGCTCGTCCGTCTCGCGCAGGATTTCTCCTCGCGCTATCCGCTGGTCGACGGGCAGGGCAATTTCGGCAATGTTGACGGCGACAACCCCGCCGCCTACCGCTACACCGAAGCGCGGATGACCGAAGTCGCGAGGGCGCTGCTCGAGGGCATCGACGAGGACGCGGTCGACTTCAAGCCCAACTACGACGGCCAGTCCGAGGAACCCGTCGTTCTGCCCGCGGGCTTCCCCAATCTGCTCGCGAACGGCGCGACCGGCATCGCGGTCGGCATGGCGACCTCGATCCCGCCGCACAATCTGGGCGAGCTGTGCCAGGCGGTCATCGCGCTGATCGAGAACCCGAAGATCCAGGACCGCACGCTTTTCAAGTACGTGAAGGGACCGGACTTCCCGACCGGCGGCGTCATCGTCGACGAGCCGGCCACCATCCAGGAAGCCTACCGCACGGGGCGCGGCTCGTTCCGCGTCCGCGCGCAATGGAAGAAGGAAGAGCTCGCGCGCGGCACCTATCAGATCGTCGTCTACGAGATCCCCTATCAGGTCCAGAAGGCGAAGCTGATCGAGCGCATCGCGCAGTTGCTCGACGAGAAGAAGCTGGGCTTCCTCGACACGGTCCAGGACGAGTCGACCGAAGATATCCGCGTCGTGCTCACGCCCAAGAGCCGCACGGTCGATCCCGAGCTCCTGATGGAGCAGCTCTTCCGCCAGACCGATCTCGAAACGCGCGTGCCGTTGAACCTCAACGTGCTCGACAAGGGGCACACGCCGAAGGTCATGTCCCTGCGCGAGGCGCTGACCGCGTTCCTCGATCACCGCCGCGAAGTGCTCGAGCGCCGCACGAAACATCGTCTTGCGCGCATCGCCGAGCGGCTGGAGCTGCTCGAAGGCTACCTTGCGGTCTATCTCAACATCGACAAGGTCATCAAGATCATCCGCACCGAGGATG
The DNA here is from genome assembly GCA_963708555.1 of uncultured Alphaproteobacteria bacterium. Classification (GTDB taxonomy): domain Bacteria; phylum Pseudomonadota; class Alphaproteobacteria; order Micropepsales; family Micropepsaceae; genus CAIYRG01. The sequence continues at coordinate 221,578 of CAVPTF010000005.1, read as the reverse complement.
AGCCGAAACCCAAGCTCATGTCGGCGTTCAAGATCAACGACCGCCAGGCCGAAGCGATCCTGAACATGCGGCTGCGTGCGTTGCGCAGGCTCGAAGAAGTGCAGATCAAGGAGGAGCACGCCTCGCTCACCAAGGAGCAGAAGGATCTCAAGAAGCTCCTGGGCTCGGACAAGCTCTTGTCCGAGAAGCTGATCGAGGAGATGAAGGCGGTCGACGCCAAGTTCGGTTTGAAGACCGTGCTCGGCAAGCGCCGCACGGATTTCTCGTCGCCGCCGGACGTGGCCGAAGATTTCTCGGCCGAGCGCGCTGATCGAGAAGGAGCCGATCACCGTCATCTGCTCGCAGAAGCTCTGGCTGCGCTCGATGAAGGGCCATCAGGAAGAAAACGACGCGGTCAAATATCGCGAAGGCGATCGCGGACGGTTCTGGATTCACGCCGAGACGACCGACAAGCTGATGATGTTCGCGACCGACGGCCGCTTCTTCACGCTCGATTGCTCGAAGCTTCCGGGCGGGCGAGGGAACGGCGAAGCCATCCGCAGCTTCGTCGACCTGCCGCCTGAAGCGGACATCGTCGCGATGTTCGTGCACAAGGAGGGCCGCAAGCTCCTGCTCGCCGCGCACTCCGGCCACGGCTTCGTCACCAACGAAGACGAAGCCGTCGCGATGACGCGCTCGGGCAAGAAGGTGATGAACGTGCCCACCGGCGTCGAGGCGCAGGCCTGCGCTTTCGTCGAGGGCGACACGGTCGCCGTGCTCGGCGAGAACCGCAAACTGCTGATCTTCCCGCTCGAGGAAGCGCCCGAGCTCGGTCGTGGGCGCGGCGTGATCCTCCAGCGCTACAAGGACGGCGGGCTTGCCGACGCGACGGGTGTTCACGTGGAGCGAAGGGCTTGAAGGACTGCAACGGCCGCACCTTCACGCCGTCGGAGCTGAAGGATTATCGCGGCGCGCGCGCCCAGGCCGGCCGTCGTATCCGATACCGCCCAAGCTGAGCGGGATCTCTGGCACGACGTGTCCCGAGCACAAGCATCGAAGCGTAGGGTTCGCACGTCTGCACGCCCAGAAAGCTAGCCACACCAGCCCGCGTCGCGGCGATGTCATTCGCTGCGTGAAGCGCGGGCGTTCACTTGTGCTCAGTCCGTGCTCGACCGGAATAGCAGCGTCCAGCAGGTCTGGGCGTACTTCCGCTACTTCGCTGCTGCACCTGTTCGGCCCAGCTCTTCGTCCCGCTCTTGCCGTTGAGGAACGGGAGCACGGTTTGCGCCAGCACCGGTGTGGTGAACATCTCGTAGTGGGTGAGGTCGGGCAGGATCGCCAGCCGGTTCTTTGACATGTGCTCGCGCATCCAGCCGGCGTCTTTCAGGCCGCCGCCGAGGAGCTGATAGAACTCGACGATGTGCTCGGGCCGGAACATGTCGCTGTCGCCGTAGACCAGCATCACCGGCATCTTCAGCGTCTTGACGTCCTCGGCCCAGTTGTAGGGCGTGCGCATCAACGCGCCCATGCGGTCGAGCAGCTTCGGAAAATCGGACGGGTTCGGCGCGACGGCGACGTAGGACTTGTACATCGGCGTGTCCTTCATCATCTCGGCCATGCCGGCGCCCACCGCCGCCTGCATCGGCAGCATCTCGGGATAGAAGCCGTCTTGCGCGAAGCCTGCCGAAACCAGCGTCAAGCGGCGGACCGCATCCGGGTGCTGCACCGCCAGACGGAATGCGACGCCGCCGCCCAGCGAGTAACCGAGCACGTCGACCTGTCCGTAGCCGAGCTTCTTGAGGATCGCCGCCATGTCGTCGCCCATGTCGATCAGGCTGATCGGACGGTCGCCGAGCGTGGTCCGGCCGTGTCCGTGAAGGTCGACGCCGATCACCTGCCGCTTCTCGGCGAGGATCGGCAGCACGGGACCGAACATGTCGATCGATCCGAGGCCGCCGTGAAGGAGGAGGAGCGGCTCTCCTTGGCCATGGATCTCGTAATAGTAGTTGACGCCATTGACGTCGACATGGCCGGTTTTCTTTGTGGCGGCTGGGGCATGACTCATTGTCGCTTTTCCTTCTGCGGCTGGGGCGGGTTCCGGCGCCGCCAGCATGGCTGCGGCGGCGGCGAGGAAGACAATCAGGGTGCGCGTGATCATCAGGGGGTATCCCATCTTACGGTTCATACCCTGACGACGAATGGAACTCCGTCATTCTCGACACGGCCGGCGAACTTTTTTGCCCCAGGTTCGGGCGGGAGGGTACAGTGCCGACTTGGCCGTACGGCTTGGGGGTTTCGTGGGGCGCCCTTGTGCGCGCGGGGATGGGGATAGAAGCCTTGCAGACGAAGGATTGTTCGGGCGTGGCTGTCGGCCGCCGGCAGGCCATTGCCTTTGTGGCTCTCGCGATCGTGCTGCCGACCGTATGGGCGCCTGCCGCGCGCGCTGCCGCTGCCAATCCCGCCGAGGCCTTCGTTCAGGAAAATATCGATCGGGCGTTTGTCATCCTCAACAACACCGCTGTGCCCCAAGAACAGCGCTACATGCAGTTCCGCGAACTGATCCTGTCTCTGATGGATGCGCGCCGTATCGGCATGTTCACGCTCGGCCCCTACGCGAACCGTGCCTCACAAGCCGAGATCGAGTCCTTCATCGCTGCGTTCAGCGACTACACGATCCGCTTCATCTACGGCGCGGGCTTCGCCCAAACGGAGGGGAACGCGCCCAAGGTGACGGGTTCGACCCAGCGCGCGCCCGACGATGTCGTCGTGAATTGCGAGGTCAACGGCCCCAACGCGCAACCGATCAAAGTGGCATTCCGCGTCCGCAGGTCCGCCGACGGGCGCCCGATCGTGACCGATCTGCAGGTGGAAGGCGTTTGGCTGGCGCTTCTGCAGCGCTCCGATTTCTCTGCCTTCCTGCAGCAGAACGGCGGACGCATCGCGGACCTGACCGCGGATCTGCAGCGCCTTGCCCGCACGCCCTGAGTTCGTGTGCGGCTTGCGCGATACGCGCGTCATGGCGCTCAGCAGCTTTACGTGCGGTTTGTTAAGCTTTCTCCGCCAAGGGTAGACCTTAAGTTGGCTGAACCGATCGGAGAGAGTGTGGAAAACGAATACGTCATTACCCTTGTCAAGTCGCTCACAAAACTCGTCGAGCAGCGGCGCGCCTTGGCGAAGCGGGATAGCTCTTCGGAACGCAATGAGGGCTACGCGGAGCGGATTGTCTCCATCCAAGCCGCGATCGACGCAACGGAGCGGGCGATCGAGCATGAGCGCACGCTTGCCGAGCGAGACCGCTCAAGCGGCCTAGGACGAAGCCGCGGCGTTCACCACGTTTCCCGCTCAACTCTTGCAATGCGTGCGCCGAACCCCTATGTCAGTGTTGCGACGGCGTTCCTGCCAGATGAAGCGCAACTGTTATCCGACCCGACACGTATTTGTTGCGCGCCTGGCTGAAACATCTGCACCTCACTTGATCTGACGATTGCGCCTCTTCGCACCGCTCGAGCATCCGCTTGAGCGGAACCCGATGCATTAGGAGCAATCACATGGCTATCGGAACTGTCAAATTTTTCAACTCGCAAAAGGGCTTCGGCTTCATCTCTCCGGAAGGCGGCGGCAAGGACGTGTTCGTCCACGCCACGGCCGTTGAGAGCGCCGGAATGCGCAGCCTCAACGAAGGGCAGCGCGTTTCGTTTGATGTCCAGCCGGATGCGCGCGGATCGAAGGCTGTCAACCTGAAAGCCGCATAACGCATTTAGAGAGGCGGCCGGCCTTTGCGTCGGCCGCCTTTTTTCAGCATCACGCAAGTCCCATGACGCCCCTATTGTGGCGTCAGGCGATAGAGCCCATACTCGCGACCGTCTCAGGGGTGTCCCGATGAAGCCGGTCGTGCTGGTCCCTGTGTTGGCTGTTGCGCTCTGCGCCGGCTTCGCCGCGCAGGCGATGCAGACCACGCCCTATCTCGGGCCTAACCCGGGCGCGCAATCCAATTCCGAGCCGAACCGGCTCACCAAGAGCAAGCCTGGCGAGGGCAACGAATGGGGCTCGCGGATCAGCCCGCTCGTGCCGTTCATGGCGTTGTCGCCGAGCGACATGCAGCCTCCACCGGAGAGGAGGGACACGGGACCGGGTTTCCTGAACGCCGATCCGTTCGATCCGAACTCGGTCGTGAACCGTTACGACCGCAGCCTCTACGCCAATCCGTTCCCGTATGATCCCGTCTACAATCCGTACGGGCAGGGCGCGAGCACCTATGCACCGCACGGCGGATGGGACGTGCCGATGGGCAACGGAATCCGTCCGCCTCGCTGACGCGATCGCCGTTTTGCAAATCGCGCTGAAGATGTCCCCCGCTTGTCACAGGATGATGTTGTCGTTGTCACCGGACTTACGCTGAGCGGCGCTATCCTTTTCTCCTCCGTGGATACTGCAACCCCTGCGGAGAACCCCCGCGCGGGGACGCCGCCTCCCCCCTTTTGCGCTGCGTCCCCGCCAATCCAGCAAGAACGCGAACGCACCGCGCCCTGATGAGCGTGCGCGCGTCCAACCTCTGCCGCTGAAACTAGTCGGCGTCCGTGCCGTTCGTGCTGTCGCTGTCGTCGTTGTCGTTGCCGACGAGGACCCAGATGATGGCGCCCAGGATGAGGCCGCTGAAGATCCACACCTCCACGTCTTCGAGGCCCTGGGCCTGACGAATGCCCGCAGGCCCGCCCGCCTTAAGCGGCGGCTCGTTCTTCGCGACGGTCGATGCCGGTGCATTTGTGGCTGGAGGCGAGGCCGTGGTCGCGCCGATGTTTCCGAACACGATCGCGCCGGCAACGAACAGCGCAGTCAGTTGACGCAACACCGAAATCTCCACGCTTACCGATTGGAGAGGCACCGCCCGGAACTGTGCGGCACTTCCATGAAGCAATGATGACAGCGGAAACTAGCGGTCCATCGTTGCGGAAAACAGGCTCGCGGGAATCGATGGATCGTCGGCATCGGTCACGAGCATCAGGCTGATGATGTCGCCCTCGACGCGCGCATCGACGCCTTCGATTTTCAACGGCACACCCAGGCGGAGCAGCCGCTTCACGCGGTTCTCGCAGTCCAGGATGCCGATGATCGGCGCCTCCGCACGGACCGTCGTTGTAGCTGTCGGCCGTGTCTTCGGCGACCGCGGTGAACACCACCTCGCCGTTCGGCAGGGCGGTGGCATCGGTGAAGGTGAATGGAACGCCGTCGATTCCTCCGAGATCGATGGATTGGATTGCGAGAGGCTCGATCGTGCGGTTCGCGGTCGCGTTCAACGCCGCCAGGAAGGCTGGAAGCGAAAAACGAATGATGCTGTTCGGGCTGTCGCCTTTGCTGCCGCGTTGGAACAGCCGCATCTCATCGCCGCAGACGGCCGCGCCTTCGATGTTGAGCTCGCGGAGCGCACTCAGGCATGAGAAGACCGAAGACAGATCGACGATCCTGGGTTCGCCCCGCAACGCCCCTTGGGCGTCCAAGCCGAGCAGGACGCCGCGGTGGCGGTTTTGCGTGGATCCGGATCCGAGCGCGAGCATCGCGCCATGCGGAAAATCCGCGGACGGGGGCAGCAGCGTCAGCGCTTCGAGATCGGGCTTCGCCCTCTTTCGCTCTGCCTTGAGCACGGGAAGCGCGCCGTCGAACAGCCGCACAAGCTCGCCTGGAGTCACGGCCTGTTGTCCGGAAGATGCCGAGGTGAAGCTCGTCATCGGCGACGACGTAGAGGAACGAACCAGCGCGGAGCAGACCGCTGGCGGCGCTCAGATGCGTAATCTCAGCCCCCGCGCAGGGTGCGACATCGAGGTCGCGGATTTTCTTGAGCGTGATCATTCCAAAACCTTCTATGCGGCGAACTTTTCACCGCAGTTCACGTTACCGCTTCAGGCCCTAACAGCGGAGTCAAAGTCATGCGCAAGTTCATGATGCTCATTCTTGGAATTCTCGCTTATCGCCGCCTGGCCAAGCACAACCATAAGACCGATCACAGCACGGCCATGGGGTAAGAGCCTCGATCAGGCTCGCGCTGCGTGCAGCTCTTCGAGCCGTTCGGCGAGCTTGTTCAAGTCCCATGCTTTGGCGAGCGCCGCAGCCTTGTCGAATGTCGGCGTCTGATCGGCCACGCGCGGCAGCGGCGCCTTTGCATCCATCGTCGCGATCGAGCGGTAGAGTCGAAGATCCTTCGCCTGGTTCGGGAAGCGCCCCGCCTTGAGCGCGGCCTCGAGGCTTCCGTATTGCTTCAACACTGTGGCCGCAGTTTTCGGACCGATGCCCGCCGCGCCCGGAAGCTTGTCCGATGGATCGCCGCGGAGCGCGATGAAATCGGGCACCTGCGCGGGATCGACGCCGTAGCGCTCGCGCACTTCGCTGGGCGTGATGCGCGCCATCTCGCCTGCGCGCAGTGGATAGAGGATCGTCGTGTGCTCCGAGGCGAGCTGGAACGTGTCGCGGTCGCCGCTCGCGATGAGCGCCGTACCGCCGCGCTTTTCTTCCGCAGCGGCGGCCGCGGCGAGGAAATCGTCGGCCTCGTAGCCGGCGCCCTTGGCATTCGCGAAACCGAAGGCTGTAACCAGCTCGGGCAACGCGTCGAGCTGATCGACGAGCGCGTCGTCGAACTCGCGTCCGCTCTGATAGTCGGCGAACGCCGCGTGGCGATAGGTCTCCGCTTCCAGCGTGTCCCACGCCACGAGCACCGTGCGGGGCTTCTCCGCGAGATAGAGCCGCAACAGGAAATTCGCGAAGCCGACGATGGCGCCCGCCTGCTTGCCGCCGCGTCCCAAGATCGTCTTCGGCAGCGCGTGATAGGAGCGGTGCGTGAAATTATCGCCGTCGATCACGAGCAGCGGCCGGTTGTCGGGCTTCGCCGTCTTCGCTTTCGTTGTCGCCTTCGCCGCGGGCGGAGATTTTTTCTGCACCTTCGTTCGATCCTTCAAGATGATCCAAGCCGGAGCATGATCGCTCGCGCCTTCCTCTCCGCGCACGTCGCGATCGACGCCGGAGCTCACGAGCAGCTTCGCGGCCTCCGGACTCAGCAGCAGATGGTCGAGCCGCAATCCGGCATCGCGCGGCCATCGGTTCCGTAAGTAATCCCAGAACGTGTACATCGGTTCGCTGTGCAGCGTCCTGATCGCATCGGTCCAACCCTGGTCGATGCAGGCGCTGAAACAGCGCGCGCGGCTCGGGCTGAACGAGTGCGTTGTCCGCATAGGATTTCGTCGGATAGATGTCCTTGTCCGTCGGCACGACGTTGTAGTCGCCGGCCAGCACGACCGGCACGCCAGCTGCGTGAAGCTCGGCCGCGTGGCGGATCAGCCGCTCCATCCAGGCGAGCTTGTAGGTGAATTTGGGTCCCGGCTGCGGGTTGCCGTTGGGCGCGTAGAGCGAGGTCACGATCACCCCGTTGACCGCGGCCTCGATGTAGCGGCTCTGGTCGTCCTTGGGATCGCCCGGAAGCTCCGTCCGCGTGACGATGGGCTCGGCGCCGCGGGCGAGGATCGCGACCCCGTTCCACGTCTTCTGGCCGCGCAACGCGATGCCGTATCCCGCCTTCTCGATGGCGGCGCGGGGAAATTCCTTGTCGGCGGCCTTCAGCTCCTGGAGCGCGACCACGTCGGGTTCGGCGTCACGCAGCCAGGCAAGAAGGTTGGCCAACCGCTTGTTGACGTTGTTGATGTTGAAGGTCGCGATCTTCACGGTTCTATAAGTGCCTGATCATGCGGAGCCATTCGCGTTTGCAGCACTCTGCTCGTCGAAATTCGCGATTTTTTCTGCTTGGCTTCCTGCGCGCGGGAAATGGTGCCGGAGCATTCTGCAAGCTGTTGATGGCGCGGTAAAATCCCCGTCTCCAATAGTTTGTTCGTCGAAATTCGCGATTTTTTCTTCGGCGTCGTCATCATGCTCGCAATCAAATCCTTTCATGAGCGGCTAGTCATCCGGAGCACTGATCCTCAAGACCCACTATGATCGTAGGCCTATTTACAGGTCAATAGGAATCCTATAATCCTATCATGTGCTCTCCGGACCAGGGTTAGAAGCGGCTTTCGCAGAAAGCGCACGAGGCTGTGAACAAACTCGTCGCGCAGGCCCCCTTGATCGTGCATGGATAGCTGCTCAACTGGCGATTGGTTTTCGCAGACATCGGGAGACAGTGCGATGAAGACACGCAGGATTGCATTGGCGCTGGGGCTGGCCGGACTGGCCGCGTTCGGGGCCGCTCACGCCCAGACACAGGCCGCCTACGGCACGCTCATCAACGGAACCAAGGGCCTGGAGAACTTCATCCCGGAAGGAAACGCCAACTGGCGCGTGATGGAAGACGGCATCGGGTCCACTCTGGGCAACGGCCATCTGGTCACGAAGGAGTCCTACAAGGACTTCAGGATCGTCGCCGAAATCTGGGTCGATGAGGGGCACAACAGCGGCATCTTCATCCGCTGCCAGGATCCCGGCGATATCGGCGCGGACAGCTGCTACGAGGTGAACGTGTTCGACACGCGTCCGGGGCAGGAATATGCGACCGGCGGGATCGTCGACACGGCGAAGGTGATCGGTGGACCGCACAAGGCCGCGGGCAAGTGGAACACGCTCGAGATCACCGCCAGGGGACCGCAGCTCACCGTCATGTTCAACGGCATGAAGACCGCGGAAGCCACGAACATGAAGCACAGCCAGGGCCGCGTAACACTCCAACACGGCGCGGGCACGGTGAAGTTCCGCAAGTTCGAAATTCAGCCGCTCTGATCAGTCAACTGGATCGAAATGTCCCGGACCGAATGGGACGGGACATTTCGATCGGCATAGCGACTGGATTTAGAAGTCCGGTGTTTTCGCTTCCGGCATCGGGTGCTCTTCGAGCTTGAAGAGCTGCTCGTAGCCGAAATTGTTCTCGGCGCAGACCCATTCTTCCATTCGGCGGTTCACCTTTCGCCAGGTGACCTTGCCCCACCACGGCTGCTTGAACGCGCCCTTGTCCTCGACCATGACGGTCGCCTCGAGCGCGTTTCCGTTGTCGATGATCTTCCAGCGCTCCACCACGTGAAGGTCCTTGGTGTGGGGCGTCGCGTAATTGTCGAGCACGCTGTAGCGGTGCTCGAGGAAGCCGATCGTGTCGACGACAAGCTCGCCGTTCTCGTAGCGGCCGACGGATTCGCCGGCCCAGCTCGGTTTCAGATTCGTGCTGTGCTCGCGATTGAGACGGACGCGGCGCACATGATGGTCGCGCGCCCAGATGATCCGGACTTCGTCCGGCGTCTGGATGAAATAGATGGGCTCGGCCACGAACACCAATTGCCCCGGCCCGCCGCCCGGCCAGCAGCGCGATTGCGCGGTGAACGCGCGCTGACCGCCCTTCACGTCGTCGTTCTGCGCCTTGATGCGCGCGGCTGCCCACGGCGTGAGATTGGGATTGTTCTCATCGCCCATGCGCTCGATGCCCGGCGAGGCAGGACCCAAACGGCCGATCGGCGCGACCTTGCCCTCGACGGGGAGGAAGTCCAGGCCGCTCATCGGCTGCCAACCGAACTCGGCGGACGAGAAGTTCGGGATGTCCTGCGGAGTTTGCGCGACCGCAGCCATAGTCACCGAAGCAACCACCACCGAGCCGCACAGCAGCGCTAGCCTGGACATCTCATCCTCCCATTTGCGGTTGTTGTATCACACGCGCGCCGCTCGCCCGAAGCGTCTCACGCTTCCGTCTTCGCACCACGCTGCAGCCCGACAGGCCGCGCTGCGCCGCTCCGACCCCGATCAAGTCGGGGGCAGGCTCGTCCTACAAGGCGGGGGCTTTGCGCACTATTCGTATCCCACCAGGGGAACGGCTGAATAAAAGCCGGAAGCGGACATGGCGGCGGGAACAGGTCATGGCGATTCATCGCCAATAGATGGGGTAATCGGCCGGGCAGCTTGTTGATAGCTGAGGATTTTGGGTGCTGCGCTTCAGGCTGATGGTGAAAACGAGGTCCGCATTTACGGCCTCAAGCATCAGAAGGAGAAGCGCAGCATGGACCATTTTGCTGGACTAGACGTGTCGGTCAAGGAGACAAGCGTTTGCATCGTGGATGACACGGGCCGGATCGTGCGGGAAGTGAAGGTGGCGAGCGAGCCCGAGGCGCTGCTCCAGGTTCTGATGAACCCCAGCTACCACTTCAAGCGGATTGGATTAGAAGCCGGGCCGCTATCGCAGTGGCTTTTTGGCGCTCTCGCCGATGCAGGCTTGCCAGTGATCTGCGTCGAGACGCGGCACATGAGGGCGGTATTGAAGGCGCAGATCAACAAGACGGATCGCAACGATGCGCGCGGGATGGCGCAGATGATGCGGGTGGGCCTTTATCGTCCGGTCCATGTGAAGACGTTACGCAGTCAGAAACTGCGAATGCTTCTGACCCATCGCAAGCTGCTTCAATCAAAGGCCATCGCCATCGATAATGACTTGCGCGCCACCTTGCGGAACTTCGGTCTCAAGGTGGGCACGGTGGGGACGGTGAAGTTCGAAGCGCGCATCAAGGAGCTTGTCGAGGACCTTCCAGACTTGGCCGTGATGGTCGAGCCGCTGCTCATCGTTCGCCGGGTACTTCGCGAACAGGTCGGCATTCTGCATCGCCGTCTGCTGGCCATCGTTCGGGACGATGATGTGTGTCGGCGCCTGATGACGGTGCCCGGTGTCGGCCCTGTGGTGGCGCTGACCTATCGGGCAACTGTCGACGTGCCCGCCCGCTTCCGTAACTCCAAGGCGGTCGGGGCGGTGTTTGGACTGACGCCCGCCAAGCATCAATCGGGTGAAGTCGACCGAACCGGCGCGATATCGCGGTGTGGAGATGAGATGATGCGGATGATGCTCTATGAAGCGGCGCAGATCATGCTGGTGCGTTCGACGAAATGGTCCTGGCTCAAGGCCTGGGCGATGAAGATCGCCAGGCACCGCGGGATGAAAAAGGCGATCGTCGCGCTGGCGCGGCGGTTGGCCGTGATCATGCACCGCATATGGGTTGACGGCACCGAGTTCCGCTGGACCCGGGACGTCGCAGCAGCATGAAAGACGTACAGAATTAAATGCGATAGGAGAAAACTCGAGCTCCACCAGGCGGTGGGATGATGTCCCTCACGGGACGATGGATGTGGTGAGATCGTATGACCGCTTGGACCTGCCCTCAGTCTGTTGGCAAGGCCGCCCAAAAGATTGTTCCACCTCGTCCTCGAACCCCATGCTGGAAGGGCCTGCGTGCCGATTCCGAAGAGAAGCGCGAGCCCGTGAGCGACATCGACGCCGGCGTGGTGGATAGTCTGAAAGCGCTTGACCCCAAACGGCCGATTAGAGAAGCGGTCATGCGTTCCCGAGTGGAACGGCGATCCCTCCGAGTCATTTACTGCGTGCGTGGTCGCGCATAAGCTGCGACCCAGATCGACGCCACGTGCAGCCTGTACAGGCATGACGCTGGTTTCCAGAGCCAAGTGAACCAGCGAAAAGTAGGAGACATCCATGTGGCAAACCGCAAGGTTGCCTTTGTTGGCATTGATCTCGGGAATCGCACTGGGCGTGGTCGGCTCTCAGATTGCCGGTGCCCAGCAGGAGCCCATCAAGCGAACGGAGCTGCTCAAAACGGATTTGGACGAGATCAAGGGCAGCGAGATGCAGATTTGGGTGGCTGACATTGCACCGGGGGCAGCGACCGGCAAACACTCTCATCCAACGCCGAGATTCGTCTACGTCCTGGAAGGCGCCGTGGTACTCGAATTGGATGGCAGGCCACCACAGACTTTTGACCGAGGTCAGGCTTTTGCCGAACTGCCGAACTTGGTTCACAATTTCAGAAATGCCAGCACGACAGCACCGGCCAGAGCGCTAGGCTTCCAGTACGCGGCAAAGGGCCAGCCGCTTCAGACCAACGCTCCCTAGCATCTCCAGTCGCTTTGACCGGAATGCGCACCATTCCTGCCGCTCTGGACGACCGTCAGAAGAGGCCGTTCATCCAGTTTCGGACCTTGCCCTCAACGCCCCGTCTAATCCGCTTTAGTCGGCGCATTGTGGTAGGCTGCAAATCCGGCGTGGTGCACCCGGTTAGGGACTTCAGACACTTCAGATCCCACGGGAGTTCAGCCATGAAACGCGCCGCGAGTGCATCGTTCGTCGTCGCCCTTGTGGTGTGTGCGTTCGTTCTCACGGCGTTCGCGCCAAGACCCAGCACGATCATGGCAGCCCAACCGGCCGTCTTGGCACGGTGCATTTTCCGACATCCTGCAACACAGGCTGTCGCGCAGGACTTCGATCGCGGAGTCGCGCTCCTCCACTCCTTCTGGTTTTCCGCCGCCATCGAGGCGTTCAACGGCGTCTTGAAGAACGACCCGAGCTGCGCGATGGCCCATTGGGGTATCGCCATGAGCTGGTGGGGCAATCCCTTCGGCGGGTTCCGGTCGCCGCAAGCGCTGCAGGCGGGTCTGGCGGCCATCGAGAAAGGCAAGGCCGCGGGGGCGAAGACCGAGCGCGAGCGAGGCTACATCGCGGCCGTCGAGGTCGCTCTTCAAGGACGCAGCCACGATCCCGCAGCGGACGCGCACGCTCGAGTACGAGAAGCAGATGGCAGCGCTCTCGACGAAGTTTCGCCGACGACTCCGAAGCGCGGATCTTCTACGCGCTGGCGCTGGATCAAACCGCGCTGCCGACCGACAAGACGTACGCCAACCAGTTGAAGGCGGCGGGCATCCTCGAGAAAGAATTCGCCAGACAACCCGATCATCCGGGGCTCGCGCATTACATCATCCACAGTTTCGACGTGCCGGCGCTGGCGCCGCGCGCGCTCGATGCCGCCCGCCGCTACGCGAAGATCGCGCCGGCCGCGCCGCATGCGCTTCACATGCCCTCGCACACGTTTACGCGCGTGGGCGCATGGCAGGATTCGATCGAGACCAACATCGCATCCGCCGCAGCTGCCCGTAGGGACAACGCGGCGTCCGAAGAGCTCCACGCGCTCGACTATCAGGTCTACGCCTACCTGCAGACGGCGCAGGACGCCGCGGCGAAGAAGTCGGTGGACGAGATCGCGGCGATTGGTTCGCGGATTCAGATGAACGCAGCCGGCGCCGCCGCGCCTCCGCCCGCGGGTTACTACGCCTGGGCCGCGATTCCGGCCCGCTACACGCTCGAGCGGAATGCGTGGAAAGAGGCGGCCGCCCTGACGCCGCGCGAAACGGCGTTTGCGTATGCCGATGCCATCACACACTTCGCGCGAGCGCTCGGCGCGGCCAGGAGCGGCAATCCGGCCGCCGCCGCGAAGGACGTCGAGAAACTCGTGACGCTGCGCGACGCGCTGCAAAAGGCAAACGACACCTACTGGACCGGACAGGTGGACATCCAGCGGCGCATTGCGTCCGCGTGGATCGCGCTCGCCGAGGGCCGGCAGACCGAAGCGCTGTCAATGCTCCGTGAGGCAGCCGACCTGGAGGACCTCACAGACAAGAGCGCCATCTCGCCTGGTCCCATCAAGCCTGCGCGCGAGCTCCTGGGCGAGATGCTGCTGGAGCTCAAACGGCCGGCCGAGGCCTTGAAGGAGTTCGAAGCGACGATGGCGAAGGAGCCGAATCGGTTCCGCGGCGTGTACGGCGCCGCGCGGGCTGCTGAGGGCGCCGGCGAGCGCCAGAAGGCCCGCACCTACTCCGCAAAGCTCATTGAGATCTGCCAGCGGGCCGACAAGCCCGGACGTCCCGAGCTGCAAGAGGCGCAGACGTTGTTGCGGGAGATACCGCCCTCGCCATAGTCGTAACAGGCGAGGAAGGTGGGCATGGCCTGTAGGTCCTCAGATCAAGTCTAGAATAAGGGTGGCGGCCCAAGTCCGGAATGGGTCTTGTGTCACGAGTGCCGCCCGGAGTGGGACGGTACGCAACTGTACGAGAGATGAAGGAGGGCCCTTCGAAGCCGGTGATCAGGTACTGGCTTCAAGCCCCCGCAAGCTGCTGTCGTTAAGAGCGACGGTGGTGAACGTTGCGGAAAAGCCGGGACAAAGATTCCGGCAGGCAGGGTTGAGAGAGGCGAGCGCAAGCGAACCGCCGATGAAGTGTCGAAAGCGGATTAGACGATGTCGAAACCGGGGGGTGACCCTTCCTCCGGGATCAGCTCGGGAGGAGCCTGGAGCCTGCCCGAACGGCATCCGGCATGTAGGCGGCGCGACTTCTCAACCAGGCTTTTGTACGGAACGTGAGAACCTGTTCGGCGATGCCAAGGGAAAAGGCGCAAGCGGCTCAAACCGCGAGGCCGAAAGTACCAATGCGCCGGGCAGGGACGGACTGCTCCGTAGTAGCGGTGAAGCGGGTGTAATGCCCGTGGAGCGAAGGGAGCGGGTCACCGAAGTTGGATCGGGTCAACCGGAAACGGGAGGAACCCGGTATTCAACGGAAGGCGGCAGCCTTCGAACGGTGGCACGAGCCGGATGATGCGAGAGTATCAAGTCCGGATCTGTGAGAGGCTCGGGGTGAAATTCCCCGGGCCTACTCGGCGAACCGTGCGTTCCCAGCCCGATCGGCGCGACGTCCGCTTTCGCCAGTAGCGGTCAAAGCGGGCGAGGAAAGCAGACATCGCCGGCCGGACGGCCGCTTTGTCGCCGGTAAAGGGAGGCGTCGTTCCGAGGTGCCGGCAGCGGCGCTCAGAAATCCGGGGTTTCGTCGATCGGGATTCCGTAGTTGAAGAGCGTGAAATTGCCTTCGCGGCAAATCTCCTCGCCCCGCGTCTCCTCGACGCGCTCGAAACGCAACATCGCCTGCCAGGGCTCGACGAAGGCGTCCGGATCTTCGACCGTGGTGAGGATTTCCATCCTCTTGCCGCCGTCGACGAGTCGAAAACGCTCGACCACGTGCAGCTTCTCGCTGTGCGGCGTGCGGTAAAGGTCGACAAACGTACTGCCGTTCAGTCCGATCGTGTCGACAACCAGCGTGTCGTCTTCGTAGTGGCCGACCGAATCTCCGTACCAGGACGGTTTCGCATCCTTCGAATGCGGCACGTTGAGGTAGATGCGCCGCGCCTGGCCTTCATCCGGTTCGATGATCAGCACCGCCTTCGGCGTCTGGATAAAGAAGAACGGCCCGGCGGTCAGCATGTAAGCAGGAACGCCCGACGGCGTGCAGGCTTGGACCGGCACGTAGGCGATCTTGCCGGCGAGGACTTCGTCGTTGTCCTTCTTCATGATGGCTTTGGCCCACGGCGTCAGGTTGGGATTTGTCAGATCCGCGATGTGGTAGGTCGGCTGTTTGCCGGTGAGACGGGACTCCGCGTTGCTGATGTACGGATGGGCCGGGGCGTTGCGGACAAGTGGAGGCGAACCGGGCACGGGGATGAAGTCGATGTCGCCGGCGCCGGGGCCCAGCCACGCCGTTCCCGAGCGAGGAAAAATCGGGCACGGTTCTGACGCTCTGCG
The DNA here is from genome assembly GCA_963708555.1 of uncultured Alphaproteobacteria bacterium. GTDB lineage: Bacteria > Pseudomonadota > Alphaproteobacteria > Micropepsales > Micropepsaceae > CAIYRG01. Next base: position 206,192 of record CAVPTF010000005.1, on the reverse strand, counting down.
GCGCTGCACCGCCGACAAAAGCCGCCGCCGCGAACAGAGCTGCCAAATTCCACCGAGGCATGGGCATGCTCCAGCAGTGATCGCCTAAAGGTACACGGTTTATGGGCAGGTTTAGAAGCTGCCCCCAAGGGCATCGCCGATCGATGTCGCGCTAGGTCGGCGTGCCGGTGGAGGAGGGGCTGGTTCCAATCGTCCGCCATTGTGACTCATCCTCGCCGGCCTCTATAACCGGATCATGAGCGAGCCCCCGTATCACGGACTCTATATCAATCTCGACCGCAGCACCGCCCGGCGCGATGCAATGGAGAAGCAGCTCGACCGGCTCGGGCTCTCCCCGATCTACGCACGGTTCCCCGCCATCGACGGCGCGTCGCTGAACAGTCCGCGCAGCGAAATCGGCAAGGGCGAGACCGGCTGTTTCCAGTCGCATTATCGCGCGCTCCTGAGTGCGCGCCCGCGCGGCCTGTTCGTGCACATTCTCGAGGACGACGCGGTGCTTTCGTCGAGCGTGCGGCCCGTGATCGAGCAGGCGATCGCGCAGAACGTGTTCGAGCAGTTCGACGTCGTCTTCACGGACACGTTCGTGCCGCCGCATCTCGGCATGCTGAAGTTTGTGAAGTCGACCTTCGACGAGTTGCCGGCGTCGCGGCCGCTCGAGCTCGCCAATCTGAAGGTCGTCGATCTCGCGAACCAGAATTTCTCCTGCCTCACGTCCTACGTGGTCTCGCCCAAGGCGATCGATCGGTTGCTCGCCCTCTATCAGCAGGAGATCGCGCTCGGGCCACGCGCGCCGGTTGACCTTTTCCTGCGCGCGGCCGTGAACGCCGGACAATTGCGCGCGGCCTGCCTGTTCCCGTTCGTCACCAGCTTCGATCTCGATGAAGTGGCCAAGAGCACGCTGATCGATGACGGCGAGAAGACCGAGCGGCCGGGCGTGACGGTGCTTGCAGCGCTGCGCTATTCGTTCTTCGTCGATCGCGATCTCGCGCGTGCCAAGCGCCATCTCGACGCTGCGACGGAGTCAGCGCGCGCCAAGCGCGACGAGCATCGCGCGTTCATCGGCGAAGCCCTCGACTTCGTCCTGTCGGACGAGTTCAAGGAGTTCTGACTCCGTGCTGTGCAGGAGGCACCAACCTGCTTGCCGGATTGGCGAGGCTGACGATGTCTAACCGCCTGATCTACTCGATTTCGACGGGTCGGTGCGGAACCATGTTTCTGGCGAACCTCATTCGCGCGAACTTGCCGCAAGAAACGGCCGTCGTTCATCACGAGCGTGTCGGTTTCCTGAACTTCGGCGTGCATACGCCGGACCTGTCTCACATGACGACCTTCAATACGGTCGGCAATGTGGCTCATATTCGCGAGTTCTGGCAGCGCAAGCTTGGCCATGATCAAGCCGAGACGGCGCCCGTGTATGTCGAGATGAGCCACGTTCTTGCGAAAGCGGGACTGCTGGAGAATATCGACCTCATCGACAAGAACCGCGCAGTCGACATCATCGTCCTTACGCGGCCGATCGAAGACATCGTCTGGAGCTTCGTCAACCATTTCGACTTCGCCAGTTACGCCTTCATGTGGCCATTTACGCTGGACCCGCATTATCCGAATACGATTCTGAAATTGCGGCCGGAGAACCTGCATCCGATCCGAATCGCCCATTGGTACGTTTGCGAAATGTGGACGCGGGCGGCCTACTACGAGCAGCTTCTACGCGATGCGCCGAATGTGCGGTTTCACCGAGTCGAGCCTGACCGAAGTCGCGGATGAGCGCGGCGCAGATGCGTTTATCGGCAGGCTTTTCGGAGATGAGCGTTCGAGATCATTCGTGATGCCGGCGAAGGCGAACGAGACGCGCTCGCCGAACTTTCCACCCGCCATACGCGACGAGGTTCAACGGATCTGCCGGGAAATCTCGGCCGATTTTGGTGGAATGGCCGCCGAGTTCATTCGGTCCGGGAAACGTCTGGAAGCCCCGGAGTATCGCAGCCGGCCCGAGGTAGAGAGCGCGCTCGCGCGCTATCCGCATGGACTCGGTCGGGCAGCTCGCGGTGGTTACTGATGCGGCGGGTGGGATGTAAGCCGAGACGTCGCAACGCTCGCCACAAGCGCCGTTGCGCCAACTCATTCGAAGAGCTCAGCGTGCGTGCCAGCGCGCACGAAATTGAGCTGATTTCCTTCGACCTGATAAATGAGCAGGAAGTCGCCGCCGATATGGCATTCGCGGTGGTCAGCCCAATCGCCTTTCAGCGGATGGTCGAGCCATTCCGCGCCGAGCGGGCCGTCATTGGCGATCAAAAGCATCATAGCTTCCTTCAGCTGGCGCATATCATATCGCCCGCTGCGGGAGAGCTTTTCCCAATCCTTGGCGAACTGTTTGGTGTAGCTCGCTGCGCGCGGCAGGGATGCCCGCTTAGCGCTTGCGGGTTTGCTCATCGAGAGCCTTGAAGATCTCTTTGGCGTTCGAGAAGCGCGCGTTGTGTTTCTTCATAAGAGCGCGCGATTCCCGCATTGCGGCCCGAGTTTCCGCGTTAGGAACCTTCAGCTCCAGCGGAACGGCTTGATCCTTGGCCACGCGAGTCAACGTCATACGCACGATATCCGAAACCGTCAGCCCGAACTCTGCCAGAACTTCGCTGGCTTCATTCTTCAGCTTCTCGTCGATTCGTGCACGCACAAAAGTGGTAGCCATTTTGCAGCCTTTCCTCTTTGGCTCTTTGTAGCTCAATTGAGCAACAAAGTCAATGCGAAAGCTACCTAGGCCAAGAACGATCGGCATCGCGCGTTCATCGGCGAGGCGCTCGACTTCGTCCTGTCGGACGAATTCAAGGAGTTCTGACTTGCGCCTGCGCTTCCAGAGAGCGCCCTGTACGTCCGGATCACTTGCCGTTTCCTGACATTTAGCGCGAACACGGGATCGGCCGTTCATCGACCATTTGCAGACGTCGCGTTATCCCTAAGGGTCAGCCGCGCCCGTCTGCCGAGCGGCGAAGAGCAAAGGATGCGCAACGGGGCATGCCGTAGAGCGCGTAGATCTCGCAGGTCCCCTGCCGGCAAACCTTGATGAAGCGCTTCGTATAGCCTGACGATCTCCTACTAGGCTCGGCCTTGAGCAAGCGCATAGCCGCGCGATCACTCTTTGGCCTCGCAAATGGACCGTCGGTCGCCGCGACTCCGCCGTCGGCGCTCCGGTGCACGCGAACACCGGTGCAGCCGAAGCTCACGCCTTCGGTCGATGACAGCCAGCCTTCTTCATGGCGTCTTCGATGAGCTAGCCAACGGGCCAAATCGGCCTGCGTCGGCGGCGGTTGCTCGGTTCGTGCGTGAAGATACTGGTGAAGCGCATGTATCTGCTCCTGAGCTTGATCGGGCCGCCAGCAAAACGACGGTCAGTCACATCGACGGCGCTTGGCACAGGACGTAATTTTTTGAGCGCCCGTCGCTCTCTGACCCGCTTCAGCTCGTAGAAGGCGATCGCGGCGGCGTTGGAGACGTTCAGGCTTCCGATCTCGTTCGCGATCGGGATGTGGGCCGCGACGTCGCAATGTTCGCGCACGAGCCGGCGTAGACCGGCGCCTTCCGCGCCCAGCACCAGCGCCACGTCTCCCTTGGTCGCCGCTTCGCCGAGCGCGCTGTCGCCGTCCGAGTCGAGCGCAATGCGCCAGAACCCCATCCGGCCGAGCCGCTCGAGCGTGCGCGCGATGTTCACCACTTGGATCCGGGGCACGAGGTCGAGCGCGCCCGAGGCCGCCTTGGCGAGCACGCCCGATTCGGGGGGCGCGTGCCGGTCCTGGACGATGACGGCCGTCACGCCGAAGGCCGCCGCCGAGCGGAGGATCGCGCCCTCGTTGTGAGGGTCGGTCACTTGATCGAGAATGGCGACCAGCCGCTCGCCGGGGGGCTTCAGCCCGAGCTCGTCCTCGAGGTTCAGGTCGGGCAGGGGGTCGCAGAGCAGCGCGATGCCCTGATGGACCGACCCCTGGGGCAACAGCTTCGAGATCGCGTCGAGCGTGAGCAGTTCGGCGGAGACACGGGCGGGGACGAGCTCCTGGGTCCGCTCGGTGGCCAGGATCCGGTGGATTTTCCGCTTCGGATTGGCGAGCGCCGCCTTGACGGCATGCGTCCCGTAAAGCCAGAGCCGTCCGTTATTTTGTCGCGTTTTCTGCGCCGAACCGCCCCGGGCGGCTTCGCCGCCCTTGTTCGATTGAGGCGCGCCACGCGCGCCGGGCACCTCGGCGGAAAACGCTTTAGAGCCGGCCTGATCCGTGCGCTCCCGCTTCGGAGCATGGCGGTCTCCGGCGTGGCCCCCCTTATGGAGACCACGGCGGCCGAAATGCCCCCCGTGGCCTGCCACTTTTGGGCCGGGTCTGCGTTCCTTTGGCATCAGGGAAGTGGGTCCTGTCTGGCTTGAATGGCCAGTGGCCGAGCCTAAGTAGAGGTTGTCAACCCCAACTATTGACACATTGCTTCATTTGACCAATATGCGCCCTCCGCAGTCTTCCTCCGGGGCGAGATCGCTTTGCCGGCGTGCCGACGTGTCTGGCCTCCGGCTATTGGCATTTTTCCCAAGGCGAATGCGGCCAAAGTGGATGTTTCTTGGCGCTACAGCTGGCATCGAAACGGGGGAGTGTCCCGAGCGGCAAAGGGGGCGGACTGTAAATCCGCTGGCTAAGCCTTCGTAGGTTCGAGTCCTACCTCCCCCACCACCAATCGGTGTACGGAAGGCAGAGAACAGGGATCAGAGAGTTGACGGAAAGATTTCGGATGCCTGCATTCCGTTTTCTGGCTGCAGAAGGCGGGTGTAGCTCAATGGTAGAGCAACAGCCTTCCAAGCTGATGACGAGGGTTCGATTCCCTTCACCCGCTCCATAAATTCAACACGGCCGAAGGGCTGAGCCGAGCCTGAAGGCCACAACGAAGAATAAGACTAAAGGTAACGAGAAATGGCCAAAGCAGAAATTCGAGCGGAACAAGCCGCACTGCAACGTCGGCACGATCGGCCACGTCGACCACGGCAAGACGACGCTGACGGCGGCGATGACGAAGGTGTCGGCGGACAAAGGCTGGACGCAGACCTTCATGGCGTATGACCAGATCGACAAGGCGCCGGAGAGACAGGGCCGCGCGGCATCACGAAGATTCTGACGATCGCGACGGCCACGTGGAATACGAGACCGAGAAGCGCCACTACGCCCATGTCGACTGCCCGGGCCATGCCGACTACGTGAAGAACATGATCACGGGCGCGGCCCAGATGGACGGCGCGATCCTGGTGGTGTCGGCCGCCGACGGCCCGATGCCGCAGACGCGCGAGCACATTCTTCTGGCCCGCCAGGTCGGCGTGCCGCTTCATCGTCGTGTTCCTGAACAAGGTCGACATGGTCGACGATCCCGAGCTTCTGGACCTGGTCGAGCTCGAAGTGCGCGAGCTGCTGACGAAGTACAATTTCCCGGGCGACGACGTGCCCGATCATCCGCGGCTCGGCGCTGAAGGCGCTGAACGGCGAGAAAGGCGAGTTCGCCGATCAGGCGATCCTGCAGCTGATGAGGCGGTCGACACCTACGTGCCGCAGCCGGAGCGTCCGATCGACAAGCCGTTCCTGATGCCGATCGAAGACGTGTTCTCGATCTCGGGCCGCGGCACGGTGGTCACGGGCCGTATCGAGCGCGGCATGGTCAAGGTGGGCGAGGAAGTCGAGATCGTCGGCATCCGTCCGACCACGAAGACGGTGGTCACGGGCGTCGAGATGTTCCGCAAGCTCCTGGACTCGGGCGAGGCGGGCGACAATGTCGGCTGCCTGCTGCGCGGCATCGAACGCGAAGGCGTCGAGCGCGGCCAGGTTCTGGCGAAGCCGGGCTCGGTGACGCCGCACACGAACTTCACGGCGGAAGCCTACATCCTGACGAAGGAAGAGGGCGGCCGTCACACGCCGTTCTTCGCCAACTATCGTCCGCAGTTCTACTTCCGCACGACGGACGTGACGGGGATCGTGAAGCTGCCGGAAGGCACCGAGATGGTGATGCCGGGCGACAACGTGACGGTGGAGGTCGAGCTGATCGTGCCGATCGCGATGGAAGAGAAGCTGCGCTTCGCCATCCGCGAAGGCGGCCGCACCGTCGGCGCCGGCGTCGTCGTCAAGATCTTGAAGTAGTCGGGGTGAGGAGGACACAGGAGTGTAGCTCAGTTGGTAGAGCGGCGGTCTCCAAAACCGTAGGCCGGGGGTTCGAGTCCCTCCACTCCTGCCAATTGAATTATCTAGTAGAGCGCAATGGCACGCATGGCGGAAGAGACATCAAAGGACGCGACCGCCGGCGCCGCGTACGGCGCGCCAATCCGTTGCAGTTTTTCGCGGAGGTGCGCCGCGAGGCGTCCAAGGTCACATGGCCGACCTGGAAGGAGACGTAGCTCACCACGATCATGGTCTTCATCATGGTGCTCATTTCCATGATGTTCTTTGCCGTTGTCGATTACGTGCTCGGCATTGGCCTGAACTTGATACTCGGCGTTGCCTGAAGGGCTGGAGGTATTGTCGCCGATGACACGCAGTGGTACATCGTCCACACCTACTCGAACTTCGAGAAGAAGGTGGCCGAGGAGATCAAGCGCCAGGCGACAGATCCAGGGGCTTGCCGATCTCATCGAGGACGTGATGGTGCCGACCGAAGAAGTCGTCGAGGTGCGGCGCGGCCACAAGGTGAACGCCGAGCGCAAATTCCTGCCCGGCTACATCCTGGTGCAAGCCGATCTGACGAACGAGGCCTATCACCTGATCAAGAACGTCCCGAAGGTCACCGGCTTCCTCGGGCAGAACAACAAGCCGATGCCGCTGCGCCAGAGCGAGGTCGACCGCATCCTCAATCAGGTGCAGGAAGGCGCCGAGCGTCCGAAGCCCTCGATCACCTTCGAGATCGGCGAGCAGGTGCGCGTGGCCGATGGTCCGTTCACCTCGTTCAACGGCACGGTGGAAGAAGTGGACGAGGACCGCTCGCGCCTGAAGGTCGCGGTGTCGATCTTCGGCCGCGCGACGCCGGTCGAACTGGAATTCACGCAGGTCGAGAAGGTCTGATCGGTCAAGTCGCGGGAGGCTCAGCCAGAGCCGTTTAACCGCAAACCGCGAAGGAGGCGGTAGAGAGATGGCGAAGAAAGTAACAGGGTACATCAAGCTGCAGGTGCCGGCGGGGTCGGCAAATCCGTCGCCGCCGATCGGGCCCGCGCTTGGGCCAGCGCGGCCTCAACATCATGGAGTTCTGCAAGACGTTCAACGCGCAAGACCCAGGACCAGGAAAAGGGCATGCCGATTCCGGTCACCATCACCGTGTTCTCGGACAAGTCCTTCACCTTCGAGATGAAGACGCCGCCCGCGTCCTACTTCCTGAAGAAGGCGGCGAAGCTCGAATCGCGGCTCCAAGGCGCCCGGCCGCGATGTCGCGGGCTCGGTCACGATGGCCCAGGTGCGCGAGATCGCCAAGGCCAAGATGAAGGACCTGAACGCGAACGACATCGAGGCCGCGACGAAGCTGATCGCCGGCTCGGCCCGCTCGATGGGCATCGAGGTGAAGGAATAAGCAGCCATCGGAAAACGCACGGTCAAGGCGCGCGAGGGCGTCGATCCCGCGAAGACCTATCCGCTCGACGAAGCGGTGAAGCTGGTCAAGGCGCGCGCCAAGGCGAAGTTCGACGAGACGATCGAAGTCGCGATGAATCTCGGCGTCGATCCGCGTCACGCCGACCAGATGGTGCGCGGCGTGGTCTCGCTGCCGAACGGCACGGGCCGCACCTCCGCGTCGCGGTGTTCGCCAAGGGCGCCAAGGCCGAGGAAGCCAAGAGCGCCGGCGCCGATATTGTCGGCGCCGAAGATCTGGCCGAGCAGGTCGGCAAGGGCGAGATCAATTTCGACCGCTGCATCGCGACGCCCGACATGATGGGCATCGTCGGCCGGCTCGGCAAAGTGCTCGGCCCGCGCGGACCTGATGCCGAACCCGAAGGTCGGCACGGTCACGATGGACGTGACCCAGGCGGTCAAGGACGCCAAAGGCGGCGCGGTCGAATTCCGCGTCGAGAAGGCGGGCATCGTTCATGCCGGCGTCGGCAAGGCGAGCTTCGAGCGAAAAGGCCATCGCCGCGAACGTGCGCGCGCTGATCGACTCCGTGGTCAAGGCGAAGCCGCCGGGCGCCAAAGGCAACTATCTGAAGAAGATTTCCATCAGCTCGACGATGGGTCCGGGCGTGAAGATCGCGCTCGATTCCGTCGGTCAGGCTGGAGCTGCATAGGAGAACGAGATTTCCGGCGCGCGTGACCGCCGGAGGACCTGTCCGAGACCGCAGGCGTCCCAGCCTTGACGGGACTTAATAGGCAAAGCCGGCGCAGACGGGGCGAGAACCGAAGTGGGCGGGACGGAAGTCCGCCGACAATCGGGTTTGGACCCTGGGACGGGAGGTTGCTGTGGCGAACGCCAGGGCAATCGCATCACAGGGGGAGGCGAGGGGTACGCGCCCGAGCTTCCATTGAGAAGGAGTGGGTATGGACAGAACCCAAAAAGCAGAAGCGGTGCAGAGCCTGAACGGGCTCTTCGCCGATGCCGGTACTGTCGTTGTCGCCCACTATACCGGCATGACGGTTGCCCAAATGGGCGATCTGCGCCCGCGCCTGCAGCAAGGCCGGGGCGTCGTTCAAGGTGGCGAAGAACCGTCTTGCCGTGCGTGCGCTTGAAGGAACGCAAGCCAAAGGCATCGCGGATCTGTTCAAGGGTCCGACGGGCATCGCTTATTCCAAGGATCCCGTGGCGGCTTCGAAGGTCCTGGTCGCCTACGCCAAGGAGAACGACAAGCTCGTGATCCTCGGCGGGGTCGCGGTGGGCACGGTGCTCGATGCCGCAGGCGTCAAAGCCTTGGCTGAGCTGCCGTCGCTCGATCAGCTGCGCGGCAAGATCGTCGGCCTCCTGCAGGCGCCGGCGACCAAGGTCGCAGGCGTGCTCCAGGCTCCGGCCGGTCAGCTTGCCCGCGTGCTTTCGGCCTACGCGAACAAGGCGGCATAACGGACTGGAAACTCTCAACTTCAAACCCATATAAGGAACTCGACAATGGCAAATCTCCAACAACTGGTCGACGAGCTGTCCAAGCTGACGGTCCTCGAAGCGGCCGAGCTTTCGAAGCTGCTCGAAGAGAAGTGGGGCGTCTCGGCGGCGGCTCCGGTTGCGGCTGCGGCCGGTCCGGCGCGCGGCTGCGGCTCCGGCGGCAGCGGAGAAGACCGAATTCACCGTCGTCCTGACCGAGTGCCGGCGACAAGAAGATCAACGTGATCAAGGAAGTCCGCGCCATCACCGGGCTCGGCCTCAAGGAAGCAAAGGACCTCGTCGAAGCCGCTCCCAAAGAAGTCAAGGCCGACGTGAGCAAGGACGAAGCCGAGAAGATCAAGAAGCAGCTCGAAGACGCTGGTGCGAAAGTCGAGCTGAAGTAAGGAGGCGTGGCGGCTGTCACAAGCTGACGCGCATTGATGCATATCCCCGTCTCTCCGGCGGACAATGCGTCCGCCGGGGAAGTCGGGTCTTTTTGTCCTTTGAGAAGGCAGGGAATCGCTCGATGACACTCTCCTTCACCGGCCGCAAACGTCTCCGCAAATTCTTCGGTCACATGGTCGAAGTCGCGGAGATGCCGAACCTCATCGAGGTCCAGAAGACCTCCTACGACCAGTTCCTGCAGGTCGAAAAGCCTGAGGGCGGCCGCATCGATGTGGGGCTGGAGGCGGTCTTCAAGTCGGTGTTCCCGATCAGCGACTTCTCCGAGACCTCGCTGCTCGAATATGTCGACTATCACTTCGAAGAGCCCAAATACGACGTCGAGGAGTGCCAGCAGCGCTCCATGACCTATGCCGCGCCGCTCGAAGGTGACGCTGCGCCTGATCGTGTTCGATGTGGACCAGGAGACCGGCGCCAAGTCGGTCAAGGACATCAAGGAGCAGGACGTCTACATGGGCGACGTGCCGTTCATGACGAAGAACGGCACGTTCATCGTCAACGGCACCGAGCGCGTGATCGTCTGCCAGATGCACCGCTCGCCGGGCGTCTTCTTCGATCACGACAAGGGCAAGACCCATTCCTCGGGCAAGCTGCTGTTCGCCGCCCGCGTCATTCCCTATCGCGGCTCGTGGCTCGACTTCGAGTTCGACGCCAAGGACATCATCCATGTCCGCATCGACCGCCGCCGCAAGCTGCCGGCGACGACGCTGCTCTACGCGCTCGGCCTCGATCAGGAAGGCATCCTCGACTATTTCTACAGCAAGGTTGCCTTCAAGGCCGCCAAGGACGGGACCTGGACGACGCCCGTCGATCCCGCGCTGGATGCGCAACGCCAAGTCCAATCACGACTGGAAGAATCCCAAGACCGGCGAGGTCCTGACCGAGCTCGGCCAGAAGATCACCGTGCGCGCGCTCCGCAAGTGGCAGGAAGAGGGCGTCAAGTCCGTCGCCATGCCCGACGAGGAGCTGGTCGGCCGCTACTGCGCGCTCGACATGGTCAATCCGAGACGGGCGAGATCTATGTCGAAGCGGGCGACGAGCTGACCGCCGACAATCTCGAGACTCTGCGCGAAGCGAAGTTCAACGAGATCGTCACGCTCAACGTCGATCACATCAATATCGGCGCCTATATCCGCAACACGATGGCGGTGGACAAGAACCACTCGCGCGAGCAGGCGCTGATCGACATCTATCGCGTGATGCGTCCCGGCGAGCCGCCGACGGTGGAGACCGCCGAGACGCTGTTCGGCCAGCTGTTCTTCGATGCCGAGCGCTACGACCTGTCGAGCGTCGGCCGCGTGAAGATGAACATGCGCCTTGGCCTCGACTGCCCGGACACGATGCGCACGCTGCGCAAGGAGGACATCCTCGCGATCCTCAAGGCGCTCGCGGATCTGCGCGACGGCCGCGGCGAAATCGACGACATCGACAATCTCGGCAACCGCCGCGTGCGCTCGGTCGGCGAGCTGATGGAGAACCAGTTCCGCATCGGCCTCCTGCGCATGGAGCGCGCGATCAAGGAGCGCATGAGCTCGGTCGACATCGACACCGTGATGCCGCACGACCTCATCAACGCGAAGCCGGTGGCGGCCGCGGTGCGCGAGTTCTTCGGCTCGTCGCAGCTCTCGCAGTTCATGGACCAGACCAATCCGCTGTCGGAAGTCACGCACAAGCGCCGCCTCTCGGCGCTCGGTCCGGGCGGTCTGACCCGCGAGCGCGCGGGCTTCGAAGTGCGCGACGTGCATCCGACGCATTACGGCCGCATCTGCCCGATCGAGACGCCGGAAGGTCCGAATATCGGCCTGATCAACTCGCTCGCGACCTATGCGCGCGTGAACAAATACGGCTTCATCGAAAGCCCGTACCGCAAGGTGCACGACAAGCGCGTCACCGACGAGGTGGTCTATCTCTCGGCGATGGAAGAGGCGAAGTACACGATCGCCCAGGCGAACGCGAAGCTCGACTCCCGCAATCGCATCACCGATGAGCTGGTGTCCTGCCGCAAGGGCGGCAACTTCGTCATGACCACGCCCGAGCAGGTCGACTACATCGACGTGTCGCCCGAAGCAGCTCGTGTCGGTTGCCGCGGCGCTGATCCCGTTCCTCGAGAACGACGACGCCAACCGCGCTCTGATGGGCTCGAACATGCAGCGTCAGGCCGTGCCGCTGCTGACGGCGGAAGCGCCGCTCGTCGGCACCGGCATGGAAGACGTCGTGGCCCGCGACTCGGGTGCCGCGATCGCCGCACGCCGCACCGGCGTGGTCGATCAGGTGGACGCGACCCGTATCGTCGTCCGCGCCACCGAAGAGCAGCGACCCGACGAAGCCGGGCGTCGACATCTATCGTCTGTCGCAAGTTCCAGCGCTCGAACCAGAACACCTGCATCAACCAGCGTCCGCTGGTGAAGGTGGGCGACCAGGTCCAGAAGGGCGACATCATCGCCGACGGTCCCTCGACGCATCTGGGCGAGCTGGCGCTGGGCAAGAACGTGCTCGTCGCGTTCATGCCGTGGAACGGCTACAACTTCGAGGACTCGATCCTCATCTCCGAGCGCATCGTGCGCGATGACGTCTTCACCTCGATCCATATCGAGGAATTCGAGACGATGGCGCGCGACACCAAGCTCGGGCCTGAGGAAATCACCCGCGATATCCCGAACGTCGGCGAAGAGGCGCTCAAGAACCTCGACGAAGCCGGCATCGTCTATATCGGCGCGGAAGTGAACGCGGGCGACATTCTGGTCGGCAAGGTGACGCCGAAGGGCGAAACCCCGATGACGCCGGAAGAGAAGCTGCTGCGCGCCATCTTCGGCGAAAAGGCGGCCGACGTGCGCGACACGTCGCTGCGCGTTCCGCCGGGCGTCACCGGCACCGTCGTCGAAGTGCGCGTGTTCAACCGCCACGGCATCGACAAGGACCAGCGTGCGCTCGCGATCGAACGCGCGGAGGAAGAGCGTCTCGCCAAGGACCGCGACGACGAGCTCGCGATCCTGGAGCGCAACATCTACTCGCGTCTCTCCGAGCTGCTGCTCCACAAGATGGTCGCGTCAGGTCCGAAGGGCATGGCGGCGGACACCAAGATCACGCAGGCCATTCTCGACGCGCTGACGCACAATCAATGGTGGCAGATCGGGCTCAAGAACGAGAAGGCGCAGGCCGAGATCGAAGGCCTGAAGAAGCAGTACGACGAGTCCAAGCAGCGTCTCGACAAGCGCTTCGCCGACAAGGTGGACAAGCTGCGCCGCGGCGACGAGCTCGCGCCGGGCGTGATGAAGATGGTCAAGGTCTTCGTGGCCGTGAAGCGCAAGCTGCAGCCGGGCGACAAGATGGCCGGCCGTCACGGCAACAAGGGCGTGATCTCGCGCATCGTGCCGATCGAGGACATGCCCTATCTCGGAGACGGCACGCGCGGTCGACGTCGTGCTCAATCCGCTGGGCGTGCCGAGCCGCATGAATGTCGGCCAGATCCTCGAGACCCATCTCGGCTGGGCATCCGCGGGTCTCGGCAAGCAGATCGGCGACATGCTGGACAAGGTGCGCCGTGACGACCGGCTCGAACCGCTGCGCAAGCCATGCTGAAGACGGTCTACGCGAATGACGAGCGTCTGGGCGAGCTGGACGAGCAGGGCATTATCGAACTCGCCGACAATCTGCGTCCGGGCGTGCCGATGGCGACGCCGGTGTTCGACGGCGCCAAGGAACGCGACATCGTCGACATGCTGACACAGGCCGGGCTCAACGAGACGGGACAGGTGACGCTGTACGACGGCCGCACGGGCGAAGGGTTCAAGCGCTCGGTCACGGTCGGCTACATCTACATGCTGAAGCTGCACCATCTGGTGGACGACAAGATCCACGCGCGTTCGATCGGTCCCTACAGCCTCGTCACCCAGCAGCCGTTGGGCGGCAAGGCGCAGTTCGGCGGACAGCGCTTCGGCGAAATGGAGGTCTGGGCGCTCGAGGCCTACGGCTCGGCGTACACGCTGCAGGAAATCCTCACCGTCAAGTCCGACGACGTCGCCGGCCGCACCAAGGTCTACGAGGCCATCGTGCGCGGCGAGGACAATTTCGAGGCGGGCATTCCGGAATCCTTCAACGTGTTGGTGAAGGAAATGCGCTCGCTCGGCCTGAATGTCGAATTGCTCAGTCAGTAACGTTCGTGAGGCGCGCAGAACCGCGCGCCCACGCTTTGATTAAAAGAGGCCCATGATGAATCAAGAGCTCATCAACGTCTTCCAGCCCGGGAAGGAAATCCCCACCTTCGACCGGATCCGCATCTCGCTCGCGAGCCCGGACCAGATCCTGCGCTGGTCGCCACGGCGAGATCAAAAAGCCGGAGACCATCAATTACCGCACCTTCAAGCCGGAGCGTGACGGGCTGTTCTGCGCCCGCATCTTCGGACCGGTGAAGGACTACGAGTGCTTGTGCGGCAAGTACAAGCGCATGAAGTACAAGGGCATCGTCTGCGAGAAATGCGGCGTCGAAGTCACGGTGCAGAAAGTGCGCCGCGACCGCATGGGCCATATCGAACTGGCCTCGCCGGTGGCGCATATCTGGTTCCTGAAGTCGCTGCCCTCGCGCATCGGGCTCATGCTCGACATGACGCTCAAGGATCTCGAGCGCGTGCTCTATTTCGAGAACTACATCGTTCTCGAGCCGGGCCTGACCTCGCTGAAGGAGCATCAGCTCCTCTCCGAAGAGGAATATTTCAAGGCGCAGGACGAATACGGCGACGACAGCTTCACCGCCAAGATCGGCGCCGAAGCCATCCGCGAGCTGCTCGAGGCGATCGATCTCGAGAGGCTGCGCCAGGAATTGCGCGCCGAGATCGCGGTCGCGACGGGCGGCGAGAAGCCGAAGAAGATGGTCAAGCGGCTGAAGCTGCGTCGAAGCCTTCCTCGAGTTCGGGCAATCGCCCGGAATGGATGATCCTGCAGGTCGTCCCGGTGATCCCGCCGGAGCTGCGTCCGCTCGTTCCGCTGGATGGCGGCCGCTTCGCGACGTCGGACCTGAACGACCTCTATCGCCGCGTCATCAACCGCAACAACCGTCTGAAGCGGCTGATGGAGCTCAAGGCGCCCGACATCATCGTGCGCAACGAGAAGCGCATGCTGCAGGAAGCGGTCGATGCGCTGTTCGACAACGGCCGGCGCGGCCGCGTCATCACGGGCGCCAACAAGCGTCCGCTGAAGTCGCTCGCCGACATGCTGAAGGGCAAGCAGGGCCGCTTCCGTCAGAACCTGCTCGGCAAGCGCGTCGACTATTCGGGCCGTTCGGTGATCGTGGTCGGTCCCGAGCTCAAGCTGCATCAGTGCGGCCTGCCCAAGAAGATGGCGCTCGAGCTGTTCAAGCCGTTCATCTATGCGCGGCTGGAGGCGAAGGGATTCTCCGCCACCGTCAAGCAGTCCAAGAAGCTGGTGGAGAAGGAGAAGCCGGAGGTCTGGGACATCCTCGAAGAGGTGATCCGCGAGCATCCGGTGCTGCTCAACCGCGCGCCGACCCTGCACCGCCTGGGCATCCAGGCGTTCGAGCCGGTGCTGATCGAAGGCAAGGCGATCCAGCTCCATCCGCTGGTCTGCACCGCGTTCAACGCCGACTTCGACGGCGACCAGATGGCGGTCCACGTGCCGCTGTCGCTGGAAGCCCAGCTCGAAGCGCGCGTGCTGATGATGTCGACCAACAACATCCTCTCGCCCGCGAACGGCAAGCCGATCATCGTGCCGACGCAGGACATCATTCTCGGCCTCTATTACCTGTCGCTCGACCGCGACAAGGAGCCGGGCGAGGGCATGTTCTTCAACGACATGGGCGAGATCGAGCACGCGTTGTTCGCCAACGCGGTCACGCTGCACTCGAAGATCCAGGCGCGCTACGTGATGACCGACAAGGACGGCAACCAGGTGACCGTGCGCATCAAGTCGACGCCCGGGCGCATGATGCTGGCCGAGCTGCTGCCGCGGCATCCCGCGATCTCGGTCGAGCTGGTGAACCGGCCGCTGCGCAAGCAGGAGATCAGCCACATCATCGACGAGGTCTATCGTCACTGCGGCCAGAAGGAGACCGTTCTCTTCTGCGACGCCGCGATGGCGCTCGGCTTCCGCGAAGCCTGCAAGGCCGGCATCTCGTTCGGCAAGGACGACATGGTCGTGCCCGCGGCCAAGGAGAAGCTGATCGAAGAGACGCGCCACCGCGTGCGTGAGTTCGAGCAGCAATATCAGGAAGGCATCACGACCGATAAGGAGAAGTACAACCACGTCATCGACGCCTGGTCGAAATGCACCGATCAGGTCGGCATCGAAATGATGAAGGAAATCTCGCAGCCCAAGATCGATCCGGAAACCGGACGCATGCAGGAGCTGAACTCGATCTTCATGATGGCGAACTCCGGCGCCCGCGGCAGCCAGCAGCAGATGAAGCAGCTGGCCGGCATGCGCGGCCTGATGGCGAAGCCGTCGGGCGAGATCATCGAGACCCCGATCCTTTCCAACTTCAAGGAAGGGCTCACGGTGCTCGAGTACTTCAACTCGACGCACGGTGCGCGTAAGGGTCTGGCCGACACCGCGCTCAAGACGGCCAACTCGGGCTATCTGACGCGCAGGCTCGTCGACGTCGCCAACGACTGCATCATCACGGCCGAAGATTGCGGCACCAAGAAGGGCATCAGCGTCCAGGCGGTGATCGACGGCGGCCAGGTCGATGGCCTCGCTCGCCGAGCGCATCCTGGGCCGTACCGCGGCCGAGGACGTGAAGCATCCGGAGACGGGCGACGTCATCGTCAAGCGCGGCAAGGAGATCACCGAAGACCTCGCCGAGAAGATCGACACCTCGCATGTGCAGAAGGTCCGCGTGCGGTCCGTCCTGTGCTGCGAGCTGCTCGATGGCGTCTGCGGCAAGTGCTACGGACGCGATCTCGCGCGCGGCACGTCGGTCAATATCGGCGAAGCGGTCGGCGTGATCGCGGCGCAGTCGATCGGCGAGCCGGGCACGCAGCTCACCATGCGCACGTTCCACATCGGCGGTGCGGCGCAGGTGGCCGGCGCAGTCGAAGATCGAAGCCAGCCACGAAGGCAAGGTGAAGATCGTCAACCGCAACGTGGTGCGCAACTCGCAGGGCCAGCTCGTGGCCATGGGCCGCAACATGCAGGTCGCCATCGTCGACACCAAGGGGATCGAGCGCTCCGCGCATCGCATCACCTATGGCGCGCGACTGATGGTGGACGAAGGCCAGGCGATCAAGCGCGGCGACCGGGTCGCGGAGTGGAATCCGAACTCGCTGCCGATCCTGACCGAGGTCGACGGCAATGTCCGGTACGACGACATCGTCGAAGGCCTCTCGCTGCGCGAGATGGCGGACGAAACCACCGGCGTGAGCCAGAAGGTGGTCATCGACTGGCGCGCGGGCTCGAAGAGCGCCTCGGATCTGCGTCCGGCGATCGTCATCGTCGACAAGAAGGGCAAGGTCGTCGCTCTGCCGAACGGCGAGGCGCGTTATGCGCTTTCGGTCGATGCCATTCTCTCGGTCGAGGATGGCGCCGAGGTGAAGGCGGGCGACGTGCTCGCGCGTATCCCGACGGAAGGTGCGAAGACCCGCGACATCACGGGCGGTCTGCCGCGCGTGGCCGAGCTGTTCGAGGCGCGCAAGCCCAAGGACTGCGCGGTGCTCGCGGAAACCGACGGCTATATCGAGTTCGGCAAGGACTACAAGAACAAGCGTCGCGTGATCCTGAAGCCGAAGAACGAGAAGCAGGAGCCGGTCGAGTATCTGCTGCCGAAGGCCAAGCACGTCAGCGTGCGCGAAGGCGATTTCGTCGAGAAGGGCGACTTCATCATCGAAGGTCATCCTTCGCCGCATGACATCCTGCGCATCAAGGGCGTCGAGGAACTCGCCGTCTACCTGATCCAGGAAATCCAGGAGGTCTATCGGCTGCAAGGCGTGAAGATCAACGACAAGCATATCGAAGTGATCGTCCGCCAGATGTTGCAGAAGATCGAGATCGAGGACGGCGGCACGACGACGTTGTTGCCCGGCGAGCAGGTCGATCTGGCCGAAATGGAAGAGGCCAACCAGAAGGCCACCGACGCAGGCGGCAAGGTGGCGAAGGGACGTCCCGTCCTCTTGGGCATCACCAAGGCGAGCCTGCAGACGCGCTCGGTGTTCTCCGCGGCGTCCTTCCAGGAGACCACGCGCGTGCTCACCGAAGCCGCCGTTCAGGGCAAGGTCGACACGCTCGAAGGCCTCAAGGAGAACGTCATTGTCGGCCGGCTCATCCCGGCGGGCACGGGCGGCGCCATCGCGCGCATCCGCCGCATCGCGGCCGAGCGCGACAAGGCGATCCAGGCCGAACGCGCGGCGGAAACGCCTGCTGCGCTGGAGGCTCCCGTCGCCGCAGCGGAGTAAGCTCCGTTGATCTGGAACAAGAGCCGCGCATTAACCGATGCGCGGCTCTTTTCTTTTTCTTGAGCGCGCGCCCAGCACGATGCCCGCATGACCAGCCTCGAGCAGGAGCGCGTCGAACAGCAGCGGTGGACGGCACGGCAGAAGCGGCCGGTCCCGTTTCTCGACGCGCTCGTCGAAGGCGAGTTCCAGCCGGCCGATCAGATACGCGACAAGCAGGCCGCCGCGCTCGGACGGATGCTGCACTTCGCCTCGGAGTGCGTGCCGTATTACCGTGATCTGTTCCAGAAGGTCTGGATCGACGCGGAGGACGCCAATCCGTTCCGCGTTCTCGAGTTGATGCCGATCCTCTCCAAGCTCGACTTGCAGGACAGGCTCACCGCCTTGCGCGCGGAGCGCCTGCCGAAGGGCGAGCGCGAGACGATCGAGGCGGGCACGTCAGGCACGACCGGGATTCCCGCTCGAGTGCGGCATTCGATGCAGAGCGCGCGGATGTTCAGCCTGCTCAAGCAAAGGGAGTATCGCTGGTTCCGGTTCGATCCGGCGGGCACGCTCGCCCTCATTCGCTTTCCGGGATCGCTGCCGAAGCGCGATGACGGCACGGAGTTGCCGCTCGGCGAAACAATGAGATTGGACGGTTGGCCTCGCGTCGAGGCCGACTTCGTGACCGGGCCCGCGCTTGCCTTCAACATCATGAATCCGCCGGAGGACCGGATCGCGTGGCTTCGGGCCCATCGGCCGGACCACCTCCTCAGCGTTTCCGAGGATTTGGAACATCTGGCGTTCGCCGCGGGCGAGGAGCGGGTGGCGCCGACGCTGAAGAGCGTGGAGGCTATCTCCGATCAGATGACGCCGACCATGCGCGAGCATATCGAGCGCAGCTTCGGTTGCCCGATCCACCAGAATTACGGGCTGAACGAGATCGGCCTTGTGGCGACGCGCTGCGACGCGGGCCGCTATCACGTGCACAGCGAGCATTGCATCGTCGAGATCATCGGGCCCGACGGCGCGAGCGTTGCCCCCGGCGAAACCGGACGGCTCATCGTCACCGGGCTGAACAATTGGGTGATGCCGCTCCTGCGTTACGATGCCGACGATCTTAGGGACGGCTGTCGAGGGTCCGTGTCCTTGCGGACGTACGCTTCCCTCGTTCGGCGATGTCGTGGGCCGCTACAGCCGCGTTGCGTTTCTTCCTGAGGGCACCATCATCATCCTCGAAGCCTTGCGTACGGCGATCAGAAAGCAGCCCTCAGGCATGATCCGCGGTCTCCGCCAGTATCAGACGCACCAGCGCTTGGACGGAAGTTGGGAGGTCCGGTTGGTGCTGCGGGAGGAGATGCCCGAGCGCCTCGCCGAATATCTCGGTGAAACCTGGTCGAGAATCCTGGGCGCGCCTCACCCGCCGTTCACGCTGAAATGCGTGGATGCGATCGAGCGTCCGCCCGGCGGCAAATTCCAGGACTTCACCTCGGAGTTCATGCCCCCGCGGCGCGAGGGCTAGCTACTCCGCCACCTCGGCGAGCTCGTCGGTCGCGCGCTGCTGGCGCTCCCACATCGCCGCGTAGGTTCCGCCGCGCGCGAGCAGCGTCTGATGCGTGCCGCGCTCGACAATCACGCCGTCGTCCAGCACGAGGATCTCGTCGGCATCGACCACGGTCGAGAGCCGGTGCGCGATCACGAGCGTCGTGCGGTGGGCCGAGATCTGGCGCAGATTCTCCTGGATCTCGTGCTCTGTGCGCGAGTTCGAGCGAGCTCGTGGCTTCGTCGAAGATCAGGATCTCCGGATTCTTCATCAGCACGCGCGCGATCGCGACCCGCTGCTTCTCGCCGCCCGAGAGCTTCAGCCCGCGCTCGCCGACGCGCGTGAGATAGCCGTCGGGAAGCTTGGCGATGAAATCGCTGAGTTGCGCGCGCCGTGCGGCGTCTTCGATCTGTGCCGGCTCGGCGCTCACGTCGCCATAGGCGATGTTGTAGCGGATGCTGTCGTTGAACAGCACCGTGTCCTGCGGCACGACGCCGATCACGTTGCGCAAGGAGTCCTGCGTCACGTCGCGCAGGTCCTGGCCGTCGATGGTGATCGAACCCGATTGCGGGTCGTAGAACCGGAACAGGAGCCTTGCCACGGTCGTCTTGCCGCCGCCCGTCGGCCCCACCACCGCCACCGTCTTCCCCGCCGGGATCTCGAAGCTCACGTCGTTCAGGATCGGCCGGCGCTCGTCATAAGCGAAGCTCACATTGTGGAACGCGACGCGTCCGGGACCCGGTTTCAGCGCGGGCGCACCCGGCTTGTCCTCGATCTCGGAACGTTCGGCGAGCAGCGCATACATCTGCTCGATGTCGGTGAAGGATTGGCGCAGCACGCGGTAGACCCAGCCCAGCATGTTGAGCGGGCTGTAAAGCTGGAGCAGATACGCATTCACCATCACGAAGTCGCCGATGGTCATGCGCCCCTCGCGCGACGCCATAGGCCGCCATCAGCATGATGATGACCACGCCGATGGCGAGGATCAGCGACTGGCCGATGTTGAACAGCGAGAGCGCGCGCTGATTGGCGATCGCCGCCGTGACGTACTCGCGCTTGGATTGGTCGAAGCGTTCGAGCTCGTGCTTCTCGTTGCCGAAATATTTGACGGTCTCGAAATTGAGCAGGCTGTCGATCGCCCGCGAGTTTGCCTCGCTGTCCTGGGCGTTCATCGCCCGGCGGAACTTCATCCGCCACTGGGTCGCGCCCGCCGTATAGGCGCCGTAGAAGATGACGACCAGGAACGTGACCGCGGCGAAGCCGAAGTTGAAATAGGTCCACAAGATGCCGGCGACGAGCACGATCTCGAGCAGGATCGGCGCGATGTGGAACACGAGATAGGAGACCAGGAACTCGATGCCGTCGGTCCCGCGCTCGATCGCGCGCGACAGCCCGCCGGTCTGGCGCTCCAGGTGGAAGCGCAGCGACAGCGAGTGCAGATGCTTGAGCACGCTCACCGAGACGAGCCGCAGCGCGCGCTCCTGCACCTTGGAGAATATCCAGTCGCGGATTTCGTCGGTCGCGAGCGCGATCACGCGGAGGATGCCGTAGCCGAGCGACGATCACGACCGGCACCGTGATCGCGGCATTCGGCGCCATCGACAGCGCATCGACCACCAGCTTGTAGAGGATCGGCACGAGGACGTTCGCGACCTTGGCTATGCCCACGAGCGCGAACGCGGTCAGCACGCGGAGCTTGAGCCCGCGGTCGGCCTCCGGCCAAAGCAATTTCAGCACCCGCCCCATGACGCGCATCTGGTCGCGCCAGGCGAGCTGGGGATTGGGCTTCTCAACGGCCGCTGGGCTCGGTGTGCCTTGCGTGTTGCTCACGGGCAGACCTCAAGCGGGCGCGGAATCGACGCTCGTGTCACGAAATCGTCCTAAGGATTCAAGGGTTATATTGGGTTCGCCAAGCCTGTTCTCAACGGGCTTTGTCCCGCGAGAACCGGTGCAGCAGGAACAGCGCCGGGCAGGCGAGGCCGACCGCCCAATGAAGCGTAGGCCACGACCGAGATCACTTCGGCGTTGCCGAGATAATAGAGCAGATAGCCGCTGAGGATCAGGAAGGCGACGACGCCGAACATCATGCTCCCCGACAATCTCCGCCGCGAGGCGCGCCAACCTGCCGGGATGTGCACGCTCCAAAGCAAGCCCAGCAACCACAGCGAAGCGAAGCCGAACGCGCCGTGCGCCGCGACCGACCAGAACTCCAGCGGATGCGGGAGCGGACCGAATTCGCCCTCATAAACCAGCACATAATGCGCGATCAGCCACACGGCCCCGGTGAGCCACAGCCCAAGCTGATCGTGTAGACCGTGAGAATCCGGCTGCGCGACAGCTCGGGGGCTCGAGGCATCGGCTTCGCGGGCGCCGAGCGCGAAGGCGCATAGGCGGCCGGCCCGAGCGGCACACTGCGCAACCCCTGAGTTGAACTCGCGTCGCATCCCCGCACCGTATTGTTGAGCGATCATACGCTCCTGGTTCTCATAATCATTCGCAAATTCCCTTGAAATTCGCAAGGTGTGCAATTACGAGACATTCGCAACTGGCCTGGTTGGTGCCGGCCGGTTTTCAGGGGAGGACATTTTATGTCTCGATATCGTCGGGGCAGGACGGCGCTTGCTGTCCTGGCCGCAAGCCTTATGTCCAGCACGGCGTTTGCTCAGGACGCGCTGCCGAGCCAAGCGGAAATGTGGCGCATCATTCAGGAACAGGCTCGTCAGCTCGCAGAGCAACGCCGGGAAATCGACGCGCTGAAGGCGGGAGCGACGCCGCAAGTCCGGCAGGCGATCATAGCGCCGCCCGGTCTCGATACGTCCGCGCAGGCGAACGCCCAAACCGGTGCCGCGGCCGTTGAAGCCCAGCGCGCCGCTGCCTCTGCGGAAATTCAGCGTGTCGCCGCGGCTCAAGAGGCGCAGCGCGCAACGGCCGCAGCGCAGGAAGCGCAGCGCTCCGCAGCTCAAGCTTTGGCGGCCGCGCAGACGACCAGCACCGTTGCGGACGCGTCCGCCGGCGGCGGCTGGTGGGAGCGGACCTCGATCGGCGGCTATGGCGAGCTCCACTACGAAGGCGGCAGTCGCGATCAGCTCGATTTCCATCGCTTCGTGCTGTTCATCGGCCACGAGTTCTCCTCGCGCATCCGCTTCTTCTCCGAGATCGAGCTCGAACACGCGTGGTCGGGAGAAGGACGTCCGGGCGAGGTCGAGCTCGAACAAGCCTATGTGCAGATCGACCTTTCCGATCAGCACCGTCTGAACGCGGGCGTCCTGTTGGTCCCCAGCGGGTTCCTGAACGAGATCCACGAACCGCCGACCTTCTTCGGCGTCGAGCGCAATCCGGTGGAGACCAACATCATTCCCACCACATGGTGGGAAGGCGGCGTCGGGCTCAGCGGCAATTTCGGCGCGTCGGGCATCGCCTATAACCTGATGTACACGTCCGGATTGAGAACGCCGTTGACCGGTAACAACGCATTCCTCCCGCGCAGCGGGCGTCAGAAGACAGCCAACGCCGTCGCGAAGGCGGGCGCCGTCACCGGTGAATTGTCATACACCGGCATTCCGGGGCTCGAGCTTGCAACGAGCGGCCACTACGAGTTCGACATCTCGCAAGGGGCGGGCGATCCGTTGACCGGCGAGGATGTTCCCGCGTGGATGATGAGCGCCAACGCCGAATGGCGTTACGGCGGCTTCGGCGTTCGCGCGCTCTATGCCAGCTGGTGGATCGACAGCGCGGGCGCGGAAGTCCTCGGTCGCGACCGCCAGACGGGCTATTACGTCGAGCCGTCCTACCGGTTCCCGCTCAACTTCGTGATGTTGGGCGAGGCGCCGAGCGAGCTCGGGTTCTTCTATCGCTACAGCTGGTGGGACAACAATGCGGGCCTGAGCAGCCTCGAACGTGCAACGACCGAGCACGCCGTCGGGGCCAATTTCTGGCCGCATCCCAACGTCGTCTTCAAGGTCGACTACCTCTTCCAAGAGACCGATGCCGGTGCGAAAACCGACCGGTTCAACGCAGGTATCGGGTATCGCTTCTGATGCGGATTGCGGGACAGCACGGACGAAGCACGATCGCGCACGCGGCGCGGATCGTGCTTCTCGCCGTGCTTCTTGCGTTGCCGGTGCTCGTTCCGGTTTCCGCGCAGACCTTCCAGGAGCCGGACGCTTTCCTGAAGGAGACGTTCTCCCAGAACGTGCCCGAGCCCCAGCTGCTCGACGTCACGCCGGACATGCAGCAGGCTATCGCGCGCATCCTGCGCCATTCCTACCGCGCCCGTCAGCTCCGCTATTGGCGCGATGCCGACCGCACGGTGTGGATTCTCGAGGAAATCGGCCGCTATCGCCCCATCACCGTCGGCCTCGTGGTGTCGCAAGGCAGGCTCGAGACCATCCGTGTACTGATCTATCGCGAGAGCCACGGCTGGGAAGTGCGCCATGACTTCTTCACGAACCAGTTCAAGGGCCTCACCCTGGACGAGCAGAACAATCTGAGCGGGCGGATCGACGGCATCTCCGGCGCCACGCTCTCCGTCAACGCGCTGCGCAACTTGGCCCGGTTTGCGCTCTATCTCGACCGCGCGGTGAGAACTTCAGGATAGAACCGGATCGCTCAGAGCCTCGCCATCGTCCCGTCGGCACGTATCAGGATCACGTTCACGCCGCCGACGCGTCTCGAAACCGCCGCGATCTCGCTCTCGCTCAGGAACGAGAAGGCCGTGGACAGTCCGTCGGCGAGTGTCGCGCTCGCATGGCGCACGCTGACGCTCAGATAGCGTTCAGGACTCCGGCCGGTTCGCGGATCGATGATGTGGTTGAGCCCGCTGTCGCCAAACCGTCCGCCATAGGCCCCGGACGTGGCGACGCACTGATCCACGAGATCGACGAGGTCCACGACGCCGTCCGCGTTGCGAGGGTCCTGGATACCCACCTGCCAGGGCCGACCCTCGGGATGATGGCCGAGCCCGCTATATTCTCCGACATTGACGAGCGCGTGCGCGGCACCTCCCTGCCGCAACACCGTCGTGATCCGGTCGGTGATGGCGCCTTGGGCGATGCCGTTGAGCGTCATCGCCATACCGGCTCGACCAAACGTCACGCGCCGAGGGTTCCACGACACCGCGCTGAGCCCGATGAGGCTGCGCCGCGCGGCGATCTCGGCGGTCTCCGGCGCGCGAGAGGAACGAGGATCGCCGTAGGTTTCCGCATAAAGCCGCCAAAGCGGCTGGATGGTCGGATCAAATCCGCCGTTGGAGAGCTCGAAAATCCGCCGGCAGGTGTCCAGAAGTTCCGTCAATTCCACGGGCGGATCGGCAAGGAATCCGTGCGCGTTCAGGCGAGAGAGAGCCGAATTTTCGCTGTAAAGGCTGAAAACCTCTTCCAGCCGAGCGATCTCGTCGCGGCAGGCACGAAGGATATCCTCGGCAAGATGCGGTTCAAGCCCGGCAAGCGAGATGGAGGCATCCGCGCCGAGGGCTTCTCCGTCCCATCTTTGCATTGTGCTGCCGAGCGCCGCATCGGCGCGGAGCATCGCCAGACCCGAAACGCTCGAGGCTGCGATGATCTGAAGGAAACGGCGGCGTGACGGTGAACGCATGCAGCAACCCTATCCTGGTCCACGCGATCGTCAGCGTGCGAGACAGCGGTATGTGTTCCGCGTAAGATCATATTGCCAAACGCGCGGGAGAGACGCCATGCCAAGGCTTGTCGGGATGTTGGCCGTCGGCCTTGTCGCGTTGGCGACGGGGGCCTATGCGGCCGAGGGTGCACCGGTCGGTTTCTGGCGCGCGACCAACGATTGCTTTCTTGCGGTGTTTCTCCTCGGCGAGAACGGCCACGCGCAGGCGGCGTATAAATCCGGCGAGCAGGAACAAAACGGCATGTGGACCTGGGACGGCACCACTTTGAAGATCACCTCGCCCATGTTCCCTGAGGATGTGTTCACCGGCCGCCTGGCGAACGATCACGTCGAAGCCGATTACGTGTGGCACGATCTCGATCGGGATCAGCTCAACCGGCAGTCTTGTGTCTTCGAGCGCGTCGAGGCGAAGCGGCTTTAACAGTCGCATCCCGCAAAATGTTAAGCACTCCCTTGGTTAAGGGAGTGCCTGAGTTGGCTCGGCGTGGGAAAGTTGCAGAGCTGCGGGAACAGCCTCTTTTATCTACTTTTGAGACGGCTCGTGCGCCGTTGAGTGAGAGGCTGCAAGCGCCATACCAGCGTGCGCTCCCCAGTATGGTAAGGAATCGATTGACGGAATTGCCCTGCGTGCTTTGCGTTCACTAACGCGGATTTAGCGTGCGGCCGCTACGGTCCCCGCAAGGTTTTCTCCATTGGGCGCGCATGACCGTTATCCTGAAAACCGTCGATCAAGTGCCGGGAGCGCCCACCGTGGACGGTCCCGAACTATCGTTCCAGGTGGGGCAGGTGACCGTGCGCGAGATCATTCGCGCGCGCGTAACGTCGGAAGTGGAACGCCACAACAGCGAACGCCAGCCGCGCCAGTTCCTGGGCTTGGTGCAGCCGCCGGTGGAAGAGCAGCAGCTCAACCCGCAGCGTCCCGAGCTCCCGCGCGCGCTCGATGCAGAGCGCCAGATCGAGGTTGCGCTCGAAGCCGTTCGCAAGGGCAAGGTGATCATCCTGTTCAACGGCGAGCAGGTGACCGACATCGACGCGCCGCTCATCGTCACACCCGTGAGCGAAGCGCGCTTCCTGCGGCTCGTCCCTCTGGTCGGAGGCTGAGCGTGTCCGAAGAGATCCAGAAGCTCCAGGCCGAGATCGCCGCTGAGATGCAGAAGCTCGGCGCCTCCGTCAACGATCCGCGCCTGGCGCCCATGCTCCAGCAGCTGGGCGCGCTCATGCGCCAGCATGTGGCGAGTGCGGGATTGAACGGACGGCTCGCGCGTGCTTCACACCGGTGAGCAACCCCAGAACGTGGGTGAGGACGGGCCGTCATCGCGTCTCCTTTCCGCTTTGCCGCCACACCTTCAGGAGTCCGTACGCGAGTACATCCGCTCGGCGCGCGCACACGCCGTCCACATGTTCACGCAAGCGCCCGCGTTGTCCGAGTCCGATGCCGGCAAACGGCTGCTCGATCTCGACATGCCGGACAAAGCGAACCTCGCGGTGCAGGCTTACGTCGCCTGGACGAGCGAGAAATATGGCGGTCGCGACGGCGCCGCGCTGCGCCGGATCGTGTCCGATCTTCTGCGAGCCAAGGTGGACATCGACAACGATCAGGCGATCATGCTGGTCAAGGCGGCGATCCACGAAGGCTTCGCCTATGCGAGCTACTCGCCCAACCAGGCGATCGCGAATGTCTTGAAGCGCCACGTCGAAACCAAGGGCGCGAGTCCCGCGTTGCGCGACGTGCTGTCGGGTCTGCGCAATCGTATGGTGCATTCGGCCGCCGACCGCAGCTCCGAAGGCCGCAAGCTGCTCGCCATCGTCGATGCGATGCTCGCGTATGGCAGCCGTCCGCAAGGGAGCGAGCCGCAGTTCGAGGCCAAGCCCGACGCGTGGGGCAAAGCGGCAACCGCCAGGCTCGCGACGCTTCCGTCCGACGTCCGCGGTGCGGTGAGCGGGCTGCTCGAGCTGGCCGCCAAAGGCGGCGACAACGCAAAGCCCGCCAAGGGCTGGCTCAAGAGCGCGGAGCAAGCGCTCGGCGCGTGCGAGCGCGATCGTATGGGCGAACAGCTCCTCGACGTCATCGAGTGCTATGAGCCCGGTCTCACGCTTGCGCTGGAGAACCAGAACACGCTGCGCGCGCTGATCTGGCTTGCGGCGCTCGCATCGCCCGACGTCGCCTGCCGCCGGCTCGAAGCCTACGCGCAGAAGTGCCTGACCTTCTCGCCGCAGCATTTCGCCTATCTCTCGCTCGTGCTCGGCAACGCGGCGATCCACGCGTTCAGTCTGATGCCGGGAACCGCGGGCGTCGGCAGCCTCTCGCGGCTGCGCCGCCATCTGAAACGGCCGGGCGAGATCAAGACCGTCGACAAGGCGCTGGCCGCGCTCGCATCCGCGCGCGGCATGTCGTCGGGCGAGCTCGAAGAGATCGGGATGCCGTCCTACGGCTTCGCTTCGGATGGCACTCTCGATGTCGCAATCGGCCCCGCGAACGTCAAGCTCGTCATCACCGAAGACGGCGCGCTCGAAACGAATTGGCACGACGCGAGCGGCAAGCCGCTCAGCGGACCGCCCGCGGCCGTGAAGGATGGCCACGCCGACGCGCTGAAATCGCTCAAGGAGCAGGTCAAGGAAATCGGCGAGACCCTGAAGGCGCAACGCCTGCGTCTCGAACGCTTCTATCTCGACGATCGCAGCTGGCCGCTGAACGTCTGGCGCGACCGCTATCTCGACGAGCCGCTCGTCTCGGCCTTCGCGCGCCGGCTGATCTGGTCCTTCGAGCTCAAAGGCCGCTGGGTCGCGGGCCTCCCTGAAGCCTCCGGCATCCTCGATGCGACCGGCACGAAGCTCGATCTCGACGCGCGGCCAGGTGCGCGTCAAGCTGTGGCATCCGATGCAATCGGACGCGTCCCTCGTGCTCGCATGGCGCCAGCGCCTCGTGAAGCTCGGGATCACGCAGCCGTTCAAGCAGGCGCACCGCGAAATCTATGTGCTGACCGACGCCGAGCGCGCCACGAACACCTATTCGAACCGCTTTGCCGGTCATGTCGTCGAGCAGCGCCGTTTCCGCGCGCTGTGCCAGACGCGCGGCTGGGCGTGCCCTGCGTTCGGCGGCTGGGACCCCGGCGGCGGACGGCCGCTCAAGCGCGTGCCCGAGCGCAAGCTCCAGGTCGAATTCTGGGTCGAGCCGATCGAAACGGCGATGAACCAGGAGAATTTCCAGTTCGATTATCTGTCCACGGACCAGTTCCGCTTCGTGACCGCGGACGGCGATCCGATCGCGCTGCAAGACGTCGATCCCGTGCTGTTCTCCGAGCTGATGCGCGACGGCGATCTGTTCGTCGGCGTCGCGGGCATCGGCGCCGATCCCACGTGGGGCGATCGCGGCGATGACCGTTTCGGCGAGTACTGGACAAAGGCCGCCTTCGGCGATCTTTCGGAAAGCGGCAAGACGCGGCACGCGGTGCTCAAGGACCTGCTGCCGGGGCTCGCGATCGCGTCACGCTGCCGGCTCGAAGAGCGCTATCTCGTCGTCGAAGGAAAGATCAGGACGTACCGCATCCATCTCGGCTCCGGGAACATCCAGATGGAGCCGAACAATCAATATCTCTGCATCGTCAGGGATCGCGCGGCGGGAAGCAAACAGGTGCGGCTGCCGTTCGAGGGCGACGACACCCTGTCGATCATCCTCTCGAAGGCGTTCATGCTGGCGGACGACGACAAGATCAAGGACGCCTCGATCAACTCGCAGATCCGCGGCGGCTCTCCGCGTCCCTAGCGCCCGATACACCCTAACGTGAGACTCGTTCGCAGCTCGGGCGGAACCTACATCGGCCGCGCACAAAAATTTCCTGCTTAGAGCGCCGATTTTCGGCTTCCGCCTTGATTTGCCTGGCCATCGTCGCCTGGCGCACCGCTCGAGCATAGATCTGTGGGCGGTCTTGAGATTCTGTGCAATTATTCCACCGCCAATCGGAGTGATTTGCCATGAACGTGCGTATTATCTCTTGTAGCCTCTGTGTTCGCGTTGTCGGTATCAGCGCCGGCTCTCGCTCACCACGGCTGGGGTGGGTATCAGAACGCGGAAACGAACATCGTCGGCACAGTCGTGGAGCAGGTGAACCTCGCCGGCGCTCATGCGAGCATCAAGCTGCAAGGCGAAGACGGACAAGTGTGGCGTGTCATCCTGTCGCCGCCGCACAGCACGGTCGCCGCCGGCATTCGCGAACAAACATTCCCGGTCGGTGCGAAGCTGACCGTCTCTCGGTCATCGTCATAGCGACACGACCAGGTTCGAGATGAAGACCGAGGAGCTCACGATGGGCCAGCGGACCTTCAATCTCTACGCCTGGCACTGGGGACCAGAAGACCGCGAGCAGCTCGCGGATCGGCAGCCGTAACCCGAAGGCTCAGTTCAGGAAGAACTCGATCGGCACGACGAGATCGAGCGTGTCGCGTCCGAACGCTGCGGGAATCGCGGGCAGCGGTTCGGCGCGCTTGATCAGCTCGCGCGCCTCGCTGTCGAGCGCATCCGAGCCCGATGTCTTCGCGATCTCGTACGAGAGCACGTGGCCCTGACGGTCCATCGTGAAGCGAAGCGACACGACGCCTTCCTGACGACGCATGCGCGCGGACGCCGGATAGCGCTTGTAGCGGTTCAGGTGACCAAACAGCGTTGTGGCGAACGCCTTGCGGTCGGCGCCCGAGATTGGGGGCGGCGTGATCGCACGGCCGATCTCAGGCGGCGGTGCCTGCACGATGGGAGCCTGAACCGGTGCAGGCGGCGCCGGTGCCACGGTGATCGCATTCGGAGGCGGCGGCGTGGACAGGATGACTTCCGGCGTGATGGGCTGCGGAATATAGACCGCCGGCGGCTCGAATACCGGCATCAGCGGCGGCGGATCGATCTTCTTTTGGATCTCCGGCACAATGCTGACGACGGTCATCTGGTGGTCCGCCGGCTTGTAGAAGCGCGGCGAGGCGAAGACAAAACCAAGAGCAAGCAAACCATGGATAACCGCGACGGCGGCGATGCCGACGGCGCGATTGGAGCGAAGCCGAACGTGAGACTTCGGCGCGAAGCCTGCGAGCGTCTGCGGACGATAGTCGTCCGTGTCCGCTTCGCAGGCTCGCGAACCGAATTCCTCCGAGTGCAACGCAAACGCATTCATTCCGCGGGAACTCCCACGGCGCCGGCGGTCTGCTGAGCGCGCACGCGCTGGCGTGCACGCCGCTTGAGCCACCACATCGCCGTACCGGTGACCACGAACAGCGGCGGCATGATGCCGCTGAAGAACACGAGGAACGCCCAGATCGCGCCCCAGGCGCGGCCATCGTGCACCGTGCGCTGCCACGCCATCAGCGTATCGCCGAGCTTGTATGTGCGCGGATCGCGAAGTTGCACGACCTCACTGCGATACGGATCGACGACAGTGCTGATCACCGGTGCGCCCGCCATCGCGTTGTCGGCAATCAGGTTGATCCGGTAGGGCTCATCCTCCTCGCGGAGCACGTTCACTGAACTGAGACGCGCCTCAGGCGCCGCTTTCATAGCCAGCGCCACGGCCTGATCGACATCGATAGCGGCGGTGTTCGGAAGCGGCTCGACACTGTTGATGCGCTCCTGCGGCGGATCGCCGCCGAACACGCCCTGAAAGAAGGCTATGTGCGTTTGCGGAAACGAAATCGCGACGCCCGTATAGCTGACAGCCACGAACGCGACCCAGCCGAACACGCCGACGGTCTGGTGCAATTGGCGGTGCCACACGGCGCCGCGCGCGTTCTTCTTGACGCCGATCGAATTCTTCCAGGCGCCCTTGCGCGGCCACCAGAGGATGAGACCGGTGATGCCGAGGAACGTCATGGCGACGCCCATCCAGCCGACGATCGGACGACCCGTGCGTCCGCCGAGCGAGAAGCTGCCATGCAGCCCGTGCATCAGATCGGACACCGGCGTGCGGACACCTTCACGCGTGCCCAGAACCTCGAGCGATACGGGATCGACGAAGACCTGCGACGTGATGGGCCGTTCGCCTTCACCGCCGCCGCGTGCGACGCGCACGGTCGCGGGATCGCCGGCGACGAGCGGCATGCTGAGGCTTGTGGCCCGTTGGCCCGGACTGGTCGCGAGCGCCGCCGCAATGATCGCGGTCGGAGCCTTGTACTCGCCGGCGGCGGTTGCGCGCGGAGGCGCGGTGAAGTCCTGATCGTAGACCAGGTAGGCGCCGGTGACGCCGAGAATCACAAACGGGATAGAGAACGCGATACCGATCCACAGGTGAAATTGCAGCAATACGCGGCGTACGTTGGACCATGTCTGGCCAGAGCTTTGTTCCCTACTCATATCTCGCTCCATCGTCGCAAGAGGTTGTGATAGACGGCAGTCAAGGCAATCGATGCGTGATGCGCGTCGCCGAGGCTTGCGCGCACTTCGGCGATCCCGCGGTCAAGTTCGAACAGCTCACGGCGCTTTCCGTCGTCCTTGACCATGCTTTGAATCCAGAAGAACGACGCGCAGCGCGCGCCGCGCTTTGATCGGCATGACGCGGTGGAGGCTCGTCGCGGGATACAGGATCAGGTCTCCCGCCGGCAGCTTCACCGACTGGATGCCATAGGTGTCTTCGATGACGAGCTCGCCGCCGTCGTAATCCTTGGGCTCGGAAATGAACAAGGTCGCCGAGATATCGGTTCGTACACGGACATTCGCGCCGGGCACGAACCGGATGGCGTTGTCGACATGGGCATCGAAGCGCATGCCCTCGTCGTAGCGATTGAACAGGGGCGGAAACACGCGCAAGGGCAGGGCGGCCGCGGTGAACAGCGGATTCCGCCCGAGCGCGCGCAGGATGACCTCGCCCAGCTGCCGCGCCTCGGGCGAGCCTTCCTGCAGTTGGAGATTGTGCTTCGCTTCACCCGACTGAACGCCTGCGGTGATCTTCCCGTCCACCCATGCCGACGCAGCGAAGGCGTTCTGGCACTGGACCAGCTCCTCCTTCGTCAGCACGGCGGGTATGTGGACAAGCATGGCGAAGCGTTGTTCTCCCTAGAAGACGGTGCCGATCGAGAAGATGAAGGTGCGTCCCGGCGAAGGAACCGCGCGCCCGTTTTGCGAACCGGCGTAGTTCAGCTTGTCGAACAGGTTCGTCGCGTTGAGCTGAAGGCGCCATTGGCCGAGCTGATAGGCGATCAGCGCATCGATGCTGAACGCCTCGGGCACGAACGCGAGGTTGGTGTTGTTGAGATAGACCTTGCCCGCATATGTCGCGCCGATGCCGAGCGTGAGATCCCGGATCGGCACGTATGTGGTCCACAGCGCGGCCGAATGCTCGGGCACGTTCGGCACGCGATTGCCGACAACATTGGCGGTGAGCGACTCGGTCGTCTCGCTGTCGAGGAAGGCGTAGTTGGCCGTGATGGTCCAGTTCTCGGTCACCGTACCGACGACGCCGAGCTCGATGCCCTGCACACGCTGCGCATCGCCCGTCGAGATGATGTTGCCGAGGCCGTCGTCGGCCTTCGCGTTGTTCTTGTTGATCCGGAAGATCGATGCGGTGAGGCCAAGGCGTCCTTCGAAGAAGCCGAACTTCGCGCCGGCCTCGATGATGTCGTTCTCCTCGGGTTCGAGATCGCGCGTGTTGAAACCGCCGGCGCTGACATTGCCCGAGACCGGGGTCGGTTGATTGGTGACCGACGTCCCTTGCGGCGTCGCCGATCTCGCCCATGACACGTAATAGGTCTGGAATTCGTTCGGCTCGAAGACGAGGCTCGCCTTCGGATTGAACAGTGTCGCGTCAGTCGAGATTTCGGTCAGCGTGTTGGCGACAGTCACCGACTGGTAGGTCACGCTGTAGGTGTCGAAGCGCCCTCCCAGAATCACCGACCAGGCATCGGTGAACCACAGCTGATCGGAGATGAAGGCCGCGTAGTCCGTGCCTTCGGCGAAACGGTTGGCGACATTCGTCGGCGTCGTGTGCGGCACGATCTCGTACGGGAAATCGTGGTCGGGCGCGAACACGTCGCGATCGGCGCGCGTCGTGCTGAACGTGTAGAAGTGGCGCTTGCTCGCGACGTAGGACACATCCGCTCCCACCACGAGCGTGTTGCGCAAGCCGCCGATCGGAGCGGTGATCACCGCGGTCGCGATGTCCTGGATGCCCCAAAGGTTCATCGAGTAGGGGCCGGTGCCCGAGGCGGCGCCGCCCGGCGTGAAGAACGGCGCGGTCAGCGGATCGTCGTCGAACAGGTTTGTCAGGCAGGTGGCGTTGCAGCTGACGCGCGTGCCGGAGAACTCGCGGCTATAGACGCCCACGCGCATATCGTTCGACAGCGTCACCCAATCGGCCGCGCGATGATTGAGCCGCGCCGTCACGACGTCGGCCGTGGTGTCGTCGTAATCGCGGCTGAACCCGTAGAACGTCGCGCGATCGACGTCGGTGAGCTCGGTCACCGGCTGCGCGTAAGTCTCGCCCGGCGGCGTGAGCGTCGGCACGCCGTAGTCGGGGATGCGGTCTTCCTGCTGGTGCAGCAGCGCGAGCGTGAAGGTGGTGTTCGTGCCGAGCCCGAAACCGATCGTGGGCGCGATGCCCCAGCGGTCGGCCTTGACCAGGTCGCGGCTCACCACCTCCTGGCCGTGCGCCATGAAGTTGACCCGGAAGGCCGTCGTATCGCCGATCGGCAGGTTCACGTCGCCGACGAAGCGCCTGAAATCGCCGCTGCCGATCGAGCCCGTGCCCGCGATGAAGCGGTCGAGCATCGGCACTTTCGATTGGGTGTTGATGCCGCCGCCGGTGGTCCCGCGGCCGAACAGAAGGCCGGACGGTCCCTTCAGCACCTCGATGGATTCGTAGTTGAAGCTGTCGCGGGTGTAGACGCCGAAGTCCCGCAGGCCGTCGATATAGATGTCGTCCTTGGCGTCGAAGCCCCGGATGCGGAACTGGTCGCCGCTGAACGAGCCGCCGCCTTCGCCCACGCCGATCGTGACCCCGGCCACGTTGCGCAGCGCCTGGTCGAGCGTGGTCACCGCCTGCTGCTGCAGCACCTGGCTGGTGATGACGTTGATGGTCTGGGGCGTGTCCTGAACCGTGCCGGGGAGGCGGGCGAGCCCGCTCTCCTGCTGGAGCGGCATCTGGTTCTGGTCCTCGACTCTCAGGGGTCCGAGCTCGAGCGGCTCGTTCTCAGGCGGCGAGCCTTGGGCCGCCGCGGCCGTTGGTGCCAGAGCCGCGGCGGCCAGCACGGCGGCAAGAACTCCTGGGGAGGTTGTCTGGAGCGCCCGCCGACGCACTGCTTGGGTAAAAGGGGATGACATCGATACTCCTCGAAATGAGATGCCGTTCGATCTCGGGTGGCTGAGACCTGGCTGGCATCCCGCTTCGAAGAAGACCGCGGCGGAGGCTGGCTGGGTGATAGAGGGGGCGGTTTCCGCCCTATTTCGTCAGGATAAGCTTGTCGTTGCTGGTGATCCGGAGCCGGTATTCCTGCTCGTTGTGCACCAGGATGATCTCCCGGCTGGACGCGAGAAGCGTGCTCGCGTCGATGCGGGGGATCGATGGACCCCTTTCGCTGTGGCTATGGGGTTTTCGTATCGGATCCATCGGTCTTAACTCACGAAAAGGTGTGCTTAGTTACGTGCTCTTATAATGATACTGCGAGTAAGTCGCAATATCGGATTGTGGGGGCGCGTGAGACATTTTGCTCCGTCGTCTCTCCCGGCCCGAGCACCCGTCGGTGGGGGCGTGGAAAGCCCTTAGAAATGCTGACTTTTCGCTATTGACGGGTTTGAATCGCAAACGTATATACGCCCACCTTCGCGGCAGGCCGTCGAACCTTTGGGTCCGAAACGCTGCCTGAAGCAAGTAGTAGAGCAACGGGTCTTGCGCGACCCGGCGGCTGGTTCGCCCCGGGTCCTCCGCGTTGTCCGGCCGGTCAAACGACCGGCCTCGATGTGTTTTTTGGCAGCGGCCAAATTGGCCGGAGAAACGGAAGAGAGAATGCCGACGGTCAATCAGCTGATCCGCAAGCCCCGCGGAGAGAAGCCCAAGCGCAACAAGGTGCCGGCGCTCACCAATTGTCCGCAGAAGCGCGGCGTCTGCACGCGCGTCTACACGACGACGCCGAAGAAGCCGAACTCCGCTCTGCGCAAAGTCGCCAAGGTCCGGCTGACGAACGGCTACGAAGTGGTGAGCTACATCCCCGGCGAAGGCCACAATCTGCAAGAGCATTCGGTCGTGCTCATTCGCGGCGGCCGCGTGAAGGATCTGCCGGGCGTTCGCTACCACATCCTTCGTGGTGTGCTCGATACGCAGGGCGTAAAGGACCGAAAGCAGCGCCGCTCGGTCTACGGAGCAAAACGGCCAAAGTGATTTTCGCGTAGGAGCGAGAATCACCCCGGCCGAGGCAGAGCCGAGAGCCGGGGTCCAACAGGAAAGAAGAATAGGAACCCGATCATGGCCCGCCGCCGCCGCGCAGAAAAACGCGAGATCATTCCCGACGCGAAATTTGGCGATCTGGTCCTCGCCAAGTTCATGAACAGCCTCATGTATGAGGGCAAGAAGTCGGTCGCCGAGGGAATCATCTACGGCGCGTTCGACACGATCCAGCAGAAGACCAAGCAGGAGCCGCTCAACGTCTTTCATGAAGCGCTGCGGAATGTGAGCCCGGCGCTCGAAGTCAGGTCGCGTCGCGTCGGCGGCGCCACCTATCAGGTTCCGGTGGAAGTGCGCACCGATCGTTCTCGTGCGCTCGCCATCCGCTGGATCATCACGGCCGCTCGCAGCCGCAACGAACCAACAATGCAGGGGAGACTTTCGGGGGAACTCATGGATGCCGCGAACAATCGCGGCACCGCGGTGAAGAAACGCGAAGACACGCACAAGATGGCGGAAGCCAACCGTGCGTTCTCGCACTATCGCTGGTAACCCCGGCAAGGACCTCCAATGCCCCGACAAACTCCGCTCGAACGCTACCGAAATATCGGCATTGCCGCGCATATCGATGCCGGCAAGACGACCACGACCGAGCGCATCCTCTATTACACCGGCCGCTCGCATAAGATCGGCGAAGTCCACGATGGCGCGGCCACCATGGACTTCATGGAGCAGGAGCAGGAGCGCGGAATCACCATCACGTCCGCGGCGACCACCTGCTTCTGGCGCGATCACCGCATCAACATCATCGACACGCCGGGCCACGTCGACTTCACCATCGAGGTCGAGCGCTCCATGCGCGTGCTCGACGGCGCGGTCGCGGTGTTCGACGCGGTCGCGGGCGTCGAGCCGCAGTCCGAGACCGTATGGCGTCAGGCCGACAAGTACCGCGTGCCGCGCATCTGCTTCGTCAACAAGATGGACCGCACGGGCGCCGATTTTTATCGCTGCGTGCAGATGATGATCGATCGCCTGGGCGCCAAGCCCCTGGTGATCCAGATCCCCGTGGGCGTGGAGCAGGGCTTCAAGGGCGTCGTCGATCTCGTGAAGATGAAGGCGCTCATCTGGAAGGAAGAGAATCTCGGCGCCGACTACGAGCTGACGGAAATCCCCGACGACCTGAAGGACAAGGCGCAGGAGCTCCATACCAAGCTCGTCGATATGGCGGTCGAAGAAGACGAGAAGCTGCTCGAAGCCTATCTCGACGGCAAGATGCCGACGGAAGAACGAGCTCAAGGCCTGCATCCGCAAGGGCGCCGTCGGCTTCCGCTTCGTGCCCGTGCTCTGCGGCGCGGCCTTCAAGAACAAGGGCGTGCAGCCGCTGCTCGACGGCGTGGTGGACTATCTGCCGTCGCCGCTGGACAAGCCTCCGGTCGAAGCGACGAAGCCCAAGTCCAACGAAGTCATCACGCTCAAGTCCCGACGACAAGGCGCCGTTTGCGGGCCTTGCCTTCAAGATCATGGACGATCCGTTCGTCGGCTCGATCACCTTCGTGCGGATCTATTCCGGAACGGTCACGTCGGGCACGACGGTGCTACAATTCCGTCAAGGACCAGCGCGAGCGCGTCGGCCGCATGCTGCTGATGCACGCGAACGATCGCGAAGACATCAAGGAAGCCTATGCCGGCGACATCGTCGCTTTGGCCGGGCTCAAGAACACCACGACCGGCGAAACGCTGTGCGATCCGCAGAATCTCGTCATCCTCGAGAAGATGGAATTCCCCGATCCCGTCATCGAGATCGCGATCGAGCCGAAATCGAAGGCCGACCAGGAAAAGCTCGGCGTGGCGCTCCACCGTCTGGCGCAGGAAGATCCGTCGTTCCGCGTCTCCACCGATCAGGAATCCGGCCAGACGATCCTGAAGGGCATGGGCGAACTGCACCTCGAGATCAAGGTCGACATCCTGAAGCGCACCTACAAGGTCGACGCCAATATCGGTCAGCCGCAGGTCGCCTATCGCGAGACCCTGTCGAAGCCGGCCACGATTCTTTACACGCACAAGAAGCAGACCGGCGGTGCGGGCCAGTTCGCCGAAGTGAAGATCGTGTTCGAACCGTTGCCACCCGGCTCCGGCTTCGAATTCGAGAACGATGTCGTCGGCGGCACCGTGCCGAAGGAATACATTCCGGCGGTCGAAAAGGGCCTGAAGATCGGAGAAGGAAGGCGGTCTCCTGATCGGCTTCCCGGTGATCGACTTCAAGGCGACGCTGATCGACGGCAAGTATCACGAAGTGGACTCGAACGCGCTCACCTTCGAAATCGCGGCGCGCGCGGCATTCCGCGAACTCGCCAACAGGGGCGTGGTCAAGCTGCTGGAGCCGATCATGAAGGTCGAAGTGGTGACGCCCAACGATTTCCTGGGCGGCGTCATCGGCGACCTGAACTCGCGGCGTGGTCAGGTCCAGGGCACCGATACGCGCGGCAACGCCCAGGTCGATCACCGCCATGGTGCCGCTCGCCAACATGTTCGGCTACGTCAACAACCTGCGTTCGATGACGCAGGGGCGCGCCCAGTACACCATGCAGTTCGATCACTACGAGCAGGTTCCGGCGGCGATCCTGGACGAGATCAAAGCCAAGTTCGCCTGACGTTCGTCAGAATACGGAGGAATACAGATGGCCAAACAGAAATTCGAGCGGAACAAGCCGCATTGCAACGTGGGCACGATCGGCCACGTTGACCACGGGAAGACGACGCTGACGGCGGCGCTGACGAAGGTGTCGGCGGACAAAGGCTGGACGCAGACCTTTGTGTCGTATGACCAGGTGGCGAAGGCCTCGGAGAGCCAGGGCCGTCGCGACTCGACGAAGATTCTGACGATCGCGACGAGCCATGTGGAATACGCGACCGATAAGCGCCACTAC
Organism: uncultured Alphaproteobacteria bacterium; assembly: GCA_963708555.1. Taxonomy (GTDB): domain Bacteria; phylum Pseudomonadota; class Alphaproteobacteria; order Micropepsales; family Micropepsaceae; genus CAIYRG01. The sequence goes on along the minus strand of CAVPTF010000005.1, from coordinate 167,854 downwards.
GCCCATGTCGATTGCCCGGGCCATGCGGACTACGTGAAGAACATGATCACGGGCGCGGCCCAGATGGACGGCGCGATCCTGGTGGTCTCGGCCGCCGACGGCCCGATGCCGCAGACGCGCGAGCACATTCTTCTGGCCCGCCAGGTGGGCGTGCCCTTCATCGTCGTGTTCCTGAACAAGGTCGACGTGGTGGACGATCCCGAGCTTCTGGACCTGGTCGAGCTCGAAGTGCGCGAGCTGCTGACGAAGTACAATTTCCCGGGCGACGACGTGCCCTTCATCCGCGGCTCGGCGATCAAGGCGCTGAACGGGGAGAAAGGCGAGTTCGCCGATCAGGCGATCCTGCGTCTCTACGAGGCGCTGGACACCTATGTGCCGCTGCCGGAGCGTCCGATCGACAAGCCGTTCCTGATGCCGATCGAAGACGTGTTCTCGATCTCGGGCCGCGGCACGGTGGTCACGGGCCGTATCGAGCGCGGCAAGGTCAAGGTGGGCGAGGAAGTCGAGATCGTGGGCATCCGTCCGACCACGAAGACGGTGGTCACGGGCGTCGAGATGTTCAGGAAGCTCCTGGATTCGGGCGAGGCGGGCGACAACGTGGGCTGCCTGCTGCGCGGCGTCGAACGCGAAGGGGTCGAGCGCGGCCAGGTCCTGGCGAAGCCGGGCTCGGTGACGCCGCACACGAACTTCACGGCGGAAGCCTACATCCTGACGAAGGAAGAGGGCGGCCGTCACACGCCGTTCTTCGGCAATTATCGTCCGCAGTTCTACTTCCGGACGACGGACGTGACGGGGATCGTGAAGCTGCCGGAAGGCACCGAGATGGTGATGCCGGGCGACAACGTGACGGTCGAGATCGAGCTGATCGTGCCGATCGCGATGGAAGAGAAGCTGCGCTTCGCCATCCGCGAAGGCGGCCGCACCGTCGGCGCCGGCGTCGTCGTCAAGATCTTGAAATAGTCGGGAAGGCGAGCGGCTTAGCCGTTAGGAGATAAAATCATGCAGGGCCAAAACATCCGTATACGGCTCAAAGCCTTCGACCACCGTATCCTCGACAACTCCACCAAGGAGATCGTGAACACGGCGAAGCGCACGGGCGCGCAAGTGCGCGGACCCATTCCGCTCCCCACGCGGATCGAACGCTTCACCGTCAACCGCTCTCCGCACGTGGACAAGAAGAGCCGCGAACAGTTCGAGATCCGCACGCATAAGCGGCTCTTGGACATCATCGATCCGACACCGCAGACCGTGGACGCGCTGATGAAGCTCGACCTGGCCGCCGGCGTCGACGTCGAGATCAAGCTTTAAGAGGGGCGCAAACACATGCGCACGGGTGTCATTACGCAGAAGGTCGGGATGAGCCGACTATTCATGGAGGACGGCCGCCACGTTCCGGTGACCGTGCTCAAGCTCGACAAGTGCCAGGTCGTGGCGACGCGCACGAAGGAGAAGGACGGCTACACCGCGGTGCAGCTCGGCTCCGGCTTCATCAAGGCGAAGAGCGTGACCAAGCCCCAGCGCGGGCATTTCGCCAAGCAGGAAGTCGAGCCGAAGCGCAAGGTTGCCGAATTCCGCGTCGACGAGAACAACCTGCTCGAAGTGGGCGATGAGATCCTCGCCGACCACTTCCGTGCGGGCCAGAAGGTCGACGTGACCGGCATCACCATCGGGCGCGGGTTCACCGGCGCGATGAAGCGCTGGAACTTCCGCGGCCTCGAAGCCTCGCACGGCGTGTCGATCTCGCACCGTTCGCTCGGCGGCACCGGCGGCCGTCAGGATCCGGGCAGGACCTTCAAGAACAAGAAGATGCACGGCCATTACGGCGTCGAGCGCGTCACCACCCAGAACCTCGAAGTGGCGAAGGTCGATGTCGAGCGCGGCCTGATCATGGTCAGGGGCGCGGTGCCGGGTTCCAAGGGCGGCTTCGTGATGGTCCGCGATGCCGTCAAGAAGCCGGCGAAGGACCTGCCGATGCCCGCGTCCGTCAAGAAGGCCGAGAAGGTCAAATCCGAAGCGAAGGCGGAGGGCTGAGATGAAGCTGAAGGTCCTCAACCTGGATGCCAAGTCGGCGGGCGAGATCGAGCTCAAGGACGAGATCTTCGGTCTGGAGCCGCGCGCCGATCTCATCCAGCGCGTCATCGTCTGGCAGCTCGCCAAGCGCCGCGCCGGTACGCACAAGACCAAGACCCGCGGCGAGATCAACCGCACGACCAAGAAGTGGTACCGCCAGAAGGGCACCGGTGCGGCCCGTCACGGCGCGCGCTCCGCTCCGCTCTTTGTCGGCGGCGGCAAGGCGATGGCGCCGGTCGTCCGCAGCCATGAGTTCGATCTGCCGAAGAAGGTGCGCGCGGCAGGGCTCTGCCATGCGCTGTCTTCGAAGGCGAAGGACTCCAAGCTCATCGTGCTCGACTCGGCGAGTGTGGATGCCGTCAAGACGAATGCGCTGGCGAAGCGGCTGAACAAGCTTGGCGCTGCCGACATGCTGATCGTCGATGGCGAGTTCGACAAGAATTTCGCGATGTCGGCGCGCAATCTCGTCAATGTCGCGCTGGTGCCGGTCGCGGGCCTCAATGTCTACGACATCCTGAAGCGCGACACGCTGGTGATGACCAAAGCGGCGGTCAAGGCGATCGAGGAGCGTCTGTCATGAGCAATTACGACGTCATCCTCTCGCCGGTGATCACCGAAAAATCGACGCGGCTCTCGGAGGCCAATCAGGTGGTCTTCAAGGTCGCGCGCGACGCCACCAAGCCCCAGATCAAGAAGGCGGTCGAGACGCTGTTCAAGGTCAAGGTCAAATCGGTCAACACGATCAAGACCAAGGGCAAGGTCAAGGCGTGGCGCGGCAAGCGCTACGAAAAGAGCGACGTGAAGAAAGCGGTCGTGACGCTGGCCGAAGGCCATCAGATCGACGTGACGACGGGCTTGTGAGGATACCCAAATGGCTCTGAAAACCTACAAACCCGTAACGCCCGGACAGCGCCAATTGGTGCTGGTCGATCGCGCCGGTCTGCACAAAGGTCCGCCCGGTCAAGGCGCTCACCCGCGGCCAGAAGCGGCCTGCGGGCCGCAACAATCTCGGCCGCATCGTCGTGCGCTGGCAGGGCGGTGGTCATAAGCAAAGCTACCGCACCATCGACTTCAAGCGCGCCAAGCACGACCAGCCCGCGACCGTCCAGCGGCTGGAATACGATCCCAACCGCACCTCGTTCATCGCGCTGATCAAATACAAGGACGGCGAGCTCGCCTACATCATCGCACCGCAGCGTCTGGCGGAAGGCGATGTCGTGGTTTCGGGCGACCGCGTCGACGTGAAGCCGGGCAATGCGATGCCGCTCTCGGCGGTTCCCGTCGGCACGATCGTGCACAACATCGAGATGAAGCCCGGCAAGGGCGCACAGATCGCCCGCTCCGCCGGCACGTACGCGCAGTATCTCGGCCGTGACGCGGGCTACGCGCTGCTCAGGCTCAACTCCGGTGAAGTTCGTCGCGTGCGCCTCGAGTGCAAGGCGACGATCGGCGCGGTGTCGAACCCCGATCACATGAACCAAGTGCTGGGCAAAGCCGGCCGCAATGTCTGGCGGAACCGCAGGCCGTCCGTTCGCGGCACGGCGATGAACCCGATCGATCATCCGCATGGCGGCGGCGAAGGCCGCACCAAGGGCGGCCGCCATCCGGTCACCCCGTGGGGCAAGCCGACCAAGGGCGGGAAGACCCGCAAGAACAAGCGGACAGGCAAGGACATCGTGCGCTCGCGGCACTTGAGAAAGGCGCAAGGGTAGGACCATGACTCGCTCGGTTTGGAAAGGTCCGTTTGTCGACGGCTACATACTCAAGAAGGCCGAAGCCGCGCGCAATTCGCAACGCAAGGACGTGATCAAGATCTGGTCGCGGCGTTCGACGATTTTGCCGCAGTTCGTCGGTCTGACATTCGGCGTCTACAACGGCCAGAAGCACATCCCGGTGATGGTGACCGAGGACATGATCGGCCACAAATTCGGCGAGTTCTCGCCGACGCGGATTTTCCACGGTCACACCGGCGACCGAAAAGCGAAGGTCAGCGGCAAAGACGCCGGAGGAGGCGAGGGTGGGTAAACCAGCACGCAAGCGCACGCTGTCGGACACGCAGGCCCGCGCTGTCGGCCGCTCCATCCGCACGAGCCCGCGCAAGCTCAACCTGGTTGCGCAGTCGATCCGCGGTCAGTCGGCGGAAACCGCGCTCGCCACGCTGACCTTCTCGCCCAAGCGCGTCGCGCGCGAGGTGAAGAAGGTCCTGCAGTCGGCCATCGCGAACGCCGAGAACAATCACGATCTCGACGTGGACGATCTCGTGGTGAGCGAGGCCTCCGTCGGCCGCAATCTGGTGATGAAGCGCTTCCACGCCCGCGCGAGAGGGCGCGGCGCGCGCATCGAGAAGCCGTTCGCCCAGCTGACGATCGTCGTCGAAGAGAAGCGCGAAGAGAAGAAACCGGAACCCAAGGCCGCAGCGCCGAAGGGCGGAGCCAAGAAAAAGAAGGCCCCGCAAGCAAAGACGTAAGGAGACCGCCTGATGGGTCAAAAGTGCAATCCGATCGGGCTGAGGCTCGGCGTCAACCGGACGTGGGATTCACGCTGGTACGCGGGCAAGAGGGAGTACGGCAAGCTCCTGCAGGAGGACATCAAGATCCGCAATTACCTGCAGGACAAGCTCAAGCAGGCCGGCGTGTCGCGCATCGTGATCGAGCGCCCGCACAAGAAGTGCCGCGTCACCATCCACTCGGCGCGTCCGGGCGTGGTGATCGGCAAGAAGGGCGCCGACATCGAGAAGCTGAAATCCGATCTCGGGCGCTACACGGATTCGCGAGATCCACCTGAACATCGTGGAAATCCGCAAGCCCGAGATCGATGCGAAGCTCGTGGCCGACAACATCGCCCAGCAGCTCGAGCGCCGCGTGGCCTTCCGCCGCGCCATGAAGCGCGCCGTGCAATCGGCGATGCGTCTGGGCGCGCAGGGCATCCGCATCAACTGCACCGGACGTTTGGGCGGCGCCGAAATCGCGCGCGTGGAATGGTACCGCGAAGGACGCGTGCCGCTGCACACGCTCAGAGCCGACATCGATTACGGCGTCGCCACCGCGAAGACGACCTATGGCACCTGCGGGGTCAAGGTCTGGGTCTTCAAGGGCGAGATCATGGAACACGATCCGATGGCGCAGGACAAACGCCTGAGCGAAGCGGCCGATCAAGCAAGCCGCGGCGGCGCGACCCCGTCCGCAGCAGCAAATGGGTTAGGTAGATCACAATGCTTCAACCAGCACGCACCAAATTCCGCAAACAGCACAAGGGCCGCATCCACGGCGCTGCCAAGGCCGGCAATTCGCTCGCCTTCGGCTCGTACGGGTTGAAGGCGATCGAGCCCGAGCGCATCACCGCGCGCCAGATCGAAGCCGCGCGCCGCGCGCTCACGCGCCAGATGAAGCGCGCGGGCCGCGTCTGGATCCGCGTCTTCCCGGACGTGCCGGTGTCCAAGAAGCCCGCCGAAGTGCGCATGGGCTCGGGCAAGGGCGCGCCGGAATTCTGGGTCTGCAAGATCAAGCCGGGCCGCATCCTCTTCGAGGTCGACGGCGTTCCGCGCGAGGTCGCCGAGGAATCGATGCGTCTGGCCGCGTGCAAACTGCCGATCGCGACGAGGTTCGTCGCGCGGTTGACCGCCTAAAGGAATGGGAACGTGACCAAGGTCGCCGAATTTCTCGACAAGTCCTCCGACCAGCTCGTTGACGAGCTCACGAAGCTCAAGAAGGAGCAGTTCAATCTGCGCTTTCAGCGGGCGAGCGGTCAGCTGGAGAACACGGCGCGCATTCGTGTCGTCAGGCATGACATCGCCCGCGTGATGACCGTGCTGCAGCAGCGCGGCGGAAACGGGCAGGCGGCACTTGCGGCTGCCAGCGAGCCCAAGGCCAAGAAGGCCAAGGCGGCCCCGAAGAAGACCAAGAGCGAAACCAAGGCGCCTGCCAAGAAGCCGGCCGCCAAGCGCGCAACCCGCGCGAAGAAGACATAAGGAGGCGCCGATGCCAAAACGCGTGCTTCAAGGCGTTGTGGTCAGCGACGCGAACGCCAAGACGGTGGTGGTCCAGGTGGAGCGCCGCTTCATCCATCCCGTGATGGGCAAGACCGTGCGCCGGTCGAAAAAATATCACGCGCATGACGAGGCCAAGACCTACAAGGTCGGCGATCTCGTGCGCATTCGCGAATGCAAGCCGATCTCCAAGCTGAAACGCTGGGAAGTCATCGGTCGCACGGAGGCGGCGAAACCATGATCCAGATGACCACGGAACTAGACGTGGCCGACAATTCCGGTGCGCGCCGCGTCATGTGCATCAAGGTGCTCGGCGGCTCGAAGCGCAAATACGCCGATGTCGGCGACACCATCGTCGTGTCGGTGAAGGAAGCCATTCCGCGCGGCCGCGTGAAGAAGGGCGAAGTGCTCAAGGCGGTCGTTGTCCGCACCGCGCACGGCGTGCGCCGTCCGGACGGCTCCCTGATCCGCTTCGACACCAACGCCGCCGTGCTGGTGACGCCGCAGAACGAGCCGATCGGCACGCGCATCTTCGGTCCCGTCACGCGCGAGCTGAGGGCGAAGAACCACATGAAGATCATTTCGCTTGCCCCGGAGGTGCTGTGAAATGCCGGCAAAAGTGAAAAAGGGCGATAAGGTCATCGTCACCGCGGGCAAGGACAAGGGTAAGCGCGGCGAAGTCCTGCGCGTCTATCCGTCCGAGGAGCGCGTGCTGGTCTCGGGCGTGAATGTCGTGAAGCGGCACCAGCGTCAGACCGCGCGCGCGCAGGGCGGCATCGTGTCCAAGGAGTTGCCGGTCCATATCTCGAAGATCGCGCATGTCGATCCCAAGTCGGATGGCCCGACCCGCATCGGATTCAAGATGGTGGATGGCCGGATGGTGCGCTTTCGCGAAGAAGTCCGGGGAGATGATCGATGTCTGAGCAAGGCGCTCCGAAACCGGAAAAGGCCGCCAAGAAGGGCGGCGGCGACGCCGCGAAGGCCGACGGCGGCAAGAAGGCTGCTGCAGCTCCCGATGGCGGCAAGGGCGCCAAGAAGGAGAAGGGCGGCGGCAAGAAAGACGCGGGGCCCAAGGCCGGAAAAGAGGCGCGCGATCCGAATTACGTACCGCGCTTCAAGAAGCGCTATTTCGACGTCGTGCGTCCCGAGCTGATGAAGAAGTTCGGCTACAAGAACCAGCTCCAGGCGCCGCGCATCGAGAAGATCGTGCTCAATATCGGCGCGGGCGAGGGTGCTGCCGACACGAAGAAGATCCAGAGCGCGCAGAACGATCTCACCGCGATCGCCGGCCAGAAGGCGGTGATCACGCGGGCGAAGAAGGCGATCTCGGCCTTCAAGATCACGGCGGGCCGCCCCGTCGGCGTCAGGGTCACGCTGCGCAAGGACCGGATGTACGAATTCCTTGATCGGTTCGTCACCACGGCGCTGCCGCGCGTTCGCGATTTCCGCGGCGTGTCGGCCAAGAGCTTCGATGGCCGGGGCAATTACGCGATGGGCCTCAAGGAGCACATCATCTTCGTCGAGATCGACTACGACAAGACGGAGAACGTTTGGGGCATGGACATCATCATTCAGACCTCGGCACGGACCGATGAGGAAGCGAAAGCCCTTCTCGCCGGTTTCCAGATGCCGTTCATGAACTGAGAGCAGAGGAAGCGATGGCGAAGAAGAGCCAGATCAATCGCAACGACAAGCGCATCAAGATGGTGGCGCGCTATGCGGCCAAGCGTGCGGAGCTGAAGGAGAGGGCGGAAGACGAGTCGCTCGCGCCCGAAGAGCGCTTTGCCGCCCGCCTGAAGCTCGCCAAGCTGCCGCGCAACTCGGCGCGCACGCGCATCCACAATCGCTGCGAGCTGTCGGGCCGCTCCAAGGGCTACTACCGCAAGCTCAAGGTCTCGCGCATCGCGCTGCGCGATCTGTCGAATTTCGGCCAGGCGCCTGGCGTCACCAAGGCCAGCTGGTAAGGGAGACGGTTAAAGCAATGGCGATCAACGATCCTATTGGCGATCTCTTGGCGCGGATCCGCAACGGACAGATGCGGGGTCTGGCGAAGATCGCAACGCCCGCTTCCAAGCTGCGCGGGCGCCTGCTCGACGTGCTGAAGGCGGAAGGTTTCATCCGCGGCTATGTCGAGGTTGAAATGAAGGGCAAGCCCAAGCAGTTCGAGATCGAGCTGAAATATCACGAAGGCAAGCCCGTGATCCGCGAGCTGAAGCGCATCTCGACGCCGGGTCGGCGCGTCTACAACTCGGTCAGCGAATTGAAGCCGCATCGCGCCGGTCTTGGGATTTCGATTGTGTCGACGCCGCAGGGCGTGATGTCGGACAACGACGCGCGCGCGAAGAACGTCGGCGGCGAAGTTCTTTGCCGGGTGTTCTAGAGAGGTTCGGAGAGACTCATGTCACGCATCGGCAAGAAGCCGGTTCCCATCCCCAAAGGCGTCACCGCCGGGGTTCAGGACGGCACGGTTTCGATCAAAGGCCCGAAGGGCGAGCTCAAGCTCAAGCTCGTGCCCGAGGTCGAGGCTGAGCTGAAGGACGGCTCGATTGTCATCACGCCGCGCGAGGACAGCGATCGTGCGCGCGCGATGTGGGGCATGCAGCGCACGCTCATCAACAATCTGGTGGCGGGCGTGACGCAGGGTTTTTCGGAGCGCCTCGAGATTTCCGGCGTCGGCTATCGCGCCGCCGTGCAGGGCAAGAATCTCCAGCTTCAGGTCGGCCTCTCCCACGACGTGCTCTACCCGATCCCGGCCGGCATCCAGATCGTCTGCGAGAAGCCGACGTCGATCTCGATCAGCGGCAGCGACAAGCAGCTCGTGGGTCAGGTGGCGGCCGAAATCCGCAGCTATCGTCCGCCGGAGCCGTACAAAGGCAAGGGCGTGCGCTACGCGTCCGAGCGTATCCGCCGCAAAGAAGGCAAGAAGAAATAAGGGACTGTCGCGTCATGGCCAACCAGCAGAAATTGTTCGAGCGGCGCACGCGGCGCGTGCGTTACCGCATCTCGCAAACGAGCGGCGGGCGTCCACGCCTTTCGGTGTACCGCTCGGGCAAGCACATCTACGCGCAGCTGATCGACGACTCGCAGAGCCGTACCATTGCGGCGGCGAACTCGAGCGAAGGCGTCAAAGCCGGCGAAAAGAAGAGCTACAACCTCGCGGCCGCGGCTGCGGTCGGAAAGCTGATCGCCAGCCGCGCCATCGAGAAGGGCGTGAAGAAGGTCGTCTTCGATCGTGGCGGCTATATCTATCATGGCCGCGTGAAGGCGCTCGCCGACGCGGCGCGGGAGGGCGGACTTGAGTTCTGAACCCAGAAATTTCGTGAAAGGATCGAACCGTGGCACGTGAACCCCGCGAGCGCCAAGAGCGAGACCGCGACAGCGAGTTCATCGACAAGCTCGTGCACATCAACCGCGTCGCCAAGGTGGTGAAGGGCGGCCGGCGGTTCGGCTTTGCCGCGCTCGTCGTCGTGGGCGATCAGCGCGGCCGCGTCGGTTACGGTCACGGCAAGGCGCGCGAAGTGCCTGAAGCGATCCGCAAGGCGACCGAAGCGGCGAAGCGCAACATGGTGCGCATTCCGCTGAAGGATGGCCGCACGCTGCATCACGAGACCAGCGGCCGTCACGGCGCGGGCAAGGTGATCGTGCGCCCCGCCGTGCAGGGCACCGGCATCATCGCGGGCGGTCCGATGCGCGCGGTGTTCGAGAGCCTGGGCGTCGGCGATGTGGTGTCCAAGAGCCTCGGAACATCCAATCCTTACAACATGGTGCGCGCGACCTTTGATGCGCTGAAGCAGCAGCAATCGCCCCGCCTGATCGCGCAACGGCGCGGCAAGAGCGTGTCCGAGATCGTTCAGCGCCGCGAAGGTCCGGGCAAGGACAAGGCCGCTGACGCCGACGCAGGAGCATGACGATGGCCGAGAAGAGCAAGAGCGCGAAGAAGACCGTCACCGTCCGCCAGATCCGCAGCCAGGCCCGCCGGCCGGCGATCCAGGAAGCGACCTTGCGCGGCTTGGGGCTCGGCAAGATCGGGCGTGAGAAGACGTTGGAAGACACGAAGTCCGTGCGCGGCATGATCGCCGCGGTACAGCATCTCGTTCAGGTTGTGGAATAGGTCCCGTCATGAAACTCAACCAGATCAGCGACAATCAGGGCGCGCGGAAACACAGGACGCGCGTGGGCAGAGGCTCGAGTTCCGGGCTCGGCAAGACGTCCGGGCGCGGCGGCAAGGGCCAGACGGCCCGCGCGGGCAGCTCGATCAACGGCTTCGAAGGCGGCCAGATGCCGCTCTACATGCGCATCCCGAAGCGCGGCTTCCACAATCACTTCGCCAACGACTTCTCCGAGATCAATCTCGGCCGGATCCAGTGGGCGATCGATCAGGGCAAGCTGAAGGCCGACAGCACGATCACCGGCGCGGCCTTGGCCGAGGCCGGGCTCGTGCGGCGCTCGCGCGATGGCGTGCGCCTTCTGGGCAAGGGCGAGCTCAAGGCCAAAGTGAACTTGGAGGTCGCGGGCGCCTCCGCGTCGGCCATCGAGGCGGTGAAGAAGGCCGGCGGCTCGGTCGCGACCACCTTCAAGAAAAAGGTCCATATGGACAAGAAGGGCAAGCCCGGTAAGCGCGTCCAGCGCCGCACCCAGGCGGCGGAAAAGCGCGCCAAGCAGAACGGCGGTTGATATGATGGGGCAAGCGCCCCATCTCTAACCAGGCTGTGGCCATGCGCCTCTTGCCCTTCACGCCGATCGTCATGCCGGAGCGGGAGTAGTCCATGCCCTCAGCAGCCGAACAATTAGCCGCAAATTTCAATTTCTCGGCCTTCTCCAAGGCGACGGAGCTCAAGAACCGCATCGTCTTTACGCTGGCGGCGCTCGTGGTCGCGCGGCTTGGGACCTATGTGCCGATGCCCGGCATCGATGCGTCCTCGCTCGCCCAGCAGATCCAGCAGCAGCAAGGCGGCCTGCTCGACGTCTTCAACCTTCTCGGCCGGCGGCGCGATCGAGCGCATGGCGATCTTTGCGCTCGGCATCATGCCCTACATCTCGGCCTCGATCATCATCCAGCTGATGACGACCGTTTCGCCGCACCTTGAGCAGCTCAAGAAGGAAGGCGAAACCGGGCGCAAGCAGATCAACCAATATACGCGCTATGGCACCGTCCTGCTGTCGATGGTCCAGGCCTACGCGATCGCAATGGGTCTCGAGCAATGGGGCACTGTCGTCGTTACGCCAGGCATGGCATTCCGCATCTCCACCGTGATCACGCTGACCGGCGGCACCATCCTCCTGATGTGGCTCGGCGAGCAGATCACCGCGCGCGGCGTGGGCAACGGCATCTCGCTCATCATCATGGCGGGGATCGTGGCGCGCATTCCGGTGATGATGATCCAGGTGTTCGAGCAGGCGCGCACGGGCGCGATCAACCCGGTCACCGTCTTTGCGGTCATCCTCGGCATCGCCGTTCTCATCGCGCGGCGTCGTGTTCATGGAGCGCGCGCAACGCCGGCTCCTGGTGCAATATCCCAAGCGACAGCAGGGCAACCGCGTGTTCGGCGGCGAATCCTCGCATCTGCCGCTGAAGATCAATGTCGCCGGCGTGATCCCGCCGATCTTCGCCTCGTCGCTGCTGCTGCTGCCGATGACGGTCGCCAATTTCAACGCCGCGAACATCCCGCCGTGGCTTCAGAGCGTCGTCGTGCTGCTCGGGCACGGCCAGCCGCTGTTCATCCTCCTCTACGCGGCGATGATCATCTTCTTCTGCTTCTTCTACACCGCGATCGTCTTCAACCCGGAGGAGACCGCGGACAATCTGAAGAAGTATGGCGGGTTCATTCCCGGTATCCGGCCGGGCAAGCGCACCGCCGAATACATCGACTATGTGCTCACCCGCATCACGGTCATCGGCGCCGGCTATCTCGCCATTGTCTGTCTCGTGCCCGAGATCATCGGCGGCTGGTACGGCGTGCAGCAATTCGCCTTCGGCGGGACCTCGGTCCTGATCGTCGTCAGCGTGACGATGGACACGGTGGCGCAGATCCAGAGCCATCTCATTGCCCAGCAATATGAAGGCCTGATCAAGAAGGCCCGGCTGAAAGGAGCGCGCCCGCAACGCTGACGTTGCGAGGGGCAGGGGCACATGGACCTGATCTTGTTCGGCCCTCCGGGGGCCGGCAAAGGCACGCAAGCCAAGGTTCTCCAGGATGAGCGGGGGCTGATCCAGCTGTCGACCGGCGACATGCTGCGCGCCGCGGTCGCCGCAGGAACCGAGCTCGGCAAGAAGTCCAAGGCGATCATGGACCGGGGCGATCTCGTCCCCGACGACCTCGTGATCGGCATCATCGCCGAGCGGCTCGACAAGCCTGACTGCGCCAAGGGCGTCATCTTCGACGGCTTCCCGCGGACGGTCGCCCAGGCCAAGGCCCTGGACACCATGCTGGCCGGCCGGGGCCGCAAGATCGACGCCGTGATCGAGCTCAAGGTCGACGACGAGGCCATGGTGGGCCGGATGGAGAGCCGGGTGCGCGAGAATCCGGGGTCGGTCCGGGCCGACGACAACCCGGAGACGCTGCGCAAGCGCCTGGGCGTCTACCGGCAAAACACCGCGCCGCTGCTCGATTTCTACCGCGGCCAGGGCAAGCTCGTGACGGTGGACGGCATGGCCGCCATCGCCGAGGTCTCGGCCGCGATAAAGCGGATCATCGGCGGTCTCGGGAAGGCCTCCTGACCCGTTGTTTACCCAAGGATTTTGTGACCTGTGACGGCAGTTGACTACCCATTAGCCATTTCTATAATCCGCGCCCTCGCGACGGGAACGCCTGTAGCTTCCGGCGCAACCGTCCGCGCGTCCGCGGACTAAGAGCACAAAGGAGATCACCGTGGCGCGCATCGCCGGCGTCAACATTCCGACGAACAAACGCGTAGAGATTTCTCTGCGCTACATCCATGGCATCGGACCTTCGAACGCGAAGGACATCTGCGCCAAGGTCGGCATCGCGTCTGAGCGCCGCGTCAGCGATCTCACCGAGAACGAGATCATCCAGATTCGCGAAGCGATCGACCGCGACTACGTCGTCGAAGGCGATCTCCGCCGCGAAGTCTCGATGAACATCAAGCGCCTGATGGATCTCGGCTGCTATCGGGGCTTGCGCCATCGCAAGGGACTGCCCGTTCGCGGCCAGCGCACGCACACCAACGCCCGCACGCGCAAAGGTCCCGCGCGCGCTATTGCAGGCAAGAAAAAGGTTATTAAATAAATGGCGAAGGCTGCTGCGCGTGCGCGCAAGAAGGAAAAGAAGATCGTCGTCACGGGCGTCGCCCATGTGAACGCGACCTTCAACAACACCATCATCACGATCACGGATGGGCAGGGGAATGCCGTCTCGTGGTCTTCGGCCGGATCGCTCGGCTTCAAGGGCTCGCGCAAATCGACGCCCTATGCAGCCCAGGTCGCTGCGGAAGACGCGGCCAAGAAGGCGGTCGAGCACGGCATGCGGACGCTCGAGGTCGAAGTGAGCGGCCCCGGCGCCGGAAGAGAATCCGCCCTGCGTGCTTTGCAGGCGGTGGGATTGACCGTCACCACGATACGTGACGTGACGCCGATCCCGCACAATGGTTGTCGCGCCCCTAAGCGACGCCGCGTTTAGCGTAAAGCGTACCCGCGCGAGAGCGCGACTCAACCATCGAACGGATTGGGCAGCCCCCGCTGTCCGGGAAACGATGAGGAAAGACAAGTGTTCCAGAAAAATTGGCAAGAATTGATCAAACCGCAAAAGCTCAAGGTCGATATCGGCCGTGAACAGGCTCGCGCGGCAACCATCGTCGCCGAGCCGCTCGAGCGCGGCTTCGGACTGACGCTCGGCAACGCGCTTCGTCGCGTGCTGTTGTCGTCGCTGCAGGGTGCGGCCGTGACCGCCATCCAGATCGAGGGCGTTCTGCACGAATTCTCCTCGATTCCGGGCGTGCGCGAAGACGTGACCGACATCGTGCTCAACGTGAAGCAGATCGCGCTGCGCATGCACGCGGAAGGGCCGAAGCGCCTGACGCTGCGCGCGGAAGGGCCCGGGCGAAGTGACGGCCGGCCAGATCACCCAGGTCGCCGACATCGAGATCCTCAATCCCGATCTCGTGCTCTGCACGCTGGATGACGGCATCGCGCTGCGCATGGAGCTGACCGTCGCGACCGGCAAGGGCTATGTCCCCGCCGACCGCAACCGGCCGGAAGACGCGCCCATCGGTCTCATTCCGGTGGACAGCCTGTTCAGCCCGGTGAAGAAGGTCTCCTACAAGGTCGAGAACACCCGCGAAGGGCAGATCCTCGACTACGACAAGCTCACCATGAGCGTCGAGACCAACGGCGCGGTCACGCCGGAGAACGCGGTCGCCTATGCGGCGCGCATTCTCCAGGACCAGCTCCAGGTGTTCATCAACTTCGAAGAGCCGAAAGAGCGCGTCGCCGACGAGACCAAGCCGGACCTCGCGTTCAACCCGGTGCTGCTCAAGAAGGTGGACGAGCTCGAGCTCTCCGTGCGTTCGGCCAACTGCCTCAAGAACGACAACATCGTCTATATCGGCGACCTCATTCAGAAGACCGAAGCCGAAATGCTCCGGACGCCGAACTTCGGACGCAAGTCGCTCAACGAGATCAAGGCGGTGCTCGCCGAAATGGGCCTGCATCTCGGCATGGAAGTCGTCGGCTGGCCGCCCGAGAACATCGAGGAATTGGCGAAGCGTTACGAGGATCAGTACTAACAGGATACCGTCGGGGGCGCCGAATGCCTGCTGACGCACAGAGGGTTATGTCATGCGTCATTTGAATTCAGGCCGGCGCCTCAACCGCACGTCGTCGCATCGCATCGCCATGTTCGCCAACATGGCGTGTGCGCTGATCAAGCACGAGCAGATCAAGACCACGCTCCCCAAGGCCAAGGAGCTGCGTCCGATCATCGAGAAGCTCGTCACCAAGGCCAAGAACGGCAAAGGCAGCCTCGCCGCCAGGCGTCTCGCGATCTCCGAGATCAAGGACGAGGCGATGGTGTCAAAGCTGTTCGACGTGCTCGGGCCCCGTTATGCCGCGCGTCCGGGCGGCTATGTCCGTGTACTGAAGGCTGGCATCCGCTTCGGCGACGCTGCGCCGATGGCGCTGATCGAGTTCGTCGATCGCGATCCCGAAGCCAAGGGCAAGGATTCCGGGCCGGTCGAGGGCGCGGACGCCGAAGAAGCCACCGCCGAGTAAGCGCAACCTGAAAATCCGTGACAGCAAGAGCGCGTATCCAGTCGGATACGCGCTCTTTTTTGCTTCGCCGCGATTTCGATGTCGATCAACCGCAGACAAATCAAACAATCAGAGCGGGGCTGAAGGCATACCGCGACTAAGCGCCCACCACCGAAAGGATGGCGCGGACGACCGCCTGCGCGGGATCGAGGACCAACAGTCCCAGCACGTCGAAGTCGATCCCGTTGCGCTGCGCCAGCATCGGCGCGACGAACACCAGCAGCAGCAGGACGATCATGCCGAAGCGCTCGAAGGCGAGATAAGGCCGCGCGAGCTGGATGGGCAGGAACGGCGCCAGCACCTTGCTGCCGTCGAGCGGCGGCAGCGGCAGCATGTTGAACACGGCCAGGATGGCGTTGAGCTGCACCGAGCTCATCAGCACTTGCACGAAAGGCGATTCGACGGTCTGTCCCTGCGTGAGCGCGATCCTGAGCAGGATCGCCGAGATCACGGCCAGCGCGATGTTCATTGCCGGTCCCGCGATGGCGACCCAGATCATGTCCCAGCGCGGGTTGCGCAGCTGGCCGAATTTCACCGGCACCGGCTTGGCGTAGCCGAACAGGAAGCCCGCGGTGAAGTACAAGACCGCCGGGAGCAGGACCGTTCCAAACGGATCGATATGCTTGAGCGGGTTGAGCGTGACTCGGCCTTCGTCCTTGGCCGTCGAGTTGCCGAAATGCAGGGCCACATAGCCGTGCGCCGCCTCATGAAAGGTGATCGCAACGATCACCGGAATGACAAGCAGTACGATATTGTTGAGAAGCTCGATGTCCATTCCCAAGTCCAGTCAGCCCATGCGCGGAGTGCGCCACCGCCGGTTGGGCGATGGATCTGATCGATTCGGCAAGCCCTGCACTCCCCACGGGCCGGTCGGCGTACTATATGGGCAGCAAAGGTGAATTTTGCCATTCTTTTGTGGCACCTAGGGAGCGGGAGGAAGGAGGCGGCGATGAGGCTCTTGGTCCTGACGGCGCTTCTCATGTCTGTTTGCGGTACCGGCGCTGCTCTCTCGCAGGAACGGGCGGTGCCCCTATCGCAGGCACAGGTCCAGCTCTCCTATGCGCCCATCGTGGCCAGGGCGGCGCCAGCGGTCGTTAACGTCTACTCGAACCGCATCGTGCGCCAGGCGGTCAATCCCTTCTTCCAGCAGTTCTTCGGCGAAGGTCCCATGCGCAGCCGCGTCGAGCAGTCCTTGGGCTCGGGCGTGATCGTGCGCGGCGATGGGGTCATCCTGACCAACCACCACGTCGTCAACGGCGGCACCGACATCAAGGTCGCGCTCACCGATCGCCGCGAGTACACGGCGCGCATTCTGTTGTCCGATCCGCGCACCGACCTTGCCGTGCTGAAGATCGATCCCGGCCCGCGAGAATTTGCCCGCGCTGCAATTCGGCGACTCCGACCGCATCCAGGTCGGCGATCTCGTGCTCGCCATCGGCGATCCCTTCGGCGTCGGCCAGACCGTGACGAGCGGCATCGTCTCCGCGTTGGCGCGTTCGAACGGCGGCGCGTCGGATTATCAGTTCTTCATCCAGACCGATGCCGCGATCAATCCCGGCAATTCCGGCGGCGCGCTGGTGACGATGGATGGCCGGCTCATCGGCATCAACTCATCGATCGTCTCGGGCTCCGGCGGCAATATCGGCATCGGCTTCGCCATTCCGTCCAACATGGCCCGCGTCGTCGTGGAAGGCGCGCTCAGCGGCGGTATTCAACGGCCATGGCTCGGCGCCGAAGGCCAGGCGGTGACCGCCGAGATCGCGCGCAGCATGGGTCTTCCGCGTCCCGAAGGCGTGCTGCTCTCTCAGGTGCATCCGCGCAGTCCTGCCGCGCAGGGCGGATCTGCAACGCGGCGATGTCGTGACCGCGATCGACGGCTTCGCGGTCGATGACACCAATGCCATGCGCTATCGCGTGGCGACGAAGCGGCCGGGCGATGCGGTCACTGTCCGCTACTATCGCGAAGGTGTCGCGCGAACGGCGTCGCTGCGCGTGGCGCTGCCTCCCGACGATGCGCGCGAAGAGACCACGATCTCGGGCCGCAATCCGATGCAGGGCGCGCGCGTCGCCAACATCACGCCCGCGCTTGCCGACGAGCTTCAGATGGACCTGATGGCGAGCGGCGTCGTTGTCGTGTCGATCGACGATGCGTCCGCCGCGCAACGCTTCGGACTTCGGGAAGGCGATGTCGTCCGCCAGGTGAACGCCGACCGGATCGCCAATGTGGCCCAGCTCCGGCGCTGCGCTCGAGTTCGCCGATGCGTGGCGCATCCTGCTCCAACGCGGCGATCAGATGCTCAATCTGGCGGTGCGGTGAGCGATCTCTTCGGCGCTGCCGGATTGGAAAAGGACGCGCCGCGGCCGCTGGCCGACCGGCTTCGTCCGACGACGCTTGCCGACGTCGTGGGACAGGATCACCTGCTCGGTGCGGAGGGTCCCCTCGGCCGCATGATCGCCGCTGGCCGGCCTTCGTCGATGATCCTGTGGGGTCCGCCCGGTACGGGCAAGACCACGATCGCGCGGCTGTTGTCGAGCGCGTTCAAGCTCCGCTTCGAGCAATTGTCAGCCGTCTTCAGCGGTGTCGCCGATCTGAAGAAGACCTTCGAAGCCGCGCGCGCCCGCCGCCGCACGGGGCAGGGCACGCTGCTCTTCGTCGACGAGATCCATCGCTTCAATCGCAGCCAGCAGGATTCATTCCTGCCCGTGATGGAAGACGGCACCATCACGCTCGTGGGCGCCACGACGGAGAACCCGTCATTCGAGCTGAACGGCGCGCTGTTGTCGCGCGCGCAGGTGTTCGTGCTCAGGCGTCTTGACGACGAAGATCTCGAGACGCTGCTTCAACGCGCCGAAGCGTTCTACGGGCGCAAGCTGCCGCTCACGCCGGAAGCCCGCGCGAGCTTGCGCGCGATGGCCGACGGCGATGGCCGCTACGTGCTCAATCTCGTCGAAGAGCTCGCGGCGATGAGCCCGGCTGCGCCGCTCGACACCGCGGCGTTGGCCGGAGCCGTGCAGAAGCGCGCGCCGCTCTACGACAAGAGCCGCGAGGAGCACTACAACATCATCTCCGCGCTCCACAAATCGGTCCGCGGCTCCGATCCCGACGCAGCACTCTACTGGCTCGCGCGCATGCTTGCGGGCGGCGAGCAGCCGCTTTACATCGCGCGCCGGCTGGTGCGCATGGCGGTCGAGGATATCGGGCTCGCCGATCCCGAAGCCGTCCATCAGGCGCTCGCGGCGAAGGACGTGTTCGATTTCCTCGGCAGTCCCGAAGGCGAGCTGGCGCTGGCGCAGGCTGTCGTCTACCTCGCCTCGGCGCCGAAATCGAACGCGGTGTACAAGGCGTTTGGCGCGGCCCGGCACGCGGCCGAGGAGCACGGTTCGCTGACGCCGCCTGCGCATATCTTGAACGCGCCGACAGGGCTGATGCGCAGGCTCGGTTACGGCTCGGGCTACGAATACGATCACGAAGCCGAAGACGCATTTTCAGGCCAGAACTATTTTCCCGATGACATGGCGCGCGAACGCTTCTATGCACCCACCGACCGCGGCTTCGAGCAGGAAATCTCGAAGCGCCTTGCGCACTGGGCAAAGCTGCGCGCGAAAAAGTAACGCCACATTCAACGAGCGCAGAAACGATGCAACCAAATGTTCTTTTCCTCATAGCCATAGGTGGAGGGCTGGGCTCGGTGGCCCGGCACTATCTGTCGACCCTTGTCTACAAGTTCGCGGATGGCGGGTTTCCCTGGGGCATCTTGACGGTGAACGTCATCGGCGGTTTGGCGATGGGGCTGATCGTCGAGCTGAGCGCGCTCAAGCTCAATCTGTCGCCGGAATTGCGCGCGTTTCTCACGACAGGCATCCTCGGCGGCTTCACCACGTTCTCGGCCTTCTCGCTCGATTCCGCGCTGCTGATCGAACGCGGCGAGTGGGTGAGCGCCGGCTCGTATATGGTGGGCTCCGTCGTGCTGTCGGTGGGTGCGCTCTTCGTCGGCCTCTGGCTGGTTCGCTCGTTCGCATGAGCACGACCGCCGAAGTCGAGAAGGACGAAGCCGGCCTGCGCCTGGACCGCTGGTTCAAGCGCCACTATCCCGCGATCACGCACGGCCATCTGGAGAAGCTGCTGCGCACGGGCCAGGTGCGCATCGACGGCAAGCGTGCGAAATCCGGCGACAGGCTGGAAGCGGGGCAGGCGATCCGTCTTCCGCCCCAGATCAACAGCATCACGCCGCTGCCTGTCTCAAAAACCCCGAAGCCGCTCAGCGGTTCGGATCAGAGTTTCATCAAAAGCCTCGTCATCCACGAAGACGCGTCCACCTTCGTGCTGAACAAACCAAGCGGTATTCCAAGCCAGGGCGGCTCCGGCGTGGCGCGCCATATCGACGGCATGCTCGATGGCCTTCAAGGCAACAAGCGTCAGCGGCCGCGGCTTGTGCACCGTCTCGACCGCGACACGTCCGGCGTGATTGTTGTCGCCCGCACGCTGCCGGCGGCGGCCGCGCTTTCCGAGTCGTTGCGGCGTCGCGATGCGCAGAAGATCTATTGGGCGCTGACCAAGGGCGTGCCGAGGCCGCACCGCGGCATCATCAAGCTCGCGCTGTCGAAGCAAGGCGAGGAGGGGCGCCACGAACGCATGCGGCCCGCCGAAGAGGGCGACGAGAACGCCAAATCGGCGACGACCTACTACACGGTGATGGGAAGCGTGGCCTACCAATTCGCGTGGGTTGCGCTCAAGCCAGTGACCGGGCGAACCCATCAGTTGCGCGCGCATCTCGCGCATATCGGCACGCCGATCGTGGGCGACATCAAGTATGGCGGCCTGCCGGCAAAGGGGCTGGGCGAGCTCGAGGACCGCCTGCATCTGCACGCGCGCTCGATCGACATTGCGCATCCTGAAGGCGGCCGGCTTCATGCTGTCGCGACACTGCCGCCTCACATGATGCGCGCCTGGGAGCTGTTCGGCTTCGATCCGGACGATTCATCCGATCCGTTCGCGGAGCTGCGCCGGTAGCATGGCCGTCTCGCGTAACCGGTTCTACAAGGAGGTCTCCGTCGCTACGGCAGACGGGCTTCACCGCGTGCTGCTGGACGGCAAGCCGGTGAAGACGCCCGGCGGTGCTGTGCTTGCGTTGCCCTCCGAGCGCCTTGGCGCAAGCCATCGCCGACGAGTGGCGGGCGCAGGACACGACGATCCAGCCGCAAACGATGCTGCTCACCAAGCTTGCGAACACGGCAATCGATCGTGTGGCGCCCAATCCCGCACACGCACGAGAGCAACTCCTCTCCATCGCCAAGAGCGACGTGGTTTGCTACCGCGCCGCTTCGCCCTCCGAACTCGTTCGCCGGCAGGAGCTCGAATGGGACCCGCTCATCGCTTGGGCGAGAGAGCATTTCGGCGCCTCACTTTGTGCGGCGAATTCCCTCACCTTCATCGAGCAGGATCAGGCAGCGATGGACGCGCTTCACTGCGTCGCTGTCGAAGCTTGACGCGTTCTCGCTCGCCGCCTTGTACGCCGCTTCATCGCTTTGCGGCTCGCTCGTGATTGCGCTCGCGCTCTCGGAGAAGAAGCTGGATCCGGAACAGGCATTTGCCGCGGCCAACCTCGACAAAATCTATCAGGCGGAACGCTGGGGCCGGGACCCGCAGGAAACCGCGAAAGCCACGGTTGAACGCGCGGAACTGAATCAAATTTCCAGATTTCTTGATCTGCTTCGGTAATCGCGGCGTAACATTTACAGATGCTTTCAGCGGCCTTGTGTGTGAGGTCCCGGTAACATCTCAGTAGGTATTCTTTACGAGGTGTTGCCGTGGATATCCGCAGCAAGCGTTTTCAGACCAAGGTGCACAACCGCCGCGTCATCCTCGAGGCCGCGCGCGGTGTGTTTGACCGCGAAGGCTATCGCACGGCGACCGTGCGCGACATCATCAATGCGACCCCGCTTGCGTCGGGTACGTTCTACAACTACTTCCGATCCAAGGAGGAGGTTTACGCCGCCCTGCGCGATGAGATCGCGCTCGAGGTCCGGCCGCAGTTGCGCGCTGAACGGTTGCAGGCTCGGAGCGCGGATGACTTTGTCGCCGGCACGTTCCGGGCCTTCCTGTCGCAGGCTGAGCAGCGTGCCCAGTCGATCGCTGCGATCGATGTCCGCGACGATCAGATGTCTGCCGGCACGCGCACGATCGTGATGGGCGATGATCTCCGCCATGACATCGACTCCGCTATCCAACGCGGCTTGTTCGCCGAGTTGGATGCCGAATTGCTGGCGGCGGCGATCGTCGGCATCGCGTTCGAGGTGGCCAATGTCATGCGGCAGCGCAAGCACACGGACGTGAACAGCGCCGCGCGGTTCTGCTCGGAACTGATCCTGCGGGGTGTCGCTTCCCTCCCTGTGGCGGTGGGCGATCGCTACGTAGGTCCGGCGTTTGAATCTGATCGGGCCAACCGCTAACAATCAGCGGGCTCTACTGGCCTTCGCATGGACACCGCTGAACTCTTCCAACGCCTCGGTCTCGCGCTTGCCATCGGCCTTCTGATCGGGCTCGAGCGCGGCTGGCGTGAGCGCGACGCGGAAAGCGGGTCGCGCACCGCAGGGATCAGGACGTTCACCCTCATCGGTGCTCTGGGCGGCATCTGGGGCGCGATGACGCCCGTGCTCGGTCCCGTCCCGCTCGCTGCTGCGGGGTTCGGGTTCGCGCTGGCTTTCGCGTTCTTCGAGTGGCGCGAACTGGAGGCGAAGGGCGAGTTCTCCATCACGAGCACGATCGCGGGCTATATCGCGTTCGCGCTCGGCGCCTATGCGGTGCTGGGGGATCAGGTCGTGGCGGCCGCGCTCGGCGTAACCGTGGTGATGCTGCTTGCCGCGCGCGCGCCGCTGCATCGGTTTGTCGAGAGGCTCTCGTGGCCCGAATTGCGTTCGGCGATTCTCCTGCTCGCCATGACCTTCGTGGTGCTGCCGTTCCTTCCCAATCGCACGATCGATCCGTGGGACGCATTCAATCCGTACGAATTGTGGTTGATCACCGTGGTCCTCGCGGCGATCAGCTTTGCCGGCTATGTCGCGGTCCGCCTGCTCGGCGAGCGCTGGGGCCTTCTGGTGTCCACGGTCGCGGGCTCCTTCGTATCGTCGACAACGGTGACGGTCACGAACGCGCGTCTCGCGGCAAAGTCGCCGCCCGAGAAGCTTCCCTTCCTGGCGCTCACGATCTGCATCGCCTGGACCACCAGCATCTTGCGCATGAGCGCGCTCGCGATCGGAATCAACAGAGCGTTGCTCACAGCGCTTCTGCCGTCCGTTGTGGCCGCAACCGCCGTGCTCGGACTCGCGGCCATCTATTTCTATTCGCAATCGAAGCCCGATCACGACCGTGCAAAACCGACCTTCAGCAATCCGCTCGACCTCAAATTCGTGTTGAGTCTGGGCGCTCTGATCGCGGTCATCGCGGTTGCGGCCAAGGCGGCGAGCGAAGCCCTGGGGCAGGCGGGCCTGCTTGCCGTGGCGGGTCTCTCCGGGTTTGCCGATGTCGATCCGGTGACCGTGTCCTCGGCGCGGCTTGCCGGTACGTCGATCACGCTCGAACAGGCCGCACAAGCGATTCTGCTTGCAGCGGGCGCGAATTTGGTGACCAAGATGAGCGCAATCTGGATCGGCGGCTGGCGGTTTGCCGCTCCCGTGACAGCCGCCGGAAGTCTCGCCATCCTTGCCGGCGCAGCCGGCTTGTTCCTGTTCTGAGGCCTACATGACCGACGAAGTCATCACGATGAACATCCGCATCGAGGGCGATGTGCAAGGTGTGGGGTTTCGCGACTTCGCCATCCGCGAAGCGACCGCACGCAAGCTGAAGGGCTGGGTGCGCAACCGCACGGATGGATCGCTGGAGGCCGTGGCGTCCGGTCCGCGCACGGTTGTGGAGAGCTTCATCACCGCCTGCGTGAAAGGCCCGAGAGGCGCGCGCGTGACCGCGTTCAACCTGATGCCGACCGAGCCCCCCAATTCGCTGGGCTTCATGCGGCGCCCGACGGTCTAAGTTGATTCCCTGACGGGCCCGAAAATTTCCACGAAGGCGGCTTTCAGCGCCTTGTCCGCATCGGTGAGCGATGCACCGCTCCCGAGCGCAGCAAGACTCGTCACGCCGAGATCCTGCTCGGAGATGCCGCACGGCACGATCCCCGAATAGTGCGCGAGATCGGGACGGACATTGAGGCTGATGCCGTGATAGCTCACCCACTGCTTCAGCCGCACGCCGATGGCGGCGATCTTGTCTTCGCGTCCGTCGCGGCCGGCCACCCAGATGCCGACGCGTCCGTTGCGGCGCTCTCCCTTCACCCCCAGGCTCGCGAGCGCGCGGATCAGCCACTCCTCGAGATCGCGGACGAAGACGCGGACGTCGCGGCGGTCCCGGCGCCCGAGATCGAGCATCACATAGGCCACGCGCTGGCCGGGGCCGTGATAGGTGTACTGGCCGCCGCGGCCGGTTTTGAACACCGGAAAGCGCGGCTCCAGCAGATCCCCATCCTTGGAGCTCGTACCCGCGGTGTAGAGGGGAGGGTGCTCCAGCAGCCAGACGCGCTCCGGCGCCGTTCCAAGCGCGATCGCAGGGACCGCCTCCTCCATGGCGCGCACGGCGTCGGGGTAGGGCACCAGGCCCGCGCTGACGCTCCACTCCACAGGTTTGATGGCGCTCATTAACCGCCTAGAAAGCATACCCGGCCAAGGATCGTCACGCCTCACCTCGCTGGGTCGCCCATGTCATCTCTGGACAGTGTCAAAGTCGAAATCGCCGTGGTCCTTGGCCACTCGGTCATTCCGATCCACCAGCTTCTTCGCATGGGCCGCGGGGCCGTGATCGAGCTCAATTCGCACCAGGACGAGCCTGTGGTCGTGCTCGCCAACAATCAGCCCGTCGCCAAGGGCGAGATCGTCATCGAAGGCGACCGGATTGCGGTGGTCATCAGCGAGATACTGAAGAGCACCCAAGTACAACATACACAATAGTGTATATAATTCTATTCCCCACAATATTCTTGCACTTAAAAATCGACAGGCGTATCTCCATGTAAAATCGGCGGACCGGGCCGTTTTCTGGAGCGTCTCATGCTGCCTATCGTGCTGAATCCAACCGCCATACGCATCGGCGTCGCCGGCCGCGGCGAGGGCCTTAAACGGCGGCTGGACCTGGTTTCGAGGGCGGGCGTCGAGCAGATCTCGATATTCGGTGACGGGGCCCCCAGTCCGGACGAGCTGACCAGGCTCGCCGTGCTGTTCGTGGCGGGGCTCGATGCCGCACAATCGCGCGAGCTCGCGTCTGCGGCCCGCTCGGCCGGTACGCTCGTCAATGTCGAGGACCAGCCCGATCTCTGCGACTTCCACGTGCCGGCATCCGTCAGGCGCGGAGAGCTGCTGTTCACGGTGTCCACCGGCGGACAGTCGCCCGGGCTGTCCCGCCTGCTCCGCGAGGAGCTCGAGCACCAATTTGGGCCCGAGTGGGGCGAACACATGGATGAGATTGCGCGCTCGCGGTCCGACTGGCGCAAAGCCGGCATCGACCCTGGGGGCGTGTCGGAGCGCACGCGTGCGCTCGTCAAATCCCGGGGCTGGCTGTGACGGTTATCCCCCTCAGTCATACAGCCGAGCCGCGCGGTGTCGGGCGCGACCGGTACGCCGTGCTGAGGGCGCAGGGGGAGGACCTGGACGCGCAAGAGCTGCTGCGGCTCGCGATTGACTCGTTCTCCGGAAAGATCGCCGTCATTTCCGCATTTGCCGCGGAATCCGTGGTGCTGCTGCACCAGGTCGCCCAGCTCGACCCGACAACGCCTGTCCTCTTCCTCAACACCCACAAGCTGTTCGGCGAGACGATGCGCTACCGCGACCGGCTCCAGGAGACGCTGGGCCTCACCGATATTCGCTCGGTGGGCCCCCATCCCGACGACCGCCGCGCCCAGGACCCCGAGGGTACGCTCTGGAGCCGCGATCCGGACGCGTGCTGCCACTTCCGCAAGGTTGTGCCCCTTAGACGGGCGCTCGTTGGATTCGATGCCATCGTCACCGGCCGCAAACGGTTCCAGACCGCCGAGCGGGCGACCATGCACAAGGTCGAGCTTGTCGAGGGGCGCGTGCGGTTCAATCCGCTCGTCGATTGGTCCTTGCCGGAGCTTATCGCCTATATGGACGAGTACAGGCTGCCCAAGCACCCCCTCATCAACGACGGCTACCCCTCGATCGGCTGCATACCCTGCACGCGGCGCGTGGCGGCGGGGGAAGGCTATCGCGATGGCCGCTGGGACGGATCGGACAAGGTCGAGTGCGGAATTCACTCCGGCGTCGACGGCGAAGGTATCTGAGCCGCCCTTCACAATCGGGGCGCTGTTTGTTACATGCCCATGCCGTCGCGGTCGTGGCGGAATGGCAGACGCGCTAGCTTGAGGTGCTAGTGGGGCAACCCGTGGAGGTTCGAACTCCTCTCGACCGCACCACCCTGAGATGTTCCCGACATTGAGGCCCGCGCAAGCGGGCTTTCGTGTGTGGGCAGATGCTTTGCGTGGTTGATGCGCGAATCGGGGGCGTCTAGGGTTTCCTGCGTGACGCTCCATCTCATCAAACTCTCCGTAGGTACGGAAAGCATTGCCGATCTCGCCGATTGGCAGAAGAAGCGCGCGGCCGAACGCAAGAAGAAGGGCGGCGCGGGCGACATCATGCACATCACGCGGATGACGCCGAAGCGCGCGGATGAGCTCTTGGACGGCGGTTCCATGTATTGGGTGATCAAAGGACAGGTCGCCGTGCGCCAGCGCCTGCTCGAGCTCCGCGCGGTCACGCGCAACGGGCTTCCGCATTGCGCCTTGGTTCTAGACAAAGCGCTTGTGCCGACCGAGCGGCGGTTTCATCGCGCGTTTCAGGGCTGGCGTTATCTCGATCCCAAGGATGCGCCCAAGGATCTCAAGCGCCGCGGCAAAATGGCCGAGCTGCCGGAAGCGTTGCACGCAGAGCTCGCGCAGCTGGGTCTGATCTAGACGGGACGATTGTCGATCAGCCGGATGGAGCCGATGCGCGCGGCGGCGAGCACACGCGCCGGACGTTCGATCGTTCGCAACTGCTGCGAGTGTGTCCGCATCGCGGATCGCGACATAGTCGACGCGATCGAACCCGGCGCCGATGAGAGCGGCTGCGCCCTCGGCCTCGGCCTGCGCTACCGGAACGCCCGCTCGTGCACGGTCCCCAACGCTGAGCAGAACGCGATTGAGGTGGGCGGCGATCTTGCGCTGATCGGCGCTGAGATAGGCGTTGCGCGAGGACAGCGCCAAGCCGTCGGCTTCGCGCACGGTCGGCACGCCGATGACATCGACGCCGAGATCGAGGTCGCGAGACAGACGCCGCACCACCAGCAATTGCTGATAGTCCTTTTCTCCGAACATCGCGATGTCGGGGCGGCATTGCGTGAAGAGCTTGGTGACGACCGTGGCAACGCCTGCGAAAAAGTGCGGACGGAAAGCGGTCTCGAGCCCGGACGCAGGTCCATCGAGACTGACCTTGGTGGCAAAGCCCTCCGGGTACATGTCGCCGCGCGTTGGGCGCATAAATGAGCTGCACCGCGCCCGTGCTTTCAAGCTTCGCCGTGTCCGTTTCGAACGCGCGTGGGTAGCGCCCGAAATCCTCATGCGGCGCGAACTGGGCGGGATTGACGAAGATGCTCACCACCACCTTGTCGGCGCTTGCCGCGGCTTGGCGCACGAGCGCCAGATGCCCGTCGTGGAGCGCGCCCATGGTGGGCACGAGCGCGATCCTTGACCCCGCTTTCCGCCACGGGTCCAGCACAGCGCGCAATTGGGCAAGATTGGTCGCGACCGCGACCTTGGATTGAACAGCCATTGACAGACATTATCGCGGCCCGGCCTCCTTGCGCTATGGCGAGTGCGGAGAGTCCATGAACGGCCAGCGTCAGGCGATTTCGGAGGCCTATCTTGCGGATGAGGACGATCTCCTCGGCCGCCTGATCCAGAAGGCGAGAATGTCGCCGGCCGAAGAGGCCGCGACGACGGCGCTTGCGCGCACGCTCATCGCCAAGGTGCGCGCGCTCAAGCCTCACGCCAGCGGCGTCGACGCCTTCACGCAGGAATATGCGCTCTCGAGCGACGAGGGCGTGATGCTGATGTGCCTCGCCGAGGCGCTGCTCCGGGTGCCCGACGCCGACACCCAGGACCGGCTGATCCGCGACAAGCTTGCCGGCCAGGATTGGGAACGCCATCTCGGCCATTCCCACTCGCCGTTCGTCAACGCGTCGACCTGGGCGCTGATGCTCACCGGTCGCATCGTCGAAGGCGCGAGACGTGTCGCGTTGGGATTTCGACGCCATCTGGCGCAATCTCATGGCGAGGCTTGGCGAGCCGGTGATCCGCCAGGCCGTGATCAGCGCGGTCAAGCTGCTCGGGCAGCATTTCGTTCTCGGACGCACGATCGAGGAAGCGATCGAGAAATCCCGCGACGCGGCCGATCGCGGGTTCCGGTTTTCCTTCGACATGCTGGGCGAGGCGGCGATGACGCGCACGGACGCCGGGCGCTATCTCGACCGCTATCGCCATGCGGTTCAGGCGCTCCGCAGCTCGGCTCAGCGTTCGGGCAAGCTGTTCGAGCAGCCCGGTATTTCGGTCAAGCTCACCGCGCTTTATCCGCGCTTCGAATACTTCAAGCGCAACGACGTGATGGCGCAGCTGCTGGGCCCGCTCGCGAAGCTCTGCGCGGAGGCGCGTGACGCCCATCTCTCGGTCACGATCGATGCCGAAGAGGCCGAGCGTCTCGATCTCACGCTCGACGTGTTCGAGGCTCTCGGAAACGACGATGCGCTGAAAGGATGGGACGGCCTCGGCCTCGCGGTTCAGGGTTATCAGAAGCGCGCGCTACCCCTCATCGCATGGCTCGCGGATCTCGCGCGCCGCCAGCGCCGGATCATCCCCGTGCGGCTTGTGAAGGGCGCCTATTGGGACAGCGAGATCAAGCGCGGCCAGGAGCTCGGTCTTTCGGACTATCCGGTTTTCACGCGCAAGATCGGAACCGATGTGTCCTATCTCGCCTGTGCGCGTGCGCTGCTCGCCGCGCCGCACCTGATCTATCCGCAATTCGCCACGCACAACGCCCATACGCTGGCCGCGGTCGAAGCCTTTGCCGGCGAAAACCGGAACTTCGAGTTCCAGCGGCTGCACGGCATGGGCGAAGCGCTGTACGAGCTTTACGACGACGTCAGACAGCCTTCGCGACGGCCTGTTGCGACGCGCATCTATGCGCCGGTCGGGAGCCACGAGGACCTGCTGTCCTATCTTGTGCGCCGCTTGCTCGAGAACGGCGCCAACACGTCGTTCGTCAATCGTCTTGCCAACGACAACGCGCCGCTCGAGGACATCATTGCCGATCCGGTCAAGCGGCTCGAGGCCGCGAACCCAAAGCGAAATCCGCGCATCGCGAAACCGGAGGCGCTGTTCCCGGCCCGGCGCAACTCGCAGGGTCTGATGTTGAGCGATCCGGTGACGAGCAAGGGCCTGCTGTCGTCGATGCGCTGGGCGCTCGCCAGCCATCCGCAAACCGCGCATCCCATCGTCAACGGCGCCGAGCGCGTGCGCGCGACCAAGCCTATCCTCGATCCTGCCGATCGCCGCCGCCAGACCGGTGAGGCGAGCGAGGCTTCCGATGATGACGTCCGTATGGCGCTCGAACTTGCGGCGGAGGCACAGCCGGCTTGGGACGCGCGCGGCGGCATCATGCGCGCCGACATTCTGGAACGCGCGTCCGAGGCGTTCGAGGAAAACCGGCCGCTGCTGATGGGCCTGCTCGTTCGCGAGGCGGGCCGCACCGTGCCCAATGCGCTGACCGAGGTCCGCGAAGCGGTCGATTTCCTGCGCTACTACGCCAAGGAGGCGCGTGCGAATTTTTCCGGCGCGCGAACGCTTCCCGGTCCCGTGGGCGAGCAGAACGAGCTCAAGCTCTATGGACGCGGCGTGTTCATGTGCATCGCGCCGTGGAACTTTCCGCTGTCCATCTTCACGGGCCAGGTGGCGGCCGCGCTCGCCGCGGGCAACAGCGTGCTGGCCAAACCCGCCGAGCAGACCCCCCTCATCGCGGCCGCCGCGGTGCGGCTCCTGCTCGACGCTGGGGTTCCGGGCAACGTCCTTCATCTCCTGCCTGGCGACGGCGCGCGGATTGGCAAAGCAGCGCTATCGGACGCGCGGCTAGCCGGCGTCGCGTTCACGGGCTCCACCGAAACGGCCGCCATCATCAACCGCACGCTGGCGGCGCGTGACGGACCCTTGCCCGCCCTGATTGCCGAGACCGGCGGACAGAACGCAATGATCGTCGATTCGACGGCGCTGCCCGAACAGGTCGCGCGCGACGTGCTGACATCGGCGTTCGACAGCGCAGGCCAGCGCTGCTCGTCGTTGCGCGTGCTGTTCCTCCAGGATGACGTCGCCGACAAGATGCTCGACCAGATCCTGGGCGCGATGGATGAGCTCAAGATCGGCGATCCCTTCGATCTCTCGACCGATGTCGGACCGATCATCGACGAAGAAGCCCGAAGCAATCTTCAGGCGCACGCGACGCGCATGACCAAGCAAGCGACACTGCTGCGCAAGCTCAACGTCGATCCGTCGCTCGAGAAGGGCGTCTTCTTTCCGCCGCATGTCTTCGCGATTGAATTGATGTCGGTGCTCACGCGCGAAGTGTTCGGTCCGATCCTGCATGTCGTACGGTTCGCTGGCGACCGGTTGGATTCGGTGTGCGATGCGATCAACGCCAGCAACTACGGCCTCACGCTGGGTCTTCACAGCCGCATCGATGCCACCGCGGATTTTGTCCGCGAAAATGTGCGGGTCGGCAATTTCTACGTGAACCGCAATCAGATCGGCGCTGTGGTGGAAGCTCAGCCCTTTGGCGGCGAGCGTCTGTCGGGCACCGGACCCAAGGCCGGCGGTCCACACTACCTCCAACGATTCGCACTTGAACGATCGTTCACAGTCAATAGTGCTGCTGCGGGTGGGAATGTGACATTGCTATCACTCGATGAGAGCTGAGGCTTTTCACCTAGAATGAGGTCAATGTGTCGATTCGTGGGGATAAGAACACCGTGCCAGTCAGCGCTGAGTTGAAGCTCGAACAACCTGCGCGGGCGGGTGAGCCCCGTCAGCGCACGCACGTCATCGTCTTCGGGAATGAGAAGGGCGGCACGGGAAAGACGACGACGGCGATGCACATCGCGGTTGCGATCGCACGCCAGGGACGCAAGGTCGTCTGCATCGATCTCGATGGCCGTCAGCGCAGCTTTGCCCGCTACATCGAGAACCGCGTGGCGTTCTGCGAACGCACGGGCAAGAGCCTGCCGACACCGGACGTCGAAGTCATCGAGCGCAGCAAGGGCACCGCGAAGAGCGAAGCGGATGCCGACGAAACTGCGCGCCTCAACGACGCGCTCGCGCGCGCGAAAGAGAAAGCGGATTTCATCGTCATCGACACGCCGGGCAACGACACGACCCTTTCACGGGTCGGCCACGCCGCGGCGGATACCTTGGTGACGCCGCTGAACGACTCGTTCCTGGATTTCGACCTGCTCGCGAAATTCGATCCCGACAGCCTGGAGATCAAAGGGCCGAGCCTTTACTCGGAGTTTGTCTGGGACTGCCGCAAGCGCCGCCTGATGACCCACCGCGCCAATCTGGACTGGGTGGTGATGCGCAACCGCGTTCCGTCGGCCGAGATGCGCAACAAGCGCCGTGTCGCGCAGGCTGTGGAGCAGCTCTCCTCGCGCGTCGGTTGCCGTATCTCGCCCGGATTTTCCGACCGCGTGATCTTCCGCGAGCTGTTTCCGCTCGGATTGACCATGCTCGATCTGCCGGTCCGGGGCCTTGGCATGCCGCTGACAATGTCCCATATCGCCGCCAGGCAGGAAGTCCGCGAGCTGCTGGCGACGTTGCGCTTGCCGGGCCTGGAGAAGATTGCCGAGAAGGTCGCCGCAAACGGCTCACCGCAGGGTTCCAGTTAAGGAACGCATCTCTGTCCACGCGCGCTTTGCGTGCGTTTGATAGTATGGGCGGCTTTGCCGTTCCGGAGAGGTCATGTCGCCCCTCATCGTCGGGCTTGTGCTGCTTGTGGTGTTGCTTTTGCTGGCGGCGGCTTACACTCGCGCCCGGCCGAAGGATTTGGTCAAGGGGATCCGATTTTCGGGAGGTGTGCTCTTGGGGCTCGTCACGGTTGCTTTGGCGGTCACTGGCCGCATCGGATTGGCGTTCCTTGCAGCGGCTGGCGCCTGGGCGCTCTTGACCGGCACCATGCCGCCCTGGTTGGGCGGTCCGCGAAGCCCCGGTGAGGCCGGTGGCTCGCGCGAGATGCCCCCCAGCAGGAAAGGAACGATGTCGCGCTCCGAGGCGCTGCATGTGCTGGGACTGGAACCGGGCGCGACCGAAGAGCAGATCCGCGCCGCCCATCGGCGCCTGATCGTGCAAATCCATCCCGACAAGGGCGGGACGAGCTATCTCGCCGCCAAGATCAACGAAGCCAAGGATGTGCTGCTGCGGCGCTGAATCGCTCTATTCGGCCAGAGCGGCAAAGCAGGTTTGGCCGACGTTCATCATGCGATTGCAGATATCTCGTGCTTCGTCTTCGCCGAACATGCCGAACCGTGCGCGATAAAGCATCTGGCCGTCATTGCCTGGAACGGGAACGACATACCGTTTGGCGAACGCGAAGATGTCGATCGCCTGTCGCGCATAAGCCACAAGCTGTGCTTCGGCGATCGGCTCGCTGGCGAACGCGCCGATCTGGATCGCCCAGCGCTTGAGGCTCGATGTCGTATCGAGCACGGACGGCTCGGTCACGTCGCCCTGCGGAGTCAGCTGCGCCTGGATTGAGTCGGGCGTCGGCGCGATCGCGATGGTGATCTCTCTCCGCGGCTCGTTGAACGGCGCGAGCGTGATGGTTTCGGGCAGAGCCGGTACGACATCGACGGGAACCGCCGATTCGGCGGGCGCGGGAGGGGGCGTCAGCGGAGAGAGCGGCGGAAGCGGAAGTGACGCAACGACGGTCGGAGGCGTCGGCGCGGACTTGAACGGATTCGTGAACGGCGGTCTGCCGCCCCGCCACGGCACGTTTGCGGTAACAACCAGTGTCGGGTTCTGGGCGGCGTACGTGAACCCTTCGGAGAGGATGCGCATCATCTCGCGGTCACGCGACGGCACGGAGATCCCGCCCATCACGACGCCAACGAGATGCTTGTTGTCGCGCACGACCGAACTCACGAGATTGAAGCCCGACGCACGCGTGTAGCCGGTCTTGATGCCGTCCGTGCCCTGGTATTGCGCGAGCAGATGATCGTGCGTGTTGTAGACGCGTCCCTTGTAGGTGAAGGAAGGCGTCGCGAAGAAGTGGTAGTACTGCGGGTAGTCATATGCGAGACGGCGGCCGAGCATCGCCATGTCGGTTGCCGTGGTGACTTGCCGCGGATTGGGCAGTCCCGACGCATTCTCGAAGTGTGTGCCCTTCATGCCGAGCGCGTGCGCCTTTGCGGTCATGCGTTCGGCAAAGCGGCTTTCGCTGGCGCTCAAGCCTTCGGCAACGACAACCGCGGCGTCATTTGCCGACAGCACCGCCACCGCCTTGATCGCAAGCTCGACCGAGATCGTTTCCCCCGGCTTGAGGCCAAGCTTGGTCGGAAAGATGCCCGACGCATAGCTCGACGTCACAAGCTGCGTGTCGAGCTTGATGCTGCCCTTGTCCAGCGCTTCGAACAGCACATATAGGGTCATCATCTTGGTGAGCGACGCCGGGAAGCGCGGCTCGTCCGCGTTCCGCGAGAAGATGATGTGGCCGCTCGCCCCATCGACCACGATGGCGGCATCTTTGCTGGGCTGGGTCGCCGGCAGTCTCCTGGCGGCCTTCTGATTGCCCCTGCTGGCCTTCTGCGATGATTTCTGAACAGCCTTTTGCGTGGCCTTGGGGGCTGCTTTGGTCGTGCGGGCTTTTTTGGTGCGTTCGGCGGCGTCGGCCGGGTCGAAGCTCGTGAAGGACGGCGTGAGGACTGCGATGCCGACCAGGAAGCCCACAAGGACACCCCAGCTCACACGGCGCGGCCCCTGCATGGACATCCCTTTCAAAAACGCTTCGACGCAACTCGCTGTAACCAAAATGAGACCAAATTGTCTTGGAGACTGCAAGGCCTTGACTTTGCAGAAAGAGTACTTCGGCGATGGTTAAGAGGGGCTGAAAGTCTGCCCGGTCCCGCCCCGCTCAAGCTTGCTAAGAGGCTGATTTTCCATGTAAAAGGACGTGACTCGACGAAAGAAATTGGTGCAGTGCAGCAATTAATCTTGACAAATCCGCGCCTGAAGCCGATATTTCTCATGCTGCAGTGCAGCAAACAAATCGAGAGCGAGGCTTCAGATGGCAAAGACGAAATCGCATACCACCAATGGCGCGGACACCGTCGAGTTGGCGCTTTATTCCGGTGCCGAAGCCATGAAGGAAGGCTTCGAGAAGGCCATCAAGAATTACGATCACTTCGTCGCCTTCAGCAAGGACACGGCGGAAGCCATGGTCAAGTCGGCAAATTTGGCCGGCAAGGGCTTCGAGACCATCAACAGCGAGGTTTTCTCCTACACCCGCAAGTCGATCGAGGACGGCGTCGTCGCGACGAAAGCCATTATGTCGTCGAAAAGCGTCGATGAGGCCTTCCAGTTGCAGAGTGAGTACAGCAAGTCTGCGTTCGAGACCTATGTCGATGAACTGGCGAAGTTTCAGGACATGGCTCTCGCCATCACCAAGAGCGCAGCCACGCCGTTGCAGGCGCGCGTATCAGCCTTCGTCGAGTTGGTCCGCACACACTAAGGACATACCCTCCGTTACTGCGAGGCCTTGGCGGCGATATTTGAAGCTGCCAGGGCCTTTCGCTTTTTTTACGCCGACCGTAACCTTATGTTGTGGCTTGAGTGTTTTGCTAATCAGGCCATATGGTTTAAGGCGATGAGTGGCGGCGGCGAAAAGCGCGACATTGAGCGTTACCGTGGTGGGGAGACGGCGGGCCCCACGCGCGGCGGTGCCGGCAATGGGAACGGCGACGACCGCGACAGCCGCGGCATCGGTACCGGCATCGTCACCAAGACGCGTCCCAAGACCAAGAAGCCGTCCCTCTACAAGGTCCTGCTGCTCAACGACGACTACACGCCGATGGAGTTCGTCGTGCACGTGCTGGAGCGGTTCTTCTCCAAGCCGCGCGAAGAGGCGGTCCAGATCATGCTGCATGTCCACCGCCACGGCGTGGGCATCTGCGGCGTTTATACGTTCGAGGTGGCGGAGACCAAGGTCGCGCAGGTGATCGAATTGGCGCGCCGTCATCAACATCCGTTACAATGCACGATGGAAAAGGAGTAACCCGAGTCCATGCCATCGCTGTCGCGTAGCCTAGAGCAAGCCCTCCACCGGGCCATCGATTGGCCAGTGAGCGGCACCACGAATATGCAACCCTCGAGCACCTTCTGCTCGCGCTCGTCGACGATGCCGACGCCGCTCAAGTGATGCGGGCCTGCAATGTCGACCTGGATGCGCTGCAGAAACGCGCTCACCAAATATGTCGACGAGGACCTGGCGACCCTCACCATCGAAGATGGCGAGGACGCCAAGCCCACGACCGGATTCCAGCGCGTCGTTCAGCGCGCCGTTCTGCACGTGCAGAATTCCGGCCGCGACGAGGTGACAGGCGCCAACGTGCTGGTCGCGCTCTTCTCCGAGCGCGAAAGCCACGCCGTCTACTTCCTGCAGGAACAGAACATGTCGCGGCTCGATGCCGTGAACTATATGAGCCACGGCATCGCCAAGCGCCCGGGCATGAGCCAGTCAAAGCCGGTGCGCGGCTCCGACGAGGAGGAAGAGAATTCCGAGAAGGTCGTCAAGCAGGGCACCGACGCGCTCGAAGCCTATTGCGTCAACCTGAACGACAAGGCGCGCAAAGGCCGCATCGATCCCTTGATCGGCCGCGAGCCGGAAGTCGAGCGCACGATCCAGATCCTCTGCCGCCGCCACAAGAACAACCCGCTGTTCGTGGGCGATCCCGGCGTCGGCAAGACCGCCATCGCCGAAGGCCTCGCGCGCAAGATCGTCAAGGGCGAAGTGCCCGAAGTGCTCAAGGGCTGCACGATCTATTCGCTCGACATGGGCTCGCTGATCGCGGGCACCCGCTATCGCGGCGATTTCGAG
Organism: uncultured Alphaproteobacteria bacterium; assembly: GCA_963708555.1. GTDB lineage: Bacteria > Pseudomonadota > Alphaproteobacteria > Micropepsales > Micropepsaceae > CAIYRG01. The sequence goes on along the minus strand of CAVPTF010000005.1, from coordinate 132,314 downwards.
GAACGCGTGAAGACCGTCGTGAAGGAACTGGAGGCGCTCGAAGGGCGCCATCCTCTTCATCGACGAGATCCACACCGTGATCGGCGCCGGCGCCACCTCCGGCGGCGCGATGGACGCGTCCAACCTGCTCAAGCCGGCGCTGCAGGCGGGCACGCTGCGCTGCATCGGCTCGACGACCTACAAGGAATACCGCCAGTATTTCGAGAAGGATCGCGCGCTGGTCCGCCGATTCCAGAAGATCGACGTGGCGGAGCCGACGATCCCCGACGCGATCAAGATCCTGATGGGCCTCAAGCCCTATTTCGAGGAGTATCACAAGGTCCGCTACACCGCCGAAGCGATCAAGGCGGCGGTCGAGCTGGCGGCGAAATACATCAACGACCGCAAGCTGCCCGACAAGGCGATCGATGTGATCGACGAGGTCGGCGCCTCGCAGATGCTGCTGCCGGAATGCAAGCGCAAGAAGATCATCGGCGTGAAAGAGGTCGAGGATGTCGTCGCCAAGATCGCCCGCATTCCGCCCAAGTCGGTGTCCAAGAACGACACCGAGGCGCTCAAGACGCTGGAAGACGATCTGAAGCGCGTGGTCTATGGCCAGGATTCGGCCATCCATGCGCTGTCGTCGGCGATCAAGCTCGCGCGCGCCGGCCTGCGTCAGCCGGAGAAGCCGATCGGCTGCTATCTCTTCTCGGGTCCGACCGGTGTCGGCAAGACCGAAGTGGCCAAACAGCTCGCCCGCGTCATGGGTGTGGAGCTCCTGCGCTTCGACATGAGCGAGTACATGGAGCGGCATACCGTGTCGCGCCTGATCGGCGCGCCGCCGGGCTATGTCGGCTTCGACCAGGGCGGTCTGCTCACCGACGGCGTCGACCAGCATCCGCATTGCGTGCTGCTGCTCGACGAAATCGAGAAGGCCCACATGGACCTTTTCAACATCCTGTTGCAGGTGATGGACCACGGCAAGCTCACCGACCACAACGGCAAGAAGATCGACTTCCGCAACGTCGTCCTGATCATGACGACGAATGCGGGCGCGTCGGACGCCGCCAGGGAATCGATCGGCTTCGGCCGCGGCAAGCGGGAAGGCGAGGACGAAGAAGCGATCAAGAAGCTGTTCACGCCGGAATTCCGCAACCGGCTCGATGCGACCATCAGTTTCGCGCCGCTGAACGCGCTCGACGATCGACCGCGTGGTCGAGAAGTTCGTGCTCGAGCTCGAAGCCCAGCTGATCGACCGCGACGTCACCTTCGACCTGACGCCGGAAGCGACGCGCTGGCTGGGCGAGAAGGGCTACGACGATGCCTTCGGCGCACGCCCGCTGGCGCGCGTGATCCAGGAGAACATCAAGAAGCCGCTCGCGGACGAGATCCTGTTCGGCCAGCTCAAGAACGGCGGCACGGTGCGCGTGCTGCTGGATCGCGAGAAGGATGCGCTCGCGTTCGAGTTCATCCCGGCCGACAAGCCCGCGGTCGCTCCTCCAGGCAAGAAGAAGCCGAAGCAGGAAGTGTAGTTGAGTCTCTGCGTCGAGTTTTAGACGTCAACCAACGCGTCGATGGGGGCGCGCGTGTGGCCCTTCTCGCGCAAGTCGTTTCTCGACGCCGACGACGAAACCTGGCAGTTGGAGACGTGGGCTTGCTTCCTGCGCCACTTCGGCGGCATCGCTGACTTAAGGCTCTCACCGCTCGTCACGCCCACCAGCGAGTTTTTTCCGCCCACCAACGCAACCGGCGACTCACGCGCGCAGCACGTCTTCGATTGCGTAAGGCATCATGCAGGGATGATGGACTGGCCCTGCAAATTGATCGCGCAACCGGTCCGGCCCGAAGCACGCGTGAGCGAATTCGTTTTTCTCACGCCCGTCGACAAAGGGCTGCCCCTTGGGACGTTCGGAGTGTCCGACAATGAAGTCGCCATCACCTACGACCCCGGCAGCTTGAACGATTCAGTGATGTTGGTGGCCACCTTTGCCCACGAACTGGCCCACTACCGCCTCGCGCCGCTGTTGGAAGACCTGCCTGGCGGCGAGGACATGCATGAGTTTGCGACCGATCTCATGACCGTCTACATGGGGTTTGGACTGTTTGGGGCCAATCGCGCGTTCAACTTTACGCAGCATCAGAGTTTCATGGGCCAAGGATGGGGCTGGTCCCGCCAAGGTTATCTTCCCGAGCGAGCCTGGGCGTTCGGATTGGCGACATTTCTGCATTTGAGAGGCGAATCCGCGAACGATGTGCGCCCGTATTTGAAGCCGCATCTCTATTCGGACCTTACGAAAGCAAAGCGGTATCTAGAAAGACGTCCTGTTGTGACCGCTGTATTGCGATCGTCAATCAACGCCTCTTAACGCGTCGAAGGCGTTGGTTTCGCCCGTCTCGATGTCCTCCACCGCGATGGGCGGGGAACCGACGGACATCTGCGCGCTGCGGCGCCACGCGTCCGCGATCATGTCTCTGAGCTCAGCGACGCCGGCCGCGAGGCGCTTGGATACGAAGACCTTGCCGTCATCGGGACGCGCCGGCAAATCCGCCGGCCTTTTCGATCTGGTAGAGCGCAACGACGTCCTTCTGTGTCGCGATCAGATAGTCCGATGTCCTTCGCTCGATCGCGCAGCGGCAATCGCGCGAGGCCGCGACATACGCGGAAATGTCCGTGGCCGTGATCTTGTTGCGCACAATCGTCCCTTCGAACACCGCGCGAAAGCGGGTCGTCGTGAAGCTCTGCGGGTTGGGATAATTCCCCCAGCCGTCGGAATGGATGGACACCAGCATCGGCTGACTGCCGTCGCCCACGAAATGCGCGAGCAGCCCGAGGTCCCTGATGGTCAGGCCTTCGCGTACCCACTGGTCCTGCAGGAACCAGCTTCGCTCGGCGGGCGTCTTCGCGTATCGCGCGCCGGCCACGTCGGCACGCCAATGGGCGAAATCCATCACGACCTGCTGCCACGCATCGATGATCGCGTACGGCAGATAGCCCGCCCGGTACTGGTTCGTGCCGGCGGCCCTCAGCGCGCTGTCGTAGCTTTCGCGGTTCGCGGGCAGCGCCAGACAGCGAGGGCCCGCGGGCGATCTTCAGATCATCGCCGACATTCACATGATGCGCCGCGTTCGCATCCGAGTCGTGCGGTGCGCTTGCGCCTTTGGCGCGATCGGGCTCCCGCGCCACTTCAGCGACCTGGCGCGCCGCTTCGGCTTTGCGCAGGAAGTCCGGCAACTCCGGCGGAAGCGCCTTAAGAGCCAGCTCGCCGATCAGCCGATGCCCGCTCGAACCCCAGGCGAGCGCGCTATCGGCGACGGCCACCAGGCCGCATAAGACCAACCCCCACACAACCCATATGTGCCAACGCACCGCTGAGCAAAGACCGGAACGCGCCATGGCGACCTCCTGCGCGGGGTGCCCGATCTTACACGCGCGAAGTCCGTGTGCGCTACACCGGCTCGCCGTAGTGGAGCACGGTCGGGAACGGATCGTAGAAATGGTGCAGGCCCGCGCGCCACTTCTGATAGCGGTCGGATTCACGAAACCCGACGGTGTGGTCCTCGATCTTGTCCCAGCGCACGAGCAGAAGATATTGGTCGGGCTTCTCCACGCATGGGCGAATCTCAAGCCCGCGAAATCCCGGCGTGGCTTCGATCAGCGGAAGCGCTTCGCTGAGCGCCGCCTCGAATGCTTTGCCTTGCCCGGTTTTGATGTTCAGGATTGCCGCCTCGAGGATCATGGCTCCAAGGCTGCTTTGATCTTCTCCGCGATGGCCTTGAGCTTGTCGGGGCTTTCCATCCCGCGCGCGTGCAGTTTGAGGTCCACGCCCCCGCTGCGCGGCACGATGTGGAAGTGGACGTGAAACACGCTCTGCCCGGCCTGCTTGCCGTTGAGCTGAAAGAGCATGATGCCGGGCGCGTCCAATCCCTTTTTCACGGCCTTTGCGACCTTCTGGGTCGTCCGGACCATCGCGGCTGCGCCCTCCGGCGAGAGCTCGAAGATATTCTCCGCCGGCTCCTTGGGGATCACCAGCGTGTGTCCTTCGGCTTGTGGCATCACGTCCATGAAGGCGAGCGTCTTGTCGTCCTCATAGATCTTCACCGAGGGAACCTCCCCGCGCAGGATCTTCGCGAAGATGTTGTTGGTGTCGTACGCCATGGCCGTCCCCGTTTCTTGAGCAGGGCGCAAAGCCTAAAGCGTCACCCTGAGCTTGTCGAAGGGTCAGCTTGTCGAAGGGTCCGATTTGCGGAACGGCGCCTTCTCGCGCAGCTCTTCCATGTGATCGGCGACCGCCGCGCGCTCCTCATCGAGAAAATTCCCGACCGCGCGCCTCAAGCCTGCATGCGCGATGAAATGCGCCGAGTAGGTCGGGCAGGGGAGATAGCCCCTGCAGGAGCTTGTGCCCGCCTTGCGCGCCCGCTTCCACGCGCGCGAGCTTTCTCTCGATCGCAAAATCGATCGCCTGGTAATAGCAGGCCTCGAAGTGCAGGAACGGCACGTAGCTCGTGCAGCCCCAGTTGCGCCCGTAGAGCGCCGTTCCGTCGAAGAAGTTCAACGCGCCGGCGACGTAGCGCCCGTTGAGTTTGGCCATCACCAGCAGGATCTGGTCGCCCATGCTGGCGCCGACCATGCTGAAGAACTGCCGCGTCAGGTAAGGCGGGTTCCATTTCTGGTTCCCGGTCGCGGTGTAGCAGTCGAAGAACGCATCCCACACCCCCTCGGTGAGATCGCGTCCGGTCAGCCATTCGAACGAAACGCCCTCCGTGAGCACGGATGCGCGTTCCTTGCGCAGGTTCTTGCGTTTGGCAGAGGACAGTTCATCCAGGAACGCAGCGAACGAGTCGTAGCCGCGGTTTTCCCAGTGGAATTGCTTGTCCGTGCGGCGCAGGAAATCGAGGCTTCCGGCAAGCCACCACTCGTTCTCGGTTATGAACGTGATGTGGAGCGAGGACGCGCCCAACTCTTCCACGGCCGCTCCGCCGGCCTGCAACAGCAGGCGCTGGATATCCTGCTCCGTCTCGCCTGCGCGAACCAGAAGCCGCTTCCCCGTGACGGGCGTGAACGGCACGCTCGCCTGGAGCTTCGGGTAGTATTTCCCGCCCGCGCGCGCGAACGCCTCGGCCCAGCCGTGGTCGAAGACATACTCGCCGTAGGAATGGCTCTTCAGATAAAGCGGCAGCAGCGCAATCGGTTCATCGCCGCGTTCGAGCATGAGATGGACGGGCCGCCACCCGGTCCGTGCCGTCGCCGAGCCCGACTCTTCCAGCGCAGCAATGAAGGCATGTCGCGTGAACGGGTAGGGGAAGGCATCGCCATTCGGGTTCGCCAGCGCGTCCCACGTGGCGGCGCCGATACGTCGCGCTTCCCCACTCAGACGTGCCTGAATTTCGCTCACCCGAATGCGAAGATCGCTTCGACTTCCACCGATGAGCCTCGCGGCAGCGAGGCGCAACCGATCGCTGCGCGCGCGTGCCGGCCCAATTCTCCGAACACATCGACGAAGAGCTCGGACGCGCCGTTGATGACCTCGGGATGCTGATGGAAGTTCTGCGTGGCGGCGACGAAACCCGTGACCTTCACGACCCGGGTCACGCGATCGAGGTCGCCTTCAAGCGCGTCCGCGGCTTGGGCGAGCACGTTGATCGCTGCAAGCCTCGCGGCTTTGCGGCCGAAGTCCACGTTCATGTCCAAGCCCAAGGTTCCGGCATATTCGAGCCCGTTCGGCCCCATCGTGATCTGTCCGGACACGAAAAGAAACGTCGCGCTCTTCACCCAGGGCACATAGCCTCCCTGCACAGCGGCTCGGCTTCGGCAGGACAATGCCGAGTTCCTTCAGTCGCGCGTCGATGCGCCCCGCCATGTCGACCTCGTTCGATGCAATTCCATCCGCCAGACGCTTTGCTACGAAGGGTCTCCACAGCGCAAGCGAAAACTTGTTAGGCTCGGTGCGGTGATTGGGTACTCACATGGACAGACGGCTTGATGCCGTGGCGCCGACGCCTTCGCACGACGGTTTCTCCTGGCCTGCCGAATGGCATCGGCATCGCCGGACATGGATGTGCTGGCCGGCGCGGCATGAGTGTTTCGGTGGCCCTGACGGCGCCTTGCGCGCCAAGCAGGCCTATGCCCGTGTCGCGCGCGCCATCTCCGGCTTCGAGCCGGTGACGCTGGCCGCTCGCCCGATCGATGCGGCGGAAGCGAGATTGGCCACTGGCGGCAAGGTCGACGTCGTCGAGATGGCGCTCGACGATTCCTGGGCCCGCGATTTCGGTCCGACATTCCTCACCGGGACCAAGGGGCGGCTTGCCGGTGTGCATTGGATCTTCAACGCCTGGGGACGGAAATATCATCCGTATGCGAATGATGAGACGTTCGCGCGCCGCGTGCTCGAGGCCGCCGGCGGCGCCCTGTACCGCGCCCCGCTCGTGTGCGAAGGGGGGGCGCTCCATTCGGATGGGCAGGGGACCGTGCTCACCACCGAGCAGTGCCTCCTCAATTCCAACCGCAATCCCGGTCTTTCGCGAACCGAAATCGAGGATGTGCTGAAGTCGTATGTGGGCGCGCGCAAGACGATCTGGCTCGGGGACGGCTTCTCCGATGAGGAGACCGACGGCCACATCGACAACATCGCCTGCTTTGCCGCCCCCGGCCGCGTCATCGTCGGGATTCCCCAACGGAGCCATCCCGATTTCGCGCCGGTCCAGGAAGCCTTGCGCCGGCTGAGAATCGCACGCGACGCCGAAGGCCGCAGCTTCGAGATCATCGAGCTGCCGCAGCCGCGTAAGACGCGCCAATCCTGGTCTGGCGCGCTGCTCCCTGCGAGCTACGTCAATTTCTATCTCGTCAATGGCGGCGTCATCATGCCGGCGTTCGACGACAAGAACGACGAACCGGCACGCATGATCCTCGCGCAATGTTTTCCGGATCGCGACATCATGCAGATCGATGCGCTCGATATCGTGCAGGGCGGCGGAGGGATACACTGCATCACGCAGCAGGAGCCTCTGCCATGACCGGTAGTGCCGTCACTGTGGCCGTCGCGCAGTTCTCCTCGATATGGGACAAGCCGAAGAACATCGCCAAGGCCAAGGACATGGTGCGTCTTGCGGCTTCTCGGGGCGCCAATGTCGTCGTCCTGCCCGAGCTGTTCGCGACCCCCTATTTCTGCCAGGACCAGCTCGCCGATCATTTCGCGCTCGCCGAAGAATTTCGCGGCAACACGTTCATCGGCGAATTCGCGGCGCTCGCGCGCGAGCTCTCGGTCGTGCTGCCGCTGAGTTTCTTCGAGCGCGCAACCAACGCCTATTTCAACGCGGTCGCGATCATCGATGCCGACGGCTCTGTCCTCGGCCGTTATCGCAAGGCGCACATCCCCGACGGGCCGGGCTATCAGGAGAAATACTACTTCCATCCGGGCGACAGCGGTTTTCGGGTCTGGCCGACGCGCTATGGCGCGCTCGGCTGCGCGATCTGCTGGGACCAGTGGTTTCCTGAGGCCGCACGCGTGATGGCGCTGAAGGGCGCGGACCTCCTGGTCTATCCCAGCACGATCGGGAGCGAGCCTCCGCCCGCGCCGCCTGTGGATTCACGCGATCACTGGCGGCGCGTGATGCAGGGCCATGCGGCGTCGAATTACCTTCCGCTCGCTGCGTCCAATCGCGTCGGAGTCGAACCGGGCCGCGCGGGGGAACTGACGTTTTACGGCTCGTCCTTCATTGCCGGACCGACCGGAGAAATCGTGGCCGAGCTCAACCGCACCGATGAAGGCGTTGCGACCGCACGCTTCGATCTCGCCGAAATCGCCAAAGCGCGCGCCTCCTGGGGTCTGTTCCGAGACCGCCGGCCGGACCTGTACGGGGCGATCCTTACGGCCGACGGCCGCGACTGATCAGACCTCCGGCGCGGCCCCCGGCAATGCGCGCCTCGCCTGATGCACGACCTTCGGGTCTATGCCTTCGCCCTGGGCAAACGCGGTAAGAAGCTCGTCGTCACCCAGCAGAAAATCGAGCACCGCGGCAAGAAGCAGCGGATCGTCCACGCGCTCGCGCAAGTCCTGTGGATGGATGCCGGAGAGAGTTAGGAAACGGCCGAGCGCCTCGTCCTCGCCGGCCAGGAAAGCCAGCACTTTCAACGCCAAAGTCTCTGCCTCTGAACTTCGCATCGTCAATCGGGCGTTAAGACATCAGGCCTAAAACTTCTATCCGCGAGGGAAGGCGACGGCTGCTCGCGCAAGCTTTCGTTAACCCTTGTGACGCGCGCCGCTGGTTGGGCCAGGCAAGCGCGGCGAAAAGCGTACCAAGCCCTGGTGGAGACATACGCGATGGATGCGACGGCGAAAACAGTTTTGATCGTGGAAGACAACGAGCTCAACATGAAGCTCTTCCACGATCTGCTCGATGCCCACGGCTATCGCATTCTCCAGACCAAGGACGGTATGGAGGCGCTCGACATCGCACGCGAGCATCACCCGGACCTCATCCTGATGGACATCCAGCTTCCCGAAGTGTCGGGGCTGGAGGTCACCAAATGGCTCAAGGAAGACGCCAGTCTGCGCTCGATCCCGGTGGTCGCGGTCACCGCGTTCGCCATGAAGGGCGATGAGGAGATCATCCGGCAGGGCGGCTGCGAAGCCTATATCTCCAAGCCGATTTCGGTGACGAGCTTCCTCGAAACCGTGCGCCGCTTCCTCGGTTGAGGCGCCAGGATAGACCTTCATGACCGCACGGGTTCTGGTCGTCGACGATATCCTCTCCAACGTCAAGCTGTTGGAAGCCAAGCTGACGGCCGAATACTTCGAAGTCCTGACGGCAAGCAGCGGCGAGCAGGCGCTCACGCGCGTTGCCGCGGAGCTCCCCGACATCGTGCTCTTGGACGTGATGATGCCCGGCATGGACGGTTTCGAAGTCTGCCGTCGCATCAAGGCCAACCCCAAGGTCGCCCACATTCCGATCATCATGGTCACGGCGCTTGATCAGCCGAGCGACCGGGTCATGGGACTCGATGCGGGCGCCGATGATTTTCTGACCAAGCCCGTGGATGACTTCGCGTTGTTTGCCCGCGTGAAAAGTCTCGTCCGCCTCAAGATGATGACGGACGAGCTTCGGATGCGCGAGGAGACCGGGCAAAGCATGGGTCTTACGGATGCGGCCGAGACCATGGTCGATCCCGATCCTTCGGGCCGGATCCTCGTCGTCGAAGACCGTCCGGAGTCCGTGGCATGGTTTCGCGGCGCACTGGAGCAGAAGAACAAGCTGGTCGACGTCTCGGCCTTCGATGAAGCGCTCGTCCGCGCGCGCGGCGGCGATTTCGATCTCATCGTCGTAAGCCTCGGCATCCGCAATTTCGACGGCTTGCGCCTTTGCTCGCATCTGCGCTCGCTGCCGGAAGTCCGCAACTCGCCGATTTTGGTTCTGGTGAGCGAAGGCGAGAGCCGCAAGCTCATCCAGGCGCTCGACATGGGCGTGAACGACTATCTGATGCGTCCCGTGGATCGCAACGAGCTGCTTGCGCGAATCCGCACCCAGCTGCGCAAGAAACGGTACAGCGACAAGCTGCGCCACAATGTGCAGCTCAGCCTGGAAATGGCGATCACCGATCCGCTCACCGGATTGCACAACCGCCGCTACATGGCGAGCCATCTCGACACGCTGATGAAGAGCGCGTGCGCGGCCAAGCCGATTTCGTTCCTCATCATGGATATCGACCACTTCAAGGCCGTGAACGATACGCATGGTCACGACGTGGGCGATGAAGTGCTGCGCGAATTCGCCAACCGCATCTCGGCGAATGTCCGCGGTATCGACCTCGCTTGCCGTCACGGCGGCGAGGAGTTCGTTGTGGTCATGCCCGATACCGACGCGGGCTTCGCATTTACCGTGGCCGAACGATTGCGCCAGAGCATCGAGGCGACGCCGATCAAGATCAGTCGCCCGCCCAACGCGCTCAACATCACGGTGAGTATCGGTATCGCGTCATCGACCGGAACGCCGGACGTACCGGACCAGCTGCTCCGGCGCGCCGACCAGGCGCTCTATCGCGCCAAGCGCGAAGGCCGCAATCGGGTCATCGCCGAAGCGGCATAAAGTCCCGCACTCCTTACCGCTTATTGCGCGACCGGCGCGGAAACTTCGTTCGTGGCCGCGACGATGCGTATCGTCGTCACTTCCGGAGGAAGCGAGTCGACCCTGAGCTCGGTCACGATCTGCTCGGGCGCGGTGTTCGCGTCGTCAACCGCTTCCGGAGACGTCGCGACGAGCTGGTAAGACACGATGGATGCGTCGCTGCTTCCATCAGCCATCGGCTCGAGTTTCGGCAACGACCAGCCTGCGGACGCCGTCGTTCCCAGCACGCGGATGATCATCGCATTTGGAGCGTCGGCCGGACGACTCAGCATGACGCTGTCGACCGAATTCGCCTGCACCTCGGTGGACGGTGGAATGGGAGCAGGTGCTGCCGGCGGCGGTGGTGCGGGCGGCTCGGCGGTTGCAACCGGTGCAGGAGGCGGCGCCTCCGGCGCTTTGGTTTCTTCGGTGTTCTGATTGCATCCGGCAATCGCGAGAGCCAAAACCAAGACGCCCGCCCCACTCGCTCGCGCCAAATTCATCACACGCTTCCCCGCAAGACCAATTTCTGTATCGCCATAGATAAGCAGGCGCCCCGGCGCGTTCAACAGAGCGTGCCGGGGCGCTCGTGGAACCTCTACTTCGGCGGCGCCGGCTCCGCGGGCGGTGCCGGCTCTGCAGGCGGCGGTTCGGCTGGCGGAGGCGTGACCTGTGGTCCCGGCGTCGGCGCGGGGGCAGGCGTGGTGTTCTGGTTGCAGCCGAGCAGAGCAAGGCTCGCAAACGCCAGAACTAACGCGTTGATTGCTTTCGATTTCATGGGAGATACCTCCATTTCACCCTCTGCGATGTCGGATGAGTGGCGCGATAAAATCGCGCCCCCTTGAGAACGCGCAGATCGGCAAATGGATGACAAAAGTTCCATCGGGAGCGGCGATTGGCAGCCCCAAGAAACAAAAGACACCCCGGCCGTCGTTCAAACGACCGGAGTGCCTTCGAATGAGAACAGGCTTTCGACGATAAAATTACTTGGGGGCTTCCGCAGGAGGAGCTTCCGCCGGCGGCGGTTCAGGCGGCGGAGCCTCAGCCGGCGGAGGTGCTTCGGCTGCAGGCGGCGCTTCGGCCGGGGCAGGGGCGTTCTCGCCGCAGCCAAACAGCAATGTCGCCGTTGCGAGGATTGCAAGCGCGTTTAGTGATCTCATTTCTGGCTCCTATGCAGGCATTCCAAATGAAAGCCGAATCCGTATGGCTATGTGGTAATGGAGAGTTCCACCAAACTCAACGCTCAAATCGCCAGTTCGCAGACCACCGGGACATGATCCGATGGCTTCTCCCAACCGCGAACGTGACGCTCGATGCTGCAATTCATTAACCGATCTGCGGCTTGCGGCGACAAGAAGATGTGATCGATGCGCACGCCATGGTCCTTAACCCACGCACCCGCTTGATAATCCCAGAACGTGTAGCGGTGAGGCTCGGCATGGCAGGCGCGAAACGCGTCGATGAGACCGAGATTGGCGATACGGCGCAACGCCGCGCGCGACTCGGGTTGGAATAGCGCATCGCCCGCCCACGCTTTGGGATCGTGACAATCCTCGATGCTGGGAATCACATTGTAGTCGCCCATGACGAGCAGTGGCTCTTCGAGAGCAAGCAGTCGTTTGATGTGGCGCTCCAACCTGTCGAGCCACGCGAGCTTATATTGAAAGCGCTCCGAAGCCGGTGGATTGCCGTTGGGCGCATAGATCGAAATCACGCGAACAACGCCGCCGCTGTCGGTTGGAACAATCGCTTCGATGTAGCGCGCGTGATCGTCGCCATCGTTTCCGGGAAGCCCCTTGATGACGTCCTCCGGTGGCCGCTTCGATAGGATCGCGACACCGTTGTAACTCTTCTGGCCATGAACGACCGAGTTGTAGCCGAGGCCTTCGAAGGCATCGGTGGGGAACTGATCGTCGGTCGTCTTGATCTCCTGGAAGCCGACAACATCGGGTGCGGCCTGCGCGAGCCACGTCCTCACCGTGTCGAGGCGCGCCTTGACCGAGTTGACGTTCCAGGTGGCGATTTTCATCGCGCGAGCTCACCGGCGTAGGTTCGTGTCAGGATGTTCAAACCGAGAAGCTGGTGCCGCAGCCGCACGACGCGGTGGCATTCGGATTGTTGACCTTGAAGCTCGCTCCGATCATCTCGTCGACGAAATCGATCTCGGAGCCTTTGAGGAAATCGAGCGAGACCGGATCGATAAGCAAGACGGCGCCTGCGCGCGAGATCAAGAGATCGTCGTCCGCGCGCGCGTCATCGAGGCAGAAATCATACTGGAATCCCGAGCACCCGCCGCCGGTCACGGCGAGCCGGAGCATGGTCTTCTCCGGTTCCTCCTTGAGGATTTCGGCGATCCGGCGGGCTGCCCGCTCGGACAGGGTCACCGGCTGGATGTCGAGCTGCGTTTCAACGCTCATCGAGATAAGCCTATCATACCCCCCTTATGTAGTCCTTAGAGCCAGCATGTCCAGCTTGCCGCAATCGCCCGCCGGCCGCCTGCTAGGGCCCTTGTTCGAGGCTCCGAAACGGGCCCGCTACGCCACGAATCCCGCCCACAGCCGGGGCCGCTTCTTTGCCGAGGACGAGAGCCCGACGCGCACCTGCTATCAGCGCGACCGGGATCGCATCATCCATTCGACCGCGTTTAGGCGCCTCAAGCACAAGACCCAAGTGTTCGTCCAGCACGAGGGCGACTACTACCGGACGAGACTCACGCATTCGCTCGAGGTGTCCCAGATCGCGCGTTCCGTGTCGCGCGTGCTGGGACTGGACGAAGATCTCGCCGAAGCCTTGTCGCTTTCTCACGATCTCGGTCACCCGCCGTTCGGTCACGCCGGCGAGGCTGCGCTCGATCGCTGCATGGCGCGGTTCGGCGGCTTCGATCACAACGCGCAAGCGCTCGCGCTGGTGACGCGTCTCGAGCATCGCTACGTCGCTTTCGATGGCCTCAATCTGACGTGGGAGACTCTCGAAGGACTGGTGAAGCACAACGGTCCGCTTCTCGCGTCGGGTCAGGATCGCGCGAGCCTTTCCGAAGCGATCGCCGATTTCCCCTGGGACCTGGAGCTCTCAACTCACGCGGGACCGGAAGCGCAGATCGCTTCGCTCTCCGACGACATCGCCTACGTGAATCACGATATCGACGATGGTCTGCGCGCGGGCCTCTTCGCCGCGGAGGAGCTCTTCGCCGTGCCCCTGGCAGGCCCGATCTTCAAGGAGGCGGCGCTCAAGAGTCCCAATTTGGAACTGGGGCGCCTGATCGGTGAGGCGATCCGGCGGCTGATGACGGCGATGGTCGCCGATCTGATCGCCGAAACCAACCGGCGGATCGCGGCGCGCAATCCGGCGAATGCCGGGGACATCCGCGCCGCGGGCGAACCGCTGGCGGCCTTCTCCGAGCCCTTCCGCGCGGACGTCGTGGCGCTGAAGGAATTTCTCCTCCGGCGGATGTACCGCCACCAGCGCGTGCTCGATGTGATGGCCAATGCACAGCATTGTTTGACGGAGGTGTTTGATGCTTTGATGGCCTCGCCGGGTCTGCTACCCAGGGACTGGACGGACAAGTGCGGTGGCCCCGGCGATGCACGGACGGGGCGCGCGGTATGCGACTACATCGCAGGCATGACGGACCGCTATTTGCTGCAGGAATACCAGCGGATATTCCACCGGGATTTTCCGCTGTAGCTTGACGAGACAGGGCAACCGCGATGCTTCATCGGCACGCGGATGCTAAATTATGCAAACTTACGATTCGGCGGAGTTCGGCCAATGAACAACCTCCAACGCGGGATTTATCAGCCGCTGGCGGACAAGGTACCGATCTACGACCTGGCCGATGAGGATCCGGAGGAAGAGCGCTCACGTGCGCCGCTTCTCGTCGTCATCGCCCTTGTCGTGCTCGCGGCCTTCGCGGGGATCGTCTGGCTTGCGTACAACCAGGGCGTTGAGCGCGGCCGGCAAGGCGCTTCGCTCGTGATCACGGCGCCCGAGGGACCGGTGCGTGTCGCGCCGCCCGAAGCCGCACCCGCCCCCTTCACGGGTCTGAACGTGTACAACGACCCGGTTTCGCCTGAGCAGGAGGCCAAGGCTTCGACCCTCGCCCCCAAGGCCCCGCCACCAGCTCCCACCGAGGCCCCCCAGATCCGCCTCAGCCAGGCAGCGCCGCCGCCAGCGCCGGCGACCCCGGCCCCGGCACGTCCCGCGGCCGCCGCGCCGCCCGCTCCGGCGCCCGCCGCGGCGCGTCCGACGGCTGCACCGGCGCCCGCTGCGGCGCCTGTCCAGACGGCTCAGGCCGCTCGGCCGGCGACTCCGGCGCCTGCGGCTGCCGCTACCGGGACCAGCAGGGCGCTCTCAGGCGCAGCCGTGCTTCAGCTCGGCGCCTTCGAGAGCCAAGAGCTGGCCAACGGCGCCTGGGCAAGCCTGCGCGCGCGTTTCAACACCCTCGGCCAACTTGCCCCCGACGTCCAACGGGCCGATCTCGGCGCAAAGGGCATCGTCTACCGGCTTCGGGCAGGACCCTTCGCGGATCGCACAGCGGCCGTCGATGCCTGCACTCAGTTGAAGGCGGCCGGCGGGAACTGTTTTGTCGCCGCGCCTTGAACCCGCACGCCGAAGCCACGAGGTCGCAATGCCGGCAAGTGCCGCGGTCTATGGTTGCCAGGGGCCAGAACTGGCGCCCGAAGACCGCGCCTTTTTCAGAGACGTGCGTCCCTTCGGATTCATCCTGCTTGGAATCGACGGCAATATCGAAAGCCCTCCTGCGCAGGTCGCCGCGTTATGTGACCAATTGCGCGACTCGATCGGCAATGCGAACGCACCGATCCTCATCGATCAGGAAGGCGGACGCGTTCAGCGCCTCAAGCCCCCGCACTGGCAGAATCGCCCGGCCGCGAGGCGTTTCGGCGAGCTGTTCGACCGCCATCCCGACCAGGGCCGCGAGGCCGCTTACCTGTGCGCTCGCCTCATCGCGCACGATCTCAGGAGCGTCGGCGTGACGGTGAACTGCGCGCCCGTTCTCGACGTGCCGGTTCAAGGCGCTCACGACATCATCGGTGATCGCGCTTATTCGTTCGATCCCGCCACCGTCATCGAGCTCGGCCGCGCGACGATCGATGGCTATCTCGATGGCGGCGTGCTTCCGGTGATCAAGCACATGCCCGGTCACGGCCGCGCCATGGCGGACAGCCATTTGGCGCTGCCGCGTGTGACCACACCCGCGAGCGAACTCAGCGCGCACGACTTCGTCACGTTTAGAAGCCTCAATCAGGCGCCGGTCGGGATGACCGCCCACGTCGTCTTCGAAGCCATCGATCCGCGGCGTCCGGCCACAACGAGCCCCAAGGTCATTCGCAGTATAATTCGCGGCGAAATCGGTTTCGAAGGCTTGCTTGTCAGCGACGATCTTTCCATGTCAGCCCTCGAGGGACCCTTGAGCGCGCGTACAAAAGCGGCGCTGTTTGCCGGGTGCGATATCGCGCTTCACTGCAACGGCAAGCGCGACGAAATGATCGACGTCGCAAAAGAGGCGAAAGCGCTTCAAGGCGAAGCGCTCGACCGCGCGGACGCCGCGCTTGCTCACTTGCGCGAACCCGCGAAGCTGGATGTCGCCGCGGCCGAGGCGCGCTTGCGTGAAATGCTTATGGGAGCCATCGCGTGAACGCATTCGAGTCCGTGCCAGAGTTCGAGTCGACGATCACGCCCGACGAAGCTCTCATCATTGAAGTGGACGGCTTCGAGGGGCCGCTCGATCTTCTGCTTGCGCTCGCGCGCAATCAGAAGGTCGACATCGCGAAGATCTCCGTGCTTCAGCTTGCCGACCAGTATCTCGCGTTCATGGACTCGGCGCGCAGCAAGCGTCTGGAGCTGGCGGCGGATTATCTCGTGATGGCCGCGTGGCTGATCTATTTCAAATCGCGTCTTGTCCTTCCGCAGGCCGAGACCGGACCGGGTCCGGGCGTCGAAGAGATGGCGGCGGCTCTTAGGTGGCGGTTGCTGCGGCTTCAGCAAATGCGCGATTCCGCCGTTCGGCTGATGGCGCGCGATCGCTTGGGACGCGATGTGTTCGCCCGCGGCGCTCCCGAACCGGTGCGCGTCATCCGCACGCGCAAATATTCCGACACGCTGTACGATCTCTTGACGGCCTATTCGCAGCAACGCATCCGCGTGCTCGGTCATCGCGTTCTGCAGATGGTGCGCGCGCCGATCTACCTCGTCGAGGAGGCGCGGGCGCGTCTTGAGCGCGTGCTCGGAGAGATGCCGCAATGGACATTGCTCGTTCGCTACCTGCCCCAAGGATGGGGAACGGGAGCGCGCCGCCGCACGGCGCTCGCGAGCACATTCCTGGCCGCGCTCGAGCTTGCGCGAGACGGCCGCTTGGATATCCGTCAAATGGCGCCGTTCGGCGAGATTTTTCTGAAAGACAAAGTGCAGGGGGCTGAGGAGACCGTATCGTGAATCGCATCATCCGCGCTGACGAGGCCCACATGGCCCAGATTATCGAATCCGAACTCGCTGCTTCTGTCGTCGAACCGGAGCTCACTTCGACGGTGAGCGACCCTTCGCCCGTCGAGGACGATGTCGTCGCCATTGACCCGATGCATCTGCGCATCGTCGAGGCGCTGCTGTTTGCCGCTTCCGAGCCGCTCAACGAGCAGGCCCTGGCGCAGTCGCTGCCGCCCGACACGAACATTGAGGCGCTGCTTGCCGAGTTGCAGCGGCACTACGAGGGCCGCGGCGTCAATCTGATGAAGGTCGCGGGCAAGTGGCAGTTCCGCACCGCCAAGGACTTGAGCTTCCTTCTCAACAAGCACGCGGTCGAAGAGCGCCGGTTGTCGCGCGCCGCGATCGAAACGCTCGCGATCATCGCCTATCACCAGCCGGTGACGCGCGCGGAGATCGAAGACATCCGCGGCGTCGCGGTGAGCAAAGGCACGGTCGATGCGCTGATGGAAGTCGGCTGGGTCCGCATCCGCGGCCGGCGGCGCACGCCGGGGCGTCCCGTCACCTATGGCACGACCGAAGTGTTCCTCGTCCATTTCGGGCTCGAGAATGTCGGCGATCTGCCGGGCATGGATGAGCTGAAGGCATCCGGCTTCCTGGAAGCGGCGCCGCCGTCAGGCTTCGCCGTGCCGCAGCCCACGGACGCGCTCGCGCCCGACGAAGACCCCTATGAGGGTGAAGAAGAGCAAGACTCCTTGCCGCAGAACGACGACCGCGCTAGTGACGCCTGATACAGCGCTCGCACGTCGCGAGCGGTCAGGTGTCCACCTATCCGGGTCATGACTCACGCCGAACCTGCGATGTCGCGCGCCGCGCATTCGAGCTCGGGCAAGTGGTTCGTGTTTGTTGCCGTGTTCATCGACATGGTCGGCATCGGCATCGCCTTTCCGGTGCTCCCTATCCTGGTCGGCGACTACACGACGAGCAATGCAGCCCAGACTCATTGGGCGATCGCGCTCTCCGTCGCCTACAGCCTGATGCTTTTTCTCTGTGCGCCGCTTCTGGGCGCCGTCAGCGACCGTTTCGGGAGGCGCCCGGTCTTGCTCGCCGCGATCGTGGGCCTCGGCATCCACTACATCCTCATCGCGATGGCGCCATCGCTCTGGATCATGCTCCTCGCCCGCATTCTGGGCGGGATCACGGGCGCGAGCTTCTCGGTCGCGAATGCCTATCTCGCCGACATCTCGCCGCCCGAGGAGCGCGCAAAAAGTTTCGGGCTTGTCGGCGCCGCTTTCGGTCTCGGATTCATCGTTGGGCCGCCCCTAGGTGGACTGCTTGGGCGACATCGATCTGCATCTGCCGTTCTATGTCGCGGCCGCGTTGTCGCTCCTCAACGCGCTCTACGGATTCTTCTTCGTACCGGAATCGCTTCCACCGGAGCGGCGCGGAAAACTCTCGCTCGCCAAGGCCAATCCGTTCCGCGCGCTCATCGTGCTCGTCCAAAATCACGCGGTCGGGAGCCTTGTCATCGTGTTCGCGCTTTTTGCGCTCGGACATATGGCGATGATCCAGAACTGGGCGCTGTTCACGCATTTCCGCTTCGGCTGGGGTCCGTTCGAGAACGGCATGCTGCTGTTCTTCGTCGGCGTTCTGTCGACGGTCGTTCAGGGCGGGCTCCTGGGCCGTCTCGTCAAGCGCTTCGGCGAAGAACGGCTGGCGCTCGTCGCCATCGGCAGCAACGTGCTCGTGCAGACCGCCTACGGGCTCGCGCCTGCGGGCTGGATGATGTTTCCCATCCTCTTCAGCAGTTTCCTCATCTTCACCGCAGGACCTTCGATCCAAGGTGTGGTGTCGAAATCCATGGGGCCGGCCGAGCAGGGCGTGACCTTGGGCGCCATGCAGTCGATCAACAGTCTCGCCGCGGTCGTCGGTCCTTTGATCGCGGGTCAGATCCTCGCATCCGTCAGCAGCCTCCCGCCGACCGATGTGCGGGTCGGCGCGCATTTCTTCTTTTGTGCGGCGTTGAATCTCGCGGCGTTCCTGCTCGCGTGGCGTCGTTTGTCGAGGCCGTAATTGGAAACAATCCTCGTTTCGACGCTCGTGGTTGCAACCGCCGAGTTTGGAGACAAGACCCAGCTTCTTGCCATCCTGCTCGCCGCACGGTTTCGCGCGCCCGTGCCCATCATGCTCGGAATTCTGGGGGCGACGCTCTTCAACCACGCGCTCGCGGCATTCTTCGGCTGGTACGCGTCGGACATCCTCTCCGGCGATACGCTGAGATGGATCCTCGCCGTGTCGTTCTTTGCGATGGCGATCTGGACGCTTCAGACCGACAAGCTCGACAAGCCGCCGGCGACGTTCGACAAGCTCGGCGCGTTCTTGGCGACCCTCATCGCCTTCTTCATCATCGAGATCGGCGACAAGACGCAGGTGGCGACGATCGCGCTTGCGGCGCACTACCAGAGCGTTGTGGTGGTGACCATCGGGACCACGCTCGGCATGATGATCGCCAATATTCCCGCGGTCTATTTGGGAGAAATGGCGGCGCGCAAGCTTCCGCTCGTCTGGATGCGCCGGATCGCGGCGGGAATATTGTTCCTTATGGCCGTCGCCGCGGCCCTCGACATAGGCCAGCTGTTCTAAGCTTTGGCGCTGCGTGCGCGTGTGCGTCGCTCGGTGCCAAGCTCGATGACCACGGCTTCCCCGTTCTCGAGCGCGATGCCGAGCCGCCCCTCGCGCAGCGCAATCGCATCGCGTCCGAACACTTCGGCGCGCCAGCCGTGAAGCGCGGCAATTCCCTCATCGTCGCCGATCGCCAACCGTTCCAGGTCTTCGCTGTCGGCGACGAGGCGAGGCGCCACCCGGAACTGATGGGCCTTCAGCCGCAGCAAAGTCTTCAACAGATCGAGCACCGACGGTGACGGCTCACCCATGCGCGGCCGTTCGGGCGGCGGCATGCGGTCCGGCAGTTTACCTTCGAGCCCCTCTTTGACGGCTACGACGATCGCCTTGCCGGCGCGCGAGTGCGCATAGCCGGTGGGGATCGCGCGGATTTCGCCGAGTGCCTCAGGCGTCGTCGGCGGATGCGCCGCGATCTCGAGCAGCGCCTCGTCCTTGAGGACACGGTTGCGCGGAACGTCGCGCGCCTGCGCTTCGCGCTCGCGCCAGGCTGCAACCGCAATGAGCACGGTCAGGAAACGCTTGTTCGTCGAACGCGGCTTCAAGCGGCGCCAGGCATCGTCGGGATCGAGCCTGTATGTCACCGGATCCTTGAGGGTCGCTTCCTCTTCCTCGACCCAGTGCGAGCGTCCGCTCTTCTGCAAGTCTTTGGCGAGCGTGTCGTAGATTTCCCGCAAATGCGTGACATCGGCGAGCGCATATTCAAGCTGGCGCTTGGAGAGCGGACGGCGGCTCCAATCGGTAAAGCGCGCGGATTTGTCGATTTCCGATTTCGTGATCTTGCGCACCAGCGTTTCGTACGATGCAGCCTCGCCGAAGCCGCACACCATGGCTGCGATCTGCGTGTCGAACAGCGGCTCGGGGATGACGCCCGCCTGATGGTGGAATATCTCGATGTCCTGCCGCGCGGCGTGGAACACCTTCATCACTTTTTTCGCCCCCATGAGGTGATAGAGCGGCGTGAGGTCGATGTCTTTGGCGAGCGGATCGACGATTGCGGCGGCGTCGGGACCCGCGGCCTGGATCAAACAAAGCTTCGGCCAGTAGGTCTGGTCGCGCATGAACTCCGTGTCGATCGCCGCGAAAGGCCCGCGTTCCAGCTCGGCCACGAAGGCCTTGAGGTCCACGGTTTCGGTGATGATGCGCATGATGCCGTCTTAACGGATTCGCCCCCCGCTGTCCCCATTTTGACCGCCTTAACCGCGACCGCGGACGCTCCTTGTCGTCCGGCCGGAATCGCGCGAGTAGCTTTCCCTTGACTTCGAGGGGCCGGCTTTCCACAAACGCCGGCCTTGCCAAGGGAATTGCCATGCATCCTTACCGGAGCCATACATGCGGGGAGCTCCGCCGGACCAATGTCGGCGAGCGGGTCCGGCTGTCCGGCTGGGTCCACCGCGCCCGGGACCATGGCGGGCTCCTGTTCATCGACCTCCGCGACCATTACGGCCTCACCCAGTGCGTCGTGGAGCCCGATTCGCCGGCTTTCAAGGCCGCCTCCGAGGCCCGCTCGGAGTGGGTGTTGACCCTGACCGGGCCGGTGGTTGCCCGCTCGGCCGAGACCGTGAACCCGAACCTGCCCACGGGTGAGGTGGAGGTCCGGATCGAGGAGGCCGTGATCCAGAGCCAGGCCGGCGAGCTTCCGGTTCCCGTCTTCGGCGACCTGGAGTACCCGGAGGACACGCGGCTCCGCTACCGGTTCCTGGACCTCCGGCGCGAACGGCTCCACAGGAACATCATCCTGCGGTCCCAGGTCATCCAATCGATCCGCCGCCGGATGGTCGCGCAGGGCTTCCACGAGTTCCAGACGCCGATCCTGACCGCCTCCTCGCCCGAAGGCGCGCGCGACTTCCTGGTCCCCTCGCGGCTCCATCCGGGAAAGTTCTACGCGCTTCCGCAAGCGCCGCAGCAGTTCAAGCAGCTGATCATGGTCGCGGGTTTCGACCGCTACTTCCAGATCGCGCCGTGCTTCCGCGACGAGGCGGGCAGGGCGGACCGCAGCCCGGGCGAATTCTATCAGCTCGATTTCGAGATGAGCTTCGTCACGCAAGAGGATGTCTTCGCCGCCATCGAGCCGGTGCTCCATGGCCTGTTCGAGGAGTTCGCGAACGGGCGCAAAGTGTCGCCCGCGCCGTTCCCGCGCATCCCCTATTCGGAGGCGATGCTCCGTTACGGCGTCGACAAACCGGACTTGCGCAATCCGATCGTGATTGCCGACGTGAAGCCGCTGTTCGATCGCGAGGACGTCTCGTTCAAGGCCTTCAAGAACAAGGAAGCCGTGCGCGCGATCCCGGCGCCGGGCGCGGGCTCGCAACCGCGCTCGTGGTTCGACAGGCTGAACGATTGGGCGCGCAGCGAAGGCGCGCCGGGTCTCGGCTACATCGTCTTCGAAGAAGAAGGCGGCAAGATCATCGGCAAGGGCCCGATCGCCAAGTTCATTCCTCAGGACGTGATCGATCGCCTGGTCATCACGACAGCGAGCAAGGCCGGCGATGCGGTGTTCTTCACCGCGGACAAAGAGGCGCGCGCCGCTTCGCTCGCGGGCCAGGTGCGCATCAAGCTCGGCAATGACCTGAACCTGATCAAGAAGGATCGCTTCGAGTTCTGCTGGGTCGTCGACTTTCCGATGTATGAGTGGAACGAGGACGAGAAGAAGATCGACTTCTCGCACAATCCGTTCTCGATGCCGCAAGGCGGTCTCGAAGCGCTCGAGACCAAGGACCCGCTCACGATCAAGGCGTATCAGTACGACATCGTCTGCAACGGTATTGAGTTGAGCTCGGGCGCGATCCGCAATCACATGCCCGAAGCGATGCTGAAGGCGTTCGAGATCGCAGGCTACAGCCGCGACGAAACCGAAGCGCGTTTCGGCGGCATGCTGAACGCGTTCCGCTACGGTGCCCCGCCGCACGGCGGCTCGGCGCCCGGCATCGATCGCATCGTGATGCTGCTGGCCGACGTGTCCAATTTGCGCGAAGTGACGATGTTCCCGATGAACCAGCAGGCGCAGGACCTGCTCATGGGCGCGCCGTCGGAAGTCACGCCGAAGCAGCTCCGCGAGCTCCACATCCGCGTCGTGCCGCCGGAAAAATCTTAGACGGGTGCCTGCTTAGCCGGCCTCTCTGACCTGGCACATGAGCTGGCTTCTGCCCGGCAGCTCGAACAGCGCCTCGCGTCCCTTGTCCCAGAAGACGACCTCGCGGTTGTTGCCGTCTTTCCCGACATACCGCGCGCCCGAGCCTGACGGTCCGAGCGTCAGCACGAGCCGGTTCACGTTGCCCCACGTCAAAAAGACGATTGGCAAATCGGTCTGGATGAACGTGGCGCTGATGACGGACTCGAAGTCCCGGCACTCGACGAACACCGGACCCTTGCTGATGCTCTCTGGGTCCTGGGCGCGCGCGACCGCATACCCTTCGCGCAATTCGTGAATGCGGATCGCGTACGTTTCGAGCACACACACGCGCGCGTCAGCCTGTCTCCAGCAATCGTCACGCGCTCTGATCCAGCCTCGTTGCGTGCCGATCAGCTCCGGCAAACGCGATGGGGTCGGGCGCAGCACATTGCGCACAAGCACGAAGAGACGCGCGACTTCGCGGTCGAGCTTGGCCAGCTCTTCGTCCGTGCAAACGAGCGTCTCGATCGAGCTCTTCGCTTTTGTGCAATCGAAGCTCGGCGTCGCAGCGAACGCCAAGAATGGGCTGCATAGAGCGATGACGATAGCGGGCGATAGAATCCGCAAGACGCGCATGGGCGGTCCTTCGACGATCGTGAGAGCTTGAGAGTCTAGATGCCGCTTTGCGGCGGCTTCATGACCGACTCGCGGTGACTATTCAGGAGCCAGCTTGAGCCGCGCAATTGGCCCTAAGGCTTATATGCCTGGATGACGCGCTGAGCGTGACCTGCAACTTCGGCTTGAGTTTAGGCCGAACCCCAGACGTCGTTCGCGACCTCCACGAGGAGCGCCAGCTTCCGCCGCTCGATATCCTCGGTGATCTTGTTGCCGTGATGCGTGCTGGCAAAGCCGCATTGCGGCGAGAGCGCCAATCTCTCGAGCGGGAAAAACTTCGCCGCCTCGTCGATCCGCCGTTTGATGGCGTCCTTGGATTCGATCTCCGGCTTCTTCGAGCTGACAAGGCCAAGAACCACCGTCTTGGTCTTCGGAATGTGCTTCAACGGCTCGAACCCGCCGGAGCGGTCGCTGTCGTATTCGAGGAAATAGGCATCGACGTCCGGCTGATCGAACACGATCGAGGCGACGCGGTCGTAGCTGCCCTCGGCCATCCACATGCTCTGGAAATTGCCGCGGCAGGTGTGGACCGCGACCGTCATCGACGGCGGCGCGCCGGCGGCGATCTCGTTCACCACGCGCGCATATTTGCGCGTCAGATCGTCGGGATCGAGCCCGTCGGCCCGGACGCGCTCGCGGATCGTGGCATCGCACAAGAAGGCAAAGCTGATCTCGTCCAGCTGCAGATAGGTGCAGCCTGCGGCCGCGAGGTCGCGGATTTCCTCATGGAACGCCTGCACCGTGTCGCGCCAGAAGTCTTCGATATCGGGATAGATGCCCTCGTTCACCGTCTTCCGGCCGCCGCGCATGTGGAGCCAGGTGGGCGAGGGGAGGCACACCTTCGCCGTGCGCCTGGTTGCCGCCTTCAAGAACTTGAAGTCCTCGACCATCACCGGGCGCGTGCGCTTCACCTTGCCCGTCACCGTCAGCATCGAGCGCGTTTCGCCCGACGCGCCGTCGTCACCCTTGAACGCCAGCGCATAGCTCGTCTGCGTGGGAACGATGCCGGAGAAGGCCGTCAGAAAATCGACGAGGTAATGTCCGCGGCGGAACTCGCCGTCGGTGACGGCGCTGATGCCTGCGGCTTCCTGCAGCGCCACCGCCTCGCGGATGCATTCATCCTCGATCGCGCGCAGCTCCGCAGGGGAGAGACGTTTTTCCTGCGCCTTCGCGCGTGCGTCGTGCAGGCGCGCCGGGCGCAGCAGGCTGCCCACATGATCGGCCCTGAACGGGGGCATCTCTAGTTCAACTTGGACGGAATTTCCTCGAGCGAGCGCTTTACCAGATCGGCAGCCCGCTTGTCATCCAAACGCGCCGTGAGGAGCGCCTCGGCTGCGGCGACCGCCCGGTCGGCGGCGAGCGCGCGCATCTCGGCCACGGCCTGAGCCTCGGCCTGCGCGATCTTCTCCTCGGCCTGTTTGCCGCGGCGCTCGATTTGAGCGGCGATCGCGGCCCGGGATTCGGTGGCGAAGCGCTGGGCTTCGGCCTTGGCTTCGGCCAGGATCGTGGCCGCTTCGCCTTCGGCTTCCGCGCGCTTCTTCTTGTACTCCGCGAGGAGGGCTTCCGCCTCCGTCCGCAAGCGTTGCGCTTCTTCGAGTTCCTTGGCGATGGCGGCCGCGCGCGCGTCCAGCGCGCTTGTGATCAGCGCCGGCACCTTCTGCCACAAGCAGGATGCCGAAAAAGATCAGCGTGCCGATGCCGACCCAGAAATGTGAATCGCTCAAGAGTTCCATGGCTAAGCCTTTTGGACCTTGACGCCGTCGACCGCTCGCGTCGCTTCATCGCCGCTCACGGGCGCGCCGATCAGGCGCTCCACGATGGAGGCCGCGGCTTCGGCAGCGGCGGAGCGGATATTGCCTTCGGCGCGCGTGCGCTCCGCGGCGATCCGCGCTTCGGCCTTGTTCATCGCTTCGACCGCCTTGGCGTCCGCAGCACTTTTCAGGCCCTCGATCTCGCCGACGATGCGCTTGCGGTTTTCGTCCGCGAGCCCGAGCGCCTTGGAGCGCGCCTGTGCAAGCGCGGCTTCGTATGCCGAGAGCGCGTCGCTGGCGTCCTTCTTCGACCGCTCCGCCGCGCCGAGATCGCCCTCGATACGGCTCTTGCGGGCGGCAAGGCCGCTCGCGATCTTGGGCAGCGTCACGCGCGACAGGACGATGAACAGAAGCCCGAACGTGATCGCGAGCCAGAAGATCTGGCTGGCGAAGAACTCGGGGTTCAACTGAGGCAGACCGCCTTCTTCGGCCGGATGCCCCGCTGCCTCTGTTCCTTCGATCGTCGCGGCGGCGGCCATGGCGTGGCTTTATGTGAAGAGGATGATGAACGCCATCACGACGCCCAGAAGGCCCGTGAATTCGCAGAGCGCGAAGCCGACGAGAAGGTTCGTGAACTGGCCGGCCGCCGCACCCGGATTGCGCAGCGCGCCCGAGAGATAGTTGCCGAAGATGATGCCGATGCCAACGCCCGCGCCGATGAGGGCGATCGAGGCGAGGCCCGCGCCGATAAGTCTTGCCGCTTCAATATCCATGTCTCGTAGGCTCCTTGTAAGGATCCGGCCCCGCCGCGGTCCTCAATGATGGTCGTGCAAATGCAGGGCGTCGTTCAGATAGATGCAGGTGAGGATGGCAAACACATAGGCTTGCAAAAACGCGATCAGGAATTCCAGCGCCGAGACCGCGATGATCGCAAGGAACGGCGCGATGGATAAGAACGAGAGCACGCCGCCTGCGCCTGCGAGACCGACCACGAACGTCCCGAACACGAAGAGCATCGTGTGGCCCGCCAGCATGTTCGCGAAAAGACGGACGGAGAGGCTGATCGGCCGGCTCAGGAACCCGACGAGCTCGATGGGGATCAACAGGATCAGCATCGGCCACGGCACTTTCGGCGCGAACAACGTCAGGAAATGCAAGCCGTGGCGCGCGAACCCGACCACGATGACCATCAGGAAGACGAAGAACGCGAGCGCGAAGGTGACGATGATGTGGCTCGTCACCGTGAAGGGGTGGATGCCGATCGGCGGCATGAGGCCAAGCAGATTGGCGAACAGAACGAACATGAAGAGCGTGAACACGAACGGGAAGAATTTCAGCCCGTCGGTTCCCGCGGTTGATCGGATCATGTCGGCGATGAAGGTGTAGGAGAGCTCCGCCAGCGACTGCATGCGCGTGGGCACGAGCGAGCGCGACGAGGCGCCGAGGCTGAGGAACAGCGCGGCCGCGCCCGCGACGACGCACATCCAGAGCGATGCGTTCGTGAAGGAAATGTCGAAGCCGCCGACCTCGATCGGTACGATCGGCACAACCTCGAACTGCTCCATCGGAGACGTTGCCACTAGACCCTCATTCCCGTTTCGAGTTCCCGGCGTCCTTCGCCGCTTGATCCCGATTCATCTGTTGTGCTGTGCGCACGACGGTGAAAATGCCCGCCGCGGCACCGACCATGAACATGACGATCAGGAGAAACGGCCCGGTTCCCAGAATCCGGTCGAGCCCCCAACCCATGGCGCCGCCGACAATCACCGCCGCCATCAGTTCCGTCACCAGCCGGAAGGCAATCCCGAGTTTCGAATTGGGCGCCTCGACCTGCCGGACCTCGTCACGCTTTTCACGCGCCTTGCGCAAGCGCTCTTCAATATCGGCCAAGCGGCGGGCATCGGGATCGTCATCGCTCATACGAGTCCCGTGCCTCCACCTAAGCGCAGCCGAATGCAGGAAGAACCGCTCGAAAGGCGCGCGGACCATAGTTTTGGGTCCCAAACCTGTCAATAGCGTAAGGTTCATATAACCGTTGATCCAATTGGAAATCAATCGATGTGTCAGGTTGACGCTGAAATGAACACCTAGGTCCCATTTGAAATTCGCCTGATCTCGATATAGGCGCCGTGCGAATTTCAGAATTGAAAGGACACTGCAAATCTTGAATCCGTCGTTTCGGTTTCGAAGTTCGCAAGCGGCTGATATCGATCGTCATGCGAACTTCGAAACCGCGACACTAGGCGGCGACGACACGCTCCGCTTCAGCGAGCGATACCGAGACGAGCTGGCTGACGCCGCGCTCCGTCATGGTGACGCCGAACAGGCGGTCCATGCGCGACATCGTCAGCGCGTGATGGGTGATGATGAGGTAGCGCGTCTCCGCGAGCCGCGTCATCTCCTCCAGGAGCCGGCAGAAGCGGTCGACGTTCGCGTCGTCGAGCGGTGCGTCCACTTCGTCCAGCACGCAGATCGGCGCCGGATTGACCAGGAACACCGCGAAGATGAGCGCGATCGCCGTCAGCGCCTGCTCGCCGCCGGAGAGCAGCGAGAGCGTGGTCAGCTTCTTGCCCGGCGGACGCGCGAGGATCTCGAGCCCGGCTTCCAGCGGATCTTCCGATTCGGTGAAGGTCAGCCGCGCTTCGCCGCCCTGGAACAGCTCCTTGAACAGGCGCTCGAAATTCGTGTTCACCTTGCCGAACGATTCCAGCAGGCGCTCGCGTCCCTCGCGGTTGAGCGTCTGGATGCCGCGGCGCAACCGCTCGATCGCGCCTTCGAGATCGGCGCGGTCCGCCGTCAGCAGCTCCAAGCGCTGCTCCTGCTCGGCCGCTTCGGCTTCGGCGCGCAGATTGACGCCGCCGAGCTGCTCGCGCTCGGCCTTCAGCTTCTCGACGCGCTTCTCGGCCTGCTCGAGCGGCGGAAGCTCGGCGCCGTCCTTGATCTCCGCGCGCTCTTCGAGCTCGTCGGGAGACGAGGCCAGTTCGTCGCGAACCCGCCGGCGCAATTCCTCCAGCCGTTGTGCGGCCGACTCGGAGCGCGCTTCTGCGGCCGCGCGCTCTTCCCGCGCTTCGGAGAGTGCGTGATCGGCAAGCTTCGCGGCGCGGTCCCCTTCGACCAGGCGATTCTCCGCCTCGGCGCGCGCATCGGCCGCGATCTTGCGTGCGCCATCCGCGCTGCTGATCGCATCGAGCAGGCCAACCCGCCGCTGCACGATTTCGGCGGGCTTGGCATCGACCGCGGCAAGCTCCTGCGCCATCGCGGCCATGCGTTCTTCGAGCGCCGCGATCTGGCGCGCGGCCGCATCGCGCCGCTGTGTCCAGCGGGCGCCATCGTCCTTCACCGCGCTCAGACGCTGGTTGCGCATCGAGACTTCGCTCCGCAACGCATCGAGCGCGGAGCGCGCTTCGCCCGTATGGCTGCGCGCTTCGATGGCCGCACCGCGCGCCTGTTCGAGCTTCTCCGCGAGCGCCCGCGCATCGGCGAGCGCATTGAGCGCTTCCGTCGCGGCCTGCACGGTACGCCGCGCGTTCTCGCCCGCTTGTTCCAGGCTCTTGATCTCGGCCTCGATGCTTGCGAGCCGCGTCGTGCGCTCGGCGACCGCGCGCGCGGCCAGCGCCGACTCGCCCTGCGCCGCGAGCAGATCGTCTTCGCGCTGGCGCAATTCGCGCGACGCGGCGCGCACGGCCTCGATGGCCGCATTGTGTTCCGCCTGCGCCGCCGCATGCTCGGCATGCGCCTGATCGCGCAGGCGCTTCGCCAGATTCACCTGTTCTTCCAGCGACTCCAGCAGATTGCGCTGTTCGAGCCGCGCCGCCGCCTGGCTCGGCGCATCGGCGGACGCCGAGTAACCGTCCCAGCGCCACACATCGCCGCGCTGCGAGACGAGCCGTTGCCCGGGCAGCAGATCCTTCTGGAACCGCTTGCCGTCCTCGACGCTCACGACGCCGGTCAGCGCAAGACGCCGGCTGAGCGCGGGCGGCGCGTCCACGAACGCCGCAAGCGCGGTGCCCGCGGGCAGTGCCGGCGGCGACTCCAGCTCACCGAGATGGCGCCAGTGATGCGGCGCGGCTTCATCGAGCGGTGCGTTCAGCTCATCGCCCAACGCGGCCGCAAGCGCGGCCTCGTATCCGGGCTGCACCTTCAGCGAATCGATCAGCGGCGGCCACAGATCGCTCTCGCGCGGGCGGAGCAGATTGGCGAGCGCCTTGGCTTCCGCCGTCAGCCGGCGCGTTTCCTGCTCGGCTTGATCCAGCGGCGCGCGCGCTCTCGCTTCGGCCTCCGCCGTCTCGCGCAAGCGCTCCTCGGCGGACGCAAGCCGGCTCCGCACCGACGCCGCCGCTTCGCGCGCCGTCTCGATGCGTTCTTCGGTCGCGGCAATGTCCGGGGCGTCGCTCGAAGCTTCGGCCTCGGCGCGCGGACGCAACGCGTTGCGCTCATCCTCGGCGCGCCTCGCTTGCTCTTCGCCTTCGGCGAGCGCGCGCTCATAGCTCGCGCGCGTCGCATTCAGATGCGCAAGCTCGGACGTGAGCTGATCGAGCGTGCGCTCGCGCTCGGCGAGCGTCGCCATCAGCGCCTGCACGCGCTGTTCGGCGCCCGCGAGCGCTTCCGTCGCGGTCAGATTGGCGCCCGTCAATTCCGCGAACTCGCGCTCGAGCTCCGCGAGCGACGAGCCGGCATCCTGCGCCAGCGTCCGATCGTGCGAGAGATCTTGCTCCGCCTGTCCGATGCGCTGACGGATGCGCTGCGCCTCTTCGCGCGCGCGCGCCTCCTCGGCATCGAGACTGTCGCGTTCGTGCAGCAGCCGCTGCAGCGCCGCGGACTTCGCCGCTTCCTCGTTGCGCAACGGCGGCAACGCCGCCGCGGCTTCGGCCTGCTCGGTCGCGGCCTCGGCCGCGCGCGCCGTGCGATCCGCGACCGTGTCGGTCGCGGCCGCGAGTGCGCTCTCGGCAGTGCCGCGCGATCTCCGAGAGATCGCGCCACCGCAACAGGAACAACATCGCCTCGGCCTTGTGGATCAGGCCCGAGAGGTTGCGATAGCGCGAGGCCTGGCGCGCTTGCCGCCGCAAGCCCTGGAGCTGCGTGTCCACCTCGGCGATGACGTCGGTCAGCCGCGACAGATTGGTCTCCGCCGCCTTCAACCGCAGCTCGGCCTCATGACGGCGCTGATGAAGCCCGGAAATACCCGCCGCTTCTTCCAGGATCGCGCGGCGCGACAGCGGCTTCTGGTTGATCAGAACGGCGATCTGTCCCTGGCGGACGAGCGCCGGCGAGTGGGACCCGGTCGAGGCATCGGCGAAGAAGATCTGCACGTCGCGCTGGCGCGCCTCGCGGCCGTTGATCTTGTAGAGCGAGCCCGCCTCGCGTTCGATGCGCCGCGTGATCTCGATCGTTTCCGTCTCGTTGTACGGCGAAGGCGCGCTGCGGTCGGAATTGTCGACGACGAGCGTCACCTCGGCATGATTGCGCATCGGGCGCGTGCCCGTGCCGCCGAAGATGACGTCGTCCATGCCTGCGCCGCGCATCGATGTCGGGCGGCTTTCGCCCATCACCCAGCGCAGCGCTTCGAGCAGATTGGATTTGCCGCAGCCATTCGGGCCGACGACGCCGGTCAACCCCGGTTCGATGTGGAGTTCGGTGGAATCAACGAACGACTTGAATCCGCTGAGCCTGAGACGGGAGAACTTCAAAGTCTATGCGTCCTAATGCTCCCGCTCACTCTCGGCCCATTCAGCCGCCGACAAGCGGGTCTATGACTTGTTTCAACGCGTCGAAGGTGGCCACGCCGACATGGTTCGTGCCATTGATGATGAAGGTCGGTGTCGAACCCACGTTGTAGCGCGTCTGGCCTTCCTGCCAATTCGCATCCACGGCCGCCAGATTCTTCTCGTCGTTGGCGCACACCTCGACCCGTTCACGCGGCATGCCGGCTTGGCGCGCCATCTGCGACAGGCCTTCGACGATGTCCTCGCGCGTGATCATCTGGTTGCCGTCAAAATCCTTGATCCAATTCATCTGATTCGCGAACAGAAGATCAATGAAAGAAAAATATTGCTCACCGGTGAAACAGCGCGCCACCGCCGACGCCATCCGGGCCGCGCCGTCCAGGGGGAATTCGCGGAAGACGAATTTCACCTTGCCGGTGTCGATATAGTCCTTGGTCAGCTGGGGCACGACGTCCTTGGCAAAGGCGGCGCAGTGAGGGCAGGTCATCGACGCGTATTCGACGATCGTCACCGGCGCATCGGCCTTGCCGTGCACCATGTCGTCCGCCTTGATCTCGACGGCCTGGCCGCCGACCTGGGGCAGCCCCGCATCACAGCCAGCAACCAAAAGCGCCACGGCCGCAGCCGCGATGAATGCGATCTTCATGAGCCTGCTCCCATAGAGAGTCCGGAGATGTTTGTGGCAGAGCCTGCAATTTCGTTCAATCAGCGTGTCTTCTGCTTGGCCCGGCCGCGGCGGCGGTCGAGCCGCTCCAGCGCCTCCGGGCAGCGAAAGCGGGCTCGTTGGCTCCTCCGGGCTCGCCGCGCCCGACGCGGGATGGTCGGGAAGCCCTTGAGCGCGCTCCAATTCGCCCGGAATCAGCCGTATCCGCGCGATCCGGCCGGGTCCGAGATAGGTCGCAAGCCGCTGTTGAAGCTCCCGCGTCTGATGCTGGAGAAAGACCGCCGCACCCGCCTCGCACTTCAGCGTGAGCACGCCGCCCTCCGGTCCCTCGGTCAGCTTCAGCGGCTCGGCGATGCGGGCGATGTCGGCGCCCGCAATCTCGCGCCAGCGCAACACAAGCGTTGCGTCCGGGAAGCCCGCGCGCTGGAGTGCCGCGCTCGCGTGGCCGAGCGCGTCCTCGCCGGCGTGACCGGCGCGACCGCGCCGCGCCGTGCCGGGGCCCTCGTTCGGCCCGCTCCGTTTGGTGGTTCGTTTCATCTTGGTTGGCAGCAATGACCCGCAAGTCGCCGCATCATAAGGGAAGCCCGGCGAAGAAGGCGAGCACCGCGAGCCTGCTGCTCGCCTGGTACGACACGCATCGCCGCGACCTCCCGTGGCGCGCCAAGCCGGGCGAGACCGCCGATCCCTATCGCGTCTGGCTCTCCGAGATCATGCTCCAGCAGACGACCGTCACCGCGGTCGCGCCGTACTACCGCGCGTTCCTGAAGCGCTGGCCCGACGTGAAGCGCCTCGCGTCTGCGGATTTGGATGAAGTCTGCGGCGTATGGGCCGGTCTCGGCTACTATTCCCGCGCCCGCAATCTCCATCGCGCGGCGCAGACCATCGCGCGCGAGCATGGGGGGCGTTTTCCACAGACGTCTTCCGAGCTGCGCGCGCTTCCCGGCGTCGGCGCATACACGGCCGCGGCGATTGCGTCGATCGCGTTCGGCGAGCCGGTCGCGGCGATGGACGGAAACGCGGAGCGGGTCGTCGCGCGGCTCTACGCCGTCGAAGACGAACTGCCCAAGGCCAAGCCAAAGCTCGCGGCGCTCGGTCAGGCGCTCGTGCCGCGCGATCGCCCCGGCGACTTCGCGCAAGCGCTCATGGACCTCGGTTCGAGCGTCTGCATCTCCAAGCGTCCCCGCTGCGAAGCCTGTCCGCTCGCAAGCGTCTGCGAAGGCCGCAAGCTGGGAATCGCCGCGACGCTCCCGCGCAAGGCCGCCAAGCGCGCGCGACCGCTGAAGCGCGGCGCCGCATTCATCGCGCTGGACCGAGCGGGCGCCATCTATCTCGTCCGCCGCCCGCCGACCGGACTTCTAGCCGGAATGCTGCAACCGCCTCTAAGCCCCTGGAACGCATCGTTTCCGTCACAGACCGAAGCGCTCTCGGAAGCCCCGTTCAACGGCGCATGGGAACGCAAGCCCGGCATCGTGCGCCACGGCTTCACGCATTTCGAGCTGGAGCTCGAAATCTATGTCTGCCGCTTCCGCAGCCGCCCCAACGGCGAAGGCTTCTGGCTGATGCCGCCCGAGTTCGCGCGCGCGCCCGTGCCCACCGTCATGCGCAAAGCCATCGGCCACGCCGTCGACGACGACCTGCCGCTGTTTGTTGGACGTATCGAGCTAAGAAAGAGACACGGCGAAGCATCACCTGCCGGTGAGCGGGTCTATGATTTGTTTCAAGCGCGTCAAAGCTCATGCCGCCGACATGCGTCTTGCCGTTGATGATGAAGGTCGGCGTCGCACGCACGCTGTAGCCATTCTCGCCTTCCATCCAGTTCGCGTCCACGGCCGCCAGGTTCTTTTCGTCGCTGGCGCACGCTTCGACCCTTTCGCGCGGCATGCCCGAGCGACCGCCCATCTGCGACAGGCCTTCGACGATGTCCTCGCGCGTGATCATCTGGTTGCCGTCAAAATCCTTGATCCAATCGGCTGGTTCGCGAACAGAAGATCGATGAACGAGAAATACTGATCACCGCTGAAACAGCGCGCGACCGCCGACGCCATCCGCGCCGCGCCGTCCAGAGGAAATTCGCGGAAGACGAACTTCACTTTGCCGGTGTCGATATAGTCCTTGGTCGACTGGGGAACGACGCCCGTCGGCGAACGCCGCGCAGTGAGGGCAGGTCATCGACGCGTATTCGACGATCGTCACTGGCGCGTCGGCCTTGCCGTGCACCATGTCGTCTGCCTTGATCTCCACCGCTTGGCCGCCGACTTGGGCAGCCCCGAAATCATGAGCCGGCAACCAAGAGCGCGACGACCGCAGCCGCGATAAAACCGATCTTCATGAGCCTGCTCCCATGGAGAGTCCCGATATTTGTGCGTGCGCGACTAGTTTAACTCAGCGCGCACCTGCTGTCGCAGCAAATCGATCGGCACCTGCGTGCCGCGGTAGTCGAAGTGCCAGAAGGTCCAGCCGTTGCAGGCATCGAGCCCCTGCACATGCGCGGCGATGCGGTGGATCGAACCCGTCGCATCCGCGCACACGAGCGAGCCGTCGGCGCGCACCTTCGCGCGGTGACGTCCGCCGAGCCCGGTCGAGGATCGCGCCCGGCTTCAACAATCCGCGCTCGACCAGCGTGCCGAACGGAATCCGCGGCTCCGATTTCTTCGAGCGCGTGACCGCGATCGCGTCGTCTTCCGCCGGCACCACCGCCTCGATGCGCCGCCGCGCCACGCGGATGTAGTCCGGATCGCGCTCGATGCCGATGAACCGCCGGTCCAGCCGTTTGGCCACCGCGCCCGTCGTGCCGCTGCCGAAAAACGGATCGAGCACGACATCGCCCGGATTGGTCGACGACAGGATCACGCGATGCAGCAGGGCCTCGGGCTTCTGCGTCGAATGCGACTTGGTGCCGCTTTCATCTCGCAGCCGTTCGCTGCCCGCGCAGATCGGCAGATGCCAGTCCGAGCGCATCTGCAGCTCGTCATTGAGCTGCTTCATCGCCTCGTAATTGAACGTGTAGCTCTTCTGGTCGCGCGACTTCGCCGCCCAGATCAGCGTCTCGTGCGCGTTGGTGAACCGGCGTCCGCGGAAATTCGGCATCGGATTGGTCTTGCGCCAGATCACGTCGTTGAGCAGCCAGAAGCCCGAGATCCTGCATGATCGCGCCGACGCGGAAGATGTTGTGATACGAGCCGATCACCCAGATCGTGCCGGTGTCCTTCAGCGTCCGCTGCGCCGCGGACAGCCAGGCGCGCGTGAACCTGTCGTAGTCGGCGTTGCTCGCGAACTGGTCCCACGCATCGTCGACCGCATCGACCTTGGAATTGTTCGGCCGTCTCAGCTCGCCTTCGAGCTGGAGATTGTACGGCGGATCGGCGAACACCATGTCGACCGACGCCGCCGTGAGCGACGCCATTCCGGCCACGCAATCGCCCTCGATGATGCGGTCGGCGAATCCGTTCGCCTCCCGCTTTCCCCTCTTGTTATCCACAGCCCGACCCCGATTTTGCACTGGGGCGGAATCGTAATTCACCGGAGTCCACCGGTCAAGAGTCATGTTGAATCAAAGAGTTAAAATTGAGTCCTTGGAATCCACAGGACACAACATCTGGTAGACCGGTGCAAAACTCCGGCGGTGATGCCGGCACGGTCCCAGGCGGTTCAGCGCTTCGCGATGTTCTTCGGTCGCGTAGCCCTTGTTGTTCGCCCAGCCGTAGCCGGGGTGCTCGTCGTGCAGCAACCGCATGATCCGGTCGCGCGTCACCTTGGCGATGATCGAAGCAGCCGCGATCGACACCGAGCGCGCATCGCCGTCGATGATCGTGTCGCAGCGGCAGGGCAGGGCGGGCGCATCGTTCCCGTCGACCAGCGCAAACGCCGGCGCGAGCGGCGAGCGCGCGGACCGCGCGCGCCATCGCGAGATGCGTCGCCTGCCGGATGTTCACGAGATCGATCTCATCCACGGTCGCATCGCCGACGCCGACGATCGCGCACGCCATGATCTTCGCGAACGCCTCTTCGCGCGCCTCCGCGGTCATCTGTTTCGAATCGTTGAGGCCCTTCGGAATCCGCTTCCGGTCGAGGATCACCGCGGCCGCGACCACAGGTCCGGCCAGCGGGCCGCGTCCCGCTTCGTCGACGCCCGCGATCGGTCCTGCGATCGTTTTCGCCGCGCGCGCCTCGAAGATGTAGTGCGGCATGACTCGTCCCGCTCCCGCTTGCTCCAGTCATAGCGCGAGAGGAGGGGCGGAACACAAGGGACGAAAGCGATCAACTCACAAGGTGAGCGAGAGCTGGTCTCCGGATCGCGGCGGATGGCGGAATTTCGTGGTGTCGAGCGGCACGCGGTCCTTGTTGAGCCCAAGCCTTCGCGTCGCGATCGCAAAACGCTGCGCGATCATCCGCGCATAGGGACCGCTGCCGGTCATGCGCTTGCCCCACGTGGCGTCGTAGTCCTTGCCGCCCCGCATCGAGCGGATCAGCGACATCACGTGCTTTCCGCGATCGGGCTCGTGCGCTTCGAGCCACTCGCGGAACAGGTCCTTGATCTCGAGCGGCAGCCGCACCAGCGTGTAGCCCGCCTGCGTCGCGCCCGCTTCCGCGGCGGCGGCGAGAATCGATTCCATCTCGTCGTCGTTGAGCGCCGGGATGATCGGCGCGGACATCACCGTCACCGGTATTCCGGCGCTCGCCAGCGCGCGGATCGTTTCGAGCCGCCGCGGCGGCGTCGCTGCGCGCGGCTCCATGCTGCGCGCAAGCTTCTTGTCGAGCGTCGTGATCGACACCGCGACCCGCGCGAGCCCTTCCGCCGCCATCGGCGCCAGGATGTCGATATCGCGCGTCACGGAGGCTGACTTGGTCACGATGCCGACCGGATGCTTGAAATCGGCCAGCACCTGCAGGATCGACCGCGTGATCCGCAAATCGCGCTCGAGCGGCTGATAGGGATCGGTGTTGGTCCCCATCGCGATCACCTGCGGGCGATAGCTGGGCTTCCTCAGCTCCGCTTCGAGCAGCTTCGCCGCGTCGGGCTTGATGAGGATCTTGCTTTCGAAGTCGAGACCGGGCGACAGCCCGAGATAGGCATGCGTCGGTCGCGCGAAGCAGTAGACGCAGCCATGCTCGCAGCCCGCGATAGGGATTGATCGAGCGGTCGAAGGAGATGTCGGGCGAATTGTTCTTCGTGATGATCGTGCGGGTGGCGTCGCGGATGATCTCGGTCTTGAGCGGCGGCGGCTCGTCGTTGTCGTCGCGGTCCCAGCCGTCATCGAAGCGGACCCGCTTCTCCATGTCGTAGCGGCTCGACGCGTTCGAGCGGGCGCCTCGTCCCTTGAGGAGTCTCTGGATCGGCGGATGCGGTCAGCACGCGGCTCATGCTTGGGAGTATAGGCCGCAATGAGAACAAATCAAGAACTTAAGTGCAATTGTTCAGGCCGTGTTCATGTGCATTGAGCGAAATTTTCCCGTAGAATAAGCCCTGTAGCGGCGAGTTCCGCGCTATGATGCGGGCCGCGCCGATGGAGAGTTCCGATGACGATCCTGAAGAATGCCCTTATCGCCGTCGCGATTGTGACGCCGCTGATCGTGGTGTCCGCGGCTGACGCGCGCGAAGGACGCGGCGGAGGAGGTGGCGGCGGCTCGAGCATGTCGCGCGGCGGTGGCGGTGGCGGCGGTGCCGGCATGTCCCGCGGCGGTGGCGGCGGTGGCGGCAGCGTCGGGATGTCCCGCGGTGGCGGTGGTGGCGGCAACTCCGGCATGAGTTCCAGGGGCGGCGGCGGCCCGAGGGCTGGCGGCCTGTCCGGAGGTCCGCGCGTGGGCGCGAGCGCTCAAGGCGGCGGTGGCAGTAATCGCGGCATTCCTGGTGCGCGTCCGGGCGGCGATCGTGGGGGAGCTTATGGCGGCGGTGTCGTCAGCAGACCTGGCCCGGGTGCAAATCCCCCGGGTGGCGGTGGCGGCGGTCCCGGCGGAGGCGGCGGGAACGGCGGCGGTGGCAATGGCGGCGGTAACGGCGGCCACAACGGTGGCGGTCAATTGGGGCCACGGTCACGGCGGCTGGTACGGCTATCCCTATTACGGCTACGGCTTTGGCTATGGGTTCTACGACCCGTTCTGGCCGTATCCCTATTACTACCCCTACGGCAACTACGGGTATTCCTACAGCTATTACCCGCCGCCCGTTGTGGAGACGGAACCGGTTCTTCCGCCGGAAGACTATCTCGACGCGCCCGTTGATGGCGGCAATCGCCAGGAGCAGGTCTGGTACTACTGCGAGGATCCCGCGGGCTACTACCCGTATGTCAGGAGCTGCAACGGCCCCTGGCAGGCCGTGCCGGCGACTCCGCCTGGGGATGTTCAGCAGGGTGGATTGTCCGGTGAAGGCACTGCCGCGGTCGGGCAAGCGCAGCAGGTTGGACCGCAGCCCGGCAACTGAATCCAAGTCTGCGATCCGCCGAAACGGATCGCAGACTAGTTCTTTCGCCGCTGGTGCTCCTGAAGCCGCGGCATGATCTCGACGAAGTTGCACGGCTTGTGCCGGTAATCGAGCTGCAGCTTCAGGATTCCGTCCCAGCCGTCCTTCACCGCGCCCGGCGAGCCCGGAAGCGCGAACAGATACGTTCCGTTCGCCACGCCCGCGCACGCGCGCGACTGGATCGTCGACGTGCCGATCTTGTCGAACGAGATGCGGTGGAACGCGGCCGAGAATCCGTCGATCTCTTTCTCGAACAC
Organism: uncultured Alphaproteobacteria bacterium; assembly: GCA_963708555.1. Classification (GTDB taxonomy): domain Bacteria; phylum Pseudomonadota; class Alphaproteobacteria; order Micropepsales; family Micropepsaceae; genus CAIYRG01. Next base: position 94,481 of record CAVPTF010000005.1, on the reverse strand, counting down.
GCTGCGGAAGGCTTCCGGCGTGACGTCGCGCCCGGTGAGTCCGGTGCCGCCCGTCGAGATCACGGCATCGATGTTGGCGTCCGCGATCCATGTCTTGAGTTGGGCGGCGATCACATCCTTCTCGTCCGGAACGATCACACGATCCGCCACGACGTGGCCGGCATCCTTGATGCGCGCTTCGAGCGTGTCGCCTGACGTGTCGTTTGCCCGCGTCCTTGTATCGGACACGGTCATGACGGCAATGCGAACGGGAACGAACTCACGCGTGCTGTCGGCCATGCGGCGATACTAGAGCATGAGAGAGATTTTTCCTCCCCCGTTTACGGCGAGGTGCTCGCGAAGCGAGCGGAGGGGGGCCTTACTGGCTCGCCGTCCCCATGGCTTGCGCATAGACCGGCCAGCGGCCTTGCGCCACATCGTCCAGACCGTCGATCGGTTCGCCTAGACGCTTGCGGTACATCCAGAGGTTCACCATCACGCGCTTGATGTAGTTGCGCGTCTCCGCCGCCGGCAGGCTTTCGATGAACACCAGGCAATCGTTCATGCCTTCGTGCAGCGACATCCAGCGGGAAATGTTGCCCGGCCCCGCGTTGTACCCCGCCGCAACACTGAAGAGATTGCCGCTCTGACGATCGAGAAGGTCGCGCAGATAATCCTGTCCGAGCGTCATGCTGTAGACGGGATCGTCGAGCCGCGCGCGATTTCTCCGCGCGAGCGACCTGTCGCCGGTGATCACCGCCGCCGTCGTCGGCATGATCTGCATCACGCCGCGCGCGCCCACACGCGACAGCGCCGCCGTTTGGAAGCGGCTTTCCTGACGCGCAAAGGCCAGCACCACGGCGCGATCGACCGCGTACCCGCCGCGCGGTTCGTAGGGCGGTATCGGATAGAGACTGGTCAACAGGACGTTGCGCTCGGCCGCCGTCTCGGCCGCGCGCAATTCGAGCGTCGGCACCCCCAGCTGTCGCGCCAGCCCGGCATACGCCTCATCGAGCGAGGGATCGATCTCGCCGAACGCGCGTGCGAGGTCTTCGCTCATCGTGTCCTTGCGGCCGATCTGCCAGAGCGCGACGGCGCGGCGCGCCGCACTGCTCTGCATCAATTGGGCAAAGGCCGCGTCGTCCAAGCGCGGCTCGATGAAGTCCATGCCCATGTCGCGCCCAAGCAGCTTGGACGCCAGCATGCCGTAGAACGTTCCACGCTCGGCGGCCGCTTGCTCGTAGAGCGGAAGAACGCGCTCCGGTTTGCTTGCGCGCATCCAGCTTCGTGCCGCCCAGAACGCGGCCGCGGACGAGGTGCGCGCGGCGACGCCGGTGTCGTGCGCCAACGCTTCGAAGTGGTCGGCGGCGCGGTCGAACTGCCCCATCCGGTACGAGGCCAATCCCGCGGTCCAGCGCGCCTGCGCTTCGGCAACACCTCCACGCTGGATCGTTTCCTCGGCCAGCTTGAGGGCTGCCTGATCTTGCGTGTCGACGAGATAAGCGAATGCCGCATAGGACGAGAGGCGATCGGCATCGTCCTTCTGGAGATTCTTGGTCGCATTGAGCACGCGATGGGCGGCTTCGGGCTTGCCGCTGCGCACTTGGGTGACCATGCGCGCCCGCGTGCGCAGTGCTGCTTTCGATTCGAGATCGATGTCTTCGAACGCGTCGCCGTCGCCTCTGGCGGCGCGCCAGCGCGCGGACACAGGCCGCGGTATGTATGCGCCCTTTGCGGCCCGCTTGCGCGCGAGGCCGTAGATGTCATCGGCATCGGCGAGTTCGGCGTATGACTTGAGCCACGATGTGAGCTCGCCGAACTGCGAACGATGATGCGGACCGAGATAGCGGGCCTGCAGCACGTAACCGACGAGCAGCTTGTCTTTCAGCTTGTCGGCGAGCGCATCGGATTTCGCGATCTGTCCGGCTTTCTCCGCCGCGAACATCGCTTCATAGGTGCGGACATCGTCGGGCGACAGCACGGTGTGCGGAGCGCTGTCCTGCGCTTGCGCATAAGAGACGCTCGCCGCAAGCAGAACGCTTGCGAATGCCATGCCGGCAATTTTGAGCAAAACCCCCACCCCTGTTTTTATGACCGCATCGTGACGATCTGGGGGAATTCAGGCAAGGCCGAGCTCGCCCATTTTCTCCGCGACCGCCAACAGATCACGCCAGGCGAGGCGCTTGGCCGCCGGCTGACGTAACAGGTAGGCAGGATGAAGGGTCGGCATTACTGGAATGGCGCGATTGAGCGCTACACTTTGATATAAATTCCATTTGCCGCGCACGCGCGTGATGCCCTCGGTCAGCCCGAGGACATGGCGCACCGACACGGCGCCCAGCAAAATCATGAGCTTAGGATCGGCAAGCTCGATATGCCGGTGAAGGAAGGGCAGGCAGGTGGCCGCTTCCTCGGGCGAGGGTTCCCGGTTCTGCGGCGGCCGCCAGTTCAGCACGTTGGTGATGTAGACCTTCCGCCGGTCAAGGCCGATCTCGGCCAGCATCCGGTCGAGCAGCTTTCCGGCGCGGCCGACGAACGGCAGGCCCTGCAGATCTTCATCGCGCCCCGGCGCTTCGCCGATCAGCATGATCCGCCCCGACGGATCGCCGTCCGCGAACACCGTATTGGTTGCGAAGCGCTTGAGCTCGCAACCCTCGAAATTCATCACCGCGGTCTTGAGCTCGGCGAGCGTCGTGCACGACTGCGCCAACGCCCGCGCGGCCCCCGGCGCGGTCGAGAGCGATACGGCCTGCGAGCGACTGTCGAAGTCTTCGTGGGCGCGACACTAGGGGCTGCGACCCGCTCCTTATCTCTACCTTCCCCCCTTGAGGGGCGAAGGTGTCCGCGAAGCGGGCGGAAGGGGGGTGCTGCTGCGCAGCTTTCGCAAAGCGATTGACCGGCGCCTCGCTCACGGCCTCGTCGGCGCCGGCCTCGATCAGCCAACGCAAGACGGCGAGCGACTGATCGCGTGTGTTGTCGGACATGCTCCCATGTTACGCGAAGCACAGCCGCGGTCCAATTCGCCGCTTGGCTCCGCCATTGACCGCGCAAATCCGCGCGACGCATAACCTCGCCCCGTGAGCGACACGCGCGAAAGCATGGAGTTCGATGTCGTGATCGTGGGCGCAGGGCCGGCCGGGCTCGCGTGCCGCGATCCGCCTGAAGCAGCTCGCGCAAGCTGCAGGCCGCGAGACCTCCGTCTGCATCATCGAGAAGGGCTCCGAGGTCGGCGCGCATATTCTTTCGGGCGCCGTCATCGATCCGGTCGGGCTCAACGAGCTCATCCCCGACTGGAAAGCGCTCGGTGCGCCGGTATCGACCGAAGTCCGCGACGACCGCTTCTACTATCTGACGAAGTCGGGCGGCATCCGCGTCCCGCAACTCATCATGCCGCCGCTGATGAGCAATCACGGCAACTACATCATCAGCTTGGGCCAGCTTTGCCGCTGGCTCGCGCAACAGGCCGAAGCGTTGGGCGTCGAGATCTATCCGGGCTTTGCCGCCGTCGAAGCCGAGCTCGGTCCCAAGGGCGAAGTCACGGGCGTGATCACCGATGATAAGGGCGTCGCGCGCGATGGTCACCACAAGCCCAACTACACACCGGGCATGGCGCTTCGCGGCAAGTACACGCTGATCGCCGAAGGCGCGCGCGGCTCGCTCGCGAAACAACTCATCGCTCGCTACGGCCTCGCCGAAGGCCGCGCGCCGCAGACCTTCGGCCTCGGCCTCAAGGAATTGTGGGAGCTGCCGAAGGAGAAGCACCGCCCCGGATTGGTGATGCACACCATGGGCTGGCCGCTCGACAATCACACCGGCGGCGGCTCATTCGTCTATCACTACGGCGACAATCTCGCGGCCGTAGGCTTCGTCGTCCATCTCGACTACCACAATCCCTATCTGTGGCCCTTCGGCGAATTCCAGCGCTTCAAGACGCATCCGATGATCCGCCCCATGCTCGAAGGCGGACGCCGCATCGCCTACGGCGCGCGCGCGATCACCGAAGGCGGAGTCCAGGCGGTGCCGAAGCTCGCGTTTCCCGGCGGCGCGCTGATCGGCTGCTCCGCGGGCTTCGTCAATCTTCCGCGCATCAAGGGCAGCCACAACGCGATGAAGTCGGGCATGCTCGGCGCCGAAGCCGTGTTCCGCGCGCTCGAACAGGGCCGTGCGCACGACACGCTCGCCGATCTCGACGACGCGTATCGCAGCTCATCGATCCACGCCGATCTGAAACGCGTGCGCAACGTGAAGCCGCTGTGGTCTCGCTTCGGCACCCTTGCAGGCGTCGCACTTGGCGGGTTCGACATGTGGACCAATCAGCTTTTCGGATTGAGCGTGTTCGGCACGTTGCGGCCAAAAGGCCCCGATTACGCCCAACTTTTGCCCGCGGCTAAGGTTAAGCCGATCGCGTATGAAAAGCCGGACGGCGTCATTACCTTCGACCTGTTGTCGTCGGTGTTCCTCTCCGGCACGCGTCATGATGAAGACGAGCCTATTCACCTTAAGTTGAAAGATTCGGCTCTACCCATTCGAGACAATCTGGCAGTCTATGCGGAACCGGCGCAGCGTTATTGTCCGGCGGGAGTGTTCGAGGTGGTCGCTGGCGGCACAAATGAGCCGCGCTTTGTGATCAACGCAGCCAACTGCGTTCATTGCAAAACCTGCGACATCAAAGACCCGGCTCAGAACATCACATGGGTTCCTCCCGAGGGAGGCGATGGCCCGGCCTACGGGAGCATGTGACGGGTCGCTCAATTCGGGCTATGGTCCCTTAAGTCGAGAGGAAGGCAAACCCGTGAAACGTAAAACCGCACTGGCTCTCGCATCGAGTTTCGCCGCGCTCACTCTTGCCGCGTGCAGCACGATGCCCGGGATGACCTCCATGCAGGCGGCGACCGAGTCGCCGCCGGCCAACACGGTCACCGGCCGGTATCTCTCGGCCAAGTTCGCCGCGTCCGCCGGCGATGTGAAGAATGCCGCAACCTATTATGCCGAGACGCTGAAGGAAGATCCGACCAACACGGACCTTCTCGTGCGCGCCTTCATGTATGCCGCCGAGTCCGGCGATATCGAAAGCGCCATTGCTCTCTCCGACCGCGTGATCGCCGCGGATTCGGACAACCGGCCGGCGCGTCTGATCCGCCAGGCGGGCGCCTTCATGAAGAAGGACTACCTCGCGGTTGCCAAGGACGCCGATCCCTCGAGCCAGGGCGCCTTTTCGCTGCTCACGAACAACGTCGTGGCCGCCTGGGCGATCGCGGGCACCGGCGAGACCGACGGCGCGCTCGCGATGCTCGACGGTCTCATGACCCAGCGTGGCGTCGACGGCCTCCGGCTGATGCACAGGGCGCTGATCCTGGATTACGCCGGACGCGATCAGGACGCCGACGCGGCCTATCGTCAGGCGCTCGCCGTGATGGGCATGGGCCCGCGCATCTCGGACGCTTATGGGCGCTTCCTCGCCCGCAAAGCCCGTTACGACGAGGCCAAGACGCTTTACTCGCGCGTGCTGATGGACAACCCGGGACACCCCGTCGCCATTCTTGCGCTGCGCGACATCGAGGCGAAAAGGCCGTTCCAGCCGATGGTCGGCAGCCCGGCCGAGGGCGTGGCGGAAGCGCTGTTCGGCATCGCGGCCTCCCTGAACGATCGCCGCAGTGTCGAGGTCGCGATCCTCTACCTCAACATCACGCTCTATCTCAGGCCCAATTTCGATCTCGCCCGCGTGCTGCTCGCCAGTCACTACGAGCGGATGCAGAATTACGAGATGGCGAATTCGTTCTATGCGCGCATTCAATCGAGCTCGCCTTATTTCGCGATGACGCAGATCCAGGCCGCCATCAACGACGGCCGGCTCGATCAGCCAGACGCCGGCGTCGCCAAGCTCAGGTCGCTTGTCGGTCGCGGCGCTGACTCTTCCGATCCGGATGCCTGGACCGCCCTTGGCGATCTGCTGCGCACCTCCGATAAGTTCGGCGAGGCCGTCGCCGCATACGACAAGGCCATTGCCGGGTTGAAGGACGACGACCGGCGTCTCGTGCAGATCTACTACGCGCGCGGCGTGTCGCTCGAACGCTCGAACCGCTGGAACGAAGCCGAGCGCGACTTCCGTCAGGCGCTCAAGCTGAACCCGGAGCGCCCCGAGGTGCTCAACTATCTCGGCTATTCCTTCGTCGATAAGGGCATCAATCTCGAGGAAGCGGTCACCATGCTCGAGAAGGCCCGCGCTCTTCGTCCGCTCGACGGCATGATCGCCGATTCCGTCGGCTGGGCGTACTACAAGCTCGGCCGCTATCAGGAGGCCGCGCGCACCCTGGAAGAAGCCGTGCAGCTGGCGCCCGGCGCCTCCGACATCAACGATCATCTCGGCGACGCCTACTGGCGCATCGGCCGCAAGATCGATGCGCGCTTCCAGTGGCAACATGCGCTCCAGCTCGAGCCCGACGAGAAGCAGAAGGAAGTCATCCAGCGCAAGCTCCAGTTCGGCCTGGATTCGGTGTCCGCCTCGGGTCAGTGAGCGACCGGAGCGACAGCGTACGAGTCTCCGCGCCTGCGAAGCTCAATCTGTTCCTGCATGTCGGCGACAAGCGGCCTGACGGCTATCACGCGCTGCAAAGTCTCGTCGCATTTGCAGAGGCCGCCGACGTGCTCGAGATCGCTCCCTCATCGGAGCTTTCGCTGAGCCTCTCCGGTCCCTTCGCCGCACAGATCCCGCGCGGAGGCACAAATCTCGTGCTCAAAGCTGCCCAATCGCTCTCCGAGCTCTGCTCGGACGCGCCGCGCGGTGCTTCGATCGCGCTCGAGAAAAACCTTCCCGTCGCGGCAGGGATAGGCGGCGGCTCCGCAGACGCAGCCGCCACCTTGCGCGCGCTCAACAGGCTGTGGGAGCTCAATCGCACGGAAGACGAGCTGCTCGATCTCGCGCGCTCGCTCGGTTCCGATGTGCCGGCATGCCTGCTCTCGCGCCCCTGCTGGATGGAAGGACGCGGCGAGCACGTGTCGGCAACGAGTCCTCTCCCGCCGCTCCATCTGGTGCTGGTCAATCCCGGCGTTCTGCTGCCGACGGCGGGCGTGTTCGCGAGCTTGAACGCGCGTACAGGCACGAGCGCGATGGAGCCGCCTGGCCGCATCGAAACGCTGTGGGATCTCGTCGCCTATCTCGAGGACTCCGGCAACGATCTGGAAGCGCCGGCCACACACTTGCAGCCCGACATCGACCATGTGCTGGAGACGCTGCATCACGAGCCCGGTTGCGTGTTCGCGCAGATGTCGGGGAGCGGCGCCACGTGCTTTGGTCTTTTCAATGACCGCGAATACGCCGAAGGCGCGGCCGGGCGCATCGCCCAAGATCATCCGCAGTGGTGGGTGAAAGCCACGCGCATCGCCGCACCCGACATCGGCACGCCGCGCGGGCTTTAGTACGCTCGCTCCACCACGAAGTCGGCGATCTCGGCGAGCGCCGACTTGATCTCGCCGTCCGGCGCGATCGACAGCGCATCGCGTGCATCGCGCGCATAGCGCCTCGCGCGTTCGACGGTGGCCGCGAGCGCGCCTCCGCGCTCCAGGAACTCGATCGCGCGCGAGAGATCGCCTTCCTCCTGCACGCTGACCTCGATGGTCTTGCGCCAGAAGCGCCGTTCCTCATCGCTCGCATTTAAGAGCGACAGGATGATCGGAAGCGTCACCTTGCATTCGCGGAAATCGTCGCCGACCGATTTTCCCATCACCGCCTGGCGTCCCGAATAATCGAGCGCATCGTCGACGAGCTGGAACGCGATGCCGAGATTGCGGCCATAGGCGCGCATCGCCTGCGCATGCGCTTCGCCGGCGCCTGCGATCAGCGCGCCTGCTTCGGCGGCGGCCGCGAACAGCTCGGCGGTCTTGGCGCAGATCACCTTGAGATAGTCGGCTTCGCTGATCGCAAGGTTCTTCGACGAGAGGAGCTGCATCACTTCGCCTTCGGCGATGACCGCGGACGCGTTGGCAAGCACCGCAAGCACCGCTGTCGATCCGGTCTCCACCATGAGCTGGAATGCCCGCGAGAACAGGAAATCGCCGACCAGGATGCTCGGCTTGTTGCCCCAGACCGTGTTCGCCGCCGGCCGCCCGCGCCGCATGCCGCTGCCGTCCACCACGTCGTCATGCAGAAGCGTGGCCGTGTGGATGAACTCGACCGCGGCCGCGAGCTTCAGGTGCTCTTTGCCGCCATAGCCGTACTGCCGCGCCGTCGCGAGCGTGATCAAGGGGCGCAGGCGCTTGCCGCCGGAATCGACGAGATGCGCTGTCACCTGCGGAATAAGCGCGGTTTGGCTCGTCATCCGGCTATGGATGACCGTATCCACGGCCTGCAGGTCGTCGCCGACCAGCGTCGCCAACCGTTCGACCGGATTGATAGGCGGGGGACCCTCACTCGTCTCGTAGGGTTTCGTGGTCATGGCCTTGCCGCCTTCCGCCACGTCATTTAGGGAATGCCGAGCCCGACGGTCAAGGAAAGCCCACGCGATCCATGAAGGAACTCGTCCGCACCAACAACACGGTCTATCTCTCCTTCGCTCAAGCTGTGCTCAAGAGCGAGGGGATCGACACCCAGTTGTTCGACGCGCATATGAGCGTGATGGACGGCAGCATCGGTGCGCTGCCGCGCCGGCTGATGGTGGTCCGCGACGACCAGTTCGAGCGCGCGCAGCGCATTCTCGCGGAGGCGGAACCGAAGGGCGAGGAGTGAGCGCTGAGGGCCTGACGCTCAACCGGTTTCTCGGCGGACGGGTTATTGCCGCCCAGCCGAGCGGCGGGTTTCGTGCCGGCCACGACACGGTGCTGCTCGCAGCCGCAGTGCCTGCCGAGAACGGTTCGGTGGCACTTGAGCTCGGCTCCGGCGTCGGCATCGCGAGTCTCTGTCTCGCCGCCCGCGTGCCCGGCGTGCGCATCATCGGGATCGAGATCGATCCGGAGCTCGTGCGCCTCGCCAACGACAACGCCGCCCGCAACACCGTCGCCGACCGCGTGTCATTCGTGATCGGTGACGCAGGCGCCGATCTCGACGCCTCAACTCTTCAATCCACCTCCCCCTTGCGGGGAGGTCGAACCGCTGTAGCGCATCAGCGCGAAAGCGGTTCGGGTGGGGGGCCGCTGCCCGAAGATGCATCCTTCGACCACGTCTTCTTCAATCCGCCGTTCCATCCCGACAGCGCTCACAGCTCACCCGTCGCCGCGCGCGACCGCGCCACGCGCGATTTGTCCGATGCCGTGCGCACGTGGACGGGAAGGGCGCTCTCGCTTGTCCGCGACGGCGGCACGGTGACCGCGATCGTCCGCGCCGATCGGGTCGACGACATTCTCGATGGCGCACGCGGCTACGAGACCGTAGTGTATTCCCGTTCTTTCCGCGCGTGGGCGCTGCGCCGAAGCGCACGATCGTCCGCATCATCAAGACAGAGCGCGTCTCACCCATCTCCTTGGCCTTCCCCCCTTGTAGGGGAAGGTGCGCACAGCGCTGCGAAGCAGCGCGTACGTGGGCGGAAGGGCACACTCAGGACATCGAGCACTTCGTGACTGCCGCTGGCCTCGTGCTCCACGAATCGGATGGCACGGAATACCGAAGCCGCGGAAGCCATCCTCCGGCACGGGAAGCGCGCTAAATCTCTCGCCTTGACGCTTCTTTCCCCCGGCCTGTATCAGGGTCCGCGCTTCTCAAGGACCTTCCGCGTGGCCAAGCCTGCAACCTTCCAGGACCTGATCCTGACTCTGCAGGACTTCTGGTCGAAGCAGGGCTGCCTCCTCCTGCAGCCCTACGACATGGAGGTCGGCGCCGGCACGTCGCACCCGGCGACGACGCTGCGCGCGCTCGGTCCGCGGCCGTGGCGCGCCGCCTATGTGCAGCCGTCGCGCCGGCCCGAAAGACGGCCGCTACGGCGAGAACCCCAACCGGCTGCAGCACTACCACCAGTTCCAGGTGATCCTGAAGCCGTCGCCCGACGACGTTCAGGACATCTATCTGCAGAGCCTGCAAGACGATCGGTCTCGATCCCGCCTCGCACGACATCCGCTTTGTCGAAGACGATTGGGAGAACCCGACGCTCGGCGCCTGGGGCCTCGGCTGGGAGGTCTGGTGCGACGGCATGGAGGTGACGCAGTTCACCTATTTCCAGCAGGTCGGCGGCTTCGACTGCGCGCCGGTCTCGGCCGAGATCACCTACGGCCTCGAACGCCTCGCCATGTATGTGCAGGGCATCGAGAACGTCTACGACCTGAGATTCAACGATCGCTTCCGCTACGGCGAAGTGTTCCTTCAGAACGAGCAGGAATTCTCCGCCTACAATTTCGAGCGCGCGAACACCGACATTCTGTTCCAGCACTTCGCGGACGCCGAGAAGGAGTGCAAGGCGCTGCTCGAACGCGAGCCGCCGCTGGCGCTGCCCGCCTACGACCAGTGTCCTGAAGGCGAGCCACAACTTCAATCTGCTCGATGCGCGCGGCGTGATCAGCGTGACCGAGCGCGCCTCCTATATCGGCCGCGTGCGCACGCTCGCCAAAGCCTGCTGCGAAGCCTGGCTCGCCAGCCCCCAAGGCGCCTACACCCCAAAGCAGGCATAGATGCACGTCGAACCAATCGATGCTGCACGTCTCTGTTCCTACCTTCCCCCCTTGTGGGGGAGGGTCGCACGACAGCGGCTGTCGCAGCCAGCGTGCAGCGCGCGAGCGCGTGCGGGCGGAAGGGGGGTGCTCTCTCCGCAGCACCCGATCGGATGGCAATGCCTGATCTTCTTCTCGAGCTCTTCTCCGAAGAAATCCCCGCGCGCATGCAGACGCAGGCGGCGAAGGATTTGGAACGCCTCGTCGTCGGCGCGCTCTCCGATCGCGGCCTCTTGTTCGAAGCCGTGCGCGGTTTCGCCGGCCCGCGCCGTCTGACGCTCGCGATCTCGGGCCTTCCCGCCAAACAGCCCGACGTCTCGGAAGAGAAGAAGGGCCCGCGCATCAACGCGCCCGAGAAGGCGATCGAAGGATTCCTGAAATCCGCCGGCGTCACGCTCGATCAATGCGAGAAGCGCGCCGATCCCAAAGGCGATTTCTATGTCGCGGTGATCCATCGCAAGGGCCGCGCGACATCGGACGTGCTCGCCGAAATCCTTCCCGAGACGATCGCGAAGCTTCCCTGGCCGAAATCCATGCGCTGGGGCGACGGCACGTTCCGCTGGGTGCGGCCGCTCCATTCCATCATCGCGACATTCGACGGCGAAGTCGTGCCGTTCGAAATCGCGGGCGTGAAGAGCGGCAACATCACGCGCGGTCACCGCTTTCTTTCGCAAGGCCCGATCGAAGTCCGCCGCTTCGAGGACTACGAGAAGAAGCTGCGCGACGCCCATGTGATCCTCGACGGCGCCGAGCGCCGCGAAACGATCCTGCACGACGCGCGGCAGAAGGCCTTCGCGCTCGGGCTCGAGCTGATCGAGGACGAGGGCCTCGCCAACGAGGTGATGGGCCTTGCCGAATGGCCGGTCGTGCTCATCGGCCAGATCGATTCCGCGTTCATGGACGTGCCGCGGCGAAATCCTCCAGACCTCCATGCGCACGCATCAGAAATATTTCGCGCTGCGCGATCCCGAAGACCGGAAAGCTCGCCAACCGCTTCGCCGTCGTCGCCAACATGGTCGCGCAGGACGGCGGCAAGGAGATCGTCGCCGGCAACGAGCGCGTGCTGAAGGCGCGTCTCTCCGACGCGAAATTCTTCTGGGACCAGGACAAGAAGCGCACGCTCGAATCCCGCGTCGCCGATCTGAAGGACATCGTCTTCCACGCCAAGCTCGGCACGCAGCTCGAACGCGTCGAACGCATCGAAGCGCTCGCCGGCGAGATCGCCAAGATCATCGGCGCCGACGTCGAGAAATCGAAACGCGCCGCACGTCTCGCCAAGGCCGATCTCACCACCGGCGTCGTCGGCGAATTCCCCGAGCTGCAAGGCATCATGGGCCGCTACTACGCGCTCAACGACGGCGAGCCCGCCGAAATCGCCGACGCGATCCGCGACCACTACAAACCGCTCGGTCCGAGCGATCAGGTGCCGACGGCGAAGGTCTCAATCGCCGTCGCTCTCGCCGACAAGCTCGACACGCTGGTCGGCTTCTTCGCGATCGATGAGAAGCCGACAGGTTCCGGCGATCCCTATGCACTGCGGCGAGCGGCGCTCGGGCTAATTCGAATGGTGCTTGAGAACGCAGACTATCGTCTGCCACTATGGCCGATGTTGACTCGCAGCATCGACGTGGCTCGGATCAGCGAGAGCCGGATTCGAGCTTCTCGCGAGGTCGCTAAGAGCAGATGCCAGATTGACGGAAGCCATGGCGACGTTCGAGGCAGCATACGACATCTACGATGAAGTCGCATCGATGTTCTGCGACTTTCTTGCCGATCGGCTGAAAGTCGCGCTGCGCGAAAAAGGCGTCCGCCACGATCTGATCGATGCCGTGTTCGCGCTCGGCAACGAGGACGATCTTGTCCGTCTCGTGCGCCGCGTCGAAGCGCTGCAGGCGTTCCTGAAAACCGACGACGGCGCGAACCTTCTCGTCGGCTATCGCCGCGCCGCGAACATCCTCAAGATCGAAGAGAAGAAGGACAAGCGCGAGTATCGCGACGCGCCCGATACGGCTGCGCTGTCGCAGGCCGAAGAAAAAGCGCTGCACGACGCGCTGCTGTCCGCTCAGGAGTCCGTCGCCAAGCTGCTTGCGCGCGAAGACTTCGCCGGCGCCATGGCCGAGATGGCGAAGCTCCGCGCGCCGGTCGATCGCTTCTTCGACAAGGTCACCGTCAACGCCGACGACAAGAACGCTGCGCGAGAACCGTCTGAAGCTGCTTGGCGCAGATCGTCGCCACCGCGCACCAGGTCGCCGACTTCTCGAAAGTCGAAGGCTAATCGTACGGTCTTCCAAGGCGAGTCGCGCAAGGGCGCGCAGGTGGGCGGCGTCTACGGATTACGCAGTACGCTCTCCACGGCCTCGACAATCGCGCGATAGTGCGTCTTCGTCTCCGGCGCGTGGCCCATGCCGTCGATTGCCCTCAGCTCTGCACGCGGGGACGTTGCCGTCGCGTTCAAGCGGTCGAGGAATGGCCCGACATCCGCAAATGGTGCTTTGTCGTCGCCGGTTCCGTGAACGAACAGAAAATCTCGTGCCGGTCTTCGACGCGGCAGTCGGATTCATGATCGCTCCGAGTTGACGGCCCGCGCGAGCGAGGTAGTTGAGCTCGAACGGATCGCGGTTGGGTGTATGCTCTTTGAAGATGTGCCGCGGGTCCGTGAACCCCGACAGGACAATGAATGCTTCAGGCCGCGCGGCATCGGCCATCATCGATGCGAACCCGCTGAAGCTCCCAAACCCTTGCCCCATGAAAACGAGTTTTCTTTGCCCTGAAAGTTTTCCTCGCGCAAAAGCGATGGCTTCTTCGACTTCGGCGGCAAAGAGTGGCGCAATCTGTCCGCTCACCGCCAGCTCGTGGGGTCTGCTGCTGCTGCCGAAATAGTTGATCGCCAGAACGGGAGTGCCGGTCTGCGCCATGATGTCGGTGATCCAATCGCCACCTCGTCCGACACTTGAGAACGGCCCATCGTGCAGATACACGACGAGGTTCTCGCCGGCGGTTGCCTTGGTATGAACAGGAACGAGTTGGGCCCTTCGACCACGCTCTGGACCGCTGAATTCGTGTGGCAAAGCTGCTCCAGCGTCGCCACTGTCGGACCGCGCCGTTCCAGAACGACCGCTTCGGCCCCTGTCGCTGCACCGCTGCGCTTTACGACCGCGTAGCGCGCGCCGTCGAGCAGGTAGAATTCCTCGATCCCGTCCATTTTCTCGAACTGCTCGAGCCAGAACAGAACGCCGTTCGAATGCCGCTCGCTCGGCAGCGGATGGAACCGCCCCGTGTGATCGGTATAGCCGTACAGCTTGGTGCGGTCGGGATACCAGAAGACCTTCTTGATGTAGTCAGCCGCAACGATGATAGGCTTGGTGCTGCCCTGTCTGACAAGCGCGACCTCGCTGACGCTCCGATCGTTCCGCCACTGGAGAATCACCTCCGGTATTTTTAGTTCGCTGTTGTCACGAGCAAGAAGCAGCCGAGTGTTGGCGGGGAATGTCAAGCGGGCAAACCATCCCCAAGGGCGTCTGCCTTCCGGTGGACCGATTTCCAGGTGCCGCGGTGGCGTTGCGTCATCCTGATGAGGCGGACGAACACATCGCTTTGAGTCCACGCCAACTGGTCTTCTCCGTTGATCCTGAGCGGTCCTGGGTGAACGAGTAAGTCCTGCACGCTGCGGGATCGCGCGTCGAACTCGGTCAGATAGAGGTCGCCTCCCACCAGCCTCGCCACGGATCGGATGTGTTCGGGAATTGCATCGGTCCGTAGTTGTTCGATTAGGGGTACTTGTTCAGGGGCGCATGCGCTCGAAGAGAAATGGAAGCCCCGCTCGAATCGGGCGTCCATCGACGAACCACAGTTCATCTCAATTCCAGATGATGAGTTCATCCCTTGGCGTCCAGAAGAATCGGGTCTCGTGCGATCTCTTCAGATGGTCGAAGACGGCAAGAACGCTGCTGTTGGAATCGAAAACGGTATCGACGCGCGACGTCTGCCGATATCTGGCGTCAGGGCGATCGATCCGGAACAGCCCGAGCGGCTGCACGCGCTTATCCAGCGTATAGATGGTGTTTCCGTACCGATCCCTCTCTTCGAGTCGCTCCTCCGCCGGATCGTGATAAAGGATCGCTCCGATGTTGTTCTGCCCGCCGAGTACTTGCGCGTTCCGGCATGTGAGCCCTGTGAAGAAGGCTTCGATCCGGTCTTCGAGATCGTTCGGCTGGGCGTTGGCCCGAATGGCGCCTACCGCGACGAGGAGAACCGCGAAAGCTGCTCCGACGCTCCGCATGTCAGGGGAGACCTTAGTAAAGCGAGGCGCGATGGCAGCAGGTGAATGTGTTCGATTTAAGGTACCGTCGACCGCAGGCCGGCATGTCGAAATCCGCGCGAAACTCTTGGACGGCGTTGCGCGATAGTCCGGCCTGCTGTCATCGGGTTCGCACGGTTCAACCCCCGCGCCAAACATTCAGCCGCTGTTTCCAGACATTGCCCGCGGGGGTTTCATTTTGCGTGCGGCGGCGCAAAGGCTGCCCCCTTGGTTGATGTCCGGGAGCGGCCGTCCCGCCGGATGACGGTCGATTTTGCCCGGTCGGTCCCGTCGATCAGATAGTAGTACTCGTCACTGATAAAATTGCCGCTCTCACATCCTGCCTGACGTGGCCAACCCGTCCAACGCGGCCAAACGGGATTCGTCCGATCGACGCTTGTCCCTTGGATGTTCTCTTCGGTTGCTTCCGGCGCCGGCCATGTGCCGTCCGGATTTCGCGGTATTACCTCCGCGAGCACCAGCGGGCGATCGCGTCCAGGAGACATGCGTGCCTGCGGCCAACCATCGGAGTTGTCCCCGCGCGCGACGAGCAGTCGCCGTCGCGATAGATTGCCGCTTGGCATATCGCCAACTCTTTGGCGGCTCGCAGGATTCCCATCGACGTTGCTGTCTACGAGGGGCTGGCCTGGTGGATAGAATTCCGCTCTCTGCATGATCTCGTCGATGTCGAAGAACGGCTCTTCGCTGATGAATTCTCCCTCGCCGTGATCCGGCGGAGCTTGTTTCCAACGCGGCCACACAGGATCATAGGGATCGACGCTCGTGCCTTTGATGTTGTCGTCGGTCGCATCTGGCACGTCCCAAAAGCCGTCGGGTCTGCGGTTGTCGCGCCGGAACGGAAATCTGAATCGCATAGCGCAGTGCTCCTTTCGGCGGACGCGTATTGCGCCGCCGTGGTGTTTCGGATGAGGGTTTGTGAGGCTGTCCGCGCGCGTGATGCGCGATGGGTCCGCTTGGCGGAAAAACAAAACCGCCCGCGGCGAGTGCGGCGGGCGGTTCT
Organism: uncultured Alphaproteobacteria bacterium; assembly: GCA_963708555.1. GTDB lineage: Bacteria > Pseudomonadota > Alphaproteobacteria > Micropepsales > Micropepsaceae > CAIYRG01. The sequence goes on along the minus strand of CAVPTF010000005.1, from coordinate 78,555 downwards.
CTGTCACCATAGATCGGACACCGTCCAGGATAGTCCGGTTTCGTCCGGCGTCAATCAGGAAGAATCCTATTTAGCGGGAACGTGGCCATTGAAATCGCCGCGCTGCGTCCGTATGTTCTCGATGAGCGCGGCGCTATTGAGCGCCGCGTCTAGCGCACAAGGAAAGAGTTGCGGTGAGTTACGAGGACGACATTTTTTCTACACGGGCCTCGCTGATGAATCATGCGCTCTCCGTGCCGCGCGCAAAAATTCAAAATTCGAGCAAACAGACTATTGAATGAGCAAAAAGTCCCGCACGTTCAGGCGCTTGAAAGCGCACTTCGTCACGGTCTAAACCGGGCCCGCGGATTTTTTCGAAATTCGAACGACCAGACTATTGAAAGCGCGAAAAGCCCCACATGGCCAAATGCTTGCATAGAGGGCTCCGCGAGGTGATTTGTGCATCGATGACAATGCGCCTCAAGCTTTGGTGCGTGCGGGAAAGGGCTCAATGACGAAGTGGGTTTACAGTTTCGGCGCGGGTCAGGCCGACGGCAAATCGGAGATGCGCGCGCTCCTGGGCGGCAAGGGCGCCAATCTCGCCGAGATGAGCAATCTCGGGCTTCCGGTGCCGCCGGGCTTCACCATCACCACCGAGGTCTGCACCTACTACTACAAGAACGGCCAGGCCTATCCGCGCCGAGCTCAAGACCGCGGTCGAAGCCGCGCTCGCGCGCGTCGGCGAGCTCGCCGGCGCCCGCTTCGGCGATCCCAAGCGTCCGCTGCTCGTCTCCGTCCGCTCCGGCGCGCGCGCCTCGATGCCGGGCATGATGGACACCGTGCTCAATCTCGGTCTCAACCCGACAACCGTCGAAGGCCTCGCCAAGCTCACCGGCGATGAGCGCTTCGCCTACGACTCCTATCGCCGCTTCATCCAGATGTATTCCGGCGTCGTGCTCGAGGTGGACCACGGCCATTTCGAGGAAATCCTCGACAACGAGAAAGAGGACAAGGGCGTCGAGCTCGACACCGATCTCGATGCCTCCGACTGGAAGCGCATCGCCGATCTCTACAAGGCGAAGGTGAAGAAGGTTCTCGGCCACGCCTTTCCCGACGATCTCGACGAGCAGCTCTGGGGCGCGATCGGCGCGGTGTTCCGCTCGTGGATGGGCGCGCGCGCCCGCACCTATCGCCGCCTCAACAACATCCCCGAGGATTGGGGCACCGCCGTCAACGTGCAGGCGATGGTGTTCGGCAATCGCGGGCCCACCTCGGCGACCGGCGTCGCCTTCACGCGCGATCCCGTCGACCGGCGAACGCGCGCTCTACGGCGAGTTCCTGATCAATGCGCAGGGCGAGGACGTGGTCGCCGGCATCCGCACGCCGCAATCGATCACCAAGCGCGCGCGCGAAGCGGCCAAGAGCAAGCGCCCGTCGATGGAAGAGGCGATGCCCGAAGCCTTCGCCGAGCTGTCGCGCATCGCGTCCTCGCTCGAAGCGCATTACCGCGACATGCAGGACGTCGAGTTCACGGTGCAGGAAGGCAAGCTCTTCATGCTCCAGACGCGCAGCGGCAAGCGCACCGCGAAAGCGGCGCTCAAGACCGCCGTCGACATGGTGCGCGAAGGGCTGATCACCGAGGACGAAGCGGTGCTCCGCGTCGATCCCGCGGCGTTCGATCAGTTGCTGCATCCGACGCTCGATCCCTCGGCGACCAAGGAGCTGATCGCCTCGGGTCTTGCCGCCTCGCCGGGCGCGGCCACGGGCGAAGCCGTCTTCACCGCGGACGAAGCCGAGCGCGCGGCCGCCGATGGCCGCGACGTCATCCTGGTGCGCCTCGAAACCTCGCCCGAGGACATCCACGGCATGCACGCGGCCAAAGGCGTGCTCACCGTGCGCGGCGGCATGACCAGCCACGCCGCCGTCGTCGCGCGCGGCATGGGACGCCCCTGCGTCACCGGCGCGAGCGCGCTGAAGGTGGATGTGGACCGCGGGATCATGACCGCAGGCTCGCGCACCATCGCGCGCGGCGAGGTCATCACCATCGACGGCACCACGGGCAACGTCTATCGCGGCCGCGTGCCGATGCGGCTCCCCGAGATGACCGGCGATTTCGGCACGCTCATGGCCTGGGCCGATGCGCGGCGGCGGCTGAAGGTGCGCGCCAACGCCGACACGCCGGCCGACTGTGAAACGGCCCGCCGATTCGGCGCCGAAGGTGTCGGCCTCTGCCGCACCGAGCACATGTTCTTCGACTTGAAGCGCATCATCGCCGTGCGCGAGATGATCCTGGCCGACGATACGGCGGGCCGCGAGGCCGCGCTCGCGAAGCTGCTCCCCATGCAGCGCGGCGACTTCCACGAGATCTTCAAGATCATGGATGGACTTCCCGTCACCATCCGCCTGCTCGATCCGCCGCTGCACGAATTCATCCCGCACAGCGACGAGGAGATCGCCGAGGTCGCCAAGGCCGCGGGCGCCGATCCCGCGAAGCTCAAGAGCCGTGCGATCGCGCTCGCCGAAGCCAACCCGATGCTCGGCCATCGCGGCTGCCGCCTGGGCATCACCTATCCCGAGATCTACGAGATGCAGGCCCGCGCGATCATGGAAGCCGCGCTCGATGTCGAGGCCGAGATCGGGAAGCGCGTGGACCTGGAAATCATGGTCCCTCTCATCGGCTTCTTGAGCGAGCTCGATTTCCTGAAGGCGCGCATCGAATCCGTGGCCGAGAAGATCGCGGCCGCGCGCGGCAAACGCCCGCACTACATGATCGGCACGATGATCGAGTTGCCCCGCGCCGCGCTCATGGCGGCCGAGATCGCCAAGAGCGCCGAGTTCTTCAGCTTCGGCACCAACGATCTGACCCAGACCACGCTTGGCGTCAGCCGCGACGATGCCGCGAGCTTCCTCTCCGAATACCTCGCCAAGGGCCTGATCGAGCGCGATCCGTTTGTCAGCCTCGACAGGGCAGGCGTGGGCGAGCTTGTCGAGATCGCGGTCGAGCGCGGGCGCAAGTCGCGCGCCAAATTGAAGCTCGGCATCTGCGGCGAGCACGGCGGCGATCCCGATTCCATCCGCTTCTGCCACGAGGCGGGCCTCGACTATGTCTCGTGCTCGCCGTTCCGTGTGCCCGTTGCGCGCCTTGCTGCCGCGCAAGCCGCACTCGCCAAAGCGCGCGAGAAGGATTGAGACAATTTTAGTCGCATACAGATAATCCGTGTACTGACTATAAAGGTTAACCCAGACGTGAAATTGCGTCACGATTGACCCTCTCCGCGGGTTGACGGAACCCGGGCGGACTGGTAGCAAAATGATCCCTGCGGGGGCCGCTTTCGACTGGGAGGGAACCAGTATGAAGGAACCGGTTCGCACTGCTCATCATCGCGCCGACGGCGCATTGGTGGCTGCGATATCGTTCGTAATTCTGGGCATCGCTCCGCTCGTTGGTGCCAATTTCTTTGCGGAGACGTTCACGAAGGTGTTTTCGCCGGCGCCTCAAACCGCGCAGTCGGTTGAAGCGCCTGTGGAAATCGCCGGTGCGCGTCTCGCGGCCGAGAGCCAGTGTCTGGCCGAGGCGATGTATTACGAAGCGCGCGGCGAAGGCCTCGACGGCCAGGAAGCCGTGGCCGAAGTCGTGCTTCAGCGCACGCGGAACCGCCATTACGGCAGCACCGTCTGCGCGGTCGTCTATGAGGGAATCGAGCCCGGACGCCTGGATTGCCAGTTCAGCTTCGCCTGCGACGGCTCGCTCAAGCGGCCGAAGGAACCGGCGATCTGGCAGGAGACCAAGCTCCTGGCCGAGAAGATCATGACCGGCCAGGTGAAGCTCTCGAACCGCACGCAGCAGGCGATCGCCTATCACAGCGTGGAAGTCACGCCGTTCTGGTCCGCCAGCATGTTCAAGACGACGCAGATCGGCAATCACATCTTCTATCGCTTCTCGCCGCGCAATGCGGCGCCGGCGCCGGCTCACACAGGCGCCGCCGGAAGCTCTGCGCGGGAATATCCGCGACATCAGCGTCAACGGCGCCGCGTCTCAGAAAGCCCGCTTCCCGAAACTCTAGTCGCTCCGAATCACGGTTGCGGCGGGCTTAGGATCATCGCATCCTGAGCCTTGCCGCCCGCGCGGGCCGCGTTGCGTTGAACGCCGCGGAGGGCCGGAAGGAGGCTCTCGTGATTCGCAAGCTGGTTGCCCTCATCTGCTTCGCCTGGATCACAGCAGCGCCGGCAAGCGCGCAGACCGTGTTCGAAGGCGCGCGCCTCATCACCGGCGACGGTACCGCACCGATCGAGAACTCGGCCTTCGTCATCGAAGGCAACCGCATCACCGCCGTCGGCCGCCGCGGCGAGGTCCGCGTGCCGCAAGGTGCTGCGCGAGTCGATCTCACCGGCAAGACCGTCATCCCCGGCCTGATCGATGCGCATTCGCATATCGGCTACATGCGCAATCTCACCAGCGGGCCGCAGAACTACACGCGCGAGAACATCCTCGATCACATGCACCGCTTCGCCTATTACGGCGTCGTCGCGAGCATGGCCTACGGCTCCGATTTCGGCGAGCTGCCCTATCAACTGCGCGACGAGACGGCCAAGGGCGTCGATCCGACCGCGGCGCGGTTCCTGACCGCGGGCCGCGGTCTCGCGCCGCAGGACGAGATCAGCCCGAACAACATGCGCCATTCGGCGATCCTGATCCGGACCGAAGACGACATCCGCCGCGCCGTGCAGGAGCTCAAGTCGCACGACATCAAGATGCTCAAGACCTGGGTCGACGACCGCGGCGGGCAGATACAGAAATTCCCGCCCGCGATGTATCAGGCGATCATCGCCGAAGCGCATCGCAACAACATCAAGGTCGTGGTCCACGCCACCGGCCTCGCAGACGTAAAGGGCCTCTTGCGCGCCAATGTCGACGGTCTCGGCCCACATGGTCAGCGACGTCGACGACGAGCTGATCGAGCTCGTGAAGGCGCACCCGAACGTGTTCTTCACGCTCGCGCTCGGAGGCCCCCGCCGCAACGTCTATGCGCCGTGGATCAATCCGGTCCATCCGCTGATCGCCGAGACCGTGCCGCCCGAGCAGATCAGGCGTCTCCAGACCCGCCTCGCGAGCACCAAGCCCGAAGACCTCGCACGGGCGCAAGCCGCCTGGGACAAGCTCGCGCGCGGCATCAAGCGGCTCTCGGACGCGGGCGTGCGCATCGGCGTCGGCACCGACGGCGGCGGCCAGCAGGGCGATCAGTTCATCGGCTGGACCATGCACACCGAGCTCGAGAACATGGTCTCAGCCGGCATGACGCCCGCTCAGGTGCTCGTCGCCGCGACCCGCACGTCGGCCGCCATCGCCGGCCTCGACGATCTCGGCACAGTGGCCGCGGGCAAGAGCGCGGACTTCGTCGTGCTCGACGCCAATCCGCTCGACGACATCACCAACACGCGCCGCATCAACCGCGTCTATATGCGGGGCAGGGAAGTGCCACGCGCCGAGATGCGCGCCAAATGGCAAGCCGAATTCAGGGCAGCAGCCGCGAAGTAGCGGTCAGATAAAGTCCAACCCCACATCCATCGCGCGGGCGCTGTGGGTGAGCGCGCCGGACGAGATGAAGTCGACGCCCGACTCGGCGATCGCGCGCACGCGCTCCTGCGTGACGCCGCCGGAGGCTTCCAGAGACGCACGGCCGTTGGTGATGGCGACCGCGCGCTTCATCATCTCGGGCGGCATGTTGTCGAGCAGGATCGCCTCGGCGCCTGCAGCAAGCGCCTCTTCGAGCTGCGCCAGCGTATCGACCTCGACCTCGATCTTGACCATCGGGCCGAGCCGGCCGCGCAGCGCCTTGATGGAGGCCGCAACGCCGCCTGCCGCCGCGATGTGGTTGTCCTTGATCAGCACCGCGTCATCGAGGCCGAAGCGGTGATTGAGCCCGCCGCCGCAGCGCACCGCGTATTTCTGCAGCACGCGCAGGCCCGGAAGCGTCTTGCGCGTGCAGATGATGCGCGCATTTGTGCCCGCAACCGCCTTCACCAGACGCTGCGTTGCCGTCGCCACGCCGGAGAGATGGACGATGAAGTTCAGCGCCACCCGTTCGCCGGTGAGGATCGCCCGCGCCGGCCCTTCGAGCTCGGCGATGACGCTTCCAGGCGCCACCTCGCTGCCGTCGGGCGCGCGCGGCGTCAGCCGCACGCTCGGGTCCACCAGCTTGAACGCGAGATCGGCGGCGATCAGGCCTGACACCACGCCCGCCTCTCGCGCCGCGATCACGGCGCGTGCCGTCTCATCCGCCGGGATGATCGCATCGGTCGTGATGTCGCCCGCGCGACCCAGATCCTCGGCCAGCGCCCGCGCGCACGATCGGCTCGATCAGAAGCGCGGAGGGCGGATTGGTGAATTCGAGCGCCAGCGGTTGGGGCGCGCCCTCTTTCGGCTGAAGCCGCGAGGGGAGGGGAAGGACTTTGGCTCTCTCTTCCATGGCGTGCCTCACGCGGCGCGGCGCTCAACGCGCGCCGCTTTCGGTTTCACGCGCAGCATCGCTTCGACCGCGGCTTTCGCGCGCGCGGCGATGAACGGATCGACCGTCACTTCGGTCGTCATCGTCTCGAGCGAATGCAGGATCTTCGCAAGCGTGATCCGCTTCATGTGCGGGCAGAGATTGCACGGCCGCACGAACTCGACGTCGGGATACTCGACCGCGACGTTGTCGCTCATCGAGCACTCGGTCACCAGCACGACGCGCTTCGGCCGCTTCGCGCCGACATAGGAGATCATGCCCGATGTCGAGCCGGTGAAATCGGCTTCGGCGACCACCTCGGGCGGACATTCGGGATGCGCCAGCACCACGACGCCCGGATTGGCCTCGCGATAGCGCCGGATGTCGTCCGCCGTGAAGCGCTCATGCACTTCGCAGTGGCCCTTCCAGGTGATGATCTTGATCGGTGTCTGCTTCGCGACGTTCTGCGCGAGGAACTCGTCGGGGATCATGATCACCGTGTCGACGCCGCGCTCGGCCGCGATCGATTCCACCACGTCCACCGCGTTCGCCGAGGTGCAGCAGATGTCGGACTCGGCTTTCACTTCGGCCGACGTGTTCACATAGGTGATGATCGGCAGGCCGGGATACATCTCGCGCAGCAGCCGCACGTCGGCGCCCGTGATCGAAGCGGCGAGCGAGCAGCCCGCGCGCATGTCGGGGATCAGCACGGTCTTCTCGGGCGAGAGGATCTTCGCCGTCTCGGCCATGAAGTGGACGCCGGCCTGGACGATGATCTTGGCGTCGGTCTTGGCCGCCTCGCGCGCGAGCTGGAGCGAGTCGCCGACGAAGTCGGCCACGCAGTGGAAGATCTCGGGCGTCATGTAGTTGTGCGCGAGGATGACCGCGTTCTTCTCGCGCTTGAGCGCGTTGATCGCCGCGATCATCGGCGCGTGCACCGGCCACTCGATCTCGGGGATGACCTGTTTGACCTTGGCGTAGAGCGGCGCGGTGGCGGCGGCTACGGCCGGCGTGTAGGTCAGATCGCTCATGTTATCCTCACTTTGAGCATATACATGGTGTCAAAAAAGGGCGGTTTCCAGTCCGCCTCTATCTGGACCTTATGCTACTCCTGAGTATTACGGCGTCAAGTCACATTTTTGGGGGCCGGTTTACCGCCCGCGGCGGGTCAGCCGGACGCCAGGCGCAGGGCGCTCGCTGAGCACCTCCCGCCGGAAGCGGAACTGCTCGGCGGGCCTACCCCCGGTCTTCCGGGAAACCCGTCCGGTGCCCTCTACGAGGCCCTGGTCCTCGACCAGGCGGCGGAAGTTCTGCTTGTGCAGGCGGACGCCCGAAAGCGCCTCCACCGTGCGCTGGAGCTCCAGCAGGGTGAACTCCGGCGGGCATCAGCTCGAAGACCACCGGGCGGTATTTCATCTTGCCCCGGAGCCTGCCCATGGCGGTCGCGAGAATCCGCCTGTGATCGAACTCCATCTCGGCGCCGAGCGCCGGGACTGGCCCGCCAGCGGGCATCACGTGGCGATCGCGCTGGGCTTCGGTGACAAGCCCGGCCTCGTAGAGCAGCTCGTAGCGCTCGAGCACCTTTTCTTCGTCCCAGCCCGTACCGTCGGTGCCGAAGCAGAGCCGGATGCGCTCGCGCCGCCGCTCGCGCAGCTCCGCGTTCGGCGCGGCGCCGGCGAACAGCGCAAGACGCGGCAGGATCAGCTCGTCGATGACCGCGGGTCTCGCTGTCCGCCAATCCTCCCACGGGAAGTAGCGATACCAATCGCGCCACTCGGCATCGGGTGCGCGTGTTTCTCGGAGAGCCGCGTGAGCGCGAGATAGCCGACCGAGAGCACGCGCGGCCCTTCGCCGGGACGCGTAGGTGCCGGCCGCGATCGCCGAACGTGTAGAGCTGCTCGACATAGCCCAGCTGCAACCCGGTCTGTTCCTGCACCCAGTCGCGCAATCCCGATTCCAGCGTGCGATGCGCGATCGGATCGAACGTGCCGAAGGGCAGGGCATCGGCGCTTTCGGCGCGCTGCACCGCAAGCACGCGCGGGCGCTCGTCCCCCACCGACACGATCGCAGCGGAAAGACCGAGCAGCACGACATGCGCGTCGTCCACGCGGCCGGCGGTATCCGCGCCGGGCTTCACCAGGTGAAGCTTCTTGGCCTCAGACATGGAGCTTCTCCGCCAGCGCGTTCAATTCGACCACCTCGGTCTCCCAGACGATGCGTGCTTCGCCCATGGATTCGACGGCGGCGATCATGCGCCCTTCGCGGCCGAGAATCTGGTCGGCGTGGCGGATCATCAGCCGGTTGGGCTGCGCATGCGGCGCCAGCTCGCGCAGCTCGCGCGCGATCTCAGCCTCGTATCCCGGTCCCCTGTATGTCGCAGAGCAGGATATAGGCCGCCGCCGTCGAGCGGCTGATCCCCGCCCAGCAATGCACGAGGAACGGCGCCTCGCGCGTCCAGGTTCGGGCGAACGTGAGCAGGCCTTCGATGTGATCCATCGCCGGCGGGATGGCGCCCTCGGCCGGCTCGACGATGTCGTGCACGCGGATCCGGTGATGCCGCTCGGGGAGGATCTCCGGCGGCGTCGCCACGTGCTCGTCCATCAGCGTGAGCATGTGCGAGGGGCGATGCCGCCGAATGGCATCGGCGATCGCGGCGTAGGACGAGATCAAAAGGCGCGGCATGCGACACCAAAGCCCCGGGGCGGGCCGAATGGCAAGGCCCACCCGTTCAAGCCTCCGATATACCCCCTGGGCATCTATACCATACTGGGGTATAGTTATAGAAATGGCTGATTCGAAAGTCCTTTCACGTCTGTCGCGCGTCGAGGGTCAAGTGCGTGGTCTCTCCGCCATGCTGAAAGACGGCCGCGCCTGCTTCGATGTGGTGGCGCAGATACGCGCGGCGCGCGCGGGGCTGGCGCGAGTCGAGCAGATCGTGCTCGCCGATCACCTCAAGCTTTGTGTCGAGCAGGCGATCGAGTCGGGCGATGCAAAGGATCAGCGGAAGAAGTTGGACGAGCTGATCGCCATCATCGAGAAGTCGGATAGCTAGATCGACAGACGCTTGAAGCGCTCGAGGTAGAGCGCCTGAACTTCGGATGCCGGCAGCGGATGCAGCTTGCGGCGGCGACACGCCGCGCGGAATGCCGAAGAACTTGCGCGCCTCGGTGATCGAGAAGCCCGGCGAGCTGTGTTGCCTCGAAATAGGCGGACATCTTGTCGGCGCGCTTGATCAATGCAGTGTCCTCGGCAGCCATCTCCGGCGGCAATCCGAAGCGGATATGGATCGCTCGCGACAGTCGCTGCTCCAGCGCCTTGTAGTCGAGTCCCGACCGCCGCCTTGAACGGGCTGATCAGGTCGCCGATCACATACTCGGCCGCATCGTGCAGCAGCGCCGCGAGCCGCAGAGCCCGCGTACCCTTGGGCCTCAACTCGCCGACCAGCCTCTCGACGAGGAGCGCAGTGCTGCGCCACCGAGAACGCGTACTCGCCCTTGGTCTGGCCGTTCCAGCGCGCGACGCGCGCCAGCCCGTGCGCAATGTCCTCGATCTCGATGTCGAGCGGCGAAGGGTCCAGCAGGTCGAGCCGCCGTCCGCTCAACATCCGCTGCCAGGCGCGGGCAGGAATGTCGGGCTTCATCGAGTGTCCGTGCGAGATCCGGGCGTGAGATCACCTTCGCTTCGGCCTCGCGGTCAAGCCGAGATGATTTGCCCGCTCTGTCCGATCGTCCGATAATGAGGCGGGTTCATGCCGGGAGGACAGCGTGTCGATCGCCAAGATCCTTGTCCCCGTGACCGGCGGACCGCGCGATGCGGCCGTGCTCGCCAATGCGTCGCCGCCGCGCGCCCGTTCAACGCCCATGTCGTCGCCTTCTTCGTCCGTCCCGATCTGAGCGAGACGCTCGCGTTCTTCACCGATGGCGTCTCGGGCGTCGTGGTCGAGGAAGTGGTGAAGGCCACGCAGGACGCCGGCGACGAAGCGGCCAAGCGCATCGAAGCGGCGATCGCGTCGTGCTGCAGCGATGCCGCGATCGAACGCGTGCGCCAGCCCGTGCGCGCCGATCACGTCACGCTGTCCGTGCGCGAGGTCCAGGGCAGCTTCGGCGATCAGTTGACCGCGGCCGCGCGTCTTGCCGACCTCATCGTGTTCGGTCCCATGCGCGAGGGCGATCAGGCCGGGTCTCGCGGAAGCCTTCGTTCAGGTCCTGGTCGAGACCGACAAGCCGGTGCTGCGCGCGACCGACGATGCGCCCAAGAGCTTCGCGCGGCGCATCGCCATCGGCTGGGACGGCAAGACGGCCGCCGCGCAGGCGATGAGCGCCGCGATCCCCTACCTGCAGCGCGCGGACAGCGTGGAGGTGTTGAGCGTGCAGCGCGCGCCGCTGCGCATCAATGCGACCGAAGGCGTGAAGGACTATCTCAAGTTGCACGGCGTCGCCTCGACCGAGCGGCTGATCGATGCCGGCAGCAAGCGCATCGGGCAGGTGCTGCTCGACGCCGCCGTCGAAGGCGGCGCCGACCTGCTCGTCCTCGGTGGCTACGGGCGCGGGCGCTTGCGCGAAAGCCTGATCGGCGGTGTCACGCGCCATGTCATCGCGCATGCCGGTATCGCCATCTTCATGGTGCATTAGCGGAGCGTTGCCCAGGAAATAGGCAGCGCCGGCGCAATCCGAAAACGCGGCGTTTAGGAAAGGACTGCTATCACGCCAGGGTAGTCATCTCCAGTCCGTGATGTCCAAGAAGCCTCAGAGCGAAGCCAAGCCGTCGATCGCCATCGCGGTTCTGGGACGCTGGTCGTTCGTGGTGTCGCTGGTCGCGGGTCTTGGCATCGGTGCTCGCAATCCTGCCTGTATGCAAACAATCAGCTCGCCGGCGCGGCGGCGATTGCTCGGTGCGCTCCTGATCATGGCGGCGACCGCGCTCCGCGCGGCGCCGAGCCGAGACGCCAGGTCGAAGCGCTGCAACTGAAGCTGCTCGACGAGCGCAGCTATCACGCCTTCGTCGACGGCGCCGTCGAAGGATTCTTCCGCACGACGCGGGACGGGCGCTATCTCATCGCCAATCCGGCGCTCGCGCGCATGTACGGCTACGAGACGGCCGAGCAACTCAAGCGCGAGCTGACGGATATCTCCGCCTCGCTCTATGTCGATCCGAACCGGCGCAACGAATTCCATGCGCATGATGAAGTCGCAACGCGTGTCGTGCGCGACTTCGTCTCGCAGATCCGCCGCCGCGACGGGCCAGCTCATCTGGATCGCCGAGAACGCGCGCATCGTCACCGATGAGGACGACCAGTTCCTCTTCTACGAAGGCACCGTCGAGGACATCACCGAGAAGCGCCTATCCGAAGAAGCGACACGGCAGCGCTCTGCGCGAAACGCAGGAAGCCGCGCGCCAGAAGGGCGCTTTCCTTGCCGCCATGAGCCACGAGCTGAAAACGCCGCTGAACGCGGTGATCGGTTTCTCCGACCTCATGCGGCAGGAATTGTTCGGCCCGATCGAGAACGAGCGCTATCGCTCCTATGTCGGCGACGTGCACGAGAACGGTCTTAGGCTGCTCGCCATGATCAACAGCATTCTCGATTTCTCGCGCATCGAAGGCGGGCTTCTGGATCTCGATGAGAGCATCCTTTCGCGTGTCCGACGCGGTCGCTGCCGCGCGCGAGGAGATGATCTCGCGCGGCAAGCCGATGCGCCACGATCGCATTGCAGGTGCCGCCCGATCTGCCCGCGCTGCGCGCCGACCCCAAGCGGTTGCATCAGATCCTGATGCATGCTTCTGTCGAACGCCGCGAAATTCACCTCGCGGAACGGACGCATCGACATCATCGCGAAAGATCGCCGGCGACGGCGGATCTGGCGCTCGTCATCCGGGACACCGGCATCGGCATGGCCTCATCGCTGATCCGCGGCGCGCTGGAACCGTTCAAGCAGCTCGATGCGGGTCTGGAGCGCCGCTTCGAGGGCCTGGGCCTCGGACTGCCGCTGGCGAACGCGCTGATGCGGCTGCACGGCGGAAGCCTCGCCATCCACAGCGAGCCCGGGCACGGCACCACCGTGAGCCTGAACTTTCCGGCCGAGCGCACGGTCCGGCATCGCCGCGGCCCCTGCGGCTTAAGCAGCTCGCGCACGGCGTTCTCCTTGCGCTAAACCCTCGCCATGACCGCGACAGGCCGCTCCTCACTGGTGCTGTTTTCCGGCGGGCAGGATTCCACGACAATTCTTGCCTGGGCGCTCGACCGTTTCGATCTGGTCGAAACGGTGGGCTTCTCCTACGGCCAGCGTCACGCCGCGGAACTGGACGCGCGGCCGCGCATCCTCGAACGGCTGAAGCGCGACTTTGCGCCGCTGGCGCGACCGGCTCGGACCGGATCACGTCCTGAGCCTCGATGTGCTTTCCGCAGATCGGCGGCTCGGCGCTGACCGACGACATCGCCATCGAGCTGCGCGAGCAGGGCTTGCCGACGACCTTCGTTCCCGGCCGCAATCTGATGTTCCTGACCGCCGCCGCGGCGCTCGGCTACCGGCGCGGCATCCGCGATCTCGTCGGCGGCATGTGCGAGACGGACTACTCCGGCTATCCCGATTGCCGCGACGCGACCATGACAGTCGATGCAGCAAGCGCTCGAGCTCGGCTTCGCGCAGCCTTTCGTCATTCACACGCCGCTGATGTTCATCGACAAGGCGGAGACCTGGCGTCTCGCCGAACGTCTCGGCGGCGGCGCGCTCACCGAGCTGATCGTCGAGGAAACCGTCACCTGCTATCGCGGCGACCGCACGCACCGCCACGAGTGGGGCTATGGCTGCGGCGAGTGTCCGGCGTGCTCGCTGCGCGCCGCGGGTTACGCGCGCTATCGCGAGACGGCCGCATGACCTACTCGGTCAAGGAGATCTACTACACGCTGCAAGGCGAGGGCGCGCAGACCGGACGCGCCGCGGTGTTCCTGCGCTTCGCCGGCTGCAATCTGTGGACGCGGACGCGAAGAGGATCGCGCGAACGCCACCTGCAAATTCTGCGACACGGATTTCGTCGGCACCGACGGTCCGGGCGGCGGCAAGTTCGCGACCGCCGATGCGTTGGCCGACGCCGTTGCGTCGAAATGGCCGAGAGGCGAGGGCGCCACGCCCTATGTCGTCTGCACCGGCGGCGAGCCGCTGTTGCAGATCGATGCGCCGCTGATCGATGCGTTGCACGCGCGCGGATTCGAGATCGGCATCGAGACCAACGGCACGCTGATGCCGCCGTCAGGCATCGATTGGATTTGCGTCAGCCCCAAAGCCGGCGCCGATTTCGTGCTGAAGCGCGGCGACGAATTGAAGCTCGTCTTTCCGCAAGAAGGCGCCGAGCCGGAGCGCTTCGCCGGTCTCGATTTTCGCCATTTCTTCCTCCAGCCGATGGACGGGCCGGCGCGCGCCGCCAACACGGAGGCCGCCACCGCCTATTGCCTTGCCCACCCCCAATGGCGGCTTTCGCTGCAAACTCATAAGCTTATCGGAATTCCTTGACCTAGGATCAGAGTACGTCTAACGCCACCCGCCATGATCGAGATCACCCAGCAATTCGGCTTCGACGCCGCCCATTACCTTGAGGACGCGCCGCTTGGCGCCAACCGCCGCCTGCACGGCCACAGCTTCTATGCCGAAGTGACGCTGAAGGGCGAACCCGATCCCGTGAAAGGCTGGGTGCGCGATTTCTCCGAAGTGAATGCGGCGATCGCCGACATCCGCGCGCAGCTCGATCATCAGGTGCTGAACGACATCACCGCGATCGGCGCGCCGACGCTCGAAAATCTCGCGCGCTACGTCTATCGCGAAGCGAAGCGGCGTCTGCCCGAAGTGTGCCGCGTGCGGCTGTCGCGTCCCTCCGTCGGCCAGTCCTGCGTCTACGAGGAACGCTGATGGCTGCGCGCAAGACGCGTCTGCAGCTCGGCCGCGCGGTTGCGATTCCCGAGTCGCCCGACAAAGCGGTGCTCGACGCGGTGCCCAATCCGCATGCCGATGCCGATTACGTCGTGCGCTTCACCGCGCCCGAATTCACCACGCTCTGTCCGATCACCGGCCAGCCCGATTTCGCGCATTTCGTCATCGACTATGTGCCGGGCCGCCGGCTGCTCGAATCCAAGTCGCTGAAGCTGTATCCTCGCGAGCTTCCGCAACATGGCTGCCTTCCACGAGGATTGCACTGTCAACATCGGGAAGCGGGTGGTCTCGGCGATCAAGCCCAAATACCTGCGAATCGCCGGGTTCTGGTATCCGCGCGGCGGCATCCCGATCGACGTCTTCTGGCAGACCGGCAGCTCCCGAAAGACGTCTGGCTGCCCGATCTCGAGGTCGAGCCCTATCGCGGCCGCGGTTAGCTAGCGCCCGAGCGTCTGAACCTGCTTGTAGCGATAGCAATCGACCACATGGTCGTTGACCATGCCGACGGCTTGCGCGAACGCGTAGACGATCACCGGCCCGACAAATTTGAAGCCGCGCTGCTTCAGATCCTTCGAGAGCTTCTCGCTCATCTCGGTCTTCGCCGGGATGTCGCTTCATCTCGCGGAAGCGATTGACCTGCGGTTTTCCATCGACGTGCTTCCAGATCAGCTCCGAAAAACCGCCCGGCTCCTTCTCCATGATGTCGAGCCAGATCTGCGCGCCTGAGATCGCGGCATCGATCTTCGCGTTGCTGCGGATGATGCCGTCATCCTTCATCAATCGCGCGCGCTCGCGCTTGCCGTAGCGCGCAATCTTCGCGGGATCGAAATTGTCGAATGCTTTGCGGAAATTCTCCCGCTTGCGCAGGATCGTGATCCACGACAGCCCGGCCTGGAATCCGTCGAGCACGAGCTTTTCGTAGAGCGCGCGGTCGTCATATTCCGGCACGCCCCATTCCTCGTCGTGATAGGCGCACATAGAGCTTGTCCTCGCCCGGCCACGGACAACGCTGAACGGATTTCTGCATCAGCGTCTGCGGGCGCCCTTGCGCGCGCGCTTCTTGGCTCTTGGCCTTCGCAGACTTCTTGGCGCGACTTCCTCGCCGCCGCTTTCTTCGCGGGCTTCGCCTTGCGCGCTTTCGCCTTCGACGCGGCAGGTTTCGACATGCTCATGTCGAAGAACACCGCTTCGATCTTGTTGCCGTCGAGATCGCGCACGAACGCGCCATAATATTCCGCGCGTGTATTCCGGACGCGGGCCCGGCGCGCCTTCGTCTCTTGCCGCCCGCCGAAACCGCCGCGGCATGAAACGCGTTCACGGCGGCCTTGCTGTTCGCGTTGAACGCGATATGCGTGCCGTTGCCGCCGCTGAGGCGCTGCTCTGGTCGTGCGGCAATCTGCACCCAGAACTGCGGCATCTTGAGGCCGTAGGCGATCCCGTACGGCATGACTTCCATCACGCGCTTGAAGCCGAGCTTCGTGAGCACCGCGTCGTAGAACTGCGCGGCGCGCTCGACATCGGCCACGCCGATGGACACGTGATGCAGCATGATCATCGCCCCCGCGGTTTCGATTGCAGCTTCAGCTAACGAAATAATCTTCACGGCTGCAACCATGACGGCCGTTGCAGTCTCACTTTTTGTCCCATCGCGGTGATGTCTTCGCCCGCGCTCGTCGCTTCGTCGACGCGATCGAGCCGCACCAGCGCGAGCGCTCGTCCGTCGATGCCCGGTTGCGAGCGTGCCGACCTCGCGTCCCGAAGCTTCCAGCTTGGTCCCCGGAGGCGGCAAGTCGCCGTCGACCTCCGCGACCAGGAACCGCCGCCGCGCGCTCGCGCGATGCTTCATGCGCGAGGTGACCTCCTGGCCGACATAGCAGCCCTTCCGGAAGTCGACTGCGCCGAGCTCCTCGAACCCGGCATCGAGCGCGAACACCGTATCGGGCGGCACGTCGCGCGCTGTCGGGAACGCCGAGATCGAGCAGGTGGCCGCGATAGTCGCCGGCTCTGCACCCGGCAATCGTGCTTTGCGAGCTGGGGCAGGGGGCCGATCAGCCGAGCGCCAAGCGCGGGCAGGCGGGGATCGGCGAACGCCGCAACGCCATCCGCCGATCGCCTGCGGCGTTCCGTCCCAGACCGCCGCCACCTTCAGGTCGGCGGCAAGCGCAATATCCACCTTCGCGCGCAGCCGGTAGAACGTCAGTCGCTTGACGAGATCGGGCGCGCGGGCCGTGGCGCAATCGATCAGGAACCGGTCCTCGTGCTCGGTCACGAAGAACTCGAACAGGATCTTGCCCTGGGGCGTCAGCAGCGCGGCATAGATGCCCTTGCCGGGCGCGCAGTCCTCCATGTCGTTGCTGATCAAGCCCTGGAGGAACGAACGGGCCTCCGTCCCCTTGACGGCTATGACGGAACGGTCCTCGAGAAGCGACGCGTATGGCATGAAACTCCGCTCTTGCTACTGGCCGGAATGTTTGGCCCATCATGCCACAATTCAAGCTCTTCGAATTGGCCGCATGACGCTGAAGGTCCTCACTGTGTTGGCGGGAGCGTCAGTCGGCGGCGCCGAGACGTTTTTCGTGTCGCTCACCCGGCGCTCGGCAAGGCCGGCCTCGATGTGCGCTCGGTGCTGAAGCCGAACAGCGATCGTGAGGCTGCGCTCGCCGGAGAGGGTGTGTCATACAAGCACCGCGCCGTTCGGTTCGCTCCTCGATTTCTCCACCGCGGGCGTCCTGCGCCGGATGGCGCACGAGTTCGCTCCCGACGTGGTGCTGGCCTTCGCGGGACGCGCCGCCTCCTTCCTGCCGAGAGGCGCTCATGTGCGCATCGGACGCCTCGGCGGCTACTACAACCTCAAGAACTTCCGCCGCTGCGACTATCTCGTCTGCAACGCGCCCGATCTCGTGCGCTATGTGACCGAAGGCGGCTGGCCGAAGGAGCGCGTGTTCCTGATCCCGAATTTTCCCGCTCTCCCCGATGGACCGAAGCTCGACCGCGGCTTGTTCGATACGCCCGATGACGCGCCGCTCGCCCTTGCGCTCGGACGCCTCCATCCGAACAAGGGGCTCGACATTCTCATCCGTGCCGCGGCCGCCATCCCCGGCCTCTTCGTGTGGATCGCGGGCGAAGGGCCCGAGCGCGAGAACCTTGCAGCGTCTGGCCGGGAGCTAGGCCTCAAGGACCGAGTGAAATTCCTCGGCTGGCGCAACGACCGGGCATGCCTGTTCAAGACCGCCGACTTCTGCGTCTATCCCTCGCGCGAAGAGCCCTTCGGCAATGTCGTCGTCGAGGCCTGGGCGAGCGGAACGCCGTTGCTGACGACGGCGAGCACCGGTCCACGCTGGCTGGTTCGCGATGGCGAGGATGCGCTGATGACGCCGGTCGATGATGTGGACGCGCTGGCCGACGGGGATGAAGCGGCTCATCGCATCGCCCGAGCTCAGGGCGTCGCTGTCGGCCGCGGGCCGGCGCCGCGTGAGCGAGGAGTTCTCCGAGCCCGCGATCGTTGCGCGCTACATTGAGTTGTTCGAGCGCGTGACAGGGAAAGCACCCCACTGATGTGCGGCATCGCGGGCTTCATGCTGAACGAGCGCGCGGTGCCGCCGCGCGAGGTGCTCGACACGCTTGCAGCAGGCGCTCTGCGCATCGCGGCCCCGACGGCGTCAAGCGTCACGTCGACTATGGCCTCGGCCTCGTGCACACGAGGCTCGCCATCATCGATCTGAAGACCGGCGATCAGCCGCTGTTTGGACCGAACGGAACGCTGCTGATCGCCAATGGCGAGATCTACAATTACGTCGAGCTCAAGCGGAATTTTCCCGCGGAGAAATTCGCCACCAGCTCGGACTGCGAATTGCCGCTGATGACCTATGCCGCCGCCCAGGGCGCCGATTTCGCCAAGCCCTTGCGCGGCATGTACGCCATCGCGCTCGCCGATCCCAAAGCCGGCGCGCTCTTTCTCTCGCGCGATCCCTTCGGCATCAAGCCGCTCTACTACGCCGAATGTGCGAGCGGCATCCTCTTCGCGTCCGAGCCCGAAGCGATCCTGAAAACCGGCCTCGTCGCGCGTGGCATCTCGACGAAGGTCGCGACCGAGCTGCTCCAACTCCAGTTCACCACCGGCGAGCGCACGATCTTCCCCGGCATCAACCGAGTGGCGCCCGGCGAGACGCTGACGCTGCGCCAGGGACGCATCACCGAGCGCCAGCGCATCGCGGCGCTCCCGCATGCGCCATCGCTCGCGCTCAACGAGGAAGAGGCCCTCGTGCTGCTCGAATCCGCGCTGAAGGACAGCGTGCTCGTTCATCAGCGGTCCGATGTGCCCTACGGCATGTTCCTCTCGGGCGGCATCGATTCATCGGCGCTGCTCGCGTTGCATGGCGCGGCTGAACGATCGTCCCGTCCAGGCCTTCACCGCAGGGTTTCCCGGCACCGAAGCGCGTGATGAGCGCGCACACGCGAAGGCGGTTGCGCGCGCCGTCGGCGCCGAGCACATCGAGATCGAGGTCACCGAGAACGATTTCTGGACGACGCTGCCGGCGATTGCGGCCGCGATGGACGATCCCGCCGCCGACTACGCCGTTCTGCCGACCTATCTCCTTGCCAAGGAGGCGGCGCGGCGCGTGAAGGTCGTGCTCTGCGGCGAGGGCGGCGACGAGCTGTTCGCCGGCTACGGACGCTATCGCAGCGCGCTGAGGTCGCGCTGGTTCGGCGGCCGCCAGATGCGCCGTCGCGGCCTGCTCGACGGGCTCGGCATCCTGCGCGACGCCGAGCGGCTGGCGTCACGGCATGGAGGAGGCCGAGAAGCGCATCGCGGCCGAGGGCGGCACGCGGCTCCAGCAGGCGCAGGCGCTCGATTGCGCCGACTGGCTGCCCAACGATCTCCTGCTCAAGGTCGATCGCTGCCTGATGGCGCACGGTCTCGAAGGGCGCACGCCGTTCCTCGATCCGAGTGGTCGCCGAGCTCGCCTTGCGTCTTGCCGGATGGGCTGAAGATCAGGAACGGCATCGGCAAGTACATCCTGCGCAAATGGCTCGGCGCGCGCGCTGCCGGCGGCCGATGCGTTCTCGCGCAAGCGCGGGTTCACGGTGCCGGTCGCCGAATGGATCGCGAAACGTGCATCGCGCGCTCGCGCCTTTGGTCGCGCGCGCCGAGGGCATTGCGCAGATCTGCCATCCTGACAAGAGTCGAGGCGCTGTTCCGCGGCTTCGGCAGCAGCGGCGGGCAAGCATGAAGGCGCCGCGTGCTGGCAGCTTCTGTTCTATGCCCTCTGGCACCGGATTCATGTCGAAGACCGCCCGTCGCGCGGCGACATCATGAGCGTGCTGGAGGCGCGATGACGGAGCGCTTTCGATCTTCTGATCCGGAACGGCGTCTGCGCGACCCCGTCGGGTCTCGCCTCGGTGGACATCGGCGTGCGCGCGGACGCATCGCCGAGCTGGGCGCGCTCTCCGGTGCCTCGCCGCCGAGACGTTCGACGCGCGCGGGCTGCATGTCCTGCCGGGTGTCATCGACACGCATGTTCATTTCCGCGAGCCCGGGCATCTCGAAAAAGAGGACATGGAGACCGGGCTCCACGGCGGCGCTGCTCGGCGGCGTCACCGCCGTCTTCGAGATGCCCAACACGAACCCGCCGACCACGACGCGCGCGCTCATCGAGGACAAGCTCGCCCGCGCGGCACAGCGCATGCGCTGCGACTATGCGTTCTACGTCGGCGCTTCGAACGAGAACATCGGCGCGCTGTCCGAGCTGGAGCGCCTGTCGGGCGTTGCCGGCGTCAAAGCGTTCCTCGGCTCGTCGACCGGCTCGCTTCTTCTCGACAAGGAAGAAGCGATCTCGAACGCGCTGCGGTCGGGCCGCCGCCGCATGGCTGTCCATTCGGAGGACGAAGCGCGCCTGAAAGAGCGCGCGAAGCTCGCGATGCCCGGCGATCCGCGCACGCATCCTGTCTGGCGCGACGCCGAAACCGCGCGCCGGTCGACCGAGCGTGTGCTCAAGCTCGCGCGCGCCGCCGGCGTCGGCTGCACATCCTCCACGCCAGCACCGCCGATGAGCTGCCGCTGCTCGCGGAGGCCCGCGATATCGCGACGGTGGAAACGGCCGTGCCGCATCTGACGCTCGTCGCGCCCGAATGCTACGAGCGTCTCGGCACCTATGCGCAGATGAACCCGCCGATCCGCGACGAACCGCATCGCGCCGCGCTCTGGCAGGCGATCGCGCAAGGACTTGATCGATGTTGTCGGCTCCGACCACGCGCCGCACACGCGCGCCGAGAAGGACGGACTCTATCCGCAGACGCCCTCCGGTCTTCCCGGCGTGCAGACATTGGTGACGATCATGCTCGATCCATGTGAACGCCGGCCGCCTGACGCTCGAGCGGTTTGTCGATCTCACGAGCAGCGGGCCGGCGCGGGTCTTCGGCATCGCGGGCAAGGGGCGAATCGCGCGCGGCTACGACGCCGACTTCACCATCGTCGATCTCAAGGCGAAGCGGCGCATCGAGAATCGCCTGATCGCATCGCGCTGCGGCTGGACGCCCTATGACGGCATGGAAACGACGGGCTGGCCGGTGGCCACGATCCTCGGCGGCTCAATCGTTATGCGCGATGGCGCGCTCCGAGGCACCCCGCAAGGGACGGCGCCTGCGCTTTTTGGAAACGTTGGAATCTACTGGAGCCTGAATTCGCCGCGATAGTATTTCAGCTCGGAAGGCTCGATGATGCCGCTGGCAGCAACCCACACCGAGTGCAGCTTGCCATCGAGTTCCGACTGCCAGAAACGGAGAAACGCGTTCAGTACGGGGAATTTCGGGCTTAGATCGTATTCCTGCCAGACATAGGTCTGCAGCAGTGAAGGATGATCGGGCCGGCGATAGAGGATCTCGGCCGTCGTCAGTCGGTACCCGTTCAAGATCTTGGATAAATTGCTCATCTCGACTCTCGCACCATGACGTTAGCAGTAAATCCTTTCCGCTTTGCAAAGTTCCTGCCGCAACTCTTAGCCGCGAGTTCCGTCCCTGGATTGCATGATCCAATCGGGACAAAAGTGTGACGGACACCCGAGTGCTTGACGAAAGCGCGCAATCCGGCTGGGTTTCGGGGTGAGTTGAGCCGACGACTCAAATCGCGGTCGCGCGTTTGCCTTGCGCCGACCGGGAGGACGCGCAGCGAATGTATCATCTGTTCCTGTTCAGCGGTGGGTTCCTCATCGGCCTTGTCGTAGCGATTCCCGTCGGCCCGGTCAATCTGATCTGCATCAGGCGGACGCTGTCCTACGGAACCTGGAGCGGATTTCTCTCCGGTCTCGGCGGCGCGCTCGGCGATGGCGTCTTTGCCGCCGTGACCGCGTTCGGCCTCACGGCGATCTCGCAACTGATCGAAGGCTACTCGCGTCCCTTGCAGCTCATGGGCGGAATCATGCTGCTCGGCTTCGGGCTGACCGTGTTCCAGACCGACGTGTCGTCGTTGCGCGACGCGGAAGGCGCGCCCGTCAAAGGTCGTGCGCCTTCACCGCTCAGGATGATCCTCTCGACCTTCGCTTTGACGATCGCCAATCCCGCAACGCTGTTCGGCTTCACCGCGTTGTTCGCCGGCTTCGGAAGCCTGGCGGGGCAGGGCACCACATTCATGGAAGCAGGCGTGACGGTTCTCGGCGTCATCGCCGGTTCGACGAGCTGGTGGTTCATGCTGACCACGTTCGTCGGGATCTTTCACGGCCACATCGACACCGGTGTGATGCGCACGATCAATCACGTCTTCGGTGTTCTGGTCAGCGTCTCGGGCGCGATCGTTCTTGGCAACCTGGTGATGGGCCTGGCCTGACGGTCAGCCCGTTGCGCTCTCCACCAGCCGCCGGCTCTCCTCGATGATGCGGCGCGTCTCGCTCCACAGCGGATAGTCGCTGAGCGCCGAGAACGGCACCCAGCGCGCCTCGGCCGCATCGGAGCCCGCGCGCAATTCGCCCGCGACCGCGCGCGTCGCGAAGTCGATCAAGACATAGTGTCGTGTCACCTCGCCCGAACTCGTCCTGCATGATGAGATCGACCGTGTCGATCAGCCCCGCGATCTCGACGATGAGCCCCGTCTCCTCGCGCACTTCGCGCAGGACCGCATCGTGCAGGGACTCGCCCCATTCCAGATGGCCGCCCGGAATGCTCCATTGATCCCGCCGCGGCTCCTTGCCGCGCCGGATCAGCACGACCTCGTCCTTGTCGTTCCAGATGACCGCGCCAACGCCCAGAACGGGCGATCGCGAGGCGGCCTGCAAATGATCCCGTCATGACCTCACGTTGTACGGCAAACAGGGTGAAATCTCCCGTACCAAGGATGTCACGGGTCCAAAGCTTCCTTATTCGGAACTTTGCGGCTAAGAAGGTCGCAGAAGCGACGAGGAGAAGGTCATGCGCTTAAGGAATATCACGGCGATTGCGGTTGTCGGACTTGGCCGGATTCGCGCTTGCGAGCTGCGGTCAGGAACAAGCCGCCAACACGCCGGCCGAGGCCCCCGCCGCTACTGGCGGACAGCAACCCGGAGCAACTGCCGACATGTCCCCTGAAGGCAATCAGAAATTCCTCGAAGACAACAAGGCCAAGGAGGGCGTCCAGACGACGGCCTCCGGCCTGCAGTATCGCGTGATCAAGCAGGGCGCCGGTCGCTTCGCCGACCGCGAACGACGTCGTCAATGTGACCTACAAGGGCTGGCTGATCGACGGCACGGTGTTCGACGAAACGCCGCCGGGTCAGACCGCGACGTTCCCCGCAGGCGCGCTGATCCCGGGCTGGGTCGAAGCGCTCCAGCTCATGAAGGAAGGCGACGAGTGGGAGATCGTGATCCCCTCCGAGCTCGGCTACGGCGCGCAAGGTGCGGGCGGCGTCATCCCGCCGAACCAGACGCTCGTCTTCAACATGGCGCTGCTCGGCGTGCAGAAGCAGTAAGCCTTACGGCAAGAGTTTCCCGGGATTGAGGATGTTCTTCGGATCGAGCGTGCGCTTGAGCGCGCGCATCACTCCGATTTCGTCCGCGCTTTTGTAGCGCAGCGATATCCTCGTTCTTGGCGAGACCGAGACCGTGCTCGGCGGAGATCGAACCGCCGAGCTTCGCGGTCTGCTCATGCACCGCATGCTCGAGCGACGAGCGCGCCGCGAGCAATGCAGCCTCGATCGCCGGGCGCCTTGATCGCGTAGTGCAGATTGCCGTCGCCGACATGGCCGAACGGATACGACCGTGCGCTCGCGAGCGTCTTGCGGATGGCGGCGTCCGTTGCGTCCAGGAACTCCGCGATACGTGACGGCTGCACGGAGATGTCGTTGGCGATCGTTGCGCCATCCAGCCGGTGCGCATCGGGGAGCGTCTCGCGCAGCTTCCACAGCGCCTGACGATCGCGCTCGGTCTTGGCGAACGCCGCATCCAACACCGCGCCGTCCTCCATCGCTTGCGCGAGCGTCTGCTGCATCGCCTCGGTCCCATCGAACGCGGTCGGGTTCGACACCTCGATCAGGATCAGCCATCCGTCGTGACGGGGCAGGGGATTTGCGGTGCCCGGGATGTGCTTCTCGACGAGGTCGAGCGAGCGGCGATGCATCAGCTCGAACGCGGTCACCAGCCCGCCGGTCGCGCGCTGCAGCCGGTGCAGCAGATCGACCGCCACCGGAACACCTGAAATCGCTGCGATTGCAGTGGCATAGGAGTAGGGCTTGGGAAACAGCTTCAACGTCGCGGCGGTGACGATCCCAAGCGTTCCTTCGGCGCCGATGAAGAGCTGCTTGAGGTCGTAGCCGGTGTTGTCCTTCCTGAGCCCGCGCAGCAGGTCGAGCACGCGGCCGTCGGCCAGCACCACTTCGAGACCGAGCACGAGATCGCGCATCATGCCGTAGCGGAGCACGTTCACGCCGCCCGCATTCGTCGAGACGTTGCCTCCGATCGTGCATGAACCTTCCGCGCCGAGGCTCAGAGGAAACAAGCGTCCCGCCTCGTCGGCCGCTTGCTGCACGCGCTTGAGCACGACGCCCGCCTCGGCGATCAGGAGATCGTCGTCGGGCGACACCGTGCGGATGCGCGTCATGCGTTCGAGCGAGAGCAGCACTTCGCCGCGCGTCGGGATCTGTCCGCCGACGAGCCCCGTGTTGCCGCCCTGAGGCACGATGGCCGTTCCGCTCTCGTTGCAGAGCGCGAGGATGCGCGAGACGGCTTCCGTGCTCGCCGGCCTCAGCAGCAGCGGCGTCTCGCCCTTCCAGCGCCCGCGCAGCTCGACGAGATGAGGCGCGATCTCGCTCGCGTTTTCGCTCCAGCCGTCCTGTCCAGCCGCCTCCTTGAGTCGCGCGCGCGATCGCCGGATCGAGCACGCTCATGGCGTCGCCTCGCGCGGTGCGGCCGCGCGGCGCAGGCGGTCGTTGATCGCTTCGCCGAGCCCTCGGTCGGGCACGCGCATCACCGCGATCGTCGACACGCCCGGCTGGTCCAGCTGCCTCAGCATGGCGAACAAATTCGCTGCTGCTTCAGCGAGATCGCCGCGGGGGCTCGAGATTGCACATCCGGTTCGGCGGAGGTCGGCACGGTCGGCCCGAACGCCAGCAGTGCCTCGCCCGGCCTGACCTCGTGGATATCGAGCCGCAGCCGGGCGCGTGGCGCATAGTGGCTGGACATCATGCCGGGCGCGCGGATGTCGCCCTTGGTGGGATCGGCGAGGGGGCCGGCAATGCCCTCGATCGCCTCTCGCGTGATCGCACCGGGCCGCAGCAGAACCGGCTCGCCGTTCTCGAAACCGATCACCGTCGACTCGATCCCGATCGGACACGGTCCTGCATCGAGGATGAGATCGACGCGGTTGTAGAGATCGCGCGCCACATGATCGGCCGTCGTCGGGCTCACCGAGCCCGCACGATTGGCGCTTGGCGCGGCGATGGGAATGCCGGCCACGCGTGAGCAGCGCGCGCGCGATAGGATGATTGGGCGCTCGCAGCGCCACCGTATCGAGGCCGGCGCTCGCCAACAGCGACAGCGACGATCCCTCGCGGCGCGGCAAAACCAGCGTCAAAGCGCCGGGCCAGAACGCGTCGGCGAGTTTCTGCGCGATCGGATTGAACGCGACATGCGTCTCCGCATCCGCGCGCCCGAGCACATGCACGATCAGCGGATTGAAACGCGGCCGCTCCTTCGCCGCAAAAACCGAAACCACTGCGGCCTCGTCCAGCGCGTTCGCGCCGAGGCCGTAGACCGTCTCCGTGGGGAACGCGACCAGCCGGCCCTCGCGCAAGAAGCCGCGCGGCCTCGGCGATGGCGCCCTCACTGGCGGCCTCGATGCGCGTCGCTCGCTGCGGCGGAACTCTGAGACATCGGTTGAATGTAGCCTGCTAAGGCATTCGTGTTGCGAGAAGATCGACGGTGACCTTCACCGCATGGGACACCGTGCGCTCGGACGACCAGTCGATGCCCCAGGTGCTGCCCGTTCCCACGCCGAAATCGACGCGCGACAGCGTCAGCTCGCCCGTCATGTGGGCGGAGCTCCCATTGATCGCGAGCGCGAAGGGCAGCTTCACTTCCTTCGTGATGCCGTGAAGCGTGAGATCGGCCACCGCTTCGTAGCGTCCCGGGCTCACCTCGCGGAAGCTCTTGCTCACGAATTTCGCCTGCGCAAAGCGGCGGACGTCGAGCCCGTTCGGTCCCACGCGGTATTTGTCGTTCTCCGGGTCCTCGGAGGTATAGCTCGCGATATCGATCGTCACGTCGGCTTTGGCGTGGGCGAGATCGGCCGGATCGAAATCGATAGTCGGCCGTCCAGCGCTTGAACGACGCACGGAACGGCTCGCGGTCCCAGGTCACGACAAAGCCGAGCGTGCTCTTGGCCGCATCGACCTTCCACTGCGCGGCCTGTGCAGCCGGCGACATCAGCGCGATCGCGACGGCGAGAAGGATGAGTCGCCTCATGTGGGCAGTTTCGTCCAAGGCAGCATGCGTTTCAACACGTCGTCCTTATCCCGGAACTGGTGCTTGAGCGCCGCGGCCGCATGAAGCACCACAAGCCCCAGCATCGCCAGCGCAAGGAGGGAATGTGTTACCGCAAGGGGCTCTTCGATCACCCGCTTCTCGGCGCGCGGCAGATCGGCCAGGAACGGGATGTGCGGCCACTCGAACAGGCCGAACCACATCGTCGGCACCGCGAGCGGCGCGGAGGACACCGTCGCCCAGCCCATGCAGCGGGATCGCGATCATCAGCACGTAGAACAGCACATGGACGCCACGGGCGGCGAAGCGTTCCCAGGCGCTCATCCCCGAGGGCAACGCCGGAATCGGATTGGCGAGGCGCCACACCAGACGCACGACGCTGAGCATCAGGATGGTCAACCCGATCGATTTGTGGAGCTGGAACAGCGGGAACGTCCGCTCATCGGTCTCGTCCAGCCTCGTCATGAAGAAACCGAGCCCCAGCATGAACAGGATCATCGCCGCCATCAGCCAGTGCAGCGTCATCGCGACGGCGCCGTAGCGGACTCTGCTGTTGCTCCAGATCATCGCGTGAGATCAGCGCTGTTCCTGTTCGAACTCGGCCGCGATGAGGAGCTTCATCTCGTCGCTCACCGTCGGGATTCCAGATCATCTTGGTCAGCCCGAAATCGCTGCGCTTGATCGTCGTCTCGGCGGAGAATCCAAGCTGATAATTGTCTTGTCCCAGAGGGCCTTGCATCCCGCCGTGAAAGCGCGCCGTCAACGTGACGGGCTTGGTCACGCCGGCGAGCGTCAGGTCGCCGATGATCTCGCCGGTCGAATCGCCGGTGCGCTTGATCGAGGTCGAGCGGAACGCGATCCGCGGAGACTTCGCGCAGGCGAAGGCATCGTCCGCGCAGAGCGCGCGCGACACCGCGTCGCTCATCGTGGAGATGCTGCGCGGGTCGAGCTCGATCGAGACGGTGCTCCGCGCGGGATCGAGCGGACTGAACGTCATGTTCCCCGTCGCGCCGCCGATCCGGCCGAAATAGGGACTGAGCCCAAGATGCAGGGCCGAGAACACGACCTGCGTATGATCGCGCACGACGCGATACCGTCCGGCGGGCGCAAGCGCGGGATTGGTGGCGACCGACTGCGCCTGCGCGCCGGTTGCGATCAGCCAGACGGCCAGACAGGACGAAGGCGCTGCAACGGGGCATGACGACTCTCCTTGTGGCCGGTGCCTGACAGAAGCGGAAGCACCGGCGTATAATCGCCTATCCATGAGTGTTCTACCAAAAACGGACTGGAACGTGCGCCTCGGTGCTGGCCGCCACATTCATGTTCGGTATCGCGGCGCACGAGTCGGTAGCGGCAAGCCGGACTGTAGCCAAGGCGCCTGAATGTCCGCTGAACGGTGCACGCGTGGTCAGCTTCGCCCGCGCTTTGGACGGCGGAGCGTTCGCGACCGCCGATGGCGAAGAGGTGCGGCTGTCGGGCGTTCTCGCGGTCGGCGCCGGCGGTGAAGCGGCGTCGGAGCCGGCAGCGGCAGCTGCGCGTGACGCACTCTCCAAGCGTCTTGCGTGACCGGACCGTCACGCTCGCGCCGGCTGACGATGCCGCTCGCGATCGCTATGGCCGCACCATCGCCCAGGTGTTCGCCGATGGAACGTGGGTTCAGGCCGCGCTGCTTCGGGCGGGCGAGGTGCGCGCTGCGCCCGATCGCGCGAGCGCGTCTTGCGCGAGGGCGCTTCTTGCCGCCGAAGCCGAAGGCACGCGAGCGCCGCCTCGGTCAGTGGCGCGGCGGATTTCGCGTGCAGGATCCCGACGACATCCGCAACCGCATGGGATCGTTCCAGATCGTCGAGGGCAGCGTGGTCACCGCCTCGGTCACGCGCGGCCGCGCCTTCATCAATTTCGGCGCCGACTACCGGACCGATTTCACGGTGACCATCGAGCCCGAGGACATGAGGACATTCCGGCAGGCGAAATTCGATGTGCCTGCACTCGCCGGCAAGCGCATCCGCGTTCGCGGCTGGGTCGAGTTCTACAACGGGCCGGAGATCACCATCACCACGCCCGCCGCCATCGAAGTGCTCGAGTAGCCGGACGCGGATTTCGGACAGTCCGAAACGCAAACAGCCCGGAGTTGCCTCCGGGCTGTCGCATATCGCACAGGCGAAATGAGCTAAGCGGCCTTCTTGACCAGCGCGCTTTCGACGCGCTTCACGGCGGAAGGCTCGTCGATCCGCTCGATGGCCGCGACTTCGCGCGCCATGCGGGCCAGGGCCGCCTCGTAGAGCTGCCGCTCGCTATAGGACTGTTCCGGCTGGCCGGTCGCGCGGTGGAGGTCGCGGACCACCTCGGCGATCGACACGAGGTCGCCCGAGTTGATCTTCGCCTCGTATTCCTGGGCGCGGCGGCTCCACATCGTGCGCTTGATGCGGGCGCGGCCCTTGAGCGTGTTGAGCGCGGTCGCCACGACGTCGGGGCTCGACAGCTTGCGCATGCCCACGGCCTTGGCCTTCATCGTCGGCACGCGAAGGATCATCTTGTCCTTCTCGAAGCCGATCACGAACAGCTCGAGCTTGATGCCGGCCACTTCCTGCTCGTCGATCTTCTGGATCCGGCCGACGCCATGGGTCGGGATAGACGACGAAATCGCCCACCTTGAACTCGTGCTTCACTCTGGGTGCCGCCACCGGCTTTGCCGGTACCGGTGGCGGCTTGAGCGCAGCCACGGGCTTCGCGGGCGCCTGCGGTGCCGGCTTCGGCCGGAGCTACCGCCTTGACGGGAGCAGCCGGCTTAGCGGCGGGTGGCTTGGCGGTTGGGCTGAACTTTGGCTTGGGCCGCCTTTACCGGAGCTGACTTCGAAGCAACAGCAGGGGCAGGGGCCTTCTTCTTCACGGCAGTGGTCATAGCTACCTTTCTGTTTTGCGCTATCGGCGCGCGCGCACAGCCTATGACCTCGGGTACCGGCTATTCCCGCGAGTTCGAGGCGCGACCGCACATGCCCATAAGGCCCGCGCCCGCTTCGACTTCGGGGAAATGGAAACCTGCCGGCTACTCTCGCACCGTTTTAGCGGTGCTCCCTTGGACTAGCTCGTGCGCAGAGACCTGACGCGCAATCCCAATATTTTCGTCATGGACCATAACACAAATGTTGCAATAAGGGAAGAAGAATTCTGGTCTCAACCATTTGAAGAAACGAACTAATCCTGAATTGAACGACACCGCCGAGGTGACGCTCAATGGGCCTTGTGGCTTGAGAAACCTCGCCTTCTTGGCCTTTAACCTTGTCCCTTTTCAGGACCCGCCGCCCGGCTTGTCGCTGAAGAAGCGGGCAAATTTGTCCGGCACCCCCTCCCATTCCTTGGCGTCGGGGGGGGCCGGGCCCTTCTGGGTGATATTGGGCCAGGTCTTGGCGTACTCGGCGTTGACCTCGAGCCACTTCTCCAGCCCCGGCTCGGTATCGGGCTTGATCGCATCGGCCGGGCATTCGGGCTCGCACACCCCGCAATCGATGCACTCGTCGGGGTGGATGACGAGCATGTTCTCGCCCTCGTAGAAGCAATCGACCGGGCAGACCTCGACGCAGTCCATGTACTTGCACTTGATGCAAGCTTCAGTGACGACGTAGGTCATAGAATTCTCCAAGCGGAGCGAGTAGGCAGGCGTCACTTAGGACGCCGCAGCACTTCGATCAAGCTATAAGCGAAATACCCGCGCGGCGTTGGTGTGGAATATCTTTGCCTTGTCGGCAGCGCTGAGCGGCGCGTTCTCGATGCCCTCGACGGCCTCCTTGGACGGCTCGAACGGCCAGTCGGCGGCGAACAACACGCGGTCGACGCCGATCTCCTCGATCGTCATCATCAGTTGCGGGCGGTAGTTCATCCCGCTCGTCGTCACCACGAAATGGTTCTTGAAGTACTCGCTCGGGCTCCATTTCCGCTTCGGACCGCGGTCGCGCGTGTAGCGGTTGTCGAGGCGCGGCAGCAGGAACGGGATGCACTCGCCCATGTGACCGATGACGATCCTGAGTTTGGGGATCTCGTCGAACACGCCTGACGCGATCAGCCGGATCGCATGCGTGCCGACTTCGAGCGCCCATCCCCAACCGACGAGGAAGCCCGGTATCCCGAGCGGACCGCCGAGCTGCGGCGAGGGATCGCGCGGATGGATGTAGATCGGCACGTCGAGCGCGGCCGCGCATTCGAGGATCGGCCAGTACTTCCTGTCGTCGAGATACTCGCCGTTGGTGTGCGAGTTGATCACGGCGCCCTTCAGCCCCAGCGTCCGCACCGCGCGCTGCAGCTCCTGCGCCGCCTTGTCCGGATTCTGCGGCGCCAGAGCGGCGAGGCCGGTCAGGCGATCGGGATGCTTGCGCGACGCCGTCCGCCAGCCGGTCGTTGGCCATCGCCGCGAGCTCGGTCGCGAGTCCTGCTTCGAGCGACTGCACGCCGGGCGCCGACAGCAACAGCAGCTGCATGTCGATCCCGTCCGCATCCATCTGGCGGATGCGGCCCTCGCCGAGGTCGCCCAGCTTCGAGCCCAGCGCGTCCCACAATCCGCCGCTGCCGCCGAACGGATTCAGCGCCTTGATGAGGGGCGGCTGCTGGGCGGCGACCTTCACGGCCTCCGACATGATCTCGGGAAAGTTGAACCCTTCCTCGACCGCGATGCGCTTGTAGGTCCTCTCCGCCATCTCTTCCCCGTGTTCTTCTAATCCGGCAGCACTTCGTAGAGCGTCTGCGCTTCCGTCGCCGGGCCGCGCCGTTCGCCCAATTGCAGGACGCGCAACGCGACCACCTTGCCGCCCACCGGCAGGTCAGCACGTCGCCGATGCGCACATTGGCGCTGGCCTTTTCTACCCGCTGTCCGTTGAGACGGATACGGCCGGCTTCGGCCTTCTCCTGCGCAATCGTTGCGCGTTTTGCAGAACCGCGCATGAAACAGCCACTTGTCGATGCGCAGCGACTCGCTCAAGGGGCTAGTCGACGTCGATGAGGTCGGCGAGCAGGGCGAAGGGCGAGTCCGACTTGACGGGCTTGCGCGCGCGCTGGTGCTTTTGCGTCCGCGCGTGCCTTGCGCGCTCCCAGACGGGAACGGGCTCTTTGCCTCGCCGTCCTTCGCCGCGCGCACCTGCCGGCGCCAGCCGAGCACGCTGACGAAGCGCGAGCGCATCCGCATGACCACAGCCGAGAAGCGAAACCAGCACGTTCATGACCTCGTCGGCGTTCTTCTTGAGTTTGGCGGCATCGGCGAGAACGGTTTCCATCCGTTCGAGAATGTCAAGCCGCACCGCGCGCGCACCCAGCCGCCGATAGAACGCGGCGCGCGAGGAAACCGTCGGGCACCTCGAACTCGTCGTTCTTGTTCAGCGCGAACGACGTCAGGCCCGGCTGCGGCGGCGGCGGGATCCGGTCGAGCTTCGCGTGGATCGCCCACAACAGCGCGGCTCAGCGCCGACGGGCGCCGGCTTGATGAGACGCGGCAGATAGACGGACTGCCAGCCGACGCGCACGCCGAACGGCCGAAGCGCCTGGGCGGCGCCGCGCACGTCATGGGGCAGGGCAGGGCTGTGGCGCTCGATCGCGCCCAATGCCTCGGCGAGCTGGAACGCAAGCCCGCGCGCCGGCCCCGGCAATGTGCCGCCTCCCGGAAGCGTCCTTGCCTCGGCCGCGTTCCGCAGCGGCACCAGCGGATCGAGCACGCTCGCGATATGGGCAGCGACCCAGTCCGCCAGCCGCGTCTGCACGGCGTCGCGCAACTCGCCCTTCAGCAGATCGTCGGCGATCAGCTCGACCACCGGCGTGAGCGGATGAGGTCCGGCCGTGAGCTTCCCCACCGCCGCGCCCGACCACCAGAGCCTGCCGTGTTCGCTCAAATGGATCGCATCGTCGCCCGCCGCGATGAGCGCGCGGGCGCGCGCGATGATTTCGCCCTCGAGGCCCTTCAGCGCGGCGGCGCGCAATGTGCGGCCGTGAATCCCCTCGGCCCGCGGGTCGGGCACGAAGTGGAACCCGTCGAGCTTGCCGACATTCTCCGAGCCCAGCGACACCGCACCTGAATCATCGAGCGACAGCGCGAGCTGCTCTTCATCGCGCAAGTGCCGCATCAGCAGCGCCGTGCGGCGGTCGATGAAGCGCTGCGTCAGCCGCTCGTGCAGCGCATCGGAGAGCCGGTCCTCCACCGCGCGCGTGATGCCCTGCCAATGCGCGGGATCGCGCGTCCAGCCCTGCTTGTGCGCCGCATAGGTCCAGGTGCGGATCTGCGCGATACGGCCCGAGAGCGTGTCGACATCGCCATCGACGACATCGAGCCGCGCGATCTGGCGCGCGAGCCAGTCGTCGGGCAGCACGCCGTCCTCGCTGATCAAGTGGCGGAAGATCTGACCGACCAGGCGCGAGTGCTCGTCCGGCGTCAGCTTGCGGAAGTCGGGGAGCTGACACGCCTGCCACAGCAGGCGCAGCGCCGCGGGCGCCGGCGTGAGCGCGCGGATCTCCTCGTCACGAGCAAGCGTCTGCAGCGTGAAGTGATCGGATGCCGGCCGCGCCCTGACGAGGCCGCGCGCCGGCGGCGGCGCATCCAGGCTCGCGAGCAGCGCCTCCAGCGAGGAGAAATCCAGCGCGCTGTTGCGCCACTGCAGGACCTTCACCGGATCGTAGCGGTGATTTTCGACCTGCTCGACAAGCTCGGCATCGAAGGGATCGGCGTCACCGGTCACGCCGAACGTGCCGTCGTTCATGTAGCGGCCGGCGCGCCCGGCGATCTGTCCGATTTCCTCGGGCCTCAGCGGACGCACGGTCACGCCGTCGAACTTGTCGCGCGCGGCGAACGCGACATGATCGACATCCATGTTGATGCCCATGCCGATCGCATCGGTCGCGATCAGGAAATCGACCTCGCCGGACTGATAGAGCGCGACTTGCGCGTTGCGCGTGCGCGGCGACAGCGCGCCCAGCACGACGGCCGCGCCGCCGCGCTGACTGCGGATCGTATCGGCGAGGCCGTAGACGTCCTCGACCGAGAACGCGACGATCGCCGAGCGCCGCGGCAGGCGCGACAGCTTCTTCGGTCCCGCATAGGCGAGATCCGAGAACCGCGGCCGCGTAATGAAATGCGCCTCGGGCGCGATCCGCGAGATCGCCCCCTTCATGGTGAGCGCGCCCAGCCACATCGTCTCCTCTTCGCCGCGGGCATGCAGCAGCCGGTCGGTGAAGACGTGTCCGCGTTCGAGGTCGGTCGTGAGCTGGATCTCGTCCACCGCGAGGAACGCCACCGGAATATCGACCGGCATCGCCTCGACGGTGCACACGAAGTAGCGGGGATGGGCCGGCACAACCCGCTCTTCGCCCGTGATGAGCGCGCAATCGGCCGCGCCTTTGATGCGCACGATCTTGTCGAACACCTCGCGGGCGAGCAGCCGCAGCGGAAGCCCGATCATGCCCGAGCGGTGCGCCAGCATCCGCTCGATCGCGAAATGGGTCTTGCCGGTGTTGGTGGGTCCGAGAACGGCGGTCAAGCGGCCGTGGCGCTGATGCTGTGGGGTGCGGGGAATTCCCCGCCGCGCACTCTGAGGACTCATCGGGTTAGCCCCGTTTCGCGCGAGCTTCCGGCTTTTGCAAATGGTGCGCAAGCGGCGGAACGGCCGTGGAACTCACAGCCCAAAACTCGCCTGTGGATGAGTGGGGAAAGCGCCGGAACAGTGCGCGAACGAACGGTGTCCGAATCACTAACAACACACTTTGTCAGTATTCGTTCACGCACAATATATCGACTTCCGGTGACGTCTGCAAGCTAGATTTTGGGGCCGCAGACAGGATAGAGCGCCCCCAGAACCTCAGTCCTTGCGATCTCTCGTCAGTTCGCGTCGCGAGCGCCTGCGCCGTCCACTTTGGCGGACGATGCGAGCGCGACCACGATCCCGTACTCGGTCTCGGCCCAAACCCGCAGCGGCAGCATGAACTGGCGAGTCGGATCCAGCTTGCTCCGGACCGGCGTCGACCCAGGCGAACATCGGCGGGAAGCTTCTTGCCCTGCTCGACCAGGGTCTGCTGGTAGCCGGCGATCTGGTTGTAGCGCACCTGGCAGACCGAGACGGGCCCGCGATACAGGCCGTTGTCCATGCGGACGTCGGCATTCTTCATGAAGCTCAGCGCGACGTCATAGCGGCGGCGGCCGTCGAACACGGGGGCGGTCGCTTCGCAAGGCTTGGCGTTGTCCGCGTTGACGCTGTTGGTGAGGAAGACCGCCGCGCTCAGCGGGTCCAGCGTTCTGCGCTGCTGGTCCTCGCTCACCTTGTACCGGGTCTCGGGGTAGGGCGGATCGGAGAAGAGCGACTTCGGCCCTTCCGGTCCGAAGGTGAGCGTCACTTGGCGGCGCTCGTCCTTCCGGTTCTGGGAATAGGAATCATAGAGCGCGGGGCGCACATCGCCCTCCTGGACCAGGCCGTTGGATGCGGCCTCGATCTTCGACTGCCAGAAGGCGTTGACGATGCCCGAGGTCTCGAGCGTCGAGATCGCCTTGTAGTCGGTCCCCTGGAAACGGGCCGACATCGCGACCTTCCCGAGCGCAATCCCGCCGACATACAAGTCGTAGGAGAGCTCGAGCGTAGACGCGGGTGTGCTGCGGTCAACAGTCTCGCCGCCAGCGCCCATCACGGGCAGCGGCAGCGTCAGCGAGGCAAGGACAAGACCCACCGCGCCGTAACGGGTACTTCTCATGATCGTCAGGTTCCTCGGTTTTTAACGAATTCCCCCGAATTCCCCGTGCCTTAGGATATTTGTCGGCTCCTGAACAAATGACAAGACGCGCCTAGGACAAGTTTCGTTACGAAATGTGCTCAACCGCTCCGGAAGGCGGTCGGCCTTGACGGTCGCGGAGCCCTTCCGTAAGAGAGCCGCTCTTTTGAACCTAGAGCAGTGGAGCGGGCCATGGCACGCCGTTGCGAATTGACTGGTAAAGGCGTGATGAGCGGGCATCTGGTCAGCCACGCCAACAACAAGCGCAAGCGCGTCTTCCGGCCGAACCTTCAGACCGTAACGCTCGCGAGCGACACGCTCGGGCGTGTCTTACTCGCTCAAGGTCAGCATGATCGCGCTCAAGACGATCGACCGGCAGGGCGGGCTCGATGCCTTCCTGCTCAAGGCGCCCGACGCCAACCTGTCGATCCGCGCCCTTCGTCTCAAGCGCCAGATCGCGAAGAAGCAAGCCAAAGCCGCCGCGTAACCAAGTCCCAAACGATAATCGCGCCCCTAGAGCGACAGCGCAGCTCGGTTGCAGATGCTATGCTCGCCGCGTCCGGTCGGGGGCTGATCGTGAAGGGACTTAGTCGGGCGCGCGCGTCTGCCGTGAGAACATTGCTCCGTTGCAGCTGCGTTGTTCTCTGCGACATCGGACTTTGCGACCTCGGCCTTCGCCGGCAGCGTCAGCGACCTCTCCGCCTGTGGGCAGCGCGCAGGAGCAGAAGAGGTTCGAAGAGGGCATCGAGTCCTGCACCCGCGCGCTGAACGCGCGTCGCATCAATGCGAGCGACCAGGCGTTCGCCTATCAGCGTCGCGGACGGCATCTTCGTCGCGCTACGCAAGTTTGATGAAGCGATCGCGGATTTCAGCGAGGTCATCCGTCTGAAGCCCGGCTTCGCGGAAAACTACGCCGAGCGAGCGAACGCTATAGCCGCGAAAGGAGAGCGTCGATCAGAGCGCTGGCCGATCTGGACGAGGCGGTTCGCTTGGATCCTGCAAATCTCCGCGTTCGGGTCCTGCGCGGGTACATGCGGGCCAATCGCTGCGAACCAGCCCGATTTGGCGCTTGCGGATTTCGAAGCGGTCATCCAGGCGCGAGCCGCCCTATCGCCGACGCGCTTGTCGGTCGCGCGCGCGTCTACCTCGGCATGGCGAAAACCGAGGAGGCCATGGCCGATCTCGACGAAGCCGTAAGGCGGAATCCCGGGAGCCGATACGCTCTCAACGCGCGGGGTAGAGCCCGGATGCAAGCCGGACGCTACGCGGAAGCCATCGCCGATTTTGACGCGATCATTCGGGACAACCCCGATGACCCGGTTGGCTACAACAGTCGCTGTGACGCGCTGGCGCTTGCCGGCCGCGTACAGGAGGCTCTGTCTGACTGCGACAAGGCGCTCAGCATTCGCCCGGACTTCGTAGCTGCTTTGGATTCGCGCGGCGTTGTCTACTTGCGCCTCGGCCAGTATCAGTCGGCGATCGAGAGATTACGACGCGGCGTTGCGCCTTGCACCACGCTTCGCGCCTTCGCTCTACGGGCGTGGTGTCGCCAAGATCAAGAGCGGTGACGCGGCAGGGAACGCCGATATCGCCGAAGCGATTAGAATTGATCCCGCCGTTGAAGCCAGAATGGCGAGCTACGGTGTTACACCCTAGCGAGGGTCATCGCCTCAATTCGAACATCAGAAGCAGCGTGCGCTGGAGCGGCGAGAAATTGTTGTCCGAAATCATGTAGAGCAGCGTCTCGCCTTTGGGTCCGCGGCGCACCGCGATCCCTTCCATGTTGTCGATATTTGCATCCTGGAACGAGAGATTGGCGAGCACGTCGCCGTCGAGCCGCGCGCCTTCGTGCACCTCGCTCGCCGCGACATGGCGCAATTCCATGCCCACGCCGCCCAGCAGCGAGTAGCGGCGTTCCAGCAGGAAGAGTCCGCCATCGGGTGCGTTCGCCGCACTCGTCACCGAGAACGGATCGTGCGGCACCACGGAGAGCCGTCGCGTCTGCGGCTGGCCGTTGCCGGGATAGGCTTCGAGCGCGCCGCGGATGTCCTCGCTCCCGATGCGCGATTCGCGCGAACACGAGCAGCGTATCGGGCTTGAACAGCGTCACCGCTTCGAGCTGCGCATTCGTCCTGAGCGGCTGCACCCAATCGCCGATGGGCACGGTCTGACGGCAGCGCCGAGAAACCCTTGCTGAGGTCGTAGCGCAAGACACGCACTCTGCGTTCGAAGCTGACGATCACCGGTCCATGGAGATCGTTCGCGCGTTCGAGCGTCAGTCCTTCGGCGTCGCGCGCTCCTCCTCGCATCGGTCTGCCGGCGACATTGAGCATCGGCGCCATTTCGACAGAATTCATTCCCGCAAGATTGCCGGCCTGGTCATAGGTACAGCTTCGCGCGCAGCCAGCGTCCGCCATCTGAAACCGCGAGGATCTCGCTCCCGTCCGCGCTCACGGCCAGATCGGACAAGCCGCCGAAACTCCTTTCGCCGGACGTAAGGAGAAGCCCGCCACGGTAGAAGAGGGCGCCCGCACGCCGTTCGCCGGGATTGGTCGGGATAGAGCGGAATCGGCGCCGAGCTCACCGCGATCGGCTCGGCCTCGGTCGGCTGGAACGTCACGCATGCGGCGACAAGACCGGCGGCGATGAGACCGGCCCCCCGCACGCGCATCACATACCCGCTCGTGCCGGTTGCGTGTGTCCGCGTGACGAGTGCACCGGGCGTCGCCGGCGTGGCGATGCCGGAGCACGGCGGGATGAGTCGTCGGCGAACAGATCGATCAGTTGCTCCGTCATCGCGCCGCCCAGCTCTTCGGCATCGAGAATCGTCACCGCGCGCCGGTAGTAGCGGGTCACGTCGTGGCCGATGCCGATGGCGACGAGCTCGACCGGCGATTTCGTTTCGATCTCGGCGATCACCTGGCGCAAGATGCTTGTCGAGATAATTTCCGGCATTGACCGAGAGCGTGGAATCGTCCACCGGCGCGCCGTCCGAGATCACCATCAGGATGCGCCGCGATTCGGGCCGCGCCATCAGGCGGCTATGCGCCCAGATCAGCGCCTCGCCGTCGATGTTCTCCTTGAGCAGGCCTTCGCGCATCATCAGGCCGAGATTGCGCCGCGTGCGACGGCCCGGCACATCGGCCGCCTTGTAGATGATGTGGCGAAGATCGTTCAGCCGGCCGGGATGCGCGGGCTTGCTGTCGGCGAGCCAGCGCTCGCGCGATTGGCCGCCCTTCCAGGCGCGCGTGGTGAAGCCGAGCACCTCGACCTTGACCGCGCAGCGTTCGAGCGTGCGCGACAGGATATCGGCGCACATCGCCGCCACCATGATCGGCCGTCCGCGCATCGAGCCCGAATTGTCGAGCAGGAGCGTGACCACGGTGTCGCGGAAATCCATCTCGCGCTCCATCTTGAAGGAGAGCGGATGCATCGGATCGATGACGACGCGCGAGAGCCGCGCGGTGTCGAG
The DNA here is from genome assembly GCA_963708555.1 of uncultured Alphaproteobacteria bacterium. Classification (GTDB taxonomy): domain Bacteria; phylum Pseudomonadota; class Alphaproteobacteria; order Micropepsales; family Micropepsaceae; genus CAIYRG01. The sequence continues at coordinate 40,035 of CAVPTF010000005.1, read as the reverse complement.
AATTCCTTCTTCGAGATCGAAGTCCCAGGAGCGGTTCTGCTGCGCCATCAACAGGCGCTGAAGCTTGTTCGCGAGCCGCGCCACCAGGCCCTGCACGGGCGCCAGCTGCTGATCGAGGAAATTGCGCAGCCGCGTCAGCTCCTCGGCGTCGCAGAGATCCTCGGCGTTGACCACCTCGTCGAACTGCGAGGTGAAGACCTTGTAGTCCCAGCGCTCGACATCGGAGAACGGCAGGTCCGGCCGCATCGGCCGCTTGCCTTCGCGCGTCTCCTGCGAATCCTGATCGGACATGTCCGCCTTCACGTCGACGGTGTCCTCCTCGCCCGCTTCGCTCGTTTCCTTCTGGTCGGTTTCGACTTGCGGAAGGCTCGCTCTCTTCGCCCTCGGACTGATCGTCGGAATCGCTCTGGTCCTGGCTCGTCTCCTCGGGCGTTTCTTCCTCGCCTTCGGGCTCGTCGACATATTCCTCGGCAAGCTCGAGGCCGGTGAGGATGGAGCGCGTGAGCTTCGCGAAGCTCCGCTGGTCGCGGATCCGATCCTTCAGCTTGTCGAGCTCGACGCCCACCTTGGCCTCGACGAACGGCCGCCACAGATCGACCGCGCGCTTGGCGATCGCGGGCGGCGGCTCGCCGGTCAGGCGCTCGCGCACCATGAGCCCGAGCACATCGGTCAATGGCGCCTGGATCTGTTCCTTCACGTCGCCCAAGCCGTGCGCCTTGCAGCGCATCGCGAGGATGGCGGCCAGGTTCTGCTTCACGCCGGGCATCGCGAGCGCGCCGATCGCCTCGACGCGCGCCTGCTCGGCCGCATCGAAGATCGCGCTCGCATCGCCGCCCATGGGCTTCATCTCGCGATCGATGCTGTCTTCGTGATAGGCGAGCCTCAGCGCGTAGCCGTCGCCAGCACCTCTCACCGCCGCCACTTCCTCGGCCGGAAGCGAGCGCGAGGGCAGGGGAAGGCGTGCCTTCTTGCCGCGCAGCATCGGTGCTTCGGGAGAAAACGTGACTTCGAGCTCCGGCTCGCCCGCAATCGAGCGCACGGCGACCGCCACCGCGCGCTTGAAAGGATCCGAGGGATTTTCGTTCTTCACGTCCGAGCCTTCACGCGACCCGCGCCTTTTACGCCACCATCACCTTGGCGGCGGATTCGGGAAGCTCTTCGCCGAAGCAGCGCTGATAGAATTCCGCGACCGTTGGCCGTTCCAGCTCGTCGCACTTGTTCAGGAACGTGACCCGGAAGGCGAAGCCGATATCGCCGAAGATCGCCGCGTTCTCGGCCCAGGTGATCACCGTGCGCGGGCTCATCACCGTCGAGAGGTCGCCGTTGATGAACGCGTTGCGCGTCATGTCGGCGACGCGGACCATGGCCGAGATCGTCTTCTTGCCTTCCGCCGTCTGGTACGAGGGCGCCTTGGCGAGCACGATGTCGACCTCGGTGTCGTGCGCCAGATAGTTCAGCGTGACCACGATGTTCCAGCGGTCCATCTGGCCCTGATTGATCTGCTGCGTGCCGTGATAGAGCCCCGAGGTGTCGCCCAAGCCGATCGTATTCGTCGTCGAGAACAACCGGAACGAGCCGTGCGGACGGATCACGCGGTTCTGGTCGAGCAGCGTCAGCTTGCCTTGCAGCTCCAGCACGCGCTGGATCACGAACATCACGTCGGGCCTGCCGGCGTCATATTCGTCGAAGCAGAGGCAGACCGGATGCTGGATCGCCCAGGGCAGGATTCCTTCGCGGAATTCGGTCACCTGCTTGCCGTCCTTCAGCACGATCGCGTCCTTGCCGACGAGATCGATGCGGCTGATATGCGAGTCCAGGTTGACGCGCACGCAGGGCCAGTTCAGCCGCGCGGCGACCTGTTCGATATGCGTCGATTTGCCGGTGCCGTGATAGCCCTGGATCATCACGCGGCGGTTGTGGGCAAAGCCCGCGAGAATGGCGAGCGTCGTCTCGCGGTCGAACACATAGGCGGTGTCGACGTCGGGCACGTACTCGTTCGGGCGCGAGAATGCGGGCACCGTCATGGCCACGTCGAGCCCGAACGTGTTGCCCACGTCCACCATCATGTCCGGGGCTGAGGCAGGATCAAGACCGTTCGCAGTAGTCGCCATTCTTCGTTCCGTCGTTTTCCGCAGGAGGGAGCGAGCGCGGCGCGAGGAGAAGCGGGCGCATCCTTAAGGCGAGGCCGGCAATCTCACACCAATCCAGTCGCTCTGAGATGCCCGTAAGCCCGGATGACCTGCCTTAGCCGCTCTTCAGTACCCCGGTCGCCGCCATTGGCGTCGGGATGAAACCGTTTCACAAGCTCCTTATACCGCGCCTTGATGTCGTGCAAGGTGGCCGTTTCTTCAAGATTCAGCACGGCCAGCGCGTCGAGTTGTCCCTTGGTCAGCCGGGTCCTGGGCGGCGGCGGCGCGGCGGCCTCGGCGGCGTCTTCGAAGACGGCAAAACCGTCCTCGAAGCGGTAGCTCCAAGCGGAGCGGGTGCGTTCCTTGTCGTCTGGCCGGTTCGCCGCCCGTTTACCAAGCGGCCAGGTCGGACGGTGTCCGGTGATCGCGTCCAGGCAAAAGCGCTCGATTTCCTGGTCGCTCATGCCGGCGAAATAGTTCCAGCGCTGATTGTGCTCGCGCAAATGCTCGCGGCAAAGCCACTGCCGGTCGTTCATATCTTGCCGGGTCTTCGGCGCATACACCTCTGCGGCCGCCGTGCACCCCGGCTTGGCGCAGTGCTTCGCAACCGTCGGCCTGCGTGGCTTGTCCGGGTGGATGCGAATGTCGAAGCCGAATCTCGGCCGGTAAGCGTATGAACTCATGACGTTGATTATGGGACGCAAGTTCTAAAAGACAAGGAAACGAAACGCTTGACAGTGAGCCGGAGCTCTCCATCAGGTAAGCCATGAAACAAGGCGCCAATATGACATCGCGTCTGCGCGCGAAGCTCGAAGCGGCCCTTTCGCCGCTCGCGCTCGATATCGAAGACGAGAGCGCGAAGCACGCCGGTCATGCCGGCGCGCGCGAGGGCGGTGAGACGCATTACCGCATCCGCATCGTTTCAGAGAGCTTCGCAGGGTTGAACCGCGTTCAACGCCAGCGAAAGGTTTACGCCGCAGTGGCCGAGGAATTGGCCGAACGCGTGCACGCGCTTAGCCTCGTGACGCTCACGCCGGACGAAGCGGGCTAAGCGTTTTCCGCCGAAGTGCCCGGTGCGCTTTGCGCACCTATTCACAAAAGGGCGGCAAAGCCGCCCGGCGCGGTTCGGCGTAAGAAAACGCGACAAAAACAACTAGCCGCTGGCGTCGTCCAGCATTTCGAGTTCAGGCGGTGGCGGGACGATGCGGAGCGCTGTGATCTGATTGCGCTGCCGGCGCAGGATCTCGAACTTGAAGCCGTAGAACGAGAACACCTGGCCGACATCGGGGATCACGTGGGCCTCGCTGATGACAAGGCCCGCGATCGTCGTTGCGGTATTGCCGGGGAGCGCCCAGTTCAGCTGACGATTCAGCTCGCGGATCGGCATCTGGCCGTCGACATTGAACGAACCGTCCGCTTGCGGACGGATATGCTCGGTTCCTGGCGGTTGACGGCCCTCGGGGATCTTGCCGAAGACCTCTTCAAGGATGTCCTCGAGCGTGACGAGTCCCTGGAGCACGCCATACTCGTCCACGACGAAGGCGAAGTGCTCGCGCCGTTCCCGAAAGGCGCTGAGCTGTTCCTTCAGCGTCGTCTTATCGGGCACATACCACGGCTCTGCGGCGAGCGAGACGATATCGAGGCCCTTGAGCGAGCCCTTCCGCTCCATCAGCGTGCGGACGAGAACCTTTAGGTGAAGCACGCCGACGATGTTCTCGGGATCATCGCGCCAGATCGGAAAGCGGGTATGCCCGGAGGAGAGCACCTGCTCGACGACCTCCTCGGGAGGCGCGTTGCCGTCGAGCATCTCCATGTTCTTGCGGTGGACGATGACGTCGGCGAGCTGCAGATCGGCGAGGTCGAGGACGCCCCCCAGCATCTCCGCATGCTCGCGCTCCACGCCGCCTTCCTGGTGATGCAATTCGATCGCGCCGCGGATTTCCTCACGCGCGCTGAGCACCGGCGCCTCCTTGTCGGCGCGTATGCCGAAGAGATTGAGCACGCGCCAGACCATCCATCTCACCGCCGAGACGATCGGGGCGAGCAGGCCGACGATCAGGCGCACGAGCGCCGAGACGGTCAGCGCGAACCGATCCGTGTGGGTGATGGCGAGCGTCTTCGGCAGGACTTCTGTGAAGACGAGAATGATCGCGGTCATCACGACCGTCGCGATTGCGACGCCGCCACGGTCGAACAATTGCAGCGCCACCGACGTCGCAAGCGCCGAGGCGAGGATGTTGATGAATGTGTTGCCGAGCAGCAGCGCGCCGATCAGACGCTCGCGGTCCGCGATCAGCTTGACCGCTTGCTTCGCGCGCCACGAGCCCGCTGCCGCGAGACGGTGCATGCGCGCCTTCGAGACGGCCGTGAGCGCCGTCTCGGAGCCGGCAAAGAATGCCGACAGCATCAGCAGAGAGAAAATCGAAAACAGCGAGATCGTCAGATTGAACGTCATGGCTCGTGATCCGTGCAAAGCGGCTCGGCGGAATCACGCGCGCCGCATCGTTCAGTCCTGTGCAAGAACCGTGCGCACTGCTTCTTCCGGGACATCGCGTGTGATGAAGGCATGTCCGATGCCCTTGGCGAGAATGAACGTCATCCGGCCGCCTTGGGCCTTCTTGTCGTGCCGCATATGGGCGAGCAGCTCATCGGGTTTCGGCCGCGGCCCGGGGATCTGCGCGATCCGCGTCGGCAGCCCGACGCCTGCGAGATGACGCTCGGCGCGCGTGACATCTGCCTCGCGCGCGTGTCCGAGAGCAGCGGAGAGCTTGAGCGCGAGCACGCAGCCCAATGCGACGCTCTCGCCATGCAGCAGCCGATCCGAATAGCCGGTCGCCGCTTCGAGCGCATGGCCGAACGTGTGACCGAGGTTCAGCAGTGCGCGGTCGCCCTCCTCGCGTTCGTCTCTGGCGACGATCGAGGCCTTCATGACGCAGGAATGCGCGACGGCGTGAGCGATCGCCTGCATGTCGCCCCCGAGCGCCTTCTCGCCGCTGTTCTCCAGCCATGAGAAGAAGGCCTCATCGCCGAGAAGCCCGTATTTCACCACCTCGGCGTAACCGCCGAGCAGTTCGCGGCGAGGCAGCGTCTTGAGCACAGTCGTATCTGCGATCACGACCCGAGGCTGGTGGAACAGTCCGACCAGGTTCTTGCCGTGAGCGGTGTTGATCGCCGTCTTGCCGCCAACGGAGGAATCGACCTGGGCCAGCAGTGTCGTCGGTACTTGCGCGAAACCGATCCCGCGTTTCACCACGCCCGCGGCAAACCCGGTGAGATCGCCGATGACGCCGCCGCCCAAGGCCACGATCAGCGAGCCGCGCTCGACATTGGCGCTCAAGAGCGCATCGACGACCCGTTCGAGATGGGTGAAGCTCTTGGTCTGTTCGCCCGGGGGCAGCACGATGGGAATCGGAAACAGGCCTGCTCCGGTGAGGCTTGCGGCGAACGCCGAGTAATAGAGCTTGGAGACGGTCTCATCGGTGATGACCGGCACACGCCGCGCGGCCGAGGTCCCGACATGCGGCGCAAGCAGCGCACCGGCGCTCTCTATCAGCCTCTCGCCGATATGGATGTGGTAGGAGCGCTCCCCAAGCGAGACGGGAACGGACGTGGTCATGGTCGCGCTCCGCCGCTCAACCCTGTCATCGAGCGCGGCCACGATCCGCTTGACCACGACATCGTGCGGACCCTCGTCGGATTCGACGACGATGTCGGCCTCGGCGTAGATCGGCTCGCGGTCGCGCAAGAGGCGCTCGAGCGTCGCGCGGCTGTCGGTGTTGCGGAGCAGGGGCCTTGTGTCCTTGCGCAGCACGCGCTGGATCAGAAGTTCGATCGGCGCCCGCAGCCAGATCGACACGGCGCGTTCCTTGATCCTTTCCCGCGTTTCCGCGTCGATGAACGCGCCGCCGCCTGCGGCCAGCACGTGCGGCGGATCGGAGAGCAGCCGGGCGATCACTTTGCGTTCACCGCTCCGGAAAGCAGGTTCGCCGAAGCGCTCGAAGATTTCATTGATGGTGCACCCCGCGGCGGCCTCGATTTCGACATCGGCGTCCCGGAAAGGAACGCCCAGCGTGCTGGCCAGCCGACGGCCGACCGACGTCTTGCCGGCTCCCATCATGCCGACCAAAACCAAGGTTTTCTCCAGCTTTCGCATGGCCCGGCTTACACCTCTTTCGCCGTGTTCCGCTAGTGTAGGGAACCGGGACTTGCGCTCACGGCACCAGTTCCCCTTATCCTGATTGTGTTGAGTCGCACGGGGAATTTTCCTGAGATGGGTTGGAAGCTGCTGGTCGGGTTCGTGCTACTATTGGTCCTGGGTGCGGGAGCGCTGGCCATTTACGGCGGACGTCTCGAACCGACCCAGCGCACGATTGAAGAGACATTGCCGGACAGCCGCTTCCCGAAGTGAGATGCCCTCTAAAGGACCTTCACGAGTGAATTCCGCCACGCGCGCGGTTCTCCTAGCGCTCACTCTTGGTGGATTGCCCGCGTCCGCTCAGACGCCTGATCCGGCGGGTGAACAGCCGGGACAGCCCCGCAACATCCTGCCGCCACAGATTGTGGTGCCGGCGCCTCTGGAGGTGGTCCCGCTGCCTTCGGGGAACACGCCACCAAGCTCCGCACCAGTGGAGTCGGTCCCAGCAGCGCCCGCTCCGGACTCCATGCCCGAGCCGATGATGTTCGAGACAATGATGGGCCGCTTCAATGCGAACGCGTCGGCGGTCGCGGTTGGCGATCTCGGAACGGTCGAGGGGCCCATTGCCGGAACGCTCGATGCGATGGAGGGGCTCGGGGAGGACGCCTGGGCCAAATCCGATCGCACGACGATCATCGGCATGATGCAAGGCGTGCCGCCGGCCACGCCGTCGGTTGCGGCGAGCCTTCTCCTGCGCAAGGTTCTGCTGACGCCTGCAGCGCTCCCTCCCGGTCGCTCCGACCGCTCGTTCAACGCGCTGCGCTTGTCCAAATTGCTCGATGGCGCGGCCGTCAACGATGCAGCCGATCTCGCGACGCGCATCCAGGCGCCGAACAATCCGGAAGTTCTTCAACTCCAGGCCGAAGCGTTCATCCGCGCGGGCCGTGATTTTGACGCGTGCGGCGACCTCACCGCCAACCGGCTTCAGAGCGCGGAGCGGTTCTGGGTGCAGCTGCGCGCTTTCTGCTACGCGGTCAATCGCGATCCGGCGCTCGAGCTCACGCGCACCGTCATCTCCGATCAGGGCCTTTCCGATCCGTCGTTCCTTGTACTCCTCGATGGCCTGTCGAGCGGGCAGGGAACCGCGCCGGAAACCGTCGCGCTTCCCGACGCGCTGCACCTGTTGATGCTCTCGCGGCTGAACTTGCCGATGAATGCGGAAATGGCGGTGAGCCTCGGGCTGGCAGACAGTCTGATGGCCGCCGCGTCGACGGCGACGCCGCCGCCCTTGCGGATCGCTGCCGCGGAGAAGCTCTTGCGGGCCGGTGCGCTGCCGACCGATCTGTTCGGAGAGGTTCTCGATCTCACGACATTCACGCCCGGCGATCTTTCGGTGGCGTCGGCTCTTGCCCGTTCGGAGCCGTTGATGCAGGCGCTGGCGCGGCTCGGCGCAGCGTTGCGGATGACCGGCAATCCCGAACAGCGGGCGGCTCTCATCCACACCGCGCTCGAGATCGGGGAAACCGCGGGCCTGCTGCGACAGGTGGCGCTGCTCTTCGGGGACGATGCGGCCGCGATCGTGCCCGCTCGCGGCTGGGCCAACTGGTCCGAGCTCTACATGCGCGCACTTCTGCTTGTCGGACGTACGGATGCGGCCGCGCGCTGGTTCAACATCCTGAGCATGAACCCGGCCGCTGTGACCGATGTCGCCAATCAGCTTCAGCTCATTCTCGCGTTTACGGCGCCAACGCAGGCCGACAGCCTCACGACGCTTGCGCTGTTGCGCGGCCTGGCGCTCACCGCCAATCCGCCGCCCCCGGCTCCTCCTGAACCGCCACCGCCGGCGGTGATCGATCCGCTGGCGCCGCCCGATCAGGCGCTGCCACCGCCCGAGCCGCCGCCACCGCCGCTACCTCCACCACCGCCGCCGAGCGAAGCATTGGTCTCGCGCGCGACACTGGTTCTCGGGCTCTACGATGCGATGACCCGCGCCTTGCCGATGGAAGCGGAAGTGTCCGTTCAGCCGCTTGTCTCGCAGATGTCGGCCGGACGCAGACCCCCGCAAGCGCTGATGCAGCGGATCGATCGCGCCTCGCTCGCGGGCGCGCGCGGAGAAGTCGCGCTCGGCGTCATTGCCGCGCTCGGCACGCAGGGCGCACGCGATCTCGCGCCCGATGTCATCGTACGTCTCGTGCGCGCGCTCCAGACGGCGGGCATCCGCGACGGCGCTCGCGAGTTGGCGCTCGAAGCCTTCCTTCTCCGTCCCGTGCCGAACATCGGGACAGGCGCGCAAGTCCAGCCGGCCGCCGCTCCTATTTCGGGCGGCGGATGACTCGGCGCGAAGAAGCCTCAAGGCAGCGCGCAGGACAGGGCGTTGGTCGATTCCTTCCTCGACATGATGAGCGCGGAGCGTGGCGCGTCACCCAACACGCTTGACGCTTACCGTCGCGATATTCTCGATTTCGCCGCAAGCTGCACGCGCTCGCGCACGAGCCTCAAGGAGGCGGGCCGCAATCACATCCGCTCGTTCCTGGAGTCGCTCGCGGCGGCGGACCTCAAGGCGTCCTCCCAAGCGCGCAAGCTATCGGCGCTGCGCCGGTTCTTCGCGTTTCTCTACGCCGAGGGCATTCGCCGCGACGATCCGTGCGGCGCCATCGAGGCGCCGCGTCTTTCTCGTCCACTGCCGAAGATTTTGTCGCCTGACGAAACGCTCAAGCTGGTCGAGGCCGCACGCGGCGAATCGTCCGACGACGCCGAGGGCGCGCGTCTGCTCTGCATCGTCGAGATGCTCTACGCCTCCGGGTTGCGCATCAGCGAGCTGGTGACGCTGCCCTTGTCCTCTGTGCGCGCGAATCAGCGCTTCGTGCACGTGCGAGGGAAGGGCGGCCGCGAACGGCTCGCTCCGCTTGGCGCCGCCGCGCATGAAGCCCTTCACGCGTATCTTCCGCTCCGCGAATCGTTTCTGCCGCGCGACGTGAAGCTGGTTCCGGCGGCGTCGCGTTTCCTTTTTCCGTCACGGGGGCGGGAAGGGCATCTCACCCGGCGCAGATGTCATCAGATGCTGAAGGACCTCGCCGTCAAGGCGGGCATCGATCCTTTGCGCCTCTCGCCGCACGTGCTGCGCCATGCGTTCGCGACGCATCTCGTCGAGGGCGGCGCGGACTTGAGAAGCGTGCAGACGATGCTCGGCCATGCCGACATCGCCACGACCCAGATCTACACCCATGTCGCCGGCGACAGGCTGAAGCGGACCGTCGAGGCGGCGCATCCCCTGGCGCGCGCCCGGGCGAGAAGCCGGAATTAACCCGTGATCCGGCAAATTGACAGGGAGAGGGTCGATTGACACCTTACCAAAACAGCTTCGTCCGGCAGCGCACATGAACGTATTCCTGGATTTCGAGAAACAGATTGCCGACCTCGAGGGCAAGATCGAGGAGCTGCGTCAGTTCGGCACGAAGGACGGAAACAGCGAAGCGAAGTCGAACGGCCTTAACATCGACGAAGAGATCGCGCGCCTTCAAGGCAAGACCGCGCAGATGATCGCGGACACCTATGCGAAGCTGACGCCCTGGCAGAAGACGCAAGTGGCGCGTCATCCTGCGCGGCCGCATTTCTCAGACTACATCGCAGCGCTCGTCAGTGAATTCACGCCGCTCGCCGGCGATCGTCTCTACGGCGATGACCGCGCGATCGTCGCCGGACTTGGACGCTTCCGCGGCCAGCCGGTCGCCGTCGTCGGCCACGAGAAGGGCAACGACACCAAGTCGCGGCTGAAGCACAATTTCGGCATGGCGATGCCCGAGGGCTATCGCAAGGTTCAGCGCCTCTTGGAGATGGCCGACCGTTTCGAGCTGCCGGTGATATCGCTCGTCGACACTGCAGGCGCCTATCCGGGGATTGGCGCGGAGGAACGCGGCCAGGCCGAGGCAATCGCGCGCTCGACGCAGGCCTGTCTCTCTCTGCGAACGCCGTTCGTGGCGACGATCATCGGCGAGGGTGGATCAGGCGGCGCGGTCGCGATTGCCACGGCCAACAAGGTCTACATGCTCGAACACGCGATCTACTCCGTCATCTCGCCCGAAGGATGCGCGTCCATCCTGTGGCACAAATCCGAAAAGGCGGCCGATGCCGCCGCCGCGATGAAGATCACCGCGCAGGATTTGCTTGAGCTCAAAGTGATCGACGGTATCGTGCCGGAGCCCGTGGGCGGCGCGCATCGCGCGCCTCAAGCCGCAATCCAATCCGCCGGCAACACGATCGAGAGCGCGTTGCGCGATCTGTCCCAACACGCCTCGGATGATCTCAGGCGCTTGCGGCGCGAGAAATATCTCCACATCGGACGTCTGGAGACGACCTGAAAAGCCAACCGCCTCGCTCCGTTTCCGGAGGAGGCGGTTAGCTCAATTGGCGATGCTGCGAATTACTTCGCGAGATCGAATGTGATCGACGAAACCCAACCCAGATTTCCGATTTCGTCCTTCACTTCCCACATCAGGCCGTTCTTGTTGCCGGTAGGAAAGAGCGTCGCGCCGATATCGAGCGGACGCACGAGCGTGCTCGTCGTCGAAGGTTGCTGATACATGCGAGTCGGCCGGTTCACCACGACGGACTGCTGCGCGTTGGCGGCTGAGGCGCCTTCCACCGGCAAACCGCCGAGCTGATCGACCATCTTCGTGAATGCGTCGAGATAGGCCAGCGTGATGACCTGGCCGATTTCGGTGTTGTTGTAACCGGTCGCACCCGCCTGGCCGTAGCCGCTGCCGCCGAACAGGCCGCCGCCGACGCCGAAACCGATGTCGCGCTTCTCGGAGTGACCTTCCATGACCGCGAGCTGGCGCGTGGAGCGCACATCCGTGATCGCGAGCGTCACGTCAGCCGTCGACGAATTGATGCTGATGCTGCCCGCAAGCTGACCGAGCACCGGATTGCGTGCGCCTAAAAGTCCGCCCAGCGCGGCGCCAAAATTGTTCCCGCGCGCATTCGCGTTCTGCGAGACGATGTCGGGGATGATCACGTAGTCGGCGGCCGCGATCTGACCGCCGCCGATGTTCGAGCCTTGCTGGAGGTTACCGCCGCTCGCCAGAGCGCGCTCGCGTTGCGCGGCTGCAAGACCGGCGCCGCGATCGACCAACGAGAAGCAACCCGACTGAGAAACAAACACCTTGATCAGCGCTTCAGGCGAACCGAGTTGGAGCTCGCTCCACCAATTGCGCGTGGGCTGCTCGACCGCGAGCGTTCCGAGCGACGCCCCGCAGCGTGGGATCTCCGCGGTCTTTTTTGCACGCTCTTGCTGTGCTGTAGCGGCGATAACGGCTGTATTGGCTAGCGCCACACCCGCACAAGCGGCAATGGCGCACGACAGTGCTTTCCAACGCATCGGGACCCCTCGCAGGCTAGTGTCGGTCGACTCTTAGCAAACTTTAATGCGGAGCGCACGGTCAGACTGACGTGAAGCGGCCGATAGCCGCTGTCCCATTTCGAGCGTTACCGCTCCGGCAATGGGGAGTTGCCGGCCGGTAGCCCTCTATGCTCCAAGGCGGTTTCACGCCAGATTTGCCCAGAAAGTGAACGGGAGAAAAACAAGATGACGAAACCCGCAGGCGGACAGTTGGAGCGTTCGGGGTTCCTTCGTGAAACCGACACCTGGGATGAGTTTGTGTTCCTGCGCGCCTGGATGCGGGCGCCGCTGGTCACTGCCGCCTTGCTGCCGAGCGGTCCGTTCCTGTCGCGCGCCATGGCTGCGGCCGTGGATCCGACCACCCCTGGCCCGATCGTGGAACTGGGCCCCGGAACCGGAGCGGTTACGGGGGCGCTTGTCGACCGCGGGATCCCGCCCGAGCGCTTGATCCTGATCGAGTACCTGCCGGAGTTCTGCGATCTGCTGCGCCGCCGTTATCCTTCGGCCCGGATAATCGCCGGCGATGCATTCGAGGCGCCCGAGATCGTCAAGCACCTGAACGTCGGACCGCTGTCGGCGGTCGTGTCGTGCCTTCCGCTCTACGCCAAGACGCCCGAGGATCGGGAACGCCTGCTTCAGGGGATGTTGGAGCTTGGTACCAAGGGAATGCCGTTCGTCCAGGCGACGAACTTTCCACGGTCGCCTATCCCGTTCGACCCGGCTGACGTCGCCGGCGCACCCTCGCCGCGAATCTGGTTCAACCTGTTCCCGGCGCTCGTCTGGACCTATCGGCTGGCTGCAGCCTGATCGGCCTCAAGGGAGCCGTGGCAGTGCTTGAACTTCTTGCCTGACCCGCAAGGGCAGGTGGCGTTGCGGCTCACTTTGCCCCAGGTGCGGGTGTCGTTCGGGTCGATCGGTGTCCGCGGCTTCGCGTACCCGCACACCCTTGGTCGAGAGCTTGGGGGGCGGAGCCATCTCGTCTTCCCCGGTCAGCGGGTCGATGTGATGCGCTTCCATCGGGGGCAGCTCGCGCTCCTGGATAGGCGGCGGCTCGCCGCGATTGACCTGGACATGCATGAGCTGGCGGATCGTGTCGGTCCGCAGGCGAAGCAACAGCCCCTCGAAGAGCGATAGCGCCTCGCCCTTGTATTCGTTCAGCGGATCGCGCTGGCCGTAGCCGCGCAAGCCGACATATTGGCGGAGATGTTCGAGCTGGATGATGTGTTCGCGCCAGTCGGCATCCAGCGTCTGGAGCAGGATCGCCTTCTCCAGATAGCGCATGATCTCGGGGCCGAAATTCGCGGCGCGTTCCGCGGCCTTGCGGTTCACCGCGTCCTGGATGCGCTCGCGGATCTCTTCATCCGCGATGCCCTCTTCCTTCGCCCATTCGACGACGGGAAGCGGGAGGCCGAAAACCTTGGTGACCTCTTCCTCGAGACCCGGAGCGTCCCATTGTTCGGCATAGGCGCGCTCCGGAATGTGGCGCGTAACCATGTCCTCCACGACTTGCTCGCGCATCTCCGCGATCGTCTCATCGACCTGCTCGGCGGTCATGATGTCGAGCCGTTGCTCGTAGATTACCTTGCGCTGATCGTTGAGCACGTTGTCGAATTTGAGGATGTTCTTGCGGATATCGAAGTTGCGCGCCTCGACCTTCTGCTGCGCCTTCTCGAGCGCTCTGTTGACCCAGGGATGCGCGATCGCTTCGCCTTTTTCGAGACCCAGCCGTTGCAGGATGGCGTCCATCTTCTCGGAGCCGAAAATCCGCATCAGGTCGTCTTTGAGGCTCAAGAAGAATTTCGATGCGCCCGGATCGCCCTGACGGCCCGACCGGCCGCGGAGCTGATTGTCGATACGCCGGCTCTCGTGGCGCTCGGTGCCGAGGATGAACAAGCCGCCTGCCTCGAGCACGCGCTGCTTGTCCTCGGCGACTTCCGCCCTGATCTCCTGCGGCGCGGCGGTTCTTCTCCGCTTCGTCGATGATGTCGGCGAGCTCGAGCCGGATGCGCATGTCCGGGTTGCCGCCGAGCTGGATATCGGTGCCGCGGCCCGCCATGTTGGTGGCGATGGTGACCCCGTACGAGCGTCCCGCCTGCGCCACGATATAGGCTTCCTGCTCGTGGTAACGAGCGTTCAGCACGGTGTGCGGAATGGGATTGGACTTGCTTGAAAGCGAGATCAGGTATTCGCCGGTCTCGCGAAACTGCTGGGCGTCTGGATCCTTGCCGAGCTTATCAGCCTTCTCGACAAGCTCCTTGCCGACCTCGCGGATGTATTTGCGGTCTTTGAGCTTGGCGTCGAGCTCTTCGGATTTATCGATCGACACCGTGCCGACCAGCACCGGCTGTCCGCGCCGGTGGCAATCCGCGATCTGCGCGACGATGGCGGTCTGCTTCTCGTCGAGCGTGCGATAGACCTCGTCATCATGATCGATGCGGATCATCGGCCGGTTGGTCGGAATCTCGACGACGTCGAGATTGTAGATGTCCATGAACTCGGGGGCTTCGGTCATCGCCGTGCCGGTCATGCCCGCGAGCTTCCCGTAGAGACGGAAGTAGTTCTGGAACGTGATCGAGGCGAGCGTCACGTTCTCCGACTGGATATGCGTGTGTTCCTTGGCTTCGAGCGCCTGGTGCAAGCCGTCGGAGTAGCGTCGGCCTTCCATCATGCGGCCGGTGAACTCGTCGATGATGACGACCTTGTTGTCCTTGACGATGTAGTCCTTGTCCTTCTGGAACAGCTTGTGCGCTCTCAGCGCCTGGTTCACGTGGTGAACCGTGACGATGTTATTGACGTCGTAGAGGTCGCCCTCTTCGAGCACGCCCACCTCGCGCAGCAGCTGCACCATGTGCTCGTTGCCGGCCTCGGTGAGCGACACCTGGCGCTGCTTCTCGTCGAGCTCGAAGTCCTCCTTCTCCAGACCGGGAATGAGGCTGTCGACCCTTTTGTAGAGATCGGAATTGTCCTCGGTCGGGCCCGAGATGATCAGCGGCGTACGCGCCTCGTCGATCAGGATGGAGTCGACTTCGTCCACGATCGCGTAATGGTGGCCGCGCTGAACCATCGCATCGCGCGAATACTTCATGTTGTCGCGCAGATAATCGAAGCCGTACTCGTTGTTCGTCCCGTAGGTCACATCCGAGTGGTAGGCCCGGCGCCGCTCCTCGTCGGTCAGCCCGTGCACGATCACGCCGGTCGAGAGCCCGAGGAAGCTGTAGACCTGTCCCATCCACTCGGAGTCGCGCTTGGCCAGGTAGTCGTTGACGGTGACGACGTGGACGCCCTTGTCGCTGAGCGCGTTCAGATAGACGGGCAGGGTGGCGACCAGGGTCTTGCCTTCACCGGTCTTCATTTCCGAGATACGGCCTTCGTGCAGCATGATGCCGCCGATGAGCTGCACGTCGAAATGGCGCTGGCCGAGCGTGCGCTTGGCGGCCTCGCGGACAGCCGCGAAGGCCTCGGGAAGGAGATCGTCCAGGGTCTCGCCGCTGGCCAGCCGTTGCTTGAACACGGCGGTAAGCGCCCGGACCTCGTCGTTCGATTTCTTCTCGAACTCGGGCTCGAGCTGGTTAATCCGGGTGACCAGATGGGTCTTTGGCTTGATCTTGCGATCGTTGACCGACCCGAAGAACCGGGCAAGCAAGTTCTGACTGCGTTGGGTCAGGCCATTGAGGGCGAGCATCAAGTCCTCGTAATGCCCGGGAAAAGGGGCGAAGCGCGAGCGCAAAAGGGTTATCGGGCGCCCCGGTTCCCGCCGCCGATCGCCCGATAACGAACGTGCGAGAGATAAGAATGCGACCCCCCCTTGTCAATTCGCGCAGGTTGGGCCTAATCCGCGCCGCCGGGAGGAGCGCACCGAGTCGCGTCGGGGCGGGGGCAACAGCGCCATGGCCATGCATGGAGAGACCACGGGGCGGGGAAAGTCCGCGCCGAAGGGTTCGCCTAAAAGAGCCCCGGCGGCGCCGGTGAAGAAACCTGTTGCCGCAAAGACCGCCGGTTCCGATTCGAAGGCCTCGAGTTCCACCCATTCCAAGTCTCCGCTCGCTCCCAAGACCACAGTCAATCTGCCGCCGCTCGCGGGCGTGCGGCTTTCGACCGGGAAGGCGGGCATCAAGTACCGCGACCGCACGGATGTCCTGATGATGGTGCTCGCGCCGGGAACCCAGGTGGCCGGCGTCTTCACCCAATCCAAGACCGCGTCCGCGCCGGTCGAATGGTGCCGCAAGCAGCTCCCCACGGGTTCCGCCCGCGTGCTGGTCGTGAACAGCGGCAACGCCAACGCGTTCACCGGCAAGGCCGGACAGGACGGGGTGCGCGAAGTGGCCGAATCGGCGGCCGGCGTCATCGGCTGCCGCGCGCAGGAAGTGTTCATGGCCTCGACCGGTGTGATCGGCGAGCCGCTGCCCTACCAGAAGATCAACAAGATCCTCGGCCAGCTTGCGGACAGCGGTGCTGCGGGCGGTTGGCGTGCGGCGGCCGAGGCGATCATGACCACCGACACCTATCCGAAGCTCGCCAGCACCACGACCTATATCGACGGACACCGGGTCACCATCAACGGCATCGCCAAGGGATCGGGGATGATCGCGCCCGACATGGCGACGATGCTCGCCTTCGTGTTCACCGACGCCAATCTGCCGGCCGCGGTTCTGCAGCCGCTGCTGACCGAAGGCGCACAGCGCTCGTTCAACTGCATCACCGTCGACAGCGACACCTCGACCAGCGACACCCTGCTCATGTTCGCCACCGGCCGTGGCGCGTCCCATCCCGCGATCTCGAAGCCCACCGACAAGCGGCTGGATCAGTTCAAGGACAAGCTCAACGCCGTGCTGCTCGACCTGGCGCTTCAGGTCGTGAAGGACGGCGAGGGCGCCACCAAGCTGATCCAGGTCGATGTCTTGGGCGCCCAGACGAACGAATCGGCGAAGAAGATCGCGCTTGCGATCGCCAATTCGCCGCTGGTGAAGACGGCGATCGCGGGCAGCGACGCCAATTGGGGCCGGATCGTCATGGCGGTCGGAAAGGCCGGTGAGCCCGCGGACCGCGACAAGCTCAAGATCATGTTCGGCGATCAAGTCGTTGCCGAGAAGGGCGAGCGCGCGGCCGGCTATAGCGAGGAGCTTGCGACCAAGGCGGTGTCGGGCTCCGAGGTCCTGATCTCGGTCGATTTGGGCCTGGCGAAGGGCAGGGCACGCGTCTGGACCTGCGACCTGACGGAAGGCTACATCCGCATCAACGGCTCCTACCGCAGCTGAAGACTCGGCGATAAGTGACTGAACGGCCCCTGGTTCTCGTTGCCGCCTGCGCGCTGATCGATCCCGACGGCCGCGTGCTGATCGCGCAGCGGCCGGACGGCAAATCGATGGCGGGGCTCTGGGAGTTCCCCGGCGGCAAGGTGGAACAGGGCGAGAAGCCCGAGGACACCGTCATCCGCGAGATGAACGAGGAGCTCGGCATCACCATCAAGGAAGCCTGTCTCGCGCCCTTCATCTTCGCGTCACACACCTATCCGGATTTCCATCTTCTGATGCCGCTTTTCCTCTGCCGCCGCTGGGAGGGGATCGCGCAGCCGCGCGAAGGCCAGAAGGTGGCCTGGGTCAGGCCCAAGGACCTGGCGCTGAACGCCGAGCGCTACCCGATGCCGCCCGCCGATCTCCCGCTGATCCCGCTGCTGAGAGACCTTCTGTAGATTTCTGATATCGTTGGATAATCATGCTTTGCACCAGTCTGCTCGTCGAAATTTTCGTTTTTTTGGCGCGCATCCCGCTTTGATTTTTTTCCGGTTGATAGAAATCAAACCATGGTTAACGACCGGCCGTGCGGATGCAGCAGCGCGGGCAAGGATTTCAGTTTTTGAAACGCTCGGGTTCATCGACGCCACACTATCATAGTCCTATTCTACCACAAATAGGACTACGTATGGGCAGGCATCGAACGGGAGGAAGCTCTTGACGCCGGAGGCTCCGAGCCTTTGTTTCCCTGGGCAGGAATCAAGGCCCGTTCATGCTCGATAAAACGTTTAGTCCCAAAGAGGTCGAAGCCCGCCTTTATAAGGAGTGGGAGGAGTCCGGGGCGTTCCGCGCCGGCTCGCGTCCCGGCGTGGAGTCGTTCGCGATCGTCATCCCGCCGCCGAACGTGACGGGCAACCTTCATATCGGGCACGCGCTGAACAACACGCTGCAGGACGCGCTCGCGCGCTACGAGCGCATGCGCGGCAAGAACGTGCTCTGGCAGCCCGGCACGGACCACGCCGGCATCGCCACCCAGCTCGTCGTCGAGCGCAAGCTCGCCGAACGCCAGATGAGCCGGGTCAAGATGGGCCGCGAAGCGTTCCTCGCCGAAGTCTGGAAGTGGAAAGAGGAATCGGGCGGCACGATCGTGC
Organism: uncultured Alphaproteobacteria bacterium; assembly: GCA_963708555.1. Lineage (GTDB taxonomy): Bacteria > Pseudomonadota > Alphaproteobacteria > Micropepsales > Micropepsaceae > CAIYRG01. The sequence continues at coordinate 21,991 of CAVPTF010000005.1, read as the reverse complement.
GCCAGCTCCGCCGGCTCGGCGCCTCCTGCGACTGGAGCCGCGAGCGCTTCACGATGGACGAGGGGCTTTCCCGCGCCGTCCTGAAGGTGTTCGTCGCGCTCCACAAGCAAGGCCTGATCTACAAGGACAAGCGCCTGGTGAACTGGGACCCGCGGCTGCAGACCGCGGTCAGCGATCTCGAAGTCGAGAGCATCGAGGTCAAGGGCAAGCTCTGGCACATCAAATATCCGATCGAGGGCGAGGAGGGCCGCTTCATCACGGTCGCGACCACGCGTCCCGAAACGATGCTCGGCGACGTCGCCGTCGCGGTGCATCCGGACGATGAGCGCTACAAGGACCTCGTCGGCAAGAAGGCGCGGCTGCCGCTGGCGAACCGGCTCATTCCGATCATCGCCGATGAGTATTCCGATCCCGAGAAGGGCACCGGCGCGGTCAAGATCACGCCCGGCCACGACTTCAACGATTTCGAGGTCGGCAGGCGCAATAAGCTCCCGTTGATCAATATCTTGACGCGCGAAGCTCAGCTGAACGATGAGGTCCCGGAGGCCTATCGCGGGCTCGACCGTTTCGAGGCGCGCAAGCGCGTCGTCGCCGATCTCGAAGCCGAAGGGCTGCTCGAGAAGGCCGAGGACATCGTCCACGCCGTTCCGCACGACGAGAAGACCAAGACCGTCGTGCTCGAGCCGTATCTGACCGAGCAATGGTACCTGAACGTCACGCCGCTCGCCGCCAAGGCGATCGAGGCCGTGGAAAAAGGACGTACACGGATCGTCCCGGAGCAGTGGGAGAACGTCTATTTCAACTGGATGCGCAACATCCAGCCCTGGTGCATCTCGCGCCAGCTCTGGTGGGGCCATCAGATTCCCGCGTGGTACGGCCCGGACGGCCACATCTTCGTCGAGGAAACCGAAGCCGAAGCGAACGCAGCCGCGGCGAAGCATTACGGGAAACCCGCGAAGCTCACGCGCGACGAAGACGTGCTCGACACCTGGTTCTCGTCCGCGCTGTGGCCGTTCTCGACGCTCGGCTGGCCCGACAAGACGCCCGAGCTGGCGCGCTACTATCCGACCTCCGTTCTCGTCACGGCGTTCGACATCATCTTCTTCTGGGTCGCGCGCATGATGATGATGGGCCTGCATTTCATGGGCGATGTGCCGTTCCGCGACGTCTTCATCCATAACCGCGTGCTCGACGAGCGCGGCCAGAAGATGTCCAAGACCAAGGGCAACGTCGTCGATCCGCTCGACATCATCGACGAATACGGCGCGGACGCGCTGCGCTTCGCGCTGTGCATCGCGGCGGGGCAGGGGCGCGACATCCGCCTCGGCCTCCAGCGCGTCGAGACCTGCCGCAACTTCGGCACCAAGCTGTGGAACGCGGCGCGCTTCTGCGAGATGAACGAATGCGTCCGCAAGCTCGACTTCGATCCCGGCTTCCGTCGAGATGACGGTCAACAAATGGATCGTCGGCGAGACCGCGCGCACCGCGGCCGAAGTGAACGCCGGACTTGCCGCCTATCGCTTCAACGAGGCGGCGGGCGCGATCTACCATTTCGTCTGGGACGTGTTCTGCGACTGGTATCTCGAATTCATCAAGCCGGTGCTCAACGGCGGCGATGAGAACGAGAAGCGCGAGACGCGCCACACGGCCGCCTGGGTGCTCGACCGCATCCTCCAGCTTCTGCATCCGTTCATGCCCTTCATCACCGAGGAGCTGTGGGCGCGCATGGCCGAGCACGCGACGCCGCGCACGTCGATGCTGATGCTCTCGCCGTGGCCGGACCTTTCCGGCTTGCCCGCGCATGACGACGCGCGCACGGAGATGAACTGGCTGATCGATCTCGTCGCCAACATCCGCAGCGTCCGCGCCGAGATGAACGTCCCGCCCGCGGCCCGCATCGCGCTCATCCTCAAGGATGCGAGCGAGGAGAGCTCGGCGCGGCTCGCCCGCCACCGCGATCTGGTGTTGACGCTCGCCCGGTTGTCGAGCGCGCGCGTCAGCGCGGATATCCCGAAGGGCTCCGCCCAGTTCGTGATCGGCGAAGCGGTCGCAGCGCTTCCGCTGGGCGATGTCATCGACCTCGACAAGGAGCGCGCGCGTCTTGCCAAGGAGATCAGAAGGCCGAAGACGAGATCGCGCGGATCGACGGCAAAATTGTCGAACGCCGCCTTCGTCGCCAAAGCGCCGGCCGAGATCATCGACGAGCAGAAAGAGAAACGCGCGGAATATGCCGCAATTGCCTCACGGCTGCAGGAAGCCGTGAACCGCCTGACGACCTAGAAGGTACGAGTAGCCATGACCATGTTCGACAAATCGAAGCTGCCTTCGCGCCATGTGACCGAAGGTCCGGAGCGCGCGCCGCACCGCTCCTACTATTACGCGATGGGGCTCACCGAGGAGGAGATCCACCGGCCGTTCGTCGGCGTCGCCTCCTGCTGGAACGAAGCCGCGCCCTGCAACATCGCGCTGATGCGCCAGGCGCAAGCGGCGAAGAAGGGCGTCAAGGAGGGCGGCGGCACGCCGCGCGAGTTCTGCACCATCACCGTGACCGACGGCATCGCGATGGGGCACGAGGGCATGAAATCCTCGCTCGTCTCGCGCGAGGTGATCGCCGATTCCGTCGAGCTGACCGTGCGCGGCCATTGCTATGACGCGCTTGTCGGCATCGCGGGCTGCGACAAGAGCTTGCCCGGCATGATGATGGCGATGCTGCGCCTGAACGTGCCGTCGGTGTTCCTCTATGGCGGCACGATCATGCCCGGAAAATTCCACGGCAAGGACGTGACCGTGGTCGATGTGTTCGAGGCGGTCGGCAAACATTCGGCCGGCAACATGTCCGGCAAAGATCTGCACGAGCTCGAATGCGTCGCGTGTCCCGGGGCAGGGGCCTGCGGCGGCCAATTTACCGCGAACACCATGGCCTGCGTGTCCGAAGCGATCGGCCTCGCGCTGCCGGCCTCGGCCGGCCCGCCGGCGGAAGTCATTTCGCGCGACGAATACGCGCACAAGGCGGGCGAAGCGGTGATGAGCCTGCTGGCGAAGAACCTGCGCCCGCGCGACATCTGCACGCGGAAGGCGTTCGAGAATGCCGCGACCATCGTCGCCGCCACCGGCGGCTCGACCAACGCGGCGCTCCATCTCCCGGCGATGGCGAACGAGGCCGGCATCAAGTTCGATCTGTTCGACGTGGCGGCCATCTTCAAGCGCACGCCCTATCTCGCCTCGCTCAAGCCGGGCGGCGAATTCGTCGCCAAAGACATGTGGGAAGCGGGCGGCGTGCCGATGCTGCTCAGGACGTTGCTCGACGGCGGCTTCATCCACGGCGACTGCATGACGGTGACCGGCAAGACGATCGCGGAGAACATCCGCGACGTGAAATTCAATCCCAACCAGAAGGTGATGCGGCCGGTGAGCAATCCGCTTGCACCCACGGGCGGCGTCGTCGGTCTGAAGGGCAACCTCGCGCCCGAAGGCGCGATCGTGAAGGTGGCGGGCCTGAAGCATCTGCAGCATCGCGGCCCCGTGCGCGTGTTCGATTGCGAGGAGGACGCGTTCGCCGCGGTGCAGGCGCGCAATTACAAGCCCGGCGATGTCATCGTGATCCGCTACGAGGGACCGAAGGGCGGTCCGGGCATGCGCGAGATGCTCTCGACCACCGCGGCGCTCTACGGGCAGGGGCTTTCCGAGCAGGTCGCGCTCATCACCGACGGACGTTTCTCAGGCGCCACGCGCGGCTTCTGCGTCGGCCATGTCGGTCCCGAGGCCCAAGAGGGCGGCCCGATCGGGCTCTTGCGCGAAGGCGATATCGTCGTGCTCGACGCGGTGAAGGGCACGATCGATGTCGAGCTCTCCGACGCCGAGCTCGCCGAGCGCAAGAAATCGTGGAAGCCCAAGACGTCGTCATTCGGCTCGGGCGCGCTGTGGCGCTATGCGCGCAATGTCGGTCCCGCGCGCTACGGCGCGGTCACCACGCAAGGCGCGGCCGATGAGGTCGCGTGCTACGCCGACATCTGAAAACAAACGCGCGGCGGCAGTGAAACTGCCGCCGCGCTGATCGCACTACGCAGCGCCTCAGCGCGCGCCGTGCGACTGTTCGCCAGCCTTGTGGGTCGGAACGGAGCCTTGCTTGTTCGACTGAGGAATTGCTTCCTCGTCGTGGCCGATTTCCGTCTCGTACGAGTGCGATTTTGCAGCAGCCTCGCGCGCCGATCCTTCACGCATCGAGGAGCCTCGCGCCAAACCGCCTTTGCGTCCTGCTTCGGCGGCAAGCTCACGGTTCTGCGAAAAGCTGCGAACCTCCGGAGGAACGGACTCTCCGCCCTTTCGTCCGGCTGTCGCTGCAAGATTCGGGTCCTGCGAGAAGCTCCGTTTCTCCGGCGGCACGCTCTGGCCGCCTTTGCTAGCGATTTCACGCTGCTTCGCCTGATCCATGGAAGCAAAACCGCGGTTTGATTTCTGGCCGTCATTTCGCATGATGACGCTTCCTTTCTGACTACGCATACGCCCCGCGGCGAACAGGCAACCCCTCCCACCTTGATCGCCAGAACATAACGGGGACAATGGCTTGCCCGTTCCGTGAACAGCCGAATTGTTTTTGAAGCTTCATCTTGGGTACATGCAGCACGAACGCGGTAAACGCGCGGAACCGCTGATTTTTTCGCGTGTGGACGAAGAGGGTTGCTTAATGTTCCGGATGATCGGACGGCGAAGGCTTCGCTACGACCTGATCGGAAAAGGTCCGCGTACTGTGTTTTTCGTGCATGCGCTCGCCGCCGATTCGGGAATGTGGGCCGAGCAAGTTCCTGTCCTTCTCACGCGCGGTTTCCGTATTTTACGTGTTGATTTGCGAGGCCACGGCGGCAGCGATCCGGTCCCTGGCGACTACACGCTCGAAGAACTCGCTTCAGACATGGCGATTCTGATCGAGTCCCTGCACATCGGGCCGGTCGATTATGTCGGACTGTCCGTGGGCGGAATGATCGGCGAGGCGCTCGCGTTGCGCTTCGGCCGAAGCGTCGCGTCGCTGATGCTGTGCGAAGCCCCGCCCGCCGCGCTCAAGAACGCGCGCGAGATCTGGGCGCCCCGCATGGAAGCGGCGCGCTCTCAAAATTCGCTCGAGCCGATCGCGGACGCCACGATGGAGCGCTGGCTCACGCCCGCGTTCCGCGCGCGCGATCCAAAAAGGTGGCAACAAATCCGCGACACCGTCGCTGCGACGACGGTCGAGGGCTATTGCGGTACTGTGGCGGCTCTCTCCCACTTCGATTTCACCGCAGAGCTGCCGGGCGTGCGCGTGCCCGCGCTGGTGCTCTACGGCGAAGACGATAAGGCTACTTCCCATGAAGAGAACGAACGACTTGCGCGTTTGATCCCGGGCGGGCGCTTTTTCGCCTTCCCGGGCGCGCGCCACCTGCCCAACGTGGAAGATCCGGACCGCTTCAACGCGATCCTCTGCGATTGGCTGGAGTTCGTGGGCCGCTAGTCCGGCACCCGCACCAGCACGCGGCCCTCGAACAGCCGCCGCGCCGTGCGCACGAGATAGGCCACCGGCGCCGTCTCGCCGGCGCGGCTTTCGAGCCGGACCTGGATCGAACCCGTGGGGTGCTCGATCACGATGTCGGCGGGCACCTTCGGATTGCCGGCGGCATCGGCGATCACGCTCCCCGGCGTGACGGCGGCCGTCCCCATCGCCACCGCGCCCGTGATGGCGAACGCGTTGTGGCAGGCATGCGGCATGAAATAGCGCCCCGTGAGCGTCCCGCCGTTGCGCGCCCGCGCGACCAGCACCGGTTTCGGGATGACGAGCTGCGTCACGTCGCCGAGCCCCATCAGCCGGCCGGCTTCGAGCCGGATCGCTTCGAGCCGCTTCATGAAGTCGCGGTCGGCGGCGAACTCGGCGGGCGATTCATATCCGGTCTTGCCCATGTCGCTCGCCTTGCAGGCGATGATCGGCATCGCCGCATCGACGCAGGAGAACTCGATGCCCTGGATGACGTCCTTCTTGTTTCCGGTCGGAAACAGCTTGCCCGTCTTCGCGCCCGCTGCGTTCAGGAACGCGAGATGGATCGGCGCCGCCGTGCCCGGCACGCCGTCGATCGCCGCATCGCCGTCATAGACGACGTGGCCGTCCGGCGTCTGGATGCGCGCCTCGATCAGCTTCTTGGTGTTCACGTTGTAGATGCGCACGGCCGAGACGCCGTCGCTCGCTTGCACCAGTCCCGCTTCGAGCGCGAACGGACCGACGCCCGCGAGCATGTTTCCGCAATTGGGCGACGTGTCGACGAAGCGCTCCTTCACATTCACCTGCGCGAACAGGTAGTCGACATCGGCGCCCGGGCACGCGCGACGGACTCACGATCGCGACTTTGCTCGTCAGCGGATGGCCGCCGCCGATGCCGTCCACCTGCAGCTCGTGACCCGAGCCCATGACCTGCAGCAGCACCTCGTCGCGCGCGGCGGGGTCTGACGGCAAATCGGACGCGAGGAAATACGGTCCGCGCGACGTGCCGCCGCGCATCAGGACGCAAGGGATGGCGCGTGTGCCCATGGTCAGTCCGCCGTTCGTTTGGCGTCTCCAATATGGGGTTTGATCGCAACATAAAGCAGAGCCGCGCCCGCGAGCAGGGTGCCCGCGATCAGCGTCGCCCGCAGGCCGGCCTGTCCGCCCGACAGCACGCGCAGCACGAACAGCGTGATGCAGACGAGGGCGCCCAGGATCGGCACCACGATCGGGATCTCGAAGCTTCCCTTCGGCTCGTCCGGCCGCAGCTTCAGAACGACGAGCGCGGAGTTGACGACCGAGAACACGAGCAGCAGCAGGAGCACGGTCGCCGCGGCGAGTTCGGCCACGTTGCCCGCGAGCACCAGCGCGAGCAGCACCAGAAGGATCACCGCCACGGCCACATGCGGCGTGCGCCGCTCGGGATGCACCTTGGCGAGCGACTTCGGCAGCCGTTTGTCGCGCGCCATGCCGTAGAGCAGGCGCGACGCGGTGATGAAGTTGATCAGCCCGGTGTTCGCCACCGCGAAGATCGTGAGCGCGATGAACGCCCAGCCCGGGAACCAGGGCGCCGCGCGCGCCATCACTTCGGCCAGCGGCGCGCCCGCCTGCGCCAGCTCGCGCCAGGGCACGACGGAGACCGCCGTGATCGCCACGCCGACATAGAGGACCGCGGTCAGCGCGAGTGCCATCAGAAGGCCCAGAGGCAATGTCCGGCTCGGGTTCTTCACTTCTTCGGCGACGTTCAGCGTGTCCTCGAATCCGAGAAAGGCGAAGAACGTCAGCACCACGCCCTGGACCAAGAGAACGAGCGCCAGCGATCCGCTCGCATCGGCGGCCGAGAACGGCGTCTCGAACAGAGTCCTGCGTGCCCCAGAAGCGCATGCCGACGATGATCACGAGCAGGAGTCCCCCGGCCTCGATCACGGATGCCGTCACGTTCACCCACATCGACTCGCGGATGCCGCGATAGACGATGGCCGCGAGCCCGAACAGGTACAGCACGGCGAGGAGCGTCAGCGGCCACGCCTCCAGCGCGGGCAGCCGGACGAGATTGTCCGCGATCACCCGCGCGCCCGCCGCAATCGAGGTGAGCCCCGAACACGCCACCGCGATCCCGACGCCGTGGGTCAAGAGCCCATGGCGGTAGGCGCGCTGGGTGACATAGGCCGCGCCGCCGGCCCGCGGGTAGCGCGACCCGAGCGACGCATAGGAGAAGGCCGTCAGCCCGGCGCCGATCAGCGCGATCAGGAATGCCGCCCAGACCGCCGCGCCCATCGCGCCCGCGGCCTGTCCGATCAGGCCGTAGATGCCGGAGCCCAGCATGCTGCCGCTGCCGTAGAGCACCATCTGCCAGAGGCCGATGGTGCGGCGGAGCGTCGGCTCGCCTTCGCGCGTCGCGACGGCGTCCTTCTCGGCGATCTCAATGGTCATGGCACCCGTCTAGCAGACGGAGCCGTGCGACAACCAGCCGATGTTGGCCTGAAGGACGTCAGTTCGGCAGCTGGTTCGGGATGACCTCGTAAAACCCGGCGAGCGTCAAGCGCACCACCACGGGCCGGTCCGTGTCGTTCTTCAGGTACCAGCCGTGGATTCCGTCGAACGGCGCGATCGAGCGAGCCGTTTTCCGTGCCGCCGGCCCCCTTGCGGTAGAAGATGAGCGTGCCGGTCGTCCCCGGAGCGCGATCCGTGTGCCCATGGAATTCCGAGGTCAGGCGGTTGGGCGCGGCGATGTCGACGGCGCGCCAGGAATAGACCATCGAGTCGCCCTGTTTCATCTTCACCATGTACTCGATCTCGCCGCCGTTCGGACGCACCGGAATGTCGACCGTGTCGGTGCGGTGCGTGGCCTGGTACTGGCGGTACGTGCCGTCCTTGAGCGGGACTTCCTTCCACTCGGGCTGGGCGATGGCGGGACCATCGAACAGAAGAACGCCGGCGACGGAGCCGGCGACGGCCATGGCGGCCATCAGCATCGATCTTTGATAGGTGAGAAGCATCGGGAGCCTCCGCATCGGTGGGCGCTTCACAGGTACAACAGCGGACAGATACGCGCTGTCAGTGCCTCGCCCTCTTCACGGTCACGCGAGCGCACCGGACGTCGCGGAGGCTTCGGATGACGTCGCCGCGGAATAATCCACAGCAATCACGCAACCTTTCGGCGGGTTAGCTGTTCTTTTGGCCATGGCGCGTGCGGCTGTGAGACTGTGTTGCACACCGCCACCTGCGTAAAACAGTAGAAGCCCCGCCCGGCGATCGCCCCCCTGCCGGCGGGGCTTCTCTTTTCTGTTCAGAGTCGAATGGGCGCGCCGCGGTTCCGCGGGGATCAGCGCCTGCTGCCGCTTCATGTCGGCAAGCATGGTGCCAAGCACATCCCACAGCCCGGCGCGCTCCTCGGGCGATCCGTGCGCCTCGAGCTTGATGATCGTCTCGCGATACTCGGCGAGGAGGCGTTCGGTATCGATCGCGTTCGGAAGGGCATCGGAAGGCTGAGCGGTCATGGGGATATCCGAAAGAGAGGCGGAAGACGAACGCGCGGATTGCGCGGGTGTTCCGTGGTCGCGTCAGGTTTTCGTGTCAGCCGACATCGATCGGCGGCAGGCCGAGCGCCTTCGCGGCCCATGGCAGCGCCGAGCGCAGCTGCTTTTCCTGAAGACGCCGGATCGACTCGTTGTCGTGCGGCGGCGTCGCCACCCGGTGCGCGAGATAGCCCGCCTGCATCGCGATCAGGTTCGGCTCATCCACCGTGAACTCCCATGGCGGCGGCCCGCCTTCGGTGTGCAACGAAGGAAGCCACGAGACGAGATCGAATTTCGGATTGCCGCGAGACGCCCAATTCCAGTCGATCAGCATCGTCAGGTTGCGGTGGAAGAAGATGTTGTCGCTCCTGAGATCGGTGTGGACGAGCGAGTCGCCCGAGAGATCGGCCGCCGCCTCGGCTCGGAGCAACGCCGGCAACGCCGCATCGAGCCAGCGCGGCGGTACGAGCCCGAGCTGCAGGAACGGGGCAGGGCCTTTCGCGATCTGATGCCATCCGTCGAACGGCTCGGGATAGTTGGTCAACGGGCGGAACGTGTCGGGGAGCTTCGTCCGCGCGAGCACCTCGAGCAGTGCGAACACGCGCTCGATGGCCTCTTCCGTCCATGGCGGGACGGTGGCCGCGTGGCTCAAATCCTCCAGGATCAGGATCGGGAAGTCGCCACCGTCCCAGCCCAGCAGATCGGGGAGGAAGTCGCCCTGGACCGCCTCGTAAACCGCGCGCTCGCTCTTGAGCCATGAGGTGGTCTGCTCGTCCGTCGCGTGCTTGACGAACGCGCTCTTGCCGCTCTCGAAGCGCATGAGCCAAGTCTCGGCCGCCGTATAGCCCTTGCGCAGCGTGCGCCACTCGACCGGCGGCGAGGCCATGAGCTTCTGGATGCGTTCGAGAACGGAAGGCGAGGGCTGGTCGGGACGCGACTCGGAGAACTCCATCAGGCGGGGCGCTATCGGCTGTTTGCCGGGAGGCAACTCGCCCGCGTCCCTCCGGTTCCCCAAACGACGAAGGGGCGAGCAACCGCTCGCCCCTTCGTTATTCACTCTTCGCGGCGCGCTAACCCGTGCAGCGATCCAGCTTCACTTCCGGCCAGCTCAGCACCGGCTCGCCGATCGGCGTGAAGCCGAGCTGGTTGTTCGGCAGCGTGTCCATCAGAAAGATGGCGCGGTCGGTGTTCACATTGATGAACTGGCCTTCGCGCGGACCTGCGATAATCAACTGGCCGCTGACGGTCATGCCCTGACTTGTCACCGTGCCGGCTATCGCCTCTTCGTTGCGCTTGGTCTTCAAGCGCTCGGCCGATTTGAAATAGGCCGTCTGGCACGACCCGCCCGTGCTCACCCGCCACGTGCCCGTGACAAGCGCGGCGAGCTCGGCAGAGCGTTCGGCCACCTGGGCCGGCGTCACCGGAATGACTTCATTCGCCGCAGCGTTCGCGGCCAATTCCGCCTGCTGCAGGCGGATGCGCTGCCCGTTCGCGTCCAGGATCTGGAGCGAGGCCTGGAATTGGGCCGGCGGCGGCGCGTTGAGCGCGGTCGCGGCCTCGGAGATGTAGAGGCGGTTGTTTTGCGCGACCAGGATCTCGGTCAGGATGCGCTCGTTGGCCGTCTCGACCGTCTGCCGCCAGCTCCTGTGGTTGTCGAGCATGTTGACGGCGTCGTAAGTCAGCTTTCCCATCGAACGGAACCGCGCCGCGGCTTCCTCGATGGCCGTGCCGAGCTCGCCTTTGGCGCTGTTGTAGTCGACCACGGTCAGCGAATAGGTGCCCGAGAGCAGCGACCCGGCCGGGGCCACCGCGGTGTATTTCTTGGCCGTCAGCGTCGTGCCCTTGGCCGTCTTGTAAGCGGCGGTCGTCGCCTTCGGCTCGCCGGGCAGATTGACCGCAAAGAACTCCTCGCGGTTGGTGTAAACATCCCATGCCTGCGCGTACGCCGCGCCGGCGACGAACAGAGCCACGGCCGCCGGGATCAGACTGACAAAGCGCATTGACCTTTCCTCCGGAATCTCAAGGGGGCGGAACATGCCACAAACCGCCCCGGTTTGTCCCTAGCCGCCGACCGCGGTGTCATCAATCCATCGTTGAGCGGCGGTAGACACGGGCCTGGCGAGGAGACCGTCGATGGACCTGGTGCCGGGGCGAGACTGCAACCAATGCGCCGCGTGTTGCACCACGCTGCTGATCGACACGCCCCAGTTCCAGAAGACGCCCGGCTCGCCCTGCAAACACCTATGCGAGGGGGGCGGCTGCTCGATCTACGCCACGCGCCCTTCCGTCTGCCGCACGTTTCATTGCGCCTGGCGCTATTTCGATTTCCTTGGCGATGATTGGCGCCCGGACAGGAGCGGTGTTCTGTTGATGTTCATGCGCGAAGCACCAGCTGCCGCCTGGCTATGAGAGGGGGCTGTTCGTCTACGTTGCGGCGCGGTCCGCCGACGATCTGGATCCCTCCGTCTACGACTTCGTCGCGCGACTTGATCGCCGGTGGAATTCTGATCGTGTTGGCCGTCAATGGACCACCGGGGCACTGGCCCGCTGTTGCCTATCTGAACGAGCAATTGCAGGACGCAGCCTTGGCGCACGATCTTGGACGGATCAAGGCGGCGTTTTCAGAAGCCCTCGAGCTCAGCAGCGCCCTGCCGCAGTCGTTCAAACCGATCACCCATTTTCGCGATGCCGACGCATTGGACGCCCATTGACAACACTACAGTTGCGTTGTCACGACGGCGCGCAGAAGCGGTCTTGGAACAACTCGGGCGGCGGCGCGGTCGGTGCGCCCGCACGGTCGGTCGGCTCGAATGGCACACCGCTGACCTTCAACTCGGTGGGCGGTGGAGGATTGGTGTCGATGGCTTCGACGACGCCGCGATCGTTGAAATAGATGTTCAGGTACCACGGCGTTTCGGCGAGCGACTTCCGGTCGCCGCCGGCATACGCAAGACGTCCCGCGCTGTGCGTGCCGCTGTAGCGATACCAGCGCGATGTCTGCTGGGACGCGCCAGCGCAGAGGGACGGGCCGTTTCCTACAAGCGAGAGCACCTGGCTGCGGGTTGTCTCGCCGATCTTGATGCTGTCGACCTGGTTGTTCGGGTCCGTGATGTCCCAAACCGGTGGCACGTACAGGCATGCCCCCAGCGGCGCCGCGAATACGGCCGCCAATGCGAACCTCACCGAACGCCGCATTCCGAGCACGGCACCCATTCCCAACCAGCTATGCGCAGTCTAGGGGAATGGATGCCAAGCGGCTGGAATTATCCCGTGACATCGCCAATCCGGCGTTGTCCGAGGGCTAGGGCAGAGGGGCGGGAGCCCCTTTCTCACGAAGGCACTGCGCAAGAAATCTGAACAGGCGCGGGTGGCCGCTCGGGCGTTCCGCATCGTTCTTTTATGCGAAGCGGCGGTTCGGAGGATCCGGGTAACGCGAGACGGATGGAACCGTCGGTTTCGAACCACACATCGACCTTGAGAGACACGCTTCCGTCGTCATGAATTTGTTGCATTGTGAACCTCGCCCATGACCGACCCCGGCGAAATCAACCTCATGTGCGCCACCGATTGCAACAGATATGTGACGCGCCAAGGTTGCCCACAGATTTTTCCTGCATTCCGGCGAACGGTGCATCCTCGCCGACTGACACAAATTCTTCGCAAAATCGGTCGGATAGGTCGGATAGCATTTCGCACTACATTAAAGCCCTGTTAACCATAGTTTCCATAAAAGTGTCTTGATTTGGGACAGTTGTCGTCCGAAAACTATGTGCAGAGTCGGAAGCGACTTAAGCGGACTGGGGGCAGTCTTGAAGCCAATCTACGATGCGGAACTCCATGTGGGAGGCCGCTTGGTTGCAGCGAGGCAACTGCGCAATCTCTCTCAGGCGGCGCTGGCGGAGAAGCTGGGCGTCACAACCGAGCAAGTCCAGAGCTACGAGCAGGGTCTGACCGAACTTACGGCCGGCCAGCTCTATAAGGTCGCCCGAGCTCTCGAGCTTGACGTGTCCTTCTTCTACGAGGGCCTCGGCACGGTATCGGCGCCCACGCCGTCCATAACGGATGAGCGGTACGTCCTGGTCCGGCAAGCCGTTCAGCGCATCGCCGCCGATTACGAGCTCACGCGCACCGGCCATCGGAAGAGGCTGGCGCGCCATGAGGCCATCAACGTCGCGCGCGAAGTCTGCGAAGCGCTCGGGTGGAATTACGGTTTCGCGCGTGCCGCTCGCGCCGAGACCGTCCTTGCTACCGTCGACGAGCGTTAGGCTTCTAGCTGGCGAAAATCGCGTGCTCCATAGAAGCGGCCGCTCATAGTTCCGTACACGGACCGAATGGCGCTGGCGGACGGGGAGTCCGCCTGACGGTGCGCAAAAGTAGTAATAGACCAACCGCTTAGCTGCTTTCGCCCTCGCGCTCCCACGAATTGTCCCATGAAACATAGCCGTGAGATCCCGTGCGGCTCGAGGACTTGGCTACAGATCCACGACGGAAGCGCGTTGAAGTCGGAAAGCCGGTCTGGCGTCGCAACGATGACCTCACCATCGATCACCGCTTGCCGGACCGGCAGCCTCTTTCGCCGCGCGGGGAAACCGCGGGAGAGCTCACGGCTGACGTGCTCATGGTCTGATTTTGTCCTTGAAGCGTCTCAGGGCACGACAGATCTCGGCAGTTGGGGGCGTCACATCCGTCACACTCTTAGAGTGTGTATGACAGACAGCCCTGGGTAGCGCAGCGACCGAGACAGCGGATCGCCAACGTCGGGCATAAGGCTGTGCTCAATAGGCCTTTATCCCCGCCCAGCACCCCACGATGCCTTCACGATGTCGACGATGACACCGGTGTCGATGCGGGCGAGCAGATAGTTGTCTCCGTAGTAGACCCAGTGATGGTCCTCCCCCGGCATCGCGAGATGACGCGCATTCCAATCGGCAACCTCGTCAAAGGTGCCATGCGCGAGAGAGAGGCGCTCGCCCTTTTGATAGGTGTGGGATGTGGGATTTATCCGTTTGCCGCCGCCCGTCTCGTTCTCGCGGACAACCCCCGGCTTGCTGGGCGCCGGATTTTGATTCTTCTTGTTCTGAGCCACCGCGAGGGACGTCAGCAATAGGGATAAAGTCAAAGTCGCGACAGTCAGAGACTTCGTCCTAGAGGTCCGTCCCGTCCAATACAGCCGCGCGGCCTTCTGCTCATCCCTCACGCGGTGGACGAGCTCACGGTTCAGGGAACGGAATTTCATGGCTTTCTCCTCTGGCTTCCTCCTCTACGGCGATTAGGACCGTAGGCCTCGTAGCCATATGAGCGATAGGTTCGGAAACTACTCAGGTTGACAGCGATTCGTGCGAGGTTTTGCTGCTTAGTTATCACGTATGATTTCACCAACAGGAGACCCTTCGTAGGACTGTCCGAAGCATCTTTGAGTGGATGGAGAAACCGATGAAAGCGGGATCGAAGCAGGCACCTCAAGAGAAGAGCGCTGCCCAGAAGCGCAAGCATCAGGAAAACGATCTCGACGACGCTCTCAAGAACACGTTTCCAGCATCCGACCCGGTTTCAGCCGAGCAGCCGACGCCTCCCGCGGTCGATCGCAAAGAGAAGACGTAGTATTACGCCACTGTGTCAGTTCAGGCGAAACGAAACAAAAAAGTGCCGACGGCCGGAACCGACTCAATGATCGTTCTCGACGCGCCTTTGTCAGACGCTCGAACGTGTCACGGCTTCACCCTCGGCCCTGCGACGTCTGTTGAAAGGGCCGCGTCGCGGGCATCGCGCAGCGCCTTCAGCCGTGCCCTTTTGCCCGCTTCGACATCGCGAACCTCGGAGAGGTGTTGCTTCACCCAAGTATCGGTACTTGCCGCCCTTCGTTCAGAGCGGGTGAGTGCGGCCGCTTTGCGGAACTTCTGCGAACGGATGTGCTTCGTCATACGATGATCATTCCGCAGTGCTCCACATGCTCTTCCCTTTGCTGGAGGTGTCCGCAGAGAACCGTCCGCACGCGATCCGGGCTTGAGTTCAATTGGCGACTGAAGGTACGGCCCCGGCACGACCCGGCCGTAATTGTGGCAGCGGCAGATAGGGCACCACACCCGGGCCGCCGTTGGTGTCCACGATCACCTTGTCGACCCCCGCGAAAATGCTCTGCATGGTGTCGATATAGATCCGCCGTCGTGTGACCTCCGGCGCCTGTTTGTATTGGTCATAGATGGAAATGAAGCGCTGGGCTTCGCCCTGGCTGAGCGCGATCGTCTGCTGCTTGTAACCTTCCGCCTGCTGCACGATTCGCGCGGCCCCGCCGCGGGCTTCCGGCACGGCCTTGTTGGCGTAAGCGAGTGCCTCGTTTCGCATGCGATCCTGATCCGTGCGCGCTGCCTGCACGTCGCGGTAGGCATTCAAGACCTCGGCCGGCGGATCCGCTTTCTGCATCTGCACCCGGGTCACCGTGACGCCGGCGCCATAGGACGCAAGGATCGCCTGCATCAGTTCGCGCACATCTTGCTGGATCCCCTCGCGGTTCGCGGTCAGGATCGGCTCGATCTGGCTTTTGCCGACCACTTCGCGCATGGCGCTTTCGGCAACCGCCTTGATCGTCGCATCCGGCTGAAGGGCGGGATTCTGCACGTTGAACAGGAAGGCGACTGCATCATCGATCAGCCAGTAGACCGTAAAATTGATGTCGACGATGTTCTCGTCGCCGGTCAAGGAGAGGCTTTCCTCGGGAACGCTGGTTGAGACTCCCGACGTTGCAAGGCGATAGCCGATATTGATCTGGTTCTCTCGTGTGACGCTCGGCGTGAGCGCGGATTCGACCGGCCACGGCAGGTGGTAGTTGATGCCGGGCGGCGCAGTCCTGGCGAAAGCGCCAAATCTGAGCACGATGCCTTGCTCGTCCGGCTGCACGATGAAAGCTCCCGACAACAGCCACACCACAAGCGCGGCGAGCCCTGCCACAAGCGCGCTGGCGCCACGGGGACCGTTTTCCAGGAAACGCTGCAACCATTTCCTGCCGAACCTCAGAACCAGTTCGACGGTCGGCAGCGACGCGTTTCGGAAAAGAGGGTTTCCGCGAAAACGGTTTGGATCATTCCAAGTCATGCGGCCACCAAACGGGGATAGGCCGTCGAACCGTAGTGCTCGTAGCCATACAGCGATAGGTTCGGAAACTACTCAGGTTGACAGCGATTCGCGCCGGGTTTTGCTGGTCCTCATTGATCAGCAGGAAGAATATGTCTCTTGGTCGGTCTTGGGTCACGGATTGTAGTCACCGACCATTGCCACATCGTTGTGCCTCGTAGTGCCATCGCACTGCTTCGTGCCATCGCATCCTTGCCAGTGACAGAGGCCCGTCTGATCGCTGAAACCGCAGACTTGGCGGGGAGGGCCGACCCGGCGCGTAAGGTCACTGAGACAATCCTGGAGGATCAGACTTCGATCGATCGAGCGCGTCATCGTGTGTCTCCGTCATTGGGTTGAGCAACCCCCGCACTCGACATGGCCAAGACTACGCTGCCTTGACGCTGTAAGAGTGGGCGCCGGCACCCGCCAGTTTGCCGCGATCCACGATCAGATATTCCTCGCGGATCGGACGACCCTCAAACCAGCATTCCAGGATCTCCCGTGTGCCGGCAGCGTAACGTGCTTGCGCCGACAGCGACGTTCCTGACGTGTGGGGCGTCATGCCGTGATGCGGCATCGTTCGCCAAGGATGGTCGACCGGCGCCGGCTGGGGATACCAGACGTCGCCCGCGTAACCCGCGAGCTGTCCGCTTTCCAAGGCGCGCACGATCGCGTCGCGATCGCAAATCTTGCCGCGCGCGGTGTTCACCAGATACGCACCCCTCTTCATCTTGCCGATAAGGGCATCGTTGAAGAGGTGTTCGGTCTCAGGATGAAGCGGCGCGTTGATCGTAACCACGTCGCAGACACGCACCATCGATTCGACGTTTGCGTGAAAGGTGAGGTTCAGGTCCTTCTCGACCTCCAATGGAAGGCGATGGCGATCCGTGTAGTGAAGCCTGACGTCGAACGGCTTGAGCCGCTTTAGGACCGCCAGGCCGATGCGGCCGGCCGCAACCGTGCCGACATTCATGGCCTCAAGATCGTAAGACCGGGACACGCAGTCCGCGATATTCCAGCCGCCATCGGTCACCCACTTGTAGGAAGGGATGTAGTTGCGCACCAACGACAGTATCATCATGACCACGTGCTCGGAGACGCTGACGCTGTTGCTGTAGGTCACTTCCGCGACCGTCACGCCGCGTTTGATGGCGGCCTGGAGATCGACGTGGTCCGATCCGATGCCAGCGGTGATCGCAAGCTTGAGATTTTTCGCCTTGGCGATCCGTTCTGCGGTCAGGTAAGCGGGCCAGAAGGGTTGTGAAATGACGATGTCGGCATCGGGCAATTCGCGCTCGAAGACCGAGTCTTCGCCGTCCTTGTCCGAAGTTACGACGAAGCTGTGACCCGCGCCCTCGAGGAATTTGCGCAATCCGAGCCCGCCCGAGACGGAGCCGAGGAGCTCACCGGGCGTAAAGTCGATTTGCTTCGGCTTAGGCGCGGTTTGCCCGCCAGGATAGGTTTCGATTTTCGGGATATCGTCTCGCGCATAGGACTTCGGATATCCGCCAACCGGGTCGTCGTAGAGAACGCATAGGACCTTCGCCATGTATTTCTCCTGGTGCCGAAACAGGCTCGCACAAACTGAAGCGCACGCACGTAAGCCTAACCGGCGTCATCCTTGTGTTTGTGCAGGAAGCGGGCGATCTGGCCTTTCAGCACGTCCGTCTGCAATAGATCTCCCATGGAACTCGCGTTGTCGAAGAGCTCCTTTTGCAGCTTCGTCGGGATCGTGTTCCAACGCGTGATGACTGCAGCGCCGAGGCAGCGAAGGATATGATCGTCTTCATCATCGTTGTCGGCGAAAGCTAATGCGGTCGCTAGGGCGCCATCGTCTTTCGGCGCGCCAGAGCGCGGATGGCTTGCCAGCCAGCCGACATTGTTGGATGCCCGCCAGCCCGCGTTGTCCGCGAGCGTCGCAAGCACAAGATCGCGCGGATCGAAGGGGCGGTCCGGACCTCCGCCTTCGTCCTCCCACGTGTCAATCGCGTACTCCCCCGAAACGCCGGGTGCTCTGATCTCGGCATTCCTCAAGCTTTCGAGTTCATCCGCATTGCGCCCCGTAAACATGTGGCGATCCTTCCTGCCGACGGGCTCTCCGCTCGACTGTTGCGTCCAACGATTTGGCGATAGCTCGGTATGAGCTCCACGGATATGGGGACGACGGGGATCATATTGCGAGGTCATGCCCACAAGATGTGGACCGGGCAAGCCACCGTTCGTCAGAAAACATTCGATCGAATTGGCAAGAGCTTCAGTGGTCAACCACTGAGTAGTTCCGTCGCTATCTATCTCCGGCTGAGAATCGCAGTGTGACCCGATTTCCTCCTCCGGTCGGGAACATCCCCGACTGCTCGTGGAAACGCTGGAGGCACGAATGGAAACGAGAACACGGATTTCGGCTGGTGCGGCGATTGCGGCACTCATTGCGGTGACGACGCTCACATCGGTGGCGAGCCATGCTTCAACTCCCTCATCGCCCGCAGAACGCGCGGCAACCGCGGAACTGAACCGCGCTATCACGCTCAGGAACGCCGCCGCGGACGAACATTCAGAGTGCTGGAAGCGCAATATCAGGAACAGATGAGGCAGTACGAAGCACAGCAGGCGCAATATCAGGCGCGGCTGACTGAGCTATCAGGGCAACGGTGATGCTGAGACGTGCGCTCGCTGAAACCGCTTGGCCGACACAAATGTCAAGAGATCCTGGTGCCGTCTAACGGAGGCGCCGGTTTCCCCTTGTGAGCTGGCGCAGGCCTGATCGCTGGGGAACGAGCACAGCGAATGAGTAGTTTCCGAGGCTCCCCCGCAACATTGCATGCGCCTAAGGTCGAGCCAATGAATTGGCACAATCTCCGCCGCCATCGATTTCACTCTCAAATAGGAGAAACCATCATGAAACATCTGATTTCATCCGCGCTGCTGATTGGCGCGCTCGGACTGAGCGCCTGCAATGTTAGCGTTCCAGCCGTCGTCGCTGGTCCGCCGGGACCGGCAGGCGCGCAAGGTAGCCAAGGAGAAGCCGGCACCACTGGAGCCGCCGGAAATCAAGGCAACACCGGCGACACCGGTGCAACGGGAGCGACCGGCGATCAGGGCGATACCGGCAACACGGCAACACCCGGCGACACCGGTGAGCGAGGCGCAACAGGCAACATCATCGTCAGGTGACGATGACGGGCGCGTTCGCAATCATTTCCGAGCACGCCGTCGCCTGGAGCCGCTTCGTAACTCAACGAGGAACCAACGCCATGTCATTAGGAACCATTCTGGTCATCGTTCTAATCATCGCGCTGCTTGGGGGCTTTAGCGGGCTTGGCGGAGGCCCCTTCTACGGCACCGGCTACTATGGCGGCGGCGGCCTCGGCGTCGTCCTGCTTATCGTGCTGGTCTTGGTCGTGTCCGGCAGACTTTGAGCGGCCACGCACCAAACCTCAAAGGATAAAACGATGATGCGCAATCTTGTTGCTGATCGGCGTTGTTCTGGTGGTGCTCGGAATTGCCGGGCTCATCGTCCAGAACGTGACGTTCACGGAAACCAAGCAAGTGCTGAACGTGGGGCCGCTTCAGGTGACGCGCCGAGGAACAGCACAACGTACCGATCCCGACCATCGCGGGAATCATCGCGGTCATTGCCGGTCTCGGAATGATTTTTGCCTCGCGGCGCTACTCGTAAGCCTTTTGACGATGCGAGCCCGTCAGCGAGGTCCAGACCACACTTCGAGGTACGAACATGGCTCACTTTCGGCGTTTTGGCCGGCGCAAGCCGCTCCCCTCCACTCTGGCGATTTCGCATGATTTGATGGCCCTTTGGGCCGACGAGAAGGCGCGCGGATTTTGCGCGGAAGCGGACGGCCTGCCGAACAACGCCTCCTGGGACGAAATCGTTGTCCGCCGCCGCGAGCTTGCGGTTGCGTCGAAGGGGCTCGGTGCTGGCGTGCGCCGCAACGACCTGCACTGATCAAGCAATGAAACGCCGCGTATCCAATCGGATACGCGAGACTTATGGAGGATATGATGTCCGGTGAAGTCTTCTCGTCATACTATTGGTGGGCCTCGTTGCGGGGTGGCTGGCCGGTCACATCGTGCAAGGCACCGGGTTCGGCATCGTCGGTGACATCGTCATCGGGATCCTCGGTGCCTATGTCGGCGGGTGGCTGCTGCCTCAGGTCGGCTTCCAGCTTGGCGCGGGCATCACCGCTGCGATCGTCAATGCCACGGTCGGCGCGGTGCTTCTCGTCTTGCTGATCGGACTCGTCCGCGGTGCAGGAAGTCCCTGGCCAAGGCGCTGGTAGGCAGGGCTTCGGTCTATTCGTGCCTCACGAAGAAATCAGCGACGGCGGAAATATCCAAGCGGGTTGGCGCGCAGCGAAATCTCGTCGACCTGCGATGGGCTGCGCGTCACGACGTTGACGGAACAAGGTCCGCTCGGCCTGGCCGAAACGTTGCACTCGCTACAGGCGATCTCCATCTCGGTGACGGCGCCACCCGCGTTCAGCACGCTGAAGCCGGGCGTGACTTCATCCACCGAGAAGCGCCGATTGTCGGTGAAAGGGTAATCCTCTTCGGAGACTTTCGCAGCGCCGTGCCGGCCACAGTTTGGACACTTCAGGTCGACACGATAGTTGTCCCTTTGCGCCTCGGTGCTCATGATGAACCCTTCATGCCGGCTGATTGCCGATCCGCGACAAACGGGCGATTCCACCGGTATGCCGCGCATGGATTGGATGAAGTTGGCTGAGCTGCGCGAGAATGTCATTCATGGCATCGCCACTGGATGGACGAGATTTGATCGGTAGCGACGTCCCGCTGTCCAATATTTCCTTCAGCGCCTTCCGGGCGCGTCCAACCCGGCTCTTTACAGTTCCTACCGGGATCTTCGAGAGCGACGCGGCGTCATCTTGGGAAAACCCGCCGACCCCAACCAGGATCAAGGCTTCACGCTGCGGGTCGGGCAAGCCTCGCATTGCGCAGGCTGTATCTGAAAGTTCAAGCGCCCAGTGCTGTTCTCCGGGCGGCGCTGCAATCGTTACCCCCAAGACGTCATTCCAAGGAACTTGACGCCAGTCGCGGCGCTGGCGGGAATACAATTCATTGCGAAGGATCGCAAAGACCCAAGCCTTGAGATTGCTGCCCGGGGTGAACGATCGCCGAGCTCCCCACGCCTTCGCCAACGCCTCTTGGGCCAGATCCTCGGCAAGCTCCCGATGTCCCGACAATGACTGGGCAACACTGCGCACACCGGGCATGAGCTCGATGAGCCCGGCTTCGAATTCGGCAGCTTCATCCAAGTCGCCACGCGGAGCTTTTGCAGCGGACGGGAAGTCCTGCAAAGCCATGTCGTTCTCTCTTCCTGTTCGGTCAGTTCCCTCAACCGGGAAGTGATAGCGGGCCGAAGTTCCGTGGGGCTAGCTTCGGAAACTACTCACTGTGGACAGGGCACCTGCGCACGCCCGCGTCTAAGTAGTTTCCGAAGCTAGAAGGGTTCAGTCGCGCTCTCTAGAACAAGCGGTCCGAGGGAAGCGTGGCGGAGTTTAGCGTTCACATGACCTGTTCCATTCGTTACCACCGGCCGGGTAAGCGCGAGGATGCGGGGCTCCTCATCATCGCAAATGAAAGCGAATTCGCCCTTTATAAGGCGCGTTTGGAAGCTTCGGGTTACGTCGTGCTGGACAGACCCGTCACGCCGCCGCTTGCAATATTGGCTTTGAGATCAGTGTGATTTCACGCCCTCCCCGACGAGGGCTCCCGTTCGACTGAAGCCCGAGTCGCGGAACCGCTGAATTTGGACTAAACTTGCGCCTCTCGTCTCTTCGCTGAGCGACCGGCGAGAAAGAAGGCTCAAAAATGGCAAAGAAATCTC
>CAVPTF010000004.1:0-465048 GCA_963708555.1 uncultured Alphaproteobacteria bacterium | reverse complement strand
GTGAAACAAGCACTGGGCAAAGCTCTCGGCGACGCCAAGCTGGAGTTGGACGGCAGGGCCGACAAGATCGAGGGCACGATTCAGAACGCCTTCGGTGGGATCAAAGACACGCTCAAGGGAAGCTAGCGCCGTGTGTTCTCACCGCAGAGGAGATTGTCATGAACAGCATCATCTACATCGTAGGCGTCATCGTGATCGTAACGGTTGTCGCCCGATATCTCGGTGTCGCGTGACCTACCCCATGCGGTCCCCACCACCTTGCTGCGCGCGTGGGCGCCATGAATGACGTTTCATTCTCGGCCTCTCTCACCTGGCTTCTGATCGCAGTCTTCCTGGGCGCAGGATTGTTCAATCTCATCGGCCGACGGCAATTGCGTGAAATCTACGCACGCTGTCAGTACCCCTCCGGCTACCGATACGCTGCGGGTATCGTCTATATCGGCGCCGCTATCCTTCTCGCCGGCCCCTATCGCATGTTCGGTCTGGCCCTTGCGGCGGTGCTGTTGTTCCTCCTGATCGTGACGCTTCTCGACCACCGCGAGTATGGCAGCGCCCTGTCGCGCGTTGGTCTCCTCGGCGCGCTCTGGGTGAGCGTCATGGCCGGAGCTGCGTAAAGCCGAGCAAACGCGGTGAGTAGTTTCCGAGCATGTTCCGGCACGCACCAGCAGCCTACCACTGTCGCACGGACTCTTGGGCACTCGACCCGCATTGGGTTCATCGGAAAAAAGGCACGCAAGATGGCAAAGATAAGCATCGCAACACAACGCACCGCGACGATTTTAGCTTTTGCCGCACTCTACGCCGCTTCGGCCTATGGCGTTCTTAGCAGCGCCGCGGGTTTGGCGCAGGTACACGGCCAGTACCTGCACGTGGCGCTACCGATCGGCATCAACTCCGTCATGGTTTTGCGTGACTGAGCGAAATACAGTCCGCTTTTGGCGACATCCGATCGTTCGCAGCCGCAACCGGGAATGTCCGTTGTTGGCGTTGTGTCACGAGTGCCGTCCGAGTTCCGACGGTACGCAACTGTACGAGAGATGAAGGAGGTCCCTTCGAGGCCGGTGATCAGGTACTGGCCTCAAGCCCCCGCAAGCTGCTGTCGTCAAGAGCGACAGTGGTGAACGTTGCGGAAAAGCCGGGACAAAGATTCCGGCAGGCACGGTTGAGAGAGGCGAGCGCAAGCGAACCGCCGATGAAGTGTCGAAAGCGGATTAGACGATGTCAAAACCGGGGGCTCGCCATGCCTCCGGGATCAGTTCGGGGGGAGCCTGAAGCCTGCCCGAGCGGCATCCGGCATGTAGGCGGCGCGAAGCTCAACCAGGCTTTTGTACGGAACGTGAGAACCTGATCGGCGATGCCAAGGGAAAAGGCGCAAGCGGCTCCAACCGCGAGGCCGAAAGTACCAATGCGCCGGGCAGGGACGGACTGCTCCGTAGTAGCGGTGAAGCGGGTGTAATGCCCGTGGAGCGAAGGGAGCGGGCCATCGCCATTTGGCTCGGGTCAACCGGCGACGGGAGGAACCCGATGTTCAAGGGGAAGGCGGCAGCCTTCGTGCGGTGGCACGAGCCGGATGACGCGAGAGTGTCAAGTCCGGATCTGTGAGCGGCTCGGGGTGAAATTCCCCGGGCCGACTCGGCAGAAGCGGACATCCCACCCGACCGGTCCGATGTGCGCTTTCGGCCCCATCCCGGCCGTTAGCAATGTGTGATCGCTAGAGCAGTACGACCCCAAAAACGAACCGCCCGCGTGTGCCGCGGGCGGTTCATGCAATCATGAGGCCGTTCAAATCGCGCGCGCGCTTAGCGCATGTGAGGATCTCGTACTACTCGCCAACCAAACTCCGATAGACGGCCGCTGCGTCCTCGTCCTCGACGACCGGAGCGATGGTGAGGGCCATGTACGGATTCCAACGCAGCGCATAACGCTGCACCGCCTTGACGTCTTTCGCTTCCAAAATCGCGACACCCGTCCGCGCCACGACATCGTGCCAACGGCCCACGATTTCCACGCCTTCACCCGCATCGGCGCGTTCTTCCGATGACATCGAGGTAAAGGTCTTCAGCACCGGGATCCATTGGTCGTGAGGAATATTCCAAGTTATCAAAAACTTCATGGTAGCCCTCCATTCCTGTTGTCGGACGATGCCCGTCGCTTCAACGGGGCGATGAACGCAACCCGCGACGTACGTCGAGGTTACCATTGGCACCAACGGGCCGATAAGGTTCAAAACGACAGACGAAGTTGCCGACAGCGCCGACAACACTCTCGGGCAGGATCAAAAGCAGCCGTCACCTAACCCGCTGACCCTGTTCCGAATCTTCCGTAAGAACCGCTGGGTGTGCGTCCAAAACGAAACCGCCCGCGTGAGCCGCGGGCGGTTTCATCTCAAGCTGCTCTCTTCTGAAATCGATAACGGCTGTTTGTCGGATCGTTGTGCCGTGGCGACGTGCACGGCGCGAGGCTTAAAGAACGCAAGGGTGCACCTGCCCGTCAAAGCCGACATACGTCCCGCTCACGGGATCGAAGGAGCGATAGCGACGGCTGCAGCTGTCGAGCCACGCCTGCGTGTAACCGTCGCTTGCAACATAGGGACTGGGCACGCTCTGGACGCGCGCGTTGTAATAGCTGCGATCGTAATACGTGCTGCACGCCGAAAGCAGCGCGAGCGCGGTCACGGAAACAAAAGCAATTGCGTGTTTCATGGCGGGAACTCCCCGTTCTTACGGCCCCACGCCTAATCGCTAACGTGTCAGGCGGGGAGGGGTTGCATCGCACCGGGTTCCGCTCGCGCGCACTGTTTGTGCGTCACGCGCGGAATTTGGAGCGTTGGGGAGACAGGGCGTCATGTGCCTCAACGAGGGGAATAAATCGAGTTTGACCGCATTTATCCTTACTGCGCCATTTGGCTCTCGGACATCAGGGATGAATGAGACGCTTGGACTTATTGGTGACCGTTGATAGGCACCAAAACCTGGGCATCCTTAGCCACGTATTCCAAACGCCCGTCTTCTTCATCAAGTCCAACAGAGTGCGATTCGCCATCAAACAGGATGGCTGGCAACTGCTTTCTTGAGTTCACACCCAGCGACTTCAGCCTTTGCGCGCGCAAAAGCGCATTTCCCTTACCGGTGGATAACTTCTTCATTGCCTCGCCATGAGCATCGGCCGCAGCTTGTATCTTATGAGAGACGTCGTTTAAGTCACCCACCGCCCCAGCCAACTTGTCATAGAGAAGTCCCGCTTGCTCCGCGATTGCCTGTGCATTCTGACTTTGCCGTTCGTATCGCCAAATCGACGCAACCGTCTGCATCACCGCAAATAGCGTTGACGGTGAAACCATAACGATCCTTCGGCTCCAGCCGTAATGAAACATGTCTTGATCAGTGCGAAGAACGAGTGCCGCCACGCCCTCAATTGGTACGTACATAAATACGAGGTCGTGAGAATTTATTGCGCCAGCGTGTTGATAATTTTTGGCCGCCAGACCGTCCATGTGCGCGCGGACGGATTTCAGCAATTTTTTCAACGGAACCAAGCGCAACTCTTCCGTCTCAGCTGACTCGTATTCCAAATAATCAGTGAGCGAAATTTTAGAATCGACCACAAAGTGCCGATTCTCCGGCAAAAGTATAATGATGTCTGGCCGCTGAGACCCGCCATCTTCGCTCTTAATATTGAAATCGCCCCCTTGAACTACGAATTCTCGGTCACGTTGCAATCCTGACATCTCTAAGACGCGTTCCAAGCGTATTTCACCCCATCGGCCACGTAATTGTGCGTCACCCTTTAGTGCCTGAGTGAGATTCTGCGCCTGTTTTCCAATGGTTTGACTGGCCTGGGCAATATTCTTAATTTCGTTTTCCAGGGCTGAGCGTTGCTTCGTATCCTCAATATGAGTGCTCTCAACCCTATCCTTAAACGCTGCAATTTGTGCCTTGAAAGGTTCGAGAATGTTACCCAAAGACTCTTTCGACCTTTCTGACAGTTGACCGGTGGCCGCGCTAAGGATTCTGTTCGCGATGTTTTCGAACTCAGTCGTAACTTGTTTCTGTAGACCATCTCGCTCGGAAATCGTCCGCAGATGTGCGGTCTCGCGTTCCGCGGAGGCTGCTAGGTCGCTCTCCTTCGAGGAGAGCTTTGAACGAACGTCGTCGAGTTCGCTGCGAAGATTTGTGATAGTGTCGTCTCTGTCAGAGATGTGGTTACCCGCCCGGCTGAGCTGACCACGAAGCTCCGTTTCTAGTGTTTCTGCTGACGAAAGTTTTTGTGACATTTCACTGAGCGCACGTTGTAAGTGCTCCTTGGCGTCGGTGACACCTTCTAAGGCCGTGCTCAGCGTTGCCTGAGTTGACGCAGTTAGCTCCTTCTCCCGCGCCAACTCACGTTCTAATGCACTAATCCTTTCGTCGTTGGCCGCAGACTTTTCCCTTAGATCGCCAAGTTCATTCTCTCGGCGCGCGAGATCACCTCTAAGTTGCGTTGTCTCTTGGTTAGCCTTCGCCACCTGACCGGACAGAAGCCCTTCTCGCTCCCTTAGGCGTGCAAGTTCAATTGCGGTTTCGGTGTCCCCTTTGGTGGCCGGCCGCCTTGAGCTAATTAGAAGCGTAGTGCCGATCCCGATAAGGACAGTTACCGAAACCACGATCAATGTTATGAGGTCGGGCATCTAACGCTTCCCTGTAGCGTGACTATTTCGCACAATTCACGAACACCCGCTCGTCCCCCCGCACGTGTCGCACTTGAGGCATGTGCCGTTGCGCAGCAGCGTGAAGTTTCCGCATTGGCCGCACGCGTCGCCCTCATAGCCTTTGAGCCGGGCTTCGGCCGCGCGCTTGGCGTGGATGTCGCGCTTGCCCGGCGGCGCCTTGGCTTCGGCGGGGAAATGCGTCTCGAGCGTCGCCCTCACGCCCGCGAGCGGGCTCTCCGACGCGTCTCTCATGTGCACGCCGATGTCGAGCCCATCGGCCTCCTCGTCGTCATAGGCATGATCGTGGAGCTGCGCGCCTTCGGCATGCGCCTCGATCTTCTGGAGCGTGTTGCCGCCGCGCACGACGACGAACTGATTGAGCTGGCCGCGCACGTAACCCGACGACGCCACCTTGGAGATTTGCGCGAGATCGCTCGATTCGCGCGCCGCGCCGCCTTCGTTCACGCCGCCGCCGAGATCGTCGTCATGATGCGGCACGACGTGGGCGAGATCGTGACGGCCGAGATAGCTGACCGCGAGCTCGCGGAAGATGTAGTCGAGCACGCTGGTCGCGTTCTTGATCGAGTCGTTGCCGATCACCAGCCCTGCGGGCTCAAACCGCGTGAAGGTGAAGGCATCGACGAACTCCTCCATCGGCACGCCGTATTGCAGGCCGATCGAGATCGCGATGGCGAAATTGTTCATCAGGCTGCGGAAGGCGGCACCCTCCTTGTGCATGTCGATGAAGATCTCGCCCACGCGGCCGTCTTCGTATTCGCCGGTGCGCAAGTACACTTTGTGCCCGCCGACGATGGCCTTCTGCGTGTAGCCCTTGCGGCGATGCGGCAGCTTCTCGCGTTCGCGCGCGCGGATGCGCTCGATGACCTTCTCGATGATGCGCTCGGTGACGACCGTGGTCCGCACCGTCTGCGGCTGCGCGATCAGATCGTCGATCTCATCCTCGTCGTCGCCGATCTGGAGCACTTGCGAGGCGAGCGGCTGCGACAGCTTGGAGCCGTCGCGATAGAGCGCGTTGGCTTTCAGGCCGAGCTTCCAGGAGAGCAGATAGGACTCGCCGCAGTCCTTGACCGTCGCGGCGTTCGGCATGTTGATGGTCTTGCTGATCGCGCCCGAGATGAACGGCTGGCACGACGCGAGCATCCGGATGTGGCTCTCGACCGAGAGCGAGCGCCTGCCGAGCCGGCCGCACGGATTGGCGCAATCGAACACGGGCAGGTGCTTGTCCTTGATGTGCGGCGCGCCTTCGAGCGTCATGGCGCCGCAGACATGCAGATTGGCCGCGTCGATCTCGGCCCTGGTGAAGCCGAGCGTCTTCAGGAGGTCGAAGTCCGGCTGGTCGAGCAGGGCGGCATTGAGGCCCAGCGTGCCGGTGCAGAACTTCTCGCCGAGCGTCCATTTGTTGAACACGAAGCGGATGTCGAAGGCCTGCTCGAGCGCGCGCTCGACCGCGTCGATCTCAGCGCTGCCGAAACCCTTGGCGCGCAGCGCGCCGTGGCTCAGCGCGTTCGAGCCTGCGAGCGTGCCGTGGCCGACGGCATAGCGCACGATGTCGGCGATCTGGTCCTCGCCGTAGCCGAGCGTCCTCAAGGCCTCGGGCACGCAGCGGTTGATGATCTTGAAGTACCCGCCGCCCGCGAGCTTCTTGAATTTCACCAGCGCGAAATCGGGCTCGACGCCGGTGGTGTCGCAATCCATCAGGAGCCCGATCGTGCCCGTCGGCGCGATCACGGTCGCCTGCGCGTTGCGGAAGCCGTACGCGGTGCCGAGGCTGAGCGCCTGGTTCCAGGCCGACTTCGCGGCCTCGGACAGCGCCTTGTTCGCGATCGCCGCGTGATCGAGCGGAACCGGCGGCGTCGACAGGCTCTCATAGCCTCCCGTCTCGCCATGCGCGGCGCGGCGGTGATTGCGGATCACGCGCAGCATCGCGTCGCGGTTCTCGTCGAAGCGCGGGAAGGTGCCGAGCTCGCCCGCCATCTCGGCCGACGTCGCATAGGACACGCCGGTCAGGATCGCGGTGATCGCGCCCGCGATCGCGCGGCCCTCGCGCGAATCGTAGGGAATGCCCGCCGCCATCAGAAGGCCGCCGATATTGGCGTAGCCGAGGCCCGAGCGTGCGGTACTCGTAGGAGAGGGTCGCGATCTCCTTCGAGGGGAACTGCGCCATCAGCACGGAGATTTCGAGCACGATCGTCCACAGCCTGACCGCGTGTTCGAAGGCGGCGGTGTCGAACTGCTTCACGCCGTCGTCGCCGTCTTTGCGGAAGGTCATCAGGTTGAGCGAGGCGAGATTGCAGGCCGTGTCGTCCAGGAACATGTATTCCGAGCACGGATTGGACGCGCGGATCTCGCCGCCTTTCGGGCAGGTGTGCCAGTCGTTGACGGTGGTGTGGAACTGGATGCCGGGATCGGCGCAGGCCCACGCGGCATGGGAGATCTGCTCCCACAGCTCGCGCGCCCTCATGCGCTTGTGCAGCTTGCCGTCCTTGCGGCGCTTCAGGTCCCAGTGGTCGTCGTCGGCGACCGCGTTCAGGAACGCGTCGCTGACGCGCACCGAGTTGTTCGAGTTCTGACCCGAGACCGACATATAGGCTTCGGAATCCCAGTCGGTGTCGTAGGTGCGGAAGTCGATATGCGTGTAGCCCTGCTTGGCGAAGGAGATCACGCGCTCGATGTAGTTGTCGGGGATGCACAGCTTGCGCGCGGCCCTGATCTCGCGCTTGAGCGCGGGGTTCCGCGTCGGATCGAAGCAATCATCGCCCGAGCCCTCGCAGTTGATGCAGGCCTTGAGGATCGCGTTCAGATGCTGGGCCGAGAGCTTGGAGCCCGCGACCATCGCGGCCACCTTCTGCTCCTCGATCACCTTCCAGTTGATGAACTGCTCGATGTCGGGATGGTCGGCGTCGACGATCACCATCTTGGCCGCGCGCCGCGTGGTGCCGCCCGATTTGATCGCGCCCGCCGCGCGGTCGCCGATCTTCAGGAAGCTCATCAGGCCCGACGACTTGCCGCCGCCCGACAGCGGCTCGTTCTCGCCTCTGAGGCTGGAGAAGTTCGTGCCCGTGCCCGAGCCGTATTTGAACAGGCGCGCCTCGCGCGTCCAGAGGTCCATGATGCCGCCGTCGTTGACGAGATCGTCCGACACGCCCTGGATGAAGCACGCATGCGGCTGCGGGTGCTCGTAGGCCGACGACGACTTCGTCAGCTCGCCCGATTTGAAATCGACGTAGTAGTGGCCCTGGCTCGGGCCATCGATGCCGTAGGCCCAATGGAGCCCGGTGTTGAACCATTGCGGCGAATTGGGCGCGGCCCGCTGCGTCGCCAGCATGTGGCACATCTCGTCATAGAAGGCGCGCGCATCGTCCTCGGCGTCGAAATAGCCGCCCTTCCAGCCCCAATAGGTCCACGTGCCGGCGAGGCGGTGGAACACCTGCTTCACGCTCACTTCGCCGATGTACTTCTTCTCGCTGTCCGGCAAGCCATCCAGCGCCGATTTGTCGGGCGCCTGCCGCCACAGGAATTCGGGGACGTCGGCTTCCTTCACGGCCTTCAGCCGCACGGCGACTCCGGCCCTGCGGAAATATTTCTGGGCCATCACATCGCAGGCGACCTGGCTCCACTCCGTGGGGATCTCGATACCCTCGTGCCGGAAGACGACCGACCCATCCGGGTTGCGGATCTCGCTGGTCGCGGTGTGGAAGCTGATGCCCTCATAGGGCGACTTGCCTTCAACGGTGTAGAGACGACGGACGCGCATGTGAGTCCCCCTTAAAACGCTGCCGTTTCGGTCCCCCTCAGGCAAAGAGGTGCCTTCACGGAAACGGCGTTTGAAAACGCGTCCCCGTCGAATTCCTCGACCCTTGCCTTTGAGCCCCCGCCGCGAAACGACCGGCGAAGGACGATTAGGCTATGACCCCACCGATTGTATTGCAAGAGGGAACTTGGCCTAGATGCTGTGGTTTAGCCAAACATCTAGAGGATAAGCCGGGCGCTCAATCGTCTATCAAATTCAGCGCGTTATTCTTGAGGGCTCAGGTGCTGTGGAGAGTTTGTGGACAACAAAGTGAATGGCGCGCGGCCAAAGTGACGCACGGTCGGTGCCTCAAGAGACAGCCCCTGGCGTCCAAGCCGAGGCCGCGAGGCGGCCGCTTGCTGGGCATTGGCTCGCGCGAATCGCCGCTGCCGAGTCGCTGTCGCGAGGATGGGCATGAAAGGAATCAAACATGTGACAGCGTTACAATGCGCGGTGTCACACGACACGGCCTCGCGCGGACGTTGGGCGAAAATCGCGGGAATTCAAACGGAAAGACGCCGGAGTTGCGACACCACGACAAGATGCCGGTCAAACATCCGCCAAGAAGGAGGGACAAGTCTTGCGTCCCGGTTGGCGTTGTCGGGCCTCGCGCCTATAGTCCGCGGCCGATCGCGCCGCACAGGAGTTGGAAGGCTTGATGTTGTCTTGGTTGGGTAAGCTCTTCGTCTGGTGGCGCGACGCAACGCCGGGCACGTTGGTCACCACGTGGTATTCCGGCCAGAAGGTCGGCGACGACAATTTCGGCAATCGCTACTACGAGACGAAAGACGGCAAGCGCCGTTGGGTGATCTATGCCGGCACGGTCGAAGCCTCGCGCGTTCCGCCGGAGTGGCACGGCTGGCTGCATCACACCTTCGCCAAGCCGCCGACCGTCGAGCCGTTGAAGACGCAGACGTGGGAAGTGGCCCACGAGCCGAATCTCACCGGCACGGACAAGGCCTACCATCCGGAAGGTAGCCTGTGGAGCGAAGGCAAGCGTCCGCCGGCAACCGGCGACTACGAGGCCTGGCGGCCAAGCTGAGGCACGAAGGAAGCAGTCGATGCAGAACAATGCGGTCGAGACGTTGATTGGCGCGGTCGTGATCTCGATCGCGGTTGCGTTCCTCATGTTCGCTTATTCCAGCACCGGGGCCGGTCCGATCTCGGGCTATGAGGTGATGGCGAAGTTCAATCGCGCCGATGGCGTCAATATCGGCACCGACGTCCGGCTCTCGGGAATCAAGGTCGGCACCGTGTCGCGCTTGTCGCTCGATCCGATGACCTACAACGCCGTGGTGACGCTTGCGCTCGAGAGCAGTATCAAGCTTCCCGACGATTCGTCGGCTCGCATCACGTCGGACGGGCTGCTCGGCAACCAGTATGTTTCAATCGAGCCGGGCGGATCGCAAATGCCGATCGCGGCCGGCGGTGAAATCGAGAATACGCAAGGTTCGGTCGATCTGATCGGCCTTGTCAGCAAGGCCATGTTCGGAGCAGGTGAAGCGAAGTGAAACGCGTTGCGTTGGTTTCCGCTGTTGCCGCCGCTCTCTGCGCTGGCGGCGCCGTGATGGCTGCGCCGCAGCCGCGTCCCCAGCCGCAAGTGATCACGCCGGCGCCGGCACGCACGCCCGAGGTAACGGATGCGGTCCCCGATGCGCGCGGCGTGAAGCGCATGGTGATCCTGCGCGGGCTCGACAAAATCACCGGGCGCGCGATCGATGTCGCGGCGCCCGTGGGCGTTCCCGTCCGCTTCGGCTCGCTCACGATCACCGCGCGCTATTGCTACACGGTGCCGCCCGAAGAACCGCCGGAGACGAACGCATTTCTCCAGATCGATGACGGCAGACCCGGTGAACCGGCTGAAGCGCGCCTTCTCGGGCTGGATGTTCGCCTCCACACCCGCGCTCAGCGCGCTCGAACATCCCGTCTACGATGTCTGGGTGATCACCTGCAGGACGGACCAGCCCGGGCCTGTGGAGAACGCGCCGCCCGCGGATTTGCCGCCGCCGCCCGCCAATCCCCCGGTGGAACGGCCGCCCGCCGCCGCCGGGCCGCCGCCCACGGGCGCAGCGCCGCCCGCCGGCGAAGCACCACTTCGTCCGTAAAAATTCGCCTCGCGCGAGAGCGCCTGGGCAAGCAGGCCCTGGAACCGCTCCTCGGTGACGGTCACCGCGCCGAACTGCTCCAGATGCGGATTCGGGAACTGCGCATCCAGCAGCGTATAGCCGCCGGCCTTCAGCCTTGCCGCGAGATGCACGAGCGCGACCTTGCTCGTATCCCGCATGCGGGAGAACTTGCTTTCGGCGAAAAAGGCGGATGCGAGACTGAGCCCGTAAAGACCGCCGACGAGCTTGTCTTCGAACCAGACCTCGACGCTGTGGGCGAGCCTGCGCGTGTGCAGTGTCATGAACACATCGACGATGGGGGCGTTGATCCACGTGTCGCGGCGATCGGGCCGCTGCTCCGCGCAGCCGCGGATGACGTCGCCAAAGGCGGTATCGACCGTGACCGTATAACGGTCCGATTTGATGGTCGCGGCGAGACGGCGCGGGACATGGAACTTGTCGAGCGGCAGGATGCAGCGCTCGTGCGGCCGGACCCAGAGGACGTCCTTGGCGTTGCGGCTCTCGGCCATGGGGAAGATGCCGAGGCGATAGGCCAGCAATAGCTCTTCGGGATTGATCGCGGTCACGAGCCCAATCTTACGCGGTCTTCAGTTTGGCATCCAAGCTCCACGGCCCGGGCCCTTTGGCCGCGAAATAAAGGAACGCGAAGGAATAGAGCACCATGATCTCGCCGCCATTCAGGATCGGATAGACGCTGCGCGGCACGTGCAGCAGCCAATAGCCGATCGCCATCTCGCCCGAGAGCAGAAACGCGGCAATGCGGGTAAAGAGGCCGAGCGCCACGAGCCCGCCGCAGACCGTCTCCAGAAGCCCGACAAAGAGCAGCATCCCAGGTCCCAGTCCGCCGACCGGTTCCAGCGGAAACGAGAACAGCTTCTGCGTGCCGTGCTCGACGAAGGTGACGCCGAACGCGATGCGGGTCAGGCTCAGGATTTCAGGCGACCATCGTTCCAGTGCAGCGAACATCCCATCCCTCCCGAACGCTCGCGCGATCATAGGGAGGGAAAAAGCAACGGAGCCAGCCGCCAGGCGCTTTCCCGGCGGCTGGAATCGGTGGGAACTGGAAGTGGCGGTAGTCTAGGTCGCCTGCTTCTGCAGTTCGTCGGCCAGATCCGACCAGTGCTGCGCGAGCGCGATGTAGTCGCCACGCAAATCGCGGTCGGCCACGGTCGCCTGATACCTGGCCTCCTCGGCAAAGGCGCGACATTGGCGGATGCGGTCTTCGGTCGTCAGACGAACAAATTCGTCACCGCGAAAATCCATTAAAGCGATCTGTTCCATGGCTTGGCCCCCGCCGGAATGACGCTCGAATTACACGCCTCCGACGGTTAACGAAATCTTACTTTCGTCCGGCTAAGCGATGCGCGAGGTGATTTTCCAGTCAGATCAATTCAAGATTTCATGCCGGTAATCGAAGCACTAGCCGCACGAGGGTCCCGCATCGGCCACCGGCCACTGTCCACAAGAGCCAGGAAGTCACCCACGATGCGATTGAACTCGTCCGGTGCTTCGAGATTGATCGTGTGGCCACAATTCGGCATGACGGCGAAGGCAGCGGCGGGGATGTTCCGCTTCAACAGAACGCCGGGCAGCAGGCAGGGCCAGTCTTCATCCCCCGTCAAAATGAGCGTCGGCACCGTCAGGCGCTTCATGTCCTCGACGAGATCATAGAGCGAGGGGCGTTCGCGCTGGACGCCAAGCTGGGTGTTCGCCGAGCCTAAGGCCGAATGCTCCGCCAATAGTCTCTTGAACTCTGCGAAGCCGCGCGGGTCCTTGTTCTCGAACTGCACGCGCGTGGGCCCATACGCATACTTGTCGGCAAACGCCGTCATGCCGGCCGATGTGATGAAGTCGGCGATCGTCGCCGCCTCGCTGCGAAAGCGCTCTCTCTGTTCGGGTTCGGCGCCATAGCCGCAGCCGGCCACGCATAAGGACAGCGCTCGGGCCGCGTGCCGGAAGCCAAAATGAAGCGTGGCGAAGCCGCCCATCGACAGTCCAACGACGTGCGCGCGGTCGATGCTTAAGTGATCGAGGACCGAGCGGATGTCGTCGGCGGCGCGGCTCTGAGAATAGGAGGCTTGATTTTCCGGCACGTCGGAGGGCGGATAGCCCCGCGCGTTGAACGCAATTGAGCGGTAGCGCTGGCCGAAATGCCGCATCTGGAGCTCCCAGCTCCGATGATCCCCGGCGAACTCATGCACGAAGATCAACGGCGTTCCGGACCCTGTCTCCTCATAGTACAGGCGGACTCCGTCTTCGGTTATCGCGTGCGGCATGCGAAACGCCTCTTTTCTGTCCAAGCTGACGCAAACTTGTTCAATGCATCGATCACGGCCGGCACGACGCTGTTTCCGCCACCATGTCCAGCGTCGTCGAGAACCTGCAGTCGGCAGGTGGTCCATCGCTGGGACAACCGCCAAGCGGTAATCAATGGTCCACTTACATCGAAGCGTCCCTGGATGAGCACGCCCGGGACCCCGTTCAACTTTGCGGCGTCCCGAATCAGTTGGTCCTCCTCGAGAAACGCGGCGTGCTGCCAATAGTGAGTCACGAGGCGAGCGAACCGCAGACGAAACTCGGGATCCTGGTAGCGCGGATCTGGAGTGTGACCCGGGGTCAGGGAGACATGGGCGTCTTCCCAGGCACACCATTCTCGGGCAGCGAGATCACGGGCAATCGGATCAGGGTCCGCAAGCATCCGAGCATAGGCTTCGACCGGCCTGAGATGCCGAAGCTGTTCCGGTATGGCATCGATAAAACGTTCCCATTGCTGCGGAAACACGCGCCCGATGTCCTCGGTGATCCATTGCACTTCGCGATGCGAAGTCGTTGTGACGAACGCGAGTACCAGTGCATTGACCCGATTGGGGTAAGTCTGGGCGTAGGCCAGTCCGAGCGTGCAGCCCCACGACAGGCCAAGAATGGTCCACCGATCGACGCGGCGCAGCTCACGTAGAGCCTCGATGTCGGCAATCAGATGCGGTGTCGTATTGGCGCTGAGATCGGCATCGGGATCGCTTGCCAACGGCCGGCTGCGGCCCGAGCCGCGTTGATCGAAAAGCACCGCGTTGTAGAGGCTCGGGTCGAAGAAGCGCCGTTGATCGGCTGAACAGCCTGAGCCGGGACCACCATGGAGGAAGAGAGCGGGCCTGCCAGTTGGATTGCCGCAGCACTCCCAATAGACGCGGTGCTGGCCGCCTACGTCGAGCATCCCACTGTCGTATGGCTCGATCGAAGGAAACTGACCCGACATAAGTGCGATAGCTTCAGCACCGGCAATTTCCGACTGTAGTCGATCATGAGGGAGCTGATCAGGTAGAGCACGCCGGACGCGCTGAAGAACATCAGGGCCAGGAAGTAGCTTCCCGTCACCTGGACGATCACGCCAACGATGATCGGCACGAGAATGCCGGCGATGTTTCCAGCGAAGTTCATGATTCCGCCGAGAACGCCGACACGGCCTCGGTCCGTCAATGTGGGCGGAATGCTCCAGTACAGTCCCCCCCAACGCGAAAAGAACAATGTGCTGGCGAGGAGCGCGACCGCGGCAACCGGGCTGCTGACGAACGCAAGGAGGAAGGTGGATAAGGTCGTGAGCACCGCAGAAATGCCGAGAATGGTACGCATGACGGTGTTCGGCGAGCCGCCTCTCTCCTTCCAGGCGTCGGCAAGAAAGCCGCCGACGATCTCGCCAACGAAGCCTGCGCCGAAAATGATGAAGGTCGCGCCGCCGATCGCCGCGAGACTTAAGCCACGTTCTTGCGCGAGATAGCTGGGAGCCCAGGTGACCAGACCATAGAACACGAGATTGAACCCCACCCAGCCGAACAGCATGCCCCAGAACGATCGGAAGCGGAGGAAGCCGAGGACATTGGTCCGGCCCGTCTCCCGCGCCGTCAGCAACTCATCCTCCTTCGCGTGCTCGCGTTCGATGTACTGGGCCTCGGCTTCGTTGATGGACGGCTGCTCGCGCGGATTGTCACGAATGTACCAGTAGGCGAACACGCCTGCCGCGACCGTACCGAGTTCGGCGACGACAAAGGCCGCCCGCCAAGAGTCAAACGCGACAATCAGCGCCGCGATGATCAGCCCGCCAAACGCCGTGCCCAAGGGCGCGCCGCCATCGATGAGCACGGCGCCGCGACCGCGCTCTTTCGCGGGCATCCAGACCGCGTTCAGCTTGCCGCTGGCCGGAAACGTAGGACCCTCGGCCACCCCCAGAGCCAATCGCGCGACCAGCAGCGAAAGAAAGCCGGTCGCGAGAGCAGCCAGGGCCTGGAAGGCGCCCCACAGAATTGTCGCGCCGGCGATGACCGGTCTTGGCCCATACTTATCGGCGAGCCATCCGCCCGGGATCTGCATGAGCGCATAGGTCCAAAAAAACGAGCTGAGAAGGATGCCCTGGAGCGCGGCATCGATCCCGAATTCTTGGCTGATGATCGGCATGGCCACCGAGAGCGACGCGCGGTCGACATAGTTGATGGCCACGATGAGAAGAATAAGAAGGAAGATGCGCCAGCGGACCGACGTCCTTCTTGGGATATCCAGTGATGTCGCGACCACGTTCTGATCCCCTCAGAAGTATCCGCTCACATTCCAGCCCTTCGGATTGGCTGCTCGGCTACATTGGCAGATATTGGCAGTGAATCGGACAGTTGGTTGGTCCCTCGGGTAAGACGTGTTTTGACCCTGGTTGTTCTCTAATTCCGGGCCTGCGGTCAAGCTCTCCGTGAACATCCTTGCCGGGTTCATGGTTCTCTCCGCGGTAGGGGCATGCCCTCCGCATGATGGCGTAGGATGACGCTGGCGGATCAATGTGTGAAGCGCGCTTGCTCTTTTGAGCATCGCAAAGCCAGGGACGATCGCACCAACGCCAGCGTCCCGGCAGGGACGTCTGGTCCCGCTGGTCGGCGGGAATTCGATAGTCTTGCTATGCTGGTTGGTTGGCAGCCTCCTTTGATGACCATCTGAATTCGGTACCATCGATCCACATCCGATGCAGAATGACCGCAAGCTTTCGTGCAACTGCAACCTTGGCTTTGCGTAGCCCGCTTCGCTTCGCAAGCCGAATGCCCCAGGCTTTGAGCGCTGACCACTTTGCTACGCGGGTGAGCAGGACATTGGCTGCCTCGAAGAGATAGCCG
Source organism: uncultured Alphaproteobacteria bacterium (assembly GCA_963708555.1). GTDB lineage: Bacteria > Pseudomonadota > Alphaproteobacteria > Micropepsales > Micropepsaceae > CAIYRG01. The sequence continues at coordinate 449,280 of CAVPTF010000004.1, read as the reverse complement.
CGCAACATCTTGTCGCCGCACTTCGAGATTCGGCCCGTCCAGTCGATCTCGCCGGATGCGTAGCGTCGGGTCGTTAGTCCGACATAGGCTCCGACGCTTCTCGACCTTTTGAAGCGCGTAGGGTCGTCGATCGTTGCAAGAAAGCAAAGAGCGGTGACCGGACCGATGCCAGGCGCTGTCATGAACCGTCGCACTTGAGCATTGCTGCGGGCGAGCTTCATGCACCTTACGGTCGAGATCCGCAATCTGCTGCTCGATGGCCACTCGGGCGGTGAGTAGCGGCGTCTACCGCAACGGCGAGTTCCGGCCGATTCTCGGTCAGCTCCGCAGCACGTAATGCGAATGCGTTCATCTTTGCTGGGCCAATAACAAGCCCAAGGTTCTTTAGCAGCCCACGGATTTGATTCTCGAGATCCCGCTTGATCTTAACGAGCAGAGCTCGGCTGACGAGAAGAGCCTTGACCGCGTGGCTGTCGAGGTCTTTGACGCGCACCTCCTTATACCATCCACATTGCATGATGCGGGCGATGCCTACGGCATCGTTGCGGTCGCTCTTGTTGATCTGCATTTTCAAAGCCGCCTTGGCGTGCCTGGCGTCGATGCAGATGACGGGCAGCCCCATCTTGCTCAACTCGGTCCACAGCCATGTCGACGTTGCTCCCGTCTCGAGTCCAATCCGCGCGACATGCGGCGCATTTGATTTGATGAATGCAGCGATCGCTTCCGGATCAGATGAACCACTCCTTCACGCTGAATCTTTCCTGTCCGATCAACAATGCAGATCGCTGTCAGCTTCAGCGATACGTCCAGTCCGACATAATGCTCCATTGCAGCTCTCCTGTCGTTGCAAGGCTCAAGAGCCGAGCCTCATCGATTCCTGGAGAGCTGAATTCCCAGAGCCTCAGTATGGCTCGGCCCGGAATTACCCCATGTGTGAAAACGTTTCTCGCGGGGTCCTCCGCGCAAGATTCATTCGTGTTAAGCCACAATCGCGCAACGATAATTCAGAGCGGCAGCCCCGTAATTCGAATGTTGCACTGCTGAGCGCGTCATCTGCGTTTTCACACAACCAAGACCCATTCTAGTCATGAGCCGAGGACAATGTGCCTCCCGGCCGTGACGGGGTAATGGTATCATCTGCTCCGTCCTGTCGGCGTCGACGATTTCGTCTGCGATTGAGGGAGCAATGCCAGAACTTCTTAGCGAAGATGGCAAAACGTCTGCTCTGGCTCGCCGTTGGACCGCTTTTTAGTGGGCTGCGCCAAACCAAATAGCGAACTACCAATATGCTATGAGCCGCCATTGAGCGGCGGAGCGTCCGTTCGGCCGGCAACTATAGAGGGCACCCTCGAGCAAATTCGTAGGCGTGGTGGCTTGCCTTTCGCGTTGTATGCCCCGGGGAGACAATCGATCCAGTTTGCGCTTACGTGTTCTCGGTCGATGGACAGCAAGTCGGCGATCGGGCCGATTGCACAGCTGCCGTACCGATACCGCCCGGCAAGCATATAATCGCTGCATGGCTTCAGGGGGATCAATACAGTCCTCGGGAGAGGCGGACCACCTTCCGCCCAGCAACAGCAACACTGATGTTCGATGCTGAGGAAGGTCATCACTACAGAATTTCGATGGAGACTCGAACTTCAACGCCGGTCGTGCTCGCGTTTGGATAACCGATGTAACCACTCAAACTTCGGTCACAGAAGCAAGGCTCGTGACTCCTGGGCTGAGCCCCCCATCGGGGCTCAATTCTACTAGCTCACCAAATGGAGACGTCGCCTTTGAGCATGACAAATAATGGCGAAAAATCGTCGTCCTGCGCAGGGTTACCGTTCGACCGCTTTCAACGGCAAATCAGACATGCGGTTAGGAATGTCCGCTCTTACCGTCACCAATGACCAAACCTTCTTCAAACCCATTCGCCAATTTCTGCCTTTCGAGGTGAGTGGGCGATGGCAGCCTGCGTGCCGCTGCTCTTCCGGCCGTGGTAGTATTCGCCCGCGTGTCCGGCAGGCGGAGGCACTGATGTCGAGGCGGCGCTTTCTCAAGACTGTGGCGATGGCGGGCGCCGGTGTGATGGCCGGCGGATTCGGAGCGCGCGGACGGGCCCTTGCCCAGCAGACAGCACCGGCAAGCGCAACGAAGCGGCCCATTCGGATGCTGCTGGGCGGATACGGTCCATCCACGACCGGCTTCAGTCTCGCGCTCAAGCGGATCGGCGATCGTGTGAAGGCGCGATTCGGCGACGAGGTCGACATCAAATACGTCTACAACGTTCTCGACCTTGGCTACCGCGAGGACGATCTCAACTGGATGGTCGAGAGCGGCGTGCTGACGCTCTCATACCAATCGAGCGGCTATTTCACCAATGAGGTGCCGGACCTTGGCGTGAACGATCTGCCGTTTCTGTTTCCCGACGTTCAGGCGGCGCGTGCGGCGATCGATGGCCGGTTTGGGCAGGCTCTGGCCGCAAGGCTCGAAGCGCGCATGAACTGCCGCGTGCTGGGCTACTTCGAGGCCGGTTTCAGCCGGCTCTCCAACGCGTTGCGGCCCGTCCACACGCCGGCGGACATGAAGGGGATGCGCGTTCGCGTGCGGCCGAGCAAGGTCCACGCGCGCATTTTCGAGCTGTTGGGCGGCGAGCCAAAGCCGATGGACCTCTCCGAATTCATCGAAGCCGTCAAAGCCGGCACCGTCGATGCGCAGGAGAATCCGTTTCCGAACACCGTCACCTATAACGTGCACAAGTTCCATCGCTTCCACACGGTGACGAACCAGCACTATCAATCCCGTCAGGTGTTCGTGCACCGCACCTCGTTCGACGCGTGGCCGCGTCCGTTGCAGGAGGAAATGCGCGCTGCGGTCAAGGACGCGGTCAATTTTCAACGCGAGCTACAGGTGAAGCAAGACAGCGACGCGATCGCGGCCATCCGCACCGAACGAGGCGAGATAATCGAGCTGACAGCGCAAGAGCGCGAGGCGTTCGTCCGCGCGCTGAGGCCGATTCACGACGAGGCGCGGAGCGAATACGGAGGCGATCTGGTTGGTTTGGTCGGTCTGTGAGTTCCAAAGCGCGTGCTCGTCCTTCAAGCGCAAGCGCGCAGGGTGTGACCATTCTGATTACTTTCGTCCGGCCGAGCGATGCGCGAGGTGGTTTTCCAGCCAGTGGATGTTGTAGTCGCCGTCGAGAATCTCCGGCTGCTTGATCAGCTCCTGGAACAGCGGGATCGTCGTGTCGATGCCGCCGACCACCAGCTCGTCGAGCGCGCGCCGCAAGCCGCATCAGGCACTCGTTGCGGCTCTTGCCGTGCACGATGAGCTTGCCGACGAGGCTGTCGTAGAAGGGCGGGATCGTGTAGCCGGAATAGGCCGCCGAATCCATGCGCACGCCCAGTCCGCCCGGCGCGTGGAACTCGGTGATGCGGCCCGGTGACGGCCTGAACGTGAACGGGTCCTCCGCATTGATGCGGCACTCGATGGCGTGACCGGCAATCGTGATGTCGCTCTGTTCGAGCTCGAGATGCCCGCCATCGGCGATGCGGATCTGCTCGCGCACGAGATCGAGACCGGTGACCAATTCGGTCACCGGATGCTCGACCTGAAGCCGCGTGTTCATCTCGATGAAATAGAACTCGCCGTTCTCGTAGAGGAACTCGACGGTGCCGACGCCGAGATAGCCGAGCTTGGTCGAGCGCGCGCGTGACCACCGCGCCGATCTCTCCGCGCGCCGCGAGGTTGAGGGCAGGCGAGGGCGCTTCCTCCCACACTTTCTGATGGCGGCGCTGGAGCGAGCAGTCGCGTTCGCCCAAATGCAGCACCTTGCCGTACGAATCCGCGATCACCTGGATTTCGATGTGACGCGGCTTCTCGAGATATTTCTCGATATAGACCGTGTCGTCGCCGAACGCGGCCTTGGCTTCGGCGCGCGCCGTCGACAGCGCCTCGGAGAGCTCCGCGGCCGAGCGCGCGATCTTCATGCCGCGCCCGCCGCCGCCCGCCGCCGCTTTCACCAGCAGCGGGTATCCGAACTTCCCGGCGAGCTGCTTTCGCGTGATCGTCCGAGTCGATCGCGCCGTCCGAGCCCGGCACCGTCGGAATGCCGAGCGCCTTCACCGCTTGCTTCGCCGCGACCTTGTCGCCCATCAGCCTTATGTGCTCGGGCTGCGGGCCGATGAACACGATCTTGTGCGCCTTCACGATGTCGGCGAAATGCGCGTTCTCCGAGAGGAACCCGTAGCCCGGATGGATCGCGTCCGCGCCCGTGATCTCGCAGGCCGAGATGATCGCGGGGATGTTCAGGTAGGACTGGCTCGCCGGCGGCGGACCGATGCAGACCGACTCGTCGGCGAGCCGCACATGCATGGAGTCCGCATCCGCCGTCGAATGCACGGCCACGGTCGAGATGCCCATTTCCTTGCAGGCGCGGTTGACGCGGAGCGCGATCTCGCCGCGGTTCGCAATCAGGACCTTCTCGAACATCGCGCTATTCGATCCGCATCAGCGGCTCGCCGTATTCGACCGGCTGGCCGTCGTGCACGAGGATCTCCACAATACGGCCGGCGACCGGCGCCGCCACAGGGTTCATCGTCTTCATCGCCTCGATGATGCAGACGGTTCCATCCGTCACTTCACTGCCCACATTAACGAACGGCGGAGCGCCGGGCTGCGGCGAGAGATAGACGGTTCCGACCATCGGCGACGTCACCAGCGTTCCGCGCTTGGGCGCCGGTTCGGCCCCACCGTTCGGATTGGCGGGCGCGACAGGCGCCACCGATGCGACGGCGGGTGCCGCGGCTCCTTGAGCGCCGGGACGCTCGCGCGCAACGCGCACCCGAACGCCGCCGCGCTCGACTTCGATCTCGCTCAGGCCGGTCTCTTCGAGCAGCTTCGCCATTTCGCGCACGACGTCGGAATCGACGCCCGGCGTCGTCTCGCCCTTGAGGTAGTGCGTCAGCCGCGAACGGAACGATTTGCGCTTGTTGTCGCTCATTGCAGCGTGGCCTTACCCGTACCGATGAGGGTGGCCATCGCGTCCATCGCCATCACGTAGCCCATGCTGCCGAATCCCATGATCACGCCCTTGGCGACCGTGCTGAGATAGGAGTGGTGCCGGAACCGCTCCCGCTGGTGAAGATTGGAGAGATGCACCTCCACGACCGGCTTATCCAGCGCCCGGAAGGCGTCCAGCAGGGCGATCGAGGTATGGGAATAGGCGCCCGCATTGATGATGACGCCCGAGCTCTTGGTGCGGGCTTCCTGGACCCAATCGACCAGCTCGCCTTCGTGGTTCGACTGCCGGAACACGACCTCCATACCGAGCTTCTTGGCGCGCTGTGTCACGGCCTTCTCGATGTCGGAAAGCGTTTGCCGGCCATAGACTTCGGGCTCGCGGCTCCCAATCAGATTGAGGTTCGGCCCGTTAAGGACGTATACCGGTAGTGTCATGGCCTGAAATGCCCCCGAAAATGCGCTAAACGGTGGTGAAATGGCGGCGGGCGGAGCCGAAAAGGAAGCGGCGTTATACTGGCCTGCCGGGGAAACTGAAACAGGAGAGCCTCACTCGATGGCGTTGCGTCTATGTCTTAACGGAGAACACCGCGATTTTCCTAGCCCGTTGACGGTCGACGAGCTGCTCCGGCACCTCTCGCTCGATCCGGCCAAGGTCGCGGTCGAACGCAATCTGGAGATCGTGCCCAAGTCCACCTACCGGGCGGTCGGGCTGACCGAAGGCGACCGGCTGGAGATCGTCCAGTTCATCGGCGGCGGCAACGACATGAGCGGGGCCACGCCCGTCGTCGACAAGCCGTTCGTCGTCGCGGGCCGCGAGCTCAAGTCGCGTCTCATCATCGGCACCGGCAAGTACAAGACCTATGCCGACAACGCGGCCGCGCTCGAAGCCTCGGGCGCCGAGATGGTGACCGTGGCACTCCGGCGCGTGAACGTCATGGAGCCCGGCGCGCCCAGGCTCGTCGATTTCATCGATCCGAAGAAATACATCTACTTGCCGAACACCGCCGGCTGTTACACCGCCGAGGACGCGCTGCGCACGCTGCGCCTCGCGCGCGAGGCGGGCGGCTGGAGCCTCGTCAAGCTCGAAGTCCTGGGCGACAAGAAGACGCTCTATCCCGACATGCTCGAAACCTTGCGCGCGACCGAAGTGCTCGTGCGCGAAGGGTTCCAGGTCATGGTCTATTGCACCGACGATCCGCTGCTCGCGCGCAAGCTCGAAGAGATGGGCGCGGCCGCGATCATGCCGCTCGCGGCACCCATCGGCTCGGGGCTCGGCATCCAGAACCGCATCAACATCCGCCTGATCGTCGAACAGGCGCGCGTCCCCGTGATCGTCGATGCCGGCGTCGGCACGGCGTCGGATGCGGCGATCGCGATGGAGCTCGGTTGCGACGGCATGATCGTCAACACCGCGATCGCCGAAGCGAAGAACCCGATCCTGATGGCGCGCGCGATGAAGCTCGCGGTCGAAGCGGGCAGGGCGGCCTATCTCGCCGGCCGCATGGCGAAGAAACAATACGCCGATCCATCCTCGCCGCTCGCGGGACTGATCTAAGGCGTCACACGACCGAGCTGCCGGACTGGGCCGGTCTAGCGTCCCGCCATAAGTCGGGCCATCGAGGGCGGCGCTATGAAGCCCGTACCCACATATGACTTGGACATGGAGCCTTCAGGCTGTGCGGGTACACGATAGCGACCGTGGGCGCACATCTCGATCACGCCACTCCTGCGCAGCTGGTGAAGCTCCTTTAGAACCGCGTCGTGTTGGAACATCGGAAATTTTCGCATCAGTTCTCTGGCGTGAATGGCAGGCTCTTCCGCAATTGCATCCAACACTTGGGCGCGAAACATTGATCGTCACTCCTTGGTTCCGATCAATTGAAAGGTGGAACGATGACAGTCGTCCTACACTTCGAGTAGGGCTTTGGTCCAATTGACGAAGCATCGCCGCGCTATCACGCCGATCCGAGCAACCGCCCGTGGCCCGGTATCGGCGCCCAGCAATCAAGCTGCGTCAGCACGTTGCGGATCATCGCGGCGACATTGGTGATCACGGGCTTGCCGAATTCCTCTTCGAGAGCCTCGGCGACGGGCTGCGAAAGCCACGCGCCGCCGCCGATATAGAGTCCGTCGGCTTCGGGCAGATCGCGCAGCGCCTGGCGCCCCAATTCATAGGCGAGCTGAATATTGTCGTCGCCGGACATCCTCTGGAACTCCGACGGCGCAATCACTTTCGAGGCGACGCCTTCGACCGCAATGTCTTGCCGCGCGAAGAACTCGCCGAGCGTGCGGTTCATTTCATCCGACCATTTGTTGGCCAGCGCGAGGCGCGCGATGCCCAAACGCTTCGCCGCCTCGACCACGCCCAGGACCGACGAGGTGGCGGGCCGCCGCGTGTATTGGGCCATGTGGGCGATCAGACGATCGTGGGCTTGAACGCCGATCAGCGCGGGCAAGGGAACGCCCGATTGCACGACGATATCGACGCGCCGGTCCATCAGCTTGTCGAGATAGGAGTCGATGGGTGCGAACACCCGCTCGACGTCCTTGCCGGAGAACTCGGTCAGGCCGACAGGGATCATCACCAGCATGATGCGATCCTTGACCAGGCGGTAGAATTCGTAAGCGCCGTTGTCGATGACGCCGAGTGGCGTCAGCACGCCGACTTTTCGCTTGGGCAGATCGTTCTCGAACACCTATTCCCCCGGCATCCCGGCTCGTCCGTCGCGGTCAGCCGCGTTGGAAAACATCCCGGTAGAGTTTCGACCATTCGGCGAACTCCCGCAGAAAATCGGGCCGGTTGCCGATATAGAGCTTCTGCACCGGATTGTTTGCCGCTTGCCTGCTCGCACCCTGCTCGCGCCGAGCCGTAGCCGAGTTGGACATACAACGCCTGGCCTTCTTGCGACATCAGATAGTCGATCATCAGCATGGCGGCATGCGGCGACGGCGCCCCGCGAGCGAGCGCGACGGCCGTGTCGGTGACCGGCACCGGCCCGGGGGCGGCCCAGGCGAGCGGTGCGCCCTTGGCCGCGCTCACCTCGACATGGGAGTTGTAGATCGTCGGCGAGAGCACGACTTCGCCCGCGATCATCAGATTGGCCAGCGCCCGCGAGGTCATGGGATAAACACGGATGTCCTGCCGGCCGAGCCTGCGCACGAAATCCTCGCCGCGCGTGAGCACGAGTGCTCCAACGAAATTCGACGCCGTCGACGTCGAGCCGGACATCGCCATGCGCCCACGCCACTCGGGCGCGAGCAGATCGTCGTAGCTCTTGGGCGCCCGGCCGGGCGGGATCGCGTTCGTGTTGGAGCCGATGCCGGTATAGGATTTCCGCACCACCACCCAATGGCGCGCGGGCTCGATCGCGGCGGCATCGAACGAAGCCGTCTCGGGCGAGCGGAAGGGCTGCAGGATGTTCGCGTCGCGGATGAGGATCAATCCTTGGGACGAGAGCTCGAACATGTCGATCTTTCTGAGACCGACGCGGTATTCCTGAAGCGCCCGGCGTGCGATGTCGGTTTGAGTGCCGCGCTGCACTGTCACTCTCAAGAAGGGATATTTGCGCTCGAACCCTCTGATGAGCGGCTCGATCTGCGTGCCTGTGGTGTAGAGAAGCACGCCGCGCTCGCGTCTTGCGCCCGCTTCCAGCATCGCCTGGCGATCGGCGCCCGAGTAGTTTGCGATCGCCTCGACCGCATTTGACGACTGCGCGGCCGCAATGAGCGGCCATCCCGCAATCGCCGCCGGAAGAATGAAGCCAAATTCCCTGCGTGATATCCGCATGGTCATCCCGGCCGTGGGGCGCTTGCGTCTATTCGCTCAGCGGGAGGCTGTCATGGGTTGATGGGCCTTGAGGAAATTGCGCGCCCGGTTGATCGTCCGGGCCTTCAGCGCCGGCTCGTCCTTCCAGGGATAGACCGTCACCTCGGCATTCGGCGCCAGCGACGCGACATCGACGGATGTCTGATAGGCGTGCGCGTCGCTGTCGTCGGGAAGCACCAGCATCGGGGTCGGGCAGGAGCGCACGAAGTCGCGCGACACGCTGTAAGCGAAGTCGGGCCGGACGCGGTAAAGGTTGTGCAGGTATTTCTCGATGGTTTCCATCGACACGTTGGGCTGCCGCTTACGGAATTCAGGCGCCCAAACATCCCGGCCGGAAATGTACATCACGTCCGGCTTCTCCGGACGGTGGCCGATCGGCTGGCTCAGCACGGCCGCGACGATGCGGTCGGGCGCCCGCTCCATCAGCTTCAGCGCAAACGAGCCGCCGATGCAATTGCCGAAGAAGACGAACTGGCGAATGCCGAGATGGTCCATCAGCCCCAATTGGTCGTCGGCGAAAGCATCCCATGGATTGTCGACCGGGACGGGGCCTGTGGATTCGCCGCCAGTGGCGTTGCGCTGGTCCATCGTGATGCAGCGGAAGTCATTCTTGAAAACGTCCATCGCGTTGATGACCGCGTTCGGCCAACCGGCGATCCGCGAGTTCAAGCCGCCGCCCGGGGTGCAGAGCAGCGGAAAGCCGGAGCCGGCCTCCTGGTAACGGATGCGGACGTTGCCTTTCTCATAGAATGAGAAGGCGGCTCCTCCTGGTCCGGTCTGCTGAGCAAACACGCGTGGTGCTGCGGCCACCGCCGCTGCGGCGGCGCCCGTTGCGAGGATATTGCGTCTGATCCGATCAATCATGGGCGTCCTCCTTGGTCATCGTCATCGCTGGCCTTGTAGCTTTTCGATGTAGCGGTTTGGACCGAAGCTGCCGGCGCTTTGCAGGATGATCCTCACTGCAGAGCACTTGTAACACAGCTTCTTTCGCTTGCCGAAGGGCCGGCGGCTTTAGGCGACTGCGATCTCCCGCTAAAGGACTTTGTACATCCAGATGCTTGGTATGGCGGGCCCAAATCCTGCCTTTCGGTAGGCACGCTGCGCCGGGATATGACTGGGATCGCCGCCAACTCCCACGGTCGCGAGCAGCATCCCCGCCCGCCTCATCTGATCGATCGCAAAGGTGTAAAGGGTGGTTCCAATGCCGTTTCCGGAGTGATCGGGATGAACGGCATTCAAGCCGATCTCTCCCATTTTCTTTGTCTCGTTGAGGGAAAAGGATACGAAGCCGACAATCATCTGATCCATCAAGGCGACATAAACGTGATGATCAGACTTAGGGGCACACACGCTGGCCAAATGCTCCGCCTGCTCGGCATCGGCCTGTGAGAAAGCCAGAGCCGATACGGCCTCGCCAACAAGTTCCCGGAACGATCGAAACGTAGGCTCAAAGGCGAGCGCGCGTATCTGCTGAATCGCCTCAAGGTCTGCAGCGTAGAAAGCCCTGATATGAATATTCGCCGCCATGCAGGTTACGGTGTCCCGCCTACCTGTCTATTTCGCGCGAGTCGTGAGACCCCGAGCGATCATCTCGACTTTGTAGAGAGAGCCCGCGCCCCCGACATACAGGGTCTGCTTGTTTGGCCCGCTGAAGGCGAGATTCTGGCAGTCCGCCGGCGGGCAGCGCACCGGTATGATGCCGAGGTGCTCCCCTTGCGGACTCAAGACCTCGACGCCGCCTCCGGTGGCGACGTAGAGGCGATCGTCGTTGTCGACGGCCATCCCGTCCGCGAACGTCTTGATTCCGCCAAGCCCGTTGTCCCGGTTGCTTCGGCCCTGAAGCGTAGCGAACGCGCGCCGGTTCTCGACCAAGCCATCGGGGCGGATATCCCAAACGATGACGTGCTCCCCGTTGGAATCGCTGATGTACAGCTTCGTTTCGTCCCGGTTGAGCTGAATGCCGTTGGGCCGGATCGTGTAGCTTTCGATCCGCACCGGCGCTTGCCCAGGCGGGATGTAGTACACGGCGGCCGGCAGACGCGGCCCAAGAGGCCTGCCTTCGTACCGCTTCACCAAGGCTTCCGCCTGCTGCGCAGTGAGTCCGGGATCGGTGAAGTAGACGCCGCCATTCTTGGCGACGATCAGATCGTTGGGACGGCTGAACGGCATGCCCTCATATTGGTCCGCGAGCACGGCTTGGCTCTCCGGGCGGATAGATCACGCCGATCCTAGTCGATCCGTCCCAGGCCTGGGCTGAGATCAAGCGTCCCTGAGAAGTCCTGCGTCACGCCGTGCGTTTCATTCGATTCTGCAACGAGCACCGAAGCCTCGTTGGTCTCTGTATTCAGGCGATGGATCCGAAGCGCATCCGGTTCGGAGAACACCAGCGTGCCATCCGTCAGACCGATCGGATCATCGAGGCCCTTATAGCCTTCGAGGAGGCGTTGAATCGGGGCTCCATCTTCGACCACGCCGGGGATTTCCGTTGCGGTGCCGACGACGGGCGGCGCCTCGGCGCAAGCGACGCAAAATGGCGCCAGGGACACAAGCGTGACTGCGACGACGGCGATTTTTGTTCTTGGTGTCATGGCGATACCTAAGACAGAACGAGCTGTACGCCGCAGATCGCGTGACGATCCGAGCTACGGCGCTCGCGTAAGCAGGAAAACTACCTTCTCCGGCGCCGGGCAGCTTTCTTCTTCGCCGCCTTCTTTTTCTTCGCCGGCTTGCGCGCGGCTTTCGCGGCGGCCTTCTTGGCTTTCTTCTTCGCCTTTTTTGCCTTCGGCTTGGCGCTCTTTGCTGCGGCTTTCGTCTTGAGCTGAAGCACGGTCTCGCCCGACACCGGATCGGTGACGCCGAGCCCGTTGCCCAAGTCCTCGAGCATGTCGCGGAAACTGTCGAGCATGCCGATCATGTTCGGACGCGCGGCGACGATGCTATCGAAGCCGTCCCACTCGCCGACGAAGCAATAGGTTTGATCGCCGGTCTTCACCAGCGCCCCATTGCGCCATCCTTTGAAGTCGGTTTTCGCCTTCCGGTGCTGGTCGATGAACTCTTTGTCCCGACCGGGCTTCACGCGAAAGCGCACGACATTGTATGCAGTCATCCCCACCTCCATAAGCGGTTTCCGCTCCGGCGCGCGCCTTGCGCGCCAACCCAACTATGCCCGGTTCGGATGAAAACGCGAAAAATAAAAATCAGGAACGCATATCCGATTGCATGAGATCAGACTGCACCCTCTGCGGCGTGACTAACCGCTGAGCGCCCGGACCATGTTCTGAAGCTCCTCGTCGCGGAGCTCGCCCATGATGATCCTGTCGTTGATCACGAAGGTGGGCGTGCCGTTGAAGCGGAGCCGGTTGGCGAGCTCGGTCGACAGGTTGATGGACTCGGCGACCGATGCATCGCCCATGTCTTTTTCGAGCTGTGCGACATCGAGCCCGACGGTCTTGGCGATATCGAGGATGCGTTCTTTGGAGAACTCACCCGTCGCTTCCATCAGCGCGAGATGGAACGGCAGATACTTGCCCTCCTGCTTGCGCGACGCGACCGCGGCCAGCGAGGCCAGATGCGAATCCGGCGTCAGGATCGGGCGCTCGATGAACGCGACGCGCACCTTGATGCCGCTGTCCATCAACTTCTTCACCGCGCCGAGCGATGCCTTGCAGTGCGGGCAGCGGTAGTCGAAGAACTCCGCGACGACGACTTTCGCATCCGATGGACCGACGACATAGGCGACCTTCGGATCGAGAAGCGCATTCACGCCGCCGATGCCGAACAGCGCGTCGTCGCGCGCCTTCTGCTCCGACGACTGTTGCTGTGCGTCCAGCCGGTTCGACATCTGCACGATGATGTCGGGGTTGGCGAGCAGATATTCGCGCACCACTTGCTCGATCTGTCCGCGGTTCGCCCATACGCCGACCGACACCGGAACCCGCCCGATGGCGACCGCGGTCGTGAAGGCTCCAAGGGCGAAGAGCGCTACGCCCCCCGCAGCGAGTTTCACTGACGACTTCCAATCCATGGAGTTAGCGGCCTCTTTGTTCCGCTTGCTGCGTCGTCGAGACGGCGATGATGTCGCTCGCGCGCTGCCAGTCCGTCGAGCCGGGCGGCAGCTGGCGCTGCGCGCGTCCGGCGAACTGGATGGCTTGTGGGAATGCATAGAGCGCGAAATAGCGCTCGGCGGTGGCAAGCTCGGCGCGCGCGGTCTGGCCCAATCGCGCGTAGGCCTGCGCCAGCTCGTACCAGGCAAACGCGTTGTCGCGCTCGAGATCGATCGACGCCTGCAGCTCCTTGATGGCGGGCTGGGTGTATTGCGGGTTCTCCGTGCCCAGCATCGCAGCACCCAGCGCCACGCGAAGCAGCGGCGCATCGGGAAGAATCTTCACCGCGTCGGAGTAGGGTTTGATGCCTTGCTCGACCCGGCCCATCTCGACGTTGATCTGGCCGTACATCTCGAGGAAGTACGGGTTCTCGGGCTCGTCCTTCAGCAGGTTTTCCATCTCCGCCAGCGCCCTCTGCATGTCGGGCTGACGGAAATAGGCCATCGCGCGCGCATAGCGCGCGGGCTTCGATGTGTCCGAGGCCGGATAACGGCGCATCGTCACTTCCGGGCGTTCGATATAGCCTCTGAGCTTCGCCCTCAGCATGTCGTACGCGTATTGCGCTTCCGGGCTGTCCTTCACGTCGCGATAGGGGGAGGCTTCGACCAGCGACTGCAGCGCGGACATGCGATCGCCCGCGACCGGATGGGACTGCGCGAACGGATCGCGGCGCTGATCGGACAGGATCTCCTGGTTCTCGAAGCGCTTGAACACGCCAAGCATGCCGCGTCCCGACTGCTTGGTTGCAGCGAGATAGCGGATGCCCGCCTGGTCGGCGGCGGATTCCTGGGTGCGCGAAAATGAGAGGAAGGTGCGCTGAGCGATCTGCTGGCCACCCATCAGGATCGCCGAGCCGGCATCGCCTGCGCCCGCCGCCATCGCGGCGACGCCGAGCACCATCGAGAGGATCAGCGGAACCGTGGCTGCCCTGATGCCGTCCTTCATGCGGACAAGGTGGCCGTCGGCCAAGTGTCCGGTTTCATGCGCCAGCACACCGGACAGCTCATTCGGCGTATCGAGCGCCATGATCAAGCCGGTATGGATGAACATGTTCTGGCCTTCGGCGACGAAGGCGTTGATCGACTGCTCGTTGACGATGAAGAGCCTTACCAATCGGGCGACAAGCCCGCAGCCTGCAACAGCGGATCGAGATACACGCGCACCACGCGCTCGACCTCGGTGTCGCGGATCAGCGATGGCCCGCCTTGGGCCTGCGCCGGTGGCGCTGAGGCGATCCAGACAATCGCAAGCGCGCCGAGGAGGGCGCCAAGGATAGGCCGCAGGAGAGGAGGGACGAACCTCACGCCATACTCCACTTCACTGATCTAACCCCGCCAACCTGAGACGGTAGGATTGCGGCCAACCGCCGTCAATGGCGATCCCGGCCCTGGCCATGATAGCGGGCCACTAGGAAACCTTTGGTTTCTGCACCATCCAGGTGCAGATGAAATCAGGGTTCTCGATGATCTCGCCGGTTTCAGGCAGCTGGTAATGTCCTGGTTGCGCCGGAGAAATCGCGCTTAAATCGGCGGGCATGGTCCATGACTGTCCCGCGCGCTCGCCCTTGAGCGCGATTGTGATCCCGTCCTCCGACGCGCTCTCCACCACGCCGTGCATCTGCACGCTGTTTTCGACCTGCCCGGCCTGGTCCACATAGGTCACGCCGACGAGGATGTACTTGCCGAGATAGACGTCGGCGGCCGCTTGATCCAACTCACGCGCCGTGGCGTTCCCGGACCATCCGTGAGGCGTGTCTTTCATCCGTGACCTCGGTTCAGATCTTGAAGCGGCGCTGCCACCACCCCTTGCGCGCCTCGCGAGGTTCTGTGGATTCGGGTTCAACCTCGGCAACCGGCTCCGAGACCGTCGGGGCCGTGAAGCGTTCTTGAGCGGCAGGACGTGAAGGCTCCCGTTCGCGTTCGGCGATTTCGATTTCTGCGCGCTGCTCGTTCAGCGACCATTGCGGCGACGATGGCGCGTTCGCTTCGGTCGCGCGGGGCGGCGCGCTCTCCTCGCGTGGCTCATAACCCGAATGTTCGAATGGCGCGGAATGGAATTCGCTCTGCGCTTCGTGCGGGCGCTGCGCGCCGTTCGAGAGCTCGCCGTCAGGCCGGCGTCCGCGGCGGCCGCGTCTGCGACGGCGGCGGCGTCCACCGCCTTCCTGCTGTGACGCCGGGGCGTTCTGGGTGTGGCCGGGCTCCTGTGCAGTTGCCGCAACGGTCTCGGATGACTCCTCAGCATCGGCCGTCTCATCGCTGTCCTCGGACCGCGCCTCGGCTTCCAAAGGACGAGGCTCATGCAGGCGATGGTGTTGCGGTTGGCCGTGCTGCTGCTGGTGACCCTCATTGTGGCCGCTGCGCCCACGACCGCCGCGCCGCCTGCGGCGGCGGCGGCGTTTTCCGCCCTGGCCGTCTCCATCAGGAGCGCCAGCCTGCTGCTGCGGCGGCGGCTGGGCTGACGGACGGGCCTGAGCTTCGCTCGGCGCGGCGGCTTCGGCGGTCTCCTCGTCCTCGGTCTCTTCGACTTCGGGCTCGGCGATCTCGGGCCGCTCCTGGAATCCGGCCTCGACCGAAATCGCGCCGCTCTTCGGACGCAGCTGAGGCGCGCGCACGCCGGTGCGGTCGATCTCGAAGCTGCCGCCCATCATGGTCGCCATCGGTTCGAACGTGATCCCGAGATTGTAGGCGTCCTCGATGCGGTCGATTTCGCGCCGCTTCTGATTGAGCGTGTAGATGGTCACGTCCTGCGGCGCCTTGACGGTCAGATTGGCGGACGGCGCACGCTGGCCTTCCTCGTCGAGCGCGCGCAGCAGACGCAGGGCCGCCGAATTCCGTCGAGCGCACGAGCCCTGGCCGTTGCAATGCGGGCAGGTGATCGTCGAGCCGGCGACGACGCCGGCGCGCAGACGCTGGCGCGACATCTCCAGCAAGTCCGAACTGGCTGATCTTGCCGATCTGGACGCGCGCGCGGTCGTCGCGCACGGCATCGTGCAGACGCTTCTCGACATTGCGGTCGTTTTCGCGTCTTCCATGTCGATGAAGTCGATGACGATCAGGCCCGCCAGATCGCGCAGGCGCAACTGCCGCGCGATTTCATCGGCGGCTTCGAGATTGGTCTTGTGCGCGGTCTCCTCGATGGAGTGCTCGCGCGTCGCCTTGCCCGAGTTGACGTCGATGGAGACCAGCGCTTCGGTCTGGTTGATGACGATGTAGCCGCCGGACCTCAGCGTCACCAGCGGCGAGAACATCGCATCGAGCTGCGATTCGACCTGGTAGCGCTGGAACAGCGGCAGCGCTTCCTTGTAGAGCTTCACGTTCTTGGCATGGCTGGGCATCAGCATGCGCATGAAGTCCTTGGCGTCGCGATAGCCCTCCTCGCCATCGACAAGGATCTCGGACATGTCCTTGTTGTAGAGATCGCGGATGGCGCGCTTGATGAGGTTGCCTTCTTCATAGACGAGCGCGGGCGCGTTGGACTTCAGCGTGAGCTCGCGCACCGTGTCCCATAGGCGCAGCAGATATTCGTAGTCGCGCTTGATCTCGAGCTTGGTGCGGTTCGCGCCCGCCGTGCGGATGATGAGGCCCATGCCCTCGGGCAGTTCGAGCGATTGGGCGGCCGCCTTCAGCCGCTTGCGGTCGGCGGCGTTGGTGATCTTGCGCGAAATGCCGCCGCCGCGCGGCGTGTTGGGCATCAGCACGCAATAACGGCCTGCGAGCGACAGGTACGTGGTGAGCGACGCGCCCTTGTTGCCGCGCTCTTCCTTGACGACCTGCACCAGCATGATCTGCCGGCGCTTGATCACTTCCTGAATCTTGTACTGGCGGCGGCGCGGCGGTCTCGGACGATCGCGCTGATCCCGTCTGCGATGAGGTTGCGGCGCACCTGTGGCTTCGGTGCGGACAACCGTCTCCGGCTCCGTCGCGGCAGGACCTTCGGCATGGTCCTCGGCGCCGCGAATTTCGGCCTCGGCAAGGGAGTCGTCGGTCGTTCGCGCCTCGGCCTCAGCCGTCGCCTCGGCAGATCCGACCTCGTGCTCCTCTGCGGTTGAGGTCGCGTCATTGTCCGACCCGAGCGCTTCGCCCTGGGACTCGGACGCCTCGTCCTCCTCGGGCTCGGACTCATCGTCTTCCGTTTCGCCATCGTCGGGCGAAGCCCCTCCGGCCGCGGTGACTTCGCTCACACCGTCTTCGGCTTGCTCGGCCGAGCGGTTGTCGTCCTCCTCCGGCGCCCTCTTCTTTGCCGGAATGGTGGTGACTTCGATGTCGTCGAACCCGTCGTCCTCATCGGCCATCGCGCGTTCGGCTTGGTCTGCGAGCAGCGCCATCCGATCCGCGACGGGGATCTGGTAGTAGTCCGGGTGGATTTCCGAAAACGCCAGGAAGCCCTGGCGATTGCCGCCATATTCGACGAACGCGGCCTGCAGCGACGGCTCTACGCGCGTCACCTTGGCCAGATAGATATTGCCCTTTAACGGGCGTTTGGATGCTGCTTCGAAGTCGAACTCTTCGACCTCGGTTACCGTCGAGAACGACCACCCGGGTTTCTTCCGGGTGGCTCGCATCGATGAGCATGCGCTTTGACATCAAAATCTCCGTGCGCGCTCATCCGCTTCAACCTCATCGCGCACGCTCTCAAAGCGCGGGCGGGGTCGGACAACGGATTGCGGCGTCTGTGGGGTAATTGGGGAAAGCAATCGGCACTTACCGGCCGGCGCACGCGCCCTGACCCTTGGGAGGGGCTCAGGACCATGAAGGAAGCGTCGTTGCCAGCCATGTCTCTATGAACCGGAGGTTGCGGTGCGATGGACGCGGGTCGCTCCCCGGCGGTATTTCGTTGCCGCTGCGATTCCGCGAGCGAAACCGCAGAATTCAGTGTCTCCCCGGCCTTGAGGCCCCCGATGCGCCACGTATGGTCACCGGCGGGAAACGTTGCTACCTCGGGGATCCCAGCCACCTTAGGGGGCCGGTCGCGACGAGGTGAACAACCCTTTGTATTGGCGCTTGAAGCCCGCGGCAAGGGAATTGAGCAGGCGGCACCACGAGGGGCTGAAATAGCCGATTAGAGGGAATTCGCTAACGAAGTATTAAGCCCTTCGACCCGAAATTGACCAAGGCCAAGTTCGGCTCACAATTCAGGTATGAACTCGGAGAGTAATCGGTGGTTCCCACAGGGGGGGCAAAAGTCAGCGTCCGTAGGCGGTTGGCTGTCTGCCTCGCGGCGGCGCTGACGCTCGCCTCGGCCGCTTTGCGCGCGAACGAGGCGCGAAGGTCCCGTGACGATCCAATCGCAGATCTCCTCGACCGAGAAGGTGCGAAGGGCGAGCCATCGTCTCTCCCGGTCGTCATCGGAATCAATGCTGGACGAGGCCGAGCGGTCGCGTTTCGTCGTCGAGCTGAGCGATCCGGTGGATGTGCAAGCGTGTTCACCCTGACCGGCCCCGACCGCGTGGTCATCGATCTTGCCCGAGGTCCTGTGGCGGCAGCCGGCAACGGCCGCGCGCCCTCCGGACGAGGCCGCCGTCAAGAGCTACCGCTATGGCCTGTTTCCGCGAAGGCAATTCCCGCTTCGTCATCGACCTGAATTCGCCCGGTCAAGGTCGAGGTCCCCGCATCCTCCCGCCCGAGGGAGGCTCAGGCTTCCGCCTGATGATCGATCTCTCCCCGACGCACGCGCGAGGAGCCTTTGCCGCCGCCGCGGGTTGGCCGGCGGCGCCCGCCATTGCGTCAGCGGCGCCGTCGACATCGCTGACGGCCTTCCGGTGAAGCGGCGGCGACGCCAAAAGCGCCTTGTGGTTGTCGATGCCGGCCATGGCGGAATCGACCCCGGCACGCATGGCGCGCACGGGGCTTCAGGAAAAGGATCGTCGTGCTCGCAGTGGCCAGGAAGCTGCGCGACGCGCTGGAAAGCACCGGCCGCTACACGTGTGCCTGACCCGCGACCGCGACGTCTTCGTTCCCTTGCGCGAGCGGGTGAACATCGCGCGTGCGGCGCGCGGCGATCTCTTCGTCTCGCTGCATGCCGACTCCAACGATCATCCCGAGATGCGCGGCGCCTCGGTCTACACGCTTTCCGAGGATGCATCGGACCGCGAGGCGGCGACCTTGCGGAAAAGGAAAACATGTCCGATGTGATCGCCGGCGTCGACCTCAGACGACAATGCCCCGGTCGCCACGATCCTCATCGATCTCGCGCAGCGCGACACCATGAATCGCTCGGTGCGATTCGCCGAGCGCGTTGATCGCGTCGCTTCCGCGGCGCGACCGATGGTCAGGCACGAGCTCCCGCACCGCTCCGCCGGGTTCGCCGTGCTCAAGGCGCCGGACATTCCGGCGGCCCTGATCGAGCTCGGCTATCTGAGCAACTCCCTGGACGAAGCCGAGATGAGAAAGCCGGCCTGGCGGACAAAGGTCGCAGGATCGCTCGTGGCTGCGATCGATGGCCATTTTTCCGCGGAAGCCGGGCTTCCGGGGCGGCAGGCCGCGGTTCCATGAATTGGTACAAAATGGGCACGTTTTTCACTCGTTTTTGAAGGTCGGGCGGTAGTCTTTCTCCTGCCACAATGGAGATGGTATGGACTACCCCACGGCAAAGGAAAGTTGAGGCGCCGGTGAGCAGGATTTCGATGAAAACCGTCCGCAACGTGGTGCTGGGCAGCATCGCGGCGGTGACGCTGACCGGCGCATTGGCGACGGCCGGCTTCGTCTACTGGGTGACCCGCGATCTCCCGAGCTACGAGACGCTGGCGCATTATGAGCCGCCGATCACGACCCGCGTCTATGCCGGCAACGGCATGCTGATCGGCGAGTATGCGCGCGAGCGCCGTCTGTTCGTGCCCATCGATCAGATTCCCGACCGCGTGAAGCAGGCCTTCCTCTCGGCCGAGGACAAGAATTTCTACAGCCATCCCGGCATCGACGTGTTGGGCATCCTGCGCGCCGTGATCAACGATCTGCGCTATCCCGATCAGCGCGCGCAGGGCGCATCCACCATCACCCAGCAGGTGGCGAGGAACTTCCTGCTGTCGAGCGAGCGCACAATGTCGCGCAAGATTCGCGAGATGGTGCTCGCGATGCGCATCGACAGCACGTTCTCGAAGGACAAGATCCTCGAGCTCTATCTGAACGAAATCTTCCTCGGCGAGAATTCGTACGGCGTCGCGGCCGCGGCCACGATCTATTTCGGCAAGTCGCTCGACGAGCTGACGCTCGCGCAGATCGCCTTCCTCGCGGCCCTGCCCAAGGCGCCCTCGAACTACAATCCGCGCCGCAACCTGAACGCCGCCGTGATCCGCCGCAACTACGTTCTCGATCAGATGGAAGAGAACGGCTACATCACGGCCGACAGACGCGCAGGTCGCGGAGGACGAACACCTTATCACCTCCAACCGTCCGTTCGGCGCGGTCGTCGCCGACGTCGACTATTTCGTCGAGGAGGTTCGCCGCGTTCTCTACAACCAATACGGCGAGAAGGCGCTCTACGACGGCGGCCTGCAGGTCCGCTCGACGCTCGACACGCGGCTCCAGGACATCGCCGTGCGCAATCTCAGGCGCGGTCTCATCGCCTATGACCACCGCCACGGCTGGCGCGGCGCGCTCAAGAAGCTCGACATGAAGGGCGACTGGGCGGCCGAGCTGAAGGCCACGCCCAACAAGTCCGGCGTGCCGTCATGGCGGGTCGCCGTCGTCACCGGTTACACCAACAAGAACGAAGCCGAGATCGCGTTGCGTGACGGCGACAAGGGTCTCATCCCGCTTTCCGGTCTCGCCTGGGCGCGGCCGAGCATCAGCAATCGTCTCGGTCCCGAAGTGAAGAGACCCGCCGACGTCGTCAAAGTGGGCGACGTCGTTTATGTCGAAGCGCTCGCGGACGACAAAACGGAGGAGGACAATTTCGGCCTCCGCCAGGTTCCTGCCGTCAACGGCGCGATCGTCGCGATCGATCCCTTCACCGGCCACATCGTCGCGCTGTCGGGTGGTTTCTCTTACGGCTCGAGCCAGTTCGACCGCGCCATGCAGGCGATGCGTCAGCCGGGCTCGACGTTCAAGCCGTTCGTCTACTCGGCCGCGCTCGAGCAGGGCTATACGCCGGTCACGAAGGTTCTCGACGCGCCCTTCGCCGTCGAGCAGGGGCCGTTCCTGCCGCTGTGGAGTCCCGAGAACTACGAGGCCGGCGAGTATCTCGGCCTCACGACGCTTCGGCGTGGCCTGGAGCTGTCGCGCAACGTGATGACCGCGCGTCTCGCGCACACGATCGGCATGGAAAAGGTCGCCCAGACCGTCGAGCGCATGGGCGTGTATGAGAAGCTTCCGCGCTTCCTCGCCAACTCGCTCGGCGCCGAGGTCACGACGCTCCTGAAGATGACCACGGGCTATGCGGAGTTCGTCAATGGCGGGCGCAAGCTCGAGCCGACGCTGATCGACCGCGTGCAGGATCGCTTCGGCAAGACGATCTACAAATTCGACAAGCGCGAGTGCAAGGAGTGCAGCCAGGCCGAATGGAAAGGCCAGGAAGAACCGCTGCTCGAAGAAGACAAGCCGCAGGTTCTCGATGCGCGCACCGCCTACCAGATGGTCTCGATCCTCGAGGGCGTCGTGCAGCGCGGCACCGGCGTGACGATCCGTGCGGTCGGCAAGCCGCTGGCCGGAAAGACCGGCACGTCCTCCGATTATCGCGACGCCTGGTTCATCGGCTTCTCGCCCGATCTCGCGGTCGGCGTCTATATCGGGTTCGATGATTTCCGCAGCCTCGGCGGCGGCGAAGCCGGCGCGCTTGCGGCAGCGCCCATCTTCCGCGAGTTCATGCGCGAGGCGCTGGCCGACAAGCCCGCAACGCCGTTCCGCATCCCGCAGGGCATCGTGCTCTCTGCCGTCGATGCGAGGGCGGGATTCTCTGTTTCGGAAGGCACGCCCGGCTCCATCCTCGAGGCGTTCAAGCCCGGCACCGAACCCGGATCGGGTTATGCGCTTTCCGATCTCGACGATCCTGGCGCGCAGCGGTCCTACGCGGTGCCCACCGGCGGCGTACCGTCGGCGGCGAGCAATCCGGGCACGCCGATCACGACCACGGTCGGCAGCGGCACGGGCGGATCTCTACTGACCCGCGAATGATCCTCGGGCCGCGGACGCTTGGCGCCCGCGGCCTTTACCTTGAGTATCGCGCCGCCTATATCAGCGCGCGATTGGCGTGGACCCTAAAAGATGCGTGCAGAAACCGAACGAACCATCGGCGAGATCAAGCAGGCGCTGGCCCTGCTGAGGAGGCATCTTTGACTGGGACAACGCCGTCCGCCGCCTGGACGAACTGAACGCCAAGGCTGAAGCCCCCGATTTCTGGACGGATTTGCAGCGCGCGCAATCGCTGATGCGCGAGCGCAATCGCCTCGACAAATCGCTCTCCACCTACCGATCGCTCGAAACCGAATTCAACGACGCGACCGGTCTCCTGGAGCTCGCCGAGGCCGACAACGACAAGGCCCTCATCGCTGAAGCCGAAGCTTCGCTGGCAGCGCTTCAAGAGCGCGCCGAGGGCATGAAGCTCGAGTCGATGCTGTCGGGCGAGGCGGACGGCAACGACGCCTATCTCGAAATCCACGCCGGCGCGGGCGGCACCGAATCCCAGGACTGGGCTTCGATGCTGTTTCGGATGTACACGCGCTGGGCCGAGAAGAAGGGCTACAAGTGGGAGCTGCTTGAAGAGAGCGACGGCGAAGAGGCCGGCATCAAGTCGGCGACCATCCTCGTCAAAGGCGAGAACGCGTTCGGTTGGCTCAAGACCGAGTCCGGCGTGCATCGGCTGGTCCGCATCTCGCCCTTCGATTCCAACGCGCGGCGCCATACGAGCTTTGCCTCGGTCGGCGCGTTCCCGGTGATCGACGATGAGATCGAGATCGAGATTTCCGAGAAGGACGTGCGGATCGACGTCTATCGCGCCTCGGGAGCGGGCGGCCAGCACGTCAACAAGACGGAATTGGCGGTTCGCATCACGCACTTGCCGACCGGCATTGCCGTGCAATGTCAGAACGACCGGTCCCAGCACAAGAACCGGTCTCAGGCCTGGGCGATGCTGCGCGCGCGGCTTTACGAAGCGGAGATGCGCAAGCGCGAAGAGGCGGCCGACGCCGAGAACGCCGCCAAGTCCGACATCGGCTGGGGCCACCAGATCCGGTCCTACGTGCTTCAGCCCTATCAGCTGGTGAAGGATCTGCGCACGGGCGTGGAATCGCGCCTGCCGCAGGACGTTCTCGACGGCGACCTTGATCCGTTCATGGCCGCGTCGCTGGCGCAGAAGATCGGTGGCGAGAACAGCCGAAGTCGCGGATCTGGAGTAGAGGCGCGAATTTGGGTAGGGCCGCAAAAGCTGCGGCCCTCTCTCACATCAGAACACGTGCGCGGTTCAGCCGACGGCTGCGGCCGGTTTCGGAGCCGGTGCAGGAGCCGAAGGAGCGGCCGGACGCGACGGCGTCGCAGGCGTTCCCGGACGGCGCTCGATCGCAGCCACGTTCTCCGGCGCATTCGCCAGGGGATTGTCGGAGTGGCGGCAATTGCCTTCGAAATAGGCGCCGATCTCGACCGACAAAGCCTCGTGCAGGATGTTGCCCTCGACGTGGCAGGTCGACTGCAGCGAGACCTTGCGCGCGCTGATGCCGCCTTCGACGCGGCCACGCACCACGATCTCCTCCGCATAGACGTCGCCCACGATCACCGCCTTCTCGCCGACAATCAGGCCGCCGGCGCGGATGTCGCCGTCAACCCGGCCGTCGATCTGGACGTCGCCGGCCGAGAACAGCGCGCCTCTCACGATGAGGTCGGCGCTGATGATCGACGGCGTGCCGTTGCGCAGGCCCGCGCGCTTTGGCTGCGCGGACGCTGACGCGCCCGCTGCCGCGGGAGCGGCGACGGGCGGCTGCTGGGGTTGGCTCACAGGTTGCTCTGGTTCCTTGCTACTCTTTACGAACATTTCGCCCCGCCTTGATGAATTTGCCCGGATCTCTCACAGCGTTGTCGTACCACACCTCGTAGTGGACGTGCGGCCCGGTGCTGCGACCGGTGGAGCCCACCTTGCCGATGATCTCGCCGCGCTCCAGTTGGAAGACCGAGTGGCACCGAGATCTTGGACAGGTGTCCGTACCGCGTTCTTATTCCATAACCATGATCTATTTCTACTGTATTACCGTATGCACCGCGCGGCGCCGCAAACACAACAATTCCCGGCGCCGTTGCGAAAACGTCTGAGCCTTTTGCCGCCGAGAAGTCGATCCCGTTGTGGAAGGCCGCTTCTTCGGTGAACGGATCGGGACGCCCGCCGAAACCGCTGCTGACCTCGCTGGTCAGGAGCGGACCGTTGAGCGGCACCGAATTGAGCGCCTTCACCACCATCGCGAGGTCGTTCAGCGACTGGGTCGTGTCGATCACGCCGGCCCGGAAGGCATCATCGCGCATCGTCGGGGCGACCGAAATCAGCGGCCCGCCGACCGAGACGCGCTTCAGCATCGTCTGCGAATTGACGCCCGGTCGTCTGCAGCGCCTTCTTCAGGCGGGCGGTCTCGGCCAGGAGGCTCTTCTTCGCGCCGTCGAGGAGCTCCTGCTGGCTCGCGTCGAGCTCGACGACGCGCGCTTCCTGGCTGCCGATCTCATGGATCGCGGGATTGTCGACGGTTTCGGGCGACGCCCTGTGGCCGAACAGCGAACCCAGCCGCTGGACCGCGCCACGGAGGAACGGGGCCCGGTGCTGCTCGGGAAGCTGAGCCCGATAGGGTGCGATCGAGCCGATGACCGCACCTGCGCCCATCCCGAACGGGGGCGCGAAGGAGGCGGCGATGTCGGGGACGACATAGTCCAGCGACCCGCCGGCGCCGATATTCCCGGTCCTGACCGCGGGCGTGGCCTCCGCCGTCTTCACGTTCTTGGGGTCCTGGCCCTTGCCGATCCCGAGCGAGGCGCGAAGCGTGTCTTTCTGCTCGAGCAATCCGCTGAGCGCGAGCTGCTTGGCCTCGAATTCATCGGCGACCGCCGTAAAGCGGTCCTGCGCTGCGATGAGCGCGCCGTTCAACTCGTCGTAAGCAAGCTGCAGTTCGGCGATCCGTCCCTCATAGGACGTCTGCATCTGCTCGAAGTGGCGCTCCTTGGCCGAGATGATGCGGTCCTTGAACACCACGTTCACCGTGGTGAAGGCGACCCATCCGAGACAAAGGAGACTCGCGCCGGCGGCGATCGCCTGCGCCAGAGGACTGAATGTCCAGAAATGAACCCGACCCTCGCTGCGTATATAAATCTGGCGCTCTGGAAATCTCACTCCGAGATACATCCAGCTCCGTCCGCCGCGCGGTTCGTTCATGTGCCCGTCCCAAGACCCCCCGACAGGGCCCTTCAATTCGGTATTTGAACCAACTCTTTATACGAAGATCAAGCGATTGGCTGATCTTTGGGCAGTGACAATATTAGGTCACGATTCCCATCAGTTCCGGCAACTAAAGCGCTTTGACGGATGCGAGAACGTCGGTGGAGTGTCCCGGAACTTTCACCTTCCGCCATATGTTGCGGATCACACCTTTGCCGTCAATCAGAAAGGTGGCGCGCTCCATCCCCATATAGCGCCGGCCGTACATGCTTTTCTCGACCCAGACGCCATAGGCCTGCGCGACCTTGATGTCCTCGTCCGATGCGAGCGTCAGATCGAGCTTGTGTTTGGTCTTGAACTTGTCGTGTGAGGCGACGCTGTCCTTCGAGACCCCGACCACGACCGCGCCGGCCTGCTTGAAGGCCTTGGCGTCCTTGGAGAAGGCAATGGCCTCTGCCGTGCATCCCGAGGTATCATCCTTGGGGTAGAAATACAGCACGACGGTTTTGCCTTTTAACCCCGAGAGGGAGACTTCGCCGCCGCCATCGGCCGACAGCGCGAATGGGGGGGCCTTGTCCCCGACCTTGAGGGCGGTTTTTGGGACAGTCGCCATGGGATTGGTTTCCGGTCGTTAACCTCTATAACCAGCCGATAAGGCATAACATGTGTTCGAAGCAAGCCTTCGGGCTCGCTGGTGGCAATATGGACGGCAGGTAGGAGCATAGCCCCAGCGTGGACTCAGGATTGTCGATAGTGATGCGGCTTCTGCGTCGCGTCGCCTGGATAGCCGGATCGATCTCCGCCGCGCTGATCTTCTTCGCCGGCGGCGTGTTCCTGCGTCTGTTGATGGGGCCGATCTCGCTTGGCCCTGCGGCCGGCTACATCGAGGATTCGATCAACCGTGCGGTGACGGGTCTGGTCGTCCGCTTCAATTCCGCGGTGCTCGAATGGTCGCGGATGGACAGCCGGATCTATCTCACCGTTCTCGGCACCAAGATCTTCGATCCCAACGGCCGCATCATCGCGCAAGCGCCCAAGGCCAATCTCGATTTCGACGCCGTCAATCTGCTTGCCGGAAATCTCAGTCTCAAGCGCTTCGCGCTCGTCGGCGTGCAGCTCACCGGCGTGCGCACGAGCGATGGCACCATCCGCCTCGGCTTCGGGTTGCAACAGGACGATACGGACCTCCTGAAAACCATCCGCGAGATGCTGCAGAGCGGCGGCAGCACCGGTGGTTCGCTCGACGGCCTCTCGATCCGCAATGCGCGTCTTGCGTTCCGTGACGAGCCCACGGGGCTCTTCGTCATTTCGCCCGACACCAACTTCACGCTCGAGAGCAGTTCGAGCGGTCTGAATGCCTCGGTCGAGTCGTCGATCGAGATTTCCGGAATCCCGACACGCATCGTCGCTCGCGCTGCGTTGCGCGATGACGGCATGCCCCGGCGCGGCACAGTCGAGATCCAAGGCCTTTCGCTCGTCGGCGCTCTCGAAGAACAATCCGGCGCTCGCCTATCTGCAGCCCTACGCGATCACCTCCAACGTCGAAGCGGATTTCGAGCTCGACGATTCGGGCGCGCTCACCGCCACCAAATTCCATCTCGATGGATCGGGCTCGGTCGCGACGGCGGCCGTCAAGACGCCGCTGCAGATGGACAAGTTCGACGTCGCGGGCAGCTATGACGGAGTCCAAGACCGTGTCGTCCTCGACTCCATCGCGCTGCAAGGCAAGCCGGTCGCGGGCAAAGCGAAAGCGGCGTTCGCGCTCACCCGCAAAGACGGCGCGTTCAGCGCGGCCGCGGGCGAAATCACGGCCGAGGGCGTGAAGCTGTCGTTTCCGGGCTTTCTCCGCCAGGACCTGACGCTTTCGAAATTCTCGCTCAAGGCGGACTACGATCAGGCGGGCAGGCGGCTCTCGTTCGAGCGCGCCAGCATCGATGCCGCCGCCATCGCCGCGGAAGCGAGCGGCGCGGTCACGTTCGCGGACGGCGCCGCCCCCGCGCTCACGCTCAGCGGCACGCTTCGGCCGATCACGGTGAGCGATCTTCTCCAGCATTGGCCGATTGGCGTCGGCATCGGCGCGGAAGAGTGGATCAGGTCGCAAGTCGATGGCGGCATGGTGGGCCCCGTCAGGATCGAAGCGAATTTTCCGGTCGGCACGCTGGACAAGGACGTCATCCCCGAGAACGCGCTGCTCATGACGTTTCCCTTCGAAAACATGTCGCTGCGCTATCTCGGTGAGCTGACGCCGCTCACAGGCGCGCGGGGCGAAGCAGAGCTCACCGGTGAGGCGTTCCGCGCCAGGGTTGCGTCCGGCACGATCGGTCCGATAGCGCTCTCCGAAGGCGATCTTGAAATCCTGGATTACAACTCGCCGTCGGCGTCCGCGCGCATCAGGGTGCGCACCGACGGCCAGGTCGCCGATGTGCTGAGGCTCATCGACCTGCAGCCGCTCGGCTACACCAAGCGCTTTGGCATCGACCCCGCAACGACGCGCGGCACGTCCACGGTCAATCTCGATTTCGCCATTCCGCTCTTGAAAGACGTTCCGGTCGAACGCGTGGGCATCGGCGTCCAGGCGAGGGTGACGGGCCTGTCGGTCGCGATCGATGACCGCCGCCGGCTGGAGAACGCGACCGCCCAGATGGCGCTCGACAAGGAACAGCTCACCTCGCAGGGCAACGGCGACGTGTCGGGCGTTCCGGTCAGCTTCCGCTGGACCGAGAGTTTCAACGCCAACCAGTCGTCGACGCGTGTCGATGTCACCGGGCGGCTGGATGATGCCTCGCGCGCGAAGCTCGGCTTCTCCGAACCGGTGTGGCTCAAGGGCACGATGCCGGTGCAGGTCACCTTCACCGGACACCGCTTCGATTTTACCGACGCGGCGATCCGTGCGGACATGACACAGGCCTTCGCCGAGTTCGGCCTGTTCAACCTCGTGAAGCGGCAAGGCACGCCCGCGACGGCCACCGCCCGCGTGCATTTCAATCCGCAGGGTACGATCCAGATCAACGACCTCGTGGTCACGGGCGAAGGCGTGCAGGCGCGTGGCTCGATTTCGCTGCGCGAGGATGGCCGTCTCATCAAAGTGTCGCTGTCCGAGATGCGCGCAGGCGCCGCGAACGATTTTGCGATCGACGTCGAACCGATACAGGAGACCGGCCTTGCGCTCCGCCTTCAGGGCAAGAGCCTGGATGCGACGAAGCTCTTCGGCGACACGGAAAAAGAAAAAGCGCCGGCTACACCCGCCCCCACGCAGGATCGCAGCCTCGCGTGGAAGGACCCGCTGTCGGTCAGCCGTCCGCTTGGATCGCATCCTGTTCAAGGACGATCAGAGCTTCCGCAACGTGTCCGGAAGCTTGTCTCTCGCCGCGAACGAGCGGATCACCGGTTTTGCGCTCGACGCGCTCGGGCCCGGCGACAACAAGATCAAGGGCATGTTCTCGGTCGACAACGGTGTTCGTAACCTGAGTCTCGATGCCGATGACGCGGGTGCGTTCATCAACACCTTCACCGGCTTCACCAGCATTCGCGGCGGCAATTTCCAGGCGCGCGTTTCGTTCCCGCCCGATTCAGGGCCACGCGCCGTCGATTACTCCGGCACGGTGACGTTGAACGAGATCGTGGTGACCGAACAGCCGTTCCTTGCGCGCCTCTTTGCGGCGGGCAGCCTCGATGGGCCGCTTCGTCTGCTGCAAGGCGAGGGCATACGGCTCACGAAGATGACCGCGCCGTTCAGCTCGCAAGGCCGCGTCGTCACCATCCACGAGGGGCGCGCATCCGGACCATCCGTAGGCGGAACGTTCGAAGGCGTGGTCGACCGCAGGACCGATACGATCGGGCTCTCGGGCACCATGGTCCCGGCCTATGGCATCAACAGCATGCTGGGCGCGGTGCCGATCCTCGGCGACATCCTCGCCTCGCGAAAGGGCGAAGGCGTGTTCGGCGTGACCTACGCGATGAAAGGTCCGCTCGACGATCCGACGCTCACCGTCAATCCGCTCTCGGTGCTGACGCCGGGAATCCTGCGCCGGATTTTCGAGTTCAAGACGCCCGAAGCGCCGCCGCAAGAAGCCGAAGGCCAGCAGCCCCAAGCCGCCACGCCGTAGACTCTCTCACCGATCCAGCGGGACCATCGCCGTCGCATCGATCTCGACCATCATGCCGGGCCAGGCGAGCTGATTGATCACGAGCAGCGTGTGCGCCGGCATCGGCGTTGGTCCGAACGTCTCCTGGCGGCACCTGCCGTAATCGGCCTGATACCGGACATCCGTCAGATACGTGACCATCTTCACGATGTCGCCGAGCGCGGCCCCGTTCTTCGCCAGCGCGCGCTTGATCTTGTCGTACGCGTATTTGCACTGCGCCGTGAAATCGCCCTTGTGCAGGATGTCTCCGGCCTTGCCGTTCTCATCTTCGGAACCGACGCCGGCGAGAAAGATCATCTTGCCCGGGCCCGTCACCGTCACGGCTTCGGAAAACCGGCCTTTGGTCCATTCGCTGTAATTGTAGTTCTTCTTCTCGAAGGGTTGAGCTGCCGCCACCGTCGCGAAGATCGACGAACGCGACGATCGGAAACGAAGCCAAAGACATTGAACGTCGCATGTCTCAATCCTCCATCATCCCATCATGAGCACCCACGGTACCCCCACGGTCAGGAACACCGTGATGAAGATCAGTCCGAAAATTCCGCCCAGTCGCCAGAAGTCGGATGCCGGCAGATAGCCGCTGCCATAGTAGACCGAATTCACGCCCGACGCGTATGGCGACAGCACGCTCATGATGCCGAGCGTCAGGCAGAGGAGAAGCGCATACTCCCGCATCGGCATTCCCGGAATCGTAGCACCCACCGCCAGCATCACCGGCAGCATCGCGGTCGTGTGAGCCGTCACGCTCGCGAACATGTAGTGCGCGAAGAAAAACACCGCGATCAGCACCACCATCGCGACGATCGGTGAAACGCCCGCGAGCGGACCGGCGAGCGTTTCGGCGAACCAGGCCACGAAACCGACCCTGTTCAGCCCGTCGGCGAGCGCCACGAGCGTTGCGAACCAGGCGAGCGTGTTCCACGCCGCCGAGTATTTGAGCAGGTCCTCCCACGTGAAGACCCGTGTCACAAGCATCATTGCGATCACGATGAGTGCTACGGTTGTCGCATTCACGAAGCGGCCGCCGAATATCCAAAGCACAAGCGCCATCGTCACGAGCACGGCGACAATGATCTCGCGCCCGCTCATCGGACCCATGGTGATGAGCTCGCGGTCCGCCCATTGGCGGACCTCTTCGCTGCGTTTGATGCGGGGCGGATAGATCCAATACACCAACAGCGGCAGCGCGAGCAGAAGCAGTATGCCCGCGGGCGCCATGGCGGCGAACCAGGACAGCCAATCGATTTCGATGTTGACGGTGCGCCTGACGATCTCGAGCGCAAGCACATTCGGCGCAAGCGCGGTGAGGAACAGCGAGCTTGTGATCGCGGAGGCGGAGAGGCCCACCCACATGACATAGGAACCGATGTCGCGCGCTGAGGGATCGTTCGGCTTCGAGCCATACAGACCCGGGACGTTCCGGATGATCGGATAGATCGTTCCGGCGCTGCGCGCCGTGCTGGATGCGGTCACCGGCGCAAGCACGATATCGGCGGCGGTGATCGCATAGCCGAGCTGCAACGTGCTCCGTCCCATCAGCTTGACCAGGGTCAACGCAATGCGCCTGCCAAGTCCGGCCTTGTCATAGGCGAGCGCGAACATGAAGGCCGCGAAGATCAGCCACACGGTCGCATTCGAGAAACCGGCGAGCGCCCAGGCGAGCGCAGCGTCCGCCGGATTGAATCCGGGCCTCGCGAGCTCTTCGGGCCCATAGAGCACAAAGGGCGCGAGCACCGTGACCAGGACGACGCCGATCAATCCGACGGCGCCGCCGGGCAGGGGCTCCGTCATCAGCGCGACGATCACACCGGCGAAGATCGCAAAGTAGAACCATGCGTGCTGAGGCAATCCTTCAGGCGCCGGGATGATTGCCAACACTGCCACGACAGCGATCGGCGCAATGGCTTTCCACGAACTCCAAATGGAAATCGTGGATAGGGCGCTGCCGGGTTCGCTCTTCTCCTGTGTCGCCATCCCGTTCGTCGCCCCCAACGCGGATTGGATGAGTCAGCTCATCCGGTAGCGTTTGACTGCAGCGTCATCCCATTCAAGACCGGCGCCCGGCCGATCCGGCACGATCGCCATGCCATCCACGATCTTCAACGGCTCCTGGAC
The DNA here is from genome assembly GCA_963708555.1 of uncultured Alphaproteobacteria bacterium. Lineage (GTDB taxonomy): Bacteria > Pseudomonadota > Alphaproteobacteria > Micropepsales > Micropepsaceae > CAIYRG01. The sequence continues at coordinate 417,748 of CAVPTF010000004.1, read as the reverse complement.
GATCGAGTCTGCCCAATCGACATACTCCAGCCAATGGGCTGTCGGCGTCGCCGCGAGCAAATGCGCGCTCACCTCGGGAAAGAGGTGGGACGACATCGGGATGCCGGCGTCCGCCGCTAGCTCTGCCGCATCCATCCAACCCGTGACGCCGCCGATCCGGGCAAGATCGGGCATCACGAGATGACACGCTTCGGCTTCCAGCGCGGCGGCCATCGCCTCGACGCCGTTGAAGTTCTCGCCGATCTGCAGAGGAATTTCCCTTGCCGGCAGCAATTCGGGCATTGCCCGCGAGATCGTCGTGCCGGATCGGCTCCTCGAGCCAGTATGCTCCCTCCGACACGAGCGCATCGGCGCGCAGCAAGGCGTCCTCGACCGACAGCGCCTGATTGTAATCGACCATCACCTCGATGCCGGCGCCTAGGCGTTTGCGCACCGCTTTCAACGCCGCCAGATCCTCTTCCAGCGTCGGATAACCGAGTCTCAGCTTGACCGCCTTGAAGCCCCGTTCGGTCAGCCGCACGGCCTCGTCGGCAACGGCGGCAGGCGCCATCAGACCCAGGCCGCAGGAATTGTAGGCCGGTATCGGCGCGCGGCGAGCTGCCGAGCATCGATGCAAGCGGAAGGCCCGCAGCCTTGCCGAGCGCATCCCACATCGCCGCATCGAGCCCGGACAGCGCCATCCGCACCGTTCCGGTCACGCCGATCAGCGCAAACCGGCGCGCCAATTTGGCCGCGATGTCGGCCGGACGCACGCGTTCGCCTTTGATCAGCGACACCGCATCCTCGAGCAGCAACGCAACCACGCGCGCACCGGACGGCCGATAGCAGAACAGATACGTTCGCCCGGTGATGCCTTCCTCGGTCTCGAGATCGATCAACAGCAACGGCGCTTCGGTGACGCGCGCGGCGCTGGTCCCGAGCGCAAACGTCATCGGCACAAGCACCGGTGTCGTCCGCACGCCGCGGATCGTCAGCATCGGACTCGTCGCGACCGCCGGCGCGCTCACGTCACGACTTGTCCTTGTTGCCGGCCGCATGAAGGGCAAGGATGTCGGCGATCGCGCGGTTGAGCGGTGTGGGCACGTTCACGGCTGCGCCCAGCTCCACCACGCCTCCCGACAGCCAGCGCACTTCGAGCCGGTTTCCACGCTCGAGATCGTGGTGCATCGACGACGTCATGTCGTAAGCCACATCGTCCGCGAGCACGAGGCGTTGCTCGGCATAATCGGACGGCAGATCGATTCCCTGGGCGCGCGCCACGGCGACGACTTCCCGCATGACATCCAGCAAGAACGCGCGCGTCTGCGGATTCTCGCGTATCGGTCCGATGGGCTTGCGGATCGTGGTCGTGGTGCCCGAGAGACCCACGAGGAACACATATTTCTGCCAGATCTCGCGCCGGATGTCCGGGCTCAACTGCGCCGCGATGCCGCCTTTCAAGCAGGCGTCGAGAAGACGCTGTCCGCGCTCGGATGATTTTCCGTCGAGCTCGCCGAACAACAGGCGCTGCATCGGGCCCGTCTGCCGGATCACGCCGGGCCGATCGATCGTGGTCGCGACATAACCGACGCCGCCCATGATGCGCGGCGCGCCGAACGCGTCGATGAGGTAGCGGTCTTTCAAGACGCCGTTCTGGAAGGAGATGACCGTCGTCTGCGGTCCAACGATCGGCTTGATCTGTTCGATGGCGTCCGCCGTGTCCCACAGCTTGACGCCGATCAACACGAAATCCGCGGTGCCGATCGACGACGGATCGTTGGTCGCCTGCACGTGGCTGAGGTGAAGCGGCGAAGGTCCCCCGTCGATGGTCAAGCCTTGCGAGCGCATCGCGTCCAGATGAGCGCCGCGCGCCACGAAGTGGACATCGGCCCCGCCGGCCGCGAGCCTCGCGCCGAAATACCCGCCGACCCCTCCCGATCCCATCATCACGATCTTCATGACATCTCCACGCGCCGGCCTTTTTTCGGCGCCGCTCTATGGCTTTGTTGAGTACGACGCGGGGTGGCGAAAGCCAAGTGCTTGCCGTCACAGGGCTGAATGGCTCGGCATTCCAGGGCTCAGGCGGGCTTCCGGGCGATGATGATGTCCTGCCGGAGGTTCTTCCCCGAAGGACTGCGCTGGATCCGCGAAACGGTCTGGATCTCAAATCCGGTTCTCTTGTAAACGTCCAAGACATAGCTCTCGATGTAATGCACCCCGTGCTCGGGCTCATCGATGCGGTACACCGTGCAAACGTCGGAGTAGTCGTGATCCAGCGGCCGGTCCTTCTTGGACTCCATCAGCCAGAAGGTCGCGATGCATGTTGCCCCCGCATCCATGACTCTGAATATTTCCGCGAGGTAATGCTCCATATCCGCCGGCAGCATGTGCGTGAACACGGAAATGAGGAACACGAAGTCGAAAGAGCCGTCTTGGAACGGGAAAGAATATTCACAGGCCCGCATGCTCCCGCGGGGATTGTAGTACTTGTTGAAGACGTCCGCGTGATGGAACCTGAAATTCCCAAACCGTCGGCCTAAGGTTCTTTTGCAATAGTCGACTTTGTACTTCGCGATCTCGATCCCGTCATAGGTTCCTCCATTCGCCAAATGCCGTGTCAGCGGCAGCGCCATCCGACCAAGGCCGCTCCCAACATCGAGAACACGGTCCGCAGGCTCGAGGCCTTCTTGGATGAACCAGGCTACGGATGTTTCCCCGATCGAGATGAACTCCTGAAGGTTGCGGGAGCCATCGACCCGATCGGGATCCAGGAACATCCAACGTGGCGGAGTGAGATCGTCGCGCGCGCCCCGCAGCAGCCCTAACGATCCTGCGATGAGCGCAATGCGACGCACCGGGTCGCGGAGCAGTCGCGCACCGCGACGCACCGGGTGGCGGAGGATGCGCGCAATGCGACGCACGGGCGGGAAGTTGCATCGGGTCTCATGCCGCTTGCTTTCTTGCGTTTCGCGCAGGTGCCCCAAAGCAAAGTCTATGCCCGGCTTCTCGTTCTGTCTCGTTTGAGGTGAGCTTGGCCGACCGCGGGCAGCAATATGACCGCTCTTGGCATCAAGGCGGTCACGAAACGCGTTTGGGAAAGGCAAAATTCATAGATCCACCGGCGCTCGGGCTAACCAATTGCCCGAGACGGAGGCACCGGATGAACGCTTGAGGTGCGCCCCCTAGCTTCGGGGGCCTCCGTCATCGCCGTGAGACGAGAGCTTCTGTCCGTTGGCGAGCGCGATCATCCGCGCGGCAACAATGGAGGTGTCCATCTTCGAGCGGTATCCCTGGACTGAAATCTCCTCACCGCTTTTCAACGTGTCCATGCGCCAGCCGAGGCTCAGCATCTCGGCGGGGCTTCCAGCCTCCAACGACACCGCTCGGGTCGCGCCACCGGCCTCCGCTGCGTCGACGTGAATGACGACGTGCGGGTATCCCCAATCCACGCGCGTCACCTTTCCGGAGATGGTGATGGGCATGCTGGCATCGAACTCCGCCTCGAACGGATGATGAGCGACAGCAGGTCCCGTTGTCGCGAGGAGGCTGAGAGCACCGATTGCAAGGTACTTCATGGTCGGGTCCTCCGTGCAGAGACGGGTAAACGGGCGGTTGAGAGTGTTGTTCCGCGCAAAGGGATAGTTTGGCGCGTAGCGCTCAAGCGCGAGCTTCATGTCCCGATCTCTCGCCAGTGATGGGAGCGGGATCTTGGTTCTGAGCTTCCCGCTGTGGTCAGGACTAGTGGACGGTTTTTTCTATTTTGGCCATCCAAGCGCGAACGTGGGCAACATCTTGTAGAACTTCCTTGTCTTCCGGCTGGTCTCCGTCCTCAAACATGTAGGTCATGATGCGGAGAAGCCTGGCCAGCGTGTCGAATGTTTTCCTGTCCATATTAGCCATTGGCTAAACGGCTTCAGCTAGGCGCATGTTCCGTTCCTTGAACCGATGAGATTGGCACCACTGCCGACCGCCCGTGGCCGCGCAGCGGAGCGAAAGAGCGCGCGAACCGTCGACAACCACAGTGCTAAGCCATCAGCCTCCGACGCGGAGGTCCGGAAGCGGCCCAATGAAAATCTGAATGAGCCAAACAACGACCGCAATCACCACGACGGCGTTGATGATCTGTTTGATCTTGCCGTCCATCGGAATGTAGTTGTTCACCAGCCAAAGCAGCACACCGATGACGATCAAGATGAGAACTAGATTGATCAGCGACATAGCGAGTATCCCCTTGGTCAGATTCGAAAGGAAACGGATTGACGCAGCGTCCGTTCCGAACTCATGCCGCGAGTTATGTCGAGGGCTTCGTCCGCTTTGCGGCGAACGAAGCCCCTCGAACATCGGTTCAGCGCTCTATCTGAGAAATCTTGCTGCCTTCGATGCTGATACCGGCCATGAGGCCCTTCTGATCGAAGATGAAGCCGTAAACATCGTCCTTCGCCGTTGTGGTCGAGAGATTCTTGGCGACACCTTCGTTCACGATGACGACGGTCGGCCCGACTCCGATTTCCCACCCCTTGCTGGTTCTCAGGTAATCGACCGCTTTGTCGTTCATGAGAAACAGCGCATACCCATAGGATTGCGCACCCGCTTGGAGACCCCAGGACGCCGACGCCGTATTGTAGTAGTCGACGGCTCTTCCGCCCTGCCTGAGGACGCCTTCGCCATAGCTGCCGCCGAACACCAGCCCCGCTTTGACGATGTTGGGAAACACCAGGATCGCGCGAGCCTGCTTGGAGAGGTCTTGCGCGAGGGGATTCGTCCTGTAGAGCATTTGCAGAGCGTCGGCGGCGCCTTTATCCAGATCCTCTGCGGTCGCTGCGGCATACGCACGGTCGATCGCCACGACTGAGAGCGGCAGAGCGGCGACCGAAAGACTGAGGGCCAATAGCACGTGTTTCATCTTCAACATGATGCATCCTTTCCTGGAGTGATTGCGAATGATGCCTGCCAGCAGCGAATTGGCTTCTTTGAGGGGCGGTGCGCCCCGCGCTGCTCAAGCTTTCGCTAGCACGTAAACGGTCCAACACCGGTTGAGTTCCCGGTGCAGCTCTGCCGAGCGATTCGCCTTCCGGCATACTCGCAATGGTTCTGCAGGGTATTGGGGGCTTAGACCGGCTTCACCAGGATGTGCTGCTTCTTGCCGGCGGAGAGCTTCAGCACGCCGGCGTCGGACACATCGCCCAAACTCACCGTCGCTTTCACATCGCTGACCGGCGCATCGTTCACGCGAAGTCCGCCGCTCTGGATCAGGCGCCGCGCTTCGCCCGTCGAACGCGTGAGGCCCGCGAGCTGCGCGAGATTTGCCACCGGCATACCGTCCGAGAGTTGCGCGCGCGCGATCTCGAATGTCGGCAGGTTCGTTGCGAGCGCGCCTTCCTCGAACGTCTTGCGCGCCGTTTCCTCTGCCGTCAAGCGCGGCCTCGCGGCCGTGACAGAGCGCTGTCGCTTCGGTCGCGAGAATTTTCTTCGCCTCGTTCAGCTCCGCACCCTCGAGCTTTTCGAGCCGCGCGATCTCGGCTCTCCGGCAAGTTCGGTGAACAGCCTCAAGAACCGGCCGACATCGTTGTCTTCCGTGTTGCGCCAGAACTGCCAATAATCGTAGGGCGAGCGTGCATCGGCGTTGAGCCACACCGCACCCGATGCGGTCTTTCCCATCTTGGCGCCCGACGACGTGGTGATCAGCGGCGACGTGACGCCGAACAGCTCCGCGTTCTTCGAGCCGTCGCCCGAGGTCGATGCCGGCGACGATGTTGCCCCATTGGTCCGAGCCGCCCGCCTGCATCCGGCAACCGTAGCGCCGGTACAGCTCCACGAAATCGTAGGCCTGCAGGATCATGTAATTGAATTCGAGAAAGCTCAAAGGCTGATCGCGGTCGAGGCGCAGCTTCACGCTGTCCATCGTCAGCATGCGATTGACCGACATGTGCCGGCCGATCTCGCGCAGGAACGGCACATATTCCAGACGGTCGAGCCAGTCGGCGTTGTCGACCATGATCGCATCGGAAGGCCCGCTCCCGAACGTGATGAACCGCTCGAACACGCGGAACAGGCTTTGCTTGTTGCTTTCGATCTGTGCGGGCGTGAGCAGCTGGCGCATCTCGTCCTTGCCCGACGGATCGCCGACCTTCGTCGTGCCGCCGCCCATCACCACGATCGGCTTGTTGCCCGTCTGCTGGAGCCGGCGAAGCGTCATGATCTGCATCAGGTTGCCGACATGGAAACTTGGAGCCGTGCAGTCGAATCCGATATAGGCCGTGACGCGTTCCTTTTGGATGAGCGCATCGAGGCCTTCGAGGTCCGTGCATTGATGCAACTGGCCGCGCGCCGTGATGAGGCGGAGAAATTCGGAACGCGGGCTCATGACGTGATACCTTTGACGTTTGGCGCTAAAACAACCACGAAACCGAGGCTGCTTAACACGGTGTCCAGGCTCTTCAAAGTGATCGGTCTCATGAGCGGGACTTCGCTCGACGGCGTCGACGGGGCGTTCCTGACGACAGACGGCGAGACGGTGGCGGAGCCCGGTCCGGCGTTGACCTTTCCCTATGGGGCAGACACACGCGCAAAGCTCCACGCGGCCTTGGTGGCTGCCCGTTCGCTGACGCGGGGATTGCCGGTGCCGCCCGAGATCGACGCCGCCGAGCGCGTGCTGACCGAGGCTCATGTCGACCTTGTCGCTCACCTGCTTGCCCAGGCGCAGCTCGAGCCCTCCGATGTCGACTATATCGGCTTTCACGGCCAGACCGTTCTGCACCGCGCCCACGAGCGCTGGACCTGGCAGATCGGCGACGGCGCGGAGCTCGCGCGCGCGACCGGCATCGCCGTCGTCAACGATTTCAGAAGTGCCGATGTCGCGGCGGGCGGGCAGGGCGCTCCGTTCGTTCCGCTCTATCATCTGGTTCTTGCGCGAAGCCAAAAGCGTCCGCTTGTGGTCGTCAATATCGGCGGCGTCGCCAACGTCACCTATGTCGGCGCCGACGATGAGGTCATCGCCTTCGACACCGGGCCGGGCAACGCCGCGCTCGACGATTGGGTTCATGCTCAAACCGGCGAACCGTATGACGTCGACGGCAAGCTCGCGCGTGCGAGGCGCCGTCGACGAGAAACGGCTCGCCGTGATGCTCGACAATCCGATGTTCGAAATCCCACCGCCGAAATCGCTCGATCGCTTCGATTTTCCGATGACCCCCGTCGAAGGCCTCTCGGGGCCGGACGGCGCCGCGACGCTGACCGCGTTCACCGCGGCGTCCATCGCGCGTGCGCGCGAACATCTTCCGCATGACCCCGTGACGTGGATCATCTGCGGCGGCGGCCGGCACAATCCGGTGATGATGGAGGAATTGCGTCGGCGGCTTAAGGGCGACGTGCGTTCCGCCGAAGACGTCGGCTGGCGCGGCGACTTCATCGAAGCCGAAGCGTTCGCCTATCTCGCCGTGCGCAGCGTGAAGGGACTGCCGCTGAGCCTTCCGTCAACGACGGGCGTTCTCCGTCCGATGACCGGCGGCCGCCTCCATCGCCCTTAGGGCCAAGAGCTCGAATTGCTGCGGTGCCTTTTCCTCCGACGTCCACGACCCTCGACGGCTTGACCTTTCCGTCTTGCTCAGCCCCCGCTCCACATTCGCGGAACAGCGATTTGGCATAGGCGTTTCATTGCGGGGCAAGTGGCAGATTCCCTATGACCATGCGGAAGCCTGTCCTTTGCAGTGCAGCCTCGCTGCTGCTCTGCTGTACGATGATCGCCGCTACGCCGGGATTGGCGCAGCTTGCTGCAACGACGTCCCCGCGAGCCCAAGACATTGAGGGCGACCTCGATTTCGCGGACAGACTTCTGATGCCGAACGTTCCGGCAACGCTGATGCGTCTGGAGGATGTCGCCGACGTGAACGACGAATTGTTCAACATGCCGGTGATCGACGCAGCCGGTTATCGGGTGGGTCATTTCCGGCGCGTCGAGACCAAGGAGCCGGGCGACGTGGTGGCGGTCATTACGCTCAACGGCTCACGCCGCACGATAGCCGTGCTGCTGGATCATGTCCGCTTCCATCCGGAGGCGCGGCGCATCATTGCCGACCTCACCACAGGCGAATTCGATGTCACGCCGTCGGAGTTTCCAGTCGGCTGATTTCTGCGCAAACGGCCCTTGCGGGGGCCGCGCAACGCAATTTATGGCGAGAGCCAGCCGTTGCGCGTCGCCCGATCTTTCGGCCGGTTTCGGGTGCAGTTCAGCCGTCCGGCTGGCCATGTCCGCTTTCGCTGTTCCACGCGCCAGCGTATAGACAGAGGCGGGCTGGCCCGGCGGGAATGGGCTGGTGCACCGGGTCAACGTGCATCGACCCCGTGTCGCGGTTTGGGGTGGTGAAGCGGGACGGGGCTTGAGCAAAGATACCAGGCAATTGACTGCGAATGGCACGGTCCGGCACTACCTGCGGACTGCGCATCTTTGGCTCGGCCTGCTTCTCTGCATTCCCATCGTCGTCATCGGCATTTCGGGAAGTGCGCTGCTCATCCAAAGCCATTTTTGGACTCGGTCCTTTCCCGCCGCGACCGCCACAGGCTCGAAACAGACGATCGTGCGCGCGATCGAGGTTGCGCGTGCGGCGGGGCCCGCGGACGCCCGCGTCGGCCGCGTGGACTTGTCGTTGCGCGCGGGCGAACCCGTGACGGTGCAGCTGAACCCACCCGGGCGCGGCGTGCGAGCCGTCAGGGTCTATGTCGATCCCGTATCGCTTGAGGTGCTCGGCACGCAAGAGGCGGTGCCGCGGGGAGAGGCGCTCGGTTTCCTCATCAACATTCATTCCTTCCTGATGATGAGGTCCTATGTCGGAGTGAAAATTGTCGGCGCGCTGGGCGTGGCGATGATCCTGATGGGTCTCAGCGGACTGGTTCTCTGGTGGCCAAAGAAGGGCCAATTGCGCCGCGCATTCCTCGTCCGCCGCGGCGCGCGGGGGCTATCGCTCTATCTCGACCTGCATCATGCGGCCGGAATCTGGACGTTTGCCGTCCTGATGCTGATGAGCGTGAGCGGCGTCTATCTGTGTTTTCCGCAAACCGTCACCGCAGCCCTCAACACGGTCATGCCCTCCGCGCTCGGTTCGGGCGAACCGGTGGCCGGCTTCGTTCCCACCCCAGGCCCACTCGATCCCGATATGGCGGTTGCCTCCGCTGTCAGGGCCGTGGCCGACGCGCGCGCCGTCTCCGTGCTGATGCCCGAACAGAGTGGTCGGCCGGTTCTCGTGTCTCTGGAGACCACCCGTTTTGGGGGCGCGACGCAACCACAGATCCTGGTCACGCTCGATCAGGCGACAGGCGACATCGCCTACGTCGATGATCCGCGCGATCATGGAATTGTCGAGCAAGTGGTGAACTTTCAGAACGCGCTGCATTACGGCGCGGCGTACGGGACATTGTGGAAGGCCGTCGTGTTCGTCTCCGGCTTCTTGCCGTTGTTCTTTGCCATCACCGGACTCAGTATCTGGTGGGCGCGACGGCGTGTGACACGTCGCGCGTCCGAGGCTTTCCAGAACGCGCCTGCCGAATAACTCCGGTCTGAACAGCGGACATTGGGCCTTGAGGCTGACCAGCGAACGCTACTCGCTCCGAAACGCTTTCCAATCCTGAATTGTCGCGTTCGCCACGTCTTCGATCGCTTTCGCAAGCCGTTTCGATTTGCGCGCGTCGAGATCGGCCGCGATGCGTCGCGCAATCGCCGCATTGTCGGAATGGATAGTGGCGAGCTCGAATCCCATCATCGCGAGGACCGGCTTGCGCAGGCGTCCGATCTTCTCGATTTCGAGCTTGCGGCTGTTCGGGCCCAATCGGCGCACGACGACGTCATCGTGCACATCGAGCCAGGGATCGGGCGACTTGAACCGTCCTCGCGCGGCCCGCAGCAGGGCGCGTCCCGAGCGATCCGTGATTTGTCTATCCAACCAGCACGAGGGAATGAGCGCTTTCGCTTCGCGCGCAACCGGGCCGCCGCGCCAGCGTCCCAACGCCACGAAGCGCGGCCGTCCCAGACTGCCGGCGCCGGCTTGGCGCTCGTGGAACGTGAGATCCTCCACACCGTCTTCCGGGAGTGCGGATCGGAGCGCAGCAACATAGCGCTTCCGAGGCTTCGCTTCGTCAAGCTCCTGCAATTCGTCCCAAAATTCGCGGCGCTCCTTTTCCGTTGCCGAAAACAAATCGCGCAGCCAGAGCTCCGCGTCTTCGAGAATGACCGGACGAGGCTCAGCGAGACCGTCGCGATATCCCTTGAGCAGCGCCTGCGCGATCGCACGCGGACGAAGACCTTTGGCCCCATCGGCGAGAAGCGCGCTCGCGCCCAAGCGCACCAGGTCGAAGGGATAGGGAATGGACGCGGATTCGTCGAAGTCCTCGATGCCCCACACCAGTCGGCCTTCGGCGTCGCGCCATAGACCGAAATTCTCGATATGGGCATCGCCTGGGCTCAAGACTTTCGGCGCCTTCGCGAGGTCGGGACAAAGTTCCTCCGCTGTCTCCGCCCAGCGCCAGCACGTCGCCCGCAGGAACGAGAAGGCGTTCTTCTTCATCTTGCAATGTTTCTTGTCCAAGTCCGCGACGACCAACTCCTTGCCGAGCAAGGACTTCAGCCGGTCTTCAAACGAAGCAACGGAGTCTTGGATGGAGCGCATCTCGCATGGTCCTATCGATATGGGAATAGGACGATAGTCATTTCACGCAGGATCGACGAGAAAGGGGGCGCTATCGAAAAACAATCAAAGAAACGCGTGGTTCAGGGCGTAAGGCCATACGCGGCGAACTCTGCAGCGACGTCCTGCACCGCTTTCGAGGCCTCGATGTCGGCTTGCGCGCCCGGGGTGTCGCCCATGCGCATCTTCGCGATGCCGCGTCCGTACAGCGACCAGGAGTTCCTGCGGGCTTCCTATGATCGCGGTGTCGTAGTCGGCGATGGCTTCCTGGAACCGCCCGCCGCGCAAATGCAGGAAGGCGCGGCTGTCGAGCGCCGGCACGAAGTCGGGCATCAGCCTCAGCGCCTCGTTGCAGTCCGCAAGCGCCCCATCGAGATCGATCCCGGAAACCGCGCGCGCCCAGCAACGATCGTTGTAGTTGATGACTTCCCTCTCTCCGCTCTCGAGCGGAACCGAATGAAGCCGGATCGCCTCGCGGTAGTCGGTCTCCGCGCGCGCAGCATCGCCCGCGCGCTTATGCGCCGTGCCGCGCGTGAGATAGGCCAGTGCGAGCCGGCTGCGGTTCGCGCTGGCATCGCCATAGAGACCGATCAGCGACGTGCAGGCCTCGACCTGCTCGGTGGGCATCAACCCGTAGCTGCCGCAGAGGAACTCGACTTGCGCCGGATTCACGTTCGCCTGCGGTGGCGGCGGAGTCGGTTCCGGCGCCGGATCGCTGCATGCGGTGAGCACCGCGGCCAGACAGATCGCGCGCGTTCTCATTCGTTCCCCCCAAGTCTTCCGATGACGCGAGATGCTGTGTTACGGCGTGACGCCGAAGCGGGCGAAGCGCACCGTCATGCCGGGCCGCTCGCGCTCGGCGGCGGCGATATCGGCGCGGCCGCTCTCGACATTGCCCGAACGGATCTGCGCGATCCCGCGGCCGAACAGCGCGGAGGCGAGCTTGGGGCTCCTCTGCAGCGCGAAGTCGTAATCGGTGATCGCCTCGCGATACCGGCCCATCCTGAGCGCGACCAGCGCGCGCGTGTCGAGCGTCACCGCGTTGCCCGCGTTGAACTTCAGCGCCGCGTTGCAGTCGGCAAGAGCGGTCTCGAGCTCTTCGCCGATCACGGCGCGTGTCCAGCAGCGGTTGATCAGCGCCGCGACATGGTCGGGCTTGAGCCTGCAGCGCTTCGTCGTAGTCGGGGATCGCCTTGCGGAAATCGCCCTTGTCGTCATAGGCGCCCGCGCGGCTGTAATACGCGTCGACGAAGGTCGGCTTCAGCGCGATCGCGCGGCTGAAATCCGAGATCGCATCGTCGAGCTCGCCCATCGCCGCCGCCGCGCTGCCGCGGTTGAAGAACGCCTCGGCATAGTTCGGCATCAACTCGATCGCGCGGCCGTAATCGGCAAACGCCTGCCGGTAGTCGCCCTTGTGGAAATGCGCGCTGCCGCGGTTCAGAAGCGCGCCCGGACCCGGTTCAAGATCGATCACGCGGTCATAGTCTTGGATCGCCTGATCGAACTGGCCGCTCTGGATGTGATCGACGCCGCGGCCGAACAGCGCGTTCGCGTTGTTCGGATTGAGCTTGAGCGCCTGATTGTAGTCGGCGATCGCTCTGTCGTAGCGCTCGATATTGTGGTTCGCGATGCCGCGATAGTGGAACGCCTCGGCGAGATCGGGCTCGAGCCGGATCGCTTCGTCCAAGTCGGCGATCGCGCGCTGATACTGGCCGAGCTTCAAGTAAATGTAGGCGCGGTTGTCGAGCGCTGTGCCGTAATCGGGCCTGAGCTTGATCGCCTCGTTGAAATCGGCGATCGCCTCCTGCGTCATGCCCTTGCGGTCATGCACATAACCGCGCCAGCGGAACGCGTCCGCGTTGTCCGGCCTGATCCGGATCGCCTGGTCGAAATCGGCGATCGCGGGGTCGAGCTGTTCCTTCGCGATCCGCGAGAGCGCGCGCCCGTAGAAGCTCCCCGCCGCGCGTCGGGTCCATCCTGATCGCCCGGTTGAAATCGGTGATCGCGGCGTCGAGCTCGCCCAGCGCATTGTGGACATGGCCGCGCGCCTCGAACCCCTCGGCGATCCACGGCCTGAGGCGGACATAGCGGTCGAAATCGGTCAGCGCCTGTCCGAAGGACCGCTTGGCGTAATAGGTTCCGCCGCGGTTGTAGAGCGCTTCCGGGAAGTCGCGCTTGAGCGTGATGGCGCGGTCGAAATCGGCGATCGCCGCTTCGAATTTCTCCAGCGCTGCATAGGTGGTGCCCCGCCGGTAATAGGCCTCGGCCGCGTCCGGCTTGAGCTCGATCGCGCGCGTGAAATCGGCGTTGGCGAGGTTGAATTCGTTCTTGTGGAAGTAGGCGAGCCCCCGGCCGACGAAGGCGTCGGCCTCGGGTTTCACGGCGAGCGCCTGGTCATAATCGGCGATCGCCAGCTCGTATTCGCCCTTGAGATAATGCGCGAGGCCGCGGTTGTAGTAGGCGGCAAAGAGGCCGTCGCCGCGTTCCACACCCGACTGGATCCGCGCGGTGCAGCCGGCGATCTGTGCCTCGCCCGTGACGCCGCCCACCGCCGTGCCGTTGCACAGCGCCCACTCCTGGGACGAGATCGAGTCGGCGGCCGTGGCTCCCGCGACCCAAAGGAGACCTGTTGCGGCAACAGCGAGGAAGATCGGGCTTCTCATGGAGTCCCCAAACGCTCAGAGCGAAGCTATCATAGGCTGACCGGGCAAAGTGACTGAAAAGTGGCCTGACCGCGACCCCAAGAATAGCGCCGAGGTGTCAGGGAGTTATGCCGTACCCGGCAAATCTGGCAGCGATTTCGGGCTCGAACGATTCGGCGGCCGCGATGTCGCGTTTCGCGTCTTGAGCGTTGCCGAGCCGCAGCTTGGCGATCCCGCGCAGATAGAGCGCGCCCGGCAGCCGAGGTTCCCGCTTGAGCGCCTCGTCATAGTTCGCGATGGCCTCTTGGAGCCGCCCGAGGCGAACATTGATGAACCCGCGGCCGTCGAGCGAGTTCGGGTCGCCCGGATTGAGACGCAACGCCGTATCGCAAGCGCGCAAGCCGTCCTCCAGGCCGCTGTTCAGGTATGCATGGCCCCAGCAGATCTGGGACCAGCCCGTCCAGTCGTTCGGCCGAAGCCGCGCCAGCCGGTCATAGTCGGCGAGAGCACTCCGATAGTCATTGAGGTTCTCGTAGGAAACCGCCCTCAGCCAGTAGGCATCGGCGAAGTCCGGCTTCAGTTCGATCACCCGGCTGAACTCGGCAATGGCGAGCCGTCTCTTCGCCTTGATCCGTGCGGATGAAACCGCGCATCTGGCGGACATGCACCTCGTCTTCGGTTTTCAGGTTTCGCGCCAGAGCCGCGTCGTAGTCGGCAAGCGCATCGTGGCGTTCCTCCAACCGCAGATGCGCGTCTCCACGCCCGATATAGAACTCGGTGCTGAATGGAAGGGATGGGGGCTTGGCGCGCTCAGCGCGGTCGAAATCCGCGAGAGCCGATGTCAGATCGCAATCGGCGATACGGGCGCGGCCGCGCTCGACATACAGATCGAACAACTGAGCCGGGTTCTGTTCCGCCTTTGCGATTTCCGTCGTGAGATCGCTGACCTGCTCGGCGGCGTTGGGCTCGGGAACGCAACGCGCGATGCGGTCGGACAAGCCTTGTCCCGCCGCGAACGCAGGACCGCCGATGAGAGCGGCAAGGAACGCTGCAATGGCCCTGCGTGCGAGCACGGGAGTTCCGCAACAGCCGTTTGGTCCGGCGGAGTTTTATCGTCCGCCGTCGGTCGAAGCCATGCGCTTCTTGGCGTATTCCTCGACCAGATCGACGACTTCCGGCATGTGATTGTCGAAGAAGTGGTTTGCGCCGTCGACCTTGGCGTAGGTGATCTTGATGCCGCGCTGCGCGGAGAGGCGATCCACCAGCTTCTGCACGTCGGCTTCGGGGACGACCTGGTCTCTCGTGCCGTGGATGAACAAGCCCGAAGCCGGGCAGGGCGCCAGGAACGCGAAGTCGTACAGATTCGCCTGCGGTGCGATCGAGATGAACCCGGTGATCTCGGGCCTCCGCATCAGAAGCTGCATGCCGATCCAGGCGCCGAACGAGATGCCCGCGACCCAGCAATAGGACGGATTGGGGTAGAGCGTGCTCATCCAGTCGAGCACCGCTGCGGCATCGGAGAGCTCGCCCGCGCCGTTGTCGAACGAGCCCTGGCTGCGTCCGACCCCGCGGAAATTGAAGCGCACGACGGTGCAGCCGAGCTTGTGGAAGCGGTGATACAGCTCGTAGACGAGCGGATTGTTCATCGTCCCGCCATATTGCGGGTGCGAATGAAGGATCAGCGCCATCGGCGCGTTGGGCGCCTTCTGGCGCAGATAGCGGGCTTCGATGCGCCCTGCGGGGCCCGGAAGGATGATGTCAGGCATAGGCACGCCCCGGCTCGCGGCGCCGATCCCTGTGCACGCTTGTCAAGATTGTACGTCCTGCGGATCGTGAAAATAGCATCGTTTTGTCAGGCATTTGAGCGAAATAAGGTGACGGAGCGCGGACATTCTTGACTGCTGTAGTCAGGAATTCTATATCGCCCTTGTCCCGCTGAGGAAGTGGAGTCGAAGGCTCTTCTTACTACATCGGCGGCTTTGAGTGGCAAGCTTTTCATGCGCTTAGCGTGAACTTGCCGCAACGACGGAGAAGGCCGTGAAACTCAGCACACGAGGACGTTACGCCGTCATGGCGATGGCCGACCTGGCGCGTCATACCGGCCACGGCAAGGCCGACCAGCCGGTGCCGCTCGCCGAGATCGCCCAGCGCCAGGAAATTTCGCTCCATTATCTGGAGCAGCTCTTCGGCAAGCTCAGGCGCGGCGGTCTGGTTATTGCCGCTCGGGGTCCGCGCGGCGGCTACCGCTTGGCCCAGCCGGCGGCGGAGCTGCAGGATCGCCGACATCATCGTCGCGGTCGATGAACCGATCAAAGCCACGCGCTGCCGGGCGGACAGCTCGAAGGGCTGCCTTGGCCGCACCGGCCGCTGTCTCACCCACGATCTGTGGGAAGAGCTCGGCCGCCAGATCGAGGTGTTTCTCGCCTCCGTGACGCTTGCCGATGTGCTCGAGCACCGCGTGCTCGGCCGGGCGCGTCCGCTCGAGCGCGCTACCGCGCAGGTGGCCGCGTAGGCGCAACAGACATGACCATGGCTCACTACCTGGATCACAACGCGACATCGCCGCTCCGCGCCTCCGCGCGGGCCGCGATGCAGGCCGCCCTCGACGCCGGCGGCAACGCGTCGTCGGTCCACGGACCGGGACGCGCCGCACGCGCCCGCATCGACGAGGCGCGAGAGCGCGTCGCGAAGCTCGCAGGCGCTCAGCCGTCATCCGTGATTTTCACCAGCGGCGGCAGCGAAGCGAATTGTCTGGCGCTCAAAGGCGCGGTTGCCGGTGCGCTGGCGGCGGAGGACCGCATCACGCGGGTGTTCGTCTCCGCGATCGAGCACGAGAGCGTTCGCGCGACCGCTGCCACACTCGCCGAAACCATTCCCGGCTTGAAGCTGAGCACGATCCCGGTCACGAGCGACGGCGTGATCGATCTCGCCGCGTTCCGGCTTCAGCTGATGCAGGGCAAGGGACGCGCGCTCGTCTCGGTCATGGCGGCAAACAACGAGACCGGCGTGATCCAGGATCTCGCCGCGGTCAAACGCGTGCTTGTCACCGATGGCAGTGAAGGCGTGCTGCTTCATGTCGATGCCGTGCAGGCGGTGGGGCGGTTACCGATCTCGTTCGACGCGGACTACATGACGATCTCCGCGCACAAGCTCGGTGGTCCGCAAGGTGCGGGCGCGCTCGTCGTCAAGGACGACGCGCCGCTCGTGCCTCTGATCAACGGCGGCGGACAGGAATCCGGACGCCGCGCGGGAACGGAGAACGTGGCCGCGATTGCAGGATTTGGCGCGGCGGCTCAGGACGCTGCCGATTTGAGCGACGTGCAGCATCTGGCGTCGTTGCGCGATCGCTTCGAAGCGGAGCTGCTGCGTCTTGCGCCGGATGCCGTGATCTTCGGCCGCCGCGTGGCGCGGCTTCCGAACACGTCGAACTTCGCCATTCCAGGGCTTTCGGCCGAGACCGCGCTGATCGCGCTCGATCTCGATGGCGTCGCGGTGTCGTCCGGCTCCGCGTGCTCGTCGGGCAAGGTTCGGCCTTCGCATGTGCTGGCCGCGATGGGCGTCGACGAGACGCTCGCGCGTGGCGGCTTGCGGGTGAGCTTCGGCTGGTCGAGCAAGGATGAAGATGTCGATGCGGCTGTCGCAAGCTTGCGCCGCCTGATGGCACGGCGCGCTGCGATGATGGCAGCGTAGGAGAACGATATGGCGTTGCGTGAAACCACAGAGCGCGTAGCCGATCTCGCCGGTGAGAAGTACAAATACGGCTTCGTCACCGACATCGAGATGGAGCGCGCCGAAAAGGGTCTGAACGAGGACATCGTCCGCTTCATCTCGGCCAAGAAGGGCGAGCCGGAATGGATGCTCGAATGGCGGCTCGAGGCGTTCCAGCGCTGGAAGGAGATGACCGAGCCGAAATGGGCGCGCGTGCACTATCCGCCGATCGACTATCAGAATGCCTATTACTACGCGGCGCCCAAGTCGCAGGCGCAGCGGCCGCAGAGCCTCGAAGATGTCGATCCGAAGCTGCTCGAAACCTACAAGAAGCTGGGCATTCCGCTCTCCGAACAGATGCTGCTGGCGGGCGTCGCCGTCGATGCGGTGTTCGATTCCGTTTCGGTCGCAACGACGTTCAAGGCGAAGCTGACGGAGGCGGGCGTGATCTTCTGTCCGATCTCGGAAGCGATCCGCGACTATCCCGAGCTGGTGCGGAAATATCTCGGCACGGTCGTTCCCGTGACCGACAATTTCTTCGCCACGCTGAATTCGGCGGTGTTCTCCGACGGCACGTTTGTCTATGTGCCCAAGGGCGTGCGCTGCCCGATGGAGCTCTCGACCTATTTCCGCATCAATGCGTCCGAGACCGGCCAGTTCGAGCGCACGCTGATCATCGCCGACGAAGGCTCGTACGTCTCCTATCTCGAAGGCTGCACCGCGCCCAAGCGCGACGAGAACCAGCTGCACGCCGCGGTCGTCGAGCTGATCGCGCTGGAGAAGGCCGAGATCAAATACTCGACGGTGCAGAACTGGTATCCGGGCGACGACGAAGGCAAGGGCGGCATCTACAATTTCGTGACCAAGCGCGGCGATTGCCGGGGCAGGGGCTCGAAGATCTCCTGGACCCAGGTCGAGACCGGCTCGGCGATCACCTGGAAATATCCGAGCTGCATCCTGCGCGGCGACGACACGGTCGGCGAGTTCTACTCGATCGCGATCACCAACAATTTCCAGCAGGCCGATACCGGCACGAAGATGATCCATCTCGGGCGCAACACGCGCTCGCGCATCGTGTCCAAGGGCATCTCCGCCGGCCACGCGCAGAACACCTATCGCGGTCTCGTCAGCGTGCATCCGCGCGCCGAGAACGCGCGCAACCATACGCAGTGCGACTCGCTGCTGATCGGCTCCAAGTGCGGCGCGCACACCGTGCCCTATATCGAGAGCCGCAATCCCAGCGCCAAGCTCGAGCACGAGGCGACGACGTCGAAGATCTCCGACGATCAGCTCTTCTATTGCCTCGCGCGCGGCATTCCGCAGGAAGAGGCGGTGGCGCTCATCGTCAACGGCTTCTGCCGCGAAGTGCTGCAGCAATTGCCGATGGAATTCGCGGTCGAAGCGCAGAAGCTTGTCGGCATCAGTCTGGAAGGCAGCGTCGGATGAGTGACATGATTCTCGAAATCGACAACCTGCACGTCTCGGTCGACGGCAAGGACATCCTGAAAGGGATCACGCTCTCGATCCCCACGGGCGAAGTGCACGCGGTGATGGGGCCGAACGGCTCGGGCAAGTCGACGCTCTCCTACGCGCTCGCCGGCCGCGCGGGTTATGAGATCACGCGCGGGCGCATTCTCTATCGCGGCGAGGACTTGACCCGGCTCGCGCCGGAAGAGCGCGCGGCCAAGGGCATGTTCCTCGCCCTGCAATATCCGGTCGAGATTCCGGGCGTCGCCACGATGACGTTCCTGAAGACGGCGCTGAACGCGCAGCGCCGCGCGCGTGGCGATACCGAGCTCGACGCGATCAAGGTGCTGAAGCTGGTGCGCGAGAAGGCCAAGGCGCTGAAGGTCAGCGAAGACATGCTGAAGCGCGCGCTCAACGTCGGCTTCTCGGGCGGCGAGAAGAAGCGGATGGAAATCCTGCAGATGGCGATCTTCGAGCCCAAGCTTGCGGTCCTCGACGAGACGGATTCCGGCCTCGACATCGATGCGCTGAAGCTGGTGGCCGAGGGCGTCAACGCGCTGCGCGCGCCCGACCGCGCCATGCTGGTGATCACCCACTATCAGCGCCTGCTCACGCATATCGTGCCCGACCGCGTCCACGTGCTGGCCAAGGGCCGCATCGTGAAATCGGGCGGCGCCGACCTCGCGCTCGAACTGGAAGCGGGCGGCTATGAGCGCGTCATGGAGGATGCATGACGGCGTTGGCGGTCAAGCAGACGTCTCGAGCCGGACTTGATCCGGGAGGACTTCGCCGCCCACGCGGCGAGCCTTCCGGGCGCGGGTCTCTCATGGCTCGACAAGCGCCGCGCCGAAGCGATGAAGGCCTATAACGCAACCGGCTTGCCGACACGTCGCGTCGAGGCGTGGAAGTACACGGACCTTGCGGCGTCGCTCGCCGAGACGCTCGTGCCTGCGTCGCGTAGCAGCGAAACGCCAAAGGACGCCGGAGCGTTCGCCGACATTCCGGGCGTGCGCCTGGTGTTTGTCGGCGGGTTCTTCCATGGCGCCGAAGGTGCGGAAACCGGCGTCGAGGTCGTCGATCTCGGCACCATCGGTGCGAGCACGCCCGGTTGGGTGCGAGATCATCTCGGCCTTCTGGCGGCGAGCGCGGAGCAACCGCTTGGGCGCGGCGTCGCTCGCGCTCATGCGGAGCGGTGCGGCCGTGCGCGTTCGCGCGCCCAATGCGGCGCTGTATCTCGACTTCCTGAATCCGTTCCGGCGCAGCGATGTCGTCAGCCACACCCGCGTCCTGATCGTCATCGAGGAGGGCGCGAGCCTTCGTCTCATGGAGTCACACGCGGGCGACGGCACCGATCAGTCGCTTGCCAATGTCGGCATCGAGTTTGTCCTGATGCCCGGCGCCAAGCTCGAACATGTGCGCCTTCAGGCCGAGGCGCCGAGCGTGCGCCATGTCACGAGCATCGGTGCAAAGCTCGGGCGCAATGCCGACTACCGCGCGCTCTACGCGGCGCTTGGCGCGCAGCTCTCGCGGCTCGACATCAGCATCCGCCTGGAAGGCGAGGGCGCTCAGGCCAATCTGCGCAACATCGCGGCGCCTCACACGGGAAACGCCGACATCACCACGGTGATGGATCACGCGAGCCCGCACACCACAAGCCGCCAGCTCTTCAAGAGCGTCGTCGGCGGCACCGGCAAAGCCGTCAATCAGGGGCGCGTGCTCGTGCGCGAGGGCGCGGTGAAGACCGATTCCCATCAGCTCTTCAAGGCGCTGCTGATGAGCCCGCGCGCCGAGTGCGACGCCAAGCCGGAGCTCGAGATCTTCGCCGACGACGTGATTTGCGGGCACGGCACAGCGATCGGTGCGCTGGACGAAGACGCGCTGTTCTATCTGCGCTCCCGCGGCGTTCCGGAGTCGGAGGCGAAGGAATTGTTGACCCAGGCGTTCCTCGAAGACGCGATCGGGGATTTCGTCGATCCCGCCGTCCACGGTGCGCTGTGGCAGCGTTTGGATGTCGCGCTCAAGGCCATGGACCAGACTGAGACATGAACGTCGAATTGCGCATAGAGACTGGCTCTTATGATGTCGCCGCTTTGCGCCGCGACTTTCCGATCCTTGCGCGCGAGGTGCACGGCAAGAAGCTCGTCTATCTCGACAACGCGGCGTCGGCGCAGAAGCCGAACCACGTGCTGAACGTCATGAACACATTTCGCGACCAGCGAGTACGCGAACGTGCATCGCGGCGTGCACTATCTCTCGGGTGCTGCGACCGAGCGCTACGAGGAAGCGCGCGTCGCGCGTGCAGAAGTTCCTGAACGCCGGTCACTCGGACGAGATCATCTTCACCCGCGGCGGCACCGAGGCGATCAACCTCGTGAGCTACGCCTATCTCGCGCCGCTGATCCAGCCGGGCGACGAGATCGTGCTCACCGTGATGGAGCACCACTCGAACATCGTGCCGTGGCATTTCCTGCGCGAACGCCAGGGCGCGGTGCTGAAGTGGGTCGACGTGTCCGATCTGGGCGAGCTCGATCCCGCCGATGTCGCCAAGGCGATCGGGCCCAAGACCAAGCTCGTCGCCATCAGCCACATGTCGAACGTGCTCGGCACGAAGACCGCGCTCGGAGAGGTCGTCCGCCTCGCGCACGCCAAGGGCGTGCCCGTGCTCGCCGACGGCTGCCAGGGCGCGGTGCACGGCGTTGTCGATGTCCAGGCGCTCGACGTCGATTTCTACGCGATCACCGGTCACAAGCTTTACGGTCCGACAGGGATCGGCGTGCTTTATGCGAAGCGGAAGCACCTGAAAGGGATGCGCCCGTTCCTGGGCGGCGGCGAGATGATCCGCGAGGTGACCAAGGCGAATGTCACATATGCCGATGCGCCGATGCGTTTCGAGGCCGGCACGCCGGCGATCATCGAGGCAGTGGGATTGGCGGCAGCGCTTGACTATATCGACGGTGTGGGCCGCGACCGGATCGAGGCCCACGAGCAATCGCTCGCCCGCATGGCGGCGAGGCGGCTGAAGGAGCTGAACGGCGTGAGGATCATCGGCGAAGCGCGCGACAAGGGCCCGATCATCTCGTTCGAGGCGATCGGCATCCACGCGCACGACCTCGCCACCATCCTGGACCGCGAGGGCGTGGCGGTGCGCGGCGGGCATCACTGCGCCCAGCCGCTGATGGAGCGGTTCAACGTGTCCGGCACGGCGCGCGCGTCGTTCGCGCTCTACAACACGCCGGCCGAGGTGGACGCGCTGATTGCGGCCGTCCAAGAGGCGCGAAAGGTGTTCGGCTGATGGACCAGGGTCTAAGAGAGCTCTATCAGGAGATCATCCTGGATCACTCGCGCCATCCGCGCCATTTCGGCGCGCTGGCGGATGCGAACCACGTCGCCGAGGGCTTACAATCCGCTGTGCGGCGACAAGGTGAAGATCTATCTCAGCGTGGATGCGAACGACCGCATCAAGGACGTCAGCTTCGAGGGCCGCGGCTGCGCGATTTCGGTCGCGTCCGCCTCGCTGATGACGGAGATGCTCAAGGGCCGCACCATCGAGCAAGCCGATGAGCTGATGGGCGGCTTTCTGCTGCTGGTGAAGGGCGAGGATGCGAAGGCGCTCGAAGGGGACGACCGCGAGCGGCTGGAAGTCATGGCCGGCGTGTCGGCGTTTCCGATGCGCGTCAAATGCGCGACGCTCGCCTGGCATGCGATGAAGGCCGCACTCGACGGCAAGGTCAAGGCGAGGACGGAATGAGCGAAGACGTCCAGATGAAGCCTGAAGCGCCGGCGGAAACGCCCGCCGCAAGCACCGGCTCGCCCTTGACGCCGGAGGAGCTGGAGGCGCTCGGCAACGAGCTGATTGCCGCGCTCAAGACGGTCTACGATCCGGAGATCCCGGTCGACATTTACGAACTCGGTCTTATCTATAAGGTGGATGTCGCCGACAACAAGGACGTGACCATCGACATGACACTGACCGCGCCGGGCTGTCCGGTCGCGGGCGAGATGCCGGGCATGGTCAAGGACGCGGTGAAAACCGTGAAGGGTATCGGCGAGGTCAAGGTCAACATGACCTTCGATCCGCCCTGGACGCCGGACCGCATGTCCGAAGAAGCGAAACTCGAACTGAACATGTTTTGAGAGACCCGAGATGACGACGACAACACGCGTCAAGCGCGAACGGCCCAAGGTGATACGGCTCTCCGATGCAGCGGCCGTGCGCATCCACGACATCATGGCGAAGTCGGAGGGCCGCTATATCGGCGTCCGCGTCGGCGTGAAGAATGGCGGCTGCGCCGGCATGAGCTACACGATGGATTATGCCGAGAGCCAGGGCCCGCTCGACGAAGTGGTCGAGGACAAGGGCGTGCGCATTCTGATCGATCCCAAAGCCGTGATGTTCCTCGTCGGCACCGAGATGGATTTCAAGCGCGAGAAGCTCGCGCAGAAATTCATCTTCACGAACCCGAACCAGACCGAAGCCTGCGGCTGCGGCGAGTCCGTCGTCATCGTTCCGGCAAAGTACGCGGGCGAAGCTTAAGCGGCACGTTGCCTTCTTCGTTTTCGGCTGGCCCTCGTCGGGCCGTGCGGTCACGCGGTTGCGGCCGTTCCGCTTCGCCGCGTAGAGGCAAGCATCGGCGCGCTGCACCAGGCTCTCGATGCTCTCCTTCATGTCGTACTGGGCGACGCCGATCGAGATCGTGATCGTGCCCAGGATGTCGCCGTTCGACTTCTTCACGAGCCGTTTCGATTCGACCCTGGACCGGAGCTGGCCCGCGAGTCTGACGGCGTCGGCGAGCTCGGTCTGCGGCAATACGACCGCGAACTCCTCGCCGCCGAAGCGCGCCGCGGTGTCGCGGCCCTTGACGTTCTCCTGGATGCAGTTGGCGACGAGCTTCAAGACCTGATCGCCCGTCTGGTGTCCCCAGGTGTCGTTGAACTGCTTGAAATAGTCGATGTCGCACATCAGCAGCGACAGCGGTTCGCGGTTCTCCGCCGAATACTGCATCGCGCGCTCGAGCTCGGTATCGAAGGCTTTGCGGTTCGGGACGCCGGTCAACGGATCGGTGAGCGCTTCCTTGCGGACCGATTCCAGACGCTCGCGCAATTGCGCGACCTCTTGAGACGAGGCCTTCACCTCCATCTCGAGCGTCTTGGACCGCACTTCCATCGCGCGCGTCGCCTGCACGACATGGTCGATCAGAGACTTGATCCGCGCCTCGGACATATCCGGGCGATCGAGTTCGCCGGAAGCCTTGGACAGCGCCGTGCCGTAGGCCGACTGGTCCTTGCCCGCGGTGTTCAGCATCTTCATCAGCGAGCCGAGCTCGGTCGAAATCTTCGAGCTGAGCTCGGTCAGCTCGTCGTTCTCGCGCCGAATGCGGAAAAACTGATCGTAGAGGCTCGCCATCACGCTCGGGTCGAACCGGCAGTTGCGCGCGGCCAAGCCGTCGATCGTGCTCTTCAGCTCGGCGTTCTCGCCGCCGATATAGGACAGGATGAGCTCGAAATTCGTCGCCGTCGGCGGAATGCGCCGCTGGGCCATCCAGGCCAAGGCCTCGCCCGCCAAAGCTTCGGCGCGCCCAATGTCGTTCCCGTTCGACACCGTCAAACCCCCACCCGTCAGGGCTTTGATCGAAGCACGCCCTGACGCGCCATCTTCGGAGAAAGGTGGGTAAGAAACCGTAAAAGCGGCGTAGAACCGGTGTACCGGATCAGGACTCGCCTGCGGTGGGCACCGGCTCCCGCTGCGACGCCTCGGCCTTTTTGGCCGGTTTCAGCGCAGGAAGCTTGATCGGTCTCAGCAGGAACGCCGGCAGCTCGGAGGCGTCACGGCTGTGTCCGGGCCGCGGCTCGGGCGCCGTGTGCACGCTGGGCTTGGGCGCTTCGTGCCGCTTGCGCGAGGGCTCTGGGACGATCTCGCGCGGCGGCGGAGCAGGGCGGGGCGCCGGGGCTTCCGCCTGATGGAAAGGCCTGCCGCTTGGCCGGCGGCCCTGAGCGTCGGGCTTCTTGCCGCGCCGCGAGCGGTCGCGCTCGTGCGTGCGGTTGGACCGGGTCTCGTCGACGGGGATGTCCATGGTCCGGCGGGCGATGGGCTGGCCGGTCAGCTTTTCGATCGCGGCGAAGCTCTTCTCGTCGCGGCGGGTGACCAGCATGAATGCCTGACCCGTGCGTCCCGCGCGGCCGGTGCGGCCGATGCGGTGGACGTAATCGTCGGCCTGGAACGGCACGTCGAAATTGAAGATGTGGCTCACCGCCGGAATGTCGAGACCGCGGGCCGCGACGTCGCTCGCGACAAGCAAGCGGATATCGCCCGCGCGGAAAGCATCCAGCGTCTTCGTGCGCACCGATTGGTCGAGATCGCCGTGCAGCGCGGCGGCCGAGAAGCCGTGCTTCTGAAGCGACTTCGCAACGATATCCACGTCACGTTTGCGGTTGCAGAAGACGATCGCGTTCTTCACGTCCTCTTCGCGGACGAGGCGCCTCAGCGCTTCGCGCTTGGCCCAGTCGTCGGAAGGGACGCTCACGGCAATCTGCGTGATCGTCGTCGCCGCTGTCGCGGGCTTGGAGACTTCGATACGGACGGGGGCTTGGAGGAACTGGTCGGTGAGGCGTTGAATTTCGGGCGGCATGGTCGCCGAGTAGAACAGCGTCTGCCGTGTGAAGGGGATCAGCTTGGCGATCCGTTCGACATCGGGAATGAAGCCCATGTCGAGCATGCGGTCGGCTTCGTCGATCACCAGCACCTGGACGCCGGAGAGCATCAGCTTGCCGCGCTCGAAGTGATCGAGCAGGCGGCCTGGCGTCGCGATCAGGACGTCGACACCGCGGTCGAGCTTCTTGTCCTGGTCGTCGAACGACACGCCGCCGATGAGCAGCGCCATGCTGAGCTTGTGATGTTTGCCGTATTTCTCGAAGCTCTCGGCCACCTGTGCCGCGAGCTCGCGTGTGGGCTCGAGGATCAGCGTCCGCGGCATCCGCGCTTTCGCGCGGCCGCGTGCCAGGATCTCGATCATGGGCAGCGTGAACGATGCGGTCTTGCCCGTTCCGGTCTGCGCGATACCGATGATGTCGCGGCCCTTCAGGACGGGCGGTATGCCCTGCACCTGGATCGGCGTCGGCGTCGAATATCCGGCGTCCCTGACGGCTTGAAGGATTTGGGGACCCAACCCAAGGTCCTCGAAACGCACGTTTGCGGCGGTCTCTGAACTGGTTGGGGGGGAGGACTAACGTTTGCGTCGGCGCTCACAGCGGCCGACATCCCATTATTATCTGTCATATTCTCCTGCGGCACCCCTTGGCGCCGAACTCATGGGTCACGAATCGCCGACCCATTTCTGCAACGCAACATAGGTACTTATGCTTTTTTGTCAACCTAGCCGATAGGGAAATAGGCGAAATGGTTAGCGCGATCTGAGGTTCCGCTAGACGTCTACGTCCTTGGCGAACTGGGCATTTTCCTGGATGAACTGGAACCGGAGCTCCGGTTTTTTGCCCATCAGCCGTTCGACCAGCGCTTCGGTCTTCTTCGCCTCGCTTTCTGCAAGTTCCACGCGCAGAAGCGTGCGCTTGCCCGGCGCCATGGTGGTTTCCTTGAGCTGAGCCGGCATCATCTCGCCCAAGCCCTTGAAGCGCGAGACCTCGACTTTCCCGTTCTTGAAGTCGCGGCGGATGAGCTGATCCTTGTCCCGATCGTCGCGGGCATAGACGATCTTCGATCCCTGGCTCAGCCGATAGAGCGGCGGCATCGCCAGGAACAGGTGACCGTTCGCGATCAGCCCCCTCATCTCGCGATAGAAGAACGTGAGCAGCAGCGAGGCGATGTGCGCGCCGTCGACATCGGCGTCGGTCATGATGATCACGCGCTCATAGCGCAAGTCCTCGTCGCGATAGCGCGTCCCGGTGCCTGAGCCGAGCGCCTGCACGAGATCGGAAAGCTCCTGGTTCTGTTCGAGCTTGCCGGCCGCGGCACTGGCGACGTTCAGGATCTTGCCCCGGAGCGGCAGCACCGCCTGTGACGCGCGATCGCGCGCCTGCTTGGCCGAGCCGCCGGCGGAATCGCCCTCGACAAGGAAAATCTCGGTGCCGGCCTGGTCGCCCTTGGAACAGTCCGCGAGCTTGCCCGGCAGCCTGAGCTTGCGCGATTGGGCCT
This sequence comes from uncultured Alphaproteobacteria bacterium, assembly GCA_963708555.1. Lineage (GTDB taxonomy): Bacteria > Pseudomonadota > Alphaproteobacteria > Micropepsales > Micropepsaceae > CAIYRG01. Next base: position 391,133 of record CAVPTF010000004.1, on the reverse strand, counting down.
TGCGGCTGACTTCCTTTTCCTGACGGCGGCGGACCCGCTCTTCGGCGGCGTCGACCACGAACGACAGCAGCGCGTCGGCTTCCTGCGGATGTTCCGACAGGAAATGATCGAAGTGATCGCGCAATCCGTTCTCGACGAGACGCTGCGCGTCCGGGCTCGAGAGCCTCTCTTTGGTCTGCCCCTGGAACTCCGGTTCGCGGATGAAGATCGACAGCACCGCGCAGGCACCCGCCATCATGTCATCGGGCGTGATCAGGTTGACTTTGCGGTTTCCGACACTCTCGCCATAGGTGCGCAGCGACCGCGTCAGGCCGGAGCGCATGCCCTGTTCGTGCGTGCCGCCTTCGAGCGTCGGGATCGTGTTGCAGTAGGAGTTGACGAACGGATCGATCTCGGGCGTCCAGGTGATCGCCCATTCGACCGCGCCCTTTCCGTCCTTGTTCGCGATCTGGCCGGAGAACGGGCGGAGCACCGTCTTCGCCTTGCCGAGCTGCGAGCTTCAGGAAGTCCGACAGGCCGCCGGGGAATTTCAGCGTGTCTTCGGCCGGGATTTCCCACTCCGGCTTGATGAGGTCCGGTTCGCATTTCCAGCGGATCTCGACACCGCGGAAGAGATAGGCCTTCGACCGCGCCATGCGGTAGAGCGTGCGCGCGGAGAAGTGCGTCTTGTCGCCGAAGATCTTGGTGTCGGGCTTGAAGCTGACGATGGTGCCGCGCCGGTTGGGCGCGGCGCCCAGGTCCTTCAGCTTGCTCGCCGCATGTCCCCGCTCGAAGCGCTGCTTATAGCTCTTCCGGTCGCGCGCGACCTCGACCTCTACCCACTCGGAAAGCGCGTTCACGACCGACGCGCCCACGCCGTGCAGGCCGCCGGACGTGTCGTAGACCTTGCCGCCGAACTTTCCGCCGGCGTGAAGCGTCGTCATGATCACTTCGAGCGCCGACTTGTTCTTGAACTTGGGGTGGGGGTCGACCGGCATACCGCGGCCATTGTCGCGGACAACCAGCACGTCGTCGGGCTTCAGCTCGAGCTCGATCCGCGTCGCGTGACCGGCGACCGCCTCGTCCATCGCGTTGTCGAGGATTTCCGCCGCCAGATGGTGCAGGGCGCGTTCGTCGGTGCCGCCGATATACATGCCCGGCCGGCGGCGGACAGGCTCGAGCCCCTCGAGGACCTCGATGTCCTTCGCCGTGTAGCCATTGGACGATCCCGACGGACCTTCGCTCCGGTCCTCGAAGAGATCACGAATCTTCGCCATGTCGGGACTCATGCCTCATCGGTCGGACGAAGGGAACCGCCGTTAGCCGAATCGCTCCGCCTGCTGGGCAAACCGTCGCATGGACGAGGTGAAATTAGCATCTCGTCAACCTTTGCGCGTTCGCACGATCGTTGCGCGAGCACATTCGAGGATGGCGATAATCGCCGGAAAATTCACCGCTTTTGGCGTTCGGCCCCGCGGGTCCGCGGTGAGTTGACCCGACATCCGTTCACTACGACCGAAACCAACCGATTTAGGTCTCAGTAAATCTTAACCCGCCCTGGCTAGGGTTCGGGGGTGCGCCGAACCTCACAATCGATAGTTGCGCACAGACGCGTTTTCGGGACCCAGTGATGAAGTCATCGCTGAAATCGCATCGAGCTGTCGCCGATCCGCGCATCCTGAACGTCCAGGTTGAGCGCGCGGCCAACACGCTGAACGGCTCGATCGTTGCCTCGGCGGTATGGGCGCTGGTCGCCGCACTGGCGTGCACTGAATTTTTCCCGCATCTCGGCGCCGTTCCGCTTGCCAATGGGATCGGTTTCGTCGCGATCATGTGCTGCACGGTGCTCGGCCTCCGTGGAGCACTTGCTGTGTTCCGTCGCGAGCAGCGCGATGGAATGGACAGCGAAGCGGATACGAAATGGCTTGGGCGGCTGCTCGTACTGAACATCGTGTTGAGCACCGTGTGGGGACTTGCGCCGTGGATGCTGTGGAGCGATGAGAACCCGCTCAATCACGTCTTCATCGAATTGATCTGTCTCGCGGCCGTTGCGCGCTTCCTGGTCAACCGCGCGAACCATGTGAGCTTCTTCCTCGCCAGCTTCCTTCCGATGGCCGCGATGTTGTTCGTGCGCTGCGTTGTGGCGGGAACCACGGTCGATTTGATCCTCGCCGCCGTCGTCGTGCTCTACGCCATTCAGGTCGTTCTGGATTCAAGCCAGGTCAGCCAGCGTTGGGACCAGGAAGCCCAGACCCGGTTTTCGCACGAGGATCTTTCGCGCGAGCTCGAGGAAGCGCGCGACGAAGCGCTGCTCAAGCGCGCTGAAGCGGAAGCCGCGAACGCCTCGAAAACGGCGTTCCTCGCCAATATCAGCCACGAGCTCAGGACGCCGTTGAACGCGATCCTCGGGTTTTCGGAGCTTATCGCCCGCGAGTGCTTGGGACCGGTCGGCAGCCCGCGCTACAAGGAATATGCGGGCGACATCCACAATTCCGGTACGCACCTGTTGTCGCTCATCAACGATCTTCTGGATGTCGCCAAGATCGAGGCCGGCCGCATGGAGGTCGAGCCGCAGATGGTCGAGACCGAGCGCACGCTCGAGGCGGCGCTCAAATTCGTCGTGGCGAGGGCGCGCGACCGCAGGCAAACGCTGACCATCACCGTCGATCAAAGTGCTGCGGTGCTCTATGCGGATGAGCGCGCGCTCAAGCAGATCGTGATCAATCTGGTCTCGAACGCGGTCAAGTTCACCCAGGATGGCGGCCGCATCGAAGTTTCCGCCAGGCGCAATGCGCAGAGCGATTTCGAGCTGATCGTCGCGGACAACGGTCCTGGAATCTCGCGAGAGAAGATCGATCGCGTGTTCAAGCCGTTTTCGCAGGTCGACAATCGCTACGATCGCCAGGCCGGCGGAACCGGGCTCGGTCTCTCACTCGTGCGGGGTCTGTGCGAGCTGCATGGCGGACGCGCCTGGATCGAATCCGAACCGGGCAAGGGCACGCGCGCCATCGTCGTGCTGCCCGGCAAAGTCGAACAGATCAAGCAGCGCAAACCCGCCTAGCTGGAAAAAGAAAGGGCGCGGTGTTTCTCCGCGCCCTTTCGACTTTGCGATCCGACCTCGATCAGACCGAATAGTACATCTTGAACTCGACCGGATGCGGCGTGTGCTCGAACGCGTACACTTCGCCCATCTTGAGCTCGATATAGGAGTCGATGAAGTCGTCGGTGAAGACGCCGCCCTTCTTGAGGAAGGCGCGGCCGGCGTCGAGATATGACAGCGCATCGCGGAGCGAGCCGCAGACCTGCGGAATGTCCTTCAGCTCTTCCGGCGGCAGCGAGTAGAGATCCTTGTCCATGGGATCGCCCGGATGGATCTTGTTCTCGATGCCGTCGAGGCCGGCCATCAGCATCGCGGCGTAAGCGAGGTACGGGTTTGAACCCGGATCGGGGAAGCGCACTTCGACGCGCTTGCCCTTCGGGCCCGGCGCAAACGGGATGCGGCAGGACGCCGAACGGTTGCGCGCCGAATAGGCGAGCAGCACCGGCGCCTCGAAGCCGGGGATGAGCCGCTTGTAGGAATTGGTCAGCGAGTTGGTGAAGGCGTTGAGCGCCTTCGCATGCTTGATGATGCCGCCGATGTAATAGAGGCACATGTTGGAAAGGTCGGCATATCCAGAGCCGGCGAACAGCGGCTTGCCTTCTTTCCAGATCGACTGATGGACATGCATGCCCGAGCCGTTGTCGCCGTAGATCGGCTTCGGCATGAACGTCGCCGTCTTGCCGTAGGACTCGGCGACCTGGTGGATCACGTATTTGTAGATCTGCATCGCATCGCCGCAGCGTGTCAGCGTCGTGAACTTGATGCCGAGTTCGTGCTGCGAAGCGGCCACTTCATGGTGGTGCTTTTCGGGCTCGATGCCCATCTCCCGCATCACGCCGAGCATTTCGCTGCGCATGTCCTGGAGGGAATCGACGGGCGGGACAGGGAAATAGCCGCCTTTGGCGGGCGGCCGATGTCCGCGATTGCCGGACTCATACTCCGTGCCGCTGTTGTAGGGACCTTCGGTCGAGTCGATGTAGTAGAAGGCCTTGTTCATCCCCGTATCGAAGCGCACGCTGTCGAAGACGAAGAACTCGGCTTCCGGACCGAAATAGGCCGTGTCGCCGACGCCGGTCGTCTTGAGGTATTTCTCAGCGGCCTTGGCGATCGAGCGCGGGCAGCGATTATAGGGCTGGCCGGTGAGCGGCTCGTGCACGTCGCAGACGATGGCGAGCGTCGTCTGTGCGAAGAACGGATCGATCACCGCGGTCGAGGGATCCGGCATCAGCGTCATGTCGAACTCGTTGATCGCCTTCCAACCGGCGATGGAAGAGCCGTCGAACATCAGGCCCTGGCTGAAGGCGTCCTCAGTCGATCAGCGACAGATCGAAGGTGACGTGCTGCCACTTGCCTCGGGGATCGGTGAAGCGGAAATCGACGAACTTGACTTCCTTGTCCTGGATCATCTTCAGGACTGATTTTGCATCTGCTGCCATGGGTCTGCTCTTCCCTTAAGAACGGTTGGATAGGATCGGGTGTTGGTTGTTAGATGGCGTCCGCGCCTCGTTCCCCCGTCCGGATGCGGATCGCTTCCTCTATATCGAGCACAAAAATCTTGCCGTCGCCGATGCGACCGGTGCGCGCTGCCTTCAGTATCGCCTCGACCGCCGCGTCGACCTGTTCCGGCATGAGGACGATTTCGATTTTCACTTTGGGCAGGAAATCAACAACATATTCGGCGCCGCGGTAAAGCTCGGTGTGGCCCTTCTGGCGGCCGAATCCTTTAGCCTCGGTGACGGTGATCCCCTGAACGCCGACCTCATGGAGCGCCTCTTTCACTTCGTCAAGCTTGAACGGTTTGATGATCGCTTCGACCTTCTTCATCTCAGGCTATTCCCTCCAGATTGCCGGGTTCATGGGGTGCTGAAGTTTCGAAATAGCAGGCGCCGTGCCACCTCTGCCAATTCGGGATTCCGCTGTTTGCTCAGCGAGTTGCGCGCGCGCCCCCCAGATTCCCCGACCGTTATGATCGTTTTTTGTGCACCTTGATCAATCATTGTGCAAGAGGGCTAACGCCTGGGACTGCCTTCCAATTCCTCGTGTGAGCCACTATGCACGGGGCCGATGAGGCGGCGCGATCCCAATCCTGTGTTCGGCGCGCTCGGCACCACGATCTTCAGCGTGATGTCGGCGCTTGCGGCGAAGCATGGGGCGGTCAATCTCGGCCAGGGGTTTCCCGATGAGGATGGGCCGCTCGCCATCCGGGAGGCGGCCGCAAAGGCGCTGCGCGAAGGTCCCAACCAGTATCCGCCGATGCAGGGCCTGATCGAGCTCCGCCGGGCGGTCGCGGCGCATTCCCGCCGGTTCTACGACCTCGATTTCGATCCCGAGAACGAGATCCTGATCACCTCGGGCGCGACGGAAGCCTTGACCGACTGCATGATGGGGCTCGTCGGTCCGGGCGATGAGGCGATCCTCATCGAGCCCAATTACGATTCCTATCCGCCGATCCTCAAAGCCGCGGGCGCGCGCATCCGCTGTCTCCGCCTGGAAGCGCCCAAGTTCCGCATCGACGAGGCGGCGCTTGCGTCCGTGTTCACGGAGAAGACCAAGCTGATCATGGTCAATTCTCCGCTCAATCCGATCGGACGCGTGTTCGACCGCGAAGAGCTGGAGCTGCTGGCGCAATTCCTCACGCGTTATGACGCGTATGCCGTCTGCGACGAGGTCTATGAGCATCTCGTGTTCGACGGCCGCGAGCACATCCCGTTGATCTCGCTCCCGGGAATGCGCGAGCGCACCGTGCGCGTGGGCTCGGCAGGGAAGATGTTCTCGCTCACCGGATGGAAGATCGGCTGGATCGAGGGCCCCGTGCACCTGGTCCTTCCGATCACCAAGGCGCATCAATTCAACACCTTCACGACGTCGCCCGCGTTGCAGATCGGCGTCGCTCACGGGCTTGAGCACGAGATGGGCTACGCGCTGGAGAACGCGCGCGAGCTTCAGGAAAAGCGCGACCTGATCGCCAAGGCGCTTTCCCGCGCCGGGTTCGAAGTCCTCTCCTGCGAAGGGACATACTTCATCACCGTGTCGATCACGGAACCTCACGAATGAGCCCGATCGCGCGTTCTGCGAACGGCTGACGCGCGAAGCGGGCATCACGGCGATCCCGCTCTCGGTGTTCTACGGCGAGGATGGTCCGACCGATCTCGTCCGCTTCGCGTTCTGCAAGAAGCGCGAGACGATCGAGGAATTGGCGAGGCGGTTGAGCGCGTATCTTCCTGCGAAGGGAACGGGCTGAGGCGGACACGTGCGCGGCGCCGAGCTCCTTACGGTCTCGGACATGGCGGAGGCCGATCGCCTCGCCGTCGAAGCCGGCGTTCCGTCGCTGACGCTGATGGAGAACGCTGGCAAGGCGGTCGCGGACACAGTCGAAGCGCATTATGCGCCGGCTTCCGTCGCCGTGCTGTGCGGTCCCGGCAACAACGGCGGCGATGGATATGTCGCGGCGCGGCACCTCAAGGCGCGCGGCTGGAAGGTGTGGGTCGAATCCGTTGGCGATCCCGCCGCTCTGAAAGGCGATGCGGCCGAGATGTTCCAGCGCTGGGACGGCGAGACGCGCGTCGTCACGCGCGCACGCAAGGCCGACATCGTCATCGATGCGATCTTCGGGGCAGGGCTCAGCCGGCCGCTCGACATGAACATGGGCGTGCTGGTGCGAACGCTCAACGAAAGCGGGCTTCCCGTCATCGCCGTCGATGTTCCGACCGGATTGCACGGCGATCTCGGCCGTCCGCTGGGCGCGGATTGCGTGCGCGCGGATCATACGGTGACGTTCTTCCGCAAGAAGCCCGGGCACGTGCTGCTTCCGGGACGCACTCTGTGCGGCGAAGTGATCGTTGCCCCGATCGGAATTCCGGAGTCGGTGCTCGAGACGATCCCTGTACGGACATTCGAGAACGGACCGCTGCTGTGGCGCGCTGCGTTTCCCTGGCCGCGTCTCGAAGGGCACAAATATTCACGCGGCCACGCGGTCGTGGTGAGCGGGCCCATGCACGCCACCGGCGCCGCGCGTCTCGCGGCGCGAGGCGCGCTTCGCGCGGGCGCGGGGCTGGTCAGTGTCGCAAGCCCGCCGGGCGCCGTTGCCGTCAACGCCGCGCACCTGACCGCGATCATGGTCAAGCCGTTCGATGGCGCGAAGGGTTTGAGCGCGCTTCTCTCCGACAGGCGCTTCAACGCGATCCTGCTCGGTCCCGGCTTGGGTGTCGGCGAAGCGACGCAAGACCTTGTCGCCGCCGCGTTGGCGAGCAGCGCCGCCGTCGTGCTCGATGCCGATGCGCTCACGTCGTTCGCGGACAATCCGGCGGGTCTGTTCGCTCAGCTTCGCTCGCGTTGCGTGCTCACGCCGCACGAAGGCGAATTCGGACGGCTCTTTCCAGGGCTGCTCTCGAAGGGGCCGACACGATTGGATGCCGCGCGCGAAGCCGCGCAGGCGGCAAAATGCGTCGTCGTGCTCAAAGGCCCCGACACGATCATTGCCGCGCCCGACGGCCGTGCAGCGATCAACGGCAACGCGCCGCCCTGGCTCGCGACCGCGGGCACCGGCGATGTACTCGCCGGCATGATCGCGGGTCTGCTCGCACAGGGCATGGATCCGTTCGAAGCGGCTTCCGCTGCTGTGTGGTTGCACGGCGAAGCGGCTTCACGCTTCGGTGTCGGTCTGATCGCGGAAGATTTGCCGGAACAGCTGCCTCACGTGCTCAGGTCGCTTCGCTCGATCACGTAAATCGCGCGCGGCCACCCGCGGAGATCGTGCTAGCGTTTCCTGGATCAAAAACGACGCACGCCGCGACCACGAAGGAACGGAGCGCATGACCGACAAGGAACAGGTCTTCGCCAAGTGCGCCTGGCGGCTGATCCCGTTCATGGTCCTGCTCTATGTCATCAACTATCTCGACCGCGTGAATGTCGGCTTCGCGGCGCTGACCATGAATTCCGAGCTGGGATTGACGCCCGCGATCTATGGGTTCGGCGGCACTCTCTTCTTTATCGGCTACATGGTGTTCCAGGTGCCTTCGGTGCTGATCCTGGAACGGTTTGGCGCCCGGCGGACGGTGTTCTGGATCCTGCTTGCGTGGGGCGCCATCTCGGCCGCGAATGCGCTTATTCAGGGGGAGACGAGCTTCTATCTCGTCCGCTTCCTTCTCGGCGTGGCGGAAGCCGGGTTCTTCCCCGGCATGATTTTCTATCTGACGCTGTGGTTCCCGCCGGCTTTCCGCGCCCGCGTGAATGCCTATTTCTATTCGGGGATACCGCTCGCCTTCGTCCTCGGCGGCCCGCTTTCCAGCCTGATCCTCGAGATGGACGGGCTCGCCGGCCTCCGCGGCTGGCAGTGGCTGTTCATCGTCGAAGGGCTCCCCGCCTGTTTTCTGGCGTTTGCGGCATTGCGGCTGCTGCCCGATGGGCCGCTTCAGGCCAAGTGGTTGACCGCCGAAGAGCAGGCGACGGTCACGTCACGGGTGGCGGCCGACGACAAGGCGGAGCAGCGCAGTCTCTGGCCGGCGCTCTTGGACCCGCGCGTGATCGCGCTCGGGATGGCCTATGCGGGCTGGCAGTTCGGCTTCTATGGCCTCGGGCTTTGGCTTCCGCAGATCGTCCAGTCGATGGGGTTCGACAATTTCACCAATGGGTTCATCACGGCGCTGCCGTTCCTGGCCGCCATCGTGGCGATGAACCTCTGGAGCCGGTCGAGCGATGCGCGGGGGGAACGCATCTGGCATGTGGCGATCGCCGCGTTGATCTCGGCCGCCGGTTTCGCAGCCGCAAGTGCCGCAAGCGCCGCGGGGTCGAGCGTCGGTGTCATCATCGGGCTGACATTCGCGGCCTCCGGACTGATCAGCTACATGCCGCCGTTTCTCAGCCTGCCACCCACCTTCCTGGGCGGGACGGCGGTCGCGGCCGGGATCGGGCTGGTCAGCTCGTTGGGCCGTATCGGAGCGGCGCTCGGACCCCTTGTCGTCGGCCTTTTGCGGCAGGAGACCGGCGACTATTCCGCCGCCATTGCCGCCATGGCTGTCGGCCAGATGCTGGCCGCGGTCATCGTGCTCGGGATGGGGTGGACGATCAAACGGCCCAAGCCCGCTTTGGGACGGTAGTCGCGGTAAACCTAACGCGATCCCCGCTCTAGCCCATGCGGGAAACGCTATGATATAGGGGCCGCTCTTCGCGCCTCGGGAGGTCCTGGGAACGAGGGCCCGTTTTAGCGGGCGTGGTGGAACTGGCAGACACGCGAGATTTAGGTTCTCGTGACGCAAGTCTTGGGGGTTCGAGTCCCTCCGCCCGCACCATGTCCGCGAGAAGTTCAAACATTTGTCGTCGATAGGAAACGCCCATGCAGATCACTGAAACGCTTGCCGAGCCATTGCGGCGCGAATTCACCATCGTCGTGGACGTCAAGGATCTGGACGAGAGGCTGACCGGCCGGGTCACCGAGATGCAGCCCAAGATCCATCTGAAGGGCTTCCGTCCCGGGCAAGGCGCCGGTCTCGTTTCTGAAGAAGGCCTATCGCAAGTCGCTGATGGGCGAGATCGTCAACGAGGCGATCAACAAGTCGAGCGAGCAGGTGTTGAAGGAGAAGGCGCTCAAGCCTGCAACCACGCCGCGCGTCGACTTCGTCAACGAGCTCGACAGCGTCATCGACGGCAAAGCCGATCTCGAGTTCACCATGAAGGTGGACCTGATGCCGGACTTCACGCTCGCCAATCTGAGCTCGCTCAAGGCCGAGCGTCTCGTCGCCGATGTGGATGACGAAGCGGTCGATGAAGCGCTGCAGCGTCTCGCGGATTCGCAGAAGGTCTATGTCGACAAGGGTGAAGGCGCGACCGCCGAGAAGGGCGATGTCATCACGATCGATTTCAAGGGCACGATCGACGGCGAACCGTTCGAGGGCGGCGCGCGCGATGGCTTCGACCTCACGCTCGGAAGCGGCGCGTTCGTGCCGGGCTTCGAAGATCAGTTGATCGGCGTCAAGGCCGGCGACGAGCGCACCGTGAACGTCACGTTCCCGGAGAACTACGGTTCGGCGAAGCTCGCGGGCAAGCCGGCCGAGTTCGCGATCAAGGTGCATGCGGTGAAGGCCGCGGCGCCGGTCGTGATCAACGACGATCTCGCCAAGCAGCTCGGCCTCGAGTCGCTCGCCGTGCTGAAGGAGCGCATCCGCGATCAGCTGAAGGGCGATTACGCCCGCACCAGCCGGACGCATATGAAGCGGCGCATTCTCGATTCGCTCGACGAGTCCCACAGCTTCGATCTGCCCAAGGGCATGGTCGATGCGGAGTTCGACAATATCTGGCGGCAGGTCGAAGCCGAGATGAAGCGCGAGGGCGCGACGCCGGAAGATGAAGGCAAGACCGAAGAGGAAATGAAGGCGGAGTACCGCGGCATTGCCGAGCGGCGCGTCCGTCTCGGTCTGGTGCTGGCCAAGATCGGCGAGCAGAACGCGATCACGATCAGCCAGGACGAAGTCAACCGTGCGTTGGCCGTACGCGCTCAGCAGTTCCCCGGCCAGGAAAAGCAGGTGATCGAGTTCTACACCAGCAATCCGCAGGCGATGGCGGAGATCCGCGTGCCGCTGTTCGAGGACAAGGTCATCGACTTCCTGGGCGAGCTGATGGAAGTGAAGGACAAGAAGGTCAGCCGCGAGATCCTGTTCCTCGATCCCGACGAGGCGGCGGAGAAGCTGAAGGAAGAAGGCGACGAGAAGCCGGCCAAGAAGGCGAAAGCCAAGGACGAGACAAAGGCCGAAGCCAAAGCCAAGGACGAGACGAAGCCCAAGGCCAAAGCCAAGACCGAGAAGAAGGCTGAGGGCGAAGAGAAGCCTAAGGCGAAGAAGAAGAAAGAATAGGCGCGCGTCCCAGAATCATACAAAGCTGCGCGAGCCTCGCGTCCATGCCGCGCAGCGGCAGCCTTGACGTGGGGGCAGTCCGTCCCATCTAGTGCAGGCCTGCTCCGAATCAGGACAAAGAATGAAAGACCCGCGCGACGTCTACATGAGTACGCTTGTGCCCATGGTGGTCGAACAGACCGCGCGGGGCGAACGCGCCTATGACATCTATTCGCGGCTGCTCAAGGAGCGCATCATCTTCGTCACCGGTCCGATCGAGGACACGGTCGCGAGCCTGATCACCGCGCAACTGCTGTTCCTCGAGGCCGAGAATCCCAAAAAGGAAATCGCGATGTACATCAACTCGCCCGGCGGGTTGGTGACCTCGGGCCTCGCGATCTACGACACGATGCAGTACATCCGCCCCTCGCTGCAGACGCTCTGCGTGGGGCAGGCGGCATCGGCGGCCTCTCTGCTGCTTTGTGCGGGTGCGAAAGGCCAGCGCTACAGCCTGCCGAATTCCCGCGTCCTGGTGCACCAGCCGTCGGCCTCCTACCACGGGCAGGCCACGGACATCGCCCGCCACGCCCAGGAAATCGTCAAGCTCAAGCGCAGGTTGAACGATATCTACGCCAAGCACACCGGGCAGGCGATCGAGGTGGTTGAAAAGGCGCTCGACCGCGATACCTATATGACCCCCGAGGAAGCCAAAGCGTTCGGACTTATCGACGAGGTTTACTCCCGTCGCCCCCAAACGGACGCTGTGGAAAGGAAGTAAACCAGTAAACGACCGCGATCAGACCCGAGTTTTCCCAGGGAAAAGGCCGGGTTTTCCGGGTGAGACAACGTGCCTTAAACAATTCTTGATCGTGACGGTTTTATCGTGGTCGAATAGGATTCGGGAGCGTGTCCCTCGCCGGAACGTATTAGTTGGCGTGGTTTTTGCGACGTGACCTTAAGGGGCGGCGTCGAAACCGGTCGAAAGCCGGCAGTTCAGGAAGGAGTAGGAATGAGCAAGTCGGGTGGAGGTGACAACAAGAACACCCTGTATTGCTCCTTCTGCGGAAAGAGCCAGCACGAGGTCCGTAAGCTTATTGCGGGCCCGACCGTGTTCATCTGCGATGAATGCGTCGAACTCTGCATGGAAATCATCCGCGAGGAAAACAAGACCTCGTTCATGAAGTCCCGCGAGGGCGTGCCCTCGCCGTCGGAGATCTTCAAGGTTCTGGACGATTACGTCGTCGGCCAAAGCCACGCCAAGAAGGTGTTGGCGGTCGCCGTCCACAACCACTACAAGCGCATCAACCACGCCGGAAAGTCCGGCGAGGTGGAACTCGCAAAGTCGAACATCCTGCTGGTCGGACCGACGGGCTGCGGCAAGACCCTGCTCGCCCAGACGCTCGCGCGCATCCTCGACGTGCCGTTCACCATGGCGGACGCGACGACGCTGACCGAAGCGGGCTATGTCGGCGAGGACGTCGAGAACATCATCCTGAAGCTGCTGCAGAACGCCGACTACAATGTCGAGCGGGCGCAGCGCGGCATCGTCTATATCGACGAAGTCGACAAGATCAGCCGCAAGTCCGACAACCCTTCGATCACCCGCGACGTGTCGGGCGAAGGCGTGCAGCAGGCCTTGCTCAAGATCATGGAAGGCACGGTCGCGAGCGTTCCCCCGCAGGGCGGACGCAAGCATCCGCAGCAGGAATTCCTCCAGGTCGACACGACGAACATCCTGTTCATCTGCGGCGGCGCGTTTGCCGGCCTCGACAAGATCATCTCGTCGCGCACCCAAGGGCACCTCGATGGGCTTCGGCGCCAACGTGCGCTCGCCCGACGAGCGCAACACGGGTGCGATCCTGCGCGAAGTCGAACCCGAAGACCTGCTCAAGTTCGGTCTGATCCCGGAATTCATCGGCCGTCTGCCGATCCTGGCCACGCTCGAGGATCTGGACGAGCGCGGCGCTGATCGAAATCCTGACGCGGCCGAAGAACGCGCTCGCCAAGCAGTATCAGCGCATGTTCGAGATGGAAGGCGTCAAGCTGCGCTTCCACGAGGACGCGCTGAACGCGATCTCGCGCAAGGCGATCCTGCGCAAGACCGGCGCACGCGGCCTGCGCTCGATCCTGGAAGGCATCCTGCTCGAGACGATGTTCGAGCTGCCGAGCCTGAACGGCGTGCAGGAAGTCGTGATCACGCCCGATGTGGTGGAGGGCAGGGCACGCCCGCTCTACACCTACAGCGACAAGGCTCAGGCGCGCGAACAGACCGCGTCGTAAGCCTCAGGCGAGCGTCACCATTCCGCTCCAGAACTGCGTGCCGCGCGCGGTGTCGACGTCGTATTTGCGCACGAAGCGTCAACCGTCCGCTGTTCTCGTCGATGCGATAGACGCTGAGTCCCGCGCTCAACGTCTCGATGCGCTCGCCGTTGCGGACGGGCAGAGGCTGGATGCTTGCCGCAACCAGCAGCCGGCCCGAGGGATGGACGCCGAACGTCCGTAGCTGGATGCCGTGGCCGTCGACGGCTTCGACGAAACTGGGCTCGCCCGTCTCCTGGTTTATGGACCAGACCGCGACGTTGTTCTCGCCGCCGCCGAACACCTTTTGTCCTTGGTAATCAACGACGCCGGCGTTGCGGTTTGTCTGATACACGAAGCGGCCATTGGGATGGACGTGGATCGTGCCCGCGCCCTGGCTCGGACGCACATTGCGCGAATCGAGCAGGCTCGACTTCACAAATCTCGGCGTCGTCGCGAGCTTACCGTCCGGCTGGAGATCGTAGAGGTAGATCTGGTTCTGCCGCTCGATCGACACGTAGACCCACGGTTTGGTCGGATGGAAATCGAGATGGCGCGGACCGAAGCCGAGACCGGTGCCGGGCGCTGACTGTCTGAAGCGGCGACAGGATGCCGTTGTTGAAACCGAACACATGGATCGAGCCCGGATCCTCCGCCTTCGATGCCGTCGCGTTGTTGCCTCGCGCGATCACGATCACCGATCGGTTCGAGGGCACGGCAAGCACCTGATGGGCGTAGATGCCGGTGTCGAGCTTCGTGGGCTGGTTGACCATCTGGCCGAGCGTGCCGTCGGCGTTGAGCCGGTGAACGGTGACGCTGCTCGGATCGTTGAAGGCGGTGAGCACGAACTGGCCCGTCTCGGTCCACGCTCGTGTGGATCGGCCGCGACGGCAAAGCCCGAGCTTCGCCGTGAGGCGAAAGCCTGCCCGTTGCCGGATCGAGCGCGAACGCGTTCAGGCTGTGGATGTCGCCCTTCGGCGCGTCTCCGCCACCCGGTTGCCCGTTGCTGGATGTCACATAGAAATAACGCCGCGAGGGGTGCGGCCATGCGTATTGTACGTTCGCCGGCAACGTCACCGAGCCGCGCGCCGTGAGAGCAGCTGCGTCGGCATCGATGTCGTAGAGTGTCAGCACCGGTCCGACGCTCGCGAAGAAGACGGTTTTCTTCGGAGGCGATTGCGCCCAGGCGCTCGATGCGAATGCGAAACTGCTCGCCATCAGTCCGGTGAATGCGCGGCGGTTGATCATGCTCGTCCCCCGGTGGAGCCCGCTCAACTATCGCTCCTCCTGCGGGACCTGGCGAGAGCATCGGGCACGCTTGACGCGGAGGCAATCCCCGGGTTTCTCGGGGCCTCTTTAGGATAAGTCTTGAAAGCGCCGCATAGGGGGGCCACCTTAACTGAGAAATCTGAGCCGGAATCGGCAACAAAATTGGGTTCCGTTGACCATCCTGGACAGCGGCGCCCGCCCGATAGTAAATGCCCGCAGGGTATTGTTTTTCCCAAAGCTTTAAGGCTTGCGTGCTAGTGTCGGGGGCAAGGAGCAAAGCATGTCTGAGTCCAGTCCTGTGCCTGAAAACCCAACCCCTCCGCCTCCGGTGACGGAAGGCCAATTGGCCGCCGTTCTGCCGCTGAGGGACATCGTGGTTTTCCCCCATATGATCGTGCCCCTCTTCGTCGGCCGCGAGAAATCGGTTCGCGCCCTTGAAGAGGTCATGAGCGAGGAGAAGCAGATCCTCCTGCTCACCCAGAAGAATGCCGGCGAGGACGATCCCGTCGTCCGATGGTCTCTATCGGCTCGGAACGCTCGCCACCGTGTTGCAGCTCCTCAAGCTTCCCGACCAGACCGTGAGGGTGCTGGTCGAGGGCAAGACGCGCGCGCGCGTGAAGGGCTTCTCGCCCCGCACCGATTTCTTCCAGGCGCTGATCGAGCCGGTCGCCGACACGGCCGGCGGGCCTCAGGAGGTCGAGGCGCTGGTGCGCTCGGTCAAGTCGAATTTCGAAAACTACATCAAGCTGAACAAGAAGGTTCCGGCTGAAACGCTTGCGTCGGTTTCGCAAATCGAGGACGCGGCCAAGCTCGCCGACACGGTCGCCTCGCATCTCACCGTCAAGATCGCCGACCGCCAGCAGCTGCTCGAGACCATGAACGTGGTCGAGCGGCTCGAGCGCGTGCTCGCGCTGATCGAAGGCGAGATCGGCGTGCTCCAGGTCGAGCGCAAGATCAGAAGCCGCGTGAAGCGTCAGATGGAGAAGACGCAGCGCGAGTACTATCTGAACGAGCAATTGAAGGCGATCCAGAAGGAGCTCGGCGAAGGCGAAGAAGGCCGCGACGAGCTGGCCGAGCTCGAAGATCGCATCAAGAAGGCGAAGCTTTCGAAGGAAGCCCGCGAGAAGGCGACAGCGGAGATGAAGAAGCTCCGCTCGATGAGCCCGATGTCGGCGGAAGCGACCGTCGTGCGCAACTATCTCGACTGGATGCTGTCGCTCCCATGGGGCAAGAAATCCAAGATCAAGAAGGACATCGGGCACGCCGAAGGGGTGCTGAACGACGACCATTATGGTCTCGAGAAGGTCAAGGAGCGGATTCTCGAATATCTCGCCGTGCAGACAGCGCGCCGGCAAGATGAAGGGACCGATCCTGTGCCTCGTCGGACCTCCGGGCGTCGGCAAGACATCGCTCGGCAAGTCGATCGCGCGTGCGACCGGACGCGAGTTCGTGCGCATGAGCTTGGGTGGCGTTCGTGACGAAGCGGAAATCCGCGGTCACCGGCGCACCTATATCGGCTCGATGCCCGGCAAGATCATCCAGTCGATGAAGAAGGCGAAGGCGGCCAATCCGCTGTTCCTGCTGGACGAGATCGACAAGCTCGGCGCCGACTGGCGCGGCGATCCGTCGGCCGCGCTTCTGGAGGTGCTCGATCCCGAGCAGAACAGCTCGTTCAACGACCACTATCTGGAAGTCGATTTCGATCTTGTCCGACGTGATGTTCATCACGACCGCCAACACGCTGCGCATGCCGCAGCCGCTGATGGATCGCATGGAGATCATCCGCATCCCCGGCTACACCGAGGATGAGAAGGTCGAGATCGCCAAGCGGCATCTGCTGCCCAAGCAGGTGAAGGCGCATGGTCTGAAGGACGACGAGTGGTCGATCACCGACGAGCGCGTTGCGCGATCTGATCCGCTACTACACGCGCGAGGCCGGCGTCCGGAATCTCGAGCGCGAGCTCGCCAATCTGGCGCGCAAGGCGGTCAAGGAGATCGTCTCCAACAAGGCGCAGAAGATCGAGATCGACGCGGCCAATCTCGGGACCTATGCCGGCGTGCGGAAGCACCGCTACGGCGAGATGGAAGGCGAAGACCAGGTCGGTGTCGTCACCGGTCTCGCCTGGACCGAAGTGGGCGGCGAGACGCTGACCATCGAAGCCGTCATGGTGCCCGGGCAAGGGCCGCTTCCAGGCCACCGGCAAGCTCGGCGACGTGATGAAGGAATCGATCGATGCGGCGCGGTCCTATGCCCGCTCGCGGGCGCTGACCTTCGGCATCAAGCCGCCGCTCTTCGATCGCAAGGACATTCACGTCCACGTGCCCGAAGGCGCAACGCCCAAGGACGGACCGTCGGCCGGCGTCGCCATGGCGACCTCGATCATCTCGGTCTTGACCGGAATTCCGGTGAAGCGCGACGTGGCCATGACCGGCGAAATCACGCTTCGCGGCCGTGTGCTGCCGATCGGCGGTCTCAAGGAAAAGCTGCTCGCGGCCCTCAGAACCGGGCTCAAGACGGTGATCATCCCGTCCGAAAACGAGAAGGATCTCGCGGAGATACCCGACAATGTGAAGAGCGGGCTCGAGATCCGGCCGGTGTCCACCATGGAGGAGGTGCTCAAGATCGCCCTCATCCGGGAGCCGACCCCGGTCGTGTGGGAAGAGCCCGACGAAACGCCACGTGCCCGCCTCGGTGACGACGCCGAAGACGCGGTCGTCACCCACTGACCGGGCAGGCCTGACCTCAAAGCCGCCCTCGCGCTTTCCAGCGTGAGGGCGGCTTTTTTGATCGATTCGTGCTTTGCCGGGGGGAAAACCCGCCGTAAACTGCCATTCTTGCGGGGCCGCCCGCGCTTCAGGAGAAAGCCCGTGAACAAAAACGACCTTGTTCAGAAACTGTCAGAGCGGACCGCTCTTTCCAAGATTGACGCTCAGAAGGCCGTCGACGGTGTGTTCGATGTCATCACGGATTCTCTGAAGGCGGGCGAGGAAGTCCGCGTCACCGGATTTGGCGTGTTTCGTGGTCTCGGCCCGGGCGGGCGGCAAAGGCCGCAATCCGCAGACCGGCGAGGAAATCACCATCAAGGCGTCGAAGGCGGCGCGCTTCCGCGCCGGAAAGCCGCTGAAGGACGCTCTGAACGCCTAGCGCCGGACGGCGGCCGGACGCAGCGACGGACGGGCGGTTAGCTCAGCTGGTAGAGCACATCGTTTACACCGATGGGGTCGGCGGTTCGAGCCCGTCACCGCCCACCAGCCTTCGCTCGCGCAGCGAGCTAAGGCTCGGCGAGCCAGCCGTGGCGTCTATCCGCGCGAAGCGAGCGAAGGCTGCCGCGCCGATAGCGCGCAGCGCGAAGGCGGGCTGACCTGGCAAGCCGCGGGCTGGCAGTCGCCCCCTTACCGTAAGGCGCATGACACACCATCTCAGGGTCCAGAACGCCAATCCCGGAGAATGAGATGACGAAGACGCAGTCCGCGACACGCGAACGACTGACGACGATCCCTGAGCTCAAGACCGCATCCAAGCCGCGGCCCGCGCCGCAAGGCCACTGGGTGGGCGACGGCTTCCCGGTCCGGACCATCTTTGCGTATGACGACCGCGAGGTGAGCCCGTTCCTGCTGCTGGACTATGCGGGTCCCGCCGTGTTCCCGCCGTCCGAGAAGCGCCGCGGCGTCGGTGAGCATCCGCATCGCGGGTTCGAGACCGTGACCATCATGTATAGCGGCGAGGTCGAGCACCGCGATTCCAGCGGCAGCTCCGGCAAGATCGGCCCGGGCGACGTGCAGTGGATGACCGCGGGCTCAGGCCTGGTGCACGAGGAGATGCACAGCCACGAGTACTCCAAGCGCGGAGGGCCGTTCGAGGCCATCCAGCTCTGGGTCAACCTTCCGGCGCGCCACAAGATGGCCAAGCCGAACTATCAGACGCTGCTCAACCGCGACATTCCCGAAATCCCGCTCCCGGACGGCGCAGGCAGCGCACGCATCATCGCCGGTTCGTTCGGAGACGCGCAGGGTCCCGCCAAGACCTTCACGCCGATCAATCTGTGGGATGTCCGTCTGAAGGCCGGGAAGAGCGCGGTTTTCGAGTTGCCCGAGGGCCACATGACCGCGGTCTTCGTGCTCAAAGGGAGCGTCACCGTCAATGGCTCGACGAAGGTCGGCTCGAGCGAGTTCGTGACCTTCGGCCGCGAGGGCGCAGGGATCAGCATCAATGCCGATGCCGACTCGACCCTGCTGATCCTGGGCGGAGAGCCGATCGATGAACCGGTGGTGGGCTATGGGCCGTTCGTCATGAACACCGAGGACGAAATCCGCCGCGCCATCCAGGATTATCAGAGCGGGCGGATGGGACATCTCCCGCGCTAGCTGGTTTATCCGTCCCTGAAAGTCTGCAATAGTCGAGCCATGGGTTCCCCGATCCGAGTGCTCGTCTCTTGTGGGCTGCTGCTCGCAGGCTGGGGCTGCGCGTCCGACGATCGCGGCCCCATCCTCGCGCGCGACCCGCGCGTGGCGACGTCCCAGGTCGGCGAGATGCAGCTCAACATCCGGCTGATGCTCAGCTTCGACGCGAACAAGGATGGTCTGGTCACCCGCGACGAGGTCGAGGCCGGCCTCAGGGCGCAGTTCGAAGCCGCCGATACCGACCGCAACGGCAGCCTCAATTTGAACGAGATACAGGCGGAGAACGCCAGGCGCTGGCAGGCGAGCGGAACGGGGTCTTCTCCCTTGATCGACTGGAACCAGGACGGGGTCGTCGGTTTCCCGGAATTCTCCGGGACCGCGCATTCGGTCTTTGCGCAGCTCGATCGCGATAGGGGCGGCACGCTTGCGGGCGTCGAATTGGAAGCGCCCCGCGTTCGGGGTGTCATTCGGCCGCCGGCCCGGAACGCGAGACGCGAAAGCGACATGGGCGCTTGAGATTAACTTTCCGGGCGCGCCAAATTTGTCTAGTTTGAAATGGCTTAAGAGGGTGGCCTCATCATGAAGCACATCGCCATTATGGCCGCTGGAGCCGCAATCGCCGTCAGTGCGCTCGCCGGTGGGCTGAGCGCGGCCGAGCGCCTTCCGCCGGGGCTGCCGCCGAGCGCGGCCCTGCTGCTGCGTTTCGATGCCGACAAGGATGGCCTGATCACCAAGGACGAGATGGAAGCGGGCTTGAAGGCCGACTATGCCGCCGCCGACTCCAACTCGGACGGGTGCATCAATCCTTCGGAAGTCCGCGCCGAGAACGCGTTGCGCTTGAGACGCGATGCGACGCAAGCCTCTCCACTCGTGGATTGGAATCTCGACGGCTGCGTCGATATCCGGGAGTTCGGCAACACCGCACATTCCTATTTCGACCTTGCGGATCGCACCAAAGACGGGCGCGTGTCGCAGCTCGAGTTGCGCGGTCCTGCCATGCCCGTTGCTCCGCGCGTGATCCCGGGCCCGGCCAAGTCGGCGACCGAGACCGCCGGACCGGCATCGAGCACCACAGGCATCTCGCCTGCGACAGCGGGCCCGACTGCTCGCTACTAGTGGTCCGCGCGAGAGCGAGTGGCGATCCTGCGGCGGGGTAGGCGCGCTACGGCAACGACCATGAATGATCCCGCGCTCGACAACGCCCTTCGTTTGCGCCGCGCGGGCCGCCTGGCCGAGGCTGCGGACATCTACAGCCAGATCCTGCGTGCCAATCCCAAACATTTCGAGGCGCTGCATTCCCTCGGCATCCTTCGTTACCAGTCGGGCCAGATCGACGAAGCCGAGCGCCTGATCGGCGCCGCGATCGCGATCGAGCCGCGCGCCGATGCGATCTACAACCGCGCCTGCCTGTTGCTGAAGCTTGGGCGAACCGAAGATGCCATCGGCTGCTTCGGCGAAGCCATCGCGGTGAAGCCCGACTATGTCGAGGCGCTCACCAATCGCGGCGGCGCGCTGATGCAGCTTCAGCGCTATGCGGAAGCGAAAGCGGACTTCGATGCGGTGCTGATGCGTGCTCCTGCACTGGCGCAGGCGTGGAACAATGCCGGCGGCGCCTCGACCAAGCTCCGCCGCTTCGATGAGGCGCTCGAACGGTTCGACAAGGCGCTCGCGCTCCGGCCCGATTACGCCGAAGCCTGGAGGAACCGCGGACTGGTGTTCCTCCTTCAGGGGTTTCTCGAGAAAGCGCTCGCCGATTTCGACAAGGCCATCGGCCTCGACCCCAGATCGGCCGAAGCGTGGGAGCATCGGGGCGATGCGGTTTCCTACTTCGATCCGGTGCAGGCGGTTGCGAACTATGACCGGTCCCTTCTCCTTCGGCCTGACCATGCGGAAACGCTCTTCCGCCGCGCCAATGCTCTTCTTGCGCTGCGGCGTTTCGAAGAGGCGGCCGCCGGCTACAGGCACGTTCTGGAAAAGGACCCAGGATACGAATACGCGCGCGGAGCCTTGCTCTTTTGTCTGCAGAGCTGTTGCGATTGGGCATCGCGCGACGATGAACTGGCCAAACTTCAAGCCGATCTGAAAGCTGGCAAGGTTGACCTTGCGCCGTTCACCAGTCTCGCGCTTCTCAGTGATCCGGCCGACATGCAAGCGGTCGCCCGGCGCTTCGTTGCGAAACAACACCCTCCTCAAGAGCCCGTACGGCGCAGTGCCGCGTCGACCCATGATCGTATCCGCGTCGCCTATCTGTCCGCGAACTTCAATGACCATGCGGTGGCCAGGCTTATCGCGGGCGTGTTCGAATGCCACGACAAGACCCGGTTCGAAACCGTCGGCATCAGCTTCGGCTCTCCCAAGGGCGAGATGCATGCGCGCATTGCCCGCGCGTTCGACCACTTCCTCGACGTGAGAACCAACAGCGACCCCCAAGTGGCGCAGCTCATCGCAGACATGGACGTCGATATCGCGGTCGATCTGATGGGCTTTACCGAGCACTGCCGGCCGGGAATTTTTGCGTTCCGCCCGGCGCCCATACAGGTGAACTATCTCGGCTTCCCGGGAACGATGGGCGCCGACTATATCGATTACATCATCGCGGACCGGTTCGTGCTGAAGGACGAACACCAGCGCCATTTCGCCGAACAGGTCGTCTATCTGCCGGACTGCTATCTGCCCAACGATGCCGGCCGGCGGATGACGGCGCCGGCTCCGACGCGAAGCCAGGCCGGATTGCCCGAAACCGGCTTTGTGTTCTGCTCCTTCAATCAGAGCTACAAGTTCACGCCGGACCTGTTCGACATCTGGATGCGTCTCCTGCGCGCGGTTGACGGCAGCGTGTTGTGGCTTCCGATGTGCGCGCCGGCCGCGATGCAGAATCTCAAACGCGAAGCCGAGGCGAGGGGCGTGGCCGCTCAGCGTCTGGTGTTCGCGCCCTTTACGGCAACGGTCGAAGACCACCTGGCGCGGCTGCGACTGGCGGATCTGTTTCTCGACACGCTGCCTTACAACTCGCACACATCGACCTGCGACGCGCTGTTCGCCGGCGTTCCTCTCGTGACGTGCCCGGGAGCCACGTTTGCCGGACGCGTCGCGGCGAGCGCGCTCAAGGCCCATGGCGTGCCGGAGCTGATTGCGGAGTCGCTCGCTGACTATGAGGAGCTCGCGCTCTCCCTAGCGCGCGATCCCCAGAAAGCAGCAGCGCTCAAAGCAAAGATCGCGCGTCATCGCGATACGCATGCGCTGTTCGACACGGCGCGGTTCACGCGTCACCTGGAGCGGGCCTACACCGGAATGTGGCAGCGTCATCGGCGCGGCGAGCCACCGCAAGGGTTTCTCGGTCGAACCGGAAACGACGAGGCCGCTCGCATGAGCGAGACGCTGCTCGAGAGCGCGCTGCGCTTGCAGCGGGCGGGCCGGCTGAATGAGGCCGCCGACATCTACGCGCAGGTTTTGCGCGAGCAGCCGCGCCATTTCGATGCGCTGCACGCACTCGGCATCATCCGCTACCAGACGGGACGGCTCGAAGAGGCCGAGCGCCTGATCGGCGAGGCGGCGAATGTGAATCCGAACGCTGCGAACGCGTTCTACAATCGCGCCTGCCTGCTGCACCGGCTAAATCGGCTCGATGAGGCGCTCACCTGTTTCGACCGCGCGGTCGCGATCAAGCCCGATTACATCGAAGCGCTCGTCAACCGCAGCATGGTGCTCGCGACACTGAAACGTCACGATGCGGCACTCGCAAGTCTCGATGCGGTGGTCGCGCTCAGACCGAACATCGCCGAGGCCTGGAACAATCGGGGCGCGGCCCTCTTTGCGCTCGGCCGTCACGAGGAAGCGCTCACGAGCTACGATCGCGCGTCCGCGCTGAAACCGGAATACGCCGAGGCGAGCAAGAACCGCGCCATCGCCCTCGTCTTGTTGCAGCGGATCGACGACGCGCTTGCCGCGTTCGACAGAGCGTCCGCGCTTGCACCGCGCGATGCCGACATCCAGCTTCGCCGCGCCGATCTGCTGTTTCAGCTCAACCGCCATCGCGATGCGGCGCGCGGCTACGAGGCGTATCTGGCGCTGAAGCCGGACGATGCCGTCCGCCTGGAACCGCCGCGGCCTTGCGCTGCAGCAGGAGCGCCGGCTCCCCGATGCGCTTGCCTGCTATGACAAGGCGATCGCGCTCGCGCCCAGCGATACGGTGGCCCGTCTCAACCGCGCCAATCTCCTGTTCGAGATCGAACGGTTCGACGACGCGGCCAACGACTATCAGGCGGTCCGCGACGGCGATCCCAATTGCCCGGCCTACGTGACCGGCTACATGACTCTCTGCCGGCTGCATTGCTGCGATTGGGGCAGGCTGGAAGAAGAGCGTTCTCGCATCGGGGCTCTCGTCGAAGCGGGACAATTCGTGCTGGACCCGATCGGCAATATCATCCTGTTCGACCAGCCTGCGAAGCAGATGGACTTCGCGCGCGTCTGGGCGACGCAGAAATATCCGGCGGCGCCGGTGCCGCTCTGGCGCGGCGACGTCTATCGCCACGACAAGATCCGCGTCGCATATCTCTCCGCCGATTTCCGCACCCACGCGACGGCGCTGCTGATGGCCGGTGTGTTCGAAGCCCACGACCGCTCGCGCTTCGAGATCACCGCCATCTCGTTTGGCGCCGACGACAAGAGCCCGATGCGCGCGCGTCTCGAATCGGGCTTCGATCGCTTCATCGATGTGCGCGCGATCGCCGATGCCGAGGTCGCCAAAAAGCTGCGCGAGGCAGAGATCGACATCGCCGTCGATCTGAAAGGCTACACGCAGGAGGGCAGGCCGGGAATTCTCGCGCATCGTCCAGCGCCGATCCAGGCGCAGTATCTCGGCTATCCCGGCACGATGGCTGCCGCCTACTACGATTACGTCATCGCCGATCCCATCGTCATCCCGGAGGAGCACCGGCCGTTCTTCAGCGAGCAGGTCGCGTATCTGCCGGACACGTATCAGTGCAACGACTCCAAGCGCGCCATCGCGCCGCGCGCGCCGCGGCGCTCCGAGATGGGACTTCCCGAGAACGGGTTCGTGTTCTGCTGCTTCAACAACAACCACAAGATCCTGCCCGAGATGTTCGACATCTGGATGCGGCTGCTGACGCCAGGTCGACAACAGCGTGCTCTGGCTTCTGCAGGACAATCTCGCGGTGGTGCGCAGCCTTTCGCGCGAAGCCATCGCCCGCGGCGTCGCGCCGGAACGGCTCGTGTTCGCGCGGCGCTGCATGCCGGCGGACCATCTCGCGCGGCAGCGTCTCGCCGATCTGTTCCTCGATACGCTGCCCTACAACGCGCACACGACCTGCAGCGATGCGCTGTGGGCGGGGCTGCCGGTGCTTACCGTGCAGGGCGGATGTTTCGCCGGGCGGGTGGCGGCGAGCCTGCTTTCGGCGCATGGCGTTTCCGAGCTGGTCACGCATTCGCTGGAAGAGTATGAGGCGCTCGCGTTGAAGCTCGCGCGCGATCCTGCCGTGCTCACGGCGATCCGCGATAAGATGGCGCGTCATCGCGATACGCACGCGCTCTTCGACACGGTCCGCTTCACCCGCAACCTTGAAGCCGCCTACGTGACCATGTGGGAGCGCCATCAACGCGGTGAGCGGCCGCAAACGTTTTCGGTCTCCGCCTCGCGATGAGCGACTCGCTGCTGCAGAGCGCGAACTCCCTGCTGCAGCTCGGCCGCAGTCCCGAAGCACTGACCTGGTACGAGAGCTATCTCAAGACGCATCCTGAGTCCGCCGAGGCGTGGCACAATCACGGCATCGCGCTCTCGCAGATGCAGCGCTTCCCCGAAGCGGTCGCGTCGTTCGACAAGGTGCTCGCGCTGCGCCCGGACAGCGCGCAGACCTGGAGCAGCCGCGGCAACGCTCTCTTGGAACAGAAGCGCTACGAGGAGGCGATCTCGGATTACGAGAAGGCGCTCGCGCTCGACCCGGAATACGGCAGCGCGCGGGGCTATCGCTTGCTCGCCAAGCTCTGGTGCTGCGACTGGCGCGATCTCGATCGGGACATTGCCGAGGTGTCGTCGCGGCTGCGCGCGGGCGCTCGCGTCATTCAGCCGTTCGGCAACCTGATGATCTCGCGCGATCCCGCCGACCAGCTGCAGTGCGCGAAGGTCTGGACGCGCGGGGAGGGGGCGCAGGCGCCGCTCTGGCGCGGCCAGCGCTACACGCACGACAAGATCCGCGTCGCCTATCTCTCCGGCGATTTCTGCGTCCATCCCGGTGTCGATCCTGATGGCGGGCGTGTTCGAGGCGCACGACAGATCGCGCTTCGAGACGACCGCGATCTCGTTTGGCCCCGATGATGGCAGCGCGCTCAGGACGCGCGTGATGAAATCCTTCGAGCCGCTTCCTTGACGTGCGGGGCAGGACCGATTTCGAAGTCGCAAGCCTGATGCAGGCGGCTGAGATCGACATCGCCGTCGACCTGATGGGCCTGACCGGCAATTCGCGCCAGGGCATCCTCGCGTTCCGGCCGGCGCCTGTGCAGGTGAACTATCTCGGCTTTCCCGGCACAATGGCCGCGCCCCACATCGACTACATCCTCGCCGATCCGATCGTGATCCCCGAGGGAGAGCAGCGTCACTACAGCGAGAAGGTTGTCTATCTGCCCGACACGTACATGCCCAGCGACGCAAGACGGCGAGTGTCCGATCGGACGTTCAGCCGCGCGGAAGCGGGCTTGCCGGAAACGGGCATCGTCTTCTGCTGCTTCAACAACAGCTACAAATTCACACCGGAGATCTTCTCGGTGTGGATGCGGCTGCTCAAGGCCGTCGACGGCAGCGTGTTGTGGCTCTCCGAGCCCAACGACACCGCGCGCCGCAACCTCGTGGTCGAAGCTGAGAAACAGGGCGTCAGCGCGGGTCGCCTGGTGTTCGCGCCGTTCCTTTCCGACCTCGACGATCATCTCGCGCGGCTCACTCTCGCGGACCTGTTCCTCGACACGTTGCCCTGCAACGCGCACACCACGGCGAGCGATGCGCTGTTCATGGGCGTGCCGGTCATCACCACGCCGGGCCCGACCTTCGCAGGACGAGTTGCGGCGAGCCTGCTCTCTGCGGTCGGCATGCCCGAACTGGTCGCGCCGTCGCTGTCCGCATACGAGGCGCGTGCGCTCGAGCTCGCGCGCGATCCGCAGGCACTCCGCGCCATCAAAGGCGAAGCTCAGTGCGAACCGCACGAGCTATCCGCTGTTCGACACCGCGCGCTTCACGCGCCATCTCGAGGCGGCCTTTGGCGTCATGCGGGAACGCCAGCGGCGTGGGCTTCCGCCCGAACGCTTCAGCGTCGCGGCGTCGCCATGAACGACGCACTGCTGATAAATGCGGTGCGCCTGCATCAGGCGGGCGATCTCGCGGGCGCCGAGCGCCTCTATGGCGCGGTCCTGCGTGCAAGCCCGCGGCACGCTCAGGCGCTGTATCTCTTGGGCTTTGTCCACTTTCAGCGCGGCCAATTCGACGACGCCGAGCGCCTCATCGGCCAATCGCTCCAGGTCAATCCGCAGTCGCCGGACGCTTGGTACAACCGTGGCTGTGCCTTGCAGCGGCTACAGCGCAACGCCGAGGCCGCATCCTGTTTCGAACGCGCGGTCGCGTTGAAGCCCGACTATGACGAGGCCTGGACCAATCGCGGCGTGGCGCTGTTGGCGCAGCGGCGTCACGCAGAGGCACTCGAATCCTTCAACCGCGCCGCTCGCATTGAAGCCGCTCGACCGCGAAGCGCTCAGCAACCGCGGCACCACGTTGTTCGAGCTCAAGCGCTACGAGGAGGCGTCGGCCGACTACGACGCGCTGTTCAAGCTCGCGCCCGATTTCCCCTACGCCGCGGGCAACGCAGCGCTCGCGCGCGCCTATTGCTGCGATTGGCGACGTCTGAAACAGGATCGCGAACAGATCCATGCTGGCCTGCAAGCCGGACGCGCGGTTGTCTCTCCGCACGCGAGCACGCTGATCGTGGACGATCCGATGGATCAGCTTCGCGCGGCCGAGACCTGGGTCGCCGAACGTTGCCCGGACATGCCCGCGCTCTGGCGCGGCGAGCGCTACCGCCACGACCGGATACGCGTGGCCTACCTCTCGGCCGACTATCATTCGCACGCGACCGCCTATCTCGCGGCCGGATTGTTCGAGGCCCACGACAAGGCGCGGTTCGAGACGGTGGCGATCTCGTTCGGTCCCGACGATGCGAGCGGGATGCGCGAACGCCTGAAGCGTGCATTCGACCGCTTTATCGACGTGCGCGACAAGAGCGACCACGCCACGGCGACGCTCATCAAGGAGATGGAGATCGATATCGCTGTCGACCTCAAGGGCTTCACCCAGGACGCGCGGCCCGGAATCCTCGCGTACCGGCCAGCGCCCGTGCAGGTGAACTATCTCGGCCATCCCGGCACGATGGGCGCGCGCTATATCGATTACCTGATCGCCGACCGCCGGATCGTGCCCGAAGGACACGAGCGCCACTACAGCGAGAAGATCGTCTGCCTTCCCGACTCGTACCAGGCCAACGACCGCAAGCGCCGCATCGCCGAGCGCACGCCCGCGCGTGCGGAGGAGGGGCTTCCCGATACCGGCTTCGTCTTCTGCTCGTTCAACGGCAGCTTCAAGATCACGCCGGAGCTGTTCGACATCTGGATGCGGCTGCTCAAATCCGCTGAAGGCAGCGTGCTCTGGCTGCTCGACGACAATCCCGCCGCCGTGCGCAACCTCAAACACGAAGCCGAGGCGCGCGGCGTGCCGGCGCAACGTCTCGTCTTTGCACCGCGGAGGCCGCTCGACGAGCACTTGGCGCGCCATCGTCTGGCCGACCTCTTCCTCGACACGCTCCCGTGCAACGCCCACACGACGGCGAGCGATGCGCTGTGGGCGGGGCTTCCGGTGCTCACCTGCACCGGCAACACCTTCGCGGGCCGTGTCGCCGCGAGCTTGCTGTTCGCGGTTCAACTCCCCGAACTCATCACGGACTCGCTCTCTTCCTACGAGGCGACGGCGATGAAGCTGGCGCTCGATCCGATGGAGCTCGCACAGCTGAAGGCGAAGCTCGCGGCCCAGCGCAATACGGCCGCGCTGTTCGACACCGAACGCTTCGCGCGCCATCTCGAATCCGCATACGTGACGATGTGGGAGCGCTCGCAGCGCGGGATGCCGGCCGAGATCATTCTCGGTCGCAGCGGCGCAGCCATGACCGCGACGGACCTCGCCGAAGCATGGCGTCTGCACCGCGCGGGCGAATATGACAAGGCGGCACGTCTCTACCTCGACGTCCTTCGCGACGACCCCAAGAACTACGAAGCCCTCCATCGCCTGGCGTTCCTGTGCGGCCAGCTTGGCCGTTGGGAGGACGCGCAGAGTCTGATGGCGCACGCGATCGCGCTCAATCCACGTGCGCCGGGCCCTTTGTTCCTTAGAGGAAGCGCGCTGCAGAAGCTCAATCGTCACGACGAGGCCGTCGCCTGTTTCGACCGAGCGCTTGGGCTCAACCCAGGCATCGCCGAAGTGCGCCTCAACTGCGCGGCCTCCCTCTACCGCTTGCGCCGCTACGAGGAGGCCGGCGAAGAGTATGGCCGCCTGCTGGATATCGCGTCCGACTATCCGTTCGCGCGCGGCAACCGACTTTTCTGCCGACTTCAATGCTGCGACTGGCGTTCGCTGGAGAGCGAGACGGCGCCAATCACCGCCGACATGCGCGCAGGCAAGCGCGTCATCGCGCCATTCGACGCCAAGGCGCTGTTCCTCTCCGCCGAAGACGAGCTCGCGTGCGCGCGCATCTGGGCGGCCAATCAACACGCCGCTCCGACGGCGCCGTCGCCGCCATGCAGGCAGCCAGCACCATTCGGCGCTGCGCGTCGCCTACATCTCTGCCGATTTTCGCGAAGGCCCATTGGCGACGCTGATGACGGGCGTGTTCGAGCACCACGATCGGCGTCGCGTCGAAACCATCGGCGTGTCGCTCGGTGCAGACGATGGGAGCGCGGCGCGCCTCCGTCTTGCTCAGGCGTTCGATCATTTCGTCGACGTGAGCGACAAGAGCGATGCCGAGATCGCGTCGCAGCTCCGCCGGATGGAGATCGACATCGCGGTCGACCTGATGGGTTTCACCGAAGGCGCCCGCTCCGGGATTTTCAAGCACCGGCCCGCACCGGTCCAGGTCGGCTATCTCGGCTATCCCGGAACCACAGGCGGCGATTGGCTCGACTATCTGATCGCCGATCGTGTCGTCGTTCCCGACGAGCAACGCCGCTTCTACGCCGAGCAACTCGTCTATCTGCCGGACGCATTCCTTCCGCGAGATACCGCCAGCAAACCATCGCCTGTGCCCGTCTCGCGCCCCGATGAAGGACTGCCCGAGCGGGGCTTTGTGTTCGCGTGCTTCAACAACGCATACAAGCTCAACCCCGTCATGTTCGACATCTGGATGCGCCTGCTGCGCGAAGTCGAGGGAAGCGTGCTGTGGCTCTCCGAAACCAATCGCGCGGCGAAGCAGAACCTTCTGCACGAAGCGGAGGCGAGGGGTATCAGCCACGAACGCCTCGTGTTCGCGCGGTTCAGGCCGTCGCCCGAAGAGCACCTCGCGCGTCTCAAGCTCGCCGATCTGTTCCTGGACACGCTGCCCTACAACGCGCATACGACGGCAAGCGACGCATTGTGGGCGGGGCTTCCGGTGCTCACCTGTTTGGGTAACACTTTCGCAGGAAGGGTGGCCGCAAGCCTGCTTAAGGCGATAGGCTTGCCGGAGATGATCACGACCACGCTCGACGACTATGAATCCCTGGCCCTGAAGCTTGCGCGCGATCCCGGCGCGCTTGCGGCGATCGCGAAGAAGCTGCGCGATCATCGCGACACGTATCCGCTCTTCGACACCGAGCGTTTCACGCGCCATCTGGAAGCGGCTTACACGCGGATGTGGGAGCGCGCGCAGCGGGGAGCGTCACCCGATCACTTCGCGGTGCCGCCGCTCTCATGAACCAGACTCTGCTGGACGCAGCACTTCAATCGCATAAGGCGGGAAACCTCGCCGAGGCGGGCCGTCTCTACAGCGAGATCCTGCGCGCCGATCCGCGCCATCTCGAGGCGCTCTACCGGTTCGCGCTGTTGCACTTTCAGATCGGGCGCTTCGCGGATTCGGAGCGCCTTTTTTCCGCTGGCGATCCGGTTCTATCCGGAAGTCCCCGAGCTGTTCTACGGCCGCGGCTGCTCGCTCCAGGCGTTGCGCCGCTTCGAGGAGGCGCTTGCAAGCTTCGCCCGCGCGCTCGTGCTCAGGCCCAACTACATCGAAGCGCGCAACAACCGGGGCGTCACGCTCTTGAAGATGAAGCGCTACCAGGATGCGTTCACGGCCTTCGACAAGCTCACTGCGAACGACGACTACGGGCGCGCGCTGATCCTGAACAATCGCGCGGCGGCGCTGCTCGGTCTGAAGCGCTACAGCGAGGCGCTCGACTGTTCGGAGAAATCGCTCGCGCTGAAACCCGATCAGGCGCAATCGCTCAGCACCTATGCCGCTGCGCTCGGCATGTTGGGGCGCTACGATGAGGCGCTCGCAAACTACGAGAAATCGCTCGCGCTCGATCCCACCAATCCCGAAGTCCGCAACAGCCGCGCCGACATGCTGGTCATGCTCAAGCGGTTCGAAGCGGCGATGGGCGATTACGAGCGGTTGCTCCAGGACGGCTTCGACGTCGAATACATCCGCGGCAACCTCGCCATCTGCAGGCTGCATTGCTGCGACTGGCATGATCTCGCAGGCCTGAGATCCGGCATCGACGCGGGGCTCAAGGCGGGCAAGGCCGTGCTTCAGCCCTTCGGCAGCCTGATGTTGACGAATTCGCCTGAGGATCAGCTCAGGAGCGCCAGGATCTGGGTCGCCGACCGCTTCCCGAAGCAGCCGGCGCTCTCCAACGGCAAACGGTACAAGCACGATCGGATCCGCGTGGCCTATGTCTCGGGCGATTTCAGGGACCATCCGGTCGCGACCTTGCTCGCCGATGTGTTCGAGAGCCACGACCGCTCGCGCTTCGAGACCATCGCAGTCTCCTTCGGTCTCGACGATGAGAGCGCGATGCGCAAGCGGCTCAAGACCGCGTTCGACCGCTTCATCGATATCGAGGGCATGAGCGATCTCGATGCCGCGCGCATGCTCAAGGACATGGAGATCGACATCGCTGTCGATCTCGCCGGCTACACAGGCGCCTCGCGCGGCGCGATCTTTGCGATGAGGCCCGCGCCGATCCAGGTGACCTATCTCGGCTATCCGGGAACCTTGGGCGCGGACTACATCGACTACATCATCGCCGACCGCACGGTCATTCCCGACCAGCACGCGCCTTCATACGCGGAGAACGTGGTCTATCTTCCCGGCACGTGCCATCCGGCCCGATTGCCGAAAATCGCCGCCTCCACGCCCACGCGTGCGAATGCCGGACTGCCCGAAACGGGCTTCGTCTTCGCCTGCTTCAACAACAGCTACAAGTTCAACCCCGAGACGTTCGACATCTGGATGCGGCTGCTGAAAGCGGTCGACGGCAGCGTGCTCTGGCTGTCGGAGCCGAACACGGCCGCGAAGAGCAATCTTCGGCGCGAAGCCGAGACCCGCGGCGTTCCATCGGAGCGCCTCGTGTTCGCGCCGTTCCTTCCGACAATCGACGAGCACCTTGCGCGCCTCAAGCTGGCCGATCTGTTCCTCGACACGCTGCCCTACAACGCGCACACCACCGCGAGCGACGCGCTCAAAGATGGGCGTTCCGGTGCTGACCGCGCCGGGCGAAACGTTTGCAGGCCGTGTCGCCGCGAGCCTGCTGCAGGCGGCAGGCGTACCCGAGCTGATCGCGGCCTCACTCTCCGACTACGAGGCGCTCGCCCTGAAGCTCGCACGTGAGCCCGAGGCGCTCGCGCCGTCTGAGGACGAAGCTGGAGAGGGCCCGTGAAACCTCGCCCCTCTTCGATACGGCGCGGTACACGCGCCATCTCGAAGCGGCGTTTACCGTGATGCATGAGCGGCTCCAGCAGGGTACGGCCCCCGGCCCAATCGCGATCCCGTCATAAGTGCGTGTGCGGGTAATGCACGAATCCGCGTCCCATGGCATACTGCCACCAGGAGTTTCGAGCCGCGCCCCAAAGGCGACCACGAACCAACCAAGGAGGGATTCGCATGCGTCCGGAAACCGAGAACGAAGCCGCCAACCGCGACAATCAGGGCCCGGATCGCCGCGCCGTGCTTGCGGGCATTGGCGTGGCAGCGGCCGCAGCCGCCGCTTCGGCGGTGCCCACCGCGGCCGACGCGCAGCCGGCCGTCGCCACCGAGACCTTCTGGAACCAGCGCTACGAGGCGATGAAGGGCAACGTGAAGCTCCAGCTCTATCGCCGCCGCCTGAAGGCGCCGGTCGCCGGCGAGCGGCCGCTTCCGGTCCTCATCCTCGTGCATGGCTCCTCGATGTCCACCATGCCGACATTCGACCTGACGGTTCCGGGCGCGGGCGAATATTCGATGTTCAACGTCTTCGCCAAATACGGCTACGACGTCTGGGGCATCGACTTCGAAGGCTATGGCCGTTCGAGCGTTACCCCTGGCTGGTCCGACATCAAGAGCGGCGTTGCCGACCTCGCGGCCATGGCGCCGATCGTCGAGCGCGAGACCGCGCCAGCGCGGCGGCTACCACATGATCGGCGAATCGTCCGGCGCGCTCCGCGTTGCCGCCTTTGCCGCGCAATATCCCGACCGCGCAGGCCGTCTGGTCTTCAGCGCCTACACCTATACCGGCAAGGATTCGCCGACGCTGACCGAGCGCGCGAAGAACCTCAAATTCTATCAAGAGAACAATCGCCGCCCGCGGCCGAAGGAAATGCTCGAATCGATCTTCACCCGCGACAAGGCCGGCACGTCCGATCCGCGCACCGCGGCCGCGCTGGTCGCCGCCGAGCTTCCGTTCGGCGACACGGTGCCGACCGGCACCTATCTCGACATGACGTCGAAGCTGCCGATCATCGAGGCGAGCGCCATCAAGACGCCAGTGCTCGTGATCCGCGGCGAACATGACGGCATCGCGACCGAAGCGGACCTGCTGGACTTCTACAACAAGCTGCCGAACGCCGACCGCCAGTTCGTGACCCTGCCGGGCATGGCGCACACGCTGGTGCTCGGCACGAACCGCGAGCTCTTCTGGTACGCGAGCCACTCGTTCCTGGGCATGCCCAAGCCGCTGGTCACGGTCTGACGCGGACGTCCTTCAGAAAGCCCGGCCTGTCCTTAAGGATAGGCCGGGCTTCGCTTGACACCTTATTCCGACCCCCTTACATCGCTCGTCTCGCCTAGCGGCGAAGTGCCCCAGCGGGGGCGTAGCTCAGTTGGTTAGAGTGACGGCCTGTCACGCCGTAGGTCGCGGGTTCGAGCCCCGTCGCTCCCGCCATTTCCCCCAGAAAAGACCGGCCTTCAGGCCTTTCTTTCCCGCTCGAATCTTGCTCTAACGCCCGCGTTGCGCGCGTGACGGCGCCTATGATACTGCACCTGACAGATCGGACTGATTTTCCCTCACCGGTTGCGGCGCACAACGCCACATCCTATCTCCCGATTGGCATCGAATCGCCGCCCGCACCAAAGGGCATATGAGCCTGCGATGAACGCATTTCTGCTGGAATATTTGCCCATTCTCCTGTTCCTCGGCATCTCGGCCGGCCTTGGTCTTGCCCTCATGCTGGCGCCCTTCGTGTTCGCGCCCGCAAAACCCGATCCCGAGAAGCTGTCGGCCTATGAATGCGGCTTTCCCGCCTTCGACGATGCCCGCATGAAATTCGACGTCCGGTTCTACCTCGTGTCGATCCTGTTCATCATCTTCGACCTCGAGGTCGCCTTCCTGTTCCCCTGGGCGATTTCGCTGGGCGAGATCGGCGTGTTCGGGTTCTGGTCGATGGTCGTGTTCCTGGGTGTGCTGACCATCGGCTTCATCTACGAGTGGAAGAAGGGGGCCCTGGAATGGGAGTGATCCCGGCAGGGAAAGCTGGCCGCGCGGGCGTCGAGGGCGCCGCCCAGATCGCGCCGAACGACCCCTACTTCGCCGCGATGGGCGAGGAGCTGAAGGACAAAGGCTTCCTGGTCGCCCGTGCCGATGAGCTGATCAACTGGGCCCGCACCGGCTCGCTGATGTGGATGACCTTCGGGCTTGCCTGCTGCGCGGTCGAGATGATGCAGGCCTCCATGCCGCGCTACGATCTCGAGCGCTTCGGCTTCGCGCCGCGCGCCTCGCCGCGCCAGTCGGACGTGATGATCGTCGCCGGCACGCTCACCAACAAGATGGCGCCCGCGCTGCGCAAGGTCTACGACCAGATGCCGGAGCCGCGCTACGTCATCTCGATGGGCTCGTGCGCCAATGGCGGCGGCTACTACCACTATTCCTACGCCGTGGTGCGCGGCTGCGACCGCATCGTGCCGGTCGACATCTATGTGCCCGGCTGCCCGCCGACCGCCGAAGCGCTCGTCTACGGAATCATGCTCTTGCAGCGGAAAATCCGCCGCACCGGAAATATTGACCGCTGATGGCCGCGCTCGAAGACATCGCCGCCCATATCAAGACCGGCCTCGGCGACAGCGTGCGCGACTCGAGCGTCACCTTCGGCGAGCTCACGATCGCGGTCGAAGGCGCGAACGTCATTTTCGCTGCTCACGTTCCTGCGCGACGACCCGTCATGCGAGTTCAAGATCCTGATCGACATTTGCGGGGTCGACTATCCGAACCGCGCGCGCCGTTTCGATGTCGTCTATCACCTGTTGTCGGTCTCGAAGAACGCCCGCATCCGCGTGAAGGTGGAGACCGACGAGACCGCACAGGTGCCGTCGGCATCGTCGGTTTATCCCGCCGCCAACTGGTTCGAGCGCGAAGCCTTCGACATGTACGGCATCCTGTTCTCGGATCATCCCGATCTCGGCGAATCCTGACCGACTACGGTTTCTCGGGTTATCCGCTGCGCAAGGATTTCCCGCTCACCGGCTATGTCGAAGTCCGCTACGACGACGAGCAGAAGCGCGTCGTCTACGAACCGGTGAAGCTCGTGCAGGAGTTCCGCGATTTCGACTTCCTCTCCCCGTGGGAGGGCGCGCCCTACATCCCGGGTTTCGGCGAAGGCCCGAAGAAGTAAGCGAGTAGCGAATGGCGAACGGGGCAACAACCATCGAACCGGAGGCTGAAGACCGAACCTTCAGCATCAACTTCGGGCCGCAGCACCCGGCCGCACATGGCGTTCTGCGCCTCGTCCTGGAGCTCGACGGCGAGATCGTCAAGCGCGTCGATCCCCATATCGGGCTGCTCCATCGCGGCACCGAGAAGCTGATCGAGCACAAGACCTATATGCAGGCGCTCGGCTATTTCGATCGCCTCGACTACGTCGCGCCGATGAATCAGGAGCACTCGTTCGTGCTCGCGATCGAGAAGCTGCTCGGCATGCAGGTGCCGCCGCGCGCGCAATATATCCGCGTGCTCTATTCCGAGATCGGCCGGCTGCTGTCGCATCTGCTCAACGTCACCACGCAGGCGATGGACGTGGGCGCGCTCACGCCGCCGCTCTGGGGCTTCGAAGAGCGCGAGAAGCTGATGGTGTTCTACGAGCGCGCCTCCGGCGCGCGCATGCACGCCAACTACTTCCGCGCGGGCGGCGTGCATCAGGACGTGCCGCAGGCGCTGCTCGACGACATCCACGCGTTCTGCGTGCAGTTCCCCAAGGTGCTCGACGACATCGAGGGCCTGCTCACCGACAACCGCATCTTCAAGCAGCGCAACGTCGATATCGGCATCGTCAGCCGCGAGGATGCGCTCGCCTGGGGCATGACGGGCGTGATGCTGCGCTCCACGGGCCTCGCCTGGGATCTGCGCCGCGCGCAGCCCTATGAGTGCTACTCGGACCTCGAGTTCCAGATTCCGGTGGGCAAGAACGGCGACTGCTACGACCGCTACGTGATGCGCATGGAGGAAATGCGCCAATCGAACAAGATCATGATGCAATGCATCGAGAAGATGCCGAGCGGCCCCGTGAACGTGACCGAGAGCAAGGTCGTGCCGCCCAAGCGCGCCGAGATGAAGCGCTCGATGGAAGCGCTCATCCATCACTTCAAGCTCTACACCGAGGGCTATCACGTGCCCGCGGGCGAAGTGTACGCCGCGGTCGAAGCGCCCAAGGGCGAGTTCGGCGTCTATCTCGTCTCCGACGGCTCCAACAAAGCCTATCGCTGCAAGATCCGCGCGCCCGGCTTCCCGCATCTGCAGGCGATGGATTTCCTCTGCCGCGGCCACATGCTGGCCGACGTCTCCGCCATCCTCGGCTCGATCGACATCGTGTTCGGGGAGATCGACCGGTGAGCTTGCGCCGTCTTCATCACGAGCAGCCGCAGAGCTTCGCGTTCACGAGCGAGAACGAGGCGTGGGCCGCCGACCAGATCAAGAAATATCCGCCGGGCCGTCAGGCGTCCGCGGTGATCCCGATCCTCTGGCGCGGCCAGGAGCAGGAAGGCTGGGTCACCAAGCCGATGATCGAGAGCGTCGCCAAGATGCTCGGCATGCCCTACATGCGCGTGCTCGAGGTCGCGACGTTCTACACGATGTTCAATCTGCATCCGGTCGGCGACCATCTCGTGCAGGTGTGCACGACGACGCCGTGCTGGCTGCGCGGCTCGGACGATCTCGTCAACGCGTGCAAGAAGCACATCCATCCGCAGCCGCACACGCTGTCCGCCGACGGAAAGCTCTCGCTGGATGGAAGTCGAGTGTCTTGGCGCCTGCGTCAACGCGCCGATGCTCCAGATCGGCAAGGACTTCTATGAAGACCTCGATGGCCCCATGACGGAGAAGCTCATCGAGGCGCTGCGCAGCGGCAAGAAACCGAAGACGGGTTCGCAGATCGGACGCCACACGTCCGAGCCGATCGGCGGCGCCACGACCTTGACGGCGAGCCGGTCCGATGGAGGTGAGCTCGATGCTGGCGGATAAAGACCGCATCTTCACCAACCTCTACGGCTTCGAGGATTGGGGCCTCAAGGGCGCGATGCAGCGCGGCGCCTGGGACGGCACCAAGGCGATCCTCGAAAAGGGCCCCGAAGGAATCGTCGACATCATCAAGAAGTCCGGCTTGCGCGGCCGCGGCGGCGCCGGATTTCCGACCGGCCTCAAATGGTCCTTCATGCCGAAGGAAGTGAAGGAGCGGCCGCATTATCTCGTCGTCAACGCCGACGAGTCCGAGCCCGGCACCTGCAAAGACCGCGACATCATGCGGCACGATCCGCATACGCTTGTCGAGGGCTGCCTGATCGCATCGTTCGCGATGCGCGCGAATGCCTGCTACATCTATATCCGCGGCGAGTTCATCCGCGAGCGCGAGCGCCTGCAGGCCGCGATCGATCAGGCTTACGAAGCCAAGCTGATCGGCAAGAACAACATCCACGGCTGGGCGTTCGATCTCTACCTGCATCACGGCGCGGGCGCCTATATCTGCGGCGAAGAAACCGCGCTGCTCGAAAGCCTCGAAGGCAAGAAGGGCATGCCGCGGCTGAAGCCGCCGTTCCCGGCCAATGTCGGTCTCTATGGCTGCCCGACGACGGTGAACAACGTCGAAGTCGATCGCGGTCGCGCCGACGATCCTGCGCCGCGGCGCGGAGTGGTTCGCCGCCATCGGCCGTCCGAACAACACCGGCACGAAGGTGTTCTGCATCTCGGGCCACGTGAACAAGCCCTGCAACGTCGAAGACGCGATGGGCATTCCGATGCGCGAGCTGATCGACAAGCACGCGGGCGGCGTGCGCGGCGGCTGGGACAATCTGCTCGCCGTGATTCCGGGCGGCGCGTCCGTGCCGCTGATCCCGAAATCGACCTGCGACACGGTGCTGATGGATTTCGACTCGCTGCGCGAAGTGCAATCGGGTCTCGGCACCGCGGCGGTGATCGTGATGGACAAGTCCACCGACATCGTCAAAGCGATCGCGCGGCTCTCGGCGTTCTACCAGCACGAATCCTGCGGCCAGTGCACGCCGTGCCGCGAGGGCACGGGCTGGATGCGGCGCGTGATGGACCGGCTGGTCGTGGGCGATGCGGTTCCCGCCGAGATCGATCAGCTGCTCGAAGTCACCAAGCAGGTCGAAGGCCACACGATCTGCGCGCTCGGCGATGCCGCCGCCTGGCCGATCCAGGGCCTGATCCGTCACTTCCGTCCCGAGATCGAGCGGCGCATCGCCGTGCGCGAGGCACGCCGCAACGCCGGCATGCCCCAGGCGGCGGAGTGATGCGATGGCGATGACGCGCGAAACGATGGGCTCGGTTGTCGGCGGAACGGTCGCCGCGGCCGCGCTCGCGTTCTTCGCGATCAGCTACGCGCCGCCGGCCGCTCCGGCCAACGAAGGCGAGCAGGTCACGCTCAACATTCCGCCCGTCGAACAGATGTGCGCGGCCCTCGGCGCGGCCGATCCCCAATCGATGATGGATTGCCAGGCTCTCGAATCTTCGGCGGGCGAGTTCGTCATCGCGTGGATGGGGCTGAACGGCTTCATCCTGAACGGCGGCATCGACATCCAGCAGATCCAGCTCATCGCGGAACTCGATGACGCCAAGCACTGTCGATCCGTTATCCACCTTCGATCCCACGATCGATCCTGGGCTCGCGCTCGATCCGTCACTCGATCCGAATTTCGATCCGAGCGCCGACCCGTTGCTCGACAGCCTGCCGGCGCTCGGCGGCGTCACCGATCCCAACACCGGCGAGACAACTCCGGTGTTCGCATCGCCCGCGCAGCTCGCGCTGTTCTGCCTCACGCGGCGCCGTCGATTGGCTCAGCCTTCAGGACTGCATCTCGATGAACGATCGTTCCACGCAACTGGGCGCGGTGGTGCCGTAGCCATGGCCAAGCTCATCATCGACGGCAAGGAGATCGAAGCCGATCCATCGCTCACGCTGCTCCAGGCGTGCGAGATGGCGGGCGCCGAGATTCCGCGCTTCTGCTACCACGAGCGCCTGTCGATCGCCGGCAATTGCCGCATGTGCCTCGTCGAATGGGTCGGCTCGCCGAAGCCGCAGGCGTCCTGCGCGCTTCAGGTGCGCGACATCCCGCCCAACCGCGACGGCACGCCCGCCAAGATCAACACCAACTCGCCGGTCGCGCGCAAAGCGCGCGAGGGCGTGATGGAGTTCCTGCTGATCAATCATCCGCTCGATTGCCCGATCTGCGATCAGGGCGGCGAGTGCGATCTGCAGGATCAGGCGATGGGCTATGGCCGCGCCGCGTTCAACCGCTATCGCGAGAAGAAGCGCGCGGTCGAAGACAAATACATGGGGCCGCTGGTCAAGACGATCATGACCCGCTGCATCCACTGCACGCGCTGCATCCGCTTCTCGACCGAAGTCGCGGGCGTGCCCGATCTCGGCGCCACCGGCCGCGGCGAGGACATGGAGATCACGACCTATCTCGAGAAGGCGATCGCCTCCGAGCTCTCGGGCAACGTGATCGATCTCTGCCCGGTCGGCGCGCTCACCTCGAAGCCCTACGCCTTCAACGCGCGCCCGTGGGAGCTGAAGAAGACCGAATCCATCGACGTGATGGACGCGATGGGCTGCAACATCCGCATCGATTCGCGCGGCCGCGAAGTGATGCGCGTGCTGCCGCGCATGAACGAAGAGGTCAACGAGGAGTGGATCTCGGACAAGACGCGCTATGCCTGCGACGGCTTGAAGCGCCAGCGCCTCGATCGCCCCTATATCCGCAAGGGCGGGCGTCTTGAGCCCGCGACGCTGGAGCGAAGCGTTCGCAGGTCGTCGCCGAGCGCTTGAAGCGCACGCCGCCGTGGAAGATGGCCGCGATCGCGGGCGATCTCGCCGCGGCCGAGGACGTGAAGGCGCTGAAGGACCTGATGACGTCCTTCGGCGTCGCCAATCTCGATTGCCGCGTCGATGGAGCGAAGGTCGCCGGCGAGCCCGCGCGAGAATTATCTCTTCAACACGACCATCGCCGGTGTCGAAGCCGCCGACGCGATCCTGCTCATCGGCACCAATCCGCGCTGGGAAGCGCCGGTGCTGAACGCGCGCATCCGCAAGACCTGGCTCAACGGCGCTCTGCGTGTGGCGAATGTGGGCCAGGCCTACGATCTCACCTATCCCGTCGAGCAGTTGGGCGCCTCGGCCGAGCGTGCTCGAAGAGATCGCCGCCGGCACGCACGCCTTCGCGCAGGTGCTGCGCGACGCCAAGCGGCCGATGCTGATCCTGGGCCAGGGCGCGCTCGCCCGCGCCGATGGCGCAGCGATCCTGAGCCTCGCGCAGCGCATCGCCGCGTCCACCGGCATGATCGGTCCCGCCGGAACGCCCGCCGAAGGCGGCTGGAACGGATTCAACGTGCTGCACACGGCCGCCTCGCGCGTCGGCGCGCTCGATCTCGGCTTCCTGCCGGGCTCCGACGGCCGCGACACGAACGCGATCCTCGACGGCACGACGAAGGGCGACATCGAGTTCGTCTTCCTGCTCGGCGTCGATGAGATCGACATGGCGCGGCTCGCGGGCGCGTTCGTCGTCTATCAGGGCACGCACGGCGACGCCGGCGCGCATCGCGCCGACGTCGTGTTCCCCGGCGCCGCCTACACCGAAAAGTCCGGGCTCTATGTGAACAGCGAGGGCCGGGTTCAGCTCGCCGCCCGCGCCACGTTCCCGCCGGGCGAAGGCAAGGAAGACTGGGCGATCCTGCGCGCGCTGTCCGATGTTGCGGGGCGCCGCTTGCCGTACGACGACATCGACGGCGTCCGCCGCGCGATCGTGGCCGACGCGCCGCATTTCGCCGCGCGCGATGTGGCCCCCACGCACAAAGGCGCCGATCCCGCCATCTGGAACGCGATCGGCACGTCGGGGCCGGTCGATCGCCAGCGTCCGCTCACCTCGCCGATCGCGGATTTCTACCTCACCAATCCGATCGCGCGCGCGAGCGAGACCATGGCCGAGTGCTCGCGCCTCTTCGTGCGAGCAACCCAAAATGGCGGCGGAGTAGGCGATGCTGTTCGTCCAAGCCTTCCAAAGCCTCGGCATGCCCTACGAAGTCGCGTGGGTGCTCTCGCAGGCGATCGCGATCCTGCTGCTCTCCGTCAGCCTCCTGGTGATGCTCGCCTTCCTGCTGCTCTTCGACCGCAAGGTCTGGGCGGCCGTGCAGATGCGCCGCGGCCCGAACGTGGTGGGCGCGTTCGGCCTGCTTCAGAGCTTCGCCGACTTCCTCAAGTTCGTGCTGAAGGAACCGATCATTCCGGCGGGCGCCAACAAGGGCGTCTTCCTGCTCGCGCCGCTCGTCGCCTTCACGCTCTCGATTTCCGCCTGGGCGGTGGTGCCGGTGGGCGACGGCTGGGTCATCGCCGACATCAATGTCGGCATCCTCTACCTCTTCGCGATCTCCTCGCTCGGCGTCTACGGCATCATCATGGGCGGCTGGGCGTCGAACTCGAAATACGCCTTCCTCGGCTCGCTGCGCTCGGCCGCGCAGATGGTGTCCTACGAAGTCTCGATCGGCTTCGTCCTGATCACCGTCCTGCTGTTCGCCGGTTCGCTCAATCTTTCCGAGATCGTGCGCGCGCAAGGCCCCGACATCCGCGGCTGGTTCGTGTTCAGCCCGCTCTTCCCGATGTTCGTGCTGTTCTTCATCTCGGCGCTCGCCGAGACCAACCGTCCGCCCTTCGATCTGCCGGAAGCGGAATCCGAGCTCGTCGCCGGCTTCATGGTGGAATATTCCTCCACGCCCTATCTGCTCTTCATGGTCGGCGAGTATCTCAACATCGTGCTGATGTGCGCGATGTTGTCGATTCTGTTCCTCGGCGGCTGGCTGCCGCCCATCGACATCTGGCCGCTCAACGCCATACCCGGCGTGCTCTGGCTGATCCTCAAGGTGTGGTTCTTCTTCTTCCTTTTTGCCATGGTGAAGGCGATCGTGCCGCGCTATCGCTACGACCAGCTGATGCGGTTGGGTTGGAAAGTCTTCCTGCCGATTTCGCTGTTGTGGGTGGTGCTGACCGCGGGCTATCTGCTGGCCATGGGAAAGGTCCCGGTGTGAGGTAACGATGGCTTGGCTCGACCGCACCGCGCGCACGATTTTCCTCTGGGAGTTCGTCAAGGCCTTCTTCCTGGCGATGCGCTACTTCTTCGCGCCGAAGAAGACGCTGAACTATCCCTTCGAGAAGGGGCCCTTGAGCCCGCGCTTCCGCGGCGAGCACGCGCTCCGGCGCTATCCGTCCGGCGAGGAACGCTGCATCGCCTGCAAGCTCTGCGAGGCGATCTGCCCCGCGCAGGCGATCACCATCGAAGCCGAGCCGCGCGAAGACGGCTCGCGCCGCACCACGCGCTACGACATCGACATGGTGAAGTGCATCTATTGCGGCCTCTGCCAGGAGGCGTGCCCGGTGGATGCCATCGTCGAGGGCCCGAATTTCGAGTTCTCCACCGAAACCCGGGAGGAGCTCTATTACGACAAGGCGAAATTGCTTGCGAACGGCGACCGCTGGGAGCGCGAGATCGCGAAGAATTTGGAGTTGGACGCACCCTACCGTTGAAGCCGTCTTAGTCCTGAGTACCCACGGGCGAAGACGAAGCCCACCGAAGAAATAGAGTTTTGATGTTGCAGGGGATTGCCTTCTACGTGTTCTCAGCGGTCATCATCGCGTCCGCGCTGATGGTGATTTCCGCGCGCAATCCCGTGCATTCGGTGCTGTTCCTGATCCTGGCCTTCTTCAACGCGGCCGCGCTCTTCGTGCTCTTGGGCGCCGAGTTCCTCGCGATGATCCTGGTCGTCGTCTATGTCGGCGCCGTCGCGGTGCTGTTCCTGTTCGTCGTGATGATGCTCGACATCGACTTCGTCGCGCTTCGAAGCGGCTTCATGAACTACCTGCCGCTCGGCACCGTGCTCGGTCTCGTGCTCTTCAGCGAGTTCCTGGTCGCGGTCGGCGCCTGGACGTTCGCGGACGGTGCGCAGGCCGTGCGCGCCGTGCCGCTGCCGGAAGGCGTGAGCAACACCGAGGCGCTCGGGCGCGTGCTCTACACCGACTACATCTTTTACTTCCAGACCGCGGGCATGGTCCTCCTGGTCGCCATGATCGGCGCCATCGTGCTGACGCTCAGGCACCGTCCGGGCGTCAAGCGCCAGTCGATCTCGCGCCAGGTCGCGCGCGAGCCCAAGACCGCGGTCGAGCTCGTCGACGTCAAGCCGGGGCAGGGGAGCTGAGCATGACCATCGGGCTCACCCACTACCTCATCGTCGC
The DNA here is from genome assembly GCA_963708555.1 of uncultured Alphaproteobacteria bacterium. GTDB lineage: Bacteria > Pseudomonadota > Alphaproteobacteria > Micropepsales > Micropepsaceae > CAIYRG01. The sequence continues at coordinate 347,995 of CAVPTF010000004.1, read as the reverse complement.
CGCGCTGCTCTTCACCATCGGCGTGTTCGGCATCTTCATCAACCGCAAGAACGTCATCATCATCCTGATGTCGATCGAGCTGATCCTGCTCGCGGTCAACATCAACCTGGTGGCGTTCTCGGCCTTCCTGGGCGACCTCACCGGACAGGTCTTCGCGCTGTTCGTGCTGACGGTCGCGGCCGCCGAGGCCGCCATCGGGCTCGCCATCCTGGTCGTCTATTTCCGCAACCGCGGCACGATCGCGGTCGAAGACATCAATCTGATGAAGGGCTGATCACAGGCGATGTACGCAGCGATCGTCTTCTTTCCCCTTCTCGGGTTCATCATCGCCGGGGTCTTCGGCCGCCTCATCGGCAGGCACCTCTCGGAAATCATCCCGACCGCGCTGCTCTTCGCCTCGGCCGCGCTGTCCGTCTACGCCTTCTATGACGTCGCCATCGCCGGCAACAGCTACATCATCCCCATCGCGCCGTGGATCACCTCGGGCGATTTCCAGGTCGATTGGACGCTCCGGATCGACGCGCTGACCGCCGTCATGCTGGTCGTGGTCACGGGCGTCTCTTCGCTCGTGCATCTCTATTCGATCGGCTACATGGAGGAGGACCCGCACACGCCGCGGTTCTTCTCGTACCTGTCGCTCTTCACCTTCGCCATGCTGATGCTGGTGACGGCGAACAACCTGCTCCAGCTCTTCTTCGGCTGGGAGGGCGTGGGTCTCGCGTCGTATCTGCTGATCGGCTTCTGGTACGACCGGCCGTCGGCCAACGCCGCCGCGATCAAGGCCTTCGTCGTCAACCGCGTCGGCGATTTCGGCTTCGCGCTCGGCGTCTTCGGCCTCTACGCCGTGTTCGGCACGCTCGATTTCGAGCGCATCTTCATGCAGGCGCCGATGGTGGCCGGCCAGACGTTCATGCTTCGCCGGCTACGAAGCCGACATCCTGACGACGCTCTGCATCCTCCTCTTCATCGGCGCGTGCGGAAAATCCGCGCAGATCGGCCTGCACACCTGGCTCCCCGACGCGATGGAAGGCCCGACGCCGGTCTCCGCGCTGATCCATGCCGCGACCATGGTGACCGCCGGCGTGTTCCTGGTCTGCCGCGCCTCGCCGCTGTTCGAGCTGGCGCCGGCCGCGCGCGACGTCGTCGCCATCGTCGGCGCCACGACCGCGTTCTTCGCCGCGTCCGTCGGCCTCTTCCAGCACGACATCAAGCGCGTCATCGCCTATTCGACCTGCTCGCAGCTCGGCTACATGTTCGCCGCCGCCGGCGTCTCCGCCTACAACGCCGCGATGTTCCACCTGTTCACGCACGCCTCGTTCAAGGCGCTGCTGTTCCTGGGCGCGGGCTCGGTGATCCACGCGCTGCATCACGAGCAGGACATGCGCAACATGGGCGGGCTGAGGGAGAAGCTCCCCTACACCTGGGCGATGATGCTGATCGGCACGATCGCGCTCACGGGGCTCGGCATCCCGTTCACGTGGCGTGGGCTTCGCCGGCTTCTTCTCGAAGGACGCGATCATCGAATCCGCCTTCATGGCGCACACCGGCCCCGGCACGTATGCGTTCATCATGGGCATCACGGCCGCCGCGATGACCTCGTTCTACTCCTGGCGCCTGATGTTCCTGACCTTCCACGGGCATTTCCGCGGCGACCACCACGCGCTCGATCACGCGCACGAGGCCCCGCAGACGATGATGGTGCCGCTCATCCTGCTCTCGACCGGCGCCGTGCTGTTGGGCGGGCTGTTCTACGGCAGCTTCGTCGGCGAGGGCGCGCACGCGTTCTGGCACGAGACGATCTTCGTCGGCGAGCATCACGTAGGCATACCCATCTGGGTGATCCTCGCGCCGTTCGTCGTCTCCGTCCTCGGGCTCGGCGTCGCCTACTACTATTACATCCTGCATCCCGAGCTGCCGGCGCAGATGGCCGCGAAGAAGGGGATGCTCTACACCTTCCTCTACAACAAGTGGTACTTCGACGAGCTGTATGACCTGATCTTCGTGCGCCCGGCCTTCTGGCTCGCGCGCCAGTTCTGGAAAATCGGCGACGGCATGATCATCGACGGGCTCGGGCCCGACGGGATCGCCGCCCGCGTGCTCGATGTCACGCGCGGCGCCGTCAAGCTCCAGACCGGCTACATCTACCACTACGCATTCGCCATGCTGGTCGGCGCGGCCGCGCTCGCCACGTGGTTCCTCTTCTCGGGGCAGGCGTGATGGAAGGCCTGCCGCTGCTCTCGATCATCACGTTCCTGCCCGTTGTCGGCGCGCTGCTCATCCTCGCTCGTGCGTGGCGACGAGACCGCGCGCCTGATCGCGCTCGTCACGACCGCCATCGATTTCGTGCTGTCGCTCGTGCTGTGGGTCAATTTCGATCCGAGCACAGTCGGACTTCCAGTTCCTCGAATCCTCGCTCTGGCTCGGCGGCAACATCACCTACAAGATGGGCGTCGACGGCATCTCGATGCTCTTCGTCGTGCTGACCGCGTTCCTGATGCCGATCTGCATCCTGGCCAGCGAAGCGATCCACACGCGCCTCAAGGAATACCTCGTCGCCTTCCTGATCCTCGAGACGCTGATGATCGGCGTGTTCTGCGCGCTCGATCTCGTCGTCTTCTACGTCTTCTTCGAAGGCGGCCTGATCCCGATGTTCCTGATCATCGGCGTGTGGGGCGGGGCGCGCCGCGTCTACGCGACGTTCAAGTTCTTCCTCTACACGCTGCTCGGCTCGGTGCTGATGCTGCTCGCGATCATGGCGATCTACATCCAGGCCGGCACCACCGACATCGTCGCGCTCTACGAGGGCATGCACCGCTTCCCGGTCGAGATGCAGCGCTGGCTGTGGCTCGCGTTCTTCGCCTCGTTCGCGGTGAAGCTGCCGATGTGGCCGGTGCACACCTGGCTTCCCGACGCGCACGTCGAAGCGCCCACCGCGGGCTCGGTCATCCTCGCGGGCATCCTCCTGAAGATGGGCGGCTACGGCTTCCTGCGCTTCTCGCTGCCGATGTTCCCGCAGGCGAGCGTCGAGTTCGCGCCCTTCGTCTTCGTGCTCTCGCTGATCGCGATCGTCTACACCTCGCTCGTCGCGCTCGCGCAGGAGGACATGAAGAAGCTCATCGCCTATTCCTCCGTCGCCCATATGGGCCTCGTCACGCTCGGCGCCTTCACCTTCAGCATCCAGGGCGTCGACGGCGCCATCTTCCAGATGCTGTCGCACGGCATCGTCTCGGGCGCGCTGTTCCTCTGCGTCGGCGTCATCTACGACCGCATGCACACGCGCGAGATCGCCGCCTATGGCGGGCTCGTCCACCGCATGCCGCTCTACGCCGTCTGCTTCATGGTGTTCACGCTCGCGAATGTCGGCCTGCCGGGCACCAGCGGTTTCGTCGGCGAGTTCCTGGCGCTGCTGGCCGCGTTCCGCTTCAACACCTGGCTCGCGATCGTCGGCACCACGGGCGTCATTCTGTCGGCGGTCTACGCCCTTTACCTCTATCGCCGCGTGATCTTCGGGACGCTGGAAAAGGCGAGCCTCCAGTCGATCACCGACCTTGAGCCCCGCGAGGCCGGCTTCCTGGTGACCCTGGTTGTGCTGACGATCTTCTTCGGCGTCTATCCCAATCCGGTCTTCGATGTGACCCGCGCCTCGACCGCGCATCTCATCCAGCTTCACCAGCAAGGCGTCGCTGTGGCCACCGCGGGGCTGCAGCCATGAACCTCGCCATGGAAGCCGCCCATATCCTGCCCGAGCTTGTGCTCGCGCTTGGCGGCATGGCGCTCCTGATGCTCGGCGTGTTCGCCGGCGACAAGCATCAGCCGCGCGCTGACCTATCTTACGGTGGCGCTGCTCGTCGTCACGGCCGGTCTCGTCGTCATCACGCCGAGCACGGGATTGGCCTTCAACGGCGCGCTCGCGATCGACGACTTCGCGCGCTTCATCAAGGTGCTCGTGCTCGGCGGCGCCGCGCTCGTGCTGATCATGGGCCAGAGCTTCCTGAAGCGCGAGAAGCTCGGCCGCTTCGAGTTCCCGGTGCTCGTCGTCTTCTCCGTGCTCGGCATGATGGTGATGGCCTCGGCCGCCGATTTCATCACGCTCTATCTCGGGCTCGAGCTGCAGAGCCTGGCGCTCTATGTGCTGGCCGCGTTCGACCGCGACAATGTCCGCTCGACCGAGGCGGGGCTCAAATATTTCGTGCTCGGCGCGCTCTCGTCGGGAATGATGCTCTACGGCATCTCGCTGATCTACGGCTTTACCGGCACGACCAGCTTCGCCGATGTCGCGATGATCGTGAGCGCGGCCGATCCCTCCATCGGGCTCATCTTCGGCCTCGTGTTCCTGATCGCGGGTCTCGCCTTCAAGGTCTCCGCCGTGCCGTTCCACATGTGGACGCCCGACGTCTACGAGGGCGCGCCGACGCCGATCACCGCCTTCTTCGCCGCCTCGCCCAAGATCGCGGCCATGGCGCTGTTTTCGCGCGCGGTGATCGAGGCCTTTCCCGGCGCGCTCGCGGAATGGCGCCAGATCGTCATCTTCATCTCGATCCTCTCCATGGTGCTCGGCGCGTTCGCCGCCATCGGCCAGAACAACATCAAGCGCCTGATGGCCTACAGCTCGATCGCCAACATGGGCTACATCCTGGTCGGATTGGCCGCCGGCACGGCCGAGGGCGTGCAGGGCGTGCTGATCTATCTCGCGATCTACCTCATCACCAATGTCGGCGTCTTCGCCTGCATCCTCGGCATGCGGCGCGGCCCGCATATGGTCGAGAACATCAGCGATCTCTCCGGCACTGGCGCAGACGCGCCCCGGCTACGCCTTCGTGTTCGCGATGCTGATGTTCAGCCTGGCCGGCATTCCGCCGCTCGCGGGCTTCTTCGCCAAGTTCTACGTCTTCCTCGCGGCCGTGCAGGCGGGGCTCTATCCGCTCGCCGTGATCGGCGTCGTCGCGAGCGTGGTCGGCGCCTACTACTATGTGCGCATCGTGAAGATCATCTACTTCGACGAGCCCGCGCCGGCCTTCGAGCACGACATGGGCGCGAGCCTCGCCGGGATCATCGCCGCGAGCGGCGTGTTCACGGTGTTCTTCCTTCTCGGCGCGGCGCCGTTGATCACGGCGGCGGGCGCTGCCGCCGCGTCGCTCTTTCCGTGACGCTCCCCAAAGGATGGCCGGACGGGGTTCGGCTCATCCGCTTCGATGAAGCTCGATTCCACCAATGAGGAAGCGCGCCGCCTCGCAGCCGCGGGCGACACCGGCCCGGTGTGGATCGCCGCGCGCGATGCAGACGAAGGGCCGCGGCCGGCGCGGCAATTCCTGGATCTCGGAACCCGGCAATCTCTTCGCGACGCTGTCTGCTGAGCGCCCCCAACGCCACGGCTGCGCAGCTCGGCTTCGCCGCGAGCCTTGCCGCCGCCGATGTGGTCGCCTCGTACACGGCGCTCGCCCGCGTGCGCCTGAAATGGCCGAACGACGTGCTGCTCGACGACCGCAAGGTTGCCGGCATCCTGCTCGAAACCGTCGGACCCGACGCTCTCGCCATCGGCATCGGCATCAATCTCGCGCACCATCCCGAAGGCACCGAAACGCCCGCGATCTCGGTTAACTCCGCGACCGGCCGCGCCGTCGATCCCGACGAAGCGCTCGGCAACCTCGCGGCACGCTTCGCCGCGTGGTATGGAACCTGGCGGAGCCAAGGCTTTGCGGGGCTGAAACCTCACTGGCTCAAGCGCGCGTCCGGCCTTGGCGGGCCGATCCGCGCGCGGTTGGCGGATCGCGAGATCAAGGGCGTGTTCGAAGATCTGGATCATGACGGCGCGCTTCTCCTGCGCAGTGACGCGGGCCTGACCCGCATCACGGCCGCCGAAGTCTTTCTCGAAGGCGCACGCTGATGCTGCTCGCGATCGATGCCGGCAACACGAACATCGTCTTCGCGGCCTGCGACGGCGACAACATCGTCGCGCAATGGCGCGCCTCGACCAAGATCTCGCGCACCGCCGACGAATACGGCGCATGGCTCGCCGACCTGCTCGCGCTCCAGGGCATGAAGCTCTCCGATCTCGACAGCGCGATCATCGCCTGCGTGGTCCCCAACGCGCTCTTCGATCTGAGGATGCTCTGCGTCCGCTATCTCAAATGCGAGCCGCTCGTCATCGGCACGCCCGAGGTCGATCCGGGCTTGAAGATCAACTACGAGCGGCCGGGCGGCGTCGGCGCGGATCGTCTCGCCGATGCGGTCGCCGGACACGCGCGCTATCCCGGCGCGCTGATCGTGGTCGATTTCGGCACCGCCACCACGTTCAACGTCGTCAGCGAAGACGGCGACTACGAAGGCGGCGTGATCGCGCCCGGCGTCAATCTCTCCGCCGAAGCGCTGCATCAGGCCGCCGCGCTGCTTCCCCGCGTCGCCTTCCACCGCACGCCGACGGTGATCGGCAAGGACACGGTTCCCGCCATGCAGTCGGGCATGTATTGGGGCTATGTCAGCCTGATCGAGGGGCTCGTCGCGCGCATCAAGGCCGAATACGGCAAGCCGATGACGGTCATCGCCACCGGCGGGCTCGCATCGATCTTCCAACGTCAGGTCGCGGTGATCGACCATGTCGATCCGGACCTGACGATCCGCGGGCTCATGCTGATCCACGCGCGCAACCAGGGGAAGGGAAAATCCCGCTCCTCCGCAGGCTGAACCGCGGATCGAAGCGTTATTGCACCAGGCATGGCCGATACCAGCAACACCCCGAACGATCTTGTGTTCCTGCCCTTAGGCGGTGCGGGCGAGATCGGCATGAATCTGAACTGCTACGGCTACGGCCCGCCCGATGCGCGCTCCTGGATCGTCATCGATTGCGGCGTGCTGTTCGGCCGCGAAACCACGACACCGGGCGTCGACCTGATGATGCCCGACGTGCGGTTCCTCGAGGAACAGCGCGCGAGCCTGTTGGGCCTCGTGCTCACGCACGGCCACGAGGATCATCTCGGCGCGGTCGCGCATCTCTGGCCGCGCCTGCGCTGTCCGGTTTACGCGACTCCGTTCACCGCGCGGCTCTTGCGCAACAAGCTCGAGGAAGCCGGGCTCGAGGAGCGCGTGAAGGTCCACGTCGTGCCGCTCGGCGGCAAAGTGAAGCTCGGCCCGTTCGCGCTCACCTTCATCTCCATCACGCATTCGATCCCGGAGCCCAACGCGGTCGCGATCCGCACGCCCTTGGGCACCGTCGTCCACACCGGCGACTGGAAGATCGATCCCGATCCTCAGCTCGGCGAAGTCACCGACGATGCGGCGCTGCGCGCGCTCGGCCAGGAAGGCGTGCTCGCCTGCGTCTGCGATTCCACCAACGCGCTCGTCGCCGGCGAATCCGGCTCGGAGGCGAAGGTCAAGACGGCGCTGCACGATCTGATCGGCTCGCTCACCGGCCGCGTCGCGGTCACCGCGTTCGCGTCCAATGTCGCGCGGCTGAAATCGGTGGCCGATTCCGCGCGCGCACACGGCCGCGAGATCGTGCTCGTCGGCCGCGCCATGCGCACCATGGTCGAGGCGGCGCAGGACACCGGCTACCTCCGCGATTTCCCCCGCGTCTGGCCCGAGGACGACTCCGCGCGCCTGCCCGCTGACCGCGTCCTCTATCTCTGCACCGGGAGCCAAGGCGAGTCGCGCGCCGCGCTCGCGCGCATCGCCGCCGGCGAGCATCCTTACGTTTCTCTCGGCGAGGGCGACACGGTGATCTTCTCCTCGCGCATCATTCCGGGCAACGAGCTCGCGATCTTCGGGCTCCAGAACGATCTCGCCGCGCGCGGCGTCGCCGTGCTGACCGAGCGCGATCATTTCGTCCACGTCTCAGGCCACCCTGCGCGCGACGAGCTCGCCCAGATGTATTCGTGGCTGAAGCCCAAGCTCGCGATCCCCGTCCACGGCGAGCTGCGCCACATGAGCGAGCACGCGCGTCTCGCGCGCTCGCTTCAGGTGCCGCAAGGCGATCGTCGCGCTCAACGGCCAGATGGTGCGGCTCGCGCCGGGAACGCCCGAGATCGTCGACGAAGCGCCCGCGGGCCGGCTCCATCTCGACGGCGATCTGCTCGTGCACGAGGAAGAAGGCTACGCGAAGTCCCGCCGCGCGCTCTCCTTCGCGGGCTTCATCGGCATCACGCTCGTGCTCGACCGCAAGGGCAGGGTGACCGCCGACCCCGTGTTCCACATGGAAGGCATCCCGGACGCCATCGTCGAGCCCGTCACCGAAGCGGTCTCGAACGCGCTGAACGGCAAGGCCAAGCGCGGCGAGGATCTGAAAGAGCAGGTCCGGATCGCGGCGCGCCGCGCGGCGAACGACGTCTGGGGCAAGAAACCCATCGTCCGCGTCCAGACGGTGGAAATCTGAAGCGCTGTGCTAGTGTTCGCACCCTACAGCGAGGTTGATATGCCCTGGGCTCTGAGCACGGCCGTCTTCGTCATCATCTGGTGGGTGCTTCTCTTCGCCATCCTCCCGTTCGGCGTGAGAAGCCAGCACGAAGCCGAATCGATGGTGCCGGGAACCGATCCCGGCGCGCCGATCCGTCACCGTCTCGGGTTGAAGCTGATCGTCAACACCGTGATCGCGATCATCCTCTGGGGCGTCGCGAACTGGGCTTACCTGACGCTACTACGTCCAGTCCTGACGCGCGCGCTTGCCGCGCGCGTCTTCGTACAGCGCGATGAACGTTTCCGGCGGCATCTTCGCGATCGCTTCGCCGATCAGCGTGCAGCGGAAGATCGTCGAGCGTCTTGAACCGCACGCAGCTCTTGCCGACGTCCAGTCTCTTGCCCGACGCCTTGTAGTTCGCCTCGAACCATTTGCGCAGTTCGCCATCCGCGTAGATGCCCATCAGATACACGGCGTTGTGGTTCTTCTGCGCGGCGAGTGCGGCGTACAACAACGGCGCGCCGTTATACGTCTCCGGATAACGCGACAGCGGCACGCAATAGGCGATCATGCCGAACTGCATCATCTCCTTGTAGCCGGCGGGCAAGATTCGCGCGGATCGCAGCCCGCACGCGCGCGATGTCTCGCCTGTCGCTCCGCCGGGAAGCCCGGACAGATAATCCTTGAACCGTCGTCGCCGTGCTCGAAACCATCGCACCCTCGATGCAGTAATAGGAGCATATTAAGCTTTGGCCGCCATCCTTCGTTGCGCGGACGGGGTGATGCCATGAAACATTGTGTGTATGCGATTGCGCTGAGCCTGCTTGCGGCGCCTTTCGCGCTCGCGCAGGAAACCGCTCCCGCTCCGCCATCGGGTCCGCCCGCGCAACTCAATCTGCCGCCCAACTTCGAGCCCCCGAACGATCTGCCGCCGGAAGAGCCGCCGCTCCAATGCGATCTCAAGGCCTCGCCGGATTACGTTCCCGGCATCGACGTGAAGGGCCGCGAGGTCGCTCCTGCCGATCTCCCGACCGGCCGTCAGGTCGAGATCGACACGCAGGTCTATGTCGAGACGCGCCCGAGGAACCGTCGTCTTCCCCGCACGGGCGTGATCGTGAACCTGCCCGACCTCGGCGCGCCGGCCTGCGTCCCGCTCGACGAGAAGTTGCCCAAATAGGCCATTGACCGGCCCCGCATCGCCGTGGCTCGGTCAGGCCATGGCCGACGCCGCGAACAGCAGCCGCTTCACCTTCACCGCCAGCGACAACATCAACGGCATCGTGTTGATGGTCATCGCGCGGGCGGTGTTCGCGGTCAGCGACAGCTTCACCAAGCTCACCGGCGAAGGCGCGCTCCCGCCCACGCAAGTGCTCACGCTCAGGAACGCGATCGCGCTCCCGATCGTGCTGTTCCTCGCCTGGCGTCTCGGCGGTCTCGGCCACATCGGCACCGCCATCCGCAATCCCGCGCTGCTCTGGCGCAGCGGCATCGAAGGCGTGGGCCTGCTCGCGTTCGTCATCGCGCTGCCGCACGTGACGCTCGGCCAGAGCACGGTGCTCCTCCTCACCATGCCGATCATCCTGGTCGCGCTCTCCGCGCTCATCTTCAAGGAGGATGTCGGCTGGCGCCGCTGGACCGCGATCCTTGTCGGCTTCGCCGGCGTGTTCATGGTCGCGGGCCCGCTCGGCGGCACGCCCAACTACTACCTCGTGCTCACCATGGTGACCGCGGTCACCTGGGCGGTGCGCGATCTCATCACCTCGCGGATCGTCGGCCACATTCCGTCCGTCACCGTCACGCTGTTCGCGACGCTCGCGGGCCTTGCCGTCAGCCTCCCCGGCGCGGCCGTCGAGGACTGGCGCCCCGTCAGCTCGACGGACGCGATCTACCTCCTCTGCGCAGGCACCTTCGTCGCGCTCGCGAACTTCCTCTACATCAGCGCGCTTCGGACCGGCGCCGTCTCGGTGGTGGCGCCCTTCCGCTACACGGGCGCGGTCTGGGGCATCTTCCTGGGCTTCCTCATCTGGGGCGACATCCCCGACCTCTGGGGCTTTGTCGGCACGTTCTTCATCATCGGTTCCGGCCTCTACACGTTCTTCCGGGAACTCGAGCTCGCGAGGAACGGCCGGCCCGCGCAGGAACCCGCCAAAGCCGGCTAGATTTGCGCTCGAAGCGCTCCCTTCCCGTACACAGGAGGGGCGAGTCCACCGGAACCTTCCATGCGCCTGTCCCGCTATTTCCTGCCGCTTCTCAAGGAAACCCCCGCCGAAGCTCAGATCGTGAGCCATCGCCTGATGCTGCGCGCCGGCCTGACCCGCCAGGCGGCCGCCGGCATCTACAACTGGCTGCCCTTGGGCTACCGCGTGCTCAAGAACATCGAGCGGATCGTCGAGGAGGAGCAGGACCGCTCGGGCGCGATCCAGATCCTGATGCCCACGCTCCAGCAGGCCGAGCTCTGGCGCGAGAGCGGCCGCTACGACGCCTATGGCAAGGAGATGCTGCGGATCACCGACCGCGGTGACCGCGGTCTGCTCTACGGTCCCACCAACGAGGAGCAGGTCACGGATATTTTCCGCTCCTATGTGCGTTCTTACAGGGAACTGCCGCTCAACCTCTATCACATCCAATGGAAGTTCCGCGATGAGATCCGCCCGCGTTTCGGCGTCATGCGTGGCCGCGAATTCCTGATGAAGGATGCCTACTCCTTCGATGTCGACCGCGCCGGCGCGGTGCAGCGCGTACAACAAGATGTTCGTCGCCTATTTGCGCACCTTCGCGCGGCTCGGGCTGAAGTCCGTCCCGATGCGCGCGCATTCGGGCCCCATCGGCGGCGACATGAGCCACGAGTTCATCATCCTGGCCGACACCGGCGAATCCGCGGTCTGGTGCCACAAGGACCTTGTCGACATGGAGGTCCCGGGCGAGGACGTCGATTTCGACGGCGATCTCGAGCCCATCATCAAGAAGCGCACCTCGCTCTACGCCGCGACCGACGAGCAGCACGATCAGGCCGCCTTCGAGGCCCAGGTGCCGGCCGACAAGCGCCTCTCCGCGCGCGGCATCGAAGTCGGCCATATCTTCTATTTCGGCACGAAATACTCCGCACCGATGAAGGCCGAAGTCGCCGGCCCCGACGGCCAGACGCGGCCCGTCGAGATGGGCTCCTACGGCATCGGCGTCTCGCGCCTTGTTGCCGCCATCATCGAGGCCTCTCATGACGATGCAGGCATCATCTGGCCCGAGTCCGTAGCGCCCTTCGACATCGCCCTGATCAATCTCAAGGCGGGCGATCAAAAGGTCGATGCCGCCTGCGAGGACCTGTACGCGAAGCTCACGAAAGCCGGGAAGGACGTGCTCTACAACGACACCGACGATCGTCCCGGCGCCAAGTTCGCGAGCATGGACCTGATCGGCATTCCCTATCAGCTCGTGGTCGGCCCGCGCGGACTCGAGAAGGGCCTGGTGGAAGTGAAACTGCGCGCCACCGGCGCGCGCGAGGAACTGTCCATCGACGCCGCCCTCAACCGGCTCATCAAGTGACGGGAAAGAAGCAGGACACGAAGGACACCAAGAATGCACAAAGCACACGAAGAGTGCGCGAAGCGCAAATCTCACACTTCGTGACCTTTGTGTCTCCTTCGTGGTCTTCGTGTCCCCCTAGTTTTTGATCTCCGCTTTCCGGAGCTGAGTTATGACCACACGCACGCGCCCCTTCTCAGGCTTCGAATGGCTGGTCGCCGGCCGCTATCTGCGCGCCAAGCGGGCGGAGAGCTTCATCTCCGTCATCTCCGGATTTTCGCTCGTCGGCATCGCGCTCGGCGTCGCCACGCTGATCATCGTGATGAGCGTGATGAACGGTTTCCGCGCGCAATTGCTCGGCCGCATCTTGGGCCTCAACGGCCACGCGGTGGTTCAGATGTTCGGCGGCGTCTCCGACTACGACGCCATCACTGAGCGCCTGCGCACGGTCCAAGGCGTGACCGCCGCGTTCCCCATCGTCGAAGGCCAGGTGCTCGTCAACACCGAAGGCACGTCCCGCGGCGCGCTCGTGCGCGGCATGAAGAGCGACGACCTGCGCGGGCTCACGGAAGTTGCAACCACGCTATCGCCCAACGCGCTGGACGGCTTCGACGACGGCGAGTCCGTGATCCTCGGCGCGCGCCTCGCGCAGCAGCTCGGGCTCGTGCCCGGCATGACGGTGACGCTCATCGCCCCCAAGGGCGAAGTGACGCCCTTCGGCAGCACGCCGCGGATCAAGACCTATCGCCTCGCCGGCACGTTCAATGTCGGCATGTCGGAATACGACCAGACCTTCATCTTCATGCCGCTGATGGAAGCGCAGCTCTTCTTCGGCCAGGAGGGCACGGTCTGCGGCATCCTCGTGATGGTGAACGCAGCCCGATCAGATCGCCGCATGGCGTCAACCGTTGCAGGAAGCCGCGGGCAATCTCGGCGTCGCCGATTGGCAGCAGATGAATTCGAGCCTGTTCGGCGCGCTCCAGGTCGAGCGCAACGTGATGTTCCTGATCCTGACGCTCATCATCCTCGTTGCCGCGCTCAACATCATCTCCGGCCTCATCATGCTGGTGAAGGACAAGGGCGGCGACATCGCGATCCTGCGCACCATGGGCGCGACGTCGGGTGCGGTGATGCGCATCTTCTTTATCGCCGGTTCCTCGATCGGCGTCGTAGGAACGATCGTCGGCGTGCTGATCGGCGTGCTCTTCTGCGCCAACATCGAAGAGATCCGGCAGCTCCTGATCCGCATCACCGGGAAACGAGAACATCTTCGATCCGACGATCTATTTCCTGAGCCAGATCCCGGCCGAGGTCGATCCGTGGGAGGTCGTCGCCGTCGTCGCGATGGCGCTCGGCCTCTCGTTCCTCGCGACGCTCTATCCGTCCTACCGGGCCTCGCGCCTCGATCCCGTGGAGGCGCTGCGGTATGAATGACGCGCCGCTCCGGCTCGACCGCGTCACGCGCGTCTACAAGCAGGCGGGACGCGAGCTCATCGTCTTCCGCGACGTCTCGCTCACGCTGAAGCCGGGCGAGATCGTGGCGCTCGTCGGCCAGTCGGGCGCGGGCAAATCCTCGCTGCTCCACATCGCGGGCCTGCTCGAAGAGCCGACCTCGGGCGAGGTCTACATCAACGGTCAGGCGGCCTCGCATCTGCCCGAGCGCGCCCGCACCGAGATGCGCCGCGAGACCCTCGGCTTCGTCTATCAGGCCCATCACCTGCTGCCCGAATTCACCGCGCTCGAGAACGTCGCCATGCCGCGCCGCATCGCGGGCGAAAGCCGCGACGAGGCCGCGAAGGAAGCGCGCCGCCTGCTGACGATGGTCGGGCTCGGCGAGCGCCTCGATCACCGTCCCTCGCAGCTCTCGGGCGGCGAGCAGCAGCGTGTCGCGATCGCGCGCGCGCTCGCCAACTCGCCGCGCGTGCTTCTGGCCGACGAGCCCACCGGCAACCTCGATCCGCGCACCGCCGATGCCGTGTTCGACAAGCTGATCCAGCTCGTCCGCTCGGAGAATCTCTCGGCGCTGATCGCGACCCACAACTACGCGCTCTCCGACAAGATGGACCGCACGCTCCAGCTCGACAAAGGCACGCTCATCGAAGCCGGCGTCCCGCGCAAATCCCTCGTCGGCGGCTAACCGCTTCTACTGGAACGTGATCAGGTCCGTGCGGCTCAGCGTGACGGCGCCTTTCTTCAACGGTTCGTTCGCCAGGTTCGCATTGCCCGAATTCTGGACATTGTAGAACCCGATGGTCGTCTCGTAGTCGCTCGCGGCCGAGGTCGTATCGACCGGGATGACGACGGTGTAGTCGCGCGCCATCGCGCCCACCGACGTGTAGGTCACCGAACCGCTGATCTTCCAGCCGACCATGATGATCGTCGTGATGCCCTTCGCCTTCAGCTGTCTGTCGAGATCGGTGTTGTAGAACCTGTCCTGGGCCACGTTGACGATCTTGATGTCGTTCGCGGTCGGCGCGACCTCCTTGAGCCAATGGTCCATGTTCGGCTGACGGGTGCCGTAGGCCACGGTGAGTCCGGCCTTGCGAACCTGCGCCATGAAGGGCGTCATCGCCGGCAGCATCTTGCCCCGGCAGCTCGGCTGGGCGGCGCAGATGTCCTCGACATAGTCGAGCACCATCAAGGCGGTGGTCCTGGGATTGAGGGTGACCCGGGCCGGCTCCGGGGTCGCCGGCATCTGCAGGGTCATCATGGGCCTGCTGGCCGAGGCGTTCTGCGCGCTTTGAGCAACGCCGCCACAGAGCGCAAGAAGACCGCTCGTCACGAGCACAGTGCGAAACAGCGTCATGTTGGGAATCTCCTCAGGGGGCTGGAACCCAAACTAAAGCAACGCCCGGCGGATTTGAACGTCTGCTTTTGCCCCTTCCGGCCATTGAACCCTGCGATCCGCCCTTTATCAGCGCTCTAACGACACCGCCCAATTCGTGGTAGTTTTCCCGTCTCCGACAGACACTGCGGCGCTCCTGGGAGGGACAACAATGGCCGACAAAAAGCGGGACGACCACCGGACAGGTTCAAAGGTTCAGCGCGACAAGCCCATCAGCCGGCGCGACTTCGTCGCCAAAGGAGCGGGCGCCGCGGCAGCCGTATCCGTTCTTCCGGTAGCCGCCGCCTGCTCGCCATCCCAGGCCGACACCATTGCCTGGGATTACGAGGCCGATATCGTCGTCATCGGCGCGGGGTGCACCGGGCTACCCGCCGCCATTCGCGCGCGCGACCTCGGTCAATCGGTGATCGTCGTCGATCAGAATTTCGACTGCGGCGGCAAGATGCTGCACTCAGGCTCGCAGGTGTCGCTCGGCGGCGGCGATCCGCTCCAGCTCCGCGACATCAAGGGCGAGAGCGACAAGGAAGGCTTCATCACAGCCCCGCCCGTGCACAAGCCGGAGGAAATAACCGAGGATCCGGACTTCCTGTTCAGGGACCACACCGACTGGTCCGTCATGGATAACGCGGCGCAGGCCCCTTACCGCTTCAACGAACGCGACCTCCACCGGGCCTATGCCGACAATTGCTTCGCCACCCGCGAATTCCTGATGGCGAATTACGTCCGCATGGGACGCATCATCCGGCACGCACGGCAATGGCGGCATGTCGCGCGCCAGACGCGCGGTCTGCTTCCTCATGGAGGGCGACCGCAACGGACATCAAGGCGGGAACCGTCTCGGCACAAGACGCAGGCGAAGCGGGCGTCAGTTCGAGCCATTTCGCGCCACGTTATATGGCACCTGATACCCGCACGGTCGGTCCGGGCGCGCGCACGAACGGCGCGGCGCTCGCCAGACCGCTCGAGTTCAGCGCGCGTGAGAAGGGCGTCCAGTTCATCCTTCACCGCCACATGGACGAGATCATCCGCGAGCAGCAGTTCTCGGGCAGGGTGATCGGCATCAAGGCGAGCTATTCGCCGAGAATGGATGCCGTGTCGGGCGCGCGTCTGGAGAGCCTCTGGCAGAACGGAAACATCGACGAGCGGCGCGAGACGATTTTCATCAGGGCCCGCAAAGCGGTCGTCGTCGGCGCGGGCGGGCACGGCGCCAATCCGCAGTTCCGCAGCATGTTCTATGCCGGATACAGAGAGCCCGCTTTCGTGTCGAGCGGCTGGGCGCTGTTGGGCCCGCGCGGTCAGGATGCGAGCGGCATCATCGCCGGATTGAGAGTAGGCGCGAACCTCGCGGGGATGCAGCAGAACCTCTCCTACGCCCCCACGTTCCACATCCCCGGCATCCTTGCGACGCGCGACTCCTACACCACCATGCTTCCGGGTCACCCGACGTTCTCGTTCCGCGGATCGACGGGCTTCGAGCTTAGCCCGGAAGCGTTCCAGCACGTGATCGTGGTCAACCAGGTCGGGAAGCGCTTCTTCAACGAGCTTCTGATTCCCGAGCAGCGGGGCAACGCCGCGTTTCCGGCCGGACCGTCAAAGGGCCAGCCCAAATCGGGCATCAACCATGTGCAGGCCGATTGGCGCAACGCCAGCGCCGAGAACATCCGCGCAACCTATCGCGAGTCGAACAGCATCCATGCCGCGCTCGCGATCAATGAGGGTTCGACGTCCCCGGACTTCTACTCCGGACCGATCTGGGCGATTTTCGACAAGGCTGCCGTTGAGCGCGGCGAATGGAAGATCGAACCTCCCTTCACCTCGCCGACCAACGGCTATTTCTTCCAAGCCGATACGATCGAGGAATTGACCGCCAAGATCGAGAAGGGCCATGAGTACCAGCGCGTTCCGCTGTCCAATTTGAAGGACACGGTCGCCAAGTGGAATTCCTATGTCGACAAAGGCGCCGATCCCGACTTTGCGCGCGGGGCGGATGCGCCCATGCACAAGATCGACACGCCCCCGTTCTACGCGGCGACGGTCAATCCCGTGTGGCACAATTCCTACGGCGGGCTTCGCATCAACGGGAAGGCCCAGGTCATCGACATGGAGGGCAATCCCATTCCCGGCCTCTATGCCGGCGGCGAGTCGAGCGGCGGCGGCAACCAGCACGGCCTGGGGCGCGCGCTCGTCCACGGCTACATCGCGGGCTCGAACGCCGCGAAAGAGACCGTCTGACGGCGCGCGTCCGATGGACGATTGCTGGCGGTAACATGGCTTCGCGAAAAGAACCGGCGCGCGGTCACGTCGATATCGCGCTCGAAGTCTCGCCCGACGTCGTCGACGCCGGTGCGGAGATGACTCTCCACGCCCGCGTGGTTTGTTCGCCGTCAGGCGATCTGATCGGGCACACCCTGAAGGTGAAGGACGAGGCCGGCGCCGATGCAGGCGTATTGGCGCTCACCGACATCGATGACGAAGAAAACGCGACCGGCGCGGCCGCTTTGAAAGCGCCGGTCAAGACCGGCGACTATGTCTGGTCGGTCCTCTGTCCCGCTGTCGTGAAGGACGGCGTTTCCTACGCAGAAGCGTCGAAGACGATTTCATTCACCGTCAAGCCTCATACGACGCGCGTTCTTGCCTGGGATATTCCGTCCACCGTGGTTGCCGGCGACCGGTTCACGATCAAGGTCGGCATCAAGTGCTCGAGCGAGTGCTCATTCGCCGACAAGGCGTTTGCAATCCACGACCATGAAGGCGCTGAGGTCGCCTCAGGCGCGCTGTCCGGCGACATCTGGCCCGGCACGAGCGGTCTCTATTTTGCGGCGGTCGAATTGAAAGCCCCATCCTCGGCGGACCTCTACCAGTGGAGCGTCAAATCCGCCGGCAAGGATCTCGCGCGTCCGCACGCCGAAGGCGCCGCCGAATTCAGCTTGCGGGTCGTCTCTCGTCCCGAATGCCTGGTGAAGGTGGAGGCGGTCGACAAAGTCAGTCAGGAGCCTGTCGCGGGCGCGCAAGTGGCGCTGCATCCCTACAAGGCCGTCACCGACGAACGCGGCTTCGCGGAGATCAGGGTGGCCAAAGGCGCGTACGATCTCTTCGTCGCGAAGAGGAAATATCTGACGTTGGGCCTTCCCGTCGAAGTGACGGCCGACATGACGGCCCGCGCCGAGCTCGATCTCGAGCCCGAGATCGAACGCAACTGAGTCAACATGAGCACGCGTCGAGGGGGGCTGAATTGCGCGGTCGCGGAAAACGTTTCATGCGAATGACCGCTTTGGCTCTCGCATTTGTCGTGACCGCGAGTGGACCGGGCGAATCGGCGGAGACGCGTGGTGCGCCGGGCGCCACGCGCGCAGGCCGCGCCATCGGCGAGCGCCGAGCCGCGTCCCAACCTGCTCACGCTGGCGGAAGGGACAGTCATTCTGTCGGCGAATGTCGATGCCGCTCGCGCGCTTTCGCTCACAGACGGAGCGAACGGCACGAGCTGGGCCAATGGCGGGCCGCGTTATCCGGGACCATTCACGTTCGTATTCGAGCTGCGCGCGCCGACGCGATTGAGCCAGGTCGGCGTCGAAGGCGCAGGCGCACGTCCTGGAGGCGTCGCCGGCGCGGCCGCGCGAACGCGTGCGTATCGAAGCGTCCGCCGAAAGCGCCGATGCCGGCTACCGGCCTGTCGGCACCGTCACCGCAACGGAAGAGGGCGAAACCCTGATCGACGCGGCACTGGACCGTGAGGTGCGCTGGCTCAGGTTCACGATCGAGAACAACCACGGCGCAGCCGCGTGGACGTATCTCGACGGGGTCGTCGCCTACGGCGCGCAGACGCCCCCGAATACGCAGTTCATGGGCGTTTATGAAACCGGCCCGCGCGCCTATCTCGAGCTCAAACAGGACGGCGCTGCGATCACCGGCTGCTACGTCGAGCAATCGGGAAACGCCAACGGCGAGGTCCGCGGCACTGTCGTCGATGGCGTGGCGCGCCTGGCCTGGCGGAGCACGGACGGACCCAACATTTCCGGTGTGGCGCTCTTGGTGCGCGACAGCCAGGGCCGCATCAACGGGGTGCACCCGAAATCGAACGCAACTGACTTTCCCGACGTCGCAAGCGCTAACTCCCTCATCCTGAGCCCTGAGCTTGTCGAAGGGTCGAAGGATGTCCGCTCGAGCCCAAGCTGTTCCGAGTACAGCGTTGCCTGAGCCGCTCTTGAGAGTATGTCGGGCCGAGCCCCACGTGACGTTTTGGAATGTCGCTGACCCGACGGCCGATCTTGGGCGTTATGGCAAGGGGCAGGGCAGGGCAGGAACGTCGGCTAGGAACAACACATGCGAGGTCTTTTGCGCGTCGTGGCGCCCACCGCTGCGCTTGTGATGGCGTCCGCTGCTTGGGCTGCGCCGTTGTACAAGGACAAGAACTGGGGCGTCGTTCGTCAGGATGGCGGCAGGATATGCATCGTTGTTCTCAGCAGCGACAGCCGCAGGAACGCGTTCCATTTCCTCATCGACGGCGAACGGAAGGCGGGCTCGATCGGAATCCTGGACGAGTTTGTTCCCGACACGATGGACGCCAAAGGCTCAATGATGGCAACCCTCGATCTCGGACCCAACTTCGCGCGCGCGCTGGAATTCAGGCGGCAATTCGACGGCGCGGTGAATTACCTGACCGCCAGCCTCGCGCCAAGCGAGCTCGACTCGATCTTTGCCGCACTGCAGGCGGGAGATCGTGGCGTGAACCTCACATTCGAGAATGGCGACACGTGGCGTATTCCTCCTCCCGAGCGGAAAGAGGCGGCAGCGGCGATCACCCGGTGCTGGAACGAGGCGCTCAGCGGCGCCATAACCGCGGCCTGACTCGCAGCCGAATAAGCAGAATATGAAAATCATGCTCACCAGCGTGTGGCCAAAGGCGCCTATGATCTCTTCGTCGCTAAGACCCGCTATCTGATAGTGGGCCTTCCCGTCGAAGTGACCGCCGGCATGACCGCCCGAGCCGAGCCCGACCTCCAGCCGTTCCGGAACCGCCTAGCTCGGAAATAACAACGAGAATGCGATGCGGAGGCCCCAGTCCGGACCACCCGCTGGCGCTTCGACGAAATATCTGCCCATCAGCTGAATGCTCGCGGGCTGCGTGCCGAGTGCAAACACCTTTATGTACCCAACATTGATAGGCACGATCCACTGCTCCCCGGTCCAGTCGTAGGTCGACTTCGTGTGCAGAAAGACGGTCTCGCCTCTGCCGAACTGATACCAGACGAAAGGCTGGAGAAACGTTGCGTTGACGTCAGCGCGGTTATCTCGGCCGGGAAACGACCAGATGTGATTTGCGTGGAGACCAAATGTCCAAGACCCTCGCTGCATCAACGCGACGCCCGCAGGGCCAGCGCCCCATTTTTCGCTTCCGAGGAACTGATCGGTTGCTGTCGGGATAAGAAAAACCGGTCCTAAGCCCCAGATCATCCCGCCGGGTCCCGGCTGCACGGGTGAGAAGAAAAAGCTCGCGACCGTATCGCCCAGGCCCCACACGCTGTTACGGCCGGGAAACACATCTTCGCGGCCGGTGAGGATTGGGAAGATTGTCCTGGAGATAAGATTGAGGTCTGGAGTGAGGGTGATTGGTATCACCGGCTGAAAATTCAACGTGTAGATCTGGCCATCCCCATCCGGTCCAGCGCCGAAGTCAAAATTGAACTGGAACGGAACCTGGGTCAGGCTTGCGATCGGATTGGCAAGTTGCCTGGCGAGGTCGTCGGCTGTGCTCTCCTCCAGCTCCTCATACTGCGCGACCGCGGGGGTGATGAGCACGCAGCATGCAATGATGGCGCCGAGAACATACGCTGCGCGCACTCTTGCCTCCTTCGGTGTGGTCTCGGAACGTCAGCGCTGGATCGCGCGACCCGCGCGGAACTGCCGACAAACTCGCGGCAAGACTGCCCTCGAGGCTACGTGTCCAATCTCCGAATAGACGATCCCCGTTTCAGCGCGGCAGCGATTGCCTGGAGCGTGCACGATGCCCTGCGGCCACGATGCTAGAACTGGACAATGCGCGCTTCTATTGGACCTAGGGCCTATTGGACCCAAGTCTTAGCTCGCTCTTCGGCGCCTCTGAGGGGCGAAGTCCGACATTTGTCGAAAACTGGTGCGAATTCGAATGCGCGCGTTTCTCTGCGCATGATGCATTGCCGCTATTCAGGTCACACGACTTCACCAACGCAGTCGCGCCGACGCCAATTCACGCTGGTTCAGGCGCCGCTCGTGAAGGCGAGCATTGAATCAATGCATCGCTACAGCCGGTGAGACCAAAGTCCGACTGGGTCCTCGGGAATTGACGCCGATAGTCCCCGCGCGCGCTGGGGGCGTATGCGATTTGATGGAGAGCGCCATGACGACTTCTCAAGACGCCGCCAGAAAGCCCATGGGTGGGCGCGAAAGACTTAAGCGGCATTACCTTTCGGCGTTCGCTCTGGCGTGTACTGCCGGCGCTCTCGTGTATGTGGCCGGCGCGGTTGCACAAGACCGGCCTTCGTATTCCAACCCTGTCCTCCTGGACCAAGGTTGGTCCGAGGACGACCGGCTTCGCTATTACTTTACGCCACAGGGTTCAGCGGCGCTGTCGTACGACATCTTCCTCCACCTCGAAGCAGCAAAAGGTTCGGAGCTGTTCCGATCCAATGAGAACATGTCCGGGTACGGATTGATCCCTTATCCCGCTCATCCTCAATACAACCCGGACGGACTACCGATAGGTATCGTAAAGACGACCGTGCCTGACGGTCAGTGGCGAGGCGAGTGGATCGGGCTCGGTTGCGCCGTGTGCCACAACGGACAGATCCAATACAAGGGAACAACGATCAGCATCTCGGGTGGAAATTCCAACACGTTCGACGTCTTTGCTTTCGTCAAGGGACTGAGCGACGCGCTGACGGCAACAGCTTCCAATCCGGAGAAATTCGATCGGCTCGCAGCAAGGATGGGCGTGCGCGACAATGCTGGAAAGGCCGCGCTCAGAACGCGCCTGAGCCAGGAAGCGGCGGGGCCTTACGATTATGTCAACCGGCTTGGAGTGACGCCGAGCGTCGTCGGGCCGGGGCGCATGGACGCGCTCCTCCTGATCCACAACCAGGTTGTGTCGCGGTGGCTCGGAGTTCCCGAAAACTGGCGGCCGCCGCTAGCACCGGTGAAGCCATCATTCGCCTGGAATATTCCGCAATCGGCGTGGGCACAGTGGAGCGGCGTCCTGCCCGATCCGCTGATGCGCAACCAGGGTGAAGTCACCGGTGCATTTGCCAGGATGGACCTGACGTCAGAGACGCCGGCCGATGGCCTGTTCTACTCCACCGTCGACCTCAAGGGTCAGATCGAGAGCGAGGCTCTGCTGCGGAGATTGGCGCCGCCAAAGTGGCCGGAGGAAATTCTCGGCAGGATCGACCAACAGAAAGCGAGCAGAGGACAACAGCTCTTTGCGGAGAACTGCGCCGGATGCCACTCGACTTGGCCGCACCGCTGGAGCGAGCCCAGGAAGGAGGGCAAGCGGTTCATCGAGAACGCGCATGTCATGGGCAATGTCATCGGCACCGATCCGAGGCAGTTGGCGAGTCCGCAGTTCGATTCCTTACCCACGATGAAACCGGGACCGCTGCGGGATCAGCTTGTCCCACCGGACACCGGAGCCTCGCTGATATCGCAGCCCACCTTGTTCCGCACCGTGATACAACCGGGCATCTACGATTTCGCGATCGCCAAGCTCAATCTCAGCGAGGCGGAGCTCATCTCCGCCCATGGGTATGGCGCGTTCGGATCGGAGCCGCTCCCGCCGATCCCGGCGGTCGGCGCTTACAAGGCCAACCCTGCGGAAGGCATGTGGTCGGCGCCGCCGTTTCTGCACAACGGCTCGGTGCCGAATCTCTACGAGCTGTTGGTTCCGGCCAAGCAGCGGACAACGACGTTCTTCATCGGGCGGGAGTTTGATCCGGTGAAGGTTGGTGTCGACACCTCCGGGGCGTCGGGGAAGATTCCTGTTCGACACGACGCTGACCGGCAATTCCAACGCCGGACATTCGTTCGAGGACGGCCCCCGTGCGAACGGCATCATTGGACGGCTGCTGACCGAGGATGAGCGTTGGGCGCTGGTCGAGTACATGAAGTCCATTCCGAACCAGACCGGACAGATCGCACCCTTCGGCGGTCCGGAAAATCCCGTCCTCGCTTGGAACGATCCGACCTTCTACCACATGAAAAATCCGGGCACCTACAATGGCGCGCCCACGCGATAGGGAAGCGTACGCAAGCCAAAGCTTCCAATATCTGTCGGGAGGATTTGAATGAGCAATCTGTCCCGCGTCCTCGTGACGCTCACGGCTGGCTTGATAGTGGGGAGTATGACGGCTGCTCCTGCGCAAGATCGATCGGCAGCCACGGATGAAGATTTGGCGCTCTTACAGGAAGTGATCGAGCCCAACGAGAAAGAGCTCACCGACGCGATCACGAAAATCTCCATCGATCGTCTGAAGATGCAGTTCCCCGAGGGCAAGCGGCCGGTGCTGCGCGATGCCCACCCCAAGGCGCACGGCCTCGTGAGCGCTCAGTTCATCGTGCTCGATGGCCTTCCCGATGAATTGCGTCACGGCGTGTTCAGGACGCCGCGCACATACGACGCGCTGATCCGTTTTTCCGCGGGCAATGTCGAGGTCCAGGAGGACACCGTTCCTCAGGCGGCCGGAATGGCGATCAAGCTGCTCGGCGTCGAGGGCGAGAAACTGCTCGAAAGTGAGAAGGACGCGAAGACCCAGGACTTCATCATGATCAACGCGCCGATCTTCTTCGTCCGAAGCCTCAAGGATTATGCCCTGCTGCATGAGGAGATGGCCAAGGGACAACTGGCGGCGTTCTTCAAGGACCGACCCGACGAAACCGGCGCGATCACGGTCATTCGGGGTCAGAAATTGTTCAACCCCGTTCAAGTCCGGTATTTCAGTATGACGCCGTACCTGCTCGGGGATAATGCGATCAAGTTCTCGGCGACCCCGCTCTCGCGAAGCGAGAACCGACCGCCCGATCAGAAGGGACCGGACTTTCTCCGCGAAGCCATGAAGGCTCAGGTTGGAACAGAGGACGTGTATTACGAATTCGGCGTGCAGCTTCAGCGTGATCGCATGAGCATGCCGGTGGAAGATCCTCTCGTGCTCTGGGACGAAGCGAAGTCTCCGTTCCAGCGGGTCGCGATCATTCGCATCCCGAAGCAGGATATCGACGCGAACGGCAGGGTGGAGATCGCGGAGAACCTCTCATTCACGCCCTGGCATTCACTGCCCGAACACAGGCCGCTGGGTTCGAACAATCGCGCGCGTCTCGCCATCTACGAGGCGATATCGGAGTTTCGCCACCGAATGAACGGTGTAACCCGCGAGGAGCCGACGCGCATCCCTTGGTGATGTCCTCACCGCAAAAAGAGCACGGTTGCCCGGTTGTTCTAGCTTGAATATCGATCTCGTTTTGTTCTTGACATAAGAACGAAAGTAGAACATAGTTTCTCCCCTTCAGCGGTGGGGAGAAAGAACATGGCGCTTTGGCTTCAAGACACTCTGGCGGTGGTGGGCATGCTGCTCTTTGTGGCGTCCACCTATGTGCTGTCGGTGATGGGCGAGGCCCTGCTGACCTAAGGCAGGCCTCGAGGGGTAGGAACAGGGTGGTGCCCCCGTCACCCTGGTCCTCTCCCTTTTGTGGTTCGATGAGAGCGGCAAAAGAAAAATCGCGAAATCGAACGAACAAACTGATGAAAGCGCTGATTGCGCAGCTAAATCAGAGCGATCGAAGGAGCATCGAAACATCGGGGAAGACGGCCAAAGGAAAAATCGCGAAATCGATCGAGCAGACTAATGCAAGCGTAGATCGCGCAGCAAAATCAAAAGGATGCGAAGGCCGCTCAAAACACCCCACATGTGGGTGCCATGACTGGCACCCCAATCCCTAGCGCCTCCAGGACCGCGCCTGGCCGCGGCGTTCTTTCTGTGGAGCATCCTTCCGCGGTCGGTCCCTTCGCGTGCGTCCGCGCCGTCCCGTGGCCAATACTGGCCCCGGAATCATGACGATCACGCACCGGGCTAGCGCATGAACATGGCGCCTAAGAAGGCGGCCTTAGGCCACGCCAAATTCGTGCACCTTCGGGTGAAGAGCCCCTATTCGCTGCTCGAGGGCGCCGTGCGGCCGAAGGAGCTTGCCGCCCTCTGCCGCGAGTACCGCATCCCCGCCGTCGCGATCACGGACACGAACAACCTCTTCGGCGTCTACGAGATCGCCGACACGCTGGCGAAGTCGGGCGTCCAGCCGATCGTCGGCGTCACCCTTTCGGTCAACCTCGAAGCCTCCGCGCCCGCGCACAACGCGATCCAGCAGCGCGCCCACCCCTCGGTCGTGCTGCTGGTCAAGGACGAGGCGGGCTACGTCAATCTCTCCAAGCTGATCTCGAGCGCCTATCTCGATGTCGGGCCCGGCGATCTTCCGCATGTCACCGCCGAGCGCCTCGCGGCGAACGCCGAAGGCCTCATCCTTCTGACCGGTGGTCCCGCCGGCCCGCTGAACCGGCTGATCGCCGACGGTCAGCCCCAGGCCGCCGACCTGCTGCTCGACCGGATGTCCCAATGGTTCGGCGACCGGCTCTATGTCGAGCTGCAGCGGCACGGGCTGAAGAACGAGGCCGCGGTCGAGGAGAAGCTCATCGATCTCGCCTATGCGAAGTCGCTCCCGCTCGTCGCCACCAACGATGTCCATTTCGGCCGCGCCGAGATGTACGAGGCGCACGACGTGCTGCTCTGCATCGCCGCCGGCACGTTCATCCACACCGAAGACCGCCGCCGCCTCACGCCCGAGCATCGCTTCAAGAGCGCGGAGGAAATGGCGGAGCTGTTCGCCGATCTCCCCGAGGCGATCGCCAACACGGTCGAGATCGCGCAGCGCTGCGCCTTCCGCCCGAAAAAGCGCAATCCGATCCTGCCGCGCTTCGTGCCGGAATCGGGTCTCTCGACCGCGGATGAATTGCGCGCGCAGGCCCACGCGGGATTGAAGCGCCGTCTCGCCGAGCACGGCCGCCATGCCGAGGAGCAGGTCTATCTCGACCGCCTCGACTTCGAGCTCGATGTCATCATCCGGATGGATTTTCCCGGCTACTTCCTGATCGTCTCGGACTTCATGAAGTGGACGCGCGCGAACGGCATCCCCGTCGGCGTGCGCGGTTCGGGCGCGACCTCGCTCGTCGCCTGGTCGCTCGACATCACCAACCTCGATCCGATCCGCTTCGGCCTCGTGTTCGAGCGCTTCCTCAACCCTGAGCGCGTCTCGATGCCGGACTTCGACATCGATTTCTGTCAGGAGCGCCGCGACGAGGTCGTGCGCTACGTGCAGCTGAAATACGGCTTCGACCGCGTCGGCCACATCATGGCGCTCGGTTCGCTCCAGGCGCGCGCGGCCGTGCGCGACGTTGGCCGCGTGCTGCAGATGCCGTTGGGTTTGGTCGATCGCGTCGCCAAGATGATCCCGAACCCGCCGGGCAAGCACATCAGCTTGAAGGAGGCGGTCGAATCCGAGCCGCGGCTTCAGCAGATCGCCGAGCAGGAGGAGAAGGTCCGCGATCTCTTCGCGGTCGTGGAGCGGATCGAAGGCTTCTACCGCCACGCCTCCACGCACCCCGCGGGCATCGTCATCGGCGACCGCCCGCTGAACGAGCTCGTGCCGCTCTATCGCGATCCGCGCTCGGAGATGCCGGTCACGCAATTCGACTACGAGGACGCGGAGAAGGCCGGCCTCGTCAAGTTCGATCTGCTCGGGCTCAAGACGCTCACCGTCATCGCCAAGACCGAGGAGCTGCTGAGAGCGCGCGGTCTCGACGTGAAAACCGAGCGCGCCGACTTCGAGGACAAGCCCACCTTCGAGATGCTGACGCGGGGCGAATCCGTCGGCGTGTTCCAGCTCGAAAGCCAGGGCATGCGCGACCTGATGAAGAAGGTCCGGCCCGACCACATCAACGATCTGATCGCTCTCGTCGCGCTCTATCGCCCGGGCCCGATGGATTCGATCCCGAAATACATCGCCTGCAAGCACGGCCGCGAGAAGCCGGAATATCTGCACCCGATGCTGGAGCCGATCCTCAAGGAAACCTTCGGCGTGATGACGTACCAGGAAGACGTCATGCGCATCGCCCGCGAGCTCGCGGGCTATTCGATGGGCGACGCCGATCTCCTGCGCCGCGCGATGGGCAAGAAGATCCCGTCCGAGATGGCGCAGCAGCGCGAATTGTTCCTGAAGGGCGCCGCCGCGCGGAAGATCGCGGCCGATACCGCCGAGCAGATCTTCGAACAGGCGGCGAAGTTCGCGGGCTACGGCTTCAACAAGGGCCACGCCGCGGCCTATGCCCAGGTCGCCTATCAGACCGCGTTTCTGAAGGCCAACTATCCGGTCGAGTTCCTCGCCGCGTCGATGACGCTCGATATCGGCAACACCGACCGGCTCAACATCTTCCGCCAGGAAGCCGCGCGGCTCGGGATCGAGGTCCGCGCGCCCGACATCAATCGCAGCCAGGCGCCGTTCTCGTGCGACGTGCGCGAGGGCGGCGTGATCTATTACGCGCTCGCGGCCGTGAAGAATGTCGGCCGCCAGGCGATGGACCATGTCGTCAAGGTGCGGGAGGAGGGCGGTCCGTTCCGCTCGATCGCCGATTTCGCGCGGCGCATCGATCCGCGTCTGGTCAACAAGCGCGCCTTCGAAAGCCTCGTCAAAGCGGGCGCGTTCGGTGCGCTCCACAAGAACCGCCGCCAGCTCGTGCAGTCCGCGGACCTCATTCTCGCAAGCGCCGCGCGCACCGTGCGCGACCGCGAGGAGGGGCAGTCCAGCCTGTTCGGCGCTTCGGACTCGACGCGCGACAGCCTGCCGATGATCGCGGTCGACGATTGGCCGACGCATGAGCGCCTGTCGGAAGAGTTCTCCGCCATCGGGTTCTACCTCTCCGGCCATCCGCTCGACGCCTACGACAAGGTGCTGAAGCGCATCGGAGCGACCCGCTACGCGGATCTGCTCGCCGATGCGCGGCGCACCTCGGTGAAGGCGAAGCTGGCCGGCACTGTCATCCGCCGTCAGGAGCGGCGAGGGCGCTCGGGCGATCCGTTCGCGTTCGTCGGTCTTTCCGATCCGTCCGGCATGTTCGAGGTGATGGTGTTCTCCGAGGCGCTCAGTCAGGCGCGCTCCATTCTCGAAGCAGGCCGCTCCGTGGTGATGACCGTCGTCGGCGACTGGATCGAGGACGAGCTGAAGCTGCGCACGATCAAGGTCGAAGACCTGGAAGGCTGCGGCGGCGGATGCGGGCGAGGGCTTACGGATTCGGTTGTCCGATCCGGCGCCCCTTCCTACCATCGCAACGCGGCTGAAGCCGGGCGGCAAGGGACTCGTCACCGTGATCGTGCCGGTCGACGCGCATAACCAGGACGTGGAGATCGTGCTGCCGAAGCGCGTTCAAGTGACGCCCCAGCTCAAATCGGAGATCGCTTCCATGGGCGGCGTCGCCGAGGTCGAGACCGTATGAGCCTGCGCCTCTGGCTCTGGCTGGGTACGGCTCTCAACGCGATCATCCTTCTCCCCGCCGCGTTCATGGCCTTCAGCGCCATCGGCTTCGCGTTCACCTATTCGCAGGGGACCGCCTCGTTCGTCGCGTTCCTCTTCGCGGTGCTGCCGGTCTTCTGCGTGGTGGCGCCGTTCGCGGCCTGGCGGATCCACCGCAAGCACCCTCGCGATCTCAACGCCGCCTTCACGGTCACAGCGCCCATCGTCTACGCCGCGTTCCTCGTCGCGTTGCTGCTCTGGAACTAGAACCTGAGCGTGTGCCCGAGCCGGATCGAGGCCTGCGTCCGCTGGGCGACGAAGCGCGAGTTGGGAATGAGCGCGCTCTGCCCGAAGGCGACAAAGAGCTCGCTCCCCGGCAGGTATTCCCAGCGGTAGCGCGCGAGGAAGCCGAAATCCTGGCTGATGTTGTCGTATTGCACCTGAAGCGCCAGCTGCATGTCGGGCGTGAAGTTGACCACCGACGTGATCTCGCCCACATGAATGTCGACATCGCCCGTCGGCAGGTCGATGAACGTCACCTCGTAGCCGGGCACGATCTCGAAATACTCATTCGGCCGGAAGCCCAGCTCGACCTGCACCTCCACCGCGCTGCCATTGTAGAAGCCGCAGCAATACACCTGGACCCCGAGCGCGAGCGGGCGCGCGTCCGAGGTCTCGAAACTGGCCTCGATGCCGGTCCATTCATACCGCCCCGCCGGCACGATGAGCGTGTCGGCGATGTCGAACGGCGCGGGCACGAACTCGTAGAAGCTCGTGAAATCGAGCTCGGCTTCGTCGGCCGCATTGGTCTCGACGCTGATCGAGAACTGGTTTTCGCGAGTCTCCAGCCGGTCGGACAGGTCGGTCACGAACTGGTGCTCGGTCCCGAATTCGAGCGTCCTCAGGAACGAGTCTCTGAACCGGAAGATGTAGTCGACCCCCGCGTCGTACATGCGGATTGCAGTGCGATTCACGAATCCGAGCGCGGGAAAGAAATTGGCGCCGATCTCCTTGAACGTAAACGCGCCCGCCCAGGGCTCGTTGGGAAAGGCGATCGAGGCGCCGAACGAATCGTCGTCGCCGACGGTGTTCGAAAAGCTGCGCTGATAGAAGACATCCGCAAGCACGGTCTTGTCGCCGAACAGCTCCGAGCTGCGATACTGAAAATCGCCGCCGGCAACGGTGTTCTCGCTTTGGCCGGTCGGATCGCCGTTGGTGAATATGAACCCCACTCTGGATTGTTCGAGCACCGGCCGGGTGACGCGGAACGCCGACAGCAGCTGTCCCGGCGCGGTTTCCGTTCTATCCGTGTAGACGCTCAGTCCGCCGATGCCGAACCCGCCATATTCGCCGGAGATCTTGCCGCCGCCGATGATGCTCACCGGCACGCCGTCGACGAGGCCGATATTGCGCGAGAAGAACGGCCGGCCGTTGTTCGCGTCCTGGTCGTCGCCGGCGAAATTGGTTCCGCCGAATTCGAACGCGCCGGCATCCTGAAGAAAGAAATCGCGCGTTTCCGGAAAGAACAGATCGAATCGCGACGTGTTGACCTGCCGTACGTCCAGCGGCGCATCGGAGAAGTCGGGATTGAACGTCAGCGTTCCCGTCAGCGCCGGCGTGATCTTGTAGAACGCGTTTCCGCCCGCGGTGAAGCTCAGGCCCGTGTCCTCGCCCTCGATGTGCCAGTCACGTTTGGCGCGCAGAGCGCCGTAGACCTGCACGTCGAGACCGATGCCCTGATTGACGTCGGTGATGCCGGTCAGCGTGCCGGCTTCCGAGACGTCGGTGAAATCGAGCGCGGGATTGGTGGACGACCAGCGCAGCTCTTCGTTCTTGCGTGCGATCGTGCGCGAGAACTCGAACCCCCAAAGGCCCACGTCGTCCTCATACGAAAGGCTCTGGAAGGGAATCGCCATCTCGGCAACCCAGCCGTCCGCGACCCGGCGTGCGCGCCCCGTCCAGATCGGGTCCCACTCATCCAGATCGTCGGAATTGTTCAGCAGCAGCGAGTCCGCGCGGCCGCCCGACGGCCCCATGTCGAACGAGTAGGCGTTTCGTCGTGTGAGGCCCGGATCGAGCGTGATCCCGATCGTGTCGCCCGTGAACAGGTCACCGTCGCGCGACATCGCGCGGGAGACGATCTGATCGGGCTGGCTATCGTAAGCGTAGATGCCGAAATACAGATTGTTCTCGTCGTACATGATGCGCACAACGGTGCGCTCGGTTGGGGCCCCGCCCGGAACCGGCTCCTTCTGCTTGAAGTCCTCGATGACCGTGGCGTTCGCCCAGGCGGGATCGGACAGGTCCGCATCTATGCTGGGCGCTTGCGGGGACTCGATGCGGGCCGCGCGGGCCGACGGCCGGACGAGCGACATCGACTCCTGCGCAAAAGCAGCTGAGGGGGCAAGTGCAACTGTGAAAATACCAAGTAACTCAGCGACATAAGGCGCTGTATAACGATAACGCATGAAGGAGACCCGCCGGAATCAGGGCTTGGTTCTAGCTGACCGAACCTGACAGTTGGCCGATGGCGGTCGTCAGGCGGATATCAGGACGGCCCGGTTATGGTGGGGTGATGAAGAAATCTCTCGTCGTCGCGCTTGGCTTGGCACTTCTGTGTTCCTTCGCCGATGGCGCCAGCGCGAGGTCCAATGATCGCCGGAACAACGACGATCAGGATCTCGCGCGGGAGGCCCTCCAGCGCGGCGAGGTGCTGCCGATCGCGCGTATCCTCGAACTGGTGGCGCAGCACCAGCCCGGCGACGTGATCGAGGTCCAGCTGGACGAGCGGCGCGGCCGCCTCGAATACGAGATCCGAATCTTGACGCCGCAGGGGCGAGTGCGTGAACTCGTGCTCGATGCGCGCACGGGAGCCTTCGTGCGGTTTGAGGACTAGCCCAAATGCGGGCGCTGGTTGTCGAAGACGATCCCGATGTCGGACCCGATGTCGTCCGCGCGCTTCAGGCGGCGGGCTTCATCGTCGATCTTGCCAAGAACGGCGAAGACGCGTGGTTCAAGGGCGACGTCGAAGACTACGACGTCGCGGTCCTCGATCTTGGGCTGCCGCGTCTCGATGGTCTCTCGGTGCTCAAGAAATGGCGCGCCAATGCGCGCATCTTTCCTGTCCTGATCCTCTCCGCGCGCGGCGACTGGACCGAGAAAGTCGAAGGGATCGAGGCCGGCGCCGATGACTACGTGGCGAAGCCTTTCGAGATGGGCGAGCTCATCACGCGTGTACGCGCGCTGATCCGCCGTACGGCGGGTCATTCCGCGTCCACGCTATCCGTCGGCGATCTTCAGATCGACACGCGGCGGATGACGGCGAATCTGGAAGGCGTGCCGCTCTCTCTCTCTCAACTCGAGTTTCGCCTGTTGAACTATCTTGCGCATCATGTCGACCGCGCGGTTCCGGCAAGCGAGCTCGCCGATCACCTCTACGGCGCGAACGAGGCGGGCGACAGCAACGCGATCGAGCAACTGGTCGTGCGCCTGCGCCGGAAGATCGGCACCAAGCGCATCGAGACGAAGCGCGGGTTCGGTTATGTGCTGACCGCAGGTGATGCATGACGCGCTATTCGCTCCGCTGGCGTTTGCTCGTGGGCGCGGCCGTCGCTGTCTTCGCCGCACTTGCGCTCGCCTGGCTGGCGATGACGCTTCTCTTCCAGCGCCATCTCGAACTGCGCGTCGAACAGGAATTGCGCCGGGACGCTCTTCAGCTCGTTGCCGGTCTGACCGTGAACCCAGCGGGCATGATCGCGATCCAGCAATTGCCCACCGATCCCCGCTTGTCGATTCCCGCGGGCGGGCTCTACTGGCAAGTCAGCACCGGCGCAGAAACGCAACGATCCCGCTCCCTCTGGGACCAGGCGCTTGGGCCGTCGCCCAATGCCGACGCACTCGAATGGCGCACGCGCCAGACCGACGGTCCGTTCGGCCAGCGACTGTTCATGGTCGAGCGGATCGTGCAACCCGTGGGTTCGATGGAGCGTGTGCTTGTGCAGCTTGCGCTCAACGAGAACGAGCTCACCGTCGCCCGGAACGAATTCAGTCAGACGCTGGCGTTGTTCCTGTTCCTGCTCTGGACCGTGCTCGCGGGCGCCGCCTGGATCCAGGTTCAACTTGGGCTGAAGCCGCTCAAACGGTTGCGGCGCGAATTGTCGGCGTTGCGCCACAACGCATCGGAACGGTTGAGCGCCGGCTATCCCAGGGAAGTCGAGCCGCTGACCAAGGCCATCAACGATCTCGCGACCGCTCGCGAGGCGGACGTGAAGCGCGCGCGGCAGCGCGCCGCGGACCTCGCGCACGGCATGAAGACGCCGCTTGCAGCGCTCGCGGCGCAGAGCCGTTTGATCCGCGAAGGGCACAGCGATCCTTCGGCCGCGGCCGATGGGTTGGACCGGGCGATCTCGGCGGCGACGGCGGCGGTGGAAGCGGAGCTTGCGCGTGCACGCGCAGCTGCAAGCCGTCACGCGCGCCAGGACGCTCAGGCCGCGCCCCTCGCCGTTGCTCAACGCCTGATCCTCGTGCTCGAGCGCACCGAGAAGGGCATGCGTCTCGACTATGTGCTCGACATGCCCGAGACGCTTCGCTTGCGCGTTGCCGCCGAGGACTTAAGCGAAATCCTCGGGCCCTTGCTCGAGAACGCCGTCCGTTTTGCGCGCCGTCAGGTGCGGGTGTCTGGCGCAGCAGCGGGCAGTTCCATTGCTCTGACCGTGGAGGACGACGGGCCGGGCCTCAGTGCTGCTGAAATAGCTCAGGTGATGGTGCGTGGTGTGCGGCTCGACCAAACGGGCGGGGGGCATGGACTTGGGGCTTGCGATCGCACGCGAGCTCGTCGAGGCCACCGGCGGCGCAATCGCGCTCGATACGTCATCGCTCGGCGGCTTGAAGGTCGAGTTGCGCTGGGACAGCACCGATCGTCTCTCCGAGACGGACGACGCGGGCGCCTGGACGGCCGTGAAGAACCGGCTCGCCACGGCTCTCGCGCGGCGTTAGCTCTCAGAAGCGATAGGTGCGGCCCAGACGGATGGTCGCTTGAGACGATTGTGGGACGAAGGTGGGCTCGCCCGGAATCACCGCGGATTGTCCGACCGAGACGAACAATTCCTGCCCCGGCTCGTATTCCCAGCGATAGCGGAACGAGAGCGCGAAATTCTCGCTGATATTGTCGTACTGGATCTGCGTGAAAAGCTGCATGTCGGGCGTGAAGTTCAGGATGATGTCACTGGTGAACAGGTGGATGTTCACGTCGCCCGTCGGCAGGCTGATCTGTGTGTAGGTGTATTGCGGGATGAGCTGGATCAGCGCGGACGGCCGGATGTCCAACCGGAAATCCGTCCGTAGGTAGTCGCCGTTGTAGAAGCTGCAGCACATCACATCGACGCGCGCCGAAATCATGCGCGCATTGGTCGTCTCGATGAAGCCGTTGATGTTCGTCCACTCGTAGCGGCCGGGATGGACCGGAACCTTGCCCGCGATGCGGAAGGTCGCGGGCACGTTCTCGTAGCTGTTGAAGACGCGCAGAAAGACTTCGTCCTGCGACCGCATCTGACCGCCGATCCACAGGCCGTTCTCGCGCGACTCGAGATGGTTGGCGAGATCGGTGACGAAGTACCAGGACGTCCCGATATCGAACAAGCGCCAGCCCCAGTCCCGGCGGCGATAGATCGAGTTGCCGTCATACTGGCGGATGGCGGTGCGATTCACGAAGCCGAGCGCGGGATAGAAGTTCGTGCCGACCTGCTTGAAATGGGCTTCCGTGAAGAACGGCTCGTTGGGGTAGGTCAGCGCGACGCCCCAATTGTCGTCGTCGCCGCGCGTGTCCGAAAAGCTGCGCTGATAATAGACGTCGGATTGGAGAATCTTCCCGGGAAAGAAATCCGAATCGCGGAACTGGAAATCCGCGCCCGCGACCGTGTTCTGGCTGCGGCCGCTGGGATCGCCGTTGGTGAAGACAAAGCCGGCCTTCGATTCACCGATGGGAGCCGAGAGGCGCATGACGTTGAGGATCTGGCTGCGCTTGGTGTCGCCGGTGCCGTTGGTGACGACCGAGAGCGCGCCGATGCCGATGCCGCCATATTCGCCCGAGAGCTTGCCGCCGGTGATGATGCTGACCGGTAGCCCGTTGGCGAGGCCGATATTGCGCGAGAAGAAGGGCTGCGCGTTGTCGGCGGGAAACGTGTAGTCGTTGCCGACGGTGAAAGCCGCGTGCCGCCGAATTCGAACGTCGCCGCGTCCTGCAGGAAGAAGTTGCGCGTCTCGGGCTGGAACAGGTTGAACCGCGTCGTGTTGACCTGGCGGAGATCGAGCGGCGCGTCCGAGAAATCGGGATTGACGGTCAGCGTGCCGGTGAGCTGCGGCGTGATCTTGTAGAACGCGTTGCCGCTGGCGCGGAAGCTCGTGATCGAGCGTGAGGGCTCCGGCCAGTCGTAGCGGTAGCGCAACGAGCCGAACACCTGCACGTCGAGACCGAGACCGGTTTCGATGCCGTTGATCCCGGTGATCGTGCCGGACCGCGAGATGTCGGTGCCCTCGGGTCGCGGCGCTGATCATGCTCCAGCGGATGCGCTCGCCCTTGCGCTTGATGGTGCGGAAGAGCTCGAACACCCAATCGGGTTTCTCCGGATCGAAGGCGAAGTTGCGGAACGGCAGCGCCATCTCGACGATCCAGCCGTCGTCGACGATCTGCACCTTGGCGGTCCAGATCGTGTTCCACTCCTTGGTGAAGTCGGAGTTGTTCTGGATCAGCGCGTCCTGCTTCGCGCCCGCCGCGTTCACCTCGAAGAAGTAGGAATTCCGGCGCGAGTTCAGCGGATCGAGATAGATACGCACCGAGTCGTCGGCGCCGAGATTGCCGTCGCGGCTCCGTTGCGTGTTGCTGATCAGGTGCGGTTCGCGATCGTAATTGTAGATGCCGACATAGAGGTTTTCGGAGTCGTAGAGGATGCGAAGCTCGGTGCGCTCGGTTCCGGGCGCACCCGTGTCGGGGTCGAGCTGGTAGAACTCGTCGATGACCTTGGCCTTCGCCCAGGCCGCATCGTCCAACAGACCGTCGATCGCAGGGGCTTCCGCGGCCTCGATGCGGGTCGCTTGGCCTGTCGGGATGTACGTCGAGAAGTCGCGAGCGGGCGGGGAAGGTTCCGCGGCCGCGAGCGGCATGGACGAGGCAAACAGGCCGCCGGCCGCCAGCGCGGTTCCCGCCAAAAAACGACACAAGCGTCGTCTCAGCCGAGCGCGATCTCTCAGCGCCATGCCCCCAAGGCCCCCAACATCCGCTCGGCGAACGTCCTGAAAACGCCGC
Organism: uncultured Alphaproteobacteria bacterium; assembly: GCA_963708555.1. Lineage (GTDB taxonomy): Bacteria > Pseudomonadota > Alphaproteobacteria > Micropepsales > Micropepsaceae > CAIYRG01. Next base: position 312,370 of record CAVPTF010000004.1, on the reverse strand, counting down.
CCTGGCCGGCTGGGCGACGCGCGGTTTTTCTATAGGCGGAAGGAGATGGCAATAGGTTGACAAATCGGTGAGGCGGGGCAGGGACTTGTGGGGTATGGGCCGATGGCTTGCGCGCACGCGGGGAAGTAACCTATAAGCCCGCCCATCCCGCGCGCGGGTCCGGGCGGCCGCACAGCAGTGCGTTCGCCCTTCCGGTGTTTGCCATAACGGCAGATCACTCCCGCGTCAGGCTGAACCGGAAAACAGGAGACCTTATGGCATTGCCGGACTATTCGTTGCGCCAGCTTTTGGAGGCAGGCGCTCATTTCGGCCATCGCACGCAGCGGTGGAATCCCAAGATGGGCTCGTACATCTTCGGGGTGCGAAACGACATTCATATCATCGACCTGACGCAGACTGTTCCGTTGCTGCATCAAGCGCTGCTTGCCATGCGCGATGTGGTCGCGGGCGGCGGTCGCGTGCTGTTCGTCGGCACCAAGCGCCAAGCGACGGAGCCCGTCGCGGCGGCTGCCAAGCGGTGCGCCCAGTACTACGTCAACCATCGCTGGCTGGGCGGCACGCTGACCAACTGGCAGACCATCTCGCACTCGATCAAGCGGCTCCGGACAGTCGAGGAGACGCTCAACTCGGCGCACACCTCGGGCCTGACGAAGAAAGAGTTGCTGCAGCTCATGCGCGAGCGCGACAAGCTGGAGCGCGCGCTCGGCGGCATCAAGGACATGGGCGGTCTGCCCAGCATGCTGTTCGTGATCGACACCAACAAGGAATCGATCGCGGTCGCTGAGGCGAGAAAGCTCGAAATTCCGGTGGCGGCAATTCTCGATTCCAACTCCGATCCGGACGGCATCAACTTTCCGATCCCGGGCAACGACGATGCCTCGCGGGCGATCGCGCTCTATTGCGAGCTCGCCGCGCGCGCGGTGATCGATGGGCTCTCGCAAGGTCAGGCCGCGACCGGCGCGGATCTCGGGGCTTCGGACGCGGTGATCCACCATGACGTCGGCGAGTCGGCCGGCGCCGAGGCGCGCCCCAACTAGCGCGCACGAGTATCAGGCGTAATGCTCCACGGTTCGATGGGGCGATAAGGAAACAGGACCATGACGATTACCGCCGGTATGGTGAAAGACCTGCGCGAGAAGACGGGCGCGGGCATGATGGACTGCAAGGGCGCGCTCGCCGAGACGCAATGGCGACGTGGAAGCCGCGATCGACCTGCTGCGCAAGAAGGGGCTGGCCAAGGCCGCGAAGAAGGGCGGACGGATCGCAGCCGATGGTCTCATCGGTCTCGCCGTCTCGGACGGCAAGGGCGCCATCGTCGAGGTGAACTCGGAAACCGATTTTGTCGCTCGCGGCGATGGGTTCCAGGCGTTTGTTCGCGAGGTGTCCAAGCTTGCGCTGAAGGCCGATGGCGATCTGGATCGCCTGCTCGGCGTCATCGTTCCCCGGTGGCGGGACGACGGCGGAAGCGCTGACCAATCTGATCGCGAAGCTCGGCGAGAACATGTCGATCCGGCGTTCATCCGGTTTGTCGGTCTCTCCGGGCGTCGTGGCGTCCTATATCCACAACGCCACAGGTCCCGACCTCGGCAAGATCGGCGTGCTGGTTGCGGTCGAGTCTTCGGGCGACCCGGCGAAAGTGGCGGCTCTCGGTAAGCAGATCGCGATGCATATCGCGGCCGCTTCTCCGATCGCCCTGAGCCCCGCCGATGTGCCGGCCGACGTCGTCGCGCGCGAGCGTGCGATCTTCGCCGAGCAGGCGCGCGAGTCGGGCAAGCCCGCCAATGTCATCGAGAAGATGGTCGAGGGGCGGCTGCGCAAGTTCTACGAAGAGCAGGTGCTGCTCCAGCAGACCTTCGTGATCGATGGCGAGACGCCGGTGAACAAGGTTTTGGAAAACGCCTCCAAAGAGTTGGGCGCGAAAGTTCAGGTCAAGTCGTTCCTGCGGTTCCAGGTCGGCGAAGGCATCGATAAGCCGGTGACGGATTTCGCGGCCGAAGTGAAAGCCACCGCCGGCGGTCACTGAGCAAGGACCAATCGACTCACCGCAAGGAGCTCCCATGAGCGTCGCCCCACGATATCGCCGGGTTCTTTTGAAAGTCTCCGGCGAGGCGCTGATGGGGACGCACTCCTACGGCATCGACATCACTGCGCTCGAGCGGATCGCGGGCGACGTCAAGGACGCCGTCGATGCCGGCGCGCAGATGTGCCTCGTCATCGGCGGCGGGAACATCTTTCGCGGTCTCTCGGGAGTCGCTTCGGGCATCGACCGCGCCACCGCCGACTACATGGGCATGCTGGCGACGATCATGAACGCGATCGCCATGCAGGCGGCGCTCGAACGCTTGGGCCTGCCGACGCGCGTGCAGTCCGCGATTCCCATCACGTCGATTTGCGAGCCCTATATCCGCCGGAGGGCCATCCGCCACATGGAGAAGGGGCGCGCCGTGATCTTCGCGGCGGGAACCGGCAATCCCTTCTTCACGACCGACACCGCGGCGGCGCTCAGGGCCGCCGAAATGAGCTGCGATGCGATGTTCAAGGCGACCCAGGTCGACGGTGTCTACAGCGCCGATCCCAAACGCGTCAAAGACGCCGAACGCTATGATTTTCTCTCCTATCATGAGGTATTGTCCCGGGACCTGAAGGTCATGGATGCGTCGGCGATTTCGCTCTCGCGCGAGAACGGAATCCCGATCGTGGTGTTTTCCATCCACGAGAAAGGCAACCTGTCCCAAATCCTGAAGGGTAAAGGACGTTACACCGTGATCGCCGAAAAGGCGTAGTATCGAGCGAGGGGGCCAGACCGGCCCCCGCTGGCCCAGGGGAGGGCCCGATGGCTGCATCACCACCGTATGACAAGGAAGACGTGAAACGGCGCATGAAAGGCGCCGTGGCCACCCTGAAACACGAATTCGCAGGCCTTCGCACCGGACGCGCAAGTCCCTCGATTCTCGATCCCGTGCAAGTTCCCGCCTACGGCAACCCGATGCCGATCAATCAGGTCGGCACCGTCAGCGCGCCGGAGCCCCGCCTATTGACTGTACAGGTGTGGGACCGGAGCTTGGTTAAGGCGGTGGACAAGGCGATTCGCGATGCCGGGCTTGGTCTCAATCCTCAGATCGACGGCCAGCTTCTGCGCATACCGATTCCCGAGCTCAATGAGGAGCGCCGCCGCGAATTGGCCAAACTTGCGGCCAAGTATGCCGAGGCCGCCCGCGTCGCAGTGCGGAATGTCCGGCGCGACGGGATGGAACATTTGAAGCGGCTTGAGAAGGAGCACGCGATCGGAGAAGACGTGCACCGCAAACAGGCGGATGAGTTGCAAAAGCTGACGGATGAAAACATCCGCGACATCGACCACGCGCTCGCAGCCAAGGATCAAGAAATAATGCATGTGTGACCTGAGCGGGGCAGGGGGAGTTCACTAGGGGCATGTAAAAGGGATATCGATTTGACCAAGTCCATTCTTGAAACTGCATCTCCGGCCTCCGTTCCCCAACATCTGCCGAAGCACGTCGCCATCATCATGGATGGCAATGGCCGTTGGGCGAGAAATCGCTTGTTGCCGCGCGAGGCCGGTCACGTCCGGGGGATTTCGTCGGTTCGCAAGGTCGTTCGCGCCGCGCGCGAGATCGGTCTGCAATATCTGACGCTCTATACGTTCTCCACGGAGAACTGGCGGCGGCCGGAATCCGAAGTGCGGCACCTCATGGGATTGTTCCGCCGCTATTGCCGGGCCGATGTCGAGAAGCTGCACTCGCACAATGTGCGCGTGCGATTCATCGGCGCCCGTTCAGGTCTGGCGCCGGATATCGCCGACATCATCGAAAGCGCAGAAGTCCTCACCTCGCGCAACACGGCCCTCAACCTTGCGTTCGCGTTCAATTATGGCTCGCGCGAGGAACTGGCAGAAGCCGCGCGGCTGCTCGCGCAAAAAGCACGCGATGGGGTCCTCGATCCCAATACCATCAACGCGTCGATGCTTGGCGGAAGTCTGCAGAGCGCCGGACTGCCCGATGCGGATCTCGTCATCCGCGCCGGCGGCGAGCGCCGTCTTTCGAACTTCCTCCTGTGGCAAGCCGCCTACGCGGAGTTCGTCTTCGTGGACAAGCTATGGCCCGACTTCGATCGCGAAGACCTGCTCGCGGCGTTGAACGAATACGCGCGGAGGGATCGCCGGTTCGGCGGCATCAGCGCCAATGAGCGTACACGCTCATCGATGAGCGACGAGCACATCGATGCACCGATCTCTGCGGAGGCGATCGACGCCGAGTGAACGCAGGACCATCTTCCGTGAATGGCTCTCCGCCCTCCGTGCACAAACCAACGGGGGGCCGCATTGAGCTTCCCGCCCGCGCGGCGTCGGCGATCGTCATGGGAATCGCCGCGGTCGGAGCCGTCCTCATCGGAGGCTTGGTTTTCGGGGCCTTCGTTGCGGCAGCGGCGATCGCGGCGTTGCGTGAGTGGCATCGGCTGATCAATGGCGGCCGGCTCGCGCGCGAAATGATTCCGACGAGTTTGGCGATGATCGCCGCCGTTCTCGTGGTCAACCTGATGGACGGCGTGCCTCTTGCGGTGGCGGCCATCGCGTTGGGCGGACTCTGCGCGGCGCTGTCCTCTGCCATCCGGAGCCTCACGGTGACGTGGCCGATTCCGTGGCACGCGTTCGGCGCGCTCTATCTCGGACTTCCGGTCGTGTCGCTCGCGCTGCTGCGCGAGGACCCTCGCGGGAGCGCGATCGTCGGCGGTTTGTTCGTGGCCGTCTGGACCGCCGATACGGCGGCGCTGCTGCTTGGCAGGCTGATTGGAGGTCCCAAGCTCGCGCCCGAGCTATCGCCGAACAAGACCTGGGCAGGGTTCCTCGGGGGAACACTCGCGGCAGGCGCGGCAGAGGCGATCTATGTGTACTCGGTTGGCGGCTTCGCGCTCGAAGGCGCCGTGTTCGGTATTTTAATTGCTCTGGCAGGCCATTGCGGCGATCTCTTCGAGTCTTGGGTCAAGCGACAGTTCCGCGCCAAGAACATGGGCAGCCTGATCCCCGGCCACGGTGGCATGCTGGATCGTATCGATTCTTTGTTGTTTGCAGCCCCGGTCTGCATGGCGATGATCTATCTGATCGGGTTCAACCCTTGGAACAGCGGCACCTCGTGAACACGTATAAGCACATGCAGTCCAGTTCGGCGCTTGCTTCGGTGCTTGCTCGGCGGCTGACCGTGCTTGGGAGCACGGGCTCGGTCGGTGGAGCCACGCTCGATGTGGTCCGCTTTGCCCGTTCCCATTATGGCCAAGAGGTGTTTCCGCTTGAGGCGATCACCGCCTACAGGAACGCGGACCGTCTCGTCCGCGATGCCCGCGAGCTCGGGCCGAAGGCTGTCGTGATCGGCGATCCCGCATTCTACAGCGAGGTGAAGAGCAGCCTTGCCCCGAGCGGCATTGAGGTGCTCGTGGGGTCAGACGGGCTGCTGGAGGCCGCGGGCCGGCCTGCCGATATGGTCATGAGCGCCATCGTCGGCGCGGCAGGCCTGGCGCCGACCCTTGCAGCGCTCGAGCGAGGCGCCATGGTGGCGCTGGCCAACAAGGAGTGCGTGGTTGCCGCCGGCGCGATTTTCCGCCGCGCCGCAGAAGAATCCCGCGGGGTCCTTATTCCGGTCGATTCCGAGCACAACGCAGCGTTCCAGCTCCTCGACTTCGAACAAAGCCACGCCATCGAGAAGGTGACCCTCACCGCGTCCGGTGGGCCGTTCCGGACCTGGTCGCTCGAGCGCATGGCGTCGGCGACGCCGGAACAGGCCATCGCCCATCCCAACTGGAGCATGGGCGCCAAGATTTCAGTGGATTCGGCGACCCTGATGAACAAGGGCCTGGAACTGATCGAGGCCCATGTTCTCTTTGGCTTGCCGCCCGAAAAGCTCGATGTCGTCATTCACGCCCAGTCGCTGGTGCACTGCCTCGTGGCCTATGCCGACGGCTCGGTTTTGGCCCACCTTTCGGCCCCGGACATGAAGACGCCGATCGCCCACGCCCTGGCTTGGCCGCAGCGCATGGTGTCGCCGGCGCGCCGCCTGGACTTTACGGAGTTCTCGCAGTTCACCTTCGAGAAGCCTGACCTGCAACGCTTTCCGAGCCTCCAGCTGGCGAGAGCATGCTTGCAGGCCGGCGGTGCCGCCCCTACCATCCTCAATGCCGCCAACGAGGTGGCCGTCGAGCAGTTCCTCGGACGCCGTATCGGGTTCCTTGGGATTGCCCGGGCGGTTGAAAGGACGCTCAGTGCGTTGTCGCGGGAGGTGAATGGGGAAGCACCCGCGACCTTGGATGATGTACTGGCGCTTGATGGGGCTGCTCGCGCAAGGGCTCGCGAAGAGTGCGAGCTGGCGGCGGCCTAGAAAACGTTCGAAGGAGTGTTGAATCGCAATGGCTGAGACGATTGGGAGCATTCTTGGAGCGCCGACGGTCCTGATCATTCCGGCGTTCTTGTTCGTGATCACGGTCGTGGTGTTTTTCCACGAGCTTGGTCACTTTCTCGCGGCTCGGGCCTGCGGCGTGAAGGTTGATGTCTTCTCCATCGGCTTTGGTCGCGAAATCGTCGGCTTCCATGACCGCAAGGGCACGCGGTGGAAAATTTCCTGGCTGCCGATGGGCGGCTACGTGAAGTTCGCGGGCGATGCCGATCCCTCGAGCCGAAGCGATCCGGAAACATTAAAAAATATGGATCCGGCCGAGCGGGCGGGGTCTCTGCACTTCAAGCCGCTCTATCAGCGCGCGCTGGTCGCGGCCGCCGGCCCCTTAGCCAATTTCATTCTGGCGATCGCGATCTTCACCGTCGCCTTCATGATCAGCCCGACAGCACCGGTCGAACCGCCAGCGATCGCGGAAATCTCGTCCGGTTCCGCGGCGGAAGCCGCCGGCGTTCAGGTCGGCGACGTCATCGAAACCGTGGACGGCGTTCCCGTCAGCCGCTTCCTCGAGTTGCAGCGGATCGTGACCGACAGCGAGGGGCGGCAGCTTCGCCTCGGAATCGTGCGCAATGGGCAGCCGATGGAAATCCTCGCTGCGCCTCGGCCGACGGATATCCCCGATGCAGCCGGCAGAACCACGAGTGCGTTTCGGCTGGGCATCGTGCCGCGCTATGAGCCGTTGCCCTTTCCGCAAGCGTTCGTCAGGGCCGTCGGCCAGACATGGTCGATCATTCAGCGCACGACCGCCTATCTGGGCGAGCTTGTCGTCGGCCGCGCGAGCACAAACGAGCTGAGCGGTCCGTTGGGGATCGCCAAGGCCGCAGGCGACTGGGCCGCCGTGGGCTTCGTCGCGCTTCTCAATCTCACCGCGTTCATCTCCGTGGCCATTGGATTTGCTAATCTTTTGCCAATTCCCGTGCTCGACGGCGGTCACCTTCTGTATTATGCAGTCGAGGCGGTTCGCGGGAGGCCGTTGGGCGAACGTGCGCAAGAGGTGGGTTTCCGGCTCGGCTTGGCCGTTGTGCTATGCCTGATGCTTCTGGCGACCTTCAACGACCTGGTCCGCTTCAACCTGTTCTAATGGCGTTTCCGTGCGCCTCTAACTGAGGCAGCACGATTATCAAAGGCGATTCGATGACCTTAAACGGCCACCCCTTCGCCCGTAGCGTACGGCTTGTTGTCGCTTGGGCGGTGGCTTTTTCAATCGTGGTTGTGCTGTGCGCCCAGGTGGCCCGGGCGCAGGCTCCCGCCATTCCTCCGCCGCCCCCACCGCCACAGGAAGAAGCGGCGCCCTTGATGCCGCTGCCTATGGCGCCGGCGCCGCCGGCCACCGAGATGACCCTCGACCAGGTGGCGCCGCCGGTGACACTCGCACCCGCGCCGCCGGGGCAGGGCGTGATCCAACGCATTGTCGTCGAGGGCACGCAGCGCATCGAGCCGGACAGCGTGCTGTCCTATCTGCTGCTTCGGCAGGGTCAGCTTTACGATCCGGCATCGGCGGATCGCTCGCTGAAGACTCTGTTCGACACGGGGCTCTTCGCCGATGTGCGGCTCGATTGGGACGGCATGGTGCTGACCGTGCGCGTCGTCGAGAACCCGATTCTCAACCAGGTTGTCTACGAGGGCAACTCGACGCTCTCCAATGCCGACCTGAACATGGAAGTGCAGGTCCGGCCGCGCATGGTCTTCACGCGTGCGCGTGTCCAGGCCGACGTGCAGCGCATCATCGAGCTCTACCGCCGGTCAGGACATTTCGCCGCGACCGTGGAGCCCAAGATCATCCAGCGGCCGCAGAACCGCGTCGACCTCGTCTTTGAAATCAACGAAGGACCGACGACAGGTGTGGCGGCGATCAATTTCATCGGGAACCGCGTGTTTTCCGATGCCGATCTGAGAGAGCAGATCGTCACCACAACGAGCGCGTGGTGGAAATTCCTCACCACCAACGACAACTACGATCCTGACCGCCTGACCTTCGATCGCGAGCAGCTTCGCCGGTTCTATCTCGCGCGCGGTTACGCCGATTTCCGGGTGGTGTCTGCGGTCGCTGAGCTCACGCCCGATCGGCAGGACTTCTACATCACGTTTACGGTGGATGAGGGCGAGCTCTACACGTTCGGCAACATCAACATCCAATCGCAGATCCGCGATCTCGATCCTGAGTTGCTGCGCCCGTTGCTGCTGACGACACCGGCCGAGACCTACGATGCGTCGCTGATCGACCGCTCCGTCGAGGCGCTGACTTACGCCGCGGGAACCAGGGGCTTCGTGTTCCTCGACATACGCCCCACGGTGATGCGCAATGCGGCCACCAGGACCATCGATCTCACCTACACGATCAACGAAGGGCCGCGCGTCTATATCGAGCGCATCAACATCGTCGGCAATTCGAGAACGCGCGATCAGGTGATCCGGCGCGAATTCCGTCTGTCGGAAGGCGACGCGTTCAATCGGGTGCTGGCGGACCGGTCGCGGACGCGCGTGCGCGCGCTGGGCTTCTTCTCCGATGTTCAAATCCGCGAGGATCCCGGCTCGGCTCCGGATCGAACCGCCCTGACAGTGACGGTGACCGAGCAGCCGACGGGCGAGCTTGCGTTGGGTGCGGGCTATTCGTCGATGCAGGGCTTGCTGCTCGATTTTTCCTACACCGAGCGCAACCTGTTCGGCCGAGGGCAATTCCTCCGCGCCAGTGTCTCGATCGGTACGTTCCAGAAGAACTACGACTTCCGCTTCACCGAGCCGTACTTCCTCGGGCGGCCGCTTGCGGCGGGCTTCATCCTGTACAAGGTCGTGACCGATTTCTCGGAGCAGGTCGGCTATATCTCGGATGTGAGCGCGCTGGGCTTGCAGCTCGGATTCCCGGTGTCCGAGTTCGGGCGCATCTCGCCGCACTACAATTTCCAGTACACCGACATTCAGCCCTTCGGCGTGAATTCGAGTCTTGCGATCATTGCGGGAACGTACTCGGCGTCGTCGATCGGCTTCACCTACACGTATGACACGCGGGACGACATCATCCGGCCGACGCGGGGATGGAACATGGCGTTCAGCCAGGACATCGCCGGCCTTGGTGCGGATCTGAAATATCTCCGTTCCGCGTTCGGCATCGAGTACTACCACCCGTTCTTCTTTAACCTTGTGGCCTCGATTGCCGGGAATATCGGTTATGTCACCGGCTATGGCGGCGAGAACATCCCGATCAACGAGCGCTTCTTCAAGGGCGGCCCCTCGTTCCGCGGGTTCCAGATCGCGGGCGTCGGACCTCGCGATACGGTGTCTGAGGTGTCGCTGGGCGCGCAGCTCTACGCCATCGGCACGTACCAGGTCCGCTTGCCCCAGATACTGCCCGAAGATTACGGTATCGCCCTGTCGTGGTTCGCGGATTTCGGTACGGTGGGATTGATCACCGGAGTCAGCAAGGTGTGCGTCGAGAGGGTGCAGTGCATCAAGGACGATCTCGGACTGCGCGTTTCGACGGGTATCACAGTCAATTGGCGGTCGCCGTTCGGTCCGGTAGCAATTGACGTCGGAACCCCGATCATTATGAACGGATATGACAAATCGCAGGTGATCCGGTTCTCCGCAGGCACGGCTTTCTGATTTAGGGAAGGAAATGGTTGTCATGAGCTCGAAAAACCCACTGCAGCGCTATCGCCTCGTCGCGATGCTGTCCTTGGGACTCCTTGTGGGCGGCCTTACGGGACAGTCGCTCTCCGCGCCGGCACCAGCACCAGCACAGCAGCCGTCGACATCGCCGTTCGGGCGTCTCGTGCCCATGGCCCCCGTCGGACCGGGCGCTGCTCCCCCGGGCGCCGGAATCCCAGCCCAATCAACCGCACCGGCCGCCGCCGCCGCACCGGCAGCGCCCGCTGCTCCTGCCGCAGCAGCGCCTGCGGGTGCAGTCGCGACGTCGGCGGTGCAAGCGCCGCGTATCGTCGTGATCGACCGCCAGCAACTTCTCCAGCGCTCGGCTGCGGGGAAGGACATCTTCACCCAGACACAAACGCTTTCGAAGCAGCTTGAAACCCAGTTGCGGACCGAAGAGGGGCAGCTTCAAACCGAGGCCACTCAGCTTCAGCAGCAGATGGCGATCATGGCCGCCGATGTCCGCGCCCAGAAAGAGAAAGACTTCACCTCCAAGCAGCAGGCTTTCCAGACCAAGGTCCAGCAGCGTCAGGCTCAGATCCAGGCGAGCTTCAATCAGGCCGCGCGCCAGGTTGAGGTTGCGCTCGACCCGATCCTGCAAACGATCATGAAGGAGCGCGGGGCGAACTTGGTGCTGGATCGCAGCGCGGTGATTGTCGCGACGAGCGATGTCGATGTGACGCCGCTTGCGCTTCAGCGGTTGGATCGCGCACTGCCGCGGGTCAAGGTCGATCTGGCACCGCTGCCCGCCGCCGGTACGGCGCCCGCTGCGGCCGGCGCCTGCAGCTGCGGCCGGCAAAGCGCCGGCGCCTGCCGCGGCACCGGCTGCAAAATAAGAAACAGGATTCGCTGGCGATGGCGGACCCGCGGTTCTTCGACAATCGCGGTCCGTTCCGGTTGGCCCAACTTTGCGCCAAGGCCGGCCTCGATTGCCCCGACGGTTCAGGAGAGGCGCCGGTCTATGACGTCGCGGGCTTGAGCCAGGCCGGCGCGCAGCATCTGTCGTTTTTTGAAGGGATGCGCGCGCGGCAGGACTTCCAGAACACCAAAGCGGGTTGGTGCCTGGTGAAGAGCGCGCCGTCTCTGAGACCGTTGCCGCCGTCGACAATTCTGATCACGGCGCCCTCCATCGCACGAGCCTTCGCGACGATGGCGGCGGCCTTCTATCCGGATCATGAGCTCCTGCTGGCGCACGAGGGCTCTGTCCATCCGACCGCGCGTCTCGGCGACGGTGTGCAGCTCGGCTCTGGCGTCGCGATCGGTCCGGGCGCCGATATCGGCGAGAGGACTCGCATCGCCGCAGGAAGCGTGATTGGTCGAGGCGTCACGATCGGCCGGAATTGTTTGATCGGCCCGCGCGTGTCCATACAGTGCGCGCATATCGGCGATGAGGTTGTCGTCCAGGCGGGAGCGGTGATCGGCGCGTCCGGATTCGGGTTTGCGTCTCTCGCGGACGGTCACGTCAAGATCCCCCAATTGGGAAAAGTCCTCGTCCAGGATCGGGTCGAGATCGGCGCCAACTCGACGATCGATCGCGGGGCGCTTGGCGACACGCTCATCGGCGAGGGAACGAAAATTGATAATCTCGTTCAGATCGGGCACAACACGCGCGTCGGACGTCATTGCGTCATGGCCGGCCAGGTTGGCATCTCCGGCAGCGTGACGCTCGGCGATTTCGTCCTGCTTGGCGGCAAGGTCGGCGTCGCCGATCATGTGACCATCGGCGATCGTGTTCGTGTGGCTGCGTTGTCCGGAGTCGGCACGGATTTGGAAGCAGGCGCGGACTATGGCGGGATTCCGGCGCGGTCATTGATGCAGTGGAAGAGGGAGATCGCAGCCCTTGCCAAGCTGGCGAGGACACGCAAGCGGACTGGCGATGAATGATGAATAACGAAGCCGAACACGGATCGTCCTCCCTGGAGCTCGACACCGACTACATCAAGCGGCTGCTGCCTCATCGCGAGCCGTTCCTCATGATCGATCGTTTGACGGATATTCATCCCGGGGTTTCGGCGGTTGCCTGGAAGGACGTGCGCAGGGAAGAGCCGCACTTCGCCGGGCACTTTCCGTCGTACCCGGTCATGCCGGGCGTGCTTATCGTCGAGTCGATGGCGCAGGCGGCGGGCGCGCTGGTCGTGCACACGCTCGGCCTCGTCGATCAATTGCGCGTCGTCTATTTCATGACCATCGACAAGACCCGGTTCCGGCGGCCCGTCCATCCGGGTTCGACGCTCAGGATACCTGTTCGCGTTCTACGTCACCGCGGACCGGTTTGGCGCTTTGAGGGCAAAGCCTTTGTCGGCGACGAATTGTGCGCCGAAGCGGAATACAGCGCCATGCTCACCGAGCAGACCCTGAGTTCCATGTCCGCGCCGCCGGGCGGCAAGGTCTGATGCCGAAGATTCACGCCAGTGCTATCGTCGAAGACGGCGCGACGCTTGGAGCGGATGTCGAGATCGGCCCATACTCGGTCGTCGGCGCGCGCGTGCGCATCGGCGACGGCGTCCGCCTCGCGTCGCATGTTGTCGTCTTGGGCGACACGCAGATCGGTGCGCGCTGTGTCGTGCATCCGCATGCTGTCTTGGGTGGCGGTCCGCAATATCGAGGCGATCCCGGACAGGAGGCGAAACTCGTCATCGGGCTGGACACCGTGATCCGGGAACACGTCACGATGAACGGAGGATCGGTGAAAGGTGGCGGTCGCACCGAAGTAGGTGCCAACGGCTACTTCATGGCCTACAGTCACGTGGCCCATGATTGCCACGTCGGCGACAACGTGACGTTTGCCAATGGTGTGGCTCTGGGTGGTCATGTCACCATCGGCGATGGGGTCAATATCGGAGGACTGTCGGCCGTGCAGCAATTTTGCCGGGTCGGCAGAGGTGCATTTGTGGGCGGAGTGACAGGCGTGCCCGACGACGTGATCCCCTACGGCATGGTGTGGGGCGATCATGCACGCCTGAGCGGTCTCAACCTGATCGGTCTCAAGCGCCGAAATGTTCCCCGCGAACGCATTCATGCGTTGCGCGCGGCGTTCCGCTTCATCTTCCACGGCGAGGGCACGCTTGCCGATCGCGCACGCGAAGCGGGAACGCGGTGGACCACGCCCGAAGTCTCCGAAGTCGTCGCGTTCATTCTCGCCGACGCGAAGCGGCCGATCTGTATGCCGCCGCGAACGGGTCGCGGATTTGCCGATGAGGACGATTGATCCCATGGCTGCGGCGAACACGCTCGGGATCATCGCCGGCAGCGGCAGGCTTCCTCTCGCCGTGGCCGAAGCCGCACGGCACGACGGGCGCGAGGTCTTCGTGCTCGCGCTCGAAGGCATGGCGAAACCGGAGGACGTTTCGCCGTTTCCTCACGGCTGGGCGTCACTCGGAGAGATCGGCAAGGCGATCAAGCTGCTCAAGAACGCCGGCTGCTCCGAGTTGACGATGGCGGGTAAGGTGCCACGTCCGGAGTTCACCAAGCTCAAGCTCGATGCGCGCGGCGCACTGGCGCTGCCGCGCGTGATCGCAGCGGCGATGAAGGGTGACGACGCCCTGCATCGGACGATGATGACGATCTTCGAGCGCGAAGGCATGCGCGTGATCGGTCCCGCCGAAGCCGCGCGCGGATTGCTGGCGCCGCACGGTCCGGTCGGGCGTCTCGAGCCCAGCGAGGATCATGACGGCGATATTCTCCACGGTATTCGTGTTGCGCTCACGCTCGGCGTATTGGATGTGGGGCAGGCGGCTGTCGTGTGTCAGGGACTGGTGCTCGCGGTGGAAGCCGCGGAGGGCACGGATGCCATGCTTGTGCGCGTCGCGTCCCTTCCTGAGGCGCTGCGCGGAACCGCCGACAACAGGAAGGGCGTGCTGGTGAAGGCCGCGAAGCCGCATCAGGAGCGGCGAATGGACTTGCCGGCGATCGGCGTTCGTACCGTGGAGCTCGTCGCGCTCGCCGGGCTTTCGGGGATTGCGATCGAGGGCGGCGGTTCGCTGATTGTCGGGCGGAATGCCGTAGCCGCCGCGGCGGACCGGCTGGGCATCTTTGTCTACGGCTTCGCTCAGGAGGATTACCCTCGTGAATGACGAGAGCGCGCGCGAGCGCGTGCTCACGATCATGCTGGTTGCGGGCGAACCTTCAGGAGATCAACTCGGCGCGCAATTGATGGCAGGGCTAAAGTCCCTGACCGGCGATCGCGTGCGGATCGTCGGTGTCGGCGGTCCCGCAATGTCGGCGCAGGGCCTTCAAAGCCTATTCCCACTCGACGCGACCGCCGTGATGGGGCTGCGCGAAGTCGTGCCGCGCATTCCCACGATCCTGCGGCGTGTGCGCGAGGCGGCCGACTACGCGCTCAAGGTGCGGCCCGAAATGGTCGTGCTGATCAATTCTCCCGATTTCACCCATCGCATCGCGCGACGGCTGAAGCGGATCGATCCGACCATACGCACCGTGAACTATGCGCCGCCGCAGGTGTGGGCGTCACGGGCCTATCGCGCTCGTGCGATGGCGCGCTACTTCGATGCGGTCATGACGTTGCTGCCGTTCGAGGCGCCCTTCTTCGAGAAGAACGGATTGAAGGCGCACTTCGTCGGATATCCCATACTCGAGCGGGCGCAACGGATCACGGGCGGCGACGACTTCCGCCGCCGTCTCGGCATCGCGTCCGATGCACCCCTTCTCGCGGTCCTGCCGGGAAGCCGCCGGAACGAGATCCGCTTCATCCTTCCGCCGTTCAAGAAGACCGTGGAACGCCTGGCGGGCGAGGTGCCCGGACTTGTGTGCGTGATGCCGACGGTGGGTCATGTCGCGCATCTCGTCCGGCAAGCCGCCTCGGATTGGCCCACACAAGTCCATGTGGTGGAGAGCGATGCGGAGAAGTTTGCCGCGTTCGATGCCGCCGACGCGGCGCTTGCGGCCTCGGGCACGGTGACGTCGGAGCTCGCGCTCGCCAAGACCCCGATGGTTGTGGGTTACCGGCTTGGGAGCATCACCTATGCGCTGGCCCGATGGTTTCTACTCGTGCCCTATATTGTGCTGATCAATCTCATCCTCGACCGGCAGGCCGTTCCCGAGTTCGTTCAGGGCGCATGCGAGCCTGAGACGCTGGCGCGTGCTCTCAAGCCCCTGCTTTCGGACACGCCGGAACGAGCGAAGCAGCTTCGCGATCTCGAAGAGGCGGTACGGGAGTTCGGCGGAGGCGGGGAGGCGCCGAGCCTGCGCGCGGCGCGCGTGCTCCTGTCCATCGCAGGGGCGTCAGTTCGGCCCTAGTTCCTTTTTCAGGAATGCGATCGTGCGTTTGAGCGCATCGGCGCCGTTGCCATTGGCGTTCGGACCGAAGCCGTGCCCTTCGCCGGGATAGATCACGAGGTCCGCCTTCGCGCCGACATCCTGAGCCAGAGCGGCGAGTTGGTGCCCCGCGATCACGGGAATCACCTGATCGGCGTCCCCGTGCAGCACGAGGAGCGGCGGAAAGCGTTTCGCCCGTTCCTTCAGCGGCCACGGCTCGGTGCCGTAATAGATCACCGCGGCATTGATCTTCGGGTCGAACGTCGAAGCGCCGGTCGCGAGAATGCCGCCGTTTGAAAATCCGACGAGACCGACCTTGCCGTTGGAGTCCTTCTGCGTGAGCAGGTGATCGGCGAGATCGTCGACCAGTTTCGCCCAGGCCGGATAGCGTTCCGTGAAGATGTCGCCGCTCTGCGACATCCCGCGCTCATCCGCGTCGCTGTAGTAGTAGACGAGATAGGCGTCGATGCCCTGGCTCGCGAGCGCCGAGGCGTACCGGTTGTACTCCGCGATGCGCCGGTCGAACCCGCCGGCGCCATGAAGGAGCAAAGCAGCCGGGCGCTTGGCATCGCCCGGTGCGCGGAAATAGACGACCTTCACCTGCCGTTCGGTAGCCGGCAGCGTCATGGCTTTGCCGGCGATCTCGGCGGCTTCAACCGCCGGGAAAAGAGCAAGCAGAACGAGAGATGCCAACAACAAGCGAAGAGCGCCGATCATGGCTCAGTCTCCGTTCTTAGTTTCCGATGATGTCGGCGCGGCCGATGCAAACCAGTCCCACGAGGATGAGGCTTGCGGCGAACAGAACCGCCATGCTGGCGGCAACAACGCGCCGCCAGGTTGCGTGGATTGAATGATTGTCGTTCGCGGCCCGCGCGACGCGGACTCGCGTGGCGCGAACGGGACCGATCTGTGCCGTCCGGCCGCCTGACGCCGATATTACCTGCGGGTCGCCGACCGGTGGCATCGGACCCTCTTAGCCGGAGCGTTTCTCCAGAGAAACATAATCCCGGCGCGGGGGGCCCGTATAGAGCTGGCGCGGACGGCCGATCTTCTGTTGCACGTCCTCGATCATTTCCTGCCATTGGGCGACCCAGCCGACCGTTCTCGCGAGCGCGAACAGGGCGGTGAACATGTCGGTCGGGAACCCGAGCGCTTTCAGGGTGATGCCCGAGTAGAAATCGATGTTCGGATAGAGCTTCTTCTCGATGAAATAGTCGTCCTGAAGCGCGATCCGTTCGAGCTCGAGCGCCGTCTTCAGCAGCGGGTCGCCGTGCTTTCCGAGCGCATCCAGTACGGCATAGCACTGATCGCGCATCACCTTCGCGCGCGGGTCGTAGTTCTTGTAGACGCGGTGGCCGAAACCCATCAGGCGGAAGCTGTCGTTCTTGTCCTTGGCCTTCTTCACATACTCGGGCACGCGGTCGACGCTGCCGATCTCCTGAAGCATCTTGAGCGCGGCCTCGTTGGCGCCGCCATGCGCCGGGCCCCAGAGGCACGCGATGCCCGCCGCAATGCAGGCGAACGGGTTCGCACCCGATGAGCCTGCGAGCCGCACTGTGGAGGTGGATGCGTTCTGCTCGTGATCGGCATGCAGGATGAAGATCGTGTCCAGAGCCTTCGCGAGGACGGGATTGACCTTGTACTCCTCGCACGGCACCGCGAAGCACATCCGCATGAAGTTCTCGGTGTAACCCAAGTGGTTCAGCGGATACACGAAGGGCTGGCCGATATAGTACTTGTAGGCCATGGCCGCGATCGTCGGGATCTTCGCGATCAGGCGGTGGCTCGCGACCTCGCGCTGATGCTTGTCCGTGATGTCCGTGGAGTCGTGATAGAAGGCCGACAGCGCGCCGACCACGCCCACCATGACCGCCATCGGGTGCGCATCGCGCCTGAACCCCCGGAACAGGAAGCTCAGCTGCTCGTGCACCATCGTGTGGTAGGTGATGTTGTGGTCGAAATCCGCCATCTGCTTCGGCGTCGGCAACTCGCCGTAAAGCAGGAGGTAACAGACCTCCAGGAAGTTCGAATTCTTGGCCAGCTGATCGATCGGATAGCCGCGATAGAGCAAGACGCCCTTCTCGCCATCGATGAATGTCAGGTCGCTTTCGCAGGAAGCGGTTGACGTGAAACCGGGGTCATAGGTGAAGAGGTCGGCCTCGCCATAGAGCTTGCGGATGTCCACCACATTGGGGCCCTCGGTACCGCTCAGCACCGGCAATTCCAGTTTTTGGTTGCGATACGTGAAGGTCGCCGATCCGGCTGGTTTTGCTCGGCTTTGATCTCTGGTCATTGCATGACTCCATGGATTATGGGGCAGTCCTCCGTAACGGTCCCATGGTCCGGAACTCTATTGGTTTCACTCCCAACAATGTGTGTACGCTGCCGCGTTTCATAATCCTTAATCGACATGGGCGCGGATGCGAGTCAATGCCTCATCGCGGCCCAAAACGGCCAGGACATCGAATATCGGGGGCGAGGCTGTCCTTCCTGTCACAGCGACGCGGAGGGGCTGGGCGAGGTCGCCAAGTTTGGTCCCTTCCTTCTCTGCGAGCGCCCGCACGCGGGCCTCGAGTGAGGCGGCGTCCCAGGGCTCCTGGTCGAGGGCCTGGGCCACGCGGCCGAGCTGGGCGCGGGCGGCCGGGGTGAGGATCGCGGCCGCGGCCGGCTCGGGAGCGCGGGGCCCTTCCGAGAACAGGAATTCCGCCTTGTCGACCAACTCGACGAGAGTCTTGGCGCGCGTCTTGAGGAAGGGCATGGCGGCCTTCAGCCGTGCCCTTACGGAGGCATCGAGACTGAGCTCGGGTTTCAGCCGCTCGGCGAACGCGACAAGCTCGAGGGTGAGGGCGGCATCGTCGGTTTCGCGGATGTAGTGGCCGTTGATGCTGTCGAGCTTCTTGAGATCGAAGCGCGCGGCGGAGCGACCCAAGCCATCGAAATCGAACCACTCGATCGCCTGGGCGGTCGGGATGATCTCGTCGTCGCCATGACTCCAGCCGAGGCGCAACAGATAATTGCGCATCGCCTCGGGGAGATAACCCATGTCGCGATAGGCCTCGACGGAAAGCGCGCCGTGGCGCTTGGACAGCTTCGCACCGTCCGCGCCGTGGATCAGCGGCACATGGCCGTAGACCGGCACCGGCCAGCCCATCGCCTCGATGATCTGCAACTGGCGCGCGGCATTGTTGAGATGGTCGGAGCCTCTGAGCACATGGGTCACGCCCATGTCGAAATCGTCGACCACGACGGCGAGCATGTAAGTGGGCGTGCCGTCGCTCCGGAGAAGCACCATGTCGTCGAGCTGATCGTTCGACCAGCGGACGTCGCCCTGGACCACATCGTGGACGACGGTTTCGCCCTCGCGCGGCGCTTTTATGCGAACGACGAAGGGCTTGTCCTTCTCCGCCGGCCCTGGTGCGCGGTCGCGCCAGCGGCCGTCATAGCGCACGGATTGGCCCGCGGCTTTCTGCTGGGCGCGCATCTCTTCGAGCTCTTGTGCGGTCGCGTAGCAGCGATAGGCGTGCCCCTTGGCGAGAAGCTGTTCGGCAACCTCGCGGTGACGGGCGGCTCGGGCGAACTGGAACAGCGTCTCGCCGTCCCAATCGAGGCCGAGCCATGTGAGCCCGTTCAGGATCGCTGCGACGGCCTCGGGCGTGGAGCGCTCGCGGTCGGTGTCTTCGATCCTCAGGAGGAATTTGCCCCCCGTGTGGCGCGCATAGAGCCAGTTGAAGAGCGCCGTGCGCGCGCCGCCGATATGGAGATAGCCGGTGGGCGAGGGGGCGAAGCGTAAGACCGGTTTGGTCATGATAAGGTCAAGGTCTTGAGCGTGGATGCGTACATCATGTCGGCCTAGTCCTAACAAAAGGGGGGAGGGTGCGGCTAGGATTCAAATTGCGCACCCGCATGCTGGGTGCGCGCCTGTGGCCTGAGCGCATGGCGCCGAGCGCGGAGACCGTCCATCCCCGTGGGCGGCCGGGTGTGCTTTCGGTTTTCAGATCGCCGCGGACTCTGGTCGCGTCGTTGTCGGAGACGCTCGCTGCCGAACAGGAGCGCTGGTTTCCGTGGGCGGTCGCCGCATTCGGCGGGGGCATCGCGGCCTATTTCGGCTTGAGCACCGAGCCATCGCTGTTTGTTGCCGGGGCGGTGGTTCTCGCGAGCGCATTGTTCGGTTCGATCGCGCATATCAGCACGAACACGCTGATCCGTTTCGCGTGCGCGCTTATCGCCGCAAGCGGTCTCGGATTCGCCGCGGCCAAGATCCGCACCGAGCGCGTGGATGCACCGATCATTGCGCGCGAAACCGGACCCGTGCGCATCACGGGGCGCATCGAGAATGTCGAAATCCGCGCGGCGAACCGGGCGCGCATCGTCCTTGCCACCTCGACGATGGAGGACAATGACGCGCCGCCCGCGCGCGTGCGCCTGACGCTGATCGGTGCACGCGCCGTCGAAGCGGCCGTGCCTGGCGCGTTTGTTTCCGCGCTCGCGGTCTTGCGCCCGCCGCCGGAGCCCGTGCTGCCCTATGGCTACGACTTCTCGCGCTGGGCCTATTTCCAGGGCATCGGCGGCGTGGGTTTCACCTACGGCGCGCCACAACCCGCCGAAGGTGCGGCGCCGGGCATGATGGAGCGCTTCAAGGCTTCGATCCTCTCCTGGCGTCTTGGGATCACCAAGCGTGTCGAGACCGCGGTGCCGGGACCTGACGGAACGATCGCCGCGGCGTTGATCACGGGCACGCGCGCAGCCATCTCCGAGGAAGACACCGAGGCGTATCGCGATTCCGGTCTGGCCCACGTGCTGTCGATCTCGGGCTTGCATCTGGGTCTCGCGGGGCTGGGCATTTTCTTCGTCGTGCGCGCGTTGCTCGCGCTGTCACCGCGCTTGGCGCTGACACAGCCGATCAAGAAATGGGCCGCGGTCGCGGCGTTCCTGAGCGCGAGCTTCTATCTGCTGATCAGCGGCGGCGGTTCGCCGGCGGTGCGCTCGCATCTGATGTTGTCCGCGATGCTCCTGGGCGTGCTCGCCGATCGTCCGGCGTTGTCCATGCGTGCGGTTGCCATCGCGGCACTTCTCATTCTTGCGTTCGTGCCCGATGAAATTGTGAACCCGGGATTCCAGATGTCGTTCGCGGCGGTCATCGGTCTGATCGCGCTCGCCGAATGGGCGGCGTCGCGCCCGCGCCGGGACGAACCGCAAATCCGCCTATTGCGCTGGCTTGGACGATCGCGCCGCTATGTGCTCTGGATGCTGGCCACCAGCCTCGTGGCGACGCTCGCGACCACGCCGTTTGCGATCTATCACTTCGATCGTGCGGCGTCGTATTCGCTGCTTGCGAACCTTCTCGCCGAGCCGATCGTGGCGTTCGTCATCATGCCGGCTGCGGCCGCCGCCGTTGTGATGATGCCGTTCGGCTCGAAGCCGGACCGTTGCAAGCCATGGGTTGGGGCGTGCATCAGATCACGGCGATCGCGCACTGGGTGGCCGATCTCCCGGGGGCATCGACACTCATCCGCGCATGGCCCTTAGGCGCGCTCCTTGGCATCGTGGCCGGCGGGCTTTGGATCGCGTTGTGGCGACGGTCGTGGCGTTGGCTCGGTCTCGTGCCGATCGCGGCATCGTTCATCGTCATTCAGTTCAGCACGCGGCCGGACGTCTTCATTGCGCGCGATGCGCTGTCGGCGGCGGTGCGGGGCGACGACGGCAAGCTCGTGATCCTCGCGGCGCGTCCCGACGAGTACACGACCGAGCAGTGGCTTCTGCGCGATGGTGATTTGCGCGACATCGCAGCGGCGAGTAGCGGTGCGAGCTGCGACGAACTCGGATGCACGGCGAAGACTGTGGGTGGGCGGACGGTCGCTCTTTCGCTCAAGATCGGCGCGCTGAGCGAGGACTGCGCGCGTGCCCAGGTGCTGATCGCGGCGATGCCGGTTCGCCGCGGCTGCGATGAGCCGGAGCTCGTCGTCGATCGCTTCGACGTGTTCAGGGACGGCGCAACAGCGCTCTCATTCGACGAGGATGGAATCCGCGTCGAGACCGTGAACGACACGCGCGGCACGCGTCCGTGGTCGAAGCGGCCGCCTGATCAGTAGCGCCGCAGCAGACCCACAAGCGTGCCCTGGATGCGGACGCGGTCCGCACCGTAGAGCCGCGTTTCGTAGGCCGGGTTCGCAGCTTCGAGCGCGATCGAGTCGCCGCGACGCCGGAGACGCTTGAGCGTCGCCTCGCTCTCGTCCACCAGCGCCACGACGATGTCGCCCGTATTGGCGGCATCGGCACGGCGGATGATGACGGTATCGCCGTCGAGGATGCCCGCGTTGATCATCGAGTCGCCGGTGACCTCGAGCGCGTAGTGCTCGCCGCCGCCGAGAAACATTGCGGGCACCGGGACCTCGTTGCCGCGGTTCTGAAGCGCCTCGATGGGCGTCCCTGCGGCGATGCGGCCGAGGATCGGGATCGGGACGGCCTCGCCCTCGTGGCCTCCGCGGCGGGCGAGACTCGGCGCCTGGCGCGGATCGGCGGGGATGCGCGGCTCCATTCGGTGATCGCGCACATCGCGCGGGGGGCGCGCGGCCGTCTCGGGCCGAGCCAGCCGGATCGCCTGGTTTCGGGTCGCAGCAGGCCTGACGCCTTCCGACGCGTTCTCGGGCAAGCGAAGGATTTCGAGCGCTCGGGCGCGCTTTTCCAGACGCCGGATATAGCCGCGCTCCTCGAGGGCGGTGATCAGGCGATGGATGCCCGATTTGGAGCGCAGATCGAGGGCGTCCTTCATCTCGTCGAAGGACGGGGGCACGCCGCTCTCGCGCACCCGCTGGTGGATAAACATCAGAAGCTCGTATTGCTTCTTGGTCAGCATGGCACACCCCCAAATCGGCCAAAGCGACGTTGCGAACAAATCCGCAACACACGAATCGTTCTACTTTAGTTCTTGTTCGGAATCAACCATGTGGGCAGGCGAGGGCTCCGCAAGAGCGCGGAAATCAGCTCTCCAGCAGGAGAACCTTGACCTCGTCGCCTGCGGCGGCCGGCTGAGCGTCGACGGGGCGGATGATCAATGCATCCGCGCGCGCGAAGATCTTCTGCATCGAAGAATCCTGGAGCGCGAAGGGCTCGGCCATGAGCACGCCTTCGGACACCGACAGCTTCGCGCGGATGTAATCCTGACGCTTGCCGTTGGCCTTGAGCGGTGCGGTGAGGCGGGCGGTTCTGATGAGGTCTGCATATTGCGCGCCGAGCATGGCCGAGATCGCGGGCCGCACGAACAGGATCGCGCAGACCATCGCGGACACCGGATTGCCGGGCAGCCCGATCAGCGGGATCGCGTTCAGGCGGCCAAAGATCAGCGGCTTGCCGGGCCGCATCGCGATCTTCCAGAAATCGAGCGTAAAGCCGTGCGGCGCAAGCGCGCTCTGGATGAGATCGTGATCGCCGACGGATGCTCCACCGAGCGTGATGATGAGGTCCATGCCGCGTGCGGCAGCGGGCAGGCGCGCGAATTCATCGGCGCGATCGGGAATGATCCCGAGATCGACGGCCTCTCCGCCCCACTCGCGCACCATGGCCTGGATCGCGTAGGTCGACGACGCGACGATGCCGCCGGGCGAGCGCGGCTCGCCGGGGCGCGTGAGCTCATCGCCCGTTGCCACGACGCGCGACGCGCGGTTTGCGCGCGACATCGAGGTGCGCGAAATCGGCCGAGGCGAGAAGAGCGACATCGCGTGCTGACAGGCGTCGTCCGCTTTCGAGCAGCACATCGCCGACACGAAAATCGAGTCCGCGCTCGCGGATATTCTCGCCTTGCCGTGGAGCTTCCTTGATGCGCACGGACATGCCGTGCGCAACGGCATCTTCCTGGATCACGACGGCGTCCGCGCCGTCAGGCACAACGGCGCCGGTGAAGATGCGCACCGCTTGACCGGAGCCGACACGGCCGGCGAAAGGGCGGCCCGCCGGCGCTTCGCCGATCACCGCGAGCTCGGCGCCAACGCGCGCGTCATCGCGCACGCACGGCATAGCCATCCATCGCCGACATGGGCGCGGGCGGATGATCGATGGGAGCAACGGCATCGCGCGCAAGCACGCGCCCCAAAGCGTCCGTCAGTGCAATCCTTTCGGCAGGGAGCGGTGCGAAGGAGCGTGTGACGCGCTCAACCGCCTCGTCGACGGAAATCATCGTCGCTGGCTGCGGCCGAACATGACGTCGACGCTCGTGCGCGCGGCCTTGGCAAGACGTTCCGCGGCGTCCTGCGGCAGCCGGCTCGAACGTCCCGACAGGAAGCCGTAGAGCTCGTTGACAGGGACCGAGGCCGATTTCGCCCATTCCAGCGGGCGCAACCGGTTCGCCGTCATGAACTTCCTCAGCGCGTCGCGATCGGCCGATGGGCTGCCCAATTTGGGTGCCGCGACTTCGTGGATCAGCACCTTTGGCGTGGATTTGCGCGATGCGGTCTTGCTGGGCTCGGGTTCGGTTCCGGCTCGACGTCGGCCGCAGACCGCGGCTCGGCCTCATAGCTGCCGCTCTTGCCTCCCGATTTCGTCAGTAGACGGATGGAGTCGATGATGGCGCCTTTGTCCACGGCTTTGACCATGTCGTACACGGTCAAGGCGGCGACGGAGGCGGCCGTCAGCGCCTCCATTTCGACGCCGGTCTGCCCTGTCGTCTTCGCGCTTGCGACAATCCGGAACGCGTTCCGTTCCGGCAGCGGATCGAAATCCACGCCGACATGGGAGAGCGCGAGCGGATGGCAGAGCGGGATGAGCTCGGACGTCTTCTTGGCCGCCATGATGCCCGCGATGCGCGCGGTCGCGAGCACGTCGCCCTTCTTGGCCGTGCCGCTGACCACCAAGCGATAAGCTTCCGCCGAGAGCAGGATGATGGCCTCGGCCGTGGCCAGGCGCTCGGTCGAGTCCTTGTCCGATACGTCGACCATCGACGCGCGGCCCTGATCGTCGATATGGGAGAGCTTGCTCATAGCCGGACACCGGACAGCAGCGAATGCGTGGCGGCCTCGACATTGTCGGCCCGCATCAGGCTTTCGCCGATCAGGTACGACGAAATACCCGCTTTGGCGAGCTTCATCAAATCCTCGGGCTTGGAGAGGCCGCTTTCGGCAACGACGTGACGCCCGGCGGGCACAAGCGGATGGAGACGGATCGCGGTCTCGATGTCGGTGACGAACGTCTTCAGGTTGCGGTTGTTGATGCCGATGAGGCCGAAGTCGAATTCCTGCGCGCGGTTCATCTCGTCCTCGTCGTGGACCTCGATGATGGCATCCATGCCCCATTCACGCGCGGCGCCCAGCAGCAGGGCCGCGGTCTCGTCGGGAACCATCGCCATGATCACGAGCACGCAATCGGCGCCCAGCGCGCGGGACTGCACGATCTGGTAGGGATCGAGCATGAAATCCTTGCGCAGCACGGGAAGATGCGTCGCCTGCCGCGCGACGATCAAATCCTCCGGCGCGCCTTGGAAGGACGGCGTATCGGTCAGCACCGAAAGACAGGTGGCGCCGCCTCGCTCATAGGCGCGCGCGATCTTCTCGGGATCGAAATCGGCGCGGATGACGCCCTGGCTCGGACTGGCCTTCTTGATCTCGGCGATGAGACCCGGCTTTTTCCGTTTCCGCGCAGCTTCAAGTGCGGCGCGGAAATCCGCGCGGAGCAGAGGCCTCGCGGGCCTGCGTCAGCAGCACACGCAGCGGCCGTTCGGCTTTTGCCGCTTTCACTTCTTCGCGTTTGTACGCCGCGATCTTGTCGAGGATCGTCGTCATCGGTGGGCGCGAGCCTGCTCCAGCGCATTGGCGGCCCGGCCGGTGTCGATGGCCTCGGCGGCGCGCGCGACACCATCCCGCAAATTGGAAGCGCCGCCGGCGACGACAAGAGCGGCTGCAGAATTCAACAGCACGATGTCGCGAAACGCGCTCTTTGCGCCGCCAAGCAACTCGCGGATCGCGCGCGCGTTGTCTTCGGCCGTGCCGCCCTTGAGCGCCGCAAGCGTGGCGCGAGGGATGCCGGCGTCTTCGGGAACGATGTCGCGCACTGTGACCTGTCCATCTTCCAGCATCGCCACCCGCGTCGGCCCCGTGGTCGACATTTCGTCGAGTCCGTCGGACCCGTGGACGATCCAAGCCTTCTCGGTGCCGAGATCGGCCAGCACCTGCGCGACGGGTTCGAGCCATTCGCGCGCATAGATTCCGATCAACTGGCGCCGTACGCCGGCGGGATTGCAGATCGGTCCGAGGAGATTGAACACGGTGCGGAATCCGAGGTCGCGGCGCACGGGCCCGACATGCTTCATGGCGGGATGGTACGACGGCGCGAAGAGAAACGCGAAGCCTGGATTCGCGAGACTTTTGCGAGCCGAATTCGGCATCGAGGTTGATCGGAACCCCAAGCGTTTCAAGAACATCCGCGGCGCCCGTGCGCGACGACATCGCACGATTGCCGTGCTTGGCGACGGGAACCCCGCAGGCCGCGACGACGAACGCGGTGGCCGTCGAGACGTTGAGCGTGCCGGCCCCATCGCCGCCCGTGCCGCAGACGTCGATTGCGTTGCGCGGGGCTTCGACCTTGGTCATCGCCGCCCGCATCGCGCGCGCGGCGCCCGCGATTTCAGCGACGGAGGGACCGCGCACCGCGAGCGCGGTCAGGAACGCAGCCATGCGCATCTCGCTCACGCCGCCGCTCATCATCGCGGCAAAAGCGGATGCGGCTTCCGCGGCAGCAAGCCGTTCGCCCGAAGCGGCGCGCTTCAGGATAGCGCCGAATTCATCCTGAGCGTCGCTCATGAGGCTTGTTTGCGGGAGGTGCGCGCGAGCCTGAGGAAATTCTTCAGCAGCGCGTGGCCGTGCTGCGACGCGATGCTCTCAGGGTGGAACTGCACGCCGTGCACCGGGTGCGATTTGTGCGCAACGCCCATGATCAGCCCGTCGTCTGTTTGTGCCGTGATCTCGAGCGAGGACGGAAGGCTCGCGCGTTCCACAACGAGTGAATGATAACGCGTGGCGCGGAAGCCGTCCTCGAGTCCCAAGAACACGCTCTTTCCGCCGTGATGAATGTCGGACAGCTTGCCGTGCATCGGCACGGGCGCGCGCACGACCTTGCCGCCGTAAGCCTGGCCGATGGCCTGGTGTCCCAGGCACACGCCGAGGATCGGCACGTGGCCAGCGGCTGCGGTGATCAGCGGAAGGCAGATACCCGCCTTGTCGGGGTCGCACGGTCCAGGCGACAGCACGATGGAATCGGGCCTCAAAGCGAGCGCATCGGGCACGGAAATCTGGTCGTTGCGCTTGACCACGACCTCTTCGCCAAGCTCGCCCAGGTAGTGGAAGAGGTTGTAGGTGAAGCTGTCGTAATTATCGATCAGAAGCAGCATTGAACTCGTGTCGCCTTTCCGAAAGGCCGGCCCCAGCGCCCCGGAAACAGCCTTCTCGCGGGCACTGTTTACTCTCGATTTGGCCGGGGTGCGAGGGCGTTGCTTTCCCTTGGTTTCATCGACCGCCGCTGGTCCCCGTCGGACCGCACGCCAGCGGCGGGTTTTCCACAGCTTGGATGCGAAAAAAATATTGAGTCGAATCGCAGCTATTTACCGAACGAATCGCGCTAATCCGGTGCCTTATCAATTCGAAACGAATTTGCGCCAAGGTGCATCGCAAAGCTTGAATTGACTTCGCATATAGACGGCAGCCTGATGCTCGCATGACCAAGCGCCGGTACAACGAAGACCTGCCAGAGGGCCCGCCGAAACGCGGGGGGCCGGGGCCATTCGGCATGGCGCTGGCGTTGATGTTCGGCGCGGCGATGGCGCTGACCGCCGACAGCCATGCCGATCCGCGCTCAGCTTACGCGCAGGTCACGAAGTCGATCACGAAAACCCTGCAGACATGGACCATGGATCAGCATGGTTATGCGTCGCTTCGCATCGGCGATTGGCCGAGCCAGCTGCTCACGCTCGCCGATGTCACGATCCCGGGCCTGCCGGCTGTCGACAACACGCCTGCGATCGCGATCGTGATCGATGATCTCGGCAACGATGCCGCCCGCACCAACGCGGCGATCGCGCTGCCGGCCAATGTGACGCTGTCGTTCCTTCCCTATCCGAAGCGCACGCTCGAGCTGTCGCGGCTTGCCCATTCGGCGGGGCACGAGGTCATCGTGCACTTGCCGATGCAGCCCACAGGCAATGAGAACCCGGGCGAGGGCGCGTTGAAAGTGGGGCTTCGGTCCGACGAGCTGCAGCAGCGGCTTGGCTGGTCGTTGGCGCGGGTCTCCGAGTATGACGGCGTCAACAACCACATGGGCAGCCGCTTTACGACATCGCGCGCCGATCTCCTGCCCGTGATGCGCGAACTGAAGGCGCGTGGATTGTTCTTCCTCGACTCGCGCACCACCGAGAAGACTCAGGTCGAGCGCGTCGCCCGTGAAGTCGGTGTGATGACCGGCTCGCGAGACATTTTCATCGACGACGACAGGAGCGCGGTTGCGATCGCACGGCAGCTCGCGCTCATCGAGGATTTCGCTCGCAAGAACGGCAATGTGATCGCCATAGGCCACCCTTATCCCGAAACGCTGAAGGCGCTTTCGACGTGGACGAAGACGATCAAGGAACGCGGCTTCCGCCTCGCGCCGTTGCGTGAGGTGCTCCGGGCTCGCGAAACGGAGGCGCCTGCGGTCGTGACCGCGGGCGTCTCGTTCGGGCCGCTCCGTTAGGGCACGGCCCCGAGCCGCGCGAGCTTTTCCGTAATTCCTGGATAGGTCATCGCTACATCGCGATCGAACGCGGCGGCGCGCCGGAAATCGGCGATCGCATTCTCATTCTCGCCCTTCGCCAAATACGCATCCGCGCGCGCGACAAGCGCGCTGACGAGGCGGGGGCGCAAGCGCAACGCAGCCGCATAGTCGGCGATGGCTTCGTCGTAACGCCCGAGCGTGCTGAAGACGATGCCACGGTGAATGTACCAGTCGTGCCACTCGGGCCACAGACGGATAGCCTCCCCGTAATCGGCGATGGCGAGCTCGTAGTCTCCGTTCTTGCGGTGGGCGATACCGCGGTCGCCATAGGCGGTCGCGAGTCGCGGATTGAGCGCGAGCGCACGATCCAGATCCGCGATGGCCTCGTCGATCCGCTCGCGCTTCAAGTAGAGCGCGCCGCGATAGTGATAGGCGAGCGCCTGGTTGGAGCGTGTGAGGTCGCCGATCTCGATCGCCCGGGTGAGATACGCGATCGCTTTGTCGTAGTCGCGGCGCAGCAGCGCCTGATAGCCTTCGCGAAAGTTGCCGCGGCTGGTGGCGCCTGCAGGGAGCGACGATACGATGCAAAGCGCAATCGCGAGCGCGAAGCGAAGCATGACGAGCCGCCGTGCAAGGTTAGACGCAACGGCTCAAATCTAGCCGCTATTTGCGGTAATTGGCCATCGCGGCGTAGCGCACGGCTTCGTCGGCGGCGGCAAAGAGCGCCTTGGCCTTGTTCACCGTTTCCTGGAACTCGGCCTCAGGATCGGAGTCGGCGACCACGCCACCGCCCGCCTGCACATACATCACGCCGTCCTTGACGATCGCGGTGCGCAGCACGATGCAGGTGTCCATCGTGCCGTTGGCGGCGAAATATCCGACGGCGCCGGCATAGACACCGCGTTTCTCTTTCTCCAGCTCGTTGATGATTTCCATGGCGCGCACTTTCGGCGCGCCGGACAGCGTGCCTGCGGGAAACCCGGCGACGAGCGCATCGACCGCATCGAAACCGGGACGGATATTTCCCTCGACATTGGAGACGATGTGCATCACGTGCGAATAGCGCTCGATGAAGAATTGGTCGGTGACCGTCACGGAGCCGGTTTCAGCCACGCGACCGACATCGTTGCGGCCGAGATCGACCAGCATCAGATGCTCGGCGCGTTCCTTCTCATCGCCCAAGAAGCTCGTCCGCGAGCCGTTTGTCCTGCTCGGGCGTCGCACCGCGCGGCCGTGTGCCGGCAATCGGACGGATGGTGACCCGGCCATCGCGCAGGCGGACGAGAATCTCCGGACTCGATCCGACAATCGCGAAACCGGGGAATTTCAGGAAATAGAGAAACGGGGAGGGGTTCAGCCGGCGCAATGCGCGATAGAGCGCAAACGGCGGCAAGTCGAATTTGCGCCGGAAGCGCTGGCTCGGCACGACCTGGAACACGTCGCCGGCCAGAATGTACTCCTTCGCTTTCGCCACGATGCGGAGGTAGTCGGCGTGTGACGTGTTCGACTCCGTGGGGCCGGTGAGGCCTGCCGCGCCTTGTGGCGCCGACGGAGCGGCGCGGTCGAGATCGGCAACCACAGCTTCAAGTCGTGCCGTCGCGCGGTCATAGGCCGCGCGCGCATCGATCTTCGCGTCGGGCCAGACGGGAGTCACGACCGTGATCGCGTCGCGCACGTTGTCGAAGACCGCGGTGATGGTCGGACGCAGCATGATCGCGTCCGGGACCTTCAGCACATCGGGAGGCGGCGAGGGCAGTCGCTCCATCTGCCGCACGATGTCGTAGCCGAGATAACCGAACAGCCCCACCGACATTGGTGGAAGCTCGGCGGGAAGCGCCACGCGCGCCTCCTCGACATGACGCTTGAGCGATTTCAGCGGCGCATCCGAATCCTCCGCGACAAATCCATCCGCGCGTTGCACTTCGGCTTTGCCGTCGCGGCAGCGCCAGATCAGGTCCGGGTTGAAGCCGATGATCGAGTAGCGGCCGCGCGCTTCGCCGCCCTGGACGCTCTCCAGAAGGAAAGCGTTGTCCTTTCCCTCGGCGAGCTTGAGGAACACCGAGACCGGCGTCTCGAGGTCGGCCACCAGCCGCACATGAACCGCTTGCGGCCGGCCCTTGTCGTATTCGGACGCGAACGCAGAAAAGCCAGGCGAAATGTCCATGAAATTACTGCAGCAGCTGCGGTTCGCCGAGGATGCGCTGGACCGTTGCGTCATGGATGGTGACGCCCGCATCGGCGCGCGCCGCCTGCGCCATCGTATCGACGATGGTTTCGCTCAGTTGCTGAGCTGCGGTCTGACGGAACTGCTCATATTCCATCGCGCTCACATCGGGCTCGGGATGCACGACGCTGGCCACGCGCGCAATCACCTGACCGTCGCCCGAAGCGGCCTGGCCCCTGACGATCGAGCCCTGTGTCGCGGCGAAGATCTGATTCGAAAGCGCCGCGGATACGACATTGTCCGCCTGTCCGCGCCGGAGCGGCATGCTGGTCGTGGGCGAGCGCCTGAGCGCGCGCGCCGCCTCGGCGAGGCTTCCGCTCTTTTGCGCTTCATCGGCCAAGGTCTGGACCCTGGTTTGGAGCAGCTTCGTGCGTGCGTCCGCGATAAAGGCTTCGCGCACCTGTTCGCGCACTTGGTCGAACGGTCTAACCGCGGGCGGCGTGATCGAATTCATCTTCACCGCGTAGGCCCCGCCCTCCATCGTCATGAAGAGGTCGCCTTCGTCCCCGGTTTCGATCTGGAACACCTGCTCCAGGAAGTCGGGCACGAGCGGGATGTCCGCGACGCCGCCTTCCGGCGTCATGCCGTTGCGATCGGCGGCCACGATCTGGCGCACGATCAGGCCGTGCTTCATCGCCGCCTCGGCGATCGTGTCGCCGGCGGCGCGATCATCCTCGAACGCATTCGCGACCTCGGCCATCCGTGCCAGCGCGCGCTGATTGGAGAGATTCGTCCGGATCTGGTCTTGGACCTCCTCGAAGGTCCTCGATTGTCCAGGCACCACGCGGGCCACGCGCAGGATCACCCAGCCGAACGGTCCTTGGACCGGTTGGGTGGCTGCTCCGTCTGCGGCCATGAAGGCGGCGTCCCTCAGCCGCGCGTCAATCGCGGCCGACGTAAACGTGCCGAGCTTCACATCGTCGGCTGAAAGCCCGCGTTCGCGCGCGACGGTGGCGAAGTCCTCCGGCGTCTTGATGCGCGCGGCGGCTGCGTCGGCAGTGGCCTTGTCCGGGAACACGATCTGTTCGATGTCGCGCTGCTCGGCGACTTCGTACTCGGCTTTGTTGGCGTCGTATTCCATGCGGAGATCGGCATCGGAGACTTCGATCTCCTTCGCGACTTCGTCGGGACGGATCGTGACGTATTCGAACGAGCGGTATTCCGGCGAACTGAACAGGTCGTTGCCGCGCGCCATGTGGAACGCTTCCAGGTCGGCCGCTGTCGGCTCCGGCACCTGGCCCGCCTCTTCGGGCGTCACGACGAGATATTCGATCGTCCGCTGCTCGTTGTAGACGTCGTAGATCAGGCCCGTCAGCCCCGGCGGCGCCGCCATGCCGCCGATGAGCGCGGTGATCATCTGGCGGCGCGTGACGTCCTCGCCGGTCTGCTCATAGAAGCCCGCGACCGTGTAGCCGCTGCTCTGAAGCGCCTGCTGGAACAGGAAAGGATCGAAGGCGCCGCTCGCGCCTCGGAACGCCGGATCGCTCGTGAACTGCGACTCGACGGTCGCCCGGCTCGCCACAAGCCCAAGCCCGCGGCTGCGCTCGTCCAACGCGGCCCGGTTGATGGAGTTCTCGAGCACCGTGCGGTCGAGCCCCATCGCGCGCGCCTGCTCCAGCGTGAGCTCGGTCTTCATCTGCTGGGAGTAGCCGCGAATCTGATTCTTGAGCTGGAGGTCGTACTCGATGTCGGAAATCTGCGTGCCGCCAACATCGGCCACGACGGTGTCGGCTCCGCCGCGGAAAATGTCCGCGACACCCCAGAGTGCGAACGCCAGCACCAGGACGCCGATGACGACGGTTGCAACCGGTGATTTCGAGGCTTTGCGGAGCTGCTGCAGCATGACACAACCAAATGGCTTCCAAGGGCCGCGGATGATAGGGAGAGGGCCGGGCTACAGCAAGCTTTACGGGACCTGCGGCTGGTATGCCGCGGAACACAACTATGCGTACGCTTCTCGCGGGCAACTGGAAGATGAATGGCTTGAAAGGGGCGGTCGGCGAAATCCGGGCGCTTGGCCGCGCATTTGCGGACGAGCCGCCTTTCGGCGACGTCCTGATCTGCCCGCCCGCGACCCTCATCACCGAGGCCGCCCGGGCGGCCGCCGGGAGTGCGATCGCGATCGGTGGCCAGGACTGCCATCCTCAGCCGGCCGGTGCCTTCACCGGTGACATTTCGGCCGAGATGCTGCGCGATGCAGGCGCCACGGCCGTGATCGTCGGGCATTCGGAGCGAAGGCAGTTTCACGGCGAATCAAATGAGATTGTCGCCGCCAAAGCGAGGGCTGCGCAGCGAGCCTCTCTCTATGCCGTCGTCTGCGTAGGCGAAACCGAGGCTGAGCGCCTCGCCGGGCGCGCCATCGATGTCGTGAGCGTGCAGCTTCGCGAAAGCCTCCCGGCCGAGTTCGGCAGCAACGAGGCTGCCGTCGCCTACGAGCCGGTGTGGGCGATTGGAACGGGCCGTACGCCGACGACGGGCGAAATTCAGGAGATGCATGCGGCGATTCGCGCGGCCTTGCGCGAACGCGGACCGGACAACGCGAACATCCGCATTCTCTATGGCGGATCCGTGAAGCCCGAGAACGCAGCCGAGATCCTCGCCATTCCCAATGTAGACGGCGCTCTCGTCGGCGGGGCGAGCCTTAAGGCCGCCGATTTCCTTCGGATCGTGAGGGCTGCACCAAAGCGTTAGGAGCGACAGAGGAAGCGGGAGGCTTCCCTCGATGGAGCGTTTCGTCTATTGACGCGGCCCTGTCCGCCCGCCATCTCACTCAAAACCAGTCTTACGGGCTCCAAGCGGAAAGTCGCCGTCCTCCATGCAAGCGGTGCTCATTGTCATTCACCTTTTGGTCGCCGTCGCGCTGATCTTCGTGATCATGCTGCAACGCTCCGAAGGCGGCGCCCTTGGTATGGGCGGCGGCGGATCGGGGCTCGGGGGCCTGTTCTCGCCAGCGTGGGGCTACGAGCACCCTGACGCGCACCACCGTCATCCTGGGCGTTGCGTTCTTCGTCACCAGCATGACGTTAACCCTGATGACGCTGGGAACGCGCCAAAACAACCTGCTGATACCGGGCGCCCCGGCAGGTCCAGCGGTTCCTGGCGCGCCTGGCGCCCCCCCGACGCTTCCCAGCCTTCCGATCGCACCGCGCGGCGCCCGGAGGCGCGCCTGGCGCGCCTGCAGGGGCTGCCCCGGCGCCAGCGGCTCCTGCTACGCCTGCGCCAGCCGCGCCGGCAGGGGTCCCTCCTGCGGCGAAGTGAACCTGATCGCCTTCCTCTCAAACCTGTCGATAAGGCCCCCGAAAGCGCTTGAGCGGGCGTTGGCGTTACGACATGGTGCAATTCCATGGCGCGGTTGATTTTTATTACCGGCGGCGTGGTCTCCTCGCTTGGGAAGGGTTTGGCGTCTGCGGCGCTGGGCGCGCTGCTCCAGGCGCGCGGCTACACCGTCAGGCTCAGGAAGCTGGATCCGTATCTCAACGTCGATCCGGGGACGATGAGCCCCTATCAGCACGGCGAAGTCTACGTGACCGACGATGGCGCCGAGACCGACCTCGATCTCGGCCACTATGAGCGGTTCACCGGTGTTGCCTCATCGCGGTCGGACAATGTCACCGCCGGGCGCATCTATCAGGGGATCATCGCGAAGGAACGCCAGGGCCTCTATCTCGGCCGGACCGTCCAGGTCATTCCGCACGTGACCGACGCGATCAAAGAATTCGTCATGGCGCGCCATGACGGCGTCGACTTTCTGCTGTGCGAGATCGGCGGCACGGTCGGCGACATCGAGGGGCTGCCGTTCTTCGAGGCGATTCGCCAGCTCGGGAACGAGCTTGGTCCCGACCAATCCTGCTACGTGCACTTGACGCTCGTGCCGTACATCACGTCGGCGGGCGAGCTGAAGACCAAGCCGACCCAGCACTCGGTCAAGGAGCTGCGCAGCATCGGTATCCAGCCGGACATTCTGCTCTGCCGCTCGGACAGGGAGATCCCGCTGGAGGAACGCCGGAAGATCGCGCTGTTCTGCAATGTGCGTCCCGAGCGCGTGATCCCGGCGATGAATCTCCAGACGATCTACGACGCGCCGATCAGCTATCACGAGGTCGGGTTCGATACCGAAGTGCTCTCGGTGTTCGGCATCAAGGATGCGCCGCCGCCCGATCTGTCGCGCTGGCGCGCGGTCGTGGACCGCGTGCTGAAGCCCGAGGGCGAAGTGAAGATCGCCGTTGTCGGCAAGTACATGGCGGTCAAGGACTTCGTACAAATCCCTGATCGAAGCGCTCGTCCATGGCGGGCTCGCCAACAATGTCCGCGTCAACGTCGAATGGATCGAGAGCGAGGTCTTCGAGAAGGACGATGCGGCTGTCTATCTCGAGGACATGAACGGCATCCTCGTGCCCGGCGGCTTCGGCGAGCGCGGCACGGAAGGAAAAATCGAGGCTGTGTGTTTCGCACGCAAGCGGCAGGTCCCGTTCTTCGGGATTTGTTTCGGCATGCAGATGGCGGTGATCGAAGCGGCGCGCAATCTCGCGGGTTTGCAGGGTGCGGGCTCGACCGAGTTCGCGAAGAGCCGGAACGAGTGGCCGCGCCATCCGGTGATCGCATTGATGACGGAGTGGACCAAGGGCAACGAGGTCCAGCGGCGCAATGCCGACACCGATCTCGGCGGCACGATGCGGGTCGGCGCCTATGACGCCATCCTGAAAGCGAACAGCCGCGTCGCGCAGATTTACGGCTCGAACACCATCAGCGAGCGTCACCGTCACCGCTACGAAGTGAATATCGGCTATCGGCGTCAGCTGGAGGAGCACGGGCTCGTGTTCTCCGGTCTCTCGCCCGACGGATTGTTGCCCGAGATCGTCGAGATTCCCGATCATCCCTGGTTCATCGGCGTGCAATTCCATCCGGAGCTGAAGTCGAAGCCCCTTGAACCCCATCCGCTGTTCGCTTCGTTCATCGGCGCAGCGGTCCAGCAATCGAGACTCGTCTGATGCAGGAAGACGCCGCGCTGTTCGAGACGCTGAAGCGCGTGACGACCGATTCGATCGCCGGCGTTCTTCTGAAGATGGGACTGCGCAATCAGTGGGTGCGCGGACCGATGCCGCTCAAGCTCGATCAGCCGCGCACGGTCGGGCGCGCGTTCACGATGCGCTTCATCCCCGTGCGCGAAGACGTTCCGGGCGCTGTTCCGAAGAAGCTGCCGGTGAACCGCGACGCGGTCGAGGCGATGCCGCCGGGCTGCATCGCCGTCGCTGACGCACGGGGCACGATGGCAGCAGCGACGTTCGGGGACATTGTGGTGGCGCGCATGGCCAAGCGCGGCGTTTCCGGCATCGTCACCGACGGAGCCGTGCGCGACCGTAACGGTCTCATGGCGATCGGGCTGCCGATTTGGACCGTTGGAATCACGGCGCCGCCGCCGGCAACGCATTTGATGCTGGTCGAGTGGCAGACGCCCATCGGCTGCGGCGGGGTCGCGGTGTTTCCCGACGACATCATCGTTGCCGATGCCGATGGCGTCATCGTTATTCCTTCCGCGCTCGTGGCCGAAGTCGCTGCCGCCGGGCTCGAACAAGAGCGCCTCGACGAGTGGCAGATGGATCAGATCAAGCGCGGCATCAGTTTGTCCGCGCTCGCGCCGATGCCGAAGGACAAGTAGCGCGCTGGCGCGGTCTCGAGAAGCGCAAACTCGACCCCGCAGCCGAAGCGCGGTAGGAGTATCGGATGACCACACCCAATCCTGTCGTCAAAGTCGGCTCGGTCGAGATCGGCAACAAGAAGCCGCTGAGCATCATCGCGGGTCCTTGTGCGCTCGAGTCGCGCGATCATGCGCTCGAGATGGCGATCGGCGCTCAAAGAGGTCGCGCGCAAGGCGGGTGTCGGACTGATCTACAAGACGAGCTTCGACAAGGCCAACCGCACGAGCGCGAACAGCGCGCGCGGATTGGGGATCGAGCTCGCGCTCCCGATCTTCGCCGAAATCCGAGAGCGTCTCGGCATTCCCGTTCTCACCGACGTGCACGAGCGCGAGCAATGTGCGTCCGTGGCCGAAGCGGTCGACGTGCTGCAGATCCCGGCGTTCCTGTGCCGGCAAACCGATCTGCTGATTGCCGCCGCCGAAACCGGACGCGTCATCAACGTCAAGAAGGGGCAGTTCCTGGCGCCCTGGGACATGAAGAACGTGATCGCGAAAGTCACCGGCGCCGGCAACCCGAACGTGCTGACGACGGAGCGCGGGGTTTCATTCGGTTACAACACGCTGGTGTCCGACATGCGGGCGCTGCCGATCCTGGCGAAGTTGGGCGCGCCGGTCGTGTTCGACGCGACCCATTCGGTGCAGCAGCCGGGCGGGCAGGGCACCGCCTCAGGCGGCGAGCGCGACATGGTTCCCGTTCTTGCCCGCGCCGCGGTCGCGATCGGTGTAGCCGCTGTCTTCATGGAGACGCATGAGGACCCGGACAGAGCGCCATCCGATGGCCCAAACATGCTCAAGCTCAAGGACTTGCCGGAGCTCCTTGCGGAATTGGTTGAGATCGACCGGATCGCGAAACGGCGCGCCGCTCAGGCCTGAGCCGGGATGAGCTGAATGCCGAGCAGACCAAGAACCGCCAGGACTGCAAGACCCGCGAGCGACGCATAGCCGAGATAGGCGCCGGGCGCGCGTTTGCTCGTGTCGTTCGTGCTGTAGCCGGCGATATAGAGCACACGGCCGACGATCCAGACGAGTCCGACCCAAAACGGAAGCTGCCCGCCATAGAAGAACGCCGCCATCCACAAAAGCGGAATGTAAAGGATGAGGTTCTCGACCGTGTTCGCATGAGCTCTGAAGGCGCGTTCGAATTCGGGATGGCCGACGGTCGCGGGGGCGTGGATGCCGTGCTTGCCGCGCATCTGCGACACGCGGCCCGATGCCAGAAATGTAAGCAGAATGGCCAACAACGTATCGATGGCGACGAGATGATTGCCGTCGGGCATGCAATTCCCCCCCGTGTTCCTGGCCCCCGCTGCCTGCTTTCATAACGGATTTTCTCAAGGCGGTCTCGTCCGGCTTGATGATGGGGCCGCGCGACCGTAGAACCGTCCGATACAGTTGGTGAGAGCATGACAGCCATAGTCGACATCGTTGCGCGGGAGATCCTCGACAGCCGTGGCAATCCCACGGTCGAGGTCGATGTGAAACTGGAGGGCGGCCATTTTGGGCGCGCGGCCGTGCCTTCGGGCGCGTCGACAGGCGCACACGAAGCGCACGAGCTGCGCGACGGCGGCAATCGCTATGGCGGCAAGGGCGTCACCCAGGCGGTAGACGCGGTCAACGGCGAAATCTTCGACGCCGTCGCCGGCATGGATGCCGAGGACCAGGTGCGCATCGATCGCGTGATGTGCGCGCTCGATGGCACGCCGAACAAGAAGCGGCTGGGTGCAAATGCGATCCTCGGCGTGTCGCTCGCCGTGGCGAAAGCGGCCGCCTCGGCATCGGGCCTTCCGCTCTATCGCTATGTCGGCGGCCCAAAGGCGCAGGTGCTGCCGGTCCCGATGATGAACATCATCAATGGCGGTGCGCACGCCGACAATCCGATCGACTTCCAGGAATTCATGATCATGCCCGTCGGCGCGCCGAGCTTCAGCGAGGGGTTGCGCTGCGGTGCCGAAGTTTTCCACGCGCTCCGCAAGGCGCTGAAAGATGCCGGCCACAACACCAATGTCGGGGATGAGGGTGGCTTCGCGCCCAACCTGAAATCGGCCGATGAGGCGCTCTCGTTCATCATGCGCGCGATCGCCAACGCAGGCTACAAGCCCGGCGAGCAAGTGGTGCTGGCGCTCGATTCCGCATCGACCGAATTCTTCGAGGACGGCAAGTACGTCCTCGAAGGCGAGGGTAAGGTCCTCGATGGTGCGGGGATGACGCGTTTCTACGAGGAGCTCTGCAAGCGCTATCCGATCGTCTCGATCGAAGACGGCATGGCGGAAGACGATTGGGCCGGCTGGGCGCAATTGACCAAAGCGCTCGGATCGCGCGTGCAGCTCGTGGGCGACGATCTGTTCGTGACGAACACGGCACGCCTGAAGGAGGGCATCGCGAAGGGCATCGCCAATGCGATCCTCGTCAAGGTCAACCAGATCGGCACGCTCACGGAAACGTTAGACGCCGTGGAAACCGCGCATCGGGTGGGCTACCGGGCAGTGATGTCCCACCGCTCGGGCGAAACCGAAGACGCCACCATCGCCGACCTCGCGGTCGCGACCAATTGCGGGCAGATCAAGACCGGGTCTCTCTCACGCTCCGACCGGATCGCCAAGTACAACCAGCTTCTGCGCATCGAAGAAGAGCTTGGCGATCAAGCCGTTTATGCGGGCCGCGGCGT
Source organism: uncultured Alphaproteobacteria bacterium (assembly GCA_963708555.1). Taxonomy (GTDB): domain Bacteria; phylum Pseudomonadota; class Alphaproteobacteria; order Micropepsales; family Micropepsaceae; genus CAIYRG01. The sequence continues at coordinate 273,686 of CAVPTF010000004.1, read as the reverse complement.
GCTGCGCGCCTGACGAGCGAGTTGTCAGTCCCCGGCGCCTTCCACTATGCTTCGCGCAACGATACGTGCCCCGCATTCGGGGCGCGGAGACGTCAGGAGGGTCTCATGAAAAAAATCGGTCTCGTCGCGTTGCTATTGCTGTCGGCCGCCCCGGTCATCGCGGCGGAAAACCCGCCCGCGATCCCGTTCGATACGGACGTGAATTTCCTCAAGATGCCCGATGATCTGTTCCTCGGTGAAGTCGCGGGCGTTGCGGTCAATTCGCGCGGCAATATCTTCGTCTTCCATCGCGGCACCACCGACGGCCCCGCTTATGGTGCGCGCGCCGCCCAGCTGCTCGAGTTCAACCCGCAAGGCAATTTCGTCCGCGAGATCGGCAAGAACCTCTACGCGTGGAGCTATGCCCACGCGGTCCGCGTGGACGCCCAGGACAATATCTGGGTTGCGGACAAGGGCTCCGACATGGTGATCAAGTTCAACCCACAGGGTCGCCCGGTCATGATGCTGGGCCGCAAGCCTGAAGCGTCGGACGAATTTGCGCACCCGCTGGAGCATCCGGAACCGCCGCTGCCGGCCATCGACGGCCTGTTCCGTCAGGTCACCGACATGGCCTTCGACGCGCAGGGCAACATCTATGTCAGCGACGGCTACATCAACTCGCGCGTCGCCAAATACGACAGGGACGGCAACTGGCTCATGCAGTGGGGCGATCGCGGCCAGTACATGGGCAACACCGAGCCTCCGACGGGCAGGATGTTCCAGCCGCACACCATCGCCACCGATGCCCAGGGGAACGTCTATGTCGGTGACCGTGCCAACAAGCGCATCCAGGTGTTCAACGGCAATGGCCAGTTCCAGCGCGTGATCAAGATCGACGTCACGGCGCCCGCAGGCATGAAGCCTGTCATCGGCAACGTACCGAACCCGAATGCCGTCAATAAGAGCCAGTTGCCCGGCGCGCCGTGGACGCTTTGCATCACGCCGGGACCGAACCAGGTGCTGTACATCTCCGACTCGTACCCGGGGCGCATCTACAAGCTCACGCTCGACGGCAGGGTCTTGGGACAGGTCGGCGAATTAGGCCGTGCACCGGGCAAGTTCGCCTGGATCCATCGAGATCGCGTGCCCGTCAGAGAACAATCTCCTGGTTGCGGAGCTGCTGTCCTGGCGCGTGTCGAAGCTCACGCTCCGTCCGACCGCGCAACAGCGGGCCGACGCGAAGTAACGGAGCGCATTCTCAACGCCAGGGCGCGCACGCCGCGCCCTGGCGTTTTTGCGTGCGTGATCTAGAGTCCCCCTCTCCACACGAACGAGGGCGGACATGTCTTCCAATCCCGTCGCCATTTTCGCCGCCGAAGCGGCGGAGCGTGCGCGCAAGAGCGTCTATCCCGAACAATTTGCCGCGCGCGTCGGAGGCCGCATCAAGCGTCCGTTGGGCGATCTCTTCGGGCTCACCGTCTTCGGGGTGAATCTCACCACGCTGAAGCCCGGCGCGATGTCGGCGCTGCGCCATGCGCACACGAAGCAGGACGAGTTCATCTACGTCGTCGAAGGACATCCGGTGCTGGTCACCGACGAGGGCGAGACGCAGCTCAAGCCCGGCATGTGCGCCGGCTTCAAGGCGGGAACCGGCAACGCGCATCATCTCATCAACCGCGGACAAAAGGACGTGATCTATCTCGAGATCGGCGATCGAACGCCCGGCGACAGCGCGAGCTATCCGGACGATGATCTCGTCACCGTGAAGAGCGAGGATGGAAAGAGCCGTGTCTTCACGCACAAGGACGGCACGCCCTACTGAAACGCGAGCGAGCGCTTATGACGCTCCGTGATCTGATGATTGTCACTTGACCCACTGAATTGGGATGTGATTCCCTAGCGCTCATGCAACTGCGTCGCCGCGTCGGACGAAATTTCGGCACGATCGCCGTTCCCGCGATCTGCTGCTCGATCTGTCTCTACTTTGGCTATTCCGGAATCTTCGGAAACCGCGGGCTTATCGCCTGGAGCCAGACGCGGACCGAGCTGGCGGCGGCAAAGGGCGACCTTTCCGGCATCCGCGCCAAGCGCGAAGCGCTCGAGCATCGCATCTCGCTTCTGAACGGCCGCGCCATCGACGCCGACCTCTTGGAGGAAGTCGCCCGCGGCGTGCTTCTCGAGACGCGTCCGGATGAGGTGGCGGTCCCCCGCGAAAAGCGCTAGGAATCAGCCGGATAGACGATCCGGCTTGCCAAGAACGTCCCGCCCTTGCCATAAGGCGCGCGTTTGGTTTGTCCGAGAAAACGACGGGGGCGGCAGGGAACGATATGGCGCGCGCGGAAGCGGCGGCAGCCGCCGGCAGTGAAGCCGAAATCAGGAAGATGACGGACGTGCCGGATAGGGCGGCGGTTGACCGCCTGAAGAAATTCTATCGGGACATGCTCTTGATCCGCCGCTTCGAAGAGAAGGCGGGTCAGCTCTACGGCATGGGCCTGATCGGTGGATTCTGCCATCTCTATATCGGCCAGGAAGCGGTCGTGGTCGGGATGCAGGGCGCGCTGCGTCCGGCCGACCAGGTGATCACAACGTATCGCGATCACGGCCATATGCTCGCCTGCGGCATGGACCCGGGCGGCGTGATGGCCGAGCTCACCGGGCGCGCCACGGGCTACTCGAAGGGCAAGGGCGGCTCGATGCACATGTTCAGCCGCGAGAAGAACTTCTTCGGCGGTCACGGCATCGTGGGTGCGAATGTGCCGATCGGCACAGGGCTCGCCTTCGCCAACCGCTACCGCAAGAACGACGCGGTGTGCGTGACCTATTTCGGCGACGGCGCCGCCAACCAGGGCCAGGTCTTCGAGTCGTTCAACATGGCCGAGCTGTGGAAGCTGCCGGTCATCTATGTGATCGAGAACAACCAGTACGCGATGGGAACGGCCGTTGCGCGGTCCACCGCCGAAACGCATCTCTACAAGCGCGGCGCCTCGCACAACATTCCGGGCGAAGCGGTCGACGGCATGGATGTCGAGGCCGTGCATGCTGCGGGCATGAAAGCGGTGGCCTGGGCACGCGCGGGCAATGGTCCGATCATCCTCGAAATGAAGACCTACCGCTATCGCGGTCATTCCATGTCGGATCCCGCGAAGTACCGCACGCGCGAGGAAGTCCAGCAGGTGCGCGAGAAGCACGACCCGATCGACACGTTCGGAGCGCGCCTCGTGCAGCGGGGCATCATGCGGGACGACGAGCTCAAGTCGGTCGACAAGGAGGTGCGCGACATCATCAATCGCGCTGCCGAATTCGGCATCGAGTCGCCGGAACCCGCCCCCGAAGAACTCTACACGGACATCGTTAAATAGGCCTGGTTCCACGGCCAATTCCATTCAAGCAGGCCTTCGATGACTCAAATCCTGATGCCCGCGCTCTCGCCCACCATGGAGGAGGGCAAGCTCGCCAAGTGGCATGTGAAGGAAGGCGATGCGGTCAAAGCGGGCGACATCCTGGCCGAGATCGAGACCGACAAAGCGACGATGGAGTTCGAGTCGATCGACGAAGGCCGCATCGCAAAACTGCTCGTGCCCGAAGGTGCGGAAGGCGTGAAGGTCAACGCACCGATCGCCGAGCTCGCGCGCGATGGTGAAAGCGCGCCTGCACCCGCCGCAAAACCGGCCGCACTCGCCGCCGAACCGAAGGTCAGGAAGGGCGGCGCCGATGTCATCGATCATCTGCTGCGTCCGGCGCCGCAACAAGCACCGGCCGCTTCTCCCGCGCCGGCAGCGTCCGCACCGGCACCCGTCGTTGTCGCCAATGATCCCGCGATCCCCGCGGGCACCGAATTCGTCACGATGACGGTGCGCGAGGCCCTTCGCGACGCGATGGCCGAAGAAATGCGCCGCGACGACACCGTGTTCCTGATGGGCGAGGAAGTCGCCGAATATCAGGGCGCGTACAAGGTCAGCCAGGGTCTCCTCGAGGAGTTCGGCGATCGCCGCGTCATCGACACGCCGATCACCGAGCAGGGCTTCGCCGGGCTTGGCGTCGGCGCCGCGTTCGGCGGTCTGAAACCGATCGTCGAGTTCATGACCTTCAATTTCGCCATGCAGGCGATCGACCAGATCATCAATTCGGCGGCAAAGACGCTCTACATGTCCGGCGGGCAGATGGGCTGCCCGATCGTGTTTCGCGGCCCCAACGGTCCCGCCGCACGCGTGGCCGCGCAGCACAGCCAGGACTACTCCGCGTGGTACGCGCAGATTCCGGGCCTCAAGGTGGTATCGCCGTACTTCGCGGCGGACGCGAAGGGCCTGCTGAAGGCCGCCATCCGCGATCCCAATCCGGTGATCTTCCTCGAGAACGAGATCGTCTATGGCCGCTCGTTCCCGGTGCCGAAGCTCGATGACTTCGTGCTGCCGATCGGCAAGGCGCGCGTGGTGCGCGAGGGCTCGCACGTGACGCTGGTCTCGCACTCCATTTCGATCGGCATGTGCATCGAGGCCGCCGAAGCGCTGGCGAAAGAGGGCATCGAGGCCGAGATCATCGATCTCCGCACGTTGCGCCCGCTCGACAGCGCGACCATCGTCGAGTCGGTGAAGAAGACGAACCGCATCGTGACCGTCGAGCAGGGCTGGCCGGTGTGTTCGATCGGCTCGGAGATCGCGGCCATCGTCGTCGATCAGGCGTTCGATTGGCTCGATGCGCCGCCCATGCGCATCACCGGCAAGGACGTACCGATGCCCTATGCGGCGCGGCTCGAGAAGCTCGCGCTGCCCACCGTGGACGATGTCGTCGCCGCGGCGAAAGCCGTCTGCTACCGCTAGAGACCGCGCGCGCATGTCCACCCAGATCCTGATGCCCGCGCTGTCGCCCACCATGGAGGAGGGCAAGCTCGCCAAGTGGCACGTCAAAGAGGGCGATGCCGTCAAGACCGGCGACATCCTGGCCGAGATCGAGACCGACAAGGCGACGATGGAATTCGAAGCGATCGACGAAGGCCGCATCGGAAGACTGCTCGTGCCCGAAGGCGCCGAAGGCGTGAAGGTCAATGCGCCGATCGCGACGCTGCTGGGCGAGGGCGAGACGGCCGAGGCAGGCCCGCGCCGGAGACATCCCCTCGGCGATGAAAGCGATCCGCGAGGCGATGGGGCCGGCATCGCCGGCGAAGCCGCAAGCCGCCGCGCCGCGCAGCCGAGCTCCGCAGCCGACAGCCGCCGCTGCCGCGCCAGCGCTGCGCCGGCACCCGCGGCAACCGCGCCGCTGCCGCACAGGCAGCACCGGCTGCTCGGCCGCGAATGGCGCACGGATTTTCGCATCGCCGCTCGGCGCGTCGCGTGGCGCAGATCGCCGGCGTAAAGCTGGAGACGCTTCAGGGATCGGGCCCGCGCGGCCGTATCGTCAAAGCCGACGTTGAGGCCGCGGCAAAAGGCGGTGCACCGCACGCGGCGCAACCGAGCGCAGCACCTGCGGCGCGCGTTGCTGCGGAGCAGCCGCAACCGGCCGGGCCAACGCTGATCGCGCCGCTCGCCGGACGCGAAGCTGTTCTACAAGGACGGCGAATACGAGGTCGTGCCGCACGACTCGATGCGGAAGACGATCGCCCGCCGTCTGACCTCGGCGAAAGCGCTGATCCCGCACTACTACCTGACCGTCGATTGCGACATCGGCGCGCTGATGGAGATTCGCGCGCGGCTGAATGCGAAGTCGCCGAAGGATGGACCTGGCGCCTATAAGCTCTCGGTCAACGATTTCGTGCTGAAAGCGGCCGCCGAAGCGCTGATGCGCCATCCGGACGTCAATTCGAGCTGGACCGACACAGCGCTTCTCCGCCACAAGCACGCCGATATCGGCGTCGCCGTCGATCTCAATCCGGGGCTCATCACGCCGATCGTGTTCCATGCGGAAACGCAAGGGGCTGGTCGCGATCTCGAACGAGATTCGCTCGCTCGCCGAACGCGCCAAGGCGAAGAAGCTGAAGCCGCAGGATTACGAGGGCGGCAGCTTCTCGATCTCCAATCTCGGCATGTTCGGCATGCGCAATTTCACCGCGGTGATCAATCCGCCGCAAAGCGCGATCATCGCGATCGGCGCGGGCGAGGAACGCGCCGTGGCTCGCGACGGTAAGATCGTCGTCGCCAACATCATGACGGTGACGATGTCGTGCGATCACCGCGTCATCGACGGCGCGACGGGCGCGCGGTTCCTGCAGACCTTCAAGTCCTTCGTCGAAGAACCGGCTTCGATGCTCCTATGACGGCGATCATCGCTCATGGCTGAAGCATTCGATGTGATCGTCATCGGAGGCGGGCCGGGCGGCTATGTCTGCGCGATCCGCAGCGCCCAGCTCGGGCTCAAGACCGCGGTCGTCGAGCGCGAGAATCTCGGCGGCATCTGCCTGAACTGGGGCTGCATTCCGACCAAGGCGCTGCTGCGCTCCTCCGAGATCTGGCACCTGCTGCACCGGCTGAACGAATTCGGCTTCTCCGGCGAGAATTTCCGCTTCGATCTCGCCAAGATCGTCGAGCGCTCGCGCAAGGTGGCCGGCCAGCTGACCAACGGCGTCAAAGGCCTGATGAAGAAGCACAAGATCACGGTCATCGACGGCGAGGCGAAGCTCAAAGGGGCAGGGGCCATCTCGGTCGCCAAGAACGGTCAGACCACGGACTATTCCGCGAAGCACATCGTGCTGGCGACCGGCGCGCGCGCGCGCGAGTTTCCCGGGCTCGAAGCCGACGGCACTCTGGTGTGGACCTATCGCCATGCGATGGTGCCCAAGGAATTCCCAAAGCGCCTGCTCGTTGTCGGCTCCGGCGCGATCGGCATCGAGTTCGCGAGCTTCTACCGCACGCTCGGCGCCGAAGTGACCGTGGTCGAAGTGCTCGACCGCATCCTTCCGGTCGAGGATGAAGAAATCTCCGCCTTCGCGGCGAAGCAGTTCACCAAGCAGGGCATGGTGATCAAGACCGCCACCACCGTCAGCAAGCTCGACAAGGGCGCGAACCAGGTCACCGCGACGCTGAAAGCGAAAGACGGCAAGACCGAGCAGATCACCGTCGATCGCGTCATCCTCGCCGTCGGCATCGTCGGCAATGTCGAGAATATCGGCCTCGAACAGCTGGGCGTGAAGGTCGATAAGACCCATGTCGTCGTGAACCAGTGGGGCGAGACCGGCGTGCCGGGCCTATGGGCGATCGGCGATCTCGTCGGTCCGCCCTGGCTCGCGCACAAGGCGATGCACGAGGGCGTCATCGTCGCCGAGCGCATCGCCGGCGTGAAAGGCGTGCACCCGCTCAACACATCCAATGTGCCGGGCTGCACCTATTGCTGGCCGCAAGTCGCGAGCATCGGTCTGACCGAAGCGAAGGCGAAAGAGACCGGCCGCAAGATCAAGGTCGGCAAGTTCCCGTTCATCGGCAACGGCAAGGCGATCGCGCTCGGCGAAGTCGGAGGGCTTCGTCAAGACGGTGTTCGACGCCGAGACCGGCGAGCTTCTGGGCGCGCACATGGTCGGCGCCGAAGTCACCGAGCTGATCCAGGGCTACAGCATCGCCCGCACGCTCGAAGGCACCGACGCCGAGCTGCAGGCGACGATCTTCCCGCATCCGACGCTGTCGGAGATGATGCACGAAGCGGTGCTCGCGGCCGACGGCCGCCCGCTGCACATCTAGCCGCGAAACGCCGCGATCACTCGCCCGGCGGATCCAGCGCGTTCGCTGCGTTGGGATGCGTCTGCACCTGGATGTAGTCGGCAAGTCCGATCGCCGCGATCAGGCGCTTCTGCGTGTTGAGGTAATCGATGTGATCTTCTTCGCTCTTGAGGATGCCCTCATAGAGTATGCGCGAGCCGTAATCCTTCATGGTCTCGGCATGCGCGATCGCCTCGCGAAGATCGCCGAGCGCCTTCTCCTCGAATTTGAGATCGCAATCGATCACTTCCTCGACCGTCTCGCCGATCAGAAGCTTGTCGAGATATTGGAGATTGGGGAGCCCGCCCAGGAACAGGATCCGCTGCACCAGCGAATCCGCGTGCTTCATCTCGTCGATCAATTCCTCGTATTCCTTCTTGGAGAGTTCCGAGACTCCCCAATTGGCCAGCATCCGCGAATGCAGGAAGTACTGGTTGATCGCCGTGAGTTCGTTCTTGAGGATGAGATTGAGGAAGTCGATCGTCTTCTTGTCGGCCGAAGTAGCCGGGGCCGTTATTCTGCCGCCTGAAGCTGACCTTGCGCTTCTTGTGCGTCCTGAAGCATGGCTTCGATCGTTTCGTGGCATGTCCCGCAGTTCCTCGCTACGCCGTTGAGAGCGTAAACTTGCTCGGGCGAGGCCGCACCGCAAGCTATGGCGCGATGGATTTTCGCCTCATTCAGCCGGTTGCACACACAAACGATCATTGGGAACGGAGGCTCCAACTGGGACCCTCCTAATTTGGGCAAATGCGAATGATTGTCAATATCGTACTTACTACATCTTCAGGTTGCAGTCTCGCCCTGCGGTTCAGCCTGTTTCGTGGGCTTTCTGCAACAATCCGGGGCAAATCTCGCTCTCGAGGCAGTCGTCCCTAAGTCCAATAGAAGGAAACCATGCTACCCACGCATGGGGGGCCGAGTCTGTCTTCACTCCGTCATAGGCTCGCCTAAGGACAAAACAACTGGTGGGGCTGAACGACAAGTGAGTAGAAGGAGATCGTGACCCCAATGCTCCCGTAGACCGCTATGTGGTCATCGGCGAGCGCCCCTGTCTTGCACTGCATTCAAACATGACTGTCGCTCAGAAGCGGAAAGCCCTTTCCGCTTCAGGCCCTTGATGCGGGATGTCTTGGCTTGCCTGCGGTGCAAACGGCTGTTTCAGCCAACACGTCACTGAAAAGCGAAAGAGGAGTTTGAAATGTTGAATAGAACGAAGCTGTTACTTGCCACCACCGCGCTCGTCGCGACCGTCCCCCTTGCACCGGCCATGGCCGAGGCGCCCCAGGGTTTCGCGGGCACGCTCAGTGGCGAATACTCCCACCTCGAAGTGAGCGGCGGCGACGCCAACTCTTGGGGTGCATCAATGGCGAAGGCGCCTTTGGTTTTGGTCCCAATTTCGGTGGCCAGATCAATGGCGGCTACCACAATCTGTCGGTGACGGCGGCGACGCTGACATCTTCGACGTCGGTGGCAGCCTGTTCTGGGCGTCTCAGATGGGACGGGCCGGCGGCACGGTCGCTTACAAGTCCATTGATCTCGGCGGCGGCGTTCGATCTTGACGCGACCGCCTATGGCGGGTTCGGCGAATACTACTTCGGCAACTTCTTCACCGTAGGCGCTCATGGCGGCGGTTGGAGCGGCGAGTTCGCGGGCTTCGATTCCGATGGTTACTACGTGGGCGGTCGGCGCGACGGGGTACATCATGCCGAATCTCGCGATCTCCGGGCGATGTTCTGTTACGGTCGACTTCCTGGGCGACGAAGGGGATGCGACCACCTGGGCACATCGATGCCGAGTGGCTGTTCTCGCAGATGATGCCGATCGCGATCTTTGGCGGCTATCCTGCAATACGTCAGCTCGACGGCAGTGGCGACGATATCGACGCGTTCTTCATTGGCGTCCGCTTCTACTGCCGGTGGAGCGCGATCGGACCTGGTCGGCCAGCACCGCAACGGTACGCTCGGTTGGATGGGCGACCCGCTCAGAGGCCTCCAGTTCTAATCTGGCCTGACTTACGAATTTGCACTTGCGAGAAGGACCGGTCCGCCTCCCCACGGGTGATCCGTCCTTCTTCTTTCGGCGCAGCGCGGTCGAGCAATCGTCACTCCGACGATCTGCCATTCCTTCTCATCCCCCTGTTGCAGCGGGGTGACGCCTTTTGAGGGAATCGCCTTCCGTTCTGACTATCGTCACGTTCTGGGGCCCAAAGGGGTTACAGACCCCAGGGAAAATATGTTAAGAGCGCGATTGGGGGAGTCGCTTCGACGCCGCCAAAGCGGCCGCTTTTCCACAGCTTTGGAGAACGACGGGTCCGCGTGGAAACGAGGGAGATTGCGATGTCTAGAATGACAAAATTGTTGGGGACTGTGAGCGTGCTGGCAACGCTCGCGGCCGGACCGGCGGCGGCCGACACGTTGATGGGTTTCGCGGGGATGGTCGAGACGTGTCGTATATCAACACGAGCTGTGATGACGACGATAGCTCCAGCGACGACGATAGCTGAACACGTTCGGCGCTCGGGGTGGCGATCGCATTTCCGATCGATGAGATCGCGGGCTTCAACTGGGAGCTCAATGCATCCTACTTCACGAGCTCGACCGACGAACATCAGCTCGCATTACGTGGGATTTGGGCGGCAGCCTCTTCTGGGCAGGTCCCGGCAGCCGGTTCGGCATCAACATCAACTACAACACGCTGACGGACTACGGCTCACTCGACGAATGGCGGCGTGTTCACCGAGTGGTATTTCGGAAATATCACCGCGCAAGCCAAGGGCGGCTGGCTCTTTGGTGGCGGCACGGCGTCCGGCCGGACGCGGAAACTATCTCGGCGCCGGACTCGCCGGATATTTCATGCCGAATCTCGGGATCAGCGCCTCGGTCAGCTTGGGCCGATCTGATCACCAGCGCGACGCAGTTGGGACCCTGCTATGGGCCGACTTGCGGTCGCCGCAACCTGCTCCACACCGACTTTGGGATCGAAGGTGAATTCCTCGTCTCCGAGACGTTCCCGGTCTCGATCTATGGCGGCTATCAGTACACCGACGCTTCGATCAGCGAGAACATCAGCAATCCGCTCCTGGCAGGCGACGAGTTCAGCACCAACACGTTCTACATCGGGGTGCGCTATTACCTGGGCGGCCAAGGCACGCTCATCGAGCATCATCGCAACGGCAATCTCCACAAGTTCCTCCGCGGACCGAGGGGTCTCGCACCGCTCTAAGCCGGAGAGAACGATTTGACGTGCCCGCGCGCCGAAAGGTTGCGCGGGCACTTTCTTTTTCGGGACTCGGCGAAACTCGCGATCGGACGGATCACTCGCCCGCGGCGAGACGCGGAGCAGGTGTCCGCCCTTTGGGAGCGATGCTGATGTCCTCGGGACCCATGGCGCCGGCCGAGACGATCATCGTCATCGCCTGGTCCATCGTCATCGATGTGGGCAAGAGCGAGCTCATCGGGACGATCTGCATGAAGCCCGCGGTGGGATTGAACGCGGTCGGCACATAGACCGCGGCGAGCTCCTGACCGGTCGTCGCAGTCGTTGAAGACGCGGGTGACCAATCCGATGGTCTTCATTCCAGGGTGAGGATAGTCGATCAGCACGATCCGCGCGGCCTGGTCCGGTTTCTGCTGCAGCATCAACAAGAGCTTCTTCGACGCGGAATAGATCGTCTGCACGAACGGGATGCGTGCGATCAGCGTCTCCATCAACTCGATCACCTTCTTGCCGATCACGCGCGAGGCAATCGATCCGATGGTGTAGAGGAGGAGCAAGCGCGCAGACGATCGCCACGATCCACTGGAGGACGGGATTGGTCAGGATCGGATCGGCGGTCGGAAAGTGATCCGTGACGAACATGATGAAGCCCGCCGCAACGGGCGAGCCGACCGCGAACAGGATGGCGAAAACGAAGTCGAGGACGATCCAGACGACGAGAAGCGGAATGACCGTCAGCACGCCTGCAATCAACTTGGCCCGGATATTCAGACTGGTACGCTTGTGTTCGCTCAACGTCCTACGCTATGCGCCGCTTTGTGGCGTGCAACTCCCTTATGCATCGTCGCAGGAAAATGCGACAACTAACCTTCCATACGATAATCTTCCGGCTTCCAAGTCTCATGCAAGTGGCGGTTTAGCGCATGCCCGGTTCCAACGGCAAAGTCCGAGTTCTGATCACCAGTGCACTACCCTATATCAACGGCGTTAAGCATTTGGGGAACCTCGTCGGTTCGATGCTCCCGGCCGATGTTTATGCGCGATTCCAGCGCGCAAGAGGCCGCGACACGCATGTTTATTTGCGCGACCGACGAGCACGGCACGCCGGCCGAGCTCGCGGCTCTGGAAGCCGGTCAGCCGGTCGACGTCTATTGCCGCGAGTGGCACCAGATCCAGAAGGACATCGCCGAGAGTTTCGGTCTCTCGTGGGACTATTTCGGCCGCTCGTCGAGCCCGCAGAATCACAGTCTGACCCAGCATTTCGCGCGGGCCCTGTGGAAGAACGGCCACCTCGAGGTGCGCATGACGCGCCAAGTCTACTCCGCAGCCGACGGACGGTTCCTTCCCGACCGCTATGTCATCGGCACGTGTCCGCATTGCGGCTATGACCGCGCCCGCGGCGACCAGTGTGAAAATTGCACACGCGTGCTCGATCCGACGGACCTGATCAATCCGCGGTCGGCTCTTTCGGGCTCGTCGGACATCGAGGTGAAGGACAGCGCCCATCTGTTCTTGAAGCAGTCGCAATTCGCCGAACGCTTGCGCGCATGGATCGACAGCAAGAAGAACGATCTGGCCGTCGCTCGTCACGTCGATCGCCTACAAATGGCTCGACGAAGGTCTTCAGGATCGCGGGATCACGCGCGATCTGCAACTGGGGCATCCCTGTGCCGGACGACATCGCCGACGGCCGGCTGAAGGGCAAGGTCTTCTACGTCTGGTTCGATGCGCCCATCGAGTACATCGCGGCGACCTGGGAATGGGCGGACGCGCAACGGCAAGGGCGATGAGTGGCGGCAGCTGGTGGTACGACGCCAAGGACGTCCGCTACGTCGAATTCATGGGCAAGGACAACGTGCCGTTTCACACGGTCGGCTTTCCGGTCACCATCCTCGGCTCGGGCGAGCCGTGGAAGCTCGTCGATGAGCTGAAGGGCTTCAACTACATCAACTATGACGGCGGCAAGTTTTCGACGAGCGGCAAGCGCGGCGTGTTCATGGACACCGCGCTGGAGATCCTGCCCGCCGACTATTGGCGCTACTACCTGATGGCGAATGCTCCGGAAGGCTCCGATTCGAATTTCACCTGGCCGCATTTCGCGGGCGTGGTGAACAAGGATCTCGCCGACGTGCTCGGCAACTTCGTCAATCGCCTGACCCGTTTCACCGTGTCGCGTTTCGATGGGAAAGTGCCCGAGGGCGGTTCCTACGGACCTGAAGAGAAAGAACTGATCGCCGAGCTCGACCGCCGTGTTGCTCAGTACACAGAGCACATGGAGGCGATGGAGTTCCGCAAGGCGCTGGGCGAGCTCCGCTTCATCTGGGTCTCAGGAAACGAGTACCTCACGAGGGCCGCACCCTGGACCACGATCAAGACCGACCGGGACCGTGCCGCCGCCAGCGTGCGCATGGGGCTCAACCTGGTCCATCTCTTCGGGCATCTGTCGTGGCCCGTCATCCCGAACGCAGCCAGGACCATCCACAATGCGGTGATGGAAGCGCCCGAGATCATTCCCTGGCCGGACGAGCCGATGGCTGAGTTCCTCGATGGCCTCGAACAGGGGCAGCCCATACAGGCGCCGCCGGTGCTGTTCGCGAAGATCACCGATGAGCAGATCGTGCGCGTGGGAAGCGCGGTTCGGCGGCGACGAGAAGACAGCTAGTCGGTCGCAAGCCGCTTCCAGCCCGATGATCCCAGCGCCTCGAGCGGGCGGAAGCGGGCCTTGTAGTCCATCTTGCGGCTGCCGCGGACCCAGTAGCCGAGATAGACGTAAGGAAGCCGCTTTGCTTTTCGCGGCGCTGGACATGATCGAGGATCATGTAGGTGCCGAGGCTGCGATGCGCGAGCTGGGGATCGAAGAAGCTGTAGACCATCGACAGCCCGTCCTGCAGGACATCGGTCAACGCACAAGCCACCAGACGTCCCGCAGCGCCATTCGTGTCGCGGACGCGATATTCGACGAGCATCGTCTCGACGGGCGTTTCTTCAACCATCGCGACGTAGTCGAACAGCCCCATGTCGGACATCCCGCCACCGGCGTGACGGCTCGCCAGATAGGTCTGCAGCAACGCGAACTGCTCGCGTGTGGCTTCCGGCGGCACGACGGTGCGCAGAATGTCGCTGTTGTTTCGCTCCATGCGGCGCATCGAACGGCTCGGCGAGAACTCCCCGGCGACAACGCGCACCGACACGCAGGCGGCGCAGCCGTCGCAGGCCGGGCGGTAGGCGATCATCTGGCTGCGGCGAAAGCCCGAGTGAGTCAGTGCGTCGTTCAGCGGTGCGGCGTGCGGCCCCATGAGGCGCGCAAACACTTTCCGCTCCACCTTGCCCGGCAGATAAGGGCAGGCGCCTCCGGGTGTGAGGAAGAACTGCGGCAAGCGGGACAGATAATGCTCGGTCAAGTCTCGCTTCAGCTTCGAGAGCCGCTCCCACCAGTGCAACGCACAGCCGGAATTATGACCGTTAACAGCGGGCTGCGCCAACCGAATTCAAGCGAAAGGTTAGTTCGAGTGAAGCCCCTCTGCCAAGGCGGGGTCGTGCCGCAGGGCCCAAAACCCTGCATCAGAGGCGATAGCCGGGCGGGACCACAGGGGCTTCGCGCATCAGAAGAATGCTGATCCTGCGGTTGGACGAGGCGTAGGGGTCGTTCGGGAGGAGGGGGTCCGTTCCCGCCTTGCCGGCGACCTCGAAGATCCGGTCGGAATCGATGCCCTGGCTGGCGAGAACCGCACGGGCGGCGTTCGCGCGGGCGGCGGACAACTCCCAATTGGTCGTGCCGTCCGGTCCCTCGAAATTGACCGCGTCGGTATGGCCGGTGATCGAAATGCGATTGGGCAGACGATCGACGATCCGTGCCACCTGCTCGAGCAGGGCCCGGGTCCTCGGAAGCGGCACCGCGGTTCCCGGCTGGAACATCGCCTGGCCCTCCTGATCCACGAGCTGGATGTTCAGGCCCTCGGCGGTTTCGTTCACGATGAGGTTGCGCGACAGCTCGGCGATGTCGGGCATCTGCTGCATCGCCTGACGCAGAGACATCTCCGCCTGCTCGAACTCGCGGTTGGGCATTTGGGCATCGGTCGCGCCGCTCTTGAGCTCTCCCTCGGTCGTGGTGCGCGTCGGGTCGTTGGGGCGGGAAGGCGCCTGCTGCGCGGTCATGGAGGTGACCGCGCCGCCCGCCCGTGAGCCTTCGGCGCCGAAGACCGTTCCGGCCAGCACGCCGCCTGAGCCGGAGGACGATTTGGAGATGTTCTGGGCCGCGAAGTAATCCGCGATGCCGCGTTTCTGCTCGGGGGTCGTGGTGTTGATCAGCCACATCAGGAGGAAGAACGCCATCATCGCGGTGACGAAGTCCGCGTAGGCGACCTTCCAGGCGCCGCCGTGATGGCCTTCGCCACCCGACTTCTTGATCCGCTTGATTATCAGCGGGCCGTCGCCAGCCATCGCAAAGCACCCACCCCTGAAGAGGTCGTCACTGTGGCGGGTCAGCTGTTAAGGATTTGTTGAGCCGTTTACCGCGTTTGCCGGCTCGAGCCAAAGCGCATGGGCGGCAGACGAGCTGACCGCGACGGGGGTTGTCGGAATGGTGATGTATTGCGCGCCGGCCCAAAGGCCCAGCAGGTCATCGTAGTAGGGCGAGAACACATTGCCCGACTGCCCGACCGAGATGATGTAGAGCGACTCGTCGGGTGCGCCGAGATCGTAGATCGCGCGGTAGCCTGCGCCGTGCACCGCGGCGTAGGGCCTTGCACTCGCCATTGCGTTGTCGGCGCGCAGCAGCGTGAACGCTCCTCCATCCATCTCGGCCTCGCGGTTGAACATGCCGCCAATGACCGGAAAGTTGCCCAATGGCCGATGGACGTGGATCGCATGGTGAGGGTCGCCCCAACGCCACGCCGACATGTTCTCGCCGTAAGCGGCAGCGAGTTCGGCCATCGCGTCATCGAGCGCGAGCCGGATCCGCGACGCGCAGTCCTCGGTGTCCGTAGTGCCCCGATCGTCGCACCAGCGGCCGGCATCGTCGACATTGTCGAGGACGCGCAGCGTGAACTGGTCGCGATAGCCCCAATAGTTCTCGAAATTGGCGCCGAGCTCATCGCCGAAGATGCGCGGTGCGAGGGCGCGCGCCCACGCCGAGAAGATCAGCGGCTCGGGACGGTCGCGCAGCATCGCGCCGTCCCAATTCGTCAAGAGCTGCGCTGCATCCGTTGCGCGCCCCTCGAAAGACCCCGCCGCTAGGAGCCGACGTTTCAGCTCGAGCGCATAGAGGTCGACGGGATCGGTTTGGATGGCCTTGAAGCTCTCGACCGAGTGTTTGCCTGAGGCGGCCAACAATTGCTCGATCCGATCGAAGCGATAGTTGGACTCCCACTCGCGCGTCAGCACGTAGGGATAGTCGTCCGGCGCCGTCTTGTTGTTGGCGGTCGCGATATGTCCCGACGGCGGATCGACGATCGAGACCATTGCATCGGCAGGAATCGGATCGCGCCAGTCATATCGGCCGTCCCAGCCCGGCGCCGGTACGAGACCGAGTGAATCGTTGCTCTCTGCGCGCTGCGGCACGCGGCCCGGCAGCATCAGGCCGATATGTCCTGAGGTTCCCTCGGCATCGGCGTACACGATGTTCTGCATCGGCGTGACGAACAGCCGGCCGGCGGCCCGGATGTCGTCCGCGGTCTTCGCGCGCCCGAGCGCGAGAAGCGCATCCATCGACGTGTCGTCGGGATCGAGTGCCGTCCAGGCAAGCGCAAGCTCGTAGCCGTCCGGCGTCGCTTCGCCGAAGGAGGAGTTCGTGTCGGAAACGATCGGGCCGTGCCGCGACCTGCGGACGATGATGCGCCGCTCTCCACCGAAGCGCACGCGGATGGTCTCCGCGCGGGTTTCGAACTCCGCCATGCCCACGGGCGTCTGGTACTGACGCGAATTGTCGGGGTTGAGGCGTTCGAGATAGAGGTCCTGCGTATCGGGTCCGGTGTTGGTCACGCCCCAGGCGGCATTACGGTTGCGCCCGGCAACAATGGAGGGAATGCCGGGAAGCGTACCGCCGACAATGTCTTCGCCGTCGAAAGAAAGATGCGCGAGATACCAGAACGATGGGATCGTGAAACCCAAATGCGGGTCGTTGGCGAGAAGCGGCTTGCCGGACGCGCTGCGGTCACCGCTCACCACCCAATTGTCGGAGGCGGTCGTATCCGGCACGCCCTGGATGAGGCCGGTGCGTGTGGTGGCGAAGACGTCGTTGAGATAGCCGGGCAGGGGAGCCGCATCGAAGGGCGGAAAGAAGTCCTCCAGCCCTCGCAGTCCGAGCACGGGGAGCAGCCTCGCGCGCGCGGCTTCGCCGAATGCGTTCCCGGAGAGCTGGAACGCCATGCCCTTGAGCACGGCAATGCTGTCGGTGGGCGTCCACGGTTCCGGCGTCAAGCCGGCCAGCACGAACTCGATGGGCCAGCGTCCCCGGTGCGTCGCGATATAAGCGTTCACACCGGCGGAGTACGCCTCCAGCCCACGCCGCGATTCCGGCGAAAGATGCTCGAGCGCCTGGCCCGCCGCCTGGTAGAGACCCATCGTGCGCATCAGGATGTCGGCGTCGAGAGCAAGCTCGCCCAGCCCTTCGGCGAGGCGCCCCTGGATGAAGCGCCGCGACAGCTCCATCTGCCAGAGCCGATCCTGGGCATGGACAAAGCCAAGGCCGAACGCGGCATCCTCGTAGGAATTTGCAAGGATATGCGGCACGGCGTGCCGATCGCGCAGGATCTGGACCGGCTGAGCTAGACCCGTGACCTGGACGGTCCCGTCATAAACGGGGAGCGATCGCTGGAAGGACGAGACGAAGTCCAGCCCGAGGAGGAGCACAACGGCAACAAACGCCAAGAGCCCGATCGACAGGCGGACGAGCCAGCGCTTCATGAGGGGAACTGCCTGCGCATTCGAGTGGAAACTTGGCCACTGCGGCAGTTTGGTCAAGGGTCGAGACATTCGGGTACATTGGGGTTATGAAAACGGGCGATGTGGACAAATTCGGCAAGCAGTCGGCCCATGGCTCGCAGTTTCACGCTCCTGGCCGTCGGCGCGGCTCTCAGCCTGCTGGTTGCGGCTCCCGCGACCGCGCAGATCAATTTGTCGCAAACGAGCTTTGAGGCCGGGCGTCAATTTTGCCGCGTTCTTCAAGGTCGAGCGCGGTTGCGGCGCCTCGCCGACCACCGCTTTGCGCGTGCAGATCCCCGAGGGGGTTGCTGTGCTCAATCTGCCGGAAAAGCCAGGCTGGACCGTGAATGCGGAGCGGGCGGGCGCGCGCGTGACCGCGGTCACATGGCAGGGGCGGCTCCCGTCGAACGAACCCGACCAGTTCGGTCTGCTCGTGAAGCTGCCCTCGAAGCCCGGTCCGCTCTACTTCGCGACGGTCCAGCGCTGCGCGGCTGACGAGATCCGCTGGACCGACACGTCTCCAGGAGCAAAAGCGCCCGCTCCGATGGTGACCCTCGTGGCCGCGGCTCCGAACAGCCACGCCCACACCGCGAGTCCCATCGTGATCATGCAGCCATGGGCGCGCGCGACGCCGCCCGGCGCCCCGACGGCTGCCGCGTATCTGACGATCATGAACCACGGAAGCGAACCCGACGTGCTCATCGGCGGCTCATCGCCCCAGGCCGACCGGGTCGAGTTCCACCTGACGACGAATGACGGCGGCATCATGAAAATGCGTCCGGCGACCACCGGCATCACGGTCCCGGCCGGAGCAACCGTCGAGCTCAAACCCGACGGTGGCTATCATGTGATGCTGGCGGGTTTGAAAGCGCCGCTCAGATCGGGGACGATGCTTCCTGTGACTCTTCAATTCGCCAAGGCGGGGTCGATTGAAGTCGTATTTGCCGTTGAACCGATCGGAGCGCGCGCGCCATCAGGCGGCGCCGCGACAGAGCACAAGCACCACTAGTTTCTCGAGTACGATGAGTTCGGATCGGCCGTATCACCACGGCGACTTGGCGCCATCATTGCGGCAAGCGGCGCGCGAAATTCTCGAAGAAGAAGGTCTGGCAGCCCTCTCCTTGCGGTCCGTCGCGCGGCGCGCCGGCGTTTCGCACGCCGCACCGTATCGACATTACGCAAGCCGCGAAGCGCTTCTCGTCGATGTTGCGGTCGAAGGGCTTGCGGAGCTCAGGGGCGAGATCGCCCAGGCTGCCGCCGTGCCTGCCGACCGCGCAGAGACCATCGTTCGTGTCGGGCGCGCCTATATGCGGTTCGCGGTTCGTCACGGAGGTTTGCTGCGGCTGATGTTCGGTTCGGAGCTGCCCAATCGCACCGGGTTTCCGGGCCTCACGGAAGCGACGGCCGCGATCGGCGAAGAGATCGGCCAGGCGATCGGCGATTCCGTTGCGGGGTTCGCCGTGTGGGCGGCGATCCATGGACTTGCGATGCTGATCCTCGAAAACGTGATCGATCTCGGTCAGACGCAGGCCGGCATGGATGTCGTTCCCTCGCGCGCGGAAATCATCCTGCGCAGCCTGACGGAAGCGCTCAGTTCCTGATCAGCTGCCCTTCAGCCGGCGCGCCATGTCGCGCGCAAAGTAGGTGATGATCCCGTCCGCGCCCGCGCGCTTGAAGGACAACAGGCTCTCGGGAATAACCCGGTCGCCGTCCAGCCAGCGGCGCTCGATTGCGGCGGTCAGCATCGAATACTCGCCCGACACTTGATAGACGATGGTCGGCATCCCGAACGCGTCCTTCACCCGGCGCACGATGTCGAGATACGGCATGCCGGGCTTCACCATCACCATGTCGGCGCCTTCCGCGATGTCGAGCGCGACCTCGCGCAGAGCTTCATCGCTGTTCGCCGGATCCATCTGATACGTGCGCTTGTCGCCCTTGAGCGACTTCGCCGATCCGATCGCGTCGCGATAGGGCCCATAGAACCCGGACGCATATTTCGCGGCGTAAGCGAGGATGAGCACGTCCTGGTGGCCTTTGGCCTCGAGCCCCTTGCGGATCGCGCCGACGCGCCCGTCCATCATGTCGGACGGCGCGATGATGTCGCAGCCCGCATCGGCCTGCATCACCGCTTGGCGCACCAGGACGTCGACCGTCTGGTCATTGACGACATAATCGCCGACGAGAAGTCCGTCATGGCCGTGGCTCGTGTAAGGATCGAGCGCGACATCGCACATCAGCCCGAGATTGGGCACGCGCTTCTTGATCGCCTTGACCGCCTGACAGACGAGATTCTTCGGATTGAGCGCTTCGCGGCCGTCCGGCCTCTTCAGCTTCTCGTCCGTGTACGGAAAGAGCGCGACGACCGGGATGCCGAGACCCGCGGCTTCCTCGGCCGCCTCGACCGCGAGATCGACGGAGAAACGCTCCACACCCGGCATCGAGGGGACGGGCTGACGTTTGTTCTTGCCGTCGATCAGGAAGATCGGCCAGATGAAATCGTTCGGCGTCAGCGTGCTTTCGGACACCAGTCGCCGCGACCAGTCGTGGCGTCTGAGCCGCCGCATGCGCAAGGACGGGAAGGACGAGGCAGATGTCATACGCCGGGAATCCAGCTAGGAAATCGCCGGGCACTATAGTCATCCAGCCGCGGCCTTCAATGTCCGTAGAGCTGCGTTTACGTTGAGAAGCATGGACGAGAACGACGTCATCCTGCGCCGTGAGGGCGCTATCGGGCGTATCACGCTGAACCGCCCGAAGGCGCTGAACGCGCTGACCGAGGATATGTGCGCGGCGATGCTGGCGCAGCTCAAGGCGATGGGCTGTTGATCGCGCGGTCCATGCGGTCGTCATCGATGCGGTGCCTGGAAAGGCGTTCTGCGCCGGTGGAGACGTCCGCGCCATCTACGATGCCGGCAGACGCGCCGACGGCAGCGTGATGAGCTTCTTCCGGACCGAGTACCGGATGAATGCGGCCATCCGCCGGTTTCCCAAGCCCTATGTCGCGCTGATCGACGGTTTCGCCTTCGGCGGCGGTTGCGGCGTTTCGATGCACGGTACGCATCGCGTGGTCAGCGAGAACGCCATCCTCGCGATGCCGGAGACCTTGATCGGGCTTTTTCCCGATATCGGCGCGACGACCTTTCTCAACCATCTGCCGGGCGAGATCGGCATGTATCTCGCGCTCACGGGCGCAGCGCATCAGCGCAGCCGACGCGATCTATTGCGGGCTCGCCACGCATTTCGTCGCCGCGCAAGATCACGCCGCCCTGCGTTCCCGTCTCGTGCAGGGGGAAAAGCCGGACACCGCCCTTGCGGCATTGAGCACGCCTCCTCGGAGTTGCCGACTTGGGACGGCATCGCGACACCATCGATCGTGCGTTCGCCGCGTCATCCGTCGAAGAAATTCTCGAGCGGTTGGACCTCGAAGGCGATTGGGGCAACGAAACGGCGTCGCTGCTCAAGAGCCGCTCGCCGACGAGTCTCAAAGTCACCTTTCGGCAGATGCGCGACGGTGCAGAGCTCGATTTTGCATCCTGCCAGCGCATGGAGTTCCGCATCATGGCGCGGATGATGGAAGGGCACGATTTCTACGAGGGTGTGCGCGCGGCTCTCATCGACAAAGACCAATCGCCTGGTTGGGTTCCGCCCAGTCTCGATATGGTTAGCGAAAGTGAAATCGATCTTTATTTTGCGCCGCTCGATGACGAGGAGTTTACGCTCTAAGTCCTGTGCCTGAGCGCGATGCGAGACCCTGAGGCCAAATTGAAACAATCCGGCTTCAATAGCGCTAAGCCGGCATTAACGGCCAGCTGTTACCTTTCGGCACGCGTGGGGACCCCAAACGGAGGGGAAGAGGATGACGGCACTAGCGAAAACAACGGCAACACCGGCAGCGACGAAGTTGGACGAAGGACAGAAGCTTCGTCCGCGCTACCTTGAAAGTCTCAACCTCGTGGAGCGCCTGCACAGGCAGCTTCTCGATGTGATCAAGGACGAGCTCGACCGCCGCGGCGAGCGGGTCGTCAACAGCGTCCAGGCGCTGCTGCTGTTCAACATCGGCGACCAGGAACTCACGGCCGGCGAGCTCAGGACGCGGGGCCACTATCTCGGTTCGAACGTCTCCTACAATCTCAAGAAGCTGGTCGAGTTGGGCTACATCAATCATGAGCGCTCGGACGTCGACCGCCGCTCGGTGCATGTCAGCCTGACCGAGAAGGGCAACCAGATCCGCGATATCGTCGTGAAGCTGTTTGACCGGCATCTGGAGTCGATCGAAGCGGTCGGAAACGTGACCGCCCAGGACTTCGAGAACATGAATGTCAGCCTCCGGCGGCTGGAAAGATTCTGGCTCGACCAGGTTCGCTACCGGCTCTAGTCGCGAGTCATTCTCAACTCGGCCGTTTTTTAACGCTACGACTCTGACCGCGTGATGATTTCCGTGGTCGGAACGGCCACTTGGGGTATTCTCTCCTTCGACGCTCGTATTATAAGGGCGAGTGAGCGGGGGAGAGTTGGACCACGATGGCGTTCCCGTACGGCCAGACGTTTAGAGACGCTTTATCAAAACTGAAGCGTGAAGGCCGGTATCGGGTCTTCGCCGACATCGTGCGCCACAGGGGCGCCTTTCCGACCGCCTCCCACCATACCCAGAACGCGGTGAAGCCGATTACGGTCTGGTGCAGCAACGACTATCTCTGCATGGGTCAGCATCCCAAGGTCGTCGCCGCCATGAAGGACGCCATCGATGCCGCGGGCGCGGGGTCGGGTGGTACGCGGAACATCTCAGGCACCAACCACTTCCACATCGAGCTTGAGCGCGAGCTCGCCGACCTTCACGGAAAAGAATCAGCGCTGCTGTTTACGTCGGGCTACGTGTCCAACGATGCGACGCTGTCGACCCTGGCGAGGTTGCTGCCGGGCTGCGTGTTCTTCTCGGATGAGCTGAATCACGCCTCGATGATCGAAGGCATGCGCCATTCCGGCGCCGAGAAGCGGATCTATCGCCACAACGACATGGCGCATCTGGAGGAGCTGCTGCGCGCGGCCTCTCCCAATCAGCCGAAGATCATCTGCTTCGAATCCGTCTACTCGATGGAAGGCGATTTCGGAAAGATCGGCGCCATCTGCGATCTCGCCGAGCGCTATAGCGCGATGACGTATCTCGATGAGGTGCACGGCGTCGGTCTCTATGGCCATCGCGGCGGCGGCGTTGCCGAGCGTGACGGACAGATGCACCGCGTCGACGTCATCGAAGGCACGCTGGCAAAGGCCTTCGGCGTGATGGGCGGCTATATCACCGGAACGTCGGCCATCATCGACTGCGTCCGCTCGTTTGCTTCGGGCTTCATCTTCACGACGTCGCTGCCGCCCGCGATTTCGGCAGGCGCGCTCGCGGCCATCCGCCATCTGAAATCAAGCAATGTGGAGCGCGAGGCTCTGCAGAGCCGTGCGGCGAAGCTCAAGGGTCTCTTGGGTGGCGTGAACGTGCCGCTGATCGAATCGCCGAGCCACATCGTACCGGTTCTCGTCGGCGATCCCGCGCTCTGCAAAATCGTGTCTGACGAGCTGCTCTACACCCATGGCGTGTATGTGCAGCCGATCAATTTCCCCACGGTGCCGCGCGGCACCGAGCGTTTGCGCATCACGCCGTCGCCGATGCATACGGACGCGCAGATGGAGGAATTGGTCGCCGCCATCGACACCGTCTGGACGGCGCTGCGCCTCCGTCGCGCGGCCTGATGCCCAATCGCGTTTCGAAGGGCGGACGCGAAATCCTCATCGAGATCGTGACGATCGGCGCCTACGCGAAGGTCACAGCCATCGATGCCGCGACGGGAACGGAAGTGTCCACGACGGGACCGTCCGATGCCGACCGCGTAACACTCGAAGCCGCCGCAATCCGGAAATTGCAGTTTGTCCTGAACAAGCAGAACGCAACGGGCTGACAGCATTTCTCCGCGCGAACCGCGTCTACTGCGGTCCGCCACGGAAAAATGTGACTAACAGCTGTTCAGCCCTTGCGACGGCGTCCCGACGATGAAGCCGTGCGTCCCAGTCCGATCTTCTTGGCGAATTCCGAACGCTGTGCGGCGTAGTTCGGTGCAACCATCGGATAGTCGGCGGGCAAGCCCCACTTCGCGCGATATTCCTCGGGCGTCATGTTGAAGTTGGAGCGGAGATAGCGCTTCAACATCTTGAGCTTCTTTCCATCCTCGAGACAGACGATGAAGTCGGGATTGATCGACCGCTTGATCGGGATCGCGGGTCGTTGCGCTGTCTGGACCTCGTTCTGCGAGACTCCAACGAGGCTTCCGAGCGTACCGTGAACGCTCTTGATCATCGCGGGAACTTCACTGGGCGGGATGGGATTGTTACTGACATACGCGGCGACGATTTCCGTCGCCAATCTGAGTATGTCGTCAGATTTCAGTCCTTGAACATCCAAAGCTTGCGCCATCTCTAGTTTCCCCCTGGAGTTGGACACATATCACTGCTCGTGCGGGCAATGTCTTTGCATCGCGACAGCAAGAAATCAAGATAAGCAGACGGGAGCATTTGACGTCATTTCCCAATGCTTAAATATCGGCCAGGACAAGGCTCCGCCTCGTTTTGAAGAGCGCAAATGGAATTGGGGCCGAGGATTTGACTCTTGGCGCCCAAGCCCGCGCCGCTCTTTAGTCGGCTTTTGTTTTTTCGAGCCACCGGAGCGCGGAGCGCCGCAAAACACGGTTAAGGCGGCATTGCCGCTAGCGCAGGATTCCTGTGGGAGCGACACCACGATTTATCGTGCGTCCGCCCCAGATTTGGTAAAGGTGACCGTCAGTTGTACAAGGCGCTAGGTATGGTTGGGGTGAGGTAGGCAGGCAATGGCAGCCGTCAGTGACAGGGCGTATGTGCCGAATTCGGCATTCTTTTCAGGCGATTTGGCTGAGACGGACCCCGACTTGTCTTCGGCTGTCCAGGCCGAGCTCCGGCGCCAGCAGGAGAAGATCGAACTCATAGCATCCGAGAATATCGTGTCCCGAGCCGTGCTTACCGCGCAAGGTTCGGTGCTGACCAACAAATATGCAGAAGGCTATCCCGGTCGCCGCTACTACGGCGGCTGCGAGTATGTCGACATCGCCGAGACCTTGGCGATCGAGAGGGCCTGCAAGCTGTTCGACTGCAGCTTTGCCAACGTGCAGCCCCATTCGGGCGCGCAGGCGAACCAGGCGGTCTTCTTCGCGCTTCTGCAGCCCGGCGACACGTTCATGGGGCTGAACCTCTCCTCCGGGCGGCCATCTGACCCACGGCTCGCCGGTCAACCTGTCCGGCAAGTGGTTCAAGGTCGTGCCGTACAACGTTCGGCGCCAGGATCATCGAATCGACATGGACGAGGTCGAGACCCTGGCGAAGCAGCACAAGCCCAAGCTGATCGTCGCCGGCGGGTCGGCCTATCCCCGGATCATCGACTTTGCCGCCTTCCGCCAGATCGCCGATTCCGTCGGCGCTTATCTCATGGTGGACATGGCCCACTTTGCCGGGCTTGTGGCGGGTGGCGTGCATCCCAATCCGCTGGACCATTGCCATATCGCCACCACGACCACGCACAAGACGCTGCGAGGCCCGCGCGGCGGCACGATCCTTTCGCGCGACCCGGAGCTCGGCAAGAAGATCAACTCGGCCGTCTTTCCCGGGTTTGCAGGGCGGCCCCTTGATGCACGTCATCGCCGCCAAAGCGGTCTCCTTCGGCGAGGCGCTGCGCCCGGACTTCAAGACCTATGCGCGCGCCGTGGTGGAGAACGCCAAGGCGCTGGCCGAAACCCTTCAGGTGTCCGGCCTCGATATCGTCTCCGGCGGCACCGACACCCACCTGATGCTCGTTGACCTCAGACCCAAGAAGGTGACGGGCCGCGCCGCGGAGAAGGCGCTCGATCGCGCCAACATCACCTGCAACAAGAACGCCATTCCGTTCGACACCGAAAAGCCCGCCATCACCTCCGGCGTACGGCTGGGATCGCCGGCCGGCACGACGCGCGGCTTCGGCGTGGCCGAGTTCCGGGAGATCGGGCGGATGATCGTCGAGATCGTCGATGCGCTGGCGGCCAAAGGCGAAGATGGTGATCCCGCCGTCGAGGACAGCGTGAGGAAGCGCGCGATCTCGCTCTGCAACCGATTTCCGATTTATCCATCGACCGATCGATAGAAAGGCATAAGCCATGCGCTGTCCGTTCTGCGGACATGATGACACCCAGGTGAAGGACAGCAGGCCTTCGGACGACAACGCGGCCATTCGGCGGCGGCGTCTGTGTCCGGCCTGCGGCGGCCGCTTCACGACGTTCGAGCGCGTGCAGTTGCGCGAGCTGACCGTGATCAAAAAGGCGGGACGGCGCGAGCCGTTCGATCGCGAGAAGCTCGAACGCGCAGTGCATCATGCGCTCCGAAAGCGCCCCGTCGAAGCCGAACGCGTCGAACGCATGGTCACCGGGATCGTGCGGCGTCTCGAAAGCATGGGCGAGAACGAGATCCCGTCCAATGTGATCGGCGAACTGGTGATGCAGGCGCTCTCCTCGCTCGACAAGGTCGCCTATATCCGCTTCGCCTCGGTCTACAAGAATTTCCGCGAGGCGAAGGATTTCGAGGCTTTCGTGGGCGAGCTTTCGAGCGTCGATCGGGATTAGTCCCGAATGTCATCCCCGGCGAGCCGAGCGAATGCGAGGCGAGGGAAGGGGACCCATGGATTCCCTTACCCTCGCGATGTTTGCACATCGCTCGGCCGGGAATGACGGCACCGGTGATGGCCACGAACCACAACGGCGAAGACATCGGCCACATGCGCCACGCGCTGCGTCTGGCGGCGCGAGCGTTGGGGCGGTCGGCGCCCAATCCCGCTGTCGGGTGTGTGATCGTTTCGCGCGACGGGCGCATCGTCGGCCGTGGCTGGACGCAGCCCGGTGGACGCCCCCACGCTGAGACGGTGGCGCTCGCTCAAGCGGGTGCGCTTGCGCATGGTGGGACAGCGTATGTCACGCTGGAGCCGTGCTCGCATCACGGAAAGACACCGCCATGTGCCGATGCGCTGATCACGGCGGGGATCGCACGCGTTGTCGGTGCCACTCTCGACCCTGACAGCCGCGTGGACGGCCAAGGCTTCGGCCGCCTCGCACACGCGGGCGTGTCAGTGACACAAGGCGTCTGCGAGGTGGAAGCGCGCACCTTGAACGCGGGCTTCTTCAATGCGCGGTTGCGCAAAAGGCCGCTGGTTGCGCTCAAGATTGCGGAAAGCGCGGACGGCTTTGTCGCCGATGCTGGCGGCAACAGCCGCTGGATCACATCGAGTGTGGCTCGCCAGCACGGTCATCTCCTGCGCTCGCGGCACGAGGTGATTCTCGACAGGCATCGGTACGGTGCTCGCGGACGACCCGCTGCTCACCTGCCGCTTGCCGGGACTTGAGGATCGCTCTCCGGTGCGAGCCGTGCTGGATACAAGCTTGCGGCTTCCGCCGTCATCGCAACTCGCGCGTACCGCACGAAAGCACCGGCTCATCGTGTTCACCGCGAGCGAGAGCGGAGGCGAGGAGCTTGCTGCGCAAGGTGTCGAGATCGTCCGTGTCGGTAAGGACCAAAGCGGCCGGGTTGCGCTCGCGCCCGTTGCTCGAGCATCTGGCCTCGATGACTCGCGTCTTGGTCGAAGGCGGGCCGGCGCTGAATGGGTCTCTCCTCAACCAGGGCGTGGCCGATGTCGTGCATCTCTATCGCGCGCCGATCCTTTTGGGCGCTGGTAGCCGGTCCGCGCTGGGCGCGCTGGACCGCGGTGGCCTTGATACCGCGCCGAAACTGCGTCTTTTCTCGCGAGAACAGCTCGGACCGGACGTCCTGGAAAGCTATGAGGTCACAGGCTAAAACAACCTCATGTTCACAGGTATCGTTACCGATGTCGGGAAGGTCAAACGCGTCGAGAAGCGTGGCGACACGCATATCGTGATCGCGACCCAGTACGACGTGAGCGGCATCGACATCGGTGCCTCGATCGCGTGCTCGGGGATTTGCCTGACCGTGACCGACAAGGGCCGCGGTGAAGACCGTTGGTTCGCGGTCTCCGCCTCGGGCGAGACCGTGGCCAAGACCACGATCGGCAAGTGGAAAGAGGGCCAGACCGTGAACCTCGAGCGGCCGCTGCGTCTGGGCGACGAGCTGGGCGGCCACATCGTCGCCGGCCATGTCGATGGGGTCGCCGAAATCGCCCGTATCGCGCCCGAAGGCGAGTCGAAGCGGATCACATTCATTGCGCCGAAGGAGCTGCTGCGCTTCATCGCGCCGAAGGGATCGGTCGCGCTTGATGGCGTGTCGCTCACAGTGAACGAGGTCAAGCGCGGCGAGTTCGGCGTGAATATCATTCCACACACGCTTAAGGTCACGACCTTCGGCGGCGCCAAGAAGGGCTCGAAGCTCAATCTCGAGGTCGATCTTCTCGCGCGTTATGTCGCTCGATTGGCGAAACGATGATCAACGTCTTCCACGATTACATCGCCGAGCTTGCCGACGTCATCGAGGACGCGCGCAACGGAAAGATGTTCATCCTGGTGGACGCCGAGGACCGCGAGAACGAAGGCGATCTCGTGATCCCGGCGCAGATGTGTACGCCGCAGGCGATCAACTTCATGGCGCGCTACGGGCGCGGGCTCGTCTGCCTCGCGATGACGCAGGAGCGGGCCGATCAGTTGAAGCTGCCGATGATGGCCGCGCACAACGGCACGCGCAATCAGACAGCGTTCACCGTCTCGATCGAGGCGAAGGAAGGAATCTCCACGGGCATCTCGGCGCACGATCGCGCGCACACGATCTCCGTGGCGATCGATCCGACCAAGGGCCCCGACGATATCGTCATGCCGGGTCACGTGTTTCCACTCGTCGCGCGTCACGGCGGCGTGCTCGTGCGCACCGGACACACCGAGGCCGCGGTCGACATCGCGCGTTTGGCTGGCCTCTATCCCGCGGGCGTCATCTGCGAGATCATGAACGACGACGGCACGATGGCGCGGCTGCCGGACCTGGTGAAATTCGCGCAGCTTCACGGTCTCAAAGTCGGCACCATCGCCGATCTGATCGCTTACCGCCGCAAGCACGATCATTTCGTCCGGCGTACGAAAGAGATCGATTTCGAGAGCCGCAATGGCGGGCTGTTCAAGCTCTATGTCTTTCTCAACACCATCGAGAACCAGGAGCATGTGGCGCTGGTGAAGGGCGACATCTCGGGCGCCGAGCCACCGCTCGTCCGCATGCACGCGTATAATCTCTTTGACGACACGCTGGCCGCCAAGTGGGGGCAGGGCGATGTCTTGGGTGAGTCCATGCGCATGATCGGCGAGGCGGGGCGCGGCGTCGTCGTTCTCATCCGGCGTAACCGCATAGCGCCCGTCTCCGAGGTGCTTGCCGCCTCCGCACGGCCGAGCTCCGAGGAGCACGCCCATTCGCGGCTGAAGGAATATGGCGTCGGCGCCCAGATCCTTCTCGATCTTGGCATCGAGAGCATGATCCTGCTCACGAACACATCGGGCCGCAGGGTCGTCGCGCTCGAAGGCTACGGGCTCAAGATCGTCGAGACGCGGCCCGTCATACCAGGCACGGTGAAATGACCCGCATCCTCATCGTCGAAGCCCGGTTCTATCCGGAGATATCGGATGCGCTCTACGAAGGCGCAGCCGCGGCGCTCGGCTCGGAGGTCGTGACCGACCGCGTGACCGTTCCGGGCGCGCTCGAGATTCCAGGCGCCATCCGCTTGGCGGCGGGGCGCTATGACGGCTTCGTTGCGCTCGGCTGTGTGATCCGCGGCGAGACGCATCATTTCGAGATCGTCGCCAACGAGTCCGCGCGCGGGCTGATGGACCTGATGGTGCGCGACGGTCTCTGCATCGGCAACGGAATCCTCACCGTCGAAGACGAAGCGCAGGCGCTGCCTCGCGCGCGGCCCGGTGAGCTCGACAAGGGCGGAGACGCCGCGCGCGCATGTCTCGCACTGATCGCGCTCAAGCGGCGCTTCGCGTCCAAGCCATGACGGCGTCCTTCGACCACATGGAACGCAGCGCCGCGCGGCTCGCCGCGCTCCAGGCGCTCTATCAGCTCGAGATCACGGGCAATGCGCCCGATGACGTCATCGAGGAGTTCATCGAGCACCGGTTCGGAAGCACGTCGGACAATGGCTCACCAAAGCACGACGAGGCGTTCTTCTCGGATCTCGTGCACGGCGTTCTGAAGCATCAGGTCGAGATCGATCGCTCGATTGCGAAAGCGCTGGCGCAAGGATGGACTCTCGCGCGGATCGACTCGATCCTGCGGGCGCTGTTGCGTGCCGCGTCCTATGAGCTGGTGGCGCGGCGCGACGTCCCGGCGAAAGTCGTGATCGACGAGTATGTCGAGCTTGCGCGCGATTTCTTCGACGGCGACGAACCCGGATTCGTCAACGCGGTGCTGGACAGGCTGGCGCACCGCAAGCGCGCCACCGAATTCGGCGAAACTCCTCCCGATGACGAGCTCGAGTTCTAGCCCGCCGCGCCGGCTTGGCGAATTCGCGATGATCGCGAAGTTGCTTTCGCCGCTCGCCGCGGATGACCCTGGCGCGTTCGGGCTCACCGACGATGCGGCAACCGTGAAGGTGCCCGCCGATCAGGAGCTCGTCATCACCAAGGATATGCTGGTCGAAGGCGTGCATTTCCTGCGCGACGATCCGCCGGATTTGCTCGCGAAGAAGGCGCTCAGGGTCAATCTTTCGGACCTCGCCGCCAAGGGTGCTACGCCGCGGAGCTACTTCCTTGGGCTTTCGCTTGCGCCCTGGATTGGCGACGCGTGGCTCACACAGTTCGCAGCCGGTCTTGCCGACGACCAAAAGCGCTTCGCCGTCGGTTTGAGCGGCGGCGATACGACCGCGACGCCGGGGCCGCTGACGCTTTCGATCACCGCCCTCGGAACCGTGCCCGCCGGGCGCATGATCCGGCGCAAAGGCGCGCGGCCGCGCGATGCCGTGTTCGTGACCGGCACTATAGGTGACGCGGGCGCGGGTCTCGCCGTTCTGAGAGGCGAGGGCGTTGGTATTCCCGATCTCACCCGCGCTGCCCTGATCTCCCGCTACCAGCTTCCCGAGCCGCGCGTGGCGCTCGGACGGCAATTGCTTGGTCTCGCGTCATCCGCTCTCGATGTTTCCGATGGATTGCTTGCCGATCTCGGTCACGTCGCGAAGCTGTCCGAAGTGCGCATCGCGCTGGATGCGGCGAAGATTCCCGTGTCGGCCGCAACGCGGGCGCTGTGGGGGCAGGGCTCAGGAGGCCGTTGTTCGCGCGGCCACGTCAGGGGACGATTACGAGATTGCGTTCACTGCACCGGCCTCATTGCGTTCCCGTCTCGAGGAGCTGTCGCGGACATCGGGCGTCGCAATCAGCGAGATCGGCCGCGTAGAGGCCGGCAGCGGCGTTCATCTCCTCGATGACAAGGGCAAGCCCATCCCGGTGGTGCGCACGGGATACACGCATTTCTGACATGCAACATTTGGACAGCCCTCGGGCTTAACAATCTGCGCTTCGCCGTGTACGAGGGTTGAGTATTGGAGACGGAGACGGCCATGTTGCGTATCGTGTCGACACTTCTTCTATCGGGCGCGCTCGCGTTGGGCGCGATGAGCTCCGCCTCTGCTCAGTCCGATCCCGCAAAGCCTGGTTCGCCTGCTCCAGCCGCAACCACTCACGCGGGGCCGCTTGCCGCCGGCCCGGCTGCGGGCATCAAAGAGGCCCAGGGCCGGGCCGGGGTCTGGACCTACGTGCCCTTCGCGGTCGTGGGAGGTCTCGCCCTCCTGATCGTGCTGTTCACGGGCGACGACGATGATGATTCGGCCACGACCACGACCACGAACTGACCGAGCCACCGCCGCTAACCCCGCCTTAAGCCACAGTCTGGCATAGCTGAGTCTATGCGTCGGGCTCCCATACGAGCAGGCCTGCTTGCGCTGGCGTTTGCCGCGCTGAGCGCCCCCCAGGCGTTTGCGGCGGCCGCCGTCGACACCTCCAATCTCGGCCCCGTGGACGTAACGATGCCCATCATTTTGGCGCCCATGGTGGTCGACTCGCAGCTTGAGAACTACGCCTACATCACGATCGTCCTGAAACCCGCGGCGCCCGCCGGGGTGCTGGCGATTCGCGAAAAGGTGCCCTTCCTCCAGGACGCCTTCCTGCGCGAGCTCAACGGAGCGACCATCGTCAAGGCGGACGACCCCAAATCCGTAGACGAGGGGGCGCTCAAGACGCGGCTTCTTGCGCGGGTCAACCAGATCCTTCCCCCAGGCACGGTCGCCGAACTGAAGTTCGAGCCCATCGTCGTCGCGCCGGTTCAGCAGCGCTGATACGACGCATCCGGGCTTTTAAGCGCGGTTGCCTCTGCCCTGCGACTTTGGCATGTTCGCCCGCCTCAAGAGAGGCTGGTCCGAGCTGGGGACAGCCGGCTTCTCCTATCGTATCCAAGAGGGCGGTCCGCCCTTTTCACCCCGTAGCGCGACATAAGGATTGAAAGAATGAGCTTGGAGCTTGGCCTTGTTCTTGTTTGCGGCCTCGTGGCCCTTCTCTACGGCGCCTATCTGGTGCGCGAGCTTCTCGCGCTCAGTCCGGGCACGAAGGAGATGCAGGAGATCGCCGCCGCTATTCAAGAAGGCGCGAGCGCATATCTCAACCGCCAATACATGACGATCGCGATCGCGGGTGCCGTCATCTTCGTTGCCGCGTTCGTGGTGCTCGGGTGGCAGGTTGCGGTCGGGTATCTGATCGGCGCGACCCTTTCGGGCGCTGCCGGCTATGTCGGCATGAACGTCTCGGTCCGCGCCAATGTCCGCACCGCGGAAGCCGCGCGGAAGGGACTGGCCCAAGGTCTCGATGTGGCGTTCAAAGCGGGTGCCGTTACCGGATTTCTTGTGGTCGGGCTCGGTCTCCTGGGCGTCGCCGGCTACTACGCGATCCTGACCGGTCCACTCGGGCTTTCCGTAACCGATCCCGCCTCCAGCCGCACGATCGTGAACTCGCTGGTGGGTCTCGGCTTCGGCGCCTCGTTGATCTCGATCTTCGCCCGTCTCGGCGGCGGCATCTTCACCAAGGGCGCTGACGTCGGCGGCGACATGGTCGGCAAGGTCGAAGCCGGTATCCCCGAGGACGACCCGCGCAATCCCGCGACCATCGCGGACAACGTGGGCGACAATGTCGGCGACTGCGCCGGCATGGCGGCCGACCTGTTCGAGACCTATGCGGTGACGACGGTCGCGACCATGGTGCTCGCGTCGATCTTCTTCACCGGCGCCGAGCGCGAAGCGATGATGCTCTATCCGCTCGCGATCGCCGGCGTCTGCATCCTGACCTCGATCGCGGGCACGTTCTTCGTCCGACTCGGCAAGAACGGCAGCATCATGGGTGCGCTCTACAAGGGGGTCATCGCGGCCGGCGTGTTGTCGCTCGTCGCGCTGCTGCCGCTCACCTATTGGATCATCGGCCTCGACACCGAATACGCCATTCTCGGCGGCGCACGCTTCACGGGCTGGGACCTGTTCTTCTGCGGTATCGCGGGCCTTGTGGTCACGGGACTGCTGGTGTGGATCACCGAGTACTACACGGGCACAAACTTCCGCCCCGTGCAGCAGGTGGCGAAAGCCTCAACCACCGGCCACGGCACCAACGTGATCCAGGGCCTCGCGATCTCGATGGAATCGACCGCGCTGCCGGCTCTCGTGATCTGCGCCGGCATCATCGTGACCTATCTGCTCGCCGGTCTGTTCGGTATCGCGATCGCGGTGACCACCATGCTTGCGCTCGCCGGCATGATCGTGGCGCTCGACGCGTTCGGTCCCGTCACCGACAACGCCGGCGGCATCGCCGAGATGGCGGGCATGGAAGGCGAGGTGCGCAAGACGACGGACGCGCTCGATGCGGTCGGCAACACCACGAAAGCCGTGACCAAGGGCTATGCCATCGGCTCGGCCGGATTGGGCGCGCTGGTTCTGTTCGCGGCCTACACCGAGGACATCAGTTACTTTGTGGCCAACTCCGAGAGCTATCCCTATTTCCAGGGTCTGGAGCTGCCGACCTTCTCGCTGGCCGATCCGTGGGTCGTCGTCGGTCTCTTCATCGGGGGTCTTTTGCCCTACCTGTTCGGCGGCATGGCGATGACCGCGGTCGGCCGCGCAGCCGGGGCCGTGGTCGACGAGGTGCGCCGCCAGTTCCGCGAGAAGCCGGGCATCATGGATCGCACTCAGAAGCCCGACTATGGCCGCGCCGTCGATCTGCTCACGCGCGCTGCGATCCGCGAGATGATCATCCCGTCGTTGCTGCCCGTGCTGTCGCCGATCGTGCTGTTCCTCTTTGTGCTCTCGATCGCCGGACCGTCGTCGGCGCTGTCATCGCTGGGCGCGATGTTGCTCGGCGTGATCGTCACCGGCTTGTTCGTCGCGATCTCGATGACGTCGGGCGGTGGCGCTTGGGACAACGCCAAGAAGTACATCGAAGACGGACACTATGGCGGCAAAGGATCGGAAGCTCACAAGGCGGCCGTGACCGGCGACACAGTCGGCGACCCGTACAAGGACACGGCAGGTCCCGCGGTCAATCCGATGATCAAGATCACGAACATCGTGGCGCTGCTGCTGCTCGCAGTGCTCGCGAAGCTCGGGGGATAAGCGCCGCTAGCGCGGCGGGAGCGGGTTCGGGCCGGGTATTGGCGCGTTCGGCCCGCCCTGACCCTGGTTCTGTCCCGGTGTGCCGATATTGCCCGGCACCGCGTTGAAGAACTGCTGCAGGATCGTCAGCGTACGTCCGCGTGTGGGCGTCTCGCGCGTCTGGAAATCGACGATACGGCCATCGGCCAGCGTGTAACGCTGGAGCGCTGCCACTTTCCCGTCGCCGCCGAATTCGACCGCCAGGATGTTCCGCTCGGTGGGGCGCGGCGCGAAGAACGCGTTCTGCTCAACCTGCGCGGAGATGTAATACCAGGTGTCGCCGCCGAAGGTGGCGAGCGTCGAGGGCTGGCCAAGCTTCATCGACACCATGTCCTTGGTGTCGGTGCCGACCTCGATGCTGCCGATCGCTTCCTGATTGGGCACATAGCCGCGCTGGTTCTGGACCGGGGCACAGGCCGTGGCTCCAAGCACGGTGGCTCCAAGCAACACGATCGCGAGCGTGCGCATCCAAATCCTCCCTCGACATTCACGGCAACCAGACTGACGTAGCTTCATCCAGAAGTGCTTGCAAGTCCAGACGGATAGCCGAGCCCTGCGAGGCGGACAGGGCAGGGAATTGTCAATTCGGTCCCTTTGCCCCATCTATCCCATGATGTCCGACCAGCCACCGCCCTACACAAAGCCCTTTGAGCTCGCGGGCCTTTCCGAACGCGGTGCGGAACTGTCCTTTTCGCCCGATGCAGCGGAACGCGCTCGGATCGCCGCTTGGCTCGGCCTGCTCGAAGTACCGCGGCTGGATGCGACGATCCGCCTCTCGCACCTTGGCGATGACGTTTATGGTTACGAGGCGGACTTCACCGCCGAAGTCGTCCAAGCCTGCGTCGTCACCCTCGAGCCGGTCCCCTCGGTGCACACGGGGCGGGCGGAGCGGCGCTACCGCGTCGTGGCCAAGAACCCGCGCCGGTCGTCCAGAACACCCGTAGTCGACCCCGTCGATACCGGCGACGACGAGGACGCACCCGAGGTCCTCTCCAGCTCCCTCCTCGATATTGCGGCCCCCGTGCTGGAAGAGCTCAGCCTTTCCCTCGATCCCTACCCACGGGCGCCCGGTGTCGCGTTCGAGCCTCCCAAAGACGACGATAAGGACGCCGATAACCCTTTTGCGGTCCTGGCCAAGCTCAAGGTCAACCCGCCCGAAGAACCGGGGCCAGGGGGGTAAAACCACTTGCTTTTTCCTGCCGAAAACGCTCTTGCATCGTGCCGGATCGGTTCGGTTTAGCTCCGCGCCCTGTTTTTCCCGGCAGCCGTCCTGTACTTTGCGGCTGAAAGGGTCGATTTTGCATTGTCGAAGGAGTGTTTCGCCATGGCGGTTCCAAAACGAAAGACCTCGCCTTCCAAGCGCAACATGCGCCGGTCGCATCACGCGCTTGGCCTCGAGGCCCGCGGCGAATGCTCCAATTGTGGCGAGCTCAAGCGGCCCCACCATCTTTGCCCTTCATGCGGGCACTATGATGGCCGTGAGGTTGTGGCCGCTGAAGACTGACGCCGGAGCGGTTCGGCCGTTCGCCGATGTCTGTTCACTTGGCCGCGCACCTCGCGGGGGGCACTGTTAGGACGTGGTCCGGGAATTGATTCTTTCTCTTGATGCGATGGGCGGCGATGCCGGCCCTGCGGCGATTCTCGCGGGGGCCGCGATCGCACGCCGCCGTCACCCCAAGGTGCGCTTCCTGCTGCATGGCGATGAGGGCGTCCTGAAGCCGCTCTTCGCGCGGCACCGGATTCTCGCCAAGTGCGCCGAGATCCGCCATGCGCCGGGCGTCGTGCATATGTCGGAGAAGCCGAGCCAGGCGCTTCGGCGCGGGCGCAATTCCAGCATGTGGAACGCGATCGAATCGGTCGCCAAGCGCGAGGCCGACGTCGCCGTGTCGTCCGGGAACACCGGCGCACTGATGGCGATCTCGATGTTTCGCTTGGGCGTCATCGAGGGCATCCAGCGTCCCGCGATCGCGGTGATCTGGCCCACGATGCGCGGGCAGAGCGTGGTGCTGGATGTCGGCGCCAATGCCGGCTGCGACGCAAGCCAGCTCGTCGATTTCGCCGTGATGGGCGAAGCCTTTGCGCGGGCGATCTTCGGGATCGACCGGCCGACCGTCGGCCTCCTGAACATCGGCGAGGAAGAGGTCAAAGGCATCGAGCCCGTGAAGCGCGCGGCCCAGATCCTGCGCGCGTCGCGCCTTCCGATCGAGTTCTGCGGCTTCGTCGAGGGTGACGATATCGGCGCCGGCGCCGTGGATGTGGTCGTCGCCGACGGTTTCACCGGGAACGTGGCGCTGAAGACCGCGGAAGGCACCGCGAAACTCGTCACGCACTTTCTCAGAAGCGCGCTGAAGCGCTCGTTCTTCGGCCGGCTGGGCGCGATCCTCGCCGCCGGCGCTCTGCGCACGCTCAAGAAAAAGCTGGACCCGCGGTCGCTCAACGGTGGCGTGTTTCTCGGACTCAATGGCGTGGTGGTGAAAAGTCACGGCAGCGCGGATGCGCTAGGCTTTGCAAGCGCCATCGATCTTGCGATCGACATGGCATCGTCCGACATGCTTTCGCGCATCTCATCCGATCGCGCAGGGCTTGCCGATGTCGCAGAGGACCCTGAAGCCAATTCCAACGGCGCCGACAAGGCCCAGGCGGCTGTTTCGTGACTGTCACCCGTTCCGTCATCCTGGGCTGTGGTTCTTATCTGCCTTCACGAGTCGTTTCGAACGATGACCTCGCGAAGATCATCGACACCAGCGATGCGTGGATCGTCGAGCGCACCGGCATCAAACGCCGCCACATCGCAAGCGAAGGGGAAACGACGTCCGATCTCGCGCTCGAGGCGGCGAAGCGCGCGCTCAAGCATGCGGACATCAGCGCGGCCGATCTCGATCTCGTCATCGTCGCCACCACGACGCCCGACGAGACCTTTCCTGCGACGGCGACAAGGATCCAGGCGCGTCTCGGCATGACGCGAGGCGCTGCCTTTGACGTGCAGGCCGTGTGTACCGGGTTCATCTACGGGCTTTCCGTCGCCGATAATTTCATTCGCGCAGGGCAGGCGAAGACCGTGCTGGTCATCGGCGCGGAGACCATGTCGCGCATTCTCGACTGGACCGATCGCGGCACGTGCGTGTTGTTCGGCGATGGCGCAGGCGCTGCGGTTCTGAGCGCGAGCCAGGGCAAAGGCACGAACGCCGATCGCGGCATCCTCAACACGTGCATCTTTTCCGATGGCCGCCTGCACGATCTTCTGTATACGGATGGTGGCGTATCCTCGACGAAGACCGCCGGCCATCTGCGCATGCAGGGCAAGGAAGTGTTCAAGCACGCGGTCACGAATATCGCGAGCGCGATCCAGCAATCGACGGAAGCCGCCGGACTGACGCCGCACGACATCGACTGGTTCGTGCCGCATCAGGCCAATCAGCGCATCCTCGACGGCACCGCGCGCAAAGTCGGAATCTCGGCTGAGCGGGTGATCTCGACCATCGCCGACCATGGCAACACGTCGGCGGCGTCCGTGCCGCTCGCGCTGACCACGGCCGTCCAGGACGGGCGAATCAAGCGCGGCGACCTGGTGCTGATGGAGGCCATGGGGGGCGGCTTCACCTGGGGCGCCGCCCTGGTGCGGTGGTAGTTCAAGAGCCCCTTTTAAGTATCTGATATTGACGGCAAATGAACCAGCGCCTACCGTTTCGGCGTGCGGCGAGAAAGTCGCGCTTTGGGGGCTGGGATGAGCACAAAAACACTGACACGCGCCGATTTGACCGAGGCGGTCTTCAACGCCGTCGGTCTGTCGCGCAACGAATCCTCGCAGATGGTGGAAGACATCCTGGAAGAGGTCTGCGGCGCGCTTTCGCGTGGCGAGACCGTCAAGTTGTCGTCCTTTGGCACCTTCCAGGTGCGCCAGAAATCGCAGCGTGTGGGCCGCAATCCCAAAACCGGAGACGAAGTTCCGATCGCGCCCCGGCGCGTGCTCGTCTTCCGCCCCTCGCATGTGCTGAAAGCGCAGATCAACGGGCTGGACGGCACGGGAGCAGATGAAGAGGACTGAGTGATGGGCGTAGCGCTCGCAGTGGACAAGTCGCCTGAAGCCTTCCGCACGATCAGCGAGGTCGCCGTCGACCTCGATGTGCCGCAGCATGTGCTGCGGTTCTGGGAAACCAAATTCGCCCATGTGAAGCCGCTCAAGCGCGCGGGCGGCCGGCGCTACTACCGGCCCGAAGACCTCGACCTGCTGCGCGGCATCCGCTCGCTCCTCTACAGGGACGGGCTGACGATCAAAGGCGCTCAGAAGATCCTGCGCGAGCAGGGGCCGCGTTACGTGATGGAGCTCGGCCGCGGCGCGATGAGCCTCGTTCCCTCACGGCGCGAGCGCGAGATCGAGCCCATCGCCGATACGGCGGAACGCCCGTCCAACGTGCATCAATTCCGCCGCCATTCAGGCGAGGACGTATCCGAGACGGAGCGCGAGCATTTCACCACGCTGCTCGACGAGCTGCTCGACCTGAAGTCGCGCCTCAGAGCCGCCCGCAGCGGCGTCGCCGCCCGCGGCGCGTAAGCAACGTCATCGCGCAGATTCTCACCTCCCCCTTGTGGGGGAGATGCTCGCGCGCGAGCGGAGGGGGTTTCACCGATTGCACGATTTGCGGCGCCAAAGACGCAAGACTATAGTCCCGACCCCCTTTACAAAACGGTCGAGGCAAACGCCTATGGCCGCAGGTTCGGAGCGTGGCGCAGCCTGGTTAGCGCACCAGTCTGGGGGACTGGGGGTCGCGAGTTCAAATCTCGCCGCTCCGACCATCAAAACAATCAAATAGCTACTAGCTACAAATCGTGTCGGCGGCAAAGGACCCCTTTATGGGGGTCGACGGTATGGGTCTGGTGAAGAGTGCCGAGACTTTCCACGCCCATACGCAACTTGAGAACCCTTTGGTTCTCGCTGACCAATGGTTCGACCTTTTCCGCCTGACCCGCGACGACGTGGCCGACGGCCGTGATGTTTCCGTTTGAGTCATACCAGACAAAGACGTCGACATCGGCCATCACTGCATCGCCGCTTTAGAAGATGTTTCTAGCCGTACGGGTTTTGTCTGAAACGGATGAGTCTCACCGAAATGAAGGAATGAGCGCCAAGCGACTGGTTCTCTACCCATAGCTCGTGTGCGACTCCGAAGAAAGGTTCGGTCTGGGTGGGGCCTCCCCACGTGAGGCCTTCTGTGAGTTGAGCCAAAGCGGGTGTGGTGATGGCGCCGGGCTGCGGATTTCTTTCCAGGCTCGGGATGATGCTGAAAGCAACGTACTCTGGGATCTCCTCAGGATGAAACGTGCTGACGAGAACACCGACCTTTTGGCCCCCGTGGATATAATGCCAGCGAAAGACCTCCGCTACGGTTCCCATTTTGCGTTCTCGGCTTGAAGAGAGGTGCCAGGAGCGGCAAGGCTAAGCGAGAATATGAACATACGGCACTTGGGTTGTAAAACAGTAGCAGCTTGTGCTTGCAATTGCTCAATGCAGCGCCATCGAAAGGTCCCGTCATGCCCACGTCCTATCGCGGCATTCTTCCTGCCATGCAGTGTCCGTTCGATTCCGATCTCGAGATCGATGAGCCGGAGCTGCGCAAATTCGCGAGCTGGCTTGCCGGCCACAAAGGCATCGGCGGTCTCGTCACCAACGGTCACACGGGCGAGGTGTTTGCGCTGACCGCAAAGCAGCGCGCCACCGTTACGCGCATCGTGGCCGACGAGGTTCGCGGCAAGCTGCCGATCGTCTCGGGGATTTGTTGCGAGGGCATCAACGAAGCCGTCGAGCAGGCGCTGATGGCGCGCGACGCCGGTGCGAGCGGGCTCCTCGTCATGCCGCCGCATCAATGGCTGCGCTTCGGTATGAAGCAGCCCGAGAACGTCGTCGATTATTTCAGCGCGATCGGCAAGGCATCGGGCCTCGACCTTGTGGTCCACATCTATCCCGCCTGGACGCGCGCCTCCTACAGCTTCGACACGCTTGCCGAGCTCGCCCGCGTGCCGTGGGTCAAGTGCATGAAGGTCGGCACGCGCGACATGAACAAATACGCGCGCGATCTGCGCGTCATCAAACAGGCCAACGCGAACGTGACCGTGCTCACGTGTCACGACGAGTATCTGCTCGCCTCGATGGTGCAGGGCGTCGACGGCGCGCTCGTCGGTTTCGGCTCGTTCATTCCGGAGATGATCGTCGACCTCTATGCCGCCGTCACGGCGGGCGATCTGAAGACCGCGATGGCGCTGCAGGCCCGCATCAATCCGCTCAAGGACGTCGTCTATGGCGGCGGCGAGCCCACCGGCGATGCTCATGCCCGCATGAAGATGGCGATGTATCTCGCCGGCATCCTGAAATCGCCGGCGGTTCAACCTCCGACGAAGTTGCCTACGGGCGCGGAGCTGAAAGCGATCGAGTCGGCGCTGCGTGCAGCCGGCATGCTCAAGCGTGAAGCGGCCTAATCGCGATCGAAGACGTGGGGCGACACCGGCGCACGGGTTTGTGATCCATTCCGGCCGTGCGATGGCACAGCGCGAATCCGATGTCGCCGCCGGTGGGGCTCGTTACGAGATGCGCTCCGCAGCTTGTCGAGCTCATCCATGGCGAGCATTTCCCACGACTTCGCGACCCAGCTGTAGAGATTTCGCACCTGAAGATCCGCGGTCGGATTTCGCGCGGCCTCATGGGCCTTCGTTGCCATTTCGAGATAATGGATGAGCCGCTCCTGCGGCGAATCCAATGGATTGGCCTGGGTCATAGCACTCGATCCGCTGTTGGCGTGTTTGCAAAATCCGGCCATGGGTAGTTTGGTTCCGTGACAAAATAAGGGCGGAGCAGCCGCTCCGCGATGGAACTCCTGAAGTCTCCGGTCAAGGTGAAGCTTGAAGCCTGAATCCTCGACGGCGAGTGATGGATTGCCACAGCCGCAGCGCTTCTGGGCGATCGTCACCACGGCGATCGCCGTGTTCCTCACGGTTGTTGGAGCATCCGTCGCCAATGTGGCGTTGCCCACGATTGCGGCAGATCTCGGCGTCGAACCTTCCGATGCGGTGTGGATCGTGAACGCCTATCAGGTCGCGATTCTCATTTCGTTGCTGCCGCTTGCATCGCTCGGCGACATCATCGGCTATCGGCTATGTCTATCTTTTCGGCCTTGTGCTGTTCAGCGCAGCGTCGCTTGCTTGTGCGCTGTCGCCCTCGCTCACGGCGCTCGTGCTCGCGCGCATTGCACAAGGAATAGGCGCTGCCGGCGTGATGAGCGTCAACCAGGCGCTCGTGCGCTTCATTCATCCGAGCCATCGTCTTGGTTATGGGATAGGCATCACTGCGGTCGTCATCGCGGTATCGGCCGCCGCTGGACCGGCCATCGCGAGCGCTATTCTCTCCGTCCTGACGTGGCCTTGGCTGTTTGCGCTTGGCGTGCCCGTGGGTGTGATTGCGCTTGGGATCGGTATTCGCGCGCTTCCCGTCACACCGCGCGCGAGCCACAGATTTGACGTCGTCAGCAGCGTTCTCAGCGCGATCGCCTTCGGCACGTTCGTCGTGCTGATCGACAGCGCCGGACGCGGAGGTTCGCCGGTTCTGATCGGAACCGAGCTCGCGATTACGCTTGTCGCCGCCTATCTGCTCTGGCGCCGCCAGCTCTCTCTCACCGCGCCGCTCTTGCCGATCGACCTGCTGCGCATTCCCGTGTTTGCGCTCTCGATCGCGGTTTGCGCGTCATCGTTCGCCGCGCAGATGCTCGCGCTCGTGGTTTTGCCGTTTCATTTGACGGCTGCCGGTTATTCCGCTGTCGCGATCGGTCTCTTGATGATCCCTTGGCCCCTCGCCACTGCGCTCGCCGCGCCGATCGCGGGATCATTGTCGGATCGTTATCCCGCAGGCCTGCTCGGGTTCATCGGATTGATGATGTTCGCCGCAGGTCTTGCCGCGCTCGCTTTGCTGCCCGAGCGCGCAAACCCGCTTGCGATCGTCTGGCCGATGGCGCTCGCGGGAGCAGGGTTCGGCCTCTACCAATCGCCCAACAACCGGACGATCCAGGGCTCTGCACCGCGCGCACGGAGCGGTGCGGCATCCGGCATGGCAAGCATGGCGCGTCTCTTGGGACAGACAATCGGCGCCGCGCTTGCTGCGTTTCTCTTCAGCCGCTTTGTCGGCGATGCCGCAATTGCGGCGCTGTGGCTCGGCGCCGCGTTCGCAGCACTCGGCGCCATCGTCAGCGCCGTGCGCCTGACCGACCTGCCTCAGCCGAAAGGGAAGGGCGCGTAACTAGCGTCCGCGATAGAGGAACGCCTGCTCGCCCTCAGCCGCCGCGAGCTCGGCGACGAGCGCGTGATCGGGCGAAAGATGGCAGACCGGATCGGCGACTCGCGCATCGCCCGTCATCGCGAACGCCTGGCAGCGGCAGCCGCCGAAATCGCGCTCGCGATGGACACAGCTCGCGCACGGCTCCTTCATCCACGACGTCCCGCGGAACGCCGTGAACGCGGGCGAGTGTTCCCAGATGTCGGCAAGCGGATGATCGCGCACCGACCAGAACTCGAGCCCGGGAATTGTTTCCGCCGCATGGCACGGGAGCACGCGGCCCGATGGCGTCACATTCAGCGAGCGCCGTCCCCATCCGCCCATGCAGGCCTTGGGCAGCCGCGCGTAATAGTCCGGCGTCACCGCATCGATCACGATGCGCCCCTGATACTCGCGGCGCAATTGCTCGATCTTCGCCACCGCCGCTTCCGCATCCGCGCGCGACGGCATCAGAGCCGCGCGGTTCTTCAGCGCCCAGCCGTAATACTGCACATGCGCGATCTCGACGCGCTGCGCGCCGAGCGAAACCGCAAGCGCAACCATCTCCGCAACGCGGTCGATATTGTGCTTGTGCATCACCGCATTGATCGTCAGGCGCAGGCCGAGGCGCGTGACTTCATGGGCCAGCGCCGTCTTCTGGCGATATCCGCCCTCATAGCCGCCGACGCGATCGGCTTCCTTCGGCACGCTGTCCTGGATGGAGATCTGCACGTGATCGAGACCCGCATTCGCGAGCGCTTCCATGCGCGCGAGATGTGACACCGACGGCGGACGTGATCAGATTGGTGTAGAGCCCGCACTCGTGCGCCGTGCGCGTGATCTCCTCGAGATCGCGCCGTGATGCAGGCTCACCGCCCGACAGATGGATTTGCAGCACGCCCATTTGCGCTGCTTCCCGCATCACGCGAGTCCACGTCTCGGTGTCGAGCTCGGTATGGCGGGATTCGAGCTCCAGCGGATTGGAGCAGTAAGGGCAGGCGAGCGGACAGCGATGCGTCAGTTCGGCGAGCAGACCGAGCGGCGGAGCGATCGTCCCGCCATTGCCGCTCATGGTGCTACGTCCAGCAGGCGCTTGTCGGCGAGTGTTTGCAGAAGACCGAGAATGTCCGAAAGGATGCGGTCGCGCGGCGCGTTATACGCTGCGGCGAATTCATCGGCCATTTGCGCGACCGAGACGCTGCCGTCGCAGCGCTTCAGGATCACGGACGCGATGCCGTCCGCCTTGAACACGCGCTCGGGCGCGACCAGGACCCAGCCCTGCTGCGGGTTCTCGGTCAGCCGCACGCCGCGCGGCAGCGTGGGCTTGGACTCGGGCGTGATCTTGATCGCGTCGCTCATCCGGCGTCCGGCACGAAGGCGCCCGGCGGAACATGACCCGGCGCGACATAGGCGTACATCAGGGCGTCCAGCATGGTCCAGAGCACATCGCATTTGAAGGCGAGCGCGGCGATCACGGCCTGCTGCTCGTCCTCGGTCGTGGCGTGCCGCTTCACATAGTCGAGCGCGAATTGCGCGTCGCGGTCGGCTTGCGGCGGACGCTTGTCGAAATAGGCGAGCGCTTCGGGGGTGATAAAGGCATAGCCCTCCAGCATGCCGCGCACGCGTTCGCCGATGATCGCGGGCGAGAACAATTCGGTGAGCGAAGAGGCGACCGCTTCGAGCAGCGTCTTGTCGCGCACGAAATGCACATAGGCATCGACCGAGAAGCGGGTCGCCGGCAACAAGCCGCGCAGCGACGTGACGTATTCGCGGTCGAGACCGAGGATGTCGGTCAAGCGAAGCCAGCGGGCGATGCCGCCGTCGCCTTCATTCGTACCGTCATGATCGATCAGCCGCTCGCGCCACACGCGCCGGAGCGCCGGATCATCGCAGCGCGCGATCAGGCTCGCATCCTTGTTCGGTATGCGCGCCTGGTAGTAGTAGCGGTTGAGCGCCCAGGCCTGGACCTGGCCCTTGGTGCAGCCGCCGCTATGCAGCAGGCGGTGAAACGGATGCAGACGGTGATAGCGCTTCGCTCCGAGGTCGCGCAGCGCCGCTTCCAATCCTTCCGGCGAGAGCACCGTCACAGCACGAATTCCATGCCGTCATACGCAACATCCCAGCCGGC
Organism: uncultured Alphaproteobacteria bacterium; assembly: GCA_963708555.1. Lineage (GTDB taxonomy): Bacteria > Pseudomonadota > Alphaproteobacteria > Micropepsales > Micropepsaceae > CAIYRG01. Next base: position 228,753 of record CAVPTF010000004.1, on the reverse strand, counting down.
TTCACGCACCGCGTGGTACTCGGGCGAACCCTCGATCAGGATCGGGTTCGTGTTGTTGATGTGCAGATAGACGCGTTGTCCTCGCGAGGCGAGCGCGCGCATCGAGCTGTCCTCACCCGAGATGGGCACATGTCCCATGCGCCGTCCGGTCTTCGTTCCCGTTCCGGCGCGAAGCATCTCGTCGTCCGTGAACACGGTGCCGTCGAAGAACGTGAGCTCGGCTTCCGCGACGATGCGCTGCAGGGCAGGCGGGATCGATGCTGCTCCCGGAATGAACACGATCGACTTCCGATCCTTCTTGATCTCGACGCCCGCGGTGAACTCCTCGGGTTTGCCCGCCGCGACGTTCTCGAGATAGAGCGGCACCTTGCCGGGTGCAGCAAACAATCGTGCTTCGAGACCGCCGGGCAGTTCGAACGGACGATCAAACTGAACCGCTTCGCGACGAACCGAGTCCGGATTGAGCGCCGCGAAGATGGGGTTGTCGGCGATCGCAGCGAGCACGCGCTCGGTGGCGAAGACGGTGAAATTGTGCCGCTCGCGCAGGGAAAGCAGCCCCGTCACCTGATCCACTTCACCGCCGGTCAGCACGACGGCCGCGATCGGACTCGTGCGCGTTTCGCCGCGCGGCTGGAGCGCCGGTGTCGCGCGGATCTGAGCCGTCAGATCGGGTGAGGCGTTGAGGAGGATCCAGTCGGCGTCATTGCCGGACACAGCCACGCTCGCCTGTGTGCGCGCACGCGCACGCGGGTCACCGGCCCACGAGAGCAGGCAACCCGCGCAACGGCAATTCCATTGCGGGAATCCACCACCCGCCGCAGCGCCGAGAACTATGGCGCGCAGCGTCATTGAATTCGTTTAGAATTCTGCCGGCGCGTAGGCGTTGATTTCCATGCCGATGCAGATTTCAACGAGTACAGGTGTCGTCCAAGCCATACCGTGCTCCCGTTAAAAGCATTGAGAGTCGAGAGTGGACCACGAAAGCGAGCCTTTCGCAACATGATCGTTGCGGTTGCAGCGCACCAAACGCCGCGAAAACGGCCTTCTCCGGCCTGGCCCACTGGGCCTTTGCCATCCCGCTCAAGGGCTTCGGTTGTTAACCGGGATTTGAACCCGCGCCGTTGTAGCGGCTCGCTCCGGAGTGGTAACAGGGACTAGGCGGTCAGTCGGGGAAACTGGCCCAGAGGCCCGGGGGAGATCATGTCGAACCACCAATCGAGTGGCGGGGGCGTCCATGGCCGCCGCCGTTGACCAGCCACCAGCCATAGAAACCGTCATCATCGATGCGGCGCGCCTGCCGCCCGCGGCCAGCGAGCCGGCGTTCTCGGTCGTCAGGCTGAACGAGGCCCAGATCGCGCCGTTCGACCGGCTGGACGTCGCGCTGAAGCAGGTGCCGGCGCTGTCCTTGTTCCGCCGGACCTCGAGCCTCGGCGCCAATCCGACCACGCAAGGCGTGTCGCTGCGTTCGATCGCGCCCTCGGGCGCGGGCCGCAGCCTGGTCACGCTTGACGGCGTGCCGCAGAACGATCCGTTCGGCGGGTGGGTGATCTGGTCCTCCATGCCGACGGAGGGGATCGAGGGCATCTCGGTCGTCCGCGGCGCGGGCGCGGGTCCTTATGGCGCCGGCGCGCTGACCGGCGTGATCGCGCTGGACGAGCGCGTCGGGGGCATGGCGGCAAGCGTTGAGGCGGGCACGCCGCTCGGGCAGTGGCGCGTCGCAGGCGCCGGCGGCGGCGACGTCGGACCGGTAGGCGTGTTCTTCAGCGGCGGGCTGGAGCACAGCGACGGCTGGACCCCGGTCCACGAAGGCGCGGGCGCCGCCGATGTGCCACTGGAGTTCGACGCGTGGAATACGAACGCGCGGTTGCAGACCGTGATCGGACGCGCGGTCGTGGCGTTGCGCGCGGGCATGTTCGAAGAGAAACGAAGCGCCGGCCTTGTGGGCGCGAACTCCGAAGCGACAGGAGTCGACCGGAAGCCTGACCGCAGCTGCGGCGCCGGAGCCCGGCATGCTCGGCTGGCGGCTGCAGGGATGGGTGCGCGGCAGCAATCTGCGCAACACCTCGGTCGCGGTCGCGCCGGGACGCAACACGACGACGCCCGCGAACAATCAATATGCGACGCCCGCCGCGGGCTGGGGCTTCAATGCCGCGCTGCGCGGCACCAGCGATACATTCGAATGGGAAGCAGGAGCCGACCTGCGCCGTACGCATGGCGAAACGCAGGAGCTGTTCCGCTTCATGCAAGGCGACTTCACCCGCAGTCGCATAGCGGGCGGCGACACGATGGTCGTCGGCGGCTATGCCGAAGGGACATATCTGTCCGGGCCGTTGTTGCTCACGGGCGGCGCGCGCATCGACTGGTGGTCGTCGACCAACGCACACCGCATCGAACGGAATACGGCAACGAATGCGATCACGCTCGACTCGTCGGCGCCGGATGCGAGCGGCACCGTTCCGAGCGTGCGCGCGGGCGTGAAGTACGATCTCAACCCGGCGATCTATCTGCGCGGTGCGGGCTACACGGGGTTCCGTCAGCCGACATTGAACGAGCTGCATCGTTCGTTCCGCGTCGGCAACGACATCACGCAGGCGAATCCCGAGCTCAAGCCGGAACATCTGTATGGCGCGGAAGCGGCGGTCGGCGGCGTATACGACAGCGGCTTCAGCTGGGAAGGCAACGTCTTCTACAACGTGCTCACCGACGCGATCGCCAACGTGACGATCGGCATCGGTCCCGGGCACGTTCCCGATCGAGGGCTTCATTCCTGCCGGCGGCACGTTGCGCCAGCGCGACAATGTCGGCCGCATCGACGCCTATGGCGTTGAAGCGCGCATCGAGCAGCGGTGGGAAACATTCGCGGTCAGGTTCGCGGCCAACTACACGAACGCGGAAGTCGACGGCGGCAGCGCGGCGCCGCAGCTCACCGGATCTGAGGCCGGCGCAAGCGCCGGAGTTCTCAGCGACGGCAAGCCTGGACTGGATGGCGCCGTTTGGGGTCGGCGTGTATCTCGATGTGCGCTACGAAAGCGAACGCTTCGATGACGACCTGAACACGAGGAAGCTCGATGCGGCCGTCACCGTCGACATGAGGGTCGACTATCAGCTGGGTGCGGGCGTGAGCGTCTACGCCGCGGCGGACAATCTGTTCAACGTCGATGTCCAGACCGGTCAGACGGCCGACGGCATCTATTCGTACGGGCCGCCGCAGGCATTCCGCTTAGGGCTTGCGTATCGGCAGTGAAAAGAAAATGGCGCGCGTGGAACATCGCGCGCCATTTCTCATGCATCAGGCACTGGAAACTTATTTACCCGTGTAGCGTCCGATGAGGTCGCCCGACGTGATGACCTTGCCCTTCATGGCGGCAAGGATGGTGGCGCGATCGGCGGTGGCGGGATCGATGTTGAGCTTGCTGCTCAGAGCGAAGACCTGGAAGTGATACGGATGGTTTTCGCCTGCGGGCGGCTTCGGACCGATATAGCCCGCCGTGCCGGCGATGTTCTTGCCCTGTGCGGCGCCGTTCTCGAGACGATCGCCGGCGGGAACGCCGAGCGGCAGTCTCGTGACCGTGCCGGGAATGTCATAGACGATCCAATGCACGATCGGCTCCGGGCGATTGACGCCGTTGTCTTCCGCGAGAACGACATACGACATCGTGCCGGCGGGGCCTTTCGTCCACGTGATCGGCGGGGAGAGGTTCTCACCGTTCTGCGTGAAACGCTCAGGAAGCGCATCGCCGCTGGTGAAGAAAGCCGACGTGACGCGGAGGGTGCTGTTGCCGCCACGAGCCGTGAGAAGCTGCTTCGCCAGCTGCGGCGGTTCAGCTTGGCCCTGTGCGTCGGCGGTGGTCACGCACAAAAGCGCGAACGCGAAAGTCGCGACTGAGTTACGCACTACGCTCTTCATTTGAATCTGTCCCTGCATGATTTGCGCGATGGCTATAGCACGGAGCGCACGTCGTTAGTGCCACTACGGTTTTGTAAAAAATCTCACGGTTGAGTGTGGCTTTACGTCGCGCCGCGCACCTCATGTGCAATTTGAATTAAATTCGCGCAACGCAACTGTCTCAGATGTGTGTCAAACGTCGTCTTAGTGTGTCAGATCGCGCTCGCACACACACTTTGACAAAGTCCGTTCACGGACGAGGCTCTGAAGGCCGCATCTCGCTTGATGAATTGATGACAGCGTGCAGGCTGCGCGCATAGTCGATCGCACCGCGGATATCCATCGATGGCGCCACGCGCGCATATTCCTTGATCGCGAGAACGGCGGGCTGCGGCGCTTTCAGGATCTGCGCGCAAAGCTTTTCGACCGCTTCATCGAGAGATTTCGCCGGCACGACATCGCTGATCAGACCGAATTGCTCAGCGCGTTCGGCGCTGAATTCCGCGGTGGAGTAGGCGATATGCATCAGACGCTTCGCGGAGACTTTGCCGAGCAGTGCGGACATCGCGATCGTGGGCATGATGTTTTCGCCGAACTCGGGCATCTGGAAGATCGCGCTGTCGGCGGCGATCGTGATATCGGCGCAAACGGCGATCGCAAAACCAAAACCGAGCGCGCGTCCGTTAACCGCAGCGATGATCGGGATCGGGCTCTCGCGAAACGCGCTGTAGCAATTGAACACGACGTCGCGGCCTTTGCGGACTTGCAACGCTTCGAGCTTCGGTGCGGCCGCGCCGCGGGGTGCGATGCGTCCGACGCAGAAATCCTTGCCGGCGCCCTTCAGCACCACAACGCGAGCCCGCGCGGCGGCGCCCTGAAGCAGCGTCGTCAATTGCGCGATCCCCGCGTCGTTCAAACCGTTGCCTTCATCGGGCCGATTGAGCGTGATGGTGAGAACGTTGTTGTCCACTTGATCCAGAATGTCGCTCACGTCGATGTTCCCTCTATGGCAATGGCGTTGTTCAGCGTTTCGGCAGACGGATGGCGGTCGAAGTCCATGACCGCGTCCTCGATCCGCGCGCGGTCCGCGCGGCCGAGGATGGAATCCGTCACGGCGCGAAACTTGTCCAGCACAATTTTCTCGTCGAGCCCACCTCGCGAATAGCCGGGCGGGTAGGGGACTTCGACGTAATGCTCGTGTCCGTGAGCATCGAAGGCGCGGATGGAGCAAGGGTAGGATCCCGGCGCACGTGTATTCCAAGCCGCGTCGCGGCGCAGGACGATCTTCGACATCAGGGACGTCACGGCCGGATCGCGCCAGCGTTCGCCTTCGAATTGCTCGGGACCAAATCGTCCATCGATGAGAGCGACGGCGACGATGAAGGTGAAGCTGTGATCCGCCGCTTCGCGCGACATGGGGTGCAGACGCTCGGGATCGTCCTGATGGCGTTTCGTCACCTTGTAGTCCGCCATCGTCACTTCGATGCGAGACAATGACGATGCGTTCCCTTTCAAGATCGAATGAAGATCGAGCGCGGCAGCAACGGCGCTCTGGCCGGTGTTGATGCACGGATAGGCCTTCACGTGCGCACGCATGATGGTCGCCGTCGGGCGGAAACGGACGCGGCGAGAGACGATAGTTCGGCGCGCGCGAAGAGATCGCGCAGACCGCGCGCATCGTCGAGAATCGCGAGCGGACCGGTGACGCCTTGCTCGGCGAGCAGCGCCGCTTGCACGCCCGATTGCGCGACGAGTGCATTGGCGAGTGACTTCGTTGCCGAGATGTCGCCGGTTCTGACGATGCTTGGCGTCGCGGCACGCGCCGCGCCGAGGGCCAGTGCATGCGAGAGCTCGGTTCTCGTCGAGCCCCATCAATCGACCTGCGATCGCAGGCGCAACCAGCCCCGATGCCGTGACGCTGTCCCACTGGTCCTCCGCGATCCATCGCGTGCTGCAGCCGCGCATACAGCTCATAGCCGAGCACGATGGCGGAAAGGATCTCGCGTCCGGAGCGTCTTCGCGCAGCTCCCATCGCGAGAGCAACGGGAATGTTGTCGCTCGGATGGCCGGCCGACTCCGGTTCGCCGTGTGCTTCGCCGATGACGTAGTCATTGAGATCGAGGACGCGGATCAGAACGCCGTTCAGAAGCACGGCGTCTGAGGGACTTGTCGTCGCGGATTGGCCGATCACCGCACACGGACCTGCCGCGCCCGATCCCGCCTTCAAGACCGCTTGCGCCACGGGTTCGCGACGACCTGCCAAACCGCAGCCGATCGTGTCGAGCAGGAGCAATTTCGCCTGCTGGATCGCCGCGGGTGAAACCGAACTCCGCATCGAACGATCGGATCGCCTGGGCGAGCAGGCCGATCGTGGTTTGTTGTGCCGTGTGTTTCGCCACGTATCGTCCTTTGCCGCGCGAGCAGCGATGAACTATGGTCCGGCGCTTTCAGCCCGGACCAAGCGATGATCCTGCTCACCAACGAAGATGTCGAACCCCTGCTGAAGATGCCAGATTGCATCGCGGCAATCGAGGCGGCGTTCGCCGATCTCGGCACCAACGATGCGGTCGACATTCCGCGACAGGACGCGATCGTGCCGATTGCGCGCGAGGGCGCTGTCCACGATCTGAAGACGATGTCGGGCACCTGGCCCAAGGCGGGCATCGCCGCGATCAGGCTCAATTCGGACATCGTGACGGGCGCGATGGTCAACGGCACGTCGCGCCGCGTGAAGCTCGCGTTGTCGGAGCCGGGCGGGCGCTACAACGGCCAGGTTCTGCTGTTCTCGACCGATACGGGGCAGCTTCTGTGCATCGTCAATGACGGTCTCATGCAGCGCGCCCGCGTCGGTGCGACGAGCGGTGTTGCGGCCAAATATCTCTCGCGGCCGGACGCGAAGGTGCTTGGATTGCTCGGGACGGGATTTCAGGCCGGCGGCCAGCTCGAAGCCATGTGCGCCGTGCGCGCGTTCGACGAGGTGCGCGTGTTCAGTCCGACGCCGGAGAACCGCCGCCACTTTGCCGAGCACTATCGCAAGGCGCTGGACCTGAATATCCGCGCGGTCGACCGGCCCGAAGAAGTCGGCCGATGGCGCCGATATTCTCGTCACCGCAACGAACTCGCTCAAACCGACGGTCAAGCCGGAATGGCTGAAGCCGGGGCTGCATCTGTCGAGCGTGAATCGCACCGAGCTTCAGCCCGCGATCTTCGAGCGCGTGACGAGGCTCGTGGTCAACGCGCGCGAAGGCGGCAAGAGCTTCACCGCGCGCAACTCGCCCGAGGTCGGCGGCTTCAACCAGAACGACCGGAACGCGCATTCCGGCATCAAGGATGTTTCGAACGTGCCGGAGCTCAAGGACATGGTGTCGGGTCGCGCATCGGGGCGAGAGGCGGCCGACGAGATCACCTGCTTCCACAATTATCAGGGGCTGGGGCTGCAGTTCGCGGCCATCGGCGCGATCGTCTATCGCGAGGCCTCGAAGCGGAAGATCGGCCTGACGCTCGACGACCGGTATTTCACGCAGACCGTTCATCCTTGAATTGATTGTCATCTCCGATCGAGCCGTCCGCAGGCGCGGCGAGGGAGCAGGCGTTCAGGGTTCCCTTCCCCTCGCGCTGCTGCGCAGCGCTCGGCCGGGAATGACGGAGTTGCTGGGACCGTTACGGACTCACCGCGCTGGTGCAGGAGCCGAAGCGCACGAGCGAGGAGCACGGTCTCGGCGCAGAGGCGGATGGCGTGGCGGATACGGCGGGCGCGCTCGAGCCAGGCGCGGCCTCGACAGCCGTGGCGGAATGCGTTCATCGCGACGCGCGCCTTGCCGGCTTGTGTCTTCGGGCCGGTGGAGTGTTTCCAAGGCTGCGCAAGCCGAGTGCGCTCTGCCTGGCGGGCGCGACGCTCGGGCGTCCAGCCTTTGGCGCTGCGGGCGCTGCATAGCAGTTCTTCAGACGGTGCTCGGATGCTGTCAACGTCTTCATGAGAGTGGCTATTCCCGTTTGCAGCACTTTGCTCGTCGAAATTTTCTCCGTGCCGTGCGTCCATAACGGCCGCGGTCCGGTGTGCGTTCAGCGCCAAGCGCAAGTGATTGTCCGTCATCGATGTCGTCGCTCCTTTAGGAGTTTAGCCTATTTATAGGCCTATTCCTATGTCAAGGGCGGCAGCTGGATGCGGCTCGAGCTGACGCCTAAGCCCGAGGTTCGCGGCTCATCCAGGGGATCATGAAGCCGATCGGGATGATCCAGGCGGTGCCCGCGATCGCGTAATACAGCAGCTCCACGACCGGATTTGCGCCCGGCAGCAGGGAGACCGCGATCCGCATGGCGAGGAGCGCGTAGATCGGGACCCAGATGAGGATCAGGATCGTGCCGATCAGCTTTTTCGTGCTGGGGGTCAAGCGCGCATAGTCCCTTGATGGGCCGCATGGACGAACGCCGGTAGGGCGTTTAGGGATTGGGCCGCAAGTCGGGTGATCCTGCAAGGTGCCGATGGTCGCTGTCGAGACCACAACATCGCGTGACGTCCGCTACGGCTCGGATCGAGCCGTGGCGCTCTGGCTGTTCGTCATCGCCGGCATGATCGCGCTGATGGTGCTCGTCGGCGGGCTGACGCGGCTCACGGGCTCGGGGTTGTCGATCACCGAATGGCGGCCCGTGACGGGCGCCATCCCGCCGCTTTCGGATGCCGACTGGCAGGCGGAGTTCGCCAGGTATCAGGGCACGCCGCAATACGATCTGCTCAACCGCGGCATGGGGATCGCCGCGTTCAAGACGATCTATTGGTGGGAGTGGACGCATCGCCTGCTGGGCCGCCTCATCGGCGTCGTGTTCGCGGTGCCGTTTCTCGTGTTCCTGTGGCAGCGCCGCATCGACCGTGCGCTTGCGGGGCGGCTTGCGATCATCTTTCTGCTCGGCGGCGCACAAGGCGCGCTCGGCTGGTGGATGGTGCAATCCGGGTCTTGTCGAGACGCGCGTGGCCGTGAGCCAGTACCGGCTCGCCGCGCATCTGGGACTCGCGATCATCCTGTTCGGCTACATCCTGTGGACGGCGCTCGAGGTCATCGGCGCGCGACGCAGCGGTGTGAGTGCGGCCGCGCGGTTCCGGCCGCTGGTGCTGATGTTCGCTGCGTTCGTGTTCGTCCAGATGCTGCTGGGCGCGTTCGTCGCCGGTCTCGATGCGGGGCTCGCGTTTTCGACATGGCCGACTTACGGCGGCGCATGGATTCCCCCTGGGCTCTACGATCTCGTGCCGTGGTGGATCAATCATTTCGAGAACCACGCGCTGGTGCATTTCCAGCATCGCACGCTCGGCTATGCGGTCGCGCTGATGGCGGTGTGGCTCTATCTGTCGCTTCGACCCATCGCCGACAAGCCGCTCAAGGCTCGCGGGCATCCACGTTGTCGCGCTCGTCGCGATCCAGGTCGCGTTGGGCGTGTTCACCGTGGTCAGCGGTATCGCGTTGCCGCTCGCGGCGCTGCATCAGATCGTGGCGCTCGGACTTTTCGCCTGCGCGCTCTGGTGGGCGTATGTTCTGACCGAACGCGCGCGCTAAGCCATGAGCATCAAGACGACCATCGAGGTCTTAAACGCGATGCAGGCCGACGGCATAATCGGCCGTTATGCAATCGCGGGCGCTGTCGCCGCCTACGCGTATATCGAACCTGCTGTAACGCGGGACCTCGATATCTTGGTGACGTTCGCGAAAATGTCGCCCTCGGGGTTAATCAGCCTAGAGCCGATTTTCTCCTATCTGGCCAAGAAGGGATACACGGAACACGAAGACGAGGGCCTGATCATCGATGGCTGGCCGGTTCAGTTTCTTCCGGTCGCGGATGATCTTCAAAACGAGGCACTTGCTGAAGCAGGCGACATCGAGCTCCGGGAGGATGGCGAGGCTGTTACCGCCCGCGTGCTCAAGCCGGAACACCTCGTGGCAATCTGCTTGAGTGTAGGGCGGCGGAAGGACTTGTCGCGGATTGTAGAGTTCTTGGAGGGAGACGCGGTCGATATCGATGCGCTCTGCAGCTTGCTTTCACGGCACAACCTGCGTTTCGCCTGGAAGACCTTTTGTGCGAAAATGAGTGTTGCGGACCCCTGCGATTCGACTCGGACGCAATGACGCAAAAAAAGTCGCCCGCTTACCCGGATATATCGGACATCCTCCGAAAGAAGGAAGAGATGCGGCGGCATCGCGCAAGTCGTTCGTTCGAGGAGAAGGTCGAGGCGATGGAAGAGCTGCGCGAGCGGTTGCGTCCGTTCAAAGAAGCTCGTGAAAAGCGCAAAGCCGAACGAAAAAACCACCCCTCACCCGCGAAGGATCGCTGAAGCGATCCTTCGCATCCTCTCCCGCATCCTTCGACAAGCTCAGGATGAGGAGAGGTAGGCCATCGCCTGATCGAGGTCGGCGATCAGGTCCTTCGGATCTTCGATGCCGATGGAGAGACGTACGACCTCGGGCCCCGCGCCGGCTTTCACGCGGTCCTCGTCGCGGAATCACAGAAACTTGACGCTGAATTCCTCACGGCACCGTCCTGGCGCCGCGGAACGCGGTAAGATGCGATCCTTGACCTTCGGGGCTCATATTTCAGGAGACGTCACCATGAGAAAGATTTTTCTTCTTTTGCCGCTTGCCGCTGCTGCCTTGGGCTCGGCTGCCGTGATTGCCGCACCGGCGCCCCAACCGATGACCTTCTTCGTCACGAGCAATGGTCCCGGAAAAGGGGGCGATCTGGGAGGTTTGGCCGGAGCCGACGCCCATTGTCAGACGCTCGCCGCCGCGGCGGGCGCCGGGAACCGCACGTGGCGCGCCTATCTGAGCACGCAAGGACAGAACGCCGTCAACGCTCGCGACCGCATCGGTAAGGGTCCCTGGCACAACGCCAAGGGTGTCGAGGTCGGTAAGAACCCCGATGCGATTCACGGCATGACGCACCCCTTCAACATGGACAGGATCGTCACCGAGGAAGGCTGTTTGATTCCCAACGGAATGCTACGAGCCCAACCGGCACGACATCCTGACCGGCTCGACTCTGGACGGCAAAGCCTATCCGGCGGGCCAGGACATGACCTGCGCCAACTGGACGAGCAGCACCACGGGAAAAGCCAGGGTCGGTCATCATGACCGCGCGCAGTGGAATTCCGCCCACGACAGCCAGGGTTGCACCCAGGTGCAGTTGCGGGCTTCCGGCGGCGACGGCTTGTTCTATTGCTTCGCCGCACAGTAAGCGGCGCGGAGTCGACCGTTACGTTCATCCTTCGTTGATGGACGATGCGAACGCGCTATTGCGAGCTGGTTCACGTGAGGTAACGGCGGTGGTTGACCCCTCACCCGCGAAGGATCGCTGAAGCGATCCTTCGCCCCTCTCCCGCATCCTTCGACAAGCTCAGGATGAGGAGAGAGGGATTAGGCCATCGCCTGATCGAGGTCGGCGATCAGGTCTTTCGTATCTTCGATGCCGATCGAGAGGCGCACGACTTCCGGGCCGGCGCCGGCTTTGACTCGGGCCTCGTCGTCCATTTGGCGGTGCGTGGTCGAGGCCGGGTGAATGACCAGGCTGCGCGTGTCGCCGATATTGGCGAGATGGCTGAAGATGCGCACATTGTTCACGAGCTTCATGCCCGCATCGAACCCGCCCTTGAGCCCGAAGGTGAATACGGACCCCGCACCTTTGGGCGAGTATTTCTGCTGCGCCTTGTGCTGCTTGTGCGTCTCGAGCCCGGCATAGTTCACCCACTCGACGCGGCTATCGGCTTCGAGCCACTTGGCGACGGTGAGCGCGTTGTCGCAATGGCGGCGCATGCGCAAGGGGAGCGTCTCCATGCCGGTGAGCACGAGAAACGCGTTCATCGGCGCGAGACAGGGCCCGAGATCGCGCAAGCTCAGCGCGCGCGTGGCGACGCAGAACGCGAAATCGCCGAAGGTCTCGTAGAAGCGTATGCCGTGATAGGACGGATTCTCCTCGGTCATGGTCTTGTACTTGCCGCTCTTCGCCCAGTCGAACGTGCCGGCCTCGACGATCAGACCGGCGAGCGAGTTGCCGTGGCCGCCGAGGAATTTCGTCGCCGAGTGGACGACGATATGGGCGCCCCATTCGAACGGGCGGATCAGGTAGGGCGTCGCCAGCGTGTTGTCGACGATCAGCGGCACGCCGGCGCTTTCGGCGACGCGCGCGATGCCTTCGAGATCGCTGATCACGCCGCCCGGATTGGCGATGCTCTCGCAGAAGATGGCGCGGGTCTTGTCGGTGACCTGGCGCTTGAAGCTGTCGGCGTCGGTCGCGTCCGCGAACTTCACGCGCCAGTCGTATTTGCTGAACGAGTGCGTGAACTGATTGACCGAGCCGCCATAGAGCTGACGCGCGGAGATGAACTCGGCGCCGGGCTCCATGATGGTCTGGAACACGAGCGCCTGCGCCGCGTGGCCCGATGAGGCGGCGAGGCCGGCGGTGCCGCCTTCGAGCGCGGCGATGCGCTCCTCGAGAACGGCGACCGTCGGATTCATGATCCGCGAATAGATGTTGCCGAAGACCTGCAGATTGAACAGCGATGCGGCCTGATCGGCGCTGTCGAACACATAGGCCGACGTCTGATAGATCGGCGTGATCCGCGCACCGGTCGCGGGATCGGGTTGCGCGCCCGCGTGCACAGCCAAAGTGTCGAAACCGTAGTCGGCCATTTCGGCTCTCCTTAGAAGCTGAGCTTTCCGCGCAGCTCTTCGTATGAAACCATGACGTGCTCCCGATAGGCGGGGCGCTCTCCGAGGCGCTTGTACCAGGCCTCGACATTGGGAAGCGACGGGAAGGGCGTGCCCATCGTGTAGTAGCGGTAGAGGTGAACGCCCGAAGCGATGTCGGCGAGCGTGAGCGTGTCGCCCGCAACATAGGGGCGCTTGGCGAGTTCGGCGTCGAGCAGGCGCAGGTTGTTTTCGGTGCGCTGCTGGAAGTTGCGGATCACATTCGGGTTGCGCTGGTTCTCTGGCGTGCGCCAGTAGTTCCACGAACAGGCCGATGATATTGGGCTGGAACGTCGTCGCGGCCCATTCCTCCCACTGGTCGATGGGCGCGCGCATCTTCGGATCGGCGGGCCAGAACTTGTCCTTGCCGTAAGCGGCCGCGATATAACGCAGGATCGCGTTCGACTCCCACATGACGAGGCCATCGTCTTCGATCACGGGCACGAGGCCGTTGGGATTCATCGCGCGAAACTTGGGCTCGTTGGTGACGCCATAGGGTCCGCCGGCCGGAATGTGCTCGTGCGCGAGCTTTAGCTCTCCGACAAGCCACATGACCTTCTGCACATTGGCAGAGCTGCGACGGCCCCACACCTTGAGCATCGTCAGCCTCGCCTGAGTGAGCCGCCTTGCGCAAAGGCGTAGGGCTTGCGGTTGTCGATCGTGCGGCGATTGACGCCGTACCAGCCGATCTCGCCGGAGAGGCGGCCATACTCGATCTTCGGGCAGCGGTTCATGATGACGGTGAGGCCCGCCGCTTCGGCGCGCTTGGCCGCCTCTTCGTTGATGACGCCGAGCTGCATCCAGAGGATCTTCACGCCGAGGCGATCCTTGTTCGCGATCACTTCATCGGTGATGGGACCTGCGGCTTCCGAATTGCGGAAGATGTCGACCATGTCGACGGGGGCGGGGAGGTCGCTCACCTTCGCGTAGACCTTCTGGCCGAGAATCTCCTGTCCGACCGCGGTCGGATTGACGGGGATGACCTTGAAGCCCTTCTCGGTGAGATATTTCATCGCGAAAAAGGACGGCCGCACTTCGTTCGGGCTTGCGCCGACCATGGCGATGGTTTTCACGCTGCGCAGGATGCGCGCGATCAGAGCGTCGGAATATTGGGGATACACGGTTATTCCTCCGGCCATTTGGGCGGGCGCTTTTGCAGAAACGCGCCGATGCCTTCCTGGGCTTCTTCGTGCAGCATGTTCTGCACCATGACTTCGCCGACATAGTCGTAGGCGCTCGACAGACCAAGCTCGAGCTGGTGCTGGAACGCGAGCTTGCCGAGCTTCAGGGTCGCCGTGGGCTTGCTCGCGATGTAGCGGGCGAGCGTGTCGGTTTCCTTCTCCAGATCCGCCGGCGCGACCACGCGATTGACGAGCCCGATGCGGCGGCGCCTCGTGCGCGTCGATCGGCTCGCCCGTGAACAGCATCTCGAGCGCGGCCTTGCGCGGCACGACGCGCGACAGCGCCACCATCGGCGTCGAGCAGAAGAGCCCGATATTCACGCCCGGTGTCGCGAAGCGTGCGTCGGTCGAGGCCACGGCGAGATCGCAGGTCGCGACCAGCTGGCAGCCGGCCGCGGTCGCAACGCCCTGCACCTGGGCGATGACGGGCCTCGGGTGCCGCACGATCGTCTGCATCAGGCGGCTGCATTGCGCGAAGATCGCGCGGTAGTAGTCGAGACCCCGGTCGGGATCCTTGCGGCGCGCGGTCAGCTCCTTCAGGTCGTGGCCGGCGCTGAACACCGGGCCCTTGGCGGCGAGCACGACGACCTTGACGTCCTTGTCTTCAACCGCCTCATCAAGCGCGAGCTGCAAGGCCTTCATAAGGCTCTCGGAAAGCGCGTTGCGGCTCTCGGGGCGGTTGAGGGTGACGGTGAGCACGCCATTGGCCTTGGCGGTCAGGACGGGCGGGAGCGAGGGGGAGACGTTCATGGCTGTTTCCTAGCACGGTTCAGGGCCTGACGATTAGGGCGGTATCCTAATACCGCATCAGAAAAATAGGCCAAATGGGCGTTTTTCTCTTCTATTTCCTTGACGGAGTCCGTGGGGACCACTAAACCCGCGGGCCAATCGCCAAGCTCAATGCCGGTCGAGGAGCGTTTCATGTCAACCTATTCCCTCAAAGCGTCCGAAATCCAGAAGAAGTGGGTGCTCATCGACGCTGAAGGCCTGGTCGTGGGGCGCCTTGCCAGCCGTGATCGCCACGCGCCTGCGGGGCAAGCACAAGCCCACATACACGCCCCATATGGATTGCGGCGACAATGTCATCGTGATCAACGCCGAGAAGGTGGTGCTCACGGGCAACAAACTCAAGGACAAGGTCTATAACTGGCACACCGGCTATATCGGCGGCATCAAGTACCGGTCACCGAAGGAGTTCCTCGCGGGCCGCACGCCGGAGCGCGTGGTCGAGAAGGCGGTGCAGCGCATGTTGCCGCGCGGTCCGCTCGGCAAGCACCAGTTCGGCCATCTGAGAGTCTATGCCGGCGACAAGCATCCGCACGAGGCGCAGCAGCCCGAAGTGCTCGATGTCGGCGCGATGAACCCGAAGAACACCAACTACCGCAAAGTCAAGGCAGGTTGACCATGGCCGAAGCCCGCGATTTTTCCGATCTGAAGTCGACGCTCATCAAGGCGAAGCAGCCCGATCAGCCGGCATCGCAGGCCGACGGACGGCCGAAGGTCGACAAGCAAGGCCGCGTCTATGCGACGGGCAAGCGCAAGAACGCGGTCGCGCGCGTCTGGCTGAAGCCTGGCCCGGGCCGTATCAAGATCAACGGGAAAGAAGAGAACATCTATTTCGCGCGCCCCGTGCTGCGCATGATCCTCCGCCAGCCGCTGGTCGCGGCCGGTCGCGACGGACAATACGACGTCATCTGCAAGGTCGTCGGCGGCGGGTTATCGGGACAGGCCGGCGCGCTGCGTCACGGCATCTCGAAAGCGCTGACGCTCTATGAGCCGGGCCTGCGCCCGGTGCTGAAGCAGGGCGGCTTCCTGACGCGCGATCCGCGCGCGGTCGAGAGAAAGAAATACGGCCGTCCCAAGGCGCGTCGCAGCTTCCAGTTCTCGAAGCGCTAATCTTTTTACCGCGTAGAGTTTGCTCCACATCGCGGCGGTATCACGCCGCGATGTGGAACTCTTTGCTTTGTGGCCGCGTTTTCCGAGGGGGAGGCTGCGCCTCGAAGGGTTGAGCCATGACTCTGCGAACGAAGATGATGCTGCTGGCGTCCGCGTGCGTTCTCGGACTTGCGACGGCCTTCTCGATCCCCGGCGATACGTCCGAGTCCATCGACGATCGGTTATGGGCCCAATCCCGAGCTCGCGTTTCCGCATACGCCGCTCATCACGACGCTCAATATCGCGCCGGCACGAGCATGGAACGACGGCGAGATGCCGACGGCGGCGGCGGGTTTCGAGGTCAACGCGTTCGCGCGCGGTCTCGATCATCCGCGCTGGATCCATGTGCTGCCGAATGGCGACGTGCTGGTGGCCGAGAGCAACAGTCCGGGCATCGAGCCTGCGGTGGGTTTGCGCGGCTGGATCATGAAGCGCGTGATGGGGAGGGCGGGTGCGGGTGTGCCGAGTCCCAATCGCATCATCCTGCTGCGCGATGCCGATGGCGACGGCGTTGCCGAGATGCGGACGACATTCCTTCAGGGACTGTACTCGCCGTTCGGAATGGCGCTCGTCGGAAACGATTTCTACGTGGCGAACGCCGATGCGATCGTGCGTTTCCCGTACACGACGGGCGCGACATCGATCACGGCCCAGGGAACGAAGCTCATCGATCTGCCGGGCGCTCCGCTCAATCACCACTGGACGAAGAACATCATCGCGAGCAAGGACGGCACGAAGCTCTACGCAACCGTAGGGTCGAACAGCAACATCGCGCGAGAACGGTTTCGAGCTGGAGGAAGGCCGTGCGGCGATCTGGGAGATCGATCGCGCGACGGGGCGCTCGCGCATTTTCGCGAGCGGTTTGCGCAATCCGAACGGCTTGGCGTGGGAGCCGCGGACGGGCGCGCTGTGGACGGCGGTGAACGAGCGCGACGAGCTCGGCGATGATCTCGTGCCGGACTACATCACGTCGGTGCGCGACGGCGGATTCTACGGCTGGCCGTACAGCTATTTCGGCCAGCATGTCGATGAGCGCGTGAAGCCGCAGCGTCCCGACCTGGTGGCCAAAGCCATCGCGCCGGATTATGCGGTGGGCGCGCACACGGCGTCGCTGGGTCTTGCGTTCTACGAGGGCAATGCGCTGTCGGCGCGGTATCGTGGCGGCGCGTTCATCGGCCAGCACGGCTCGTGGAACCGCACGCGTGCGGCCGGTTACAAAGTGATCTTTGTCCCGTTCGAGAATGGCCGCCCGACGGGCGCCTTACCCGAAGATGTATTGACGGGTTTCATCGAGAACGGCCAGGCGCGTGGGCGGCCGGTGGGTGTGGCGGTGGACAGCAAAGGCGCGCTCCTCGTCGCGGACGACGTGGGCAATGCGATCTGGCGTGTGACGGGAAGCGTGCCGCCGACGGCGGGTCTGCGATGAACGTCACCGCAGGACCCGCGTCAGCATTGGTCTAGTAACGGCCGTAGTAGCGGCGATTGTTGTAGTAGCGGCCGCGATAGGGCCGGTCAGATCGGCCGTAGTACGGGCGGTCTGTTGCCATAATAGCCGTAGGCGGAACCGCCATACTGTGAGCCGTAATAGCCACCGCCGTAGTAGGAGTTGCCGTAATAAGGATCGGCGACACAACCCGAGAGCGCGATAAGCGCGCCTGTGGCGACGAGAACAGTTGCGAGTTTTTTCATCTGAAGTCCTGTCCTTTACCGCCCCCAAACCGCAAGCATCGTGCAACGGACATGAACCGCCGATGAACGTCGCGTTCACCTGAATTAGGTGAGCAGTTTCTGCACGAACACGAGATCGAGCCAGCGGCCGAATTTGAATCCGACCTGCGGCATGCGTCCGGTTTCGACGAAACCAAATCGCTGGTGCAGCGCAAGCGAGGCGAGATTGTCCGATGCGATTCCTCCGATCATCGCGTGCTTGTTGGTGCGCCGCGCCTCGGCGATCAGGCGCGTAAGAAGGACGCTGCCGATGCCGCGACGCTGCACGGACGAATTCACATAGATCGAATGCTCCACGGTGAAGCGGTAGCCTTGATGCGGGCGGAACTCGCCGAATGTGCCGTAACCGCTGACGACGCCGTCCACGTCGGCGACGTAGACGGGAAAGCCTTGCGCTGTCCGCGCCTGCCACCACGCGCGGCG
This sequence comes from uncultured Alphaproteobacteria bacterium, assembly GCA_963708555.1. Lineage (GTDB taxonomy): Bacteria > Pseudomonadota > Alphaproteobacteria > Micropepsales > Micropepsaceae > CAIYRG01. Next base: position 210,874 of record CAVPTF010000004.1, on the reverse strand, counting down.
CTCGGCGAGGTCCGAGATGTCGTCGCTCCAGATCGAGGTCTCGTTCAAAACGGCGGCGTTGTAGATTTCGAGGATCGCGGGAAGATCGGCCTCGCCCGCATCGCGCACGATGACGTCGCTGGTCATGTGCGTCTCACACCGCCGGCGCCGGCTGGGGACCGTAGGCGTTCGGTCCCGGCGTGCCGGGTTGCGCGCAGAGATAGATGAGATAGATCGCGGCACCGAGCGAGATCAGGCTGAGCAACCACAACAGCGGCAGGAAAATAAGGAGCAGCGCGAAACCGCCGAACGCCACGATGGACGAGGACCGAGATCGCGCTGCTGATCAGAACCGGGATCATCGAGGATCCACACCAGCGAGCCGTTCTTGCCGATGTCCTGAAGCCGTCGCGCGATGATGCCGGCGGTCGGCAGGAACAGGGCGAGCTGGACCAGCGCCAGCAGACCGAAGCCGACCAACCCCTGCACGATGGCGACGATCAGGGCGAGGGCGATGTAAACGACGATGTAGGTCCAGAAGTCCCGGCGCGCCACCCGACCCTGAAAATCGGTGTAGTGCTTGGTCACGACCTCCTGGAAATACTGGATTGCCTTGTTGAGGTCGAAATCCATCGCCGCTCTCTCCCGCCGGTCTGACGCGGATCGCTTGACGCTCGCGGAGGTTTAGGCAATTGCTCCTTTGAGCTGGACAAGTCAAGGAAACGGCGGAACGGCCGTTACGCCCATGGTCGCCAAGGTCTTCATCGACGGTGCGTCGGGTACGACGGGGCTCGAAATCCGCGAGCGCCTTGCGCGGCGCCGCGAGCTCGATCTGGTCGTCTTGGACGATGCGCGGCGCAAGGACGCCTCCGCGCGGGCGGACGCCCTCAACAGCGCCGACGTGGTGATCCTGTGCCTGCCCGATGAGGCCGCGCGCGAGGCGGTCTCGCTGATCGCCAATCCCAACGTGAGGGTGATCGATCCCTCGACCGCGCATCGCGTGGCGGAGGGCTGGGTATTCGGCTTTCCCGAGCTGGAGCCGAACCGGCGCGACGAGCTGCGCGCTGCGAAGCGGGTGACCAATCCCGGATGCTATTCGACGGGCTTTCTTGCCATCGTGCGGCCGCTGGTGCGGGCGGGCTTGATCCCCGTCGATTGGCCGGTCGTGTGCAACGCGGTGTCGGGCTACTCGGGCGGCGGCAAGTCGATGATCGTCGAGTTCGAGGACCCGAAAGCGGCGAACTATAGCCGTGAAGTGTTCCGCACCTACGGTCTCACCCTCGAGCACAAGCACGTCGCGGAGATGCAAAAGCACGCCGGGCTCCGGTACCCGCCGCTGTTCGCGCCGAGCGTCGGGCGTTTCTATCGCGGCATGCTGGTGGAAATTCCGCTTCAGCTGTTCGCGCTGCCGGGCCAACCGAGCGTGAAACAGATCCACGCGGCGCTTGCGGAGTCCTATCGCGGCGAGACGCTGGTCGAGGTCGCGTCGCTCGCGGAAGCCGCCGGCAAGAAGACGCTGGATGCCGAGGAGCTGAAGGACACGAACCGCCTGAAGCTCTATGTCTTCGGCAACGATGCGCGCGGGCAGGCGAGGGTGGTGGCCGTGCTGGACAATCTCGGCAAGGGTGCGTCCGGCGCCTGCGTGCAGAACCTCAACGTGATGATGGGCTGGCCGGAAACCGAAGGGCTCATCTAGCGATGTACAATCCGCCGCATTTCACCGTTTCGGATATCGGCTGGATGCACGATTTCATCCAGCGCAATGCGTTTGCGACGCTCTCGACCGTCATCGACGGTGCGGTGCATTTCGCCTACGCGCCTCTCGTGTTCGAGCGGGACCCCGCGCCGCGGGGCACGGTGTATTTTCATCTCGCGCGCAACAACCCGATCGCGGGACTTGCGAACGGTGCTGTCGTCAAGATCGGCATCATGGGCGCGCACGCCTACGTGTCGCCCGACTGGTACGAAACGACCGACCAGGTGCCCACTTGGAACTACATGGCGGTCGAAGGCTCGGGACGCGTACAGCGCCTCGATGAGGAAGAGTCCATCACCTATCTGAAACGGCTGTCGGCGGAACAGGAAGCGTATCTTGCGCCGAAGCCCGCGTGGTCGTCCGACCGGTTGCAGCCGGGCAGGCTGAAGCAATTGCTGCTCGGCATCGTTTGGTTCCGTCTTCCGTTCGATACGCTCGAAGGCAAGGCGAAGCTGTCGCAGAACCGCAGTCAAACCGATATACGCAACGTCATCGCAGCCCTTCGCGACCGCGGCGATGACGCAGGCGCCGCCGTCGCGTCGGCGATGCAGACACTCTCGGTACGTTAGAGGCCTCCCATGGAAATCATCGATCTTCGTTCCGACACTGTGACAAAGCCGTCTGCCGGGATGCGGCGCGCGATCGCCGAAGCCGAAGTCGGCGACGACCAATACGGCGAAGATCCGTCGGTCAACCTGCTGCAGGACCGGATGGCCGCGCTGCTCGGGAAGGAGGCCGCGGTGTTCGTGCCGAGCGGCACGATGGCCAATCAGATCGCGCTGAAGATCCTGACGCGGCCCGGCGACGACGTCGTGCTGGGCCAGGAAACGCACATGGTCTGGCACGAGACGGGCGCGGGCGGTGCGAATGCGGGCGTGCAGTTCAGCCAGATCGGCAAGGGCGGGCTCTTCACCGAAGCCGAGTTCCGCGCGGCGTTCAAGGCGCCCGGCCACATGATGTTTCCGCCGACAACGCTGGTCGCCATCGAGAACACGCACAATCGCGGCGGCGGCGTGGTGTTTCAGCCGAGCGAAGTTGCCGCGATCTGCAAGACGCGCGCGCAAGCTCGGCGCTCGCACTTACCTGGATGGCGCGCGCCTGTTCAATGCGGCGATCGCGTCGCACATTTCGGCGAAGGAGCTGTCCGCGCCGTTCGATGTGGTCTCGGTTTCGATCTCCAAGGGCCTCGGCTGTCCCGCGGGCAGCCTGATCGCGGGCAGCAAGGCGGACATGGTGCGCGCCGTGCGCGTGCGCCGGATGCTCGGCGGCGCGATGCGCCAGGCCGGAATTCTCGCCGCCGCCGGTCTCTACGCGCTCGACCACAATTTCGATCGCCTCGACGACGACCATGTGAACGCGCGGATGATCGCGATGGCGGTCGCGGGTCTAACGCATGTGCGGTTCGACCTCGCCACCGTGCAGACCAACATCGTGATCTTCCACATGGACGAAGGCGCGCCCGACGCGCCAACGATCGCCGCGCGCGCGAAAGAAGCCGGAGTTCTGGTGACGGTCTTCGGTCCGCGCACCTTGCGCGCAGTGGCGCATCTCGACGTCACCGCCGACCAGTGTCGCCGGGCGGGCGAAATTCTCGCGCGGTTGATAGAGAGCGCTTAGGGCGCAGACGATTATTCTTCACTATGGGTTCGCAATGATACCAGTGAGCGAAATGACGCGATTGAAGAAATCCGAATACTCAGGCCCTTTCTGGACTCGATGTGTGACAATCGATAAAAACGGTTCGTAGATGGACTTTCCCGGCGTGCCATTTCTGTATCCATGCGATCTACATTCACAACCGTCCAACACTCCACGTAGCCTGCCGACTTCGCCTTCTGGTGGCTCTTTTCCGCTTCTCCGATGCGGTTATGAATGTTTGAAAAATCAAGCCCCGCTTTCACCTCTATCGCGATGATGTTGCGGAGGTTCTTCGGAGCCATTTCCTCCTGGATTTTCAAGTCCGGATCAGCGGCAAACTGAATGAGCACGCGACGTCCAGCTGCGTTTCTGAGCTCGATCAATTGCGGAGAGATTTTTACGGCTGCGTGGGCTACGATGGCTGATATTGCGTCGAAGACCCTAACGATACCGGCCATTCCTGACTTCACGTTATATCCGCCACGAAGCTGCGGCCCGACCGTCAGCAGAGCTAGGTCGTCCAGAAGCTCACGCGTAACACGCTTTGCGCCGATGCCGTCGAGGAGCAATGCTGATGAGTTCGCAAACGCCGCGCACAACTCGTCAAGCGCAGCAGTTTGCTTAGCGTTACAGTCCCAGCCTCTTCCATCGATCGAAAGGAGGAAAGTCCGGCTGTATAGAATGCCTTCTGGCTAAGCCTAGTAGAAGCCGATAGTAGCCGAGCAGGTGTGGCATCCGCCCTGAGTAACGTTGGTACCGGAAACAAAAGCTCCCCACGCAACCCATGGGTCGCTAATTTTGTCAGGCTATTGGGTGGGGCAAATTTTGCTAGCTCAGTATCGATTTGCTTTAGATCGAGAGTGCCTATCGCTTTGGCTAGAGCCTCCTGGAGGTAGGTCGCTCGTTATTTGCTCGAGCGCAAGCGCGAAGTCGACCTGAAGCTGCGGCGCCGGTATGGATAAGACCACGGCGTCCGCTCACTCGCAGCGATCAGATTTGCGGAACACGATCCAAAGCAATGTTGACGCCGAGTGTGATGAGCTTTCTTCCATTTTGGATCGATAATCGGTCCTTTGCGGACCTTTATGATGCAATCACACGCGGTAAACCCGGCCTGTTGACCCGCGTTGATTAATTCGACATGTGCCCACTGGTAGCGGTGATTGTGGACGTAGTCGGTGATCTTGGCGAGCAAAATGCCCTCATCCTTCAGTACTCGCCAAGCCTCCGACATAAAGGCAGGGTACGTGTGTGAGAAATTGTAGCCGTTCTCTTTCGATGATCGTTGGCCTAGTCCGAATTCGAATGTTGAAATCCTTAGAACGATCTTTCCCCTGGTTCGGAATGTGCGGCGGGTCATAGACAACGACGTCGAACGCTTCCGACTTGAAGGGCATGGCCATGTTGTCGCCACACACTTTTGGGCGGTGCTGCGGATCGATATCGAGCCCTATTACGCTTCTGGTCCGCGTGCTCTTGCGCCAGAAACGACCTCCATTGATTGTCGCGTCCAAAATGCGCCTTGGCGGTTTTCGTGGATAGAACAGCAGAAGCCGTTCGAGGAGCTCGGCGTCTTCCTCACCAAACCAGACGGAGCCGAATGTTTCGTACTCCGGCTCCATGTCAAGACATTCGGCTGCAGCCCTCCCCTTCATTCGTCGCCCGTACGAATCGCCTTCGCGCTCGTAGTTTCCATGTATTGCGTGGAAAGGACAGCGGTTGTGTTCTTCGGCCTTATTTAATCCAGATGGTTTTGCTTGCCGCCGCAGACGTAGGTCAGTGCGATCGTCTGCAAATGGGGCGGCACCGCGTTTCGGATACGATCTATGATAATCTCCCTCGCATCTCACCACCGACGGATGATCTATCAATCTAGAATCTGCGTGGAGACCTGCGGGCATTGCCCCAACGTCAGCGGTTGCGTCATGCGTATCAGTAGGCCCGCTGTTCAGCGGCCGTCCGGCAGACCCTGTCTCCTCACGCAGGGCACGGAGGAATAGCTCTTCCCAGCGTTCTTACCACGGGCTCACTCCGTGTTCTTGTTTTGTTCAATCTGCCATCGAACTGCGCGATACGCAATATCCGGTCTGATCGAAAGTGCTAGGCGCTTGGATGGATGCCGTTCGCCGGCGGGCTTGTTCATCGTGCCGGCTTTGACGAGCACGTAGGTACCGGGGGCTTCGCCGAGGATGCGCAGCTCGCCGTCGCCGGGTTTTGGCGCGGGGACCTGAGCGCCGGACTGAGGCGCGAGCCACGTGTCCCATGTCGGCCACCACGAGCCGGGATGTTCGACCGCGCCCGCGAGCCATTCGTCGAGCGACGCGGGCAGGGTGTCGTTCGTCCAGTGCTGATACTTGCCGCTCGAAGGCGGATTGATCACGCCCGCGATATGGCCTGAGCCCGCGAGCATGAATCTCACCGGCCCGCCGAACAGCTTCGCGCCTTTGTAGACCGAGACCGCGGGCGCGATGTGATCTTCCTTCGCCGCCTGGAAGAAGACCGGCGTCTTGATCTTCGCGAGATTCAACCGCTCGCCGTCCAGGATCATCTCCGCCTTGGCCAGCGCATTGTCGCGATAGCACTGCCTCAGATACGAGAGATGCAGGTTCAGCGGCATGCGCGTGGTGTCGGAATTCCAGTAGAGCAGGTCGAAGGGCACCGGCTCCTTGCCCATCAGGTAATTGTTGATGACGAACGACCAGATCAGGTCGTTGGCGCGCAGCAGATTGAAGGTCATCGCCATCTTGGAGCCTTCGAGCACGCCGCCCGACTCGCGCATCTGGATCTCGAGCGCGTCGAGCTGCTCGTCGTCGACAAAGACCTGCAGGTCGCCGGCCTGCGAGAAATCGACCTGGGCCGCGAGGAACGTGGCGGTCTTGATGCGGCCGGCGTATTCGCCGCTCGATGCGATATAGGCGAGCGTCGCGCTGAGCAGCGTGCCGGCGATGCAATAGCCGATCGTGTTGACCTGCTTCTGGCCGGTGGCCTTCTCGACGGCATCGAGCGCGGCGAAGATGCCTTCGCGCATGTAGTCGTCGAAATCCTTGCCGGCGAGGCGGCTGTCGGGATTGACCCACGACACCATGAACACGGTGTAGCCGTGCTCCACCGCCCAGCGCACGAACGAGTTCTTCGGCTGCAGATCGAGGATGTAGAACTTGTTGATCCAGGGCGGGAAGATCAGCAGCGGCGTTTCATGGGCCGTCTTGGTCATCGGCGCGTATTGGATCAGCTCGAACAGCTCGTTCCGGAACACGACCTTGCCGGGCGCGGTCGCGATGTCGCGGCCGATGACGAAATTGTCCGTCGTCTGGCGAATGCTGAGATTGCCCTGGCCGCGCTGCAGATCGGAGAGGAGGTTCTCCAGTCCGCGCACGAGATTCTCGCCGTTGCTCTTCAGCGTCTCGCGAAGCACCTCGGGATTGGTGAGCGCGAAATTCGTCGGCGCGATCGCATCCGCGAATTGGCGGGCATAGAACAGCGCGCGGGCGTGACCGTTGGCGTCCTTGCCGTTGGGGCCGATCGCTTTCTGGAGGCTGTTCGCCGCGAGCAGATAAGACTGCTTGATGAAGTCGAAGACCTGGTTCTCCTGCCAGTCCTTGTCGCGGAAACGGCGGTCGGTCGGCGCGGGCGTGACCACGGGTTCGACCGTGCGCCCCATCGCGCGCTCGGCGCTGCGCTGGACCAAGGTCATGTAGTCCCGCCAGAAGCCGAACTGGGCGTCGATGACACGGCCGGGATTGGCCGCCATGTCCTTCAACAGCGAGTAGTAGGCGCCGGTGATGTTCAGCGGATCGAGCGGCTCGCGGCCCGTGCGCGCGGCCTGGGCCTTCACGAAGGCGGAGATCAACTCCCGGCTCCTGACCGCCACGCGCGCCATGTTGCGGCCGAATTCGGCAGCATCGCCCACCCGGTAGGCAGGCTCCTCGGCCGGCGGGGGCTCGGGCGGTGGAGGCGGTGGCGGGGTGGCGCCGTTGGTGGAGCGGGGCTCTTCGGTCTTGGTCTGCGTCTTGGTCTTGGGGCGCATGGCCTCCACGCCCTTGGTTTTTGGGCTGTCGGTCTTCCGGCCTTGGGGCTTCGCGCCCTTGGCTTTCGCGCTTTTGGCGCTGGTCTTCTTCCTGGTTGTCTTCGCCATGTACTGCCCGTGATGCCCCGGCGTTATCTTGCAGTGCAATATATGGGCCTCAGCGTCCCTTTGGGAAAGGGCCATGTCGTCGCCTTGCTTGGAACGAAGTCCGATGGCCGGTATATGCTGCATCGCCCGATTTGCCTGCCCGAAGGGCGCCAAATCGGCAGTATGCCCGGGAACGAGTACCATGGTGTTAACCAAACCCCTGCCAGTCTCCGCGGCGCTTTTAGCGCTCGCGGCCGTTGGCCTTGGCGGCTGCCTGGGGGCATCGGGGGGCATGGTTCAATTCCGTGATCTGGCGGACATACCGGAGAAACCGGCCGTGACGGCGCGCGAGGTGAACGACCAGGCGGCGCAGTCTCTGGCGGACGATCGAGCTCGCACCGCGCAGGCCATCGAAGACCTGCGCAATGAGCCGTTCTCTCCGCCCGAACCCGCACCTCCTGTGAGCTTTGACCCATGAGCACCCCGCACGAATTCCACCGCATCAGCCGCCTGCCGCCCTACGTCTTCGAGCAAGTGAACAAGCTCAAGGCCGAGGCGCGCGCCCGCGGCGAGGACATCATCGATTTCGGCATGGGCAATCCCGACATGCCGACGCCCAAGCACATCGTCGACAAGCTGATCGAGACGGCCCGCGATCCGCGCGCGAACCGCTATTCGGCCTCGCGCGGCATCAAGGGTCTGCGCCGCGCGATGGCGGCCTATTACCAGCGGCGGTTCGGCGTGACGCTGGATCCCGACAGCGAAGTGATCGCGACGCTCGGCTCGAAGGAGGGCTTCGCCAATCTCGCGCAGGCGATCACCGCGCCCGGCGATGTGGTGCTGGTGCCCGAACCCGGCCTATCCGATCCACGCCTTCGGATTCATCCTCGCGGGCGCTGCGATCCGCCATGTGCCGGCGCAGACGCCGGAAGAATTCCTCACGCGCACCGCGCTCGCGATCAAGCACTCCTCGCCGTCGCCGCTCGCGGTGGTGGTGAACTATCCGTCGAACCCGACGGCGCAGATGGTGGGCCTCGATTTCTACAAGGAGATCGTCGCGCTCGCGAAGAAGCACACGATGTGGGTGCTGTCCGATCTCGCCTACGCCGACACCTATTTCGACGAGAACAACAAGCCGCCCTCGATCCTTCAGATCGAAGGCGCCAAGGATCTCGCGATCGAATTCCAGTCGCTGTCGAAGACCTATGCGATGCCGGGCTGGCGCATGGGCTTCGCGGCCGGCAACAAGACGCTGATCGCTGCGCTCGCGCGCATCAAATCGTATCTCGACTATGGCGCGTACACGCCGATCCAGGTGGCCGCCGACCGCCGCGCTGAACGGCCCGCAGGACTGCGCCGACGAAATCCGCGCCATCTACAAGTCGCGCCGCGACGTGCTGGTCGATTCGCATGGGGCGCGCGGGCTGGAACATTCCGTCGCCGCCCGCGTCCATGTTCGCCTGGGTGCCGATTCCGGAGGCCTTCAAAGAGCTCGGCTCGATGGAATTCGCCAAGCGGCTTCTGATCGAAGCCAAGATCGCGGTCTCGCCCGGCATCGGCTTCGGCGAATACGGCGAAGGCCATGTGCGCATCGCGCTGGTCGAGAACGAGCAGCGCATCCGTCAGGCCGCGCGCAACGTGCGCCGCTTCCTGGGCGATATCGGCAAGAACTCCAAAGTGCTGGAAGCCGCCAAGTGAGCGCAGCCGCTTCGCGTCGGCCTCGCGGGCCTTGGCAATGTCGGGGCCGGCGTCGCGAAAGTGCTGCGCGGCGAGACCAAGCATCTGGCGTGGCGCGCCGGGCGCGGCATCGAGATCACCGCGATCTCGGCGCGCGATCGCAAGCGCGACCGAGGCGTCGATCTCACGCGGTGTGCGCTTCGAATCCGATGCCATGGCTCTGGTCGAGAGCGACGATGTCGACGTCGTGGTCGAAGTGATGGGCGGCGCATGAGGGCGCCGCCCGCGCGCTTGTCGAAGCGGCGCTGAACGCGAAGAAGCATGTGGTCACCGCCAACAAGGCGCTGCTCGCCTATCATGGCGCCGCGCTTGCCGCGCTCGCCGAGCGCAACGGCGTGTCGCTGAAGTTCGAGGCGGCGATCTGCGGCGGCATTCCGATCGTCAAGGCGCTGCGCGAGAGCTTGATCGCCTACGAGATTTCGGCGCTGCGCGGCATCCTGAACGGCACCTGCAATTTCATTCTGACCAAGATGGAAGCGACCGGGCAGCCCTTCGCCGATGTGCTCGCCGAGGCGCAGCGGCTGGGCTATGCCGAGGCCGATCCCACGCTCGACATCGGCGGCGGCGATACCGCCCACAAGTTGACGCTGCTCGCCGCGCTCGCCTTCGGCACCGCGCCGGATCTGGAAGGCGTTGCGATCGACGGGCATCGAGAAGGTCAGTCCCGCCGACATCGCGTTCGCGGGCGAGTTCGGTTTCCGGCTCAAGCTGCTTGGCGTTGCCCGCAAGACACCGAACGGGATCGAGCAGCGCGTACATCCGGCGATGGTGAAGGCGCGCACGCCGCTCGCGGACGTGGAATCGAGCTTCAATGCGGTGGCCGCCGATGCCGGAGCCGCGGGCCCCTTCTTCTTCGAAGGGCGAGGCGCCGGTTCGGGGCCGACAACCTCGGCGGTGATCGCCGACCTCGTCGACGTTGCCAGAGGCGCCTTCGGGCCGGCCTTCGGCCGTCCGGCGTCCGAGCTTGCCCCGCCGCGGCGCGCGCCGGCGGAAGCGCGCATGAGCGCCTACTACCTGCGGTTCCAGGTGTTGGATGTCCCCGGCGTCATGGCGGAGATCTCGCGCCATCTGGCCAACGAGCGCGTCTCGATCGAAAGCATGATCCAGCGCGGCCGCTCGCCGGGCGAGCCGGTCGCCATCGTCATGATCACCCACGAAACGAGCCATGCGGCCGTGCTGCGCGCGCTCAAGGCCATCGCGGCCTCGGACAAGGTGTTCGAAGAGCCGTGCATGATCCCGATGGAATCCGCCTGATCCCCGGATTTCTGGACGGCTTATGTTGTCATGCCAGGGGCTTCCTGGGCTAAGCTCCCATGATGGATCAGATGACGAATCGCGCGTCGCGCCCCTTGGATCGAATTCTGGCGCTTGAGGCTGTCCGCGTGACGGAGGCCGCCGCCATCCGCGCCGCCCGGCTCGTGGGCCGGGGCGACGAGAAGGCCGCCGACCAGGCCGCCGTCGAAGGCATGCGCTCGGCGTTCAACCTGCTTGCCCATCGAGGGCGTGGTCGTGATCGGCGAGGGCGAGCGCGACGAGGCGCCGATGCTCTATATCGGCGAGCTGGTGGGCTCGGGCGGCATCAAGGTCGATATCGCGCTCGATCCGCTGGAGGGGACCACGCTCACGGCCAAGGGGCTGCCCAATGCGCTCGCCGTCATGGCGATGGCGGAAGCCGGCACGCTCCTGAACGCGCCCGACGTCTACATGGACAAGATCGCCATCGGCCCCGGCTTCAAGGAGGGCGTGATCGATCTCGATGCCGAGCCGGCGGAGAACATCATCTCGCTCGCCAAAGCCAAGGGCGTGAAGCCGGAGCGGATCAGGGCGCTCGTGCTCGATCGCCCGCGCCACGAGAAGATCATCGCGAGCATCCGCTCGGTGGGCGCATCCGTGCAGCTCATCACCGATGGCGACGTCGCGGGCGTCATCGCCACGACCGAACCCGAGGCGACGGGCATCGACATCTATATCGGCCAGGGCGGCGCGCCCGAAGGCGTGCTCGCCGCAGCGGCGCTGCGCTGTGTCGGCGGTCAACTTCAGACGCGGCTGGTGTTCCGCAACGACAATGAACGGCGCCGCGCGGAGAAGCTCGGCATTCGCGATCTGCACCGCAAATATCTGCTGAAGGATCTGGCCTCGGGCGACGTCGTGTTCGCCGCGACCGGCGTCACGACCGGCACGATGCTCGAAGGCGTGCGTATCGAGGGCCAATACGTCACCACACATTCGATCGTGATGCGCTCCGCCACGAAGACCGTGCGCTGGATCAAGATGCGCCATCCGTTCAACGATGCCGGCTGACGCCGCACTCCTGGACTTAAGACCCGAAGGTCGTAGCGAAGCGCCGGCGCACTACGCGCTGGGTGTGTCGCACTCGTTCAGCGGGCGCGCCTGGCGCTTCCGGACGCTTCGACGAGGCGCAGTCCCGGCTGCTTGCGCTGTCGGGCTGGAGCGGAACGCTGGCGCAGATCCTCGCGGCGCGCGGCATCACGCGCGAGAGCGCGGAGAGCTTTCTCGAACCGCGGCTGAAGACGCTGCTGCCCGAGCCTTATCGCATCGCGCATATGGAACACGCGGTGTCGCGGTTCGCCGAGGCGGTCGAGCAAGGGCGAGAAGATCGCGGTGTTCGGCGATTACGATGTCGACGGCGCCTGTGCCTCGGCGCTGCTGGTGAAATATCTGCGCGGGTTGGGGCTGGATCCGCTGCTCTACATCCCCGATCGCATGAAGGAAGGCTACGGCCCGTCCGCAGGCGCCGTGCGCCGGCTGCGCGAAGAAGGCGCGTGCCTGCTGGTGACGGTGGATTGCGGCGCCGCGTCGCACGATGCGTTCGCCGCCGCGCGAGAGGTGGGGTTGGACGCGATCGTCATCGATCACCATACGGTGGAGCAGAACCCGCCCGTGCTCGCGCATGTCAATCCGAACGGTCCGGATGATCGTTCGGGTTTCACCTATGTCTGCTCCGCGGGTCTCGTGTTCATTTTCCTGGTCGCGGTGCAGCGCCACCTGCGCGACAAGGGATGGTTCGCGGCGTCCGGAAAGAGCGAGATCGATCTCCTAAAGCATCTCGACATCGTCGCGCTCGCGACCATCGCCGATGTCGTGCCGCTTCTGGGCGTCAACCGCGCCTTCGTCCGCCAAGGCTTGCGCAGGCTTCAGTCCCTCGAGCGTCCCGGTCTTGCGGCGCTTGCGCGGATCGCAACCGTTGCGCCGCCGTTCTCGCCGTATCACCTGGGATTCGTCTTCGGGCCGCGCATCAACGCAGGCGGCCGTGTGGGGCGCTGCGATCTGGGTGCGCGCCTGCTCGCGTCCGACGATGCGGCCGAAGCGGACGAGCTGGCGGTGACGCTCGACTTGAACAATCGCGAGCGCCAGGCGATCGAGGCGTCGATCGTCGAAACCGCCCAAGCCGTCGCCACAACCCAGAGCGAGAAGAACGTGCTGCTCGTGACCGGAGACGGTTGGCATCACGGTGTCGTCGGCATTGTCGCGGGCCGTCTCAAGGATCGTCACGCGAAGCCCTCCTTCGTCGCCGGCTTCGACGCGACGGATATCGGCCGCGGCTCGGCGCGGTCGGTGCCGGGCGTCGATGTCGGCGCGCTGGTGCGCCGCGCGAAGGACGAGGGCCTGCTGGAGGCCGGCGGCGGGCACGCCATGGCGGCAGGATTCTCGCTCCGCCGCGACAACCTCGAGCGGTTCCGCGAATTCCTCGACCAGAACCTCGTCGCGCAGCACGAGACGATCCTGGTCGCGCGCGATCTCATCGTGGATGCGATCGTGTCGGCGGGGGGCGCGACACTCGCGCTGCTGGACGACCTGGACAGGGCAGGGCCCTTCGGCGCCGGCAATCCCGAGCCGGTTTTTGCCATGCCCGATATGCTGGTGGCCTACGCCGAGGTCGTCGGCAGTAACCATTTGCGGCTGCGCCTGACCGCGCGCGACGGCACCGCGATCGGCGCGGTCGCGTTCCGCGAGGCCGATTCGAAGCTCGGCCAGGGCCTGCTTGAGCGCGCGCGGCCGGCGGGTGCATGCCACGGGCAAGCTCAAACGCGACGAGTATGGCGGCGTGGCGCGGGTCCAGCTTCACCTGGAGGACGCCGCACCTGCGGGCGCCTGACGGCTTGCCATCCGAAGCCTCCGCCATTATGACCGGGCCCCGGCCTGCGCCCTTCGTCTATCGGTTAGGACTCAAGATTTTCAATCTTGCAAGAGGGGTTCGATTCCCCTAGGGCGGCCACTCTGCGTTAGCCGGTCCGGGGCGGTTGATCGGCCGGCTCGGGACCCGAGCCTGGGCCCTTAGTGACGGCTCAGCTTGTCGAGCGTGATCGGCAGATCTCGAATCCGCTTTCCGGTCGCGTGATAGACGGCGTTGGCGATCGCGGCGGCCACGCCCACGATGCCGATTTCGCCGACGCCCTTGATGCCGAGTGGATTGATGATCTCGTCAGGTTCATCGACGAAGATCACTTCGATGTCATGAATGTCGGCGTGCACCGGTACATGATATTCGGCGAAGTTGGCGTTCATGATGCGGCCGAACCTATGGTCCGTGAGCGCCTCCTCGTGCAGCGCCATCCCGATGCCCATGACCACGCTGCCGAGAATCTGGCTTCGCGCCGTTTTGGCGTTGATGATGCGGCCCGCGGCGATCGCACTGACGATGCGTGCCACTCGGATCACCCCAATCTGCTCGTCGACCCTGACCTCGACGAAGACCGCAGAATGGGCATTGCGGGCGTGGGCATCATCCTTCGCGGGGGTGTTTGATCCCTCCCTCTCGATCCTGTCGACACCGCCCCGGCGCATAGCTTCTGCAATCGGCACGCCACGATCTGTGTCTCGCTTGCTTGCGATCCTGCCGTCTTTGAGCACGACATCGCCGGACGAGAGGCCCGCAAGGGGCGAGCCAGGCGCGGTCAGCGCCAAGCGAAGGAGCTCTCCGCGCACGTCGTCGCAAACCGCGGTGATCGCATTCGCAAGAGAGGCCGCCGTCCACGATCCTCCCTCTAGCGGCGCGTGCGGCAATGTGGAGTCACCCAGCCTGGCCGTGACGTTCTCAAGCGGCAGCCCCAGCGCGTCGGCGGCGATCTGCGTCATCACGGTATAAGTGCCGGTGCCGATATCCGAGGCCGCGGAAGAAACCTCGGCGTGACCGTTTGACGTCAGCACCACGCGGACGGAGAACTGGTTCTCGAGCGCCTCCCAAATACCGGTCGCCATGCCAAAGCCGATGAGGTCACTGCCGTCACGCATGGAACGTGGTTCGGGAGTCCGGCGGTCCCAGCCGAACGCTTCAGCACCTCGGCGGTAGCATTCGCGCAACGCCTTGCTGGTGTAGGGCGCGTCGGCGTTCTGATCGCGGTCCGAATAGTTGCGGAGGCGCAGCTCGACCGGATCCATCTTGAGAGCGACCGCAAGCTCGTCCATCGCGCATTCGAGCACATAGATGCCGGTCGCGGCGCCCGGCGCACGCATGTCGGCGGGCGTGCCGACATCGAGCCGTGCGAGCCTGTGGATGAATTTGGTGTTGGGGCATTTGTAAAGCGCGGCTCCCCAGATCGTGTTCTTGCGCGCAAAGGCCTCGTAGCGCGAGGTCATGCCGATGGCCTCATGGGTCATCGACACCAGCGTGCCGTCGGCCTTGGCGCCAAGCGCCACATGCTCGATGCTGGCCGGCCGGTAGCCCAGAGAATACATCTGCGGCCGCGTGAGAACGACACGCACCGACCGCTCCAGTGCCTGTGCGGCAAGGGCCGCGAGCAGAACATTGTATTGCGGACGAAGCGCTATGCCGAAGCCGCCGCCCATGAACTCGGACATCACCCGGACATCTTCGGACTTCATTCCGAGCACGCTGCACAAATAGCGTTGGACGTTCTGCACGCCTTGGGTCTTGTCGTAGACCGTGATCTTTCCGCCGCCCTCCCAAATCACGGTGGCGGCGAACATTTCCATGGGATTGTGGTACTCGACCGGGACGAAATATTCGGCCTCGTGCCGCACCGCGGCTCCTGCCGAAGCCTTTGCCACATCGCCGCGGGGCTTCGACGGCGACAGCGCGAAGGTATCCGCGCCGAGTGCAAACGCGTTGTTGCGCTCCCGCTCCAGATCCGTCACATGCGCTTCCGGCGCGTATTCGATGCGCACCAGCGACGCCGCGTGGCGCGCAACTTCAGAGGTGTCCGCGACCACGACCGCGACCGGTTGGCCGCTGAACACGATATTTCCATCATAGAGCGGACGGAACGGCTTGTCGGAAGCACCGTCGGGCGACGCTTCATCGGTGTAGGCTCGATCGGTGTCGGCCATGCGCGGCCGGTTCTGGTGCGTGAGCACGGCGATCACGCCGTCGGTGCGCCAACGCCGCGCTTGCATCGATATTCAGGATGCGTCCCTTGGCGATCGTCGACGAGACGATGCTTGCATAGGCGAGGTCTTCAGCGTTGAACTCGGCGGCATACTTGGCCTTGCCGGTGACTTTTGCGGGGCCGTCAACGCGGGACGTGGCAGTGCCGAAATAGGGCGCCATGGTTGCTCACGCGATCTTCTTGCTGGACTGTGATTGCGGCGTGCCGCGCGCCGCCTGCGACAGGGCTCGAACGATTGTCCGTCGCGCCAGATCGATCTTGAAATTGTTGTGACCGAAGCCTTTGGCCTCGCGAACGACGAGATCGGCTGCCTGACCAAACGTGGCTTGGTTGGGCGGGCCGGCCGCGCAGAACAGCTTCGGCCTCCAAATTGCGCCACGGCTTATGCGCGACACCGCCCAGCGCGAAACGCGCCTCTCCGATCGTGCCGCGATCAAGCTCGAGGCCGACCGCGACGGACACCAGCGCAAAGGCGTAGGAGAGCCGATCGCGGATCTTGAGATAGGTGTGGTTTGTCGCAAATCCTTTTGCCGGCAGTTCGATCGATGTCACAAGCTCGTCGGTGCCGAGGTTTGTGTCGCGCTCCGGCTCATCGCCAGGAAGCCGGTGAAAGTCTGCGAATGCAATGACACGATTGCCACGCGGGCCCGCCACATGGATCTTCGCCTCGAGCACCGCAAGCGCCACACACATGTCCGACGGGTGCACCGCAATGCAGGCATCGCTCGTACCGAGAATCGCATTCATGCGGTTGAACCCGCCGATCGCGGAGCAGCCGCTGCCGGGCTCGCGTTTGTTGCACGGTGTCGCGATGTCGTAGAAGTAGGCGCAGCGGGTCCGCTGCAGAAGGTTGCCGCCGACTGTGGCCATATTCCGCAATTGCTGCGACGCCCCGGCCAGGAGCGCGCTCGACAGCAACGGATAGTTCCGTTGCACGAGCGGGTGGTAGGCCAACTGAGTGTTGCGAACGAGGGCTCCGATGCGTAGCCCGCCGCCTTCGGCTTCTTCGACCTTGTCCAAGGGGAGCCTGGAGACATCGATCAGCTTCGATGGATGTTCGACATCCATCTTGAGCAGGTCGACCAAGTTGGTCCCTCCGGCGATGAATTTTGCGCCATCGCTCACGCTTATCTGGCGCAGTGCGTCGGCAACGTCGCTTGCCCGTGCGAATTGGAAGGCGATCATTGTTGCACCATCGCTTGCTGAATCGCTGCGACGATATTGGTGTAGGCTCCGCATCGGCAGATGTTGCCGCTCATGAGCTCGCGGATTTCCTCAGCTGTTTTCGCCTTGCCTTCGGCGATCAAGCCTACGCCTGAGCAGATTTGTCCCGGCGTGCAGTACCCGCACTGGAATGCGTCGTGGTCGATGAAGGCCTGCTGTAGCGGATGGAGCGAGCCGTTCTTCGCCAGCCCTTCAATGGTCGTGACACTTGCGCCGTCGACCATGACCGCCAATGTCAGGCAGGAGACGACCCTCTGACCGTTGATCAGGACAGTGCAAGCACCGCATTGGCCCTGATCGCAGCCTTTCTTTGTACCGGTGAGGTCAAGCTGTTCGCGCAGAACGTCGAGAAGCGTCGCGCGCGGATCAAGGGTCAGCGCGTGGCGCATCCCGTTGATCGTCAAACTCGCGGAAATGGCATTCGGCACTTGGACGCCCTCCTTTGAACTCGATTGCGGGGCAGTCGCATGTCGCTCTGGGGCATGGAACGCCCGAAGGATCACGGTGTTCCAAACGCCCACGATGGTCTTCGGCGAAGCCTGCGCCCTTCGTCTACGGGCCCCAAGATGCTCGAGCTTGGTAACAGGGGTTCGATCCCTCCAGGGCGCCACTTCAAGCGTTGTTGCATCCCTCTCGGCGGCTTCGTTCGGAACAGCGATTTGCTACTGGACGTTTCCTGGCGGGGCGATTGGCGAGGACATCTCGCTTTGGGTGGAGAACAACCTCATGACGACGCGGAAGCCTGTCCTTTGCAGCGCGGCGTGCCTGCTGCTCTGCTGTACGACGATTGCCGCTACACCGCTTCTGGCCCAGCAGGTCGCAACCACGTCTGCGCAAGCGCAGGCCGATCCGGACGACCTCGATTTCGCGGACAGACTGCTGATGCCGAACGTTCCGGTCACGCTGATGCGCTTGGAGGATGTCGCTGACGTGAACGACGACTTGTTCAACATGCCGGTGATCGACGCTGCCGGCTATCGGGTGGGCCACTTCCGCCGCGTCGAAACCAAAGATGCCGGGCGACGTCGTGGCTGTGATCACGCTGGACGCCTCGCCTCCCACGGTAGCGCCGCTGAACATCTCGCGTCGCACGATAGCGGTGCTGACGGACCATGTCCGCTACGAACCCGGCACGCGACTCATTATCGCCGACCTCACCACAGCGAATTGGATCGGACTCCGTCGGAGTTCCCATCCGGGTGATTGGGAGTCGTTTTCGGCAAACGGCTCGGCGCGGCGCCACGAGTTGGCGCCGCGCGTATCTTAAGCCTTCCGTCAATCAGCGGGTGACGCGGGCGGTGCGGACAGCGGGCCGGCCGGCGCCAGCGAGCGTCGTAAGATCGGTGTGCACGCCGCTGACAAAGCAGGTGTTGCGGCCAAGAGTACGATCACTGAATGAGACCCGGTCGCCGCGGCCCAGGCAACCCAGATTGGTGCGGGTTCTGAAATCGATGCGTCCGAAGTTCCTCGTCAGCCCTATGCATCCGCCGCTGAGCTCGACGACGAAGGGGTTGTTGAAGCGGTCGCGTGACAATGATCGTACGATCATCGACGACGCTCGTGTTCCAGATCCGATTGTTTTGCAAACACGCGTCACCCGACTGCGCGAAGGCCGGGCTCCCAGTGTCCGATAAGGTACTGACGAGACCGCCCGTTGCAAGCACAACGGCGGCGGTCGCAAGTCGGAATGTCCTCATTAACTGCCTCCACTAATAATCCGTATACGGAACGGTCCGGGCAGCGCCAGAACGGGCCGCGGGGCGGAACGTAGACATTCCCTCGGCGAACGGTCATGTGGGACCTAAGCCTTAGTCTGGGGCTTGGGCCTAGACGACATCGGTGGATGGCTAAGGCGACGCAGAAGAATCGGCGTGCAAATGGCATTGAGCCGGTTGCTTGCGCAACCGGCTCAAAAACCGCCGCACAAATGGCAGCTCGCTTAGTTCTCGGCCAATGCGGGAACGATCTCGGCGCGCTTCACCGTCGCGCCGTGCCCGCCGACGATCGTCACATCGTCTTCGACGTCGAACTCCCTCAAGCGTGCTGCCGACCGCGATCGTTTCCGGTGTACGCGCAATGGGCTGGCCGCGCGGCGAGATGAGGTCGGTGACGTAGATGAGCTTGCTGTTCACCACGTGGCCGATGAGCATGCCGTCGGCATGCGGACCCTGGGGCCTCGCGTCGGCTTCGTCCGCCCGTCGCAAAGTTATAAGAGACGGACTTCGGCCGTTTCGTCCTTGATCGTCTGGTTCTCGAAGATCCCGTAGATCTTCAGCGGCTTCGGGTTCTTCGTGAGCTCATCCGGAACGATCGTGTGCGGGTTCTCGAGTGACCTTTTCGAAATCACTCGATGCTCTGGCTCGGAACGAGAAGCGTCGCGCCTTCCGCCACATAGGTGCGCATGCCGCCGGTATGATCCATGTGGTGATGCGTCAGCACGAGATATTTGATCGGCTTGCCGGGATATTTCGCTTTCGCCGCGTCGATCGACCCAGCGCGATTGCAGCTCGCCATAGGGCGCATCGAACACGATCAGATAATCCTTCATCGCGACGATGAGATTGTTGGCGGTGCCGCCCTGGACGTGCTGCACGTTGGGCGCCAGCTCGACGAGCTTCAGCGCGCCGCCGTCCGGATAGATGATCGCATCGCTGTCGGTGAGCCGGGTGAGGAACAGACGGCGCAGCACCCATTGATAGGGCACGTTGCCCGTGGCCGGCCGCTTTGCGGCGGATTGGACCGCGGCGGGAACGGCAAAGGCATCGGCGGGCAAATTCGGAGTCGCGGTGACGCTCGAATAATTCAGCCGCGCCACTTCGACGTTGTTGAGCTTGTAGGACAGCGACCGCGCGACGCGAGCGCCGCCGACATTCGTCCAGTCGCCGAGCACGAGATCGTAGTTCGAATCGCCGGCGATGTTGTCGTCGTCGCGCGTGCGGATGGCGGCGGGCAACTTCGTCGCGGGATCGAACAGGATGATGAATGTCGTTCCGCCGTCCATCGAGGGAAACGGCCGGGCAGTAGCGATTGCCGAGTTGCTGAGGCAGCACGCCGCGAACGTTGGCGGAATTCTCCATCGCCTTCAGCAGCAGGCGAGGCGAGGCCCGCTCGAGCTCGCGCAGATGCGTCGGCCACGCGAATGCCCGACATCGGCTGGTTGGTCGCGCCCGTGGTGACAAAGCCGAGCGTTGGGCAGCACCGTCTCGGTGTAGTTCAGCTTGACCGCGGGCGGCGGATATTGCTGGTCGCGGTCCCATGTCGTCTTGCGCCATGCCCTTGGCGAGATCCCAGCTGACCTCGAAGGTCGCTGTTCCGAGCGGACGCGGCTCGCCGCCGGCGACGAGCGACTGTCCCGGCTCCCAGAATCTGGCGTTGCCCTTCGCCGTCAGTCCGGTCAGCCGGCGCAGCGCATCGGCGCCGCCTTGCGCGTCGACCGCCTGCTTGACGAGGTCGCCGGCCGTCTGAACGGAAACCTGCTTGTTGTCGCAGGCATAGCGGCTCTTGGTGGCAACGTTGTTGAGGTCGTGGCCGTTGCCGTCGAGCATGCCGATGGACTGCTCGAACTGGATGGTCGTGAAGTCGTTCGGGTCGGCATAGGTCTCCGTGATGACAAGGCGGTGGTCCACCATGTAGATCGAAGCGCGATGCTGGCGTCCGTTGGGGTCCAGGACGTTCAGCTGACGGCCCGGGATGCCCGGCGTGTAGTCCTCGGGGAACTGGAACTTGACTTCGCCCTGCTGCCGGATGGCGGTGGCTGCATCTCTCGACGATCTCCTCATCGATGGCGGGCCCGCCATTGGTGAAATCGGCGATGGTGACGCTGTACCTGTTCTCGCCCTGCTCGACATAGAACTGGCGCGCCGGAACCGTCATTCCGCGAATTGTGTAGGTGATGTCCCGTGCCGAAGGGGTGGTCGGGAAGATCGCCATGAACCGGTACTGGCAGCTGGCAAAGACGTTCGGGGCGATGACGACATCATCCTGCGCGGCCATGGCTATGGGCACGACCGCGGCAACGGCGCACGAAAGCAGAACGGCGCGGATCGGGCGAAACTTGAACATGACGACGTTTTCTCCCCTTTTGTCGGCACTTTCCAGACAACCCTGGGTCGAAGCGCACGATAGCATTCCGCCCGGTTCCGACAAGCCACGGAGGGTTGAAGGCAGGCAGGGCGAGGGCGGAGCCCTGCCGCGGGCGTCCTGTAGCAGGTCCCACCTTTCACCGTGCTGACGAAGGGTACGGATCAGGTGCTCAGATCACGTTGTGCCCATGGGACGTCTTCTGTCACACGGTTGCAGGAAAACTGCGATCAATTGTTCCCAATCGACGCCTGAAGCGTCATGTCGAGGTGGACGCGAGGAAGCCGAGTGCGGAGTTCGCAAGGGTTTGCGCTGATCGTCGTGGCGTGGTTCCTCGTCCTGAGCGCCGCGATCGCGACCTACATGATGGCAAACGCGCGGACTGAGACGGCGATCGCGCGCAACGTCGTCGCCGCCGCGAGCGCGGAGGCCTTGGCCGATGCCGCGATCGCCCAGACCATCTTCAACCAGAGCAACGGCGTCGAGTCGGCGCGCTGGAAACTCGACGGCGAACCGCACGTGATCGCGCTTCTCGGCGGCCAGGCGACAATCCGGCTCTATGACGAGACAGGGAAGATCAACCCCAACCTTGCGTCTCCGGCGCTGCTCGCCGCCTTGTTCGAAGCGGCAGGCGTTGCACGGTCGTCCGCGCGCGACATTGGTGCTGCGATCGCGGACTGGGTCGATCGGGACACGGCTCCGGTTCCCTATGGCGCCGAGGCGGTGCAATACACGAGGGCGGGGCGCAGTTATGGGCCGCCGAATGCACCGATCGAAAGCCTCGATGAGATGCAGCTTGTGCTTGGAGTAACGCCTGAACGATTGGCGCTCGTTCTTCCGTATTTGACGATCCACACGAAGTCCGAACAGCCCGTTGCCGCCAACGCGCCGCCTGTGGTGCAGCGTGCGCTTATTCTTCTGAAGCGCTCACCGGCGAGCGGGCCCGATGCTGCAAACGCAGCTGCAGCGCAGGAAGGACCTGGGCTGACCGCGGATCAACGCGCAGCCGAGGAAGAAGGCGGCGCGGGAGCGCAAGCGACTGCAGAAGAGACGGAACAGCCTGCGCAGGCGCAACCAGCGCAGCAAGAGGCTCAACCGGAAAAGATCATCGAGGTCAGCGTCATCGCGCGCTCATCGAACGGCGGGATCTTTGTCCGTGACGCGATTCTTCGACTCGATTCGAAGTCGGCGAGAGGATACATGCGGTTCTCGCGTGGCGCCGCGGTGATCTTGCTGAGACATCCGTAGAAAATAATTGAGCCGCGAGTGCGTGAAAACTTTCATTGAAAGTTTTCTGCGTCTGTCACGGACCCATAACCGCAGCGACACATACGTTGCATTCAATCCCCCCGTTAACGGTTCTGAGACTTCTGATTCCCGGATTTTCGACAGCGACTCTGCGCGCGTGCAGGTGCCTGCGTGCGCGCATGAGGACCCTGTTGCCGAAGTCGGAGAGAGGAATCGTCTCGTTCCGATTTCACCACAGGGAGAGTCCTAATGTCGTCCAGCCGAGAGAAAGAGAGCCCCGTTTCCGAAGTTGACCGTCGAAGCCTGCTGCGTCACGGCGCGGCAATTGCCGCGACGATGACGTTGCCCAACTTGATGGCCCGTCGAGCCATGGCCCTGGGTCCCATCCCGAGCCCCTATGGCGCGCCGGTGCCGACCGCCGATCAGAACACGGGTCTGAACCTGATTCAGTTGCCGCCCGGCTTCAAATATTGGTCGTTCGGCTGGACCGGCGATCCGCTCAGCGACGGCAATATCACACCGGCGTTGCACGACGGCATGGCCGTTGTCCGGCAGTTCGGGCAAAACGACAACCAGTGCCTGCTCATCCGCAATCACGAAGTCGGCGGCGGCATCGCGCCCTTCGCCAGCGGCGCCATCCAGTATTCGCCCGATGCCGGCGGCGGCAACGTCAACCTCATCTGGAACAAGCAGACCAAGAAAGTCACGCTTGCCTATGCCTCGCTCAGCGGCACGGTGCGCAATTGCGCCGGCGGCGATACGCCGTGGAACACGTGGCTGAGCGGCGAAGAGACGTTCTCGACGACGGCCGGCGGAGACGTTCAGCCACGGCTATGTGTTCGACGTCCGCGCGCTTCCGACGTCGTACAACTCCACGCCGAGAAAGGACCTGGGCCGCTTTGCGCATGAAGCGTGCGCGGTCGATCCGAACACTTGGTACATCTATCAAACCGAGGACGGACCCAGCGTGTCCGGCGACCTCGGATCAGGCCTTTATCGTTTCATCCCCAAGGCCAGGACGCAGCTCGGTCCCGTGTGGAGCCGCGGCGGCACGCTGCAGATGCTGCGCATAGTGGGCGAAGACAACGTGGATCTGTCATCGCTGGCTGCTCCCGCCACGTTCAACACGGCGTGGGTGACGATCGACAATCCCGATCCGACTCCGCCGCCCGACGGCACGGACGTCAGCTGCTTCATGCAGGGCCATGCCAAAGGCGGCGCGATCTTTCGCCGGCTGGAAGGCTGCTGGTGGGGTCTCGGAAAGCTGTACTTCCTATCGACGACGGGCGGTCCGACCAGCGAGGGTCAGGTGTTCGAATACAATCCGAGGAACGGCAAGCTCCGGCTCTTCTACCATTCGGCCTCGCAGGCCGAGTGCGAGAATCCGGACAACCTCGTCGTCACCCCGAATGGCGCGCTCATCCTGTGTGAAGACAACTCGGGCGCGACGACCAACGACGCGGAGCGGCTGCTGGGCGTGACGCTGAACGGAGACATCTTCACCTTCGCCAAGAACAACCTGAACTTCACGGCGCGGCGCATTGGGTGAGTACACGCGGCCCGAATCCGGCAGGCGTCTTCGCGACCGACCAGCGGCAGAACGAGTGGGCGGGCGCCTGTTTCGACGAAAGCGGCAAATGGCTGTTCGTGAACATCCAGACGCCGGGCATCACCTTCGCGATCACCGGTCCGTGGCACAAGGGACCGTTCTAGTCGAGACGTGAGAGGGGCGAGGCGCTGATTGGGAGCGCTTCGCCCTTTCACGCGCGGCTGACGTGCTTGAAGCGCGGCGAGGGGACTTCGTTCAACGCGAGAGCCTCCGCGAAGATGGCCTCGATGCGCGTGTGATCGTTCGTCGAGGCGGCGTCGCGCAGCTCGTCATTCAGAACCGCCACTGACGGATACTCACCCGGCGGTCCCGGCACCGCCAGCATGACGTGCACGCCGTCGGCAATGAGATGAGCGACGTAATGATAGAGCGCTCGCGCGAAGCCGCTTGGCGGCCGGGCGACGAGGATCAGACTCACGCCCATCGTGTAGCCCTTAGGGAGCTCGTCCGGTAGCGTGAATGCGAGCAGCACGCCGCTCCTGTCGGGGCGCCAGTTCTCGCTTAAGAACCCAAGGTAGCGCCACCCGCAATGATAGTCGCGGCAGGCCGCGTAGCGCGTCGCGTAGATCGAGCAACCGCCCTCCGCGCAAAGATGAGGACAGCGAATGCCAGGCGGCTTCTGGAACTCCGCCGTGTCGATATGAGGCGTGATGCAGCAGACCGTGCATTCGCCGCAGTTCCGACCGGCCACAAGCTTCACGAACAAATCCTCGCGCGCGTGTTGGCTCTATCCTACGTTGTCGCGCCGTTGACCGGCAACGATCGGGGATCGGCGCCAAAAAGCAGATGGCGGCGAGGCCTGCGCCTCACCGCCATCGGCGACCGCAAGTTCTACCAGACCTTGGTCAGCGACAGCGTGAACGTCCGCTGCAGATCCGAGAAGCCCTTCGTTGAACGCCCGGATCGCGCCGTTGCCGCGCGCGCCGACCATGAACGGCGACGGCCTGTCGAAGATGTCGACGATCGTGAGCTGGATGCCGATATTGCGCAGCCACTCGTTCGCCGGCATCTCGCCGGTCTGGTATCCGATCGACAAGTCGAACAACACCACGCCGGCGTCATGTTCGGATAGGTGTCGAACGGGCCGTAGTAGGGCGAACCGGGATAGCACGAGCCCGGCCCGGATCCGGTCTGGTAGAGGCAGGGCGGTATCAGCGCGACGCCATTCAGGTTGACGCCTTGATTTTCGCCTGTTGCGCCGTGGCCGAAATAGTTCGCGAACAGGGTGACGTTCCAGGTCGGATTGGCCCAGCCCAGACGATAGCGGACGCGCTGCAACCGATTTCCGGAGTCCTGATCCTTGTATCTGTCATCGAGCCCGGACGTCTCGCTGGCTCGGCTCTTGTCGATGAGTCTGGTAATAGCCCGCCGCACCGACATTCATCGAACCCCACTCGCCCAGGTCGTAGTCGTAGCGCACCACGAAATCGATGCCCGAGAAGACCCGCGATCCGAGATTGGTGAGCGCCGTGTCCTGGATGAATTTGACGTTCCGGGATCGCGTCGGGGTCGAAGGCGAAGCCACCCGAGCCGGGATAGAAGGCAAGCTGCTCGACAAGTGACAGGAACTCGGCGTTCTCCGGCGCGGTGATCGGCAAATCCGGACGCGGTATCACCGTATATTGGTCGCGGAAGAGCGGATTGTCCGGGCTGCTCGTCTCCAACTCGACGTTGTCGATGAGCCCCTTGAATTCGAGGCGGAACCACGACACGTCCGCGTTCAAGCCGGCAAGGAAACCCTGTCTGGCGGCGCCCAATGGAACCCCGTGCTCCATTGCTGAAGGTTCTGCGGGCTGAGCCCGTGGCCCCTTAAGATCTCCGCAGCGCCGCCGCCGGTGAGCTCGACACTCATGGCGCCGGGTTGGCGGAGAGCTGCGTCCGACGAACAGGTCGGATTCAGCTGGGCGGTCAAGGAGCCGGGAAGAGCCACGCCGGGACTGGCGCCGCGGGATTCCCTGGTTGAGACAGCCGAGTATGGCCTGGTCGGTGGCGTTCGCTGCCAACCCCAAGGGATTGAGCCCGGCCACTCTCGAGCGGGCGCCGGCCTCGGCAAACGACGGCACGCGGAACGACTCGCCCCAAGCTCCACGCAGCGTGAAGCCGTAGCCGAGGGTCCAGTTCGCGGCGATCTTCCGCACAAAAACAGGATCGTCGAGATTGTCGTAATGGTCGTAGCGGTAACCGAGCTCGATCAAGAAATTCTCGACCAACGGAATCCCCATTTCCGGACCGACGACGGGGATGTTGAGCTGACCGAAAATCGCGTAGCTGGTCTGGTATCCTACATCCAAGATGTTGTTGACGACGTGCGTGCCGTGGGTGTTGTCGTTTTGCAGGTTGCGATACCACCAGTCGTACTTGAGAGCCTGGAAGGCGATGGCGCCTTCGAGCGGACCGCCGGGAAGCTGGAAGATCGGCCCGCTGAAATTCGCGGCCCATTCCTCGATCTTGAATTGCTCGTCCTGAAGCCGATAGCCCTTGATGTATTGCCAGCGTCGCGGGATCGTTGCAGGTGAATACGTTCGGATCGCAGAAGACGTTGAGATAGGGAACGGCGTCGGGCTTGGTGTACGACTGCGTAGAGACCATCGCTCGAAGCGGCAATCGTGTTGCCGAGCTGCAGCGCGCAGCGTTGTTCTGATTGATCGTGTTCGTGGCGTGTCCGTAGTTCTGATCGTTGGTCCACGAGTAGGTGAGCTTGCCCGTCCAATCGAAGGGCAACTCGTCGAGATTGAATCCAGCGGCGATGCGGTGCGGCGCGCTCGCCGCCCTGGATGATCGTGGGCACTTCCATCGCAAAGCTGTAATCGACCCTTAAATTGTTGGGTGCACCGACCGGGTAGTAAGGATTGAAAGTCGGGACTTGGAGGTTCGTGAAGAGCACCTGCCTGGCCTGACCGTTCCCCGAGGGATAAATCTGCTTGCCCTTCTGGTCCGAGTAGAAGCCCTCGGCGAAGAGTGAGACCGGCCCGAGGAAGCCGAACAAGTTTGGGGTCAGCCGCTGGTCCAACGTCCCGTGAAACTGGTTCCACTGAATCCCGGGTCTCGCGTCGGCGTGGTGCCAGTTGTTGACGATGTTCTGAAGCGTGGGATCGCCGCCGGTATTGCTGACGATATCTGCCCAGGTCAGGCCGACGCCATCTTGCCCCGTTGGAATGGAGTAACATAACGGCCAAGACGTATTGGAGCTGCCGCAGTACTCGGTTCCGGCCGCATTGGTTAAGCCCGCCGGCGCGAGCTTGGTTGGCAGGCCGTTTGAGTTGAGAGGCCCAGGGTCGGGCCAATTGCCTGGTAATCGCATTACCGACGTGGACGGTGCCGGGGATGCTCGCGCCTCGCGGCCTGGAGTCCTGAAGTCCCCACGGCCTGAAATCCTGCGTGTAATAGGAGCGCTCCTCCGCCGCGACGCTGGGGGCGTCCGTGCGCGTGTAGCTGACCGTGACGTTGCCGGTGTCCCACGTGCGGCCGAAGAGTTGCGCGAAACTCGTATGGACATAGCCGATCTGCGGGGACGTGCTGACGCCGACCTGCGTCATTGCGCCGTCGAAGCCGCGCCGCAAAATCACGTTGATCACGCCGGCGGTGGCGTCCGATCCATAGACCGCCGATGCGCCCGCGGTGAGCACGTCGACGCGCTCGATTGCGATCTGCGGAATGATCGAGGGATTGACGCTGTCGTTGCTGTAGTTCTGCGGCGGAAAGCGCAGCCCGTCGATCAGCAGCAGCGTCTCGACGCCGGAGCCGGTGCCGAGCGAGTGGATCTGCACGTTCTGCAGGAAGCTCAGCGTACCGCCGCCGTATGTCGGCGAGGCTTGCGCATCGATGTCGAGCGAAGGACGCTTCTGAGTATGTCGGTCAGCGACAACTGGCCGGTCTCGACGAAGTCCAGCGTTCGCAGCGAACTCACCGGCACGCCGACTGAGACCGCGCCGCTGATGAGCGAGCCGGTGATCAGCACGGTCTCGGGAACTTCTTCCTGAGCGACTTGCTGGTCTTGTGCCCAAGCAGCGGCACCGCCCGCAGCCATGGCTGCGACCGAAACGCTGCAGAAAAGTTTGGATAAGCGAATTGACGTGCGCCGATGACGGCGCAGCTTGCCGGAGCCCATCGTTTCCTCCCCCGAGGATGAAAAATCCTACTTCCCGCAAACGCGAGTGAGAGAACGCTCCGGCAGATTCCCCCGCTGACTCTTTATCAGGCTTATTTCAACAGAATGGCTCTACAGGCTGGGTTTCTCACGTGAAGCGAACACTAAGGGGCCTACAACCGGTTTGTCCACGAATTGTGTCGACCAAGGCATTTCACGACAATTGGAATACTGTCTCCTGTTGCGCAGGCGCAACACTGCAATCCTACACTTGGATTTGCATCGGCGTCGACAGACGCTCGCGCTGCGCTCGATAGTCAACGTGCGCGCAAAAGCAGATGGCGGCGAGGCTTGCGCCCCACCGCCATCACAACCCCACAAATTTTCTTACCAGGTCTTCGTGAGCTGCAGCGTGAACGTCCGCTGCAGGTCCGAGTACCCTTCGTTGAACGCACGGATCGAGCCGTTGCCGCGCGCGCCCACCTGGAACGGCGGCGCCTCGTCGAAGAGGTCCAGCACGGTGAATTGCACGCCGACATTGCGCAGCCACTCGTTGGCCGGCATCTCGCCGGTTTGGTATCCGATCGACAGGTCGAACCACACCGCTGCCGGCGCCATGTTCGGATAGGTGTCGAACGGGCCGTAATAGGGCGAACCCGGATAGCACGACCCTGGACCAAATCCCGTCCGGTAGAAGCAGGGCGGGATCAGCGCGTTGCCGCTCTGGTTGACGCCTTGGTTCTCGACCGTGCTGCCCGTTGCGCCGTGACCGAAATAGTTTGCGAACAGCGTCACGTTCCAGGTCGGATTGGCCCAGCCCGCGCGATAGCGCACGCGCTGCAGCCGGTTTCCGGAGTCCTTTCCTTCGTAGCGGTTGTCCAGCCCGCCGTCCGCGAGGGCCCGGCTCTTGTCGATGATCTGGTAGTAACCCGACGCACCGACATTCACCGAACCCCACTCACCGAGGTCGTAGTCGTAGCGGATCGTGAAATCGAGACCCGAGAAGACCCGCGACCCGAGATTGGTGAGCGCGGTGTCCTGGATGAATTTGATGTTGTCGATATAGGCGGGGTCAAAACCGAAGCCACCCCGGTTGGGAACCGCAATGATGTCCTGAACCAGCTGATAGAAATCGGCGTTCTCGGGGGCCGTGATCGGCAGATCGGGACGCGGTATCACCGTGTACTGCGCGCGGAAGAGCGGATCGTCCGGGCTTCCCGGGTCCAGCGCGACGTTGTCGATGAGGCCCTTGAACTCGAGACGGAACCACGAGACGTCCGCGTTCAAGCCGGCAAGGAAGCCTTCGGTGGGCGCAAAGTTGAAACCCACGCTCCATTGCTGGAGCTCTTGCGGGCTCAAGCCGTGGCCCCTGAGAACCGCAGCGGCGCCGTTGCCGCTCAGCTCGACCGAGATGCCGCCGGGCGCAAAGAGAGCTTCGTTTCCTGGATCGTTGCATGTTGGATTCAATAGTGCGGTCAGAGACCCAGGAATGGCCGTTCCAGGGCCGACGCCTGTTCCGTCGTTGGCGCAGCGAGAAGTTCGGCAACGTCGGTCTGGTTGACCTGCCCGCCCAGTTCGTTCAGACCGGCAACGCGTGATCCCGAGGGCGCATTCTCCGCAAATGACGGTACGCGGAACGACTCGCCCCACGCGCCGCGCAAGGTGAAGCCGTATCCCACGGTCCAGTTGGCGGCGACCTTCCGCACAAAAACCGGATCGTCGAGATTGTCGTAATGGTCGTAGCGATAGCCGAGCTCGATCAGGAACCGCTCGACGAAGGGGATGCCCATTTCCGGGCTGACGACGGGAATGTTGAGCTGACCGAAGAACGCGTAGCTCGTCTGCGTGTGCTTCATCCAGCAGATTGGTGACGACATGCGTACCGTGCGTGTTGTCGTTCTGCAGATTGCGGTACCACCAGTCGTACGACAGATGCTGGAACGCGATGGCGCCTTCGAGCGGACCGCCGGGGAGCTGGAAGATCGGACCGCTGAAATTCGCGCCGATCTCCTGGATCTTGAATTGCTCGTCCTGGAGACGATAGCCCGTGATGTATCTCAGCGTCGCGGGATCGTTGCAGGTGAAGACGTTGGGATCGCACAAGACGTTGAGATAGGGAACGGCATCGGGCTTGGTGTACGACGAGTAGAGACCATCGCTCGACGCCGCGATGGTATTGCCCAGCGCAGCGCGCACGGCGTTCGTATTGATCGTGTTGTTCGCGTGTCCGTAGTTCTGGTCATCGGTCCACGAGTAGGTGAGCTTGCCGACCCAGTCGAAGGGCAATTGATCGAAATTGAAGCCGCCCGCGATGCGGTGCGCGCGTTCGCCGCCGGTGATGTAGGTCGGCACTTCGAGAGCGAAGCTGTAATCGACTCTGAGATTGTTGGGACCGCCGACCGGGTAGTAGGGGTTGAAGGTCGGCACCTGAAGGTTGGTCTGGAGGATCATCCTCGCCTGACCGTTTCCCGCCGGGTAGGTCTGCTTGCCGCTCTGGTCGGAATAGAACCCCTCGGCGAAGAACGACACCGGGCCCGAGGACGCCGAACAGATTGGGCGTGATCCGCTGATCCAACGTCCCGTGAAACTGGTTCCACTGGAGCGAAGGTCTCGCGTCGGAGTGGTGCCAGTTGTTGACGATGTTCTGAAGCTCGGGATTGCCGCCGGTGTTGCTGACGATGTCGGCCCAGGTAAGACCTGACGCCGTTCTGTCCCCTCGGGATCGAGTAGCAGAGCGGCCAATGTCGTGCTGCTGCTGCCGCAGTATTCGCGTTCCGGCGCATTCGGCGTTGAACACGTGCCGGCGTCGGGTTGCCCGGGTCCGGCCAATTGACGGTCGTCGGCATTGCCGACATGGATGGTGCCGGGAATGCTCGATCCGCGTGGCCGCGAGTCCTGAAGTCCCCAGGGCCGGAAATCCTGCGTGTAATAGTCCCGCTCTTCGGCCGCCATGTTGTTGCCGTCGGTGCGCGTGTAGCTGACCGTGACGTTGCCGGTGTCCCAGCTCTTGCCGAAGAGTTGCGCGAACTGCGTATGCAGATGACCCGTTGCCGGACCGGTGGTGATGCCCACCTGGGTCATCGCGCCCGTCGTAGCCGCGCCTCAGGATGAGGTTGATCACGCCGGCCGTCGCGTCCGATCCGTACACGGCCGATGCGCCGGCCGTCAGCACGTCGACGCGTTCGAGCGCGATCGGCGCAATGATGGAGGGATTGACGAAGTCGTTGCTGTAGTTCTGCGGCGGGAAGCGCATGCCGTTGACCAGCAGCAGCGTCTCGACGCCCGAACCCGTACCGAGCGAGTGGATCTGCACGTTTTGAATGAAGGCCAGCGTACCGCCGCCATAGGTCGGCGAGGATTGCGCATCGACGTCGAGCGAAGGAATGCTCTTGAGCACGTCGGTCAGCGACAACTGGCCGGTCTCGACGAAGTCGAGCGTGCGCAGCGAGCTGACCGGCACGCCGACTGAAACCGCGCCGCTGATCAGCGAGCCCGTGATCAGCACGGTCTCCGGAACGTCGTCTTGGGCGACCTGCTGTCCCTGCGCCCAGGCGGCGGCGCCGCCGGCAGCCATGGCTGCGACAGAAGCACTGCAAAAGAGCTTAGCCAAACGGATCGATGCGCGCCGATGGCGGCGCGATGTGCCGGAATGCATTTTTCCCTCCCCCGAGGATATGAGTGACCTAATCCCGCGTACGCGAGTGAGAAAAACGCTCCGGCAGACCTCCCGCTGGTCCCTTTAGGCTTGCTTCAACAGAACGCTCTACAGGCTGTGTTTCTCTCGTGGGCGAAACACTACGGGCCACGCAATCTGTTTGTCCACGAATGTATCCGTGAGCGGATCGTACAACATTGGGAAACGTCGCCGATGTTGCGCGAACGCAACAACACAAACGCGATCCGCGATTCGGATTCGGCTTTAGCGCCGATGTTCAGCATGCAGCGCTGACCAGTGTGAAATCAGCCGGTGCACACGTATGAATTGTGTTCGCAAAAGCATTTCACAAAAATTGCAAACGCCGCGCTGTTGCCGAGCGCAACAGCAACGCGAACGTGATCCGGGATTCGGATTCGGCTTTGGCGCCGATATTCAGCATGCAGCGCTGACCAGTGTGAAATCAGCCGGTGCGCACACGTATGAATTGTATTCGCAAAAGCATTTCACAAAAATTGCAAACGCCGCGCTGTTGCCGAACGCAACCACAACGCAAACGTGATCCGCGATTCGCATTAGGCTTTGACGCCGATATTCAGCGCGCAGCGCCGACCGATGTGAAATCGCCCAGCGCACACGTGTCGCCGGTTTGTGTCACGTGGATGAATTGCTGGTTCGCGCAGACGAGATCGGAATGCAGCACCTGAGTGTAGGGGCTGGTTTTCAGCATCGGGCAGATGCGACGCAACCGGTTCTGCAACACTTTGCCGTCGCGCATGTGGAACAGGATCGTCTGGTCGTCCCGCACCTCCGTGCGCTGAATGTTGCGCGCGCTGATGCAAAGGCTCGATTGAGCGGGCGGGGCAGGCACCTCCGCGGGCGCGGATACCGCAAGCACCAGAGCGGCGCCTGCAAAAGCTGGAAGGAGATTCATCGGCAATCCTCTGACAAACGAAACGCCCGACCCGGCGCCCTTATACAACGTCCGCCGTCGACGTGAGTCTCTCCGCTGACGATCAGCTTGTCGGTCTGCCTGGGTGGAGCCTTGACCGGCGCCATTGCTAGCGTTCGAGTGATCCGTGTGAAGAACGGGAACAATCGCGAACGAAAACAGGAGCGACTTCGAAGCCGGCGCAGCAGGTGGAACGCTGCAATCATGGCGATACTCGCAATGACGATCGCTCCTTAGCGGAGCGACCACAAAGCAATCCCCCTGTTCCCTATGATTACTTCGCCAGTACTTAAGAGTTGGTGATCTGGCTTGTCCCTGGGTCTTAACCCTTGGCTCACGCTTGTGTCTCGAGACCCCATGTCACGAACAAGGGAACCTTCGAAACGCTGGCCAAGCTTTCGTCTTGCGCGATCTCAATGCGAGAGCGTCAACCGCTTCTTTCGATACGCACATCAAATCGCTATTATCCCCGCCCTTCAGCGAGGCCCTAGGCATGAAGCTTCCCCGGTCGATCTGGGATTCGCGGATCGCGCACTGCATCCGCACTCTGCTGCTTGTCGTCGCGGCGCTTGTGGTCGTGTCGCCAGCGAACGCTGCCGAAGGCTCACGCCGGATCTATTTGCTTCAAGGATTGACCGCAACGCAGCCCGGCGCCGATGTCACCGTCGCCGCATTCAAAGCGCGCTTGCAACAGCAGTCATCCGAAACGATCGAGGTGTTCACCGACTTCCTCGACATCGGACGATTTCCTGGACCCGAACACGAGAAACGGCTCGTGCCCTTCCTCGGCGGGAAAATCGCGCAAGCAAAACCAGACCTCATCATCGCGATCAGCCGGGGCGCGACATCCTTCTTGGTGCGGCACAGGGCCGAAATCGCACACGACATTCCGATCCTCTATTGCTGCACGCTGACGTCGACCGCGGACGGCTTGGATATGCCCGCGGATATTCCCGGCATCGTCATGCAGTATGACTGGGCAGGGACGCTTGCGCTTGCCCAACGTCTACAACCCAACGCGAAGACGCTTGTTTTCGTATCGGGCGCCTCGGCTCGCGACCGCGCCTGGCATTCGGACGCGGTGGCCGCCTTGCAGCCGTTCTCGGACAAATACGATGTCAAACATCTGGTTGGTCTTGGCTACGACGCGTTGCTGAAGGAAGCGTCGCAGCTTCCGCGCGATTCCATCGTGATGCTCATGCCCATCTTCGACGATGGCTTGGGTCTCGACCGCATCGGAAGCGAGGTTGCTTCGGATGTCGCTCGGGCGTCCTCGGCTCCGACTTATTCTCCCGTGGAGACGTTGCTCGGCGGAGGCATCGTTGGCGGCAACATGGACAGTCTTGCGCAACAAGGCGTCAAGGCCGCCGACCTGGCGCTCGAGATTCTTTCCGGGAAGAGCCCGTCCGATCTCCCGCGTCAAATCAAGCTACCGCTCGAATATCATGTTGACGCGAGAGAGCTCGAACGCTGGGGGCTCAGAGAGGCCTCGCTCCCTCCCGGAACCTCGGTCGATTTCCGGGAGCCTGGTTTGTGGGAGCAGTATGGTCACCTGGTCGTGACGGCCGTTCTGGCGTTCGCGGCGCAGACGCTCATCATCGCATTCATCCTCCTGCAGATGCGCAAACGAAAGGACGCGGAGCGGAAGCTCAAAGAGAGCGAAGACCGGATGGCGTTCGCGGCCGCGTCGACGAATGTCGGACTCTGGCGAATGGAGCTCGCAACCGGCCGCCTTTGGGCAACCGATCACTGCCGCTCGATGTTCGGAATTCCCCCGGCGCGCCCCTCACGTGGGATGAGTTTCTCAGAGCCATTCATCACGAGGACCGTCAGGCGTTCGGAGAGTGGCTGCAATTGGCCGCGCCGTCCGGGATTGCCGCGCAGCGAATTTCGCGTCGAGCTGCCGGGCCGAGATGTGCGCTGGTTCGTGGGTCGTGGACGCACGGTCTCCGACGAACAGGGCAGGCCTCTGCAAATCAGCGGCATCTTCGCCGACGTCACGGCGCGCAAATCCGCCGAGGCCGAGGCGGAGCTTCAGCAGGAGGAGATCGCCCATCTGATGCGCGTGGCCGCGCTGGGCGAGCTTTCCGGCGGTATCGCCCATGAGCTCAGCCAGCCGCTCGCGGCGATCCTGGCCAATGCGCAGGCCGCGCAATCCATTCTTGCGCACGGGACGCACGACAAGGAGATCATCACCCAGATCCTCGAGGATATCGTCGAAGAGGATCGTCGCGCAGGCCAGGTTGTCCATCGCCTTCGGCGGTTGCTGAAGAAGGGCGAACATCAGTCCACCCTGCTTAGTCTCAACGACCTGATCCAATCCACGCTTGCGCTGATGCATTCGGAATTGGTCAATCGCAAGATCAAAGTGGATATCGATCTGAAGCCGGAGCTGCCCTTGGTTTCCGGCGATTCCATTCAACTTCAACAGGTCCTTCTCAACCTGATGATGAATGCGATGGAGGCGATGAACTCGACGGCATCGACGGTTCGCAGGCTCTCCATCGCAACCCGTTGGACGACGGAGGGATATGTCGAGGTGGTCGTGACGGATCGCGGTCGCGGAATCGCGCCCGAAGAACAGCGGCGTCTGTTTCAGCCGTTCTTCACGACGAAGGAACGCGGTCTCGGTCTCGGGCTTTCGATCTGCTCGACCATCGTTACCTCGCATGGCGGCCGCCTCAGCCTTGCGAACGCCAAAGAAGGCGGTGCGACGGCGACCGTGTCATTGCCCGCACCTCGTTCAGCTCGCGGCCGCCTCATGACGGAGTCGAAGCTCTATGTTGCCATCGTCGATGACGATGCATCCGTGCGAAAGGCGCTGGGCCGTCTTGTCAGCGTGTTTTCGTACCGTGTGCAGACCTTCGGGTTGGCGCGGGAGTTCCTGGACTCCTTGAAGGCCGAAGTGCCGGCCTGCCTGATTGTCGATTTGCAGATGGAGGAGACGACCGGGCTCGAGCTCCAGCAGCATCTGCAGACGACGGGTTCGCGGATTCCGACAATCGTGCTGACCGCTCACGATGAGCCCGGCATGCAAGACCGTTGCACGGATGCCGGCGCTGTGGCCTTCCTGGTGAAGCCGGTTGCGAAAGATCTGTTGCTCGAGGCGATCGAGACCGCAACCGCGACAGGCCGGTGAATAGAGGCCGCCGCGGTTGCCATCGTTTATGCCGGACATGCTAGGCTAGGTTGGGGGCGCAACGAATTCATCTGGCCGACGGGTGTCCGTGTACCGATTTCTCCTTGCCATCACCGTTTTCAGCCTCTCGTGGAGCTTGGCATCGGCGCAGACCGGCGTGCCGGATGCGCTCAAGAACCGGCCTCCGGTGGCGGCGCCGACCTCACAGATCGAGGTCGGGTCGATCGAAGTCGTCCGCTCGAAGTCCGAGATGATCAACGATTTCGGCGGGGGGCTTCTGCAAGGACTGTTGGCAGCTCGCGGTCTGCACAATGCGGTCCTCATTGCGGCGCAGGACAATCGGGTCATCGTCACGCGGACCTTCGGCAACGGCAATTTCGACGAGATCCTCTACTCGGATTTCCTCTCGCCGCTCGCGGTTCTTCAATTCATGGAGCGACAGCGGCTCAATCTTGGGACCGATGTGTCCAGTGTCGTCGGCGGCTCCAGTACAGGCGTGACTGTGCGTGACGTGCTGACCCAAAGGGCCGATCCCGGCGCGCTTCGGCGGATCGTCGAGGCCGTGTTCGGTCAGGATTATCGCAGCTATGTCTCACAGAACATTCTCGAGCCGCTTGCGATGAGCAGCCAACCGGGAGACTTCGGTGAGACGTTGGGCCGCTTGCTCGTCGCGCTCATCAACGACGGCGCATTTGAGGGCCGCCAGATCTTTACGCCTGAAACCATCGCGCTGATGCGCCAGCCCCAATTCTCGATCCACCTGGCACTTCCCGGTTGGACTCATGGTTTTGCGGAGATGAGGCGGAACGGTTGGCGGGCGCTGCAGCGCGACGGTGTTTGGCTCTCGACGCCCGCCGTCGAAGCGCGGATGGTGGTCGTTCCTGATGCGCGTGTTGCTTATGCGGTCATCGTCGAAGGGCATCCCGGCGCATCCTTCTGGCGGACGCTCGACGACGCGTTGTTCGACAGGGTTCTGCCATCACGAAACTTGGCGGACACCAGCTTCTTTTTCCATCGCCAAATTTGCCGACGACACAGGCTCCGTCAGTGCCCACACCCGATGCGGCGCAAGCAATCGCGCTGGCGGACACTTACGAGGCGAGCGATGAACCTCTGTCCGCGGCCGCGCCGTTGAAGTCCGCGGCGCAGCGTCTGGTCGTCAGGGCAGGGGACGACGGAAGCTTGCATCTGTCCGGCAGCGAGACGGCGGTCCTGCTGCCGCAGCCGGGCGGTTACTGGGCAGCGGACGGCGGCAACCTCAATGCGGTCGCAGATGATGGCCGCCTCGTGCTGAGCACAGGACTCTACAGGCCGCTTCCCTGGTGGAAGCGACCCGCGCCTTACGCAGCGCTTACGCTCATGTTCGCCTTTGGAGCGGCAGGCGCATTCATAGGCGAGCGTCGCGCGAAGGGGCCTGGGAAGTCTCCGAGCAAACTCGTGGCTGCGCTGGCGGGCGCTGTCGCGGCATTGCTGATGGCGACGCTGTTTGTCTGGCACCTGACTCCGCTGTTGTGACATGACCGACACCGACCGCAACTCGATCGAGCGCCTTGCCGGGTTGATCCGAACGTCGTCTTGCGGCGTCGTGTTCACGGGCGCCGGGATCTCGACGGAATCCGGGATTCCCGACTTCCGCAGTCCGGGCGGTGTATGGGACCGCATGCCGCCGATCTACTTCGACGCGTTTGTGAATTCTCCCGAGATGCGAAAGGAGACGTGGCGGCGTCGCTTCGCCATGGAGGACATGTTTGCCGGCGCCAAGCCGAACGCCGGACATCGTGCCGTGGCCGAGCTCGTCCAGCGGGGCAAGGTCAGCCACGTCATCACGCAGAACATCGACAATCTGCATCAGGACTCCGGCGTGCCTGCCGAGAGCGTCATCGAGCTTCACGGCAACACGACCTATGCGACATGCCTCGTCTGCAGCACGCGCTACGAGATCGCGCCGCTCAGGGTCCGGTTCGAGAAGGACGGCGAGGTGCCGACCTGCAGGCTCTGCGGCGGCCTCGTCAAGGCGGCGACGATCTCCTTCGGCCAGGCCATGCCCGAGAAGGCCATGCAACAGGCCCAGGATGCGACGCTCGCCTGCGACCTGTTCCTGGTTGCGGGATCGTCCCTTGTGGTCTATCCCGCCGCTGGTTTTCCGCTGCTGGCCAAGCGGATGGGTGCGCGGCTGGTGATCCTCAATCGCACGCCAACCGACCAGGACGAGTATGCCGATTTGGTGATCCGCAGCGGCATCGGCGCCACGTTAACCGCTGTGCTGACGCTGCTTTAGGGCGCGATCCGATTTCGCAGAATCAAATATGCGCTCTAGCTTCTTGATTTTGACGCGTTTTCTTGTGCTGAAGCGGTGTCTATTTCGGCGGAAAACGCATTAATGGACCGTGGACGACTGTCCACGTATGACTAGACTTCGCGCGACTCGCGTTTTCGACCAAGGAACCTGCACATGACCATGACCGGCCCCCGGCTTGACGACCACGAGAAAGACAAAAACGAGGGCATGAAGCCCGACCAGCCGATGGCGCCGGTCCAGACGGCTCTATTCAAGGCGCGCACCGTCCTGATCTTCGGCGAGATCGACATGAAGGTGGCCGAACGCGTGTGCGGCCAGCTGCTCGCGCTCGCGGCAGAAGGCAGCGGGGATATCCGCGTGATCATCAATTCGCCGGGCGGGCACGTGGAATCGGGCGACACGATCCACGACATGATCCGCTATTGCGGGCCGCGGGTGAAAATGATCGGCACCGGCTGGGTGGCGAGCGCAGGCGCCCACATCTTTCTCGGCGCCGAGCGCGGGAACCGTTTCTGTATGCCCAATACGCGCTTCCTGCTGCACCAGCCGCTCGGTGGCGTCACGGGGCAGGCGTCCGACATCACGATCGAAGCCGAGGAAATCCTCAAGATGCGCGAACGCATCAACCGCATCATCGCGCGCGAGACCGGTCAGACTTACGAGAAGATCGTCAACGACACCGACCGCAATTTCTGGATCGGGGCACAGGATGCGGTGGCCTATGGCCTCATCACCAAGATCGTCAGCCGCACCGACGAAGCCTGATCAGCGTTTGTCGAGTGCGTCCAGCACTGCGTCGATGGGCAGCAGCACGCAGGTGTGGCGATTGCGGAATGACGCTGCGCCGCTGAGCGCGGTATAGCCGGAAAAGGGCGGGGCAGGCGCTTCGCCTTCGCGCAGCATCGCACCGACATCGGCGCGCAGCTTCTGCACGATCTCCTGATTGGCGCCTTCGAGGTTTGCTCCCAGAAGCGAGGCGGATGCCTGGGCCAGCACGCAGGCCGATGTCTCATGCGCCATCTCGATGATCCGTCCTGAATCGTCGAGACGCAGCGTGACGCCGATGCGATCCCCGCGCAGCGTGACGCCGATACGATCCCGCATGTGGGATTGTGCGCGCTCCCTTCGGCGTCGAATGCCTGGAGCCGTCCGGCGCCCGTCGCCGCGGCCGCAAGGCGCAGCAGGTCTTTGGCGTAGAGCGGATCGCTCATGCCGGCGCGGCCGCACCGGCGCGAAGCGCTGCGAGCGCGTCGGGTGTATCGATGTCGCGCAGCACCGCGCCGTCGGCCTCGATGTCGCACACCATGTCTTCATGCGCGGCGATCAGCTCCTTGGCGCCGACATCGCCGCTCAGCGTCTCGATTTCGGAGAAGAAGCGTCGCGCCCAGAGGACGGGATTGCCGCGCCGATGCTCGTGAACCGCAACACAGATCGAGCGGCCATCGGGCGGCGAGAACGCGGCGATCATGCGATCGATCAGCGACGCGGCGATCTCGGGCATGTCGCCGAGAAGCACGATCGCGCCGTCGCTGTTCGCAGGAACCGCACGGATGCCTGCCTTCAACGACGCGCTCAAACCCGACGCATAGTGCAGATTGTGCACGATGCGGACATCCAGCCCTTTGAGTGCGGCTTCGACCTTGGCCAATTCATGGCCGGTGACGACAATGACGGGGCTGGCCTCGCTCGCCAGCGCGGACTCGACCGTCCATCGAAGCAGCGATTTGCCGCGCCATTCCGCGAGCAGCTTGTTCGAGCCCATGCGCGACGACAGACCGGCAGCGAGCACGACCGCCGCGATCCGCGGTGCACGCAACGGTGCGTGCTCGATGTCGCGCGGTTGCGGGCGGGTGGGGATCTCCTGCAGGAGACCGCCCACGCCCATGCGCATGATGTCCTCGCGCCCAACGGGCAGGCCGGCAAACAGACGCTGGAGCACGAAATCGAAGCCGTTCACCTTGGGCGAACGCGCACAGCTCGGAAGCCCGACGACCGGCTTGCCGTTCAGGCTTCCCAACAGCAGCAGATTGCCGGGGTCAACCGGCATGCCGAAATGCAGCACTTTCCCGCCGGCGCGCTCGATGCCCGCAGGTATGACGTCGCGCCGGTCGGTGATCGCGGAGGCGCCGAACACGAACAGCAGCTCGGCGCCAGCCTCGTCGCCCGCACGGAGCGCATCCGCGACGAGCTGCGCATCGTGAGCGCAACGCCGCTCGAATGTGAGCTTGCCCGACAACGGCGCCAGGCGCGCCTCGAGCGAAGAGCGGTTCTTGTCGAGGAGCGATGATTTCTGTCCCGGCAACTCGGTGGATATGAGCGCCACGTTCATGGGCTTGAAGGCCACGATACCGATCGGAGCTTTTGCGGCCGTGACCTCCGCCCGGCTCACCGCGGCTTCGGGAGCTGCGAAGGGTATCACCTTCACGGTGGCGATCATCTCGCCGGGAGCCACCATCGCAAACGGAGCGAGCGTCGCGACGGTGATCAATTCATCGATCAGGTTGAGCGCATCGACCTGCTTGCCGTCGAGCGTGACGAGGCCCGCTTTCTCCGCATACAGATTGACGCGTCCGGTGAAGGCGGCGCCCATCCGGATGCCGTCACCGCGAAGCGCCTGCGCGACGCGCGTCGCGGCGACATCTTCGGCGATGTCGCCCGCCTCGAGGCGCGCGGCAACCACTTCGGAGATGCCGGCGGCGCGGAGTTGGTCGAGATCGGCCCGCGTCAGCACACGCCCCTTTTTCAGCAAGCGCCCGCCGGCGCGCAGACTGTGCGCGAGTATTGCACCCTCGGTTTCACCGAGCGGAAAGCTGCCGAACCGCATGCGACAAAGTTAGGTAGCGACCTTCTCCGGTGCAACGGCAATTGCCGGTCTCGCGCGCCGCTGCTCACCCGGCAGACGAAGCGAGGCTCTCAAGCCCACGATCTCTCCACCCGCCCAGCGGTTTTCGAGCACGACATCGCCGCCATGCTCTCTCGCGATCGAGCGCGCCAAGGTGAGACCCAGCCCCGCGCCACCGGTGGCCGCGTTGCGGGAGGCTTCCAGCCTGACGAACGGCTCGAACACTTCCTCCAGCTTGTCTTGCGGGATGCCCGGTCCGTTGTCGTTCACCGTCACGACCAAGCTGTCGCCTTCGGTGGCAAGCGACACGCGCGCCACCCCGCCATAACGCGCGGCGTTCTCGATCAGGTTGCGCGCCGCGCGGCGGATTTCGCTCGGCCGGCACAGGCAGGGCGCGGAGCCGGTGATGTTCACCTCGACCGGAATATTCAGCTCGACGAGGTCATCGCACACGCTCTCGACGAGCGCTGCGAGATCGACACGGCGCTTCTCTTCGCCCGGACCGGCGCGGGCCGCGGAGAGCACCGCCTCCGTCAGCGATTGCAGCTCTTCCAGATTGCGCGCGAGCCGTTCGCGAACCTCGCCATCTTCGACGAACTCCGCCGTGATGCGCATCGCAGCAAGCGGCGTGCGCAGATCGTGGCCCACGGCCGACAGCAATTGCCGCTGGCTCTCGAGCGTGCGCGTGACGCGATCGCTCATCGCGTTGAACGCTTCGGCGGCGAGCCGGATGTCGTCCGGGCCTTTGACCTTCAGTCTCGGTGCGGTGCGCCCGCGCGCCACTTCGTCCGACGCATAGGCGAGCGCCGAAAGCGGCCGTGACACGCGGCCCGCGAGCCACGCCGCGCCGACGCCCGAGAGCAGAGTTCCGAGCGCTGCCGCGATGAGGATGTCGGGCGCGGGCGAGGGCAGGGGCGGACGGTCATAGCGCGCCCACAGCCAACCGCCATTCGGCATCGGCTGCGTGATCTCGATCGAGGGGCCGTCGTCCTCACCCCGGACGAGCGGGGCGTCGTTGAGAATCCGTACGCGCGGCGGACCCAGTCTCTTGTTCGATTCGCCTGCAACGAGCGCTGCAGGCAATCCGGGCTTCCTCCGCGCCGCCCACCGCCTCGAAATGCGGCGTGTCGGTGAGCGCGTAGCTGTAGACCAGGCCGCTCAGCGTATGCGTCGCGGATTCGCGCTGCTCTTCGGGGATCGTGCTGATGTAGTCGAACATCGAGCTGATGCGGTCGACGGCGGCCGCGCGCCGCGCGCACCTGAAGCTCGCCTTCGCGGCCGACTTCAAGGATGGCGATCACAGCGAGGTTCGAGAGGATCACGGCGCCTGCAACCACCGCGACGAATTGGGCTCTCAACGTTGTTGGCCAGCGCATCAGAGGTTTTCCACGTCCGAGGTGAACATATAACCGCCTCCCCACACCGTCTTAATATAGCGCGGATTCTTCGGGTCCTGCTCGATTTTACGGCGCAATCGGCTGACTTGGTTATCGATCGAGCGGTCGAACACCTCCGCGTCGCGGCCCTTGGTCAGGTCGAGCAGCTGTTCGCGCGACAGCGCCACCTTGGGACGCTCCAGGAACGCCATCAGCAGCTTGAACTCGCCGCTCGAAAGCGGAAGCGCCAGCCCCTCGGGGCCTACGATCTCGCGCTGCGCGGCGTTGAAGGTCCATTCGCCAAACCGGTAGCGCTCCGCCGTCGGGCCCCGCAGCCGTGGCGGCAGCGTGTTGGTCCGGCGCAGCACCGCGCCGACGCGGGCGAGCAGCTCGCGCGGGTTGAACGGCTTGGCCACGTAATCGTCCGCGCCGACTTCCAGGCCGACGATCCGGTCGAGTTCCTCGCCGCGCGCGGTCAGCATGATCACGGGAATGCCCGAGCTCTCGCGGATCGAGCGGCACAGCGAAAGCCCGTCCTCGCCGGGCATCATGATGTCCAGGATGACGAGATCGATGCCGGAGGTGCGCATGGCGCGGCGCGCGGCGGCGGCGCTGTCCGCGGCGGAGGCGCGATAGCCCGATTCCTTCAAATAGCGGACCAGAGGCTCGCGGATATCGCGCGCGTCATCGACGACCAAGATATGCGGCTGAGTGCCGCTTTCTGGCATCGCTTTATTCCTCGTCGGACCGTTCAACATGGCGATTGGCAGGGACCTCGCAAGGGTGAACCTGTCGCAAAATATGTCATTCCGGTCACCCGGCAAAGAGCGGTGCTTTTTGACCGGATTCTGCGAAATCCTTGGCACGTCGAGGGTGTCTGATTATGCGTCGTTTAGTTGAGTCTTCGCGCGTTAACCTCGTAGCCGGGCGGCCCCCCCTTTCCCTAACCGCCCGGCTTTTTTTGTGTCTTTGGCACTCAACCGCGAAGAATGGCCGTCATTTCGCCCAGCACCGAGACGGCGATTTCCGCCGGCGATTTGGCGCCGATTTTCAGCCCGATCGGGCCATGGATCCGGGCGAGCTCCGCATCCGAGAAGCCCGCCTCCTTGAGCCGCTCCAGCCGCCTTGCATGGGTCTGCTTGGAGCCGAGCGCGCCGATGTAGAACGCGGGCGACCGCAGGGCCACGGTGAGTGCGGGGTCATCGAGCTTGGGGTCGTGGGTCAGCGCCACGATCGCGCTCCGCGCGGTCAGCGGCTTTGAGCCAAGCGCCTCGTCCGGCCACTCGTGCGACAGCGCGACGCCCGGGAAGCGCTCCTCCGTCGCGAACGCGGTGCGGGGATCGATGATGCGAACGGCATAGTCGGCGAGCGCCGCCATGCGCGCGAGCGGTTGGGCGATGTGCACCGCGCCGATGATCGCGAGATCGAGCGGCGGATTGAACACGGTCAGGAACCAGGTCGAGCCCTCGGCCTCGACGCTCACGCTTTCGTCGTGACGTGCGGCGTTCTTCGCCGCCTCGGCGAGCGCGCCGCTTCCGGCCTCGTCGGTATAGATCAGCTGGGTGCGCCCGGTCTGAAGCTCGGTCGCGAGCACGACCGCACGCTTCTCGTCGCGCGCCTTGTTGAGCGCTGCAATCGTCGCGCGCTCGGCGCGCTTTCGTCACGGGCGTCACGT
This sequence comes from uncultured Alphaproteobacteria bacterium, assembly GCA_963708555.1. GTDB lineage: Bacteria > Pseudomonadota > Alphaproteobacteria > Micropepsales > Micropepsaceae > CAIYRG01. The sequence goes on along the minus strand of CAVPTF010000004.1, from coordinate 167,096 downwards.
TGACTTCGATCGTGCCGCCGCACGCGAGACCGACCGCCCAGGCCTCTTCGTTGGTGACGCCGAATTTCAGATTGCGTGGGCGGCCGTCCTGCAACGAGGCCTGCGCTTCGCCGATCACCGCACCTTCGATGCATCCGCCCGATACCGAGCCCACGAATGCGCCGTCGTCACGCACGGCCATCTGACTGCCCGCTGGTCTCGGCGCCGAGCCCCATGTGCGGGTGACGGTTGCCATCGCCACCGTCTGGTGTCCGGATATCCACGACGCCGCGGCCAGCAGCGGATCTTCATCTGTTTTCGTCATGCTCAAACTATAGCACTTGCGATTGCCACTAGGGCAATCAGCCGAGTGCAGCTGCGACGGCGCGCTTGGCCATGACCGTGACGAGATGCGCGCGGTATTCCGCAGAGCCGAACAGGTCTGAGTTCAATGCGTCGGGCGCGATGCGAATGCCGGCGATCGAGTCCGGCGCGAAGCTCTTGCTCAGCGCCTGTTCCATCTCCGCCACGCGGAAGACGCATGATCCCGCACCCGTCACGGCCACGCGCACCGCATTCGGGAACTGCGCAACGAACACGCCGACAAGCGCGTAGCGCGAGGCGGGGTGGGGGAACTTCGCGTAGCCGGCGCGCACGGGAATGGGGAACGCGATCTCGGCGATGAGCTCGCCGTCGTCGAGCGCGGTCTGGAACAAGCCGGTGAAAAACGCATCGGCGGCAATCGTCCTGCGCGTGGTCTTCACGGTCGCGCCGAGCGCAAGCACTGCCGCGGGATAATCCGCCGCGGGATCGTTGTTCGCGACCGAACCGCCGAGCGTTCCCTTGTGGCGCACGGCGGGATCACCGATCACGCCTGCAAGTGTGCTGAGCGCCGGCAGCGCGGCGCGTATCTCGGACGACGCGGCAACATCGGCGTGAGGCGTGCCCGCACCGATCACGAGCATCGCCGTCTCGCGCCGGATGAACGACAGCCCGGCAATGCGCGACAGGTCGATCAGCGCAGGGGGCGCCGCCAATCTCTGCTTCATCGTCGGGATGAGCGTCTGGCCGCCCGCGATGTATTTGGCGTCAGGCGTCTTCGCGAACAGCGTCTCCGCGTCTGCAAGGCTCGTGGCGCGCAAATAGCGGAAGGGTGCGGTGTACACGGTTAGCTCACCGCAGCGGCCTGGATGGCCTTGATGATGTTGAGATAGCCGGTGCAGCGGCAGAGATTGCCTTCGAGCTCGTGACGGATCGTGGCTTCATCCGGTTTCGGATGGCGTTTCAGCATGTCGATCGCCGTCATGATCATGCCCGGCGTGCAGAAGCCGCATTGCAGTCCGTGATGCTCCTGAAACGCGGCTTGCACGGGATGCAATCCGCTCTCAGGCGCGACACCTTCGATCGTGACGATGTCTTCGCCGTCGGCTTGTACCGCGAAAAGGGTGCAGGCCTTCACCGCGCGCCCGCCGACATGGACGACGCAGGCGCCGCATTGGCTCGTGTCGCAGCCGACATGCGTGCCGGTCAGCCGCAAATGGTCGCGCAGGAAGTGGACCAGAAGCGTCCGGTCTTCCACATCCGCGCGAACGGCCGCGCCGTTCACTGTCATCGACACCTCAGCCAAGAGACCTCCAAGACCCGGACCTTGATCCATGCCCTACAGCACCATGGAAAAGGCGATCAAGTGCGCAGGTCCCTGGAAAAATTTGGTCTTTGCCGGTTAACGCGCCGCATGCCCTCTTCCCGCGCGCCCAGTCACCGAATGCTGGACAGGTGCGAGAATTCCGCTGGAAAGACTTGCGCTTAGCAGAACTGAAGGGTCGGGAATCCGACCTTATGTGGTACTCGGGCAGGCGAATCGCCTGTCATTATTTGGTTAAGCCTGCATCTTCTCCAATTGTCTAGCCTATGTTAAGATTTTTTTAATAAAATGGGGGAGTGGTGGGGCAAGTGAGCGAGGAGCTGGGAGTTCCGGTTGCGCGGGAGTCTCGCGAACCGGTTGTGGAGGTCGTTGGCCGGATCAAGTGGTTCGATACGGTCAAGGGATATGGATTCATCAAGCCTTCGAGTGGTTCGCAAGGCGATATCCTGTTGCATCAATCCTGTATTCGCCAATCCGGGTTCAAATTGGCGCAGGAAGGTGCACGGGTCGTCTGCGAAGCGGTCATGAGGCCGAAGGGCTTTCAGGCCGTTCGCGTGATGGAGTTGGACAACAGCACGGCCAGTGTTGTTCCCGAGGCGCCACGCGAGCCGCGCTATGTCGCGAAGCCTCAGGGCCCGGCGTTCGAAGCAACGGTGAAATGGTTCAACCGCGGCAAGGGCTACGGCTTCGTGTCGCGCGATGCCCATTCACCCGACGTCTTCGTGCACATGGAGACGCTCAGGCGTTCGGGCATCAGGGAACTCTTCCCCGGGCAGCGCGTGAAAGTGCGTGCGGGCGACGGACCGAAAGGTCAGCTCGCCGCCGAGATCACCGTCCTCGAAGCCTAGAGCTCCTGCGCCTTGCTTTCATGAAGCGAGCGGCTAGTCTCGCGCTCATGCGCGTGTCTTTTGCTCGTGTCCTCGCTGCCGGCTTCATTGCCGCGCTGACGTCCGGTTCGGCGTGGGCTCAGACCTGCGCCGCGCCCAAGACCATGAATTTCGAGGTGCAGTCGCAGGTGCGGCGCGACATCCTGGGTTTTACTCAGGGTCTCGAAGTCAGAGGCGACAAGCTCTTCGAAAGCACGGGCCTGATCGCGGGGACGACGCGGCTCACGACCATCGATCCCAAGACCGGCAAGGTCACGGTGCTCGCCAATCTCGGCCGGCGGTTCTTCGGCGAAGGCCTGACGATCCTGAACAACCAGATCTTCCAGCTCTCCTGGCAGGAGCATCAGGCGTTCGTCTACGATCTGAGCGGCAAGCTCGTCCGCAGCATGCGCAATCCGCAGGAGGGCTGGGGCCTCACCAACGACGGCACGAACCTGATCTTCACCGATGGCGGAGACCGGCTCTATTACGTCAATCCCGCCGACTTCAAAGTGCTGCGCTCGGTGCCGGTCAAGCTCGGGAGCGCGCCGCTCGCCGCCCTCAACGAGCTCGAAACGGTCGACGGGCAAGATCTACTCGAACGTGTTCCTGACCTGGGACATCGTGCGCATCGAGCCGCGGACGGGTTGCGTCGAGGCGATCGCGCATCTCAACGCGCTGTGGGACCGCATGAGCCTCGAAGAGCGGCGGCACATCCAGAGCGACAGCAATTTCGTGCTCAACGGCATCGCCTACGATCCCGCGCAGAAGATCTTCTACATCACCGGCAAGAACTGGATGACGCATCTACGCCGGCCGGTTCGTGGATCAGAGATAGAGCCCAAGGCGGAGCCGCGTTGGGGAGGGGGCAGAACCAGCCCCCGCTTGATGGTCCCTGACCGAGTGTGTATCTCAAGACGTGCCGGGGCGTGGCGCAGCCTGGTAGCGCATCTGCTTTGGGAGCAGAGGGTCGCGTGTTCGAATCACGCCGCCCCGACCAACCTTCGCTTCGTGGGATTTACCTCGGGCCGCGCTGTGCGCGGACCCGGGGGCGAGCAAGGCTGCCGACAGCGGAACGGCAGCTTTGGAACGAAGCATTTAGAAATCTGCCGTTAACTGAGGCCGCACTCTCTTGGAGCGGCGAGATGGGAGCGTGGGGAAGCGGTAGCTTTGAAAATGACTCTGCCCTGGATTGGGCGGGTTCGGTCCAATCGTTGGCGGACGTGCGCAAGCCTTTCGATCGATTGAAGGCGCTGACGGACGCGAGCGAAGACGGGGCAACCTATTCCGTCGAGTCCGATCTCGCCTCAGAGCTGATCGCCGCCGCCGAGACTGTCGCCATGCTGATGGGACGCGTGATCCCCGATTTTCCAGAGGGCGTGCGTCAACGGCTCGCGGACGCCGGCAAGCCGGATGATCTTCTGTTCCATCAGGCGCGCAATGCGGTCTGCCACGTGCTGCGGACGTCCGAGCTGGCCGAACTGTGGGATGAGGCTGCCGGCGAAACTGGAACCAACGAATGGCATGCCTCGATCACCGGCCTCGTCGACCGGCTCAACCCGGATATCGAGTTCATCCCCTGGGAGCCCGCCGAAATCGAGGAACAGGCCGGTGGACCGGTCGGGCATTGTGCGTTCTGCGATCGGCCCATCGACAGGGCGAGTCTGTTCGGAATGAACATCCACGACTACTCGGATAGAATGAGTTTTTCCACCGGGCTTTGGTTTCATCTTCCCTGTCTGAATGCCCGGCTTCACCATAAGCATGCGATCGTCAATTTGAAGTTCGATCCCGACAACCCGCCGGACCTCGACAAACTCTGACGGCCGCGAAACCGCGCAGCGCGCTTGAATGGCGCATGGGGAAGGCGGTATGACGGCCACGCCGTGTCCCATAGGGCGAAGGCGGTTCGGATTTGAGGAACGAAGGTATGCTCGCACGGATCTATCAGCCCGCCAGGAATGCGATGCAGTCCGGCAAGGCGCGCACGCGCAAATGGCTCCTGGAGTACGAGCCTGAAGTGGCGCGCCAGATCGAGCCCCTGATGGGCTGGACCGCGTCGACCGACATGCGCAGCCAGGTGAGTCTGGAATTCGAGACGCTCGAGGAAGCCGTGGCCTATGCCGAGAAGAACGGGATTCCCTATCAGCTGTTCGAGGCCCACAAGCCGTCGGCGAAATCCAAGGCCTATTCCGACAATTTCCGCTTCGGCCGCAAAGTGCCGTGGACGCACTGATCCGAACGGCGCGCTTCCCATCTCCGTTTTCTGTATTCTGTATCGCGGCGAAGACCCCGTAGCTCAGCCAGGATAGAGCAACAGCCTTCTAAGCTGTGGGTCACAGGTTCGAATCCTGTCGGGGTCGCCAGCGCTGTAGCAGAGATCGTCGCCCCAAAAATTCGGCTCTAGGTACGGGTATAGGTACGAAACGCGCCACGATGCCCATGACAGGCAAGCGTCCCGCCGCCGCTACTGGCGTCAAACTGAACGGATGCGCGGCTGTAGGGGCTTCTTGCGGCATAGCAGGCCCCGTCCTGCCTTGTAGGGGGTTTGGAAGGAAACGGGGCCTGGCTGTTGAGCGCCCTGGCGAGCGCTCAGTATTGGTAAGTTCCACCGGGCGCGGAAGGTTGCCGCAGCATATTCACGTTTTGGCTTCGCCTTATCCGCGCTTTCGACTTGAGAGCTAGGTGGGCGCGTTCTAAGGGGCTCCCCTTTTGACAATGGGTTGAGCCGCGCCGTGACAGCTCGAGAGTTCTCACTGGCTGTTTGGCTTGATAGTCTCGCGCGACGTTGCACTTGGGGCGGGTAGTTTCTTCGGGGGCCACTCGCCCTTAGTTTTTTCCACGGCTGCTACCAAGTCAGTTGCGCTGAGTCACCAGCCCACGAGCATCGATGCTGAGTTGAACGGACTTGCCTTCTTTCATGGCTTTCGCGTTCCACATCCCTTGAACGTCCTTGTTGAGGTCGGAAACATTCGTGAAGCCTCGGGCTTCAATACGCGCCTTGGCCTGCGCTTCGGTCAGCGGGGCGGTCGTGTTCGGATTTGCCGCCGAGCCAGCGGGGGGCGTGGCCGGCTTCGTCTGGGCCGGCGGGTTGGTGAATTCTCTTTCGCCGAATTGGGCGAGCGCAGCTCCAGCCGACAGGCTGGCAACGGCCGCGATGACGATCATGGAGCGCATCGGGGGTTCTCCTCCTTTGCGGGTTACCCACCCTGCGAAACAACTCAATTGATGGGCCGATGTTCCCATGCGTCAAAATTGCCGCAGCGGCGAATAACGTTCCGTGTACGCCGGCTTGAGCGGAACGGTGACGGCACTCTGTCGTTTTAGCGATTGGTCCGGGTGATCGGGTGACCCCGGACTTCCTCCCTGGAAACTGGGTCCCGCTGGAGCGTCTCGGCTCGCGGGACCCTTTCTTTCTACGCGGACCGCGTATTTGGAGATTTATCTATGTTTGAACCCGGCCTTTGGACCGATGCGGTGGTCTCCATCGCGATCACGCTTGGCCTATTCGGCCCGTTGCTGTGCGCGGCATGGCTGTATTACGGCACTCGCACTCTGGTTACCGCAAAGGCGGTGATCTCGCCTAAGAGCGATCCCCACCGACAGGACACCGAAGTTTAGTTTGATGGGTTCGAGGGCAGCGCCCACCATCCCTTAGACCGAACTGCTCCGCCGGCCTGAGTAGACGATCGCAACGCGTAAGACGAACGGTGACAAACCGAGGGAGCGACGACGTTCATTGGCCAATGCAACCAGCTTGCTCCGGGTGAAGCGCCGTCCGCCGTAGAGATAGTCTCTTCCATCGCCCGGTGTGTATTGGACTTTCATGCCGCAACTCGCGAGGTAGTCGAGCAATTCACTTTCGGTGACGCCGACACTCTCCTTCACCTGAGCGACACGCCCACCGGCCTTTAGAAAGTCGGCAATCGCACTACCGGCGAAATGGTTCTCGCGCATTGCAGCCCCTAGCCGGCAACGGTGCGTGCCCGAACGCCGAGAAAAATGCGGTGCCGGCCGGGGGGCGTTTGGACCAGCGCCGCTACACCCACCAAACTGGATCGGCTTTAGCTTAGCGGCCGTCGCTCGCCAGCCTCTATACGACCTAAGTCCAATTGACGCGGTGTTAGCGCCCCATCTCGGCTCGCGTTGTCATTGTCCACAATAGGTCACAAGCGACGCGACAGTCGCCCGACCTACGATGACGGTCCCGCGAGACCCTCGTGGGGAGCCTGGGGTGCGGATCGCATTCGCAAGCGCCGTGCCCTGGGCCACCACTGTATTCAGCAAGGCAACTGAGACCGAGCGGCGCATGTGGGAGATCATCTGGAATCGCGCTGAATTAACAGTTCAGGAACGAGCCGAGCACGTACCCGAGTGGGTGCGGCTGCTTGAACAGGTTTCCGGTGGTCGAGAAGGCGCGCAAGTTTCGGAAGAAGCTGAAGGCTGCTTAACCTTCCGCACTGACGAAGAAGGGGCTGGGGCTTTTTGGTCCCCAGCCCTTAGTTTTCACCCACGGTTGTTCCGTGTTGAGCGGGCTCACCCAGGATCCCTGTCGAGGGGTGCCAGATAGAAGACCAAGGCTGCCCGCTCGGAGCGTAAGAACGATCATGCGCCTCTAGCGTTGCCGGAACCTCGTTGCCCTTTAGACCTACGGAACGACGCGTCAAAAATGCCGCAGCGGCGAATAACGTTCCGTGTACGGCGGCTTGAGCGGAACGGTGACTGCAGTCTGTCGTTTTAGGCGAGCGGTCCGGGGCTACGGGGTCTCCTCGGACTCTCTCTTGGTGGAGAGAGGGGGCCCGTAGGCCCGCGCATGCGGGCCCCATTATCCTGAAGGTGAGCGGGGCCACCCGAATCAGCCGTCGAGGGGGGCAAACATGAAAGAAGATCCGGGCAGCCACGCTCGGATGTGACAACGATCCGATTGCTTCCAGCGTTGCGCTGCCTGCGTTGCCCTTAAGGCCTACGGAACGGCACGGAAGGTCGTACGTTGAAGGCTCGCGCGGGTATTTCACTCCTCTTTCGGCCCCGCGCTCTGAGCCCCGTTGCGAGCGCATAGCGCGCGGGGCTCACTTCCCAGCTCGGCCTCAAGTGGTAGATCAGCTTGAGCGAGAGGCGACAGCCAGCAATAGTTGGCTATGGGCGACCGTTCCAAACGAGAAGCTGAACGCGCCGATCTCGTGCGGAATTCGAGGAAGCGAAGAACGCTCCACCGAAGCAGCTCATCCGTTGCCGGTCGTGACCGGCCTCTATGAGCCCTTCGTCTTCTCCGGTGGTAAGTCGAAGGCCTCGTCTCTTGTTCCGCTGCTCGACCACAAGGGCATACGGCATGACAATGTGGTCTACATTCCACTAGGCAAATCGGCAGCTATGCTGCGCGGCTGATGAACACGTCTCGCTATGCCTCTCAAGCCCTACTCCAGTGGCCGTTATTGATGTCGAACGTTACCTTTTTCTCGTCCCGCAACCGCATCAGCACCGATCTGCAGTTCTTCGGTATCTTTCCGGCCGGCCCCCACCCGCTGCTGGATCGCATACAGGCTCCGCGGCTTGTCGAGCGCTGCAAAAATTTCGGTTTCGGTGATCATGCGGATTACCTCGCGTCAACACTACGGAGCACCGTAGCATCATCGGGTTGCGGTACCTAAAGACCAGCGAGGTCGCGGCTCACGGCGCGAGGGAAGCCCGTTCGATCGCTAGGTCAGAGCTGCCCGCTCAACGGCGATCGAGCCTGTGGGTGATGGGATCAGCAGCTCCGCTTCATGTGCTCCCGCGAGCCATGCCGACCAACGTGCGGGTTCGAGCACGACCACTTGCCGGTCGTGATAGGGCGCGATGTCGGGTCCGGGCTCGCATGTCAGCATCGCCCAAGCATCCTTTCCGTTCGCCGCCTTCGCGCGCCACACGCCCGCGATCGCGAAGAGATCGCCGTGCTTTGCCGTGAACAGCCATTTGTCTTTGCGTTTCGCCGTCGCGTCTTTGGCCGCCGTGAACTCGTAGAACCCGTCGGCCGGGATGAGGCAGCGCTGCGCCGTGTCGAAGCGGCGGTTCTCCGATCGGAAGTTGAAAACCGGTGCGCCTTTGGGCGACGGCCAGCTCCACCGCATCATCTCGAGCCGAACACCGTCCTCCCCATTGCGGAGGATCGGCGCCCGGTCGGTGATGCGGATGTTCTGCGACGGGTCGGTGTTGGGTATCCCGTCGGGGTAGCGCAACGGCATGTTCAGTTCGTTGCACTGATCGATCAGGCGGCGAACGCTCTTGCGGTTGCGGTACTCGTTGCACATGCGCCGTTACCCTGCTGGCCCGCACCTTATCATTTCCGGATTTTCGCGCCGCCCCATCGAAGCTATTCTTCCGGTGCTCCGCTTTCGCTTTCGAGGGGGATTGCGTCGGCGGCTTTCATTCCAACGAAGGGGCAACGGATGACAGCCGAAACACTTCTTCCCATCATCGCGGGCTTCATTCTGATCATCGGCGCGATGGTCCTCGCGTTCAAACAATCGATGTCGATGATGCACTTCCTTGTTTTTGCGCTGGGCGCGGTCCTGGTCGGCGTGTCGGGCGTCCAGTTGCAGTTCGACGGAGACGGCTTGAGCGCTTCCATCGGGCAGCTCAAGGCGGCGAGCGCGGATTCCAGCGCCGCCACGCAGGAGCTTCTGGAAGCAAACAAGGAAATAGGCATGGAGATTGCGGCGCTCAACGAGCGCGTCAACCAGTTGCAGGCGCAGCTCAAGTCCGGAGCCCCGCGGCCGAGCACCTGGAACCCCGCAATTTTCTCGCGGCGCCTGGAATCGACGCAAAAGCTCAATGATCGCGCGAAAGCGGCCATCGGCAACGTCCGGGTGCGCTGAAGGCCCGCCGAATCGAGGGTAGGGGAGGCGCCCACTTGCCGTGAGCGGGCTCGTTCCCTACATTTCCTGCTTCGAAACTCAAGGAAAGGAGGTGATCCAGTGTCTCATTGTCATCATCTGCGGTCGGAGAGCTGGATTGTCGCCTCTGTGGTTCACAGCGCATAGCGACGGTCTACCGGTCTTTTGACCGCGAATCGACAATGGAAGGGCCCTCTCCAATGAGGGCCCTTCTTTTTTGTCCCGCGCATTCGCGTCACTATCGACCCCGTCGAGAGCGAAGGGCCTGGTCCATGAAACATCTCCTCTTGGGAGCGGTCATGCTGGCGATTCCATTTCTGTCGCCCGCGCCGCCGAAGAACGACTCGAACCGCTCCATCTGGACGATCGGCGGAACGGAGAGCTGTGCGGCGTGGCTCGCCACGCCCGCGTCCGAAACCGAAGGGCGCTGGTGGATCGCGGGTTTCTGGAGCGGCCGCAATATGCAGAACGGGCCCAACGGGCGGGTCGGTTCCAGCAGCGACTCCGAAGGCATCATCGGCGAGATCAAGCGCGTCTGTCAGGCGGAGCCGTCACTTCTCCTCATCAGTGCGGCGGGACGCGTCTATGTGGCGATGGATCGCGATCGGCGCTAGCGTCGCGATTCTGAAATTCGCACGGGTTCGATATCAGGTGCAGCGCGAATTTCAGAATCGAAGGGACGCGAGCAACTTATTGATTTCTAGTGTCGTTTTGATTTCGAAGCTCGCTCGGCGCCCTATGTCGAAATAGGCGAACTTCGAAATCACGACACTAGAGAGCGCGTGCGAGTTCCACCTGTGCCGATTTCGGACAACATGATCCTTGCGTTTCTCGACTGATTGCAAAAAAGGCAATTGTTCTATGTAAGGGACCCTTCATTGGAACTCTCTTGAGCGCTGTTCCAAGGAACCTTGCTGCAATAAGAAATAATACTTGTCACAGCAATGACACGGACAATATTCGCCGATGCGAGTACTGTACGTGTTCCCACTCCAAAGGGATGTCCCCACATGTCTCGTAAGTTGATGGCAATGCTGGTTTCCAGCGCGTTGGTGTTTGGTAGCGTCACTACAAGTGCCTGGTCCGCAACCGATACAGCCGGTGCGACCCCGACTCAGAATTCTTCGCCGCTGCCGGCGGGCGGCGCTGCGGGCATCAAGGAAGCTCAGGGCTTCGACGAGAATAGCCCGTGGCTCGGCCTTGGTATCGTCGCAGGCATCGTGATCATCGCGTGGGTCTTGCTCGACGACGGTGATGACGACGATGAGGCTCCCTCGACGGGCACGAACTAGGTTCGGCACCAGTCGCTGACGGAATAACGACGCCACGTGCGCGCGGTGGGACATCGAGGTTCCACCGCGGCCGTTGGCGCGCGTGTCTGCGACCGCCTCCTGTCGCAACTTGATCTCGGTCTCGCCTGGGATTGGGAACGCGCGATGGCGTGTCAGCTCTTGGGCTGCCACTCGCGGGCAAGCCGCCTTGCCTCTTCGACCTGGGAGGGGCTCATTTTTTCCGCGAGCCGTTCGCTGTTGCGGATCGCCTGAGCGCGCTTCACCCGCTCAGACGCGGGATAGCGCGTGGCGGCAACGCTGAACCATTTGTGCGCCTGCACATAGTTCTGCGATGTACCCCGCGCGGCGCTGTACATCGCGGCAAGGCCCGCCTGCGCGTCGGCATCGCCTTGTTCGGCGGCACGGCCATACCATTTGACGGCCTCCTTATCGTCGCGGGCCACGCCCTGGCCATTGGCGTACATGTAGCCGAGATAGCGCTCGGCCAGCACCTCGCCCTGTTCGGCGGCCAGGCGAAACCATTTGGCCGCCTCTTCGTGGTTCGGCGGCGCGCCGGTGTAGTTCATCGTGCCGAGGTTCATCTGCGCGCGGACGTCGCCTTGCTCCGCGAGAGGCATGAGCAATTCCATTGCGGTGATGGTGTCGCCGTGCTGATAGGCCGACTTCGAATCCTCAAGCGTCCCAGCGAGACCTTGTCCGCTCATGGCCAGCGCCAGCACACCCGATCCCCATCTGGATGTGCATCGCATCGCCGGGCTCCGCGTGGCTGACGCGGTATCAACGCCTGCACGACAGCTGCGTTGCAGGAACGCGCAGTCACATTCGCCGCGTCAGCGCGGTGCGTTCAGGAACGACAGGACCGAGGCGTTGAAACGCTGGACCGCTTCCATGTGAACGAGATGGCCGATGCCGTCATAGACCTCGACCCGGCCGTTGGGCATGCGGCTCGCGAGCTCGCGAGCGAGCCTCGTGTTGTCGCCCATGCGTGCGCGGAGTTCCATCGGCGCAAACCCGCGTCCCGGCGCATTGCGATCGTTGCCGCCCATGATGAACAGGACCTGCTGTTGCACCAGCGGGATCTCGTAGACGACCGGCTGGCTCCAGATCATCTGATAGGAATTGACGAAGGACCGCAGCCAGCGCGGATACTCCGCGCTTCCCTTGATGCGCATGCGCGCCTCGATGAACGGCGTGATCGCCTCGGGCGGCAAGCGTCAGCGAATAGTTGTTCATCAGCTGGGTGCGATAGCCTTCGGCCGTGAGCCGGTCCTCATCGGCCATGATCCGCGAGGTTTCGACCGGTGGCGCGAAGTTCCGGTAATCCTCGAGCCCGATCGGGGCTTCGAGCACGATCCTGTCGACCCGCGTGGGATAGGAGCGGGCGATGCGCACCGTGAGCATCCCGCCCATCGAATGCGCCACGATGTCCGCCCGCGCGATCTGGAGATGATCGAGAAGCTTGATCGTGTGCGCGGCGAGCATGTCGAAGCTGAGCGCGAAGAGGGGCTTGGACGACTTTCCGAACCCCACCTGGTCGGGAACGATCACGCGGTATCCGGCGCCCGTGAGCGCGGTGATCACCGTGTCCCAATAGCTCGCCGGAAAATTGCGGCCGTGCAGCAGAAGCACGCTGCGCCCGTTTCCTTGACCCGACGGCTTGACGTCCATGTACGCCATCCTGAGCGCGTCCTCGTCCTCGGAGAGCGTCAGCATCGACACCGGATGGGGGTAGGGAAACCCTTCGAGTCCGATCCCATACGGTTCGGCCGCGCGTGCGAGACCGGGAACCGCCACCGCAAGTGCCAGGGCGAAAGCAGCGATCAAGCGCATGGCGTCCACTCCCCAAATCCGTGGTAGAAGCGCGAGGATTCAACGTAGCACGGAGAAGGCGCGCCATGCAGATGCCGGCTCTGGTTCCCGTCTTGAGGGTCTGCGCGATCGCGGCCGCCATGTTCATCGCCGCCGCCGGCGGCGCCTCGGCGCAGTTTCTTTCCGGGAGCGAGCTCGTCGCGGCGCTGAAGCAGGGCGGTTACGTCATCGTGATGCGTCATGCGAACTCGCCCCAGGTCCGCCCGGATCCCGCGATCGTCGCGCCCGGGAACACACGGGGCGAACGCCAGCTCAACGAGAACGGCCACAAGACCGCGCGCGCCATGGGCGAGGCCTTGAAGGCGCTCCGCGTGCCGATCGGCGCGGTGTTGGCAAGCCCGACCTTCCGGACGATGGAGACCGTCCGCGACCTCGACGTCGGCACCGCGAACACCTTCAACCTGCTCGGGGACGGCAGCGAGGGCTATGAGTATTCCTCGTTCGAGGACAGCGCGCGGTTCATCCGCATCCGCATCACCGAAATGCCGAGGGCCGGGACCAACACGCTGATCGTCACCCACGTGCCGAACATGGAGCAGGCCTTTGGCGACAGTTACAGCATCGATGAAGGCCAGGTGGTCAGTCGTCAAGCCCGACGGCGCCATGGGAACACCGGTCGGAACGATCAAGATCGACGAGTGGCCGCGGCTCGCCGCCCGGCGCTGAAAACGTCAAAAAAAGTTTCTGGTGGATGTCTGGTCGGTGTCGATTTGGCGGCATGCCGTTCGTCGCTAGCATGGTGGAATCCGTCACGGGAGAGGGACGAATGGCGCGTAAACCCAAGAAAACTGCGGCAAAGGCAAAGAAATCGGTGAAAAGGACGGGGGCAGGGCGGAAGGCGCCGGCCCGCGTGCTGGTGCTGGTGGCGACCCGCAAGGGCGCGTGGCTGTACCACGGCGACGGCGCACGGAAGACGTGGCGCACGGACGGCCCGCACTTCCTCGGCCAGATCATCCATCACATCGTGCTCGACCCGCGCGACGGGCGCACGCTGCTGGCGGCGGCCAAGACCGGCCATCTCGGGCCGACGGTCTTCCGTTCGACCGATCTCGGGCGCACCTGGAAAGAGGCGGCGAGGCCGCCGGCGTTCGCCAAGGCCGCGAACGGCGAGAAGGGCCGCACGGTCGATCACACGTTCTGGCTGACGCCGGCGCACGCGAACGAGCCCAAGGTCTGGTACGCGGGCACCGCGCCTCAAGGCCTGTTCCGCTCGGAAGACGGCGGCGTCAGCTGGGAGCCGTTCTCGAGCGTGAACGACGATCCGCAATACCGCGAGTGGATGGGCACGCCAGCAGGACGGGACGCCCGACCTGCCGAAGATGCACTCGATCATCGTCGATCCGCGCAATCCCTCGCATCTCTACTTCGCGATGTCGGGCGGCGGCGTGCACGAGACGCTCGACAAGGGCCGCAGCTGGAAGCCGCTCGTCAAAGGTCTCGAAGTGGTGGAGGGTTTCGATCCGAACACCCTCACGTTCCACGATCCGCATTGCGTGCGGCTTTGCCCGAGCAATCCCAACCGGCTCTATCAGCAGAACCATTGCGGCATCTATCGGATCGACCGCCCGTCGAACGAGTGGGTGCGCATCGGCAAGAAGATGCCCAAAGAGATCGGCGACGTCGGCTTCCCGATGGTCGTGCATCCGCGCGATGACAACACCGCCTGGGTGTTCCCGATGGACGGCCAGACCGTGTGGCCGCGCATCAGCCATCGACGGCGTGCCGTCCGCGTTCGTGACGCGCAACGGCGGCAAGACGTGGCAGCGTCTCGACGGCGGACTGCCGAAGAGCCAGGCGTGGTGGACGGTGAAGCGCCAGGCGATGACGGCGGACGCGCAGGATCCGGTCGGCCTCTATTTCGGCACGACGAGCGGCGAGCTCTGGATGAGCCGCGACGAAGGCAAGAAGTGGGCGCCGCTCGCGCAGCATCTGCCGGAGATCTACGCGGTGGAGGCGGCCGAGCTCGGTAACGTGCGCGCGATGAAGGTGCTGATCCCGACGCCGCTGCGATCCTACACGCGAGCGCGCGAAGTCGAAGCGTCCGGTGCGACGATGGGCGAGGTGCTCGCCGATCTCGATCGCCAGTTTCCGGGCATCCGCTTTCGCGTGATCGACGAGCAGGATCGCATGCGCGCGCATATGCGCTTCTTCATCAACGGCGAGCAGGTGTTCGATCTGCAACGCAAGCTGCGTCCGACCGACGACATCCAGATCGTCCAGGCCTTGAGCGGCGGGTAGGGCGATCATTCGTCGGGTCTCGGCATGTCGTTCATCCGGAGACCGCTGACGATGGCGCCGAGCACGGCAAACACGACCGAGAGCCAGAGCGCGATCTCGTTGCCGTCGAGGAACCGCGCGAAGGCGAACGCTGCGAGTGCGGCGCCGACCGTCTGGCCGAGGAGCCGCGCCATCGCCTGCATGCCCGAGGCGCCGCCGCTGCGCCGGCGCGGAGCAGCGGCCTGGATGGTGCGATTGTTGGGCGACTGGTAGAGCCCGAAGCCGGCGCCCGCGAGCGCCATCCGCCACACCATATCGAGCGTGCTGGTGCGTTCGTCGATGAGGACGAGGGCCGCGAGCCCGGCTGCGAACATGAGCAAGCCGATCAATCCGAGCACGCCCGCGGGATGTCTGTCGGAGAGCCGTCCCGCGATCGGCGCGATCGCCGCTGTCGCGAGCGGCCAGGGCGTCATCAGGAGGCCGACCTCGACGGCCGAATAACCGATGGCCTGCATGTGAAACGGCAGCGCGATGAACGCGAGCGTCTGCGAGAGGAACGAGCAGATCGACGTGCCCACGGAGAGCGCGAAGATCGGCAGCTTGAGGAGATCGATCGGCAGGAGGGGCTGAGGCACGGTCATCTCGCGCCGCACCAGAACGATGCCGCCGACGAGCATGATCAGGAACTCGGCCGCGATCAGAAGAGGCGGCGTTTCATGCGTGAGCGCATCGATGAAGAAGATGAGCGCTCCGAACGTGACGGCGCTCAATGCCGCGCTGACCGCATCGAAGGGGTGGCTCGCGCGTGGCGTCCGCGGCAGCGTGTAGATCCCGATCGCGAACGCGAGAAACGCGAAGGGCACTTTCACCCAGAAGAGCCACGGCCAATCGGCAAGCGCGAGAATGAAGCTCGCGAGCGTCGGACCGGCGCCCGCCGACACCGCGATGATGACCGCGTTGATGCCGATCCCGTAGCCGAGCCGGTGGATCGGATGGACGAAGCGCACGAGCGCCATGTTGACGCTCATGATCCCCGCGGCGCCCAGCCCCTGGATGACGCGCATCAGCACGAGCACTTCGATCGAATTGGCCAGCGCGCAGCCGACGGACGCCAGGCCGAACAGCGCCAGCCCCACGAGATAGACGCGGCGATAGCCGAAGATGTCGCCCGCCGACGACAGCGGCAGCAGCGGCAGCATGATCGCCACCTGGTAGGCGTTGACGATCCAGACGGTCGCGGCCGGTGAGGCGCTGAGATCGACGCCGATCGTGGGCAACGCGACGTTGACGACCATCTGGTCGATCACCGTCAGGCAGACCGCCAGTCCGATCGTCACCACCGCCCAGAAGCGCTGCTTCGGCGGGAGCCCGTCCTGCGCGCTTGTCAGCGCATCATGCTTCAACGCGGGAAATCCAAGCGACCCGCCTTCGCCAATGGCGGGCAAGATAGCGAGTAGGGTGAACTGGCGCCGATTTGTCTATTCGCTACTCGCCACTCCGCGATCCGGCTACGTCGAATGGCGGCCGAAGAAGTCGAGCAGCGTGCGGTTGAAGAGCTCCGGCTGCTCCCAGTAGAGCGAATGGCCGGCTTCGGGCACGATCTTGAGCTCCGCGCCTGGAATGCGGGCCGCGTACATGCGCAGCATCGGAGGGGGCGCGCCGAGGTCGGAATCGCCGCCGATGACGAGCGTCGGCACTCTCAGCCGGCCAAGGCTCGCAAAGTTGATCTGGTTGACGTTGGTCTGGCCGAAGCGGTTTCCGGTGATCGCGCCGTGCTCGAGGTCGGCCCAGCGCTTGGCGCCTTCCGGATTCATCGCGCGGTAGGTCGGCGACAGCTCGCGGAACTCGGCCGGCATGTCGGCGTAACCGGGCGGCCGGATGCGCTCCGCCATGTCGGTGTATTCCTTGTCGGTGACACCGCCGACCGCGCAGGCCAGCGTCAGGCTGTAGAGCCGATCCGGATGCGAGAGCGCGTAGTCGATCGAGATCTGCCCGCCGGCCGCCGAACCGACGAGGTGGAACTTCCGTAGACGGAGAAACTCCGTGAGGTTGTGCAGATCGACGGAGGCCGAGCCGGCATTGGTCATCGGCACCGGATCGGAGTTCGCATAGCCGCGCCTCGAGAATGCGATGACGCGGTAACTCGCGCGCGCAAACGCGGGCTGCTGATAGACCCAGATCCTGGCGCTGCCCGTCGCGGGGTGAACGAGCACGATCGGCTGGCCGGCGCCTTCGGTGTCCCAGTAGCCGATCTTCGCGCCGGAGAGGGTTGCGACGCCTTCTTTCGCGGGGACCTGCGCAGGGATCGGCGTCGGGACCACGGGATTGGGCGAAGCGGCGGGGGCAATTGCGGCAGCAGAAGCCGCATGTCCCGTCATCGCGGCGGCGCCAATCGCGATGCCTGTCTTGATCGTCGTTCTACGCGTCATCCGACCACTCGCACCATCATCGCTCATGAGTAGGACCCCGTTTCCGCTAGATCATTGCGCTCCAGATTCTCGGTGACATCATAACCTCCAGTGGACGGGTGACGTGGCCACTCGACGGCCAAACCGCCCAACAACCGCCACTGGAACCATCATGATAGCAGAATTGCAGATCAGGCAGCGACCGGGTTGCCAGGTCTGCTCGTGACCTCAAACCCGAAATTGGCCCCTGTGATCACGAATAGAAGGGGGTCGCCTAAAGTGGATTTTGGTGCTGCGCTTCAGGCTGATGGTGAAACGAGGTCCGCATTTTCGGCCTCAAGCATCAGAAGGAGAAGCGCAGCATGACCATTTTGCTGGACTAGACGTGTCGGTCAAGGAGACAAGCGTTTGCATCGTGGATGACACGGGCAGGATCGTGCGGGAAGTGAAGGTGGCGAGCGAGCCCGAGGCGCTGCTCCAGGTTCTGATGAACCCCAGCTACCACTTCAAGCGGATTGGATTGGAAGCCGGCCGCTATCGCAGTGGCTTTTTGCGCTCTCGCCGATGCAGGCTTGCCAGTGATCTGCGTCGAGACGCGGCACATGAGGGCGGTATTGAAGGCGCAGATCAACAAGACGATCGCAACGATGCGCGCGGGATGGCGCAGATGATGCGGGTTGGTCTTTATCGTCCGGTCCATGTGAAGACGTTACGCAGTCAGAAACTGCGGATGCTTCTGACCCATCGTAAGCTGCTTCAGTCAAAGGCTATCGCCATCGACAATGACTTGCGCGCCACCTTGCGGAACTTCGGTCTCAAGGTGGGCACGGTGGGATGGCGAAGTTCGAAGCGCGCATCAAGGAGCTTGTCGAAGACCTTCCCGAGTTGGCCGCGCTGGTCGAGCCGCTGCTCATTGTCCGCCGGGTACTTCGCGAACAGGTCGGCATTCTTCATCGGCGCTCGCTGGCCATCGTTCGGGACGATGATGTGTGTCGGCGCCTGATGACGGTACCGGGTGTCGGCCCCGTGGTGGCGCTGACCTATCGCGCAACCGTCGACGTGCCCGCCCGCTTCCGTAACTCCAAGGCAGTCGGGGCGGTGTTTGGACTGACGCCCGCCAAGCATCAATCGGGTGAAGTCGAGCGAACCGGCGCGATATCGCGGTGCGGAGACGAGATGATGCGGATGATGCTCTATGAAGCCGCCCAGATCATGCTGGTGCGTTCGGCGAAATGGTCCTGGCTCAAGGCCTGGCGATGAAGATCGCCAGCACCGCGGGACATCCCATGCGGCGCGGGACATGCGATCTGGCGCCTCAAGCAGGCAACGGGACCTGCCTCCGGAATCCTTCCCCGACAAATTCAATTGGGGTCTTCGACGATTTCTATCGTCCGATGGCCGCAGGTCAAGCAGAGCCACTTCAAGCGAAAGGTGTTCGACCCATAGACTTCGGGCCGGGTCCTTTGCCGGTCTGACGTACGGAAATCCGATTCTCCGCATTTAGGGCATTTCGCAGAAGGCCGCAGGCCAACATCAGATCTTCGCGCTACCCAAAACGAGCCGATTCTTCGAGCCACCCCGCGAGTCCAGTTGAGAAACGCGCCTAACAGGGTGACCAAGGGCCGAACGAGCTCCATCATGTTGCTTTTTGTGCAATGGCACGCGGCAATCTCTCGCGTGGGCCCAATACGCTGGATTTGGACCGATGAGGCGCCGACGGAACATTGTTGAGATCGCCGCCGCCTGGATGGCAGAGGCTGACCTTCCCATTTCAGATGGCTAGCTCAACGCCACTACGCGGCGGTCTTTTTTCTCCGGACCGCCTGGCTCTGGGCATCGTGCATATCGCAGTAAGGCCGCCCGATCAGGGGTAGTTCGCCACAATAGTGGAAATCCGATTCGACCGGATCTCCCACTGGCCATCTGCAAGTATCGATGGTCAGAGCGACGGTCGTAATCAATTTTCTCTTGGCCGGATTTAGGCACCGGTACGACCACGGCGGCCGCGCCAGCCTCAGTCGGTGGCCCTATAAAGTTCTCATGAAGCGCAAGCTGTGTTTTCACAGGCGTGATCTGATCGTTCATTTTCGTCCTTATCTCGCTCGCGGCGGGTCCGGCGGGCTCGTTTGGACCTGCAGTAGCATACGTTGGCCCCACAAGGTTTATGCAATGTGAAGAAACGCCCTGATGACGCGCGTGATGTGGACGTTTGATTGCGAATGTCTGCCGATGTCGCAGGGCTCGAACCGCTGAGAACCCGTTTCAGGCCATAGACCGTACGTCCGGCTTAACTAGCACGCCCGGGTGATGGACGCTGCTGGCCACCGGAGTTGTGACGTTCCGAGGCCGCCGCGATTGCTTGCTCCTGGGCTTTTCTCTTCTCCGCGTGCGCTCGCTGCTTGGCTTTCCTCTTCGCGTTCTTGCGCATAGCGCCCATGACTCGATCTCCGATTTGAGAGCTTACGGCGAAGCCAAGCCTCGCCCTAATGCATCGGTTACACTCGAGCCATCGCTCAAGCGGTGCGGATAACGCAATCATCAGTTCCGAAAGTTGGCTGCCGCGTCCTGGCGCCGCATGTAGGCGGCCGGGCGCGGAACAGTGCGCTTTACCTGACGGGAACGCTGTCGCGGCGTCTATATGGGCATCTACCAAGGGATTTGCAATGCGTGGCGACGTCCGGATGTCGCCGTATCGAGACGTTCAGCCGGGCTCCACGACGCCGGTCTATCGCGATGATTGAGCCCTTTCACGAGGCTCTCATGGATTTCCTTGATATGAGGCGCCATGAAGCGTGCGCGATCACATCCCGATCCGGCTCTGGCCATCAAGGAGTTGTGGCCGAGCGCAAACCCGGAAAACTCGGTCGCATTGCTGAAGGCGCTGCATATCCTGACCCCGGACGGCAGGCTCAACGCCGATTCACGACGGAAGCTCAAGCAGGTTCTGCATCTGGTGCAGCTGTTGCGGCCGGCGTTGGACGCCTTGCTCGCGGAGACGGACTCGCCGGTGCTCGTCGATCTTGGCTCCGGAAAGTCCTATCTCGGGTTCATTCTCTACGATCTCATCATCGGCCCGAGCGGCCGTGGGCGCATCTACGGCGTGGACTCGCGCTTGGAGCTGGTCGAGCGCTGCCGGGCGCTTGCCGCAGGCATGGGTTTCGAGCGGATGGAGTTTCTCGCTCAACCGATTGCCGAGGCGAATGTGGCGGACGGCCGCGTCGATATGGTCACCGCACTTCACGCCTGCGATACGGCCACGGACGACGCCATCCGCTTCGCGCTGCGCCACGACGCCCGGATGGTCGCGCTCGATTCCGTGCTGCCAGGCGGAAGTCGCCAAGTTGCTGCAAAAAGCGACGGGGCCGCTCGAACAGTTATGGCGACATCCGATTCAGCGTCGCGAGTTTGGCGCCCAGCTCACCAATGTCATTCGCGGGCTCCACCTCGAGACGCAAGGCTACAAAGTCAGAGTGACCGAGCTCGTTGGCCTGGAGCATTCGCTCAAGAACGAGCTGATCCTTGCCGAGCGCCACCAGCGCTCGAATCCAATGGCGAAGCGAGAACTGGACAAGTTCATCGAGCAAATCGGCGTACGGCCGGGACTGATCGCTGAAGCGATCGGCGAATAGCGGCCTTCGGGGGAACGCTTCAGCGCTTGGACATCCTCCGGAAGAAACAGGTCGGCGCGCCGGTGTGGCAGGCCGGGCCGACTTGCTCGACTTTCAACAACAGCGTGTCGCCGTCGCAATCGACATACGCCTCGACGAGCCGCTGCGTGTGGCCCGAGGTTGCGCCCTTGCGCCACAGCTCCTTGCGGGAGCGCGACCAGTAGGTGACGTCGCCGGTTTCGAGCGTGCGCGTCAGCGCGTCGCGGTTCATCCAGGCGAGCATCAGGACTTCGCCGGTTTTCGCGTCCTGCGCGATTGCGGGCACGAGGCCTGCCGCATCGAACGAGACGGCGGCGATCAGGTCGCCGGCGGAAATCTGCTCCACGGTCACCGCAACACCACTACGCGCGGCTGCCGCTGAATGGGGCGCTGCCGAACATGCCGAGCTTGACGCTGCCGTTGAGCGTGTCGCCATCGACCGTGCCCGAGAATTCGAGCGTCATCGGCATCGGCTTGGTGATCGAGGCCTTCCAGGTGATGTCGTTGCCGTCCACGGTGCCTTCGTCGATCGGGCGGCCTTCGCCGGAACCTGCGCTTTGCGTGCCGGTCAGCGTTCCGCCGGAGGACTGAATCACCAGCGTGCTTTCCTGTGCTCCCATCGGCGTGGTCACCACGAGCTTCCAAGTGCCGTCGACGGCCATGATTTGTTGTCTCCTTTAGTGTTGGACCATCCATACCATGGCGGACGGCGGGTGGGGAAAAGGGGCGCGGTTCGCCTCAGGAAATGCCGCGCAGGCGGTCGAAACCGGCGGCGAGGTCGGCCTTCAGATCGTCGACGTTCTCGAGCCCGATATGGAGGCGGATGAGCGGGCCCTCGAGCTTCTTCGGGAACGAGCGGTGGTAGTGCGCGTGAAGGGCGAGGCTCTCGAAGCCGCCCCATGAATAGCCGAGACCGAAATGCTTCATGCCGTTCAGCATGGCGGCGACGGCTTCGTCGCTCGCGTCGCGGAGCACGATGCTGAAGAGGCCGCACGCGCCGGTGAAATCGCGCTTCCACAGCGCGTGACCGGGATCCTCGTGGAGCGGCGGGTAGAGCACGCGCGCCACTTCCGGACGGGTCTTGAGCCAGATGGCGAGCTCGGTCGCGCTCTCCTGGTGGCGCCTCAGGCGCACGCCGAGCGTGCGGAGCCCGCGCAGCGTCAGGAACGCGTCGTCGCCCGACGCACACAGCCCGAGATCGCCATGCGCATGCACCAGGCGCTCCTCCCAGGCGGCGTTGGCGGTCACCGAGCCCAGCAGCACATCGGCGTGGCCGCCGATATATTTCGTCGCCGACTGCACCGACAGATCGACGCCGTGGCCGAGCGCATCGAAATGGAGCGGCGTCGCCCAGGTGTTGTCGAAGATGACGGCGATGCCCTTCTCGTGCGCGGCGGCCGCGAGTCGCAGGCACGTCCTGAACCTCGAAGGTGATCGAGCCGGGGCTTTCGAGGAACACCGCCTTGGTCTCGGGGCGGAACTGCTCCTTGAGCTTCGCGGCGGTGATCGTCGGCGAGAAGAAGGTCGTGGTGATGCCCATAGCGCTTGGCAAGACGCTGGCAGGAAATGCGCGTCGTGCCGTAGATCGAATCCGTGACCAGCATGTGATCGCCGGCGCCGCAGACGGTGAGGATCGCAAGCAGTACATGCCGGACAGCCCCGACGGCGTCAGCACGGTTCGCGCGCCGCCCTCGAGCTTGCAGAGCGCGTCTTCGAGCGCTCGCGTCGTCGGCGTGCCGCGCCGGCCATAGGTGTAGGGCTGGCTGTTGTCGGACATGCTCTCGACGTCCGGGAACAGCACGGTGGAGACGCGATAGACGGGCGTGTTCACCGCGCCCGCGTGCAGCGACGGCGAGCGCCCGATCTCGACGAGCTTGGTGTCTTTCTTGGTCACGACGATTTCGCGCTGCGTGCTTCGGCTTCAGCTTCGTCTTCGGGCTCGGGCACGATGTCGTCCGCGCCGTGCGCCCAGCGCCGCAGCACCGGACTGAGCGCGAGGAAGACGAGCCCGCTCGCCGATGCCGACCCAGCCGATGATCTCGAACACGCCGAGCGATGTGCGCAGCGCGGCCGCGGGATCGAGCACCTGGCCGCCGACCGTTTCGGTGCCCGCCATCTGCGCGATGAAGCCGCCGAGATATTGCGCCCAGGAGCTGGACAGGAACCAGATCGCCATCATGGTCGAAACCAGGGCAGGGACCGAGAGCTTGGTGATCTCCGACAAGCCGACCGGGCTGAGACACAGCTCGCCCGATGGTGTGCAAGAGATAGGCGAGCGGCGAGGAAGATCAGCGGCAGGCGGAACGCGTCGTCGGCGAAGCCCGCGGCCCACACGAGCACGAGGAAGCCGAAGCCCACCTGCATCAGGCCCAAGCCGAACTTGAGCAGCGGATCGGGCTCCCGCTCGACGCTGGCCGAGCCAGGCCCACAGCGCCGCGAAGAGCGGCGCGCCGATCAGGATGAAGCCCGCGTTGAACGATTGCGTCTGCGCCGCGGTGATGTTCCAGAAGCCCTCGGTCGGGAGCTGGACGTTGCGGTCGGCGAACAGATTGAGCGAGGAGCCGGCCTGCTCGAACAGCGTGAAGAAGACGACCGCGCCGAAGATCAGCACCAGCGCGAGCAGCATGCGGTCGCGTTCGACCTTGGTGCACTTGGCGACGACGAACCAGCCGATATAGCCGAGCGAGATGATCGAGCCGATGCCGAGCAGCGAGCCGACCGCGGCGTTGCGCTGCACCAGGAACCAGACGACGCACGACGCCGGCAAGCGCCGCCCAGATAGATCACGTGCTCCATGCTCAAGGGACCGAAGCGGGGTCGTCGCAGAGCTCTCGCGGGTCGGGCGGCTCGCCATGGCCTTCGAGCCACGAGCTTCCCGCGCACGAACACGATGTAGCCCGCGAGCATGCCGACGCCGGCGAGGCCGAAACCGGCCCACCAGCCGACGGTCTGTCCGAGCAGGCCGCAGAGCACCGACGCCCAGAACGCGCCGAGATTGATGCCGTAATAGTAGAGCGTGAAACCCGGATCGCGCCGTGGATCGCCCTGCGGATAGAGCTGGCCGACGATGCTGGAGATGTTGGGCTTCAGGAAGCCGACGCCCATGATGATCAGCGACATCGCGAAATAGAGCAGGAACACGAAGGTCGGATCGCGTTCCTCGACCGTGCGGATACGAGCCCGCCGGCAGAACTTGCGGCAGCGGCGATGCCGCGGGCAGGCCCTCGATCGTCAGCGCGCCATCGGCCGCCGGGCCGAACTCGATAGGCCTGTCCGTCGACGACGATGCCGGCTCTCGCGCGCGTTCGCGCGGCCGGTGATCTGGAATTCGTAGCGCTGGTCGCCGTAGATCAGGAACTGGCGCGCGGGCGGGCCTTCGACCGCCATCAGGAATTGGCCCGCGACCAGCAGCAGCGCGCCGAAGGCGATCGCCTTCCGGGTGCCGAGATAGCGGTCCGCCAGCACGCCGCCGATCAGCGGCAGCAGATACACGAGCGAGGTGTAGGCGCCGTACTGGCCGCCGGCCGTCACATCGTCGAACAGGAAGTGCTGCGTCAGATAGAAGATGAGGATGCCGCGCATCCCGTAATAGGAGAAGCGCTCCCACATCTCGGCGAAGAACAGCACGAACAGTCCGCGCGGATGCTTCCTGAGCTGGAGAAAGACCGGAATGCCGGTGGCGATCGTGATGAGGATTCCGGCTACGACGACGACATTCATGCAACGGCCTCAGAACCTTGTGAGGCGGTCCTCCGCCCCGGGCTGAACTTCCAAAGCCTAGCAGATTTTCCCGTTTCGCTAGGGCGTCGGGAAATCCGCGGGCAGGGTGACCAACCGCTCGGAGCGCGCGTAGGGGACGAAGCCCGCGCGCTGATAGGTGGCGAGCGCCTTCTTGTGGTCGAGCGTGCAGGTGTTGAGCAGCATCTTCTCGATCCCTTCGTCCCAGGCGAGCTCGATCATCTGGTGCAGCAGCCAGGGGCCGATGCGCCGGCCGGTGAATTCCGGCGTCAGGCCGAAATAGGCCATGTGCGCGATGCCCTTCTCGCGGAAATCGAGCTCCGCCATGCCTGCGGGCACGCCGCCGACATAGAGCACGTAGAGCGCGATCTTCTCGTTCGACGAGATGCGCCTTGAGCTGCTCGTCGCTCCACAGACGGCGCTCGACCCAGAAATACGGGCGGCCGATGACGTCATAGAGATAGCGGTAGAAGTGGACCGGCGGGTTCTCCGCTCTCAAGAGCGCGGTCTTGACGCAGCGGCGAGGGCGGCGGCGGTTGGATGACGCGCTTCTCCATCGCGAGATAGGTCACGGTGACCGGGATCTCCTTGGCGCGCGCTTGCCACGGCTCAAGGTCCCGTTGCGATCGGCGCGTCGGCGCGCGCGCCCCATTCGGACCACGAGCCGTCGTACAGCGCGGTCTTCTTCGCGCCGGCGATTTCGAGCGCGAGCGACAAGATCGCCGCCGTGACGCCCGAGCCGCAGCTCGTGACGACGGGCCGATCCAGATCGACGTTGCGCTCGGCGAAGAGGCGCTCGAGCTCGGATGCGGCCGCATCGTGCCTTCGGGCGTCAGCACGTCGGCGTAATAGACATTGATCGAGCCCGGAATGTGTCCGGGACGGACGCCGGGGCGCGGCTCGGCTTCCTCGCCGCGGAAGCGCGACGGGCTTCTGGCGTCCACCACCTGTTCAGTCTGCGACTGAAGATTGCCCCGCAACGAGTCGAAATCGCGGACGATTTCCGGATCGGGCTTGCGCCGTGAAGTGGCGCGCGCCGATGCCGCGGTTCGCGCGGCTCGCGCTCTCGACCGCGCGCCCTTCGCGTGTCCATTTGGGGAAGCCGCCGTCGAGCACGGCGGCGCTTGCCAGTGGCCCATCGCGCGCATCATCCAGAGCGCGCGCGGCGCGGAGTAGATGCCCGCGCCGTCGTAGAAGACGACGAAATCGCTGTCGCCGATGCCGAGCTTGCGTATGCGCGCTCGAAAACGCGACCGGCGTCGGGAAGCATGTGGGGCAGGGTCGTGTTCTGATCCGACAGCGCATCGATGTCGAAGAACACCGCGCCCGGAATGTGCGCGGCCTCGATACTCCGCGCGCGCATTGCGGCCTGCTTGCGGCAAGTACCACGACGCATCGGCCACGCGGATGTTGGGCTCGGCGAGATGCGCCGCAAGCCAATCGGTGGAGACGAGCGGCCCCGCGCCGTTCATTCGAACGGGACTTTGGGAAGCGGCAGCGGCGATCCGAGCCATGACGGCACCGGCAGTTTCTTGGAGCGCAGGAATTCGGGATTGAACAGCTTGCTCTGATAGCGCGTGCCGTAATCGGCGAGGATCGTCACGATGGTGTGGCCGGGGCCGAGATCCTTCGCCATGCGGATCGCGCCGGCGACATTGATGCCGCTCGATCCGCCGAGGCACAGGCCTTCGTGCTCGAGCAGCTCGAAGATCAGCGGCAGCGCTTCCTCGTCGGGTATCTGGTACGCGTCATCGATCGGCGCGTCTTTGAGATTGGCCGTCACGCGGCTCTGGCCGATGCCTTCGGTGATCGAGTCGCCGTGCATCTTCAGCTCGCCGGTCTTGATCCAGGAATAGATCGCAGCACCCATCGGATCGGCGGCCGCGATCTTGACGTCGGGATTGCGCGCCTTGAGCGCGAGAGCGACGCCCGCGAGCGTTCCGCCCGTGCCGACCGAGCACGTGAAGCCGTCGATCAGGCCTTCGGTCTGCTCCCAGATCTCCGCGCCGGTGGTTTCCTGATGCGCCTGGCGGTTGGCGATATTGTCGAACTGGTTGGCCCAGATCGCCGCCTTGGGATCGTCCTTCGCGAGCTGCTTCGCGATGCGCTCCGAGACCTTCACGTAGTTGTTCGGATCGCGATAGGGGACCGCGGGCACTTCGATGAGCTGGGCGCCCAGAAGCCTGCAGCGCGTCCTTCTTCTCCTGGCTCTGCGTGTCGGGAATGACGATCACCGATTTCAGCCCGAGCGCATTGCCCACGACCGCGATGCCGATGCCCGGTGTTGCCCGCGGTGCCTTCGACCACCGTGCCGCCGGGCCGCAGCAGGCCGCGATTGAGCGCGACCTTGACGATATAGAGCGCGGCCCGGTCCTTGACCGATTGGCCGGGGTTCATGAACTCGGCCTTGCCGAGGATTTCGCAGCCCGTGCGCTCGGACGGTCCCTTCAGGCGGATCAGCGGCGTATTGCCGATCGCTGCGAGGACATCAGGCTTGATGACGGAGGGTGAGGAGGAAGACATGGACGGTCGGCTTGGATGGCGAGAGGGGGACCGTAGACGGACGGGAGAGCGGCTTCAAGGATCGGGAAAAACACAAGCGAAACATGGGGAACGATGCCAAAGGTCAGGGGCGAAGAGGGCAGTTTCCAGGTGGCAGGCCCGTCAGGCGTGGCCTAATCTCTCGGCAAGACGATAACAGGAGACGCCATGGGCAAATTCGTCATCGAGCCGCATTTCCGGCTGCATGAATGGGTGGCGGAGGAGAAGGGCTACTTCAAGGATGAAGGGCTCGACTACGAATTCCTCGAGCTCGTGCAATCGACCGACGGCCAGAACCACAACACGCAGGACAAGATCGGCGCCTATCACGTGATCGAGCAGGGCCGGAAGTCCGACGTGAGCTGCGCCTGTCATTGGACCGTGAATGTCGCGGCGTCGGCGGGCCACGCGAAGCTCTATGCGGATGTCTATTCCGTGTCGCCGTCGGGCATCTTCGTGCCGCGCGGATTCGCCCGTGCGCACGCCGGAGGATCTTGCCGGCGTGCCGATCTCCGTCGGTTTCCGCTCGGGCAGCCACTACTCGACGATCCAGGCGCTCGAACAATATCTGCCGCTCGACAAGATCAATCTCTCGTTTGCGACGGGTTGTTGTTCCGGCGGATGGAGCTTCTCGTCGATCGCAAGGTGCCGGCGGCGGCGCTGTTCAGCGGGCCGTATTACTTCGCCGAGCAGCTCGGCTTCCGCAAAGTGATCGACAGCACGTTCATGATCGCGACCATGATCACCGGCGATCCGGACCCCGAGGACGTGCGGAAATATTTCCGCGCGCTCAAGCGCGCGCAGCGCGACATTGATCTAAGACCTGAGCGCTACACGCACTACTACAGACGCGAATTCCCGAGGCGCTTCCACGAGCAGATGGATACGCGGCGCTGGGGACCGGGCGAGCGGATCGTGTTCGAGCCCTATACGCGCGAAGTGTTCGAGGACGCGCGCACCTGGATCGCGGACCACGGGATTTTCCCCAGCGACGACATGGGCCCGCGCGACTATGAGAAGTCCGTGCTGACGCTCGCGGAGTAGGAGTAGGAGATTTGCGCCATCGCATTCTGACTGTGCCCGTCGCCTTGCTGCTGGCGACGTTCCTGGGCGCGGCGGGCACGACGCTCACCACGATCTATTTCCCGCCGTCGGATTCCGGCTCGCCGTTGGACGTGCTGATGCGCGGCCAGTTCGCGGCCATTCTCGCCGAGACGCGCGAGCCGGTGCTGCACGACGCGCAGAGGCAACACCTACGCGGTCCGCGTGACGGCCTATACGGTCAGAGGGTGCGGTCTCGTTTCTCCGCTTCGAGCGGAAGGCGGACGGGAGTCGTGATGTCGACGATTCGGAATTTCGGATTCTCCGATCTCGGCGTGCCGATCGAGCGGTCCGTCGTGGAGAAACCGATCCCGGGCGCCGCCTTCACGCGGTTGCTCGACGAGATCCAGCGGCAGAATTTCTTCACGATGGCATCGACCGGCACGGTCGCGACCGTCGATGCGCCCGTGTGCCTGATCGAGGTGTTCGACGGTCGCGCCTATCCACTCCGCGTTCCGCGCGCAATGCCCGCGCAACATGCCGTTCGGCGCGGTCGCGACGCGCGCCACCGAGATCGCCGGCGTCGAGTTGTTCGTGAACTGAGCGCCGCTACTTCGCGCGGCCGGCGTTGCGCGCGTCCTCGCAGGGACCGGGACCTTTTTCGTTCGCGCACACGACGGTCGTGACCGGACCCGTGCCCCAGACGAGCTCGATGGCGGGCTCCGGATCGCCTTTGCGCGAGCCGTCATAGTGAACCTGGCGTGCGAGGTGTGTGACGTAAGTTCCCGGTTTCATTGGGACCGTGTTCTTCTCCAGGTCCCAGTCCGTGCCCGTGCCGTTCCACCACGTGCCGCTCAGCACGACCACATGCCGGTCGACCGAGTGATAGTGCGGCTGGCTCGCGTTGCCGGGCTTCCACTTGAACATCAGCACGTAGAATCCGGGCTGGTTCGGATTGCCGTACAGGAACGCTGTATCGACCCCCGGCGTCACCTGCCATTCGATCTTCTCGGGAAGGACGAATTTCAGCGCTTTAGGATCGAGCGCGGAAACGATCTCCCCCGCCGCGGCGGCGCCGCATCCGATCATCGCTGAAACAAGCGCCGTCCCGACAATCCGCGTACGCATGATCGTTCTCCGCCGAGCTTACTTCGCGCGCGCCGCAGCGGCCTTCGCTTCGGCGCAAGGACCGGGGCCGGTTTGCGCGGTCGGTCCTTCGCATTCGCGACGCGTGCCGGGGCCTTGCCCGAAGATCATCACGATCGCGCCTTCGCTGCCCGCGCGCGCGCCGTCGTAGTGGACTTCGCGGCCCGGATGGCGTGACGAAGGTTCCGGCCTTCATCGGCACAGTGCGGTTGGGATCGTATGTAGCCGCCCGTGTCCACCCACCACGTGCCGGACACGACCATGATGTAGCGGTCGTTGTCGTGGAAGTGCGGACGGCTGAACGCGCCCGGGCTGAAACGGTTGAGCTGGATGTAGAAGCCCTGCTGGCCGGGGTTACCGACGAGAGTCGCCACCTCCGTTCCTTGCAATCCTTCGGCCGGACGCCACTGGAGGTTTTCCGGGGCGATCATCTTCAGCACTTTGGGATCGAGCGACGATGCCGGCGGCACCGGGCCCACGACGCCGGCCGCATAACCGAGCCCGGCGGATGCCGCGAGGGCCAAAGCTGAAATGACGGTCTTCTTCATCGTTCTCTCCCTGGATTTCCAGCGGCTTCTCCGCCGGTCCTCATGTTTTACATCAGGCGACTTCTAACCGGTTGGGACTACTTTACGTAGCGCATCATCCTCTTGGGCCCGACTTCGGCGCCATAGATGACGCCGTCCTTGTCGGCGGCGACGCCTTCCGCGGCGCTCGTGCCCTTCGCGTTCACGTCGGGATCGGGGATCAGATATCTGACCGAGCCGTCCTTGGCGCTGCCGATGCGGATGCCGCGCGTCCAATCCTGGTGCGTTTCCGAGACCGAGCCCGATTCGGAATCGGTGACGTACATCGTGTCCGTCGCCTGATCGATGTGGATGCCGGCGGGGCGCGAGAACTGGTACCAGATGTCCAGCAGCTTTCCGTCCTGATCGAAGATGTCGATGCGGTTGTTGTCGCGGTTGCCGACGAACAGCCGCCCGCGCGAATCCATTTCGAGCGCGTGCAGCGACGAGAACGCGCCGGGCCCGGTGCCGGGATGCCCCCACGCCTTGATGAACTTGCCGGTCTTGTCGAACTTGACGATGCGCTCGTTCGTGCCCGGGCCATGACCGTCGGCCACGAAGATATCGCCGTTCGGCGCGACCACGACATCGGACGGCGCGTTGAAGTGCTTCTGCGTCGTTGCCGCTCACGCCCGGCGTGCCGAGCGTCATCAGCAGCTTTCCGTTCTTGTCGAACTTCTGCACCGTCTGGCCGACCGTCGAGCCTTTGCCTCGTCCGTCGCCCAGGACGGTATCCGTGACCCAGATGTTCTCCTCGGAATCGACATGGATGCCGTGCGGGAAGGCGAACAGTCCCTTCCCGAAGCTGAAGAGCAGATTGCCGTTGGTGTCGAATTTCAGGATCGGGTCGAGGTTGGAGCCGACACAGGTGTTGCTGCCGCAGCGGTCGACCGCCCAGACGGTCTTGCCGTCGGGCGCGATGTCGACGCCGGCCGTCGAACCCCAGGTCCGGCCGCCGGGAAATTTCGCCCAGTTGGCGATCGACTTGTACGGATTCGGCAGCTTGTTGACGGGCTCCATATGCGCGGTGCTGGCGGCCTGCTGTGCGGCATACGCGCCGGCAATTCCGAACACGGCGGCGATCGCAACCGCACCTATCCACCTGATCCGACTTACAAGCATCCGTCACCTCCGGGGTACTGTCTTTGGGTTGTTTTACACTGGGGGTAGAAAACCCGCTACAGGCGAGCCCCTCGGGAGGGGCGCGCATGGCGCTTGAGGCCGCGTTATAGTGGCCGCATCGAGGTGCGATCACGGAGATGAGAGTAGCGGTCCGCCCCGCGACTCGGCATCTAAGCAAGTCGAGAGCCTCTCTCAAGAATAAGGGCGATCCTTACGGAGGACATGATGATCAAGACGTTCGTCTATCATTCCCGGCTTCGCTGCGCTGACCGCGGTCACGTTCATCGGACTCGCGGTCGCCGCGGAGCAGCTGCCCAACCTGGCCGGGACCTACAAGTGCGGGCCGGACAAGAAGGCCTGCCAGTGGTCGGGGATGACGTTCACGGTGACGCAGAAGGGCAACGCCCTCGAGGCGAAGAACGAGAAGAACGAGATGGGCGCGGGCACGGTCACGAGCCCGGTCTCCATCAGCATGGGACCGCCCTGGAACATGCTCGGCACGGTCGCCGACGGCGGCAAGATGATCGAATGGACCAACGGCACCCAGTGGAAGAAATAGCGGCGCGAAACGCGCTGATTTGAGCGGCCGGCGCCTCCTGAACGGGGCGCCGGCTTTTTCTTTGCGCGGCCCGTTTACCTGGCGGCATCGCGCCCCTGGCGCAGGCTGCGGGTCTTCGGCTAACAGAACCCGCAGCCTCCACAGCGGAACTCCTATGCGTCCTGTCCTCAGTCCTGCCGAATCCCTGGGCCTGTCGGGGGCCACGCTCGAAGGCCGCATCCGGCGCGCCGCGCACCACGTGGCCGATCCGACATTTGCCCGCATCGCCGAGCGGCTGAAGGCCGATGCCTTCGCCAACGGCATGATCTACGAGCACGACGGCGTACCGCGAAGCCATCCGGGTCATGCTGCGACCGCTTGCTCGGCGATGAGCGAGCAGTTCGACTACGTGCACTATGTCTGCCTGCGCCTGATCGAGGCGCTGAAGATCCTGCCGCAGCTCTATCTCGACGACGAGAAGATCCGGAAGATCATCGCGATCTCGCCCGACGAGGAGAGCTGGCTGCGCGCGTCCTGGACGCCCGAGCATCTGCGCAACAATCCGATCTACGGGCGGCTCGATGCGGTGTGCGATTTCACCGGCCAGGCGTGGCGCGACTCGCTGCGCTTCATGGAGGCCAATCTCGTCGGGCGTCGGCGGCATCTACTTCTCGCCGGTCGCCGAACAGCTCGTCATGCGCGATATCGTGCCGACGCTGCTCGCGCACGATCCCGACCTGCTCGATCGAATTGCCGCGCGATCAGCGCGATCTGTTCCTGCAGGCGCTGGTCGATCATTCGCGCGGGCTCGGTCGCGACAATTGCCGCTTCTGTTTCGTCGAGCCGAAATATGTCCATGACGGACCCGACGAGCAGGCGGTGCTCAGCGAGTACCTGACCGAGCGCTACGACGCGACCATCACGCATGCCGATCCGCGCGAACTGCGCGTCAAGGACGGCGAGGTGTTCTACGAGGACACGCCGGTCGATGTCGCCTATCGCGACTACGAATTGCGCGAGCTGGTCGAGCTGGAGAAGGAGCTCGGCAAGCCGCTCGACGCCATGCGGCTGCTGTTCCGCGAGAACCGGGTGATCTCCTCGCTCGTCGGCGACTTCGATCACAAGAGCGTCTTCGAGATCCTGACCGACGAGGCGATCGCATCGAAGCTGTTCAGCGCCGATGACCGCCGCCTGTTCCGCCGCCACGTGCTGTGGACGCGCATCGTCGGCGAGCGGCGCACCACGCTGCCGCAACGGACGCTCCGGCGAGCTGCTCGAATACGCACGCACGAACCGCGAGCAGCTCGTGCTCAAGCCCAACCGCGCCTATGGCGGCACGGGCGTGCTGATCGGTTCGGCCACCGACCAGAAGGAGTGGGAGAAGCAGCTCAACGAAGCGGCGGCGCTGGCCGACGATCCCGTCGAGCTCCTGGGTCGTGCAGACGGCAACGCGGCTTCCGGTGCACGAATTTCCCGTCGTCGGCGCCGATGGCCGCGTGTTCGGCGAGCCGTTCTATGCGGTGATGGGATTTGCCGCGACCGAGAACGGCCTCGGCACGATGTGCCGCGTCTCGCAGAAGCAGGTCGTCAACGTCGCGCAGCGCGGCGGCATCGCCGCGGTGCTGGAAGCCGAGGCGCCGCCCGAGCTGCGCATCCCCAAGCGCTCGCTCCAGCGCAACGAGGGCATCGAGCACATGCTGCGCACGCAGATCAGCGAGTTGCGGCATCTGGATCACACGATCGCGCTGCTCGGCTGGGACGAGGAGACGATGCTGCCGGCCGCGGGCCGGCCGGAGCGCGGCGATCAGCTCGCGGCGCTCGAAGGCATCCGCCACACGATGCTGGTGTCCGACCGTCTCGGCGATCTCGTCGAAGAAGTGGACGCCCACGCCGACGGCAATGAAGGCCTGAAGCGGGAGCTCGAGCTGCTCCGCCGGCTGCGGCGCAATGCGATCGCGCTGCCCGATGACCTGGTGCGCCACTACGCGAAGGCGAAATCGCACTCGCTCGGCGCCTGGGAAGACGCGCGCATCCGCAACGACTATTCCGTGTTCGCCGGTCCGTTCGAGGCAGTTGCTCGGGCTGATCCGCGAACGCGCCTCCGCGCTTGCCGCGGGCGGCGACACCTACGATGCGCTGCTGGACGAGTTCGAGCAGGACATGACCCGCTCGCGGCTCGATCCCGTGCTCGACGACGTGCGCAACCGCCTCGTGCCGCTGGTCAAGGAGGCGTCGGAAGCGTCGGCCGGCAAAGCCGTCGCGCAGCGCGCGGCTCTCCGACAGCGCGCAGGGCGAGCTCTGCCGTCAGGTGCTGGCGAAGATCGGGTTCGAATTCGAGCGCGGGCGCCTGGATCGCTCGACCCATCCGTTCACGCTGTTCGCCGGCGCGCATGACATACGGCTCACGATCCGCGTGCGCGAAGAGGACCTCACCGCCGCCGTCCTGACCGTGCTGCACGAAGGCGGCCACGGTCTCTACGATCAGGGCTTCGCGGAAAGCGATCGCGACTCGCTTCTGGGCGATGCGCCGAGCATGGGCCTGCACGAGTCGCAGTCGCGGCTGTGGGAGAACCATGTCGGCCGCAGCGCCGCGTTCTGGGACTTCCTGTTCCCGAGCATCAGCAAGCTTCTGCCCGAGAGCGCGAACGGTCTCGATCCTTCGGGCCTGCATCGCATGGTCAATCTCGTGCAGCCCGGAACGATCCGCGTCGATGCGGACGAGATGTCGTATCATCTGCACATCGTCATGCGGTACGAGCTCGAGCTGGCGCTGCTTGTCGGGCGCGCTCTCGGTCGCCGATCTGCCCGCCGCCTGGAACGAGCGCAGCGAGAAGCTGTTGGGCGCGCGGCCGAAATCCGATCGCGACGGCGTGCTTCAGGACGTGCACTGGTCGCTCGGCATGTTCGGCTATTTCCCGACCTATACGCTCGGCAGTCTCTATGCCGCGCAGTTCGCCGAGACCTATGAGCGCGATCATCCGTTCCAGGACGAGGTCCGGCGCGGCGATTTCCGCGGGCTGCTCGGATGGCTGCGCCAGAATGTGCATCAGGTCGGACAGCGCGCGACAGCGGAAGGGATCGTTGCGCGCACAACCGGCCGCGGGCTCGATGCGGCCGCCTTCTTCCGCTACCTCGAAGCCAAGTCGGCGGCGCTCAAGGTCTAGCTTCTGCAAGCTCCGTCTCAGCTTGAGAATGGAAGCGGCCGGGCTTCTACTGCTCGTTGTCTCTCATGTGGGGTACGACAATGAGCGATGATCGGAATGAACTGCGTCAGGAACGCGAAGAGCTCGCCGAGGGGGAAAGCGAACTCCTCAGTGACCTGAAGAAGGGTGCGCTTGCAGGTCTTATCGCAACCATACCCGTCGCGGTTCTTGCGGTGCTGAAGCAGATCCTGGATTTGATTCCCCAACTCAACCTCATCGGCATTTTGAACGGGTTCACGAGCATTCCCTGGAACGGCACCGGGTGGGTGCTCTTGTTCGTCGTCGGCGCTGTGCTGGGCATGGGATTCGCGGCGCTCGACTCCCATGTGTCGGATACGACCACGGTCGGCGAAATGCTCCGCGGCGCGTTCTACGGATTCCTGCTGGCCGTCATCCTGATGATCATCCTGATCCCGCTCTACGGGAGAGTGGGGACGTTGGGATTCTCCCTCGGCGTTCTGGGCACCTGCATCGTCTTCGGCGCGGTGATGGGGATCGCTTACGAGCGGATGAAGCCCGAACACGTCACCTGACGTGACGTTTGGTTCAGCGGTTTCGCGCGAGGATGGTTTGGTGCCAGGTCTTGCGCGGATCGAAGCGGCCGCCCGGCAGCATTCCCCAAGCGGCCTCGATTCTGAACCCGGCTTTGCCGAGAAGGTCCTTCAGCTCGGCGTGGGAATACACGTTCACGCGGAACGTCTTGCGTACGACGCGGCTGCGCGACGCCTCGCGTCGATAACGGTCCAAGTGGTGAGCGTCTGCCGAGTGCGGGCGTCGTAGCGCGCCTGGTCGATCACGAACACATTCGGCAGAGGCTCGCTGCCTAGGGAGATCGGCGAGCGCAGACGCTTGACCACGCCCGCGCCATTGACGGTGTTGACCACGAACGCCCCGCCCGGACGCAGCACGCGGTACACCGCGCGCAACGTTTTCAGGTCATCGCTCCGGCGGGCGAAGTAGCCGAAGCTCGTATAGAGACACACTGCGAGGTCGAAACGTGTTCGCCGCGAAGTGTGGGTTTAGGTTCCGCATGTCGCCGTGGACGAACCTGATCCTCTGACCTGCGGCGCGAGCAGTCCTTTGAGCTTCGCGCAAGAACGGCTTGGAATAGTCGAGGCCCGTGACCTCGAACCCGCGTGCGGCGAAGATCATCGAATGACGTCCGATCCCGCACGCGAGATCGAGCACTGTGAGCGGCGGTTTGCTTTCGACCGCTTGATGATGCGGGCGACCTCGCGCTCCGGCCTCGCGCCGCCCGTGGAGCCAGCATGACCTCGCCACCAACGGCTCAAAGAAGTCGCGCCACCAGTTCTTGGGGACCGGCGCGGCAACCTTTTCTCGGTGGCGTCGTGTCACGACATCGTCCTTGCTCTCTGTCGCCGACAGTAGGATAATTCCTGTTGTATAGGAAGGAGCCGATGGAGGTGAAAGACGTGCTGTTCCCGCTGAAAGGGCCAAGAGCTTGATACTACTGATGAAATGCGGAGCATCAAAAAATTCGAGCAGACGGACAATTGAAAAGGCGAATTGTCTCGTATGACCAAGCACTTGGAGAGCACCGCCGAGACGCGCATTGGTGTTCGCGACAGATACTGCCCCAAGACTTGGTTGTCACCCTGGTCTGGGGGTGCCGCGCAAACTACAGTTTCCGAAAGCAGCGCTCGCCGCATGGCTGCAGAGCGCACTGGGAGGAGCCGCCATGACCAAGCACGACGAAAGCCGGCGCGCATTTCTTGTCGGCGCGGTTGCGGGCGCTGCCGCGGGAGCAGGAGCGGTCGCCACCGCCGCGCTCGTTTCGGAGTCCGAGGCGCGCACCGAGCCGCAAGGCGGCGTCGATCCGCTCGCCCCCGCTGCGCGACAGGGCGCGTTCCTGAACGAGGCCGATGCGGCAACCGTGGCCGCCTTCGCCGAACGGCTGATGCCGGGTGCTCCGGGCAAGCCGGGCGCGACCGATGCGAACGTGCTCAACTACATCGATCTCGCGCTCGCCGGCGCGTACACCGACCAGCAGGAGTTCTATCGCCACGGGCTTCGCGGCGCTCGAAGCGCATTGCCGGAAGGCCTACGGCGAAACCTTCGCGAAGCTCGCGCCCGCGCAGCAGGACGAAACGATCCGCGCGCTCGAAGAGGGAAAGGCGGAGAGCTTCACATGGCCCGCGGCCGCGTGCGTTCTTCGACACGCTGCGCACGCACACGATGGAAGGCATGTTCGCCGATCCCGTCTATGGCGGGAACAAGGACTTCGCCGGCTGGCAGCTCGTGGGCTTTCCCGGCGTGCAGCTGATCTACACGCACGAACGAGCTGGAGAGCCGTCAGGCGTTCACCACGGCGCCTGTGGCCGGCCTCCAGTCCA
The DNA here is from genome assembly GCA_963708555.1 of uncultured Alphaproteobacteria bacterium. Taxonomy (GTDB): domain Bacteria; phylum Pseudomonadota; class Alphaproteobacteria; order Micropepsales; family Micropepsaceae; genus CAIYRG01. The sequence goes on along the minus strand of CAVPTF010000004.1, from coordinate 130,052 downwards.
AAGCCCGGACGGGGAGTGCGTGAGATGGCGACAGAGAGAACCGATGTCGTCATCGTTGGCGTAGGGGCTGCCGGCGCCATTCTCGCGGCCGAGCTCGCGAAGGCGGGCATGCGCGTGATCGGACTCGAACGTGGGCCGCGTCACGTGCAGGCGGACTTCAAGGCGATGGACGAGCTGCGCTTCTTCCAGCGCCAGGACACGCGCCCGAACCCGAAGCGCCAGCCGGTGACCTGGCGGCCGAATGCGAACGCGCGCGCGACGCCGTTGCGCGTGCTGAACTACGGCAATCAGGCGGGCGGCGGCTCGGTGCATTACGGCGCGGTCTCGTGGCGCTTTCACGAGGACGATTTCCGCGCGCGCTCGCAGACCGCCGAGCGCTACGGCGCGAAGTCGATCCCGGAAGACTTCGACGCTCGCCGATTGGCCGCTCAGCTATGCCGAGCTGGAGCCCTATTACGACAAGGCGGAATACGATCTCGGCGTCTCGGGCAAGGCGGGCAACATCAACGGACAGGTCGTCGAGGGCGGCAATCCGTTCGAGGCGCCGCGCAAGCGCGAATTTCCGCTGCCGCCGCTCACCGCCGATCAAGTCGGGCCGGCTGTTCGAAGAGGCGGCGAAGAATCTCGGCTACAAGCCGTTCGCGTCACCGCACGCGATCATCTCGCGCGACTACAAGGGCAGGGCGGCGTGCACCTATTGCGGCTTCTGCCAGGGCTTCGGCTGCTACAACGGCGCCAAGTCGAGCACGCTCGTCACGCATCTGCCGGAGGCCGATGCCACCGGCAATTTCCGGCTGATCACGCTCGCCATGGTCTATCGCGTGAACAGCGACAATTCGGGGCGCGCGACCGGCGTCTCGTATTACGGGCCCGACGGCTCGGACAACACGATCGAAGCGGAGATCGTGATCCTGGCGCCGTTCGTGTTCGACAACACGCGGCTGCTGCTGCTGTCGAAGACGGCGAAATTCCCGAACGGTCTCGCCAATTCGAGCGGGCAGGTGGGCAAGCACTTCATGGCCCATGTCGCGGCGCGCGTCTTTGCCGCGTTCGACGACCGCTACGTCAACAACTACATGGGGCCGAACGCGCAGAAGCACAGCTTCGACGAATTCAACGGCGACAATTTCGACCACAAGGATGTCGGCTTCATCCGCGGCTCGAACATCGCGGTGGCGACGGCGGGACTGGAGGGCGGCCCGATCGCGAGCGCGTTCGGTCTCGTTCCGCCGCCGGGCACGCCGACCTGGGGCGCGGCCTATCGCGATTTCTTCTCGAAATATTTCGCGCGCCATCTCGTGCTGCTCTCGGAGACCGAGAACCTTCCGTATGCCGATCACACCATCGATCTCGATCCGGACGTGAAGGACGCCTGGGGCCTGCCCGCGCCGCGCGTCACCTATGACTGGCACCGCCCGAACGAGGTGAAGCAGGTCGCGTACATGCAGGAGAAGATCATGGAGCTCGGCCGCGCGATGGGGGCGGCGCATGTCTGGCGCGCGCCGTTGAGCGCAGGCCAGCCGGGACCGCATCCGCAAGGCGGCACGCGCATGGGCGACAACCCGCGCAGCTCGGTCGTCAACAAATACAGCCAGAGCTGGGATGTGCCGAACCTCTTCATCGTCGGGAGCTCGACCAATCCCTCGATGAGCGGCTTCAATCCGACGCTGACGATCCAGGCGCTCGCCTATTACACCGCGGACGCCATCGCCAACCGCTACCGCAAGAGCCCGGGGCCACTGGTGTGACCATGCGCAACTCTCATAGAGCCAGTCTTCGCAAGCAGCGCTTCGGCGCTTGCTGCCTCTCTCTCGGCAGCGCGGTTCGCGGCCGAGCACACGCTGATGCCGAGCCCGCGCACGGTGCATATCGGCCATTTCAACGCGACGAACCGGCCGGTGCTGACGATCAATTCCGGCGACATCGTCACGCTGGAAGCGGCGACCCAGATCGAACCGGAAGCGGTCGATGCGTCGGGCGTCGTGCCGCCGAGCGTCATTCCGCAATATGTGCGCGACATCTATCGCGAGGTGACGGATCGCGGTCCCGGCCCGCACGTGCTGACCGGGCCGATCTTCGTCAACGGCGCGGCGCCGGGCGACGTGCTCGAGCTGCGCATCCTCGATGTGAGCCTCGCGGTCGGCTACGGCTACAACCGCCAGCGGCCGTTCGCGGGCACCTTGCCGAACGAGTTCACGCAGGTCTGGCAGCGCGTGCTGCCGATCAATCTGCAGGCCAAGACCACGGAAATCGCGCCGGGCGTCACCATACCGCTGGACCGCCCGTTCTTCGGCACGATGGGTGTGGCGCCGCCGCCGGTGATGGGCCGCATCGGCAGCGGTCCGCCGGGCGTGCACACCGGCAATCTCGACAACAAGGATCTCGGCGCGGGCACGACGCTCTACATGCCGGTGCATGTCGCGGGCGCGCTGTTCTCGGCCGGCGACGGCCACGGCGCGCAAGGCCACGGCGAAGTCGATCTCTCGGCGGTCGAGACGGGCTTGCGCGGGCGGTTTCAGTTCATCGTGCGCAAGGACATGAAGCTCACCTGGCCGCGCGCCGAGACGCCGACGCATTGGATCGTGATGGGGCTCAACGAGGACCTGGACGAGGCGATGGAGATCGCGGTGCGCGAGACGATCGCGTTCATCACCGAGCGCTTCCCGAAGCTCACGCGCGAAGAGGCCTATGCCATCGCGAGCGTCGCCGTGGACTACCACGTGACGCAGGTGGTCGACGGCACCAAGGGCATCCACGGCATGATCCCGAAATCGATCTTCGCCGGCCGCTAGACCTTGCACCCGAACGAAGCGTGCGTTCGCTATAGTCACTCGAGGACATGCATGAGCGAAGCAGGACGGCACATCGTCTGCCCGAATTGCGCGGCCGTGAACCGCGTGCCCGCCGTCGAAGGACGCATCGGCCGCGAAGTGTGGAAAGCTGCCACAAGCCGCTCTTCACCAGGCATGCCATCCCGGCCACGGCCGAGACCTTCCCGAAGCACATTCAGCAGAACGACATTCCTGTCGTGGTCGACTTCTGGGCCGAGTGGTGCGGGCCGTGCAAAATGATGGCGCCGGTCTACGAGAAAGTGGCCGCAGAGCTCGAGCCCCAGTTCCGCTTTCTCAAGGTCGACACGGAAGCCGAGCCGGCACTCGCCGCGAAATATGGCATCCGCAGCATTCCGACATTGATGCTGTTCAAGAATGGCGCGGTCGCGGCTCAGCGCGCCGGCGCGAGCGACGCGAACTCGCTTGCGCAGCTGGCTGCGGCAGACATGCATGAAAACACAACGGGCGGGCTCATTGCTGAGCCCGCCCGCTGTCGTCGTGCGTCACAGTCGACTTATCTCAACGTGATCTTCTGCACCCGCAGATTGCCGATCTCGCCGACATAGAGCTGATTGGGATTGCGGCAATCGATGGCGTTCGTCGTGCCGAACTCCTTCAGCATCTTTCCGGCGCGGCCGAACTTGCCGAGCAGCTTGCCGTTCAGATCCATCTTGTAGATCTCGCCGGCGGTGTCGATGTTGTTCGGCGGATTGGTGTTGGACACGTAGAGGATCGGATTGGCGCCGGTGGTCAGGCAGATCGCCTGCGGATTGCCCACGGCCTGGAACTGCCGCTTGAACGTCCCGTTGTTGTCGAACACCTGGATGCGGTGGTTGTTGCCGCCGTCGGCGACATAGACATCGCCGTCGGCGGTGATCGCGATGCTGCGGACGACGTCGAACTGACCGTCGCCGTTGCCCTTCGAGCCCCAGGACTTCACGAACACGCCGTCCTTGTCGAACTTGGCGACGCGCGCATTGCCCTGTCCGTCGGCAACGAAGATGTTGCCTTGGGCGTCGAAGGCGATGTCGGTCGGACGGTTGAACACGTCGCGCGGCTGTCCGGAGCCCGGAGGTTGCCCCTCCATGCCCGGCGGCACGGCGGGCGCCGGCGGTGTCGGAATGGGCGTGCCTTCCGCCTTGCGGCCGAGCAGCAAGGCGACGCGGCCCTGCGGGTCGAACTTGATGATCATGTTGGTCATCTGGTCGACGGCCCAGATGTTGTCGTCTTTGTCGACGCGGACCTGCTGCGCGAACATGAAGCCGTAAAGGTCCTTGCCGATCTCGCGCGTGTAGCGGCCGTTGCGATCGAACTGGAACAGACGCGAGCCGCCATGCGCGAAGGCGCGCGCGCCGCCGAGCGTGATCGTCGGATGGCCGGTGCGCGTATAGACGTAGACATTGCCCTTCGAATCCGTCGCCACGCCGCCGACTTCGCCGAGATAGATGTCGTCGGGCGTCGTCAGCGCATTGGGCGCGGAATCGAACTGGATTTCAGGAACGTCCTGAGAGGCGGCCGGAAGAGCGGCAAGAAAGGTCGCCGCCAACAGGAACGGAAGAAAGCGTTTCATCGGTATCTCCTGGTTCTGATAGAGGCGCAGTTACTGCGAGGCCGCGGCCTTGATGGTGGAGTTGGAGGCCTGTGGCTGACCCAGGATGTATTTCTGCACGCGCCAGGATTCGATTTCGCCCAGGACGATCTCGTTGGGATTGCGGCAGTCCATCATGTGGACGACCTGGAAGCCCGGCGCCACTTTGCCCGGCTTGCCGAACCTGCCGATGATCGTGCCGTCCAGCTCCATCTTGTAGATCTCGCCGGTGATGTCCCATGTGCCGGGCGCATTGCCGTTCGGATTGGAGTTGGAGGCGAAGACGTATTGGTGCGGACCTTGCGAGATGCAGATGGTCCAGCCGACGCCGATATTGGTGAATTCGCGGATCGGCTTCAGATTGTTGTCGAGCTCCTGGTAGCGGAAATTGGTGCGGTCCGCGACCCAGACATGGCCGTTGCCGTCGACCTGCAAGCCGTGCGGCAGGAAGAATTCGCCGAGCGCCTTGCCGTTTTTCTCGCTGCCGGATTTCGCGAGGAAGCGTCCTTCCGGGCTGTATTTCACGACGCGGTTGTTGCAGTAGCCGTCGGAGACGAAGATGTTGCCTTGCGGATCGAAGCCGACATCGGTCGGGCGGCAGAAGGTGTAGTTCTGGTCGGGCGACGTTCGGACCCGTGCGCGTCGCGGCGGCGAAACCGAGCGGCGGATCGCGGCGGCCGAGCACCATCAGCACTTTGCCGGCCGGGCTGAACTTGGTGACCATGTTGGTGCCTTCGTCGACCGTCCAGATATTGTCGTCCTTGTCGACACGCACCGAATGGGCGAACTCGAAGCCGTAATAGCCCTTGCCGATCTCGCGGCGGAAATTGCCGTTGGCATCGAACTCCCAGAGCTTCGTGGTCGGCGCGCTGCGGTGGAAGACGTAGATGTAGCCCTTGGAATTGGTCGCGACGGCAACCGATTCGCCGAGATACTCGCCGTCAGGGATCTTCAGGAAGTTCGGCACCGACCGGAAGGGAATTTCCGGCACGCCGGTGACGGTGGCTTTGTTCTGCGGCAAAGGCGGAACCCGCGCACACGACAAGCACGGCAAGCGTCGACAGCAGCAATCTTGCTCTTCATTGAGGCCCTCCTAGGCTTGTTGGACTGCAGCCGCTTGACCGGCGGGCATGGCTCACGAATTCGTGAGCGCGGAGCCTAGTCCAACGCTCGGAGGGCGTTCAATTGCCGCGTGTGCGGAGTGCGGCGCGCTCCGATCAGGGCGCGCCCTTCTGCTTCTGCTCCGCGAGATAGTCCTCGGCGCCGGCCTGCGCGGTCTTCACCCACTGCTTCCAAGCGGCTTGGTCCACGAAGGGATGCGGCTCGCCGGCCTTCCGCTGCGCGAGCTTCTGCGCGCGTTCGAAGATGCCGCCATTGGGGTAGGGGTAGGACGCAAGCCAGCTAGTGCACCTGCACGTGGACCTCGACGCGGGATCTGCGCGATGCGCTTGGTGGTCTCGAGGAACTGCGTCGCGCCTTGGACGCCGCCGCGCGGTCCCGGTCCGCCGAACATGAACGCTCTATGCGGACGGCCGTTGTCGAACACGGTGAACTCGGCCGACAGCGAGCCGGCCGTGTGGCCGGGATGTTTGTAGAATTTAATCGTCTGTCCACCGAGCGTGAGCGTCTCGCCTTCCTTCACGATCATGTCGCGCTTCGGGATCGGCGGCGGCGCGGAGTTGTTGCGGCCGGGTCGCTTCGGCGGCCTGCTCCATCAGCGTCCAATCCTCCTCGAGTGCGGCCACGCGCGCGCCCGACAATTGCTGCAGACGCGCGACGCCGCCGAAGTGATCGAGATGGCCGTGGCTCAGGAGGATGTACTTGATGTCGCTGAGCTGCGAAGCCCTGCTTCTTGATGCTGTCGATCACATGATCGACGTAGGGCTCTTCCGCGCCGTCGATCAGGATCGCGCCTTGCGGCGTCGAGATCAGCCACACCGACACGAAACCCGGCCCGACATAGTGGAGATTGTCGAACACCTTGATCGGCGGCACCTTCTGGTACGCGACATTGTTCTTCTGGCTGCCGCGATAGGATTCGCTGAGCTCTTCCTTCTTCGCGCCTTGCGCGCGCGTCCGTGCCCCATTGCGGTTGGGCGAGCACGGCGCCGAACACGGACGCGACCGCGAGCGCGATCATGCGATTTGACGTTCTCATGGATCCTCCCATTGCCCGGGCGACGAACGGCCGAGACGTTGACGCCAGGATAGTGGGATGCGGCTCAAAAACAAACGGGCCCCGTACAGGAGCCCGTTTGGCAATCGATCTGAAGCGAGAACTTAGCCGGCTGCGCCCGGCGCGTTGATCGTCACGACGTCGTTGGCCGGTCCGCTCTTCGGCGCGGGCGAACGCCAGCGGACTTCGGCGCGGAAATTGTCCTGCGGGGTGACGGCGCGGGAGAGCGTGATCGTGTAGGTCTGCGCCTGCCTTGGGCGCGCTGCGCGGCAAGGTCCATTCGGCGTAGGTGTTGCCGCCTTCCATCTTGACGCCCTGATAGCCGGCGCCGGTGGCGCTCGCGACGGTGACGCCCGCCGGGATCACCGCGCGGACGGTCACGCCTTCCGCCGCGATTCCACGACCCTCGGCGCCGCCGTTGCGAACATTGAGCGTGTAGGTCGCGCCGTTCGCCGTCATGTTGCCCTGGAGGAACGGACGGAAGCCGATGTCGTCGCGCATCCAGTTATAGACTTCGCGGAGCTCGCTTTCGGGCATGCGCGTGCGCAGGAAATTGCCCATGTTGATGTTCTGGCCCATCGCGCCGAGCAGCTGGCGATGCTTGGGCATCTCGGTCGTGTGGTTGTAGACGAGGGCGGCGAAGTAATTGAAGTCGCCGTTCACCGCGCCCATGTTGCCGCGCGGTCCGTTCAAGCCGGGCTGGTGGCACTGCGCGCAGCCCATGTTCAACGCGATCTGCTGGCCGCGCGGCATGTTCTCGGACGGCTCGAAGCGCCATTTGCCGACCATCGCGGGCTTCGGCAGGCTGGCGAAATACGCGGTCATGTCGGCGAGCTGCTGATCGTTCATCTGCGGGAACGCCGGCATGACGCCCCACGGCTCGTGCACGGCCTTCTTGAACTGCGCGAAGTTCAGTCCGCGGCCGGCGAGATCGGGCCCGAAGGCGCCTTCGCCATTGGCGCCGTGGCAGTTCCGGCATGCGGTGGTGTTGCCTTCCCAAAGCGTCTTGCCCGTTGCGGTGTTGCCTTGCGGCGCGTTCTGCGCGGTGGCGACGCTGTAGGTCAGCGGAAGCAACGGAAGCATCAACAAGCAACGAAGAGTTTCTTCATGGCCGAGTCCCTCTCGTCGGGCGCCATGATTGGCGCCCGATTTGAGTCGCAAGCGTAAGTCGGCGCCGGGTTCCAGAAAGAATGGCTCACGACAAAGTAAACCCCATCGCGAGGCTGTGATCAGCTCGCGATGGGGTCGGGTAGGGACTTACGACGTCAGCTGCTCTTACGAAGCGGCGCCGGATTGATATTGGCCTGGTCCCACGGGTTCTGGCCCTTCACGACGGGCTTGTTCCAGCGGACCTGACCGCGCACGTTGTCCTGCTCGGTTCCAGCCTTCGACAGCGTGATCGTGTAGTTCTGGAGTTGCTTTGGACCGAGGCTCGGGAGCGTCCACTCGGCGAAGCTGTTTCCGCTGATCCATCTTCACGCCCTGATATCCGGCGCCCGTGGTCCTGACGACGTTGCGTCCTTCGGGATCTGCACGCGGACGGTGATCTCTTCGGCCGTGAGACCCTTTCCGGGCATGCCGTAATTGTCGACGTCGAGCTTGTAGGTGACGCCGCCTGCAGCCGGCTCACCCTTGCTCAGACGGCCGCGCATCGGCACGCGGTACTTCAGGTCGTCCTTGATCCAGGTGTAGATTTCCGCGAGCTGCGCCTCGTGAATGCGCTTCGGGTTGAAGTTGCCCATGTTGGGACGCGGCTCGGGATTTCCGAGCGAGCGGCGATGGATCTGGATCTGGGACACGTGGTCGTAGACCTGGCCCTTGAACCAGTTGAAGTCGGCATTGACGGCGCCGAAATCGTCACGCGGTCCGTTCATGAACGGGCCATGGCACTGCACGCAGCCGAGATTGTAGGCGATCGCCTGTCCGGGCGTTGCGTTCGCGGGAACTTCGAAGCGCCATTTGCCCGGCGTTGCCACTTTCGGCAGGCTCGCGAAATAGGCGGTGAAGTCGGCGAGCTCCTGGTCGGTGAATTGCGGGAAGGCCGGCATGATGCCCCAAGGCTCATGCACCGCCTTCTTGAACTGCGCGAAGCTCAATCCGCGGCCGGCGAGATCGGGCCCGAAGGCGCCTTCGCCGACGCCGCCATGACAGTTCATGCAGGCGCGGTCTTCCCAATTCGCCTTGCCCTTTGCGGCGTCGCCTTGCGGCGCGTTCTGAGCGGTGGCGACGCTGTAGGTCAGCGGAAGCAACGGCAGCAAAAAGAGTGCGGCGATAAGTTTCTTCATGGTCAGTCCCTCCCTGCCCGGGGCTGTGGTGGCCCGGTAAATCACGGTTACTTTACACCCACGGTTGGGCTCTGCAAACGACACAAGTGGACGATTTCCACGATTTTCGCATTGCAGCAGCCCGAAACCGGGACCGGCGCCTGCCCGCGATTTGTCGTCAAACCGTCAATTGATGCGGGTCGAATCTTTGCCTAAAGTCCGGGCAGTAGGGGATATCAAGCAGCCAAAACGCGAGTCCGTGTTCTTGGGCTCCGCAAAGTTGCGGGACCAAGGACAGATTCATGCGCGTTCGGGCGCCGAGGGGGGACAGTACCGCCCCGACGCTTCAGCAGACGACGCCCACCGACAATGCAACCGATGTGGCGGTCAGCGCCAACCTCATCCTCACCTTCAACGAGGCGGTGAAGGCGGGTACGGGCTTCATCGAGATCCGCAACGCGGCGAACGGAAGCCTCGTCCAGAGCATCTCGATCACCGACCTATCGAAGGTGAGCTTCACCGGCAATCAGCTGACCATCAATCCCGGCAGCGATCTGTCGCCGGAGGGCAGCTACTACGTGACGTTTGCTTCGGGCGTTGTGCGCGATCTCGCGAACAACGCGTTTGCAGGCATTTCGTCCGCGGCCGTTTTCAGCTTCACGACCGAGTCCGACTACGTCGATACGACGGCGCCCATCATCCTGTTCGCGTCTCCCAACGGCTTCATCACCGGTGGTGAGAACATCGTCATGACATTCAACGAACCGGTGCGGGCCGGTTCGGGCGTGATCCACATCCGCAACGCGGCCGATGACAGCCTCCTGCTGACGATCCCCGTCAACGATCCGACGCAAGTTTCTTTTTCGGGCCGTGACGTCATCATCAATCCGACCAATGATCTTCCGCCGGGAAACTATTACGTCGCGATCGCGCCCACCGCGTTCGAAGACCTTTATGACAACACCATCGACGATACAGCGTTGGCGGCCATTGAGGCCCTCGGTGTCGTTGCCGTTGCGAGTGTATCCGCGACGAGCTATGGCGCCCTCGCAAGCGCCGTAAATGGCGGCGTTGTCGTTGTGGCGACGACCGCTGCAACCGGCACCGGAGCCGGCGCGTATGCCGTTGGCGTCTTTCAGTTTGCGAGCGCTCTAGCTAGCGCGAGCGCCTCGGCGATTGGTTTCATCGGTGGCGGCTATGGCGCCCCCGAGGACCTGATTGCGGGAAACGACGCTTCGCTGGACGTTTCCGCATTCAGCCTGGAAGCTGCTGCTGACGGCGCGGTTGTTTCCGCCACCTCAAGCCAGGTTGATGTTCTTGGTACGGACGGTCTGACATATCGGTTCTTTGGTTCGGCCTTTTCTACATTCTCAGCCGGGAACCGTACCCACCTCGCCGGCGGCGACATAACCGCGGATCGAGATCTGGGCCGGGTTCGGCGAGTCTGCGCACATCCTTTACAGCCATTATATCGATACCGATGGGCTGGGCTCGTTCCTGCTCGATGATTTCGATATCGGTGAACGACTGCGCGGCGACAGCACGATTATCGGTTCTTCGGACGACGATGCCCTGTTCGGCTTTGATGGCGACGATGTTCTTGTTGGCCGGGAAGGCGATGACGACATCGACGGCGGAATCGGGGAGGATGAAATTTGGGGCGGTGCTGGCGATGATTCACTCGAAGGCGACTCGGGCCTCGACACCTTCAAGTTCGCGTCCGTCGCCGATCTGGACGGCGATATCCTCGTCGATTTCGAAGGCGGCGACAAAATCGACCTCAGTGCGATTGCCGGTTTGAGCTTTGTTGGCTCGGCGGCTTTTACCGGCGTGGCCGGCCAAGTTCGATTTGGGTGGGTCTCGGGTCAGACAATTCTGCAGGTTGACACCGATGGCGATGGCGACGCCGACGCGTCGCTTGTTCTCGGCGGCCAAGTTTCCCTGGGCGAGACGCAGTCAGGATCGCGTGTCCTTGTGCTCACGAACGACGTGACGGCACCGCTGCTGGTCAGCACGTCTCCCACCGACAATGCCGTCAATGTGAGTGTGCAGGACCTCATCACTCTTTCGATGACGTTCAACGAGAACGTCATGGCGGGCACCGGCCTTATCGAGATACGGCTGTCATCGGACCACAGTCTGGTGGGCACCGTCGACGTGGCGGACTATGTGGACTTCGACGGCCGTCGGGCATCGTTTCAGTTTGATGGGGCAATCGACCCCACCACCGGCTATTACATCAAGCTTGCGCCAGGGGTCATTCAGGACTTGGCGGGCAACGATTTCGCCGGGATATCGTCAAGCACGACGTTCAATTTCGCGTCCGGCGATTTTATCGCTCCGCAATTGGTAAGCACGACACCCGCCGACAATGCGAGCGCTGTCGCCACCAACGCCAACATCGTGCTCACGTTCGACGAAGCGGTCGTCCCCCTTTCTGGGAGTATTTCAATCAACCGGTCATCGGACAACACGCACGTCGCGACGTTCAGTGTTGTTGGCGACCCAAGAGTGACCTTCAGCGGCAACACCGTGACGCTCGATCCGAATGTCGATCTGGCGCCGGGCGAGAGCTACTATGTTCAGGTCTACCCGGGGAGGATCGCCGATCTTTCCGGCAATCTCTTTGGCGGGATAACATCCGCGTCTCAATTCAACTTCACCACGCTGAACAATCCGGGCCTTGTTCTCACCGGCAACGGTCTGAGCAACACGCTTGTGGGCGGCGCGGGGAACGATACGTTCACGGGACTTGGCGGGAAGGACACGCAGACCGGGGCAGCGGGCTCGGACACGTTCGTCTACGGCGCTGCGTCACACTCGACGAGCAGGAACTACGACACGATCACCGATCTCGACGGCTCGAGCGACGTTTTGGACTTTTGGTTCCAGGTCACCGGGGTCGACGCATCCATCACGGGAGGATCGGTCGGATCGCGGCGTTTCAATTCCGATCTCGCCTCGGCGGTGAACGCCACGAAGCTCGCTGCGCATCACGCCGTCCTGTTTACGCCCAGCTCTGGCGTGCCCGCCGGCAGCAAGTTCCTGATCGTGGATGCCAACGGCGTCGCGGGGTATCAAGCCGGCGTCGACGTCGTGATTCTTCTGGGCGCCAATTCGACCAATCTTGGCAGTCTGACGGCATCGGATTTCGTCTGAGCACTCGCGTCGCCTGTTCAGGGTCGAAGCACCTCGGATATAGAACGTGGCGAGGGTCCAGGCCGCGTCCTGCGCGTTGACACATGCAATCACATCGGTATCTGCGCAGCATCCTCGCTGGATTGAACGACATCGAGGAATGGCGTCTCGGCGATGCCGCGTTGGCGCGCGCCAAGGGCTATCCCCGGGAATTTCCCGCGGACCTGCTCGACGACTGGGGCCTTGTATTCCTGGACGTGGTGATCGAGGCCGGGTCGGGCGAGTTGGTGTGCCACGAAGTGAATGGTTCGAACGGTGTCGGCACCGATGCTCTGACCGGAGACAGCCGTTTCCGGGCGGAGAACGAGGCCCGCCAGACGGCGCAGCGCGTCCGCGACTACGGATATCTCGACGCGCATGGCCGCCTGAAAGAGCCGATCGTGGCTCTGCACGCCCATCAGCATTGGCGCTTCTTCCGGACCGGCGGCGAGTTTTTCCCCGCGTCGACCACTACGCGAGCTGCATCGATAGCGCGCTGCCCGGACATCGCGTGGCGTTGCGGAGCGCGTCCGAACCGCTCGGCGAGGAGGATATCGCAGTCGTCTTTGGCGACGTCGCAAGCGTCGCAGACGCGCTCATCGGTCGATCCTGAGACGCGACGCTTCACGTTTCGCGGCCGGCCGGCCGTGTTCATCGGCAATCCCAATCTGATCGCCGAGCTCGTGCGTGTGGGGCGATTGACGCGCGATGGACGACGCTATGCCGGCGCCGATTTGCGCGTGGTGCATGGCAGCCGGCTGACCGAAGCGATCCACGACAAGGGATTGCAGCAATCGCTTCTCAAGCGCACGGGCATCCGCCCGCTCGACTTTTTCGAAGCGTGGACGCCGGAGCAGGCCGTGCGGCAGACGCAGGCGATGCTCCAACGCAGCGCAGTCGTTCTCAAGCCCAATGCCGGCAGCGGAGGCACCGGAATCCGTGCGGTCGTCCAGGGCATGAGCGACGCCGAGATCAAATCTGCGATCGACTCCGTGATCGAAGATTGCCGCACGAAGTACGGCGACAACGTCGAGCGGATGGTGTTTCCGTTGCGCGGGTTCGAATTCGTCCGGTCGACCGACTATCCGATGGACGACGGCGGCCATGTCTGGGATTTGCGGATCGCCGTATTGTTCGAGCCGGGCAGAGCGCAGGTGTTTCCCGTCTCGCTGCGCATCGCGCCGGAGCCGTTCCATGAGCAGAGCTTCCACCGCTCGCGCGGCCAGTGGATATCGAATGTCAGCGGCCGCCTGGTGACGCTGCTCAAATCCGGAATGGACGATGAGGTCCTGAACACCGTGGGCATGACGCCGGAGAAGCTCGAGCGCGCCATGCAAGCCTCAGTCACCTGGACGCTCAAGGCCTGGGACGCCGCGATCCGGGACGGAGGATCGAAAGGCTCGGTCTATGAAGACGATTGCGAATCGTCCGATCCGTCGTTCTATCCGGTGGAGAAATTCGCGGCGGGCGGCCGCGGATAGATGAGCAAGCGCGTCGAGACGCGTTACGCTGTGCTGCCGGCGCTTGCGGATCGGTGGAGCCCGAGAAGCTTCGATCCGCGCGCGCCCGAGCCCGAGAAGCTGCAATCCATCTTCGAAGCCGCGCGGCTCGCGCCCTCAGCGCACAACACGCAACCGGTGCGCTTCCTCGTCGTGCGCAAGAGCGATGAGGAGACCCACGCGAAGCTGTTCGCCTGTCTCTCCGATGGAAACCGCCTCTGGGCGCACTCCGCTCCGCTCCTGGTGCTGGCCTGCGTGATGCGACAGCGCTTCAGCCAGGAGCGCGCGGCGTTCGTGCCCTATCCGCATGCGATGCACGATCTGGGCCTCGCGGTCATGTCGATGATCCTGCAGGCTCAGGCGCTCGGCATCCATTGTCATCCGCTCGCGGGGTTCGATCCCGAGCAGGCGCAGTCCGCCTTCGCCATTCCAGCTTTGTTCGAGCCCGCGGTCGTGATTGCGATCGGCTATCTCGGAGATCCCGATACGCTGCCCGATGGCTTGCGCGCGCGCGAGCTTGGACCGCGCACACGGCGACCCTTGGAGGAACTGGTCTTCGAGCGTGCCTGGGGACAGGCGTCAGTGCTCTTTTCCGGCAAACGACAGATCGGCGGCGACGAGTAGTTCCCCGCGAGGACCGGACAGATTGTCGAATGGAGAACAATGAGGGCCCAGGGGGGTGCCGGGTTGGCATCACCACCCTGGGCGTTTCCCCGCGTTGGGTGGCTCGCGGGAGAATAGAATAGACGCGGTTAACCGCTGCGGGCCGAGGCATTCTTGTGACATCGGTTGGGACGCCGTGCCTGTGGTTTGTGCAGCTCACGGCGTGCAGGCCGCTCCAATCCACGCCTATGCGATGAAGGGATACTCCAGAACGCCGTGGCCGCTCTTACGCTCTGATCAGCCTAGCCGCCGGCCAACTTGATGGCGTCCTCGATCTGGATCACCGCGGGCGCGTTGGGTTCCGATGAGAGGGCCTTGCTCGACCTCCTTAAGGCGTTGAGAGCCTGTGATGGAAGAAGGTCATTGCGCGAGGAGAGCACCCAAGCACCAGCCGCGGCGGCAAGTGCAGCCGAGTAGCTAGTCCCGGTGAGCGGTCCAAAATTTGAAGGTGCGTTGATGGCCCGGCTCAAATCATCGCCTGGAGCCCAAAGGACATTAGGACCGCCTGTCGTGAATGCTGACCGTCTGCCGTCCAGCGTTACAGATGCCGCGATTAGTACGCCCTCGTGCGTGCGGGCCGTTTCGCCTGGGCCTTCGTTACCTGCAGGTACAACCACCAATACCTGACTCGAAATTCTGGTAAGCAGTCCGCTTTCGCTGTCGAGTGGACCATATGGGATGAGAAGCACGTCCACTTTCTTGTCAAGGAGGCCCTCTATGGCCCTCAAGAGAGCGGCCGACGTAAGGAATCCGAACTCCGATCCCGCTAACCTCGCCCCCACTAACTTTGCGCGTGGGGCTATTCTCCTAATAATGAACAAAAGCGAGTTGTGATAATCGTCGAGGTCTGCTGAATTTGATGAAGCGCTTCGGGACGCACTGGTTCCGACATCGATCGTTTCTACATCGATCCCCGGCAATATTTGCGTTGGCATCCCCACGATGCCGACGGTTATGTCCCGCGGCATGGGTGTCGCCGGCACCTTCAAGAGTGAGAACAGCGGAGGGCGTTGAGTTCCGCTTGCGGGATCCGGCAACGGGGCAGCGGCGATGACAGCACCGCTGCGCTGAGCGATCTTGCTGTTGAGCGTCGCAATCAGCGTCGTGATCCGTTCCTGTTCCGTCTTTTCCCTGACCAGTTTCAAAGTGCGCTCATAGAACCGGACAGCCTTCTCCAGCTGGTCGGAGCTTTCGGCAAGCTCCGCTGCAAGGCGCTGCAACGCGCGCCAACCCGGCAGTTCGTCGGCTTGCGTTTCCAATTTTGCCAGGATATCGGCAAACGCAGCCGGGGTTACTCCGCCCAGGGAAGCCTTGGTTTTCAAACCCGCCAGCTGATCGAGCGAAGCTACAAGTTCACGAAACTGCTCGGCACGCAGTACGCTCAGATTCGGTATTTCAGCTGCCGCAGCCTGTTGGAGCACGGCGTAGGACAGATTCTCGATAATATTTCTGTTCGTCTGATCGGCCTCAATATCTATGGACGATGTTGCTGTATCGCTTCTGCCCGTAATAAAGGTCTTTTCGTTCTCGATAGAGGACGGAGACGCGAAGAGATTGGCTGTCGCGTATGCTGCCGAATATCCAATTCAACAGCCCGCCCGCGTCGACATCGCCAATTTTCAGTTGGATGTCAGGCGGCGACCAGAAATCTTCCGGGATGGTAATAGACGACTGGAAACCGACTACCTGCGGTGTGGCCGGAGTTCCGCTGCCCTGTATATCCGCAGTTTTAAGCGTTTGAATTGTCGAGTTGATCTTGGCGCGCAGCGTAGAAAGGCGCGCAACAAACATCTCTGGCAAGGCCACTGCGAGCGCTTTGGCATCGGTATCGGATTTACCGACGATGATGAAGGGAGCCACGCGATCGGCTGTCGCGCCTGGGAAAGCCGTCGAGTAAACCCACTGAAGATAGACCACGCTCAGTGTAGACAGGGCCACAAAGATGATTGCTTGCAGTCCAATGAGAAAGGCCTTGTCCATGGATTGCTCGCCCCTAACCATCCTGGTTCGAATACTAGGTTATACATGCTGACCATGACCAGCGGTTGCGCCTGATCGAGCTGAATTTTCGAACCCGGTTCTTACCGGGCGAGCGAAGTTTCGTGACCTCTTCGCTAGATACTGATCGAATTCGTGACCGTATTTGCACGCGACTGATGAGATCGAACGTACCGCGAGATCGCAGAGCGGAAGCGGCAGACGGCGAATATCTGACGGCGAGCTCAAAATGGCGCTATTCGGGCGGCATCCGTCGGTATCAGCCCAGCCGGAATATCGGAGAGCTCGAGCGCGGGTCTCTGATCCGCTTTCGAGCTGGGGGGCCCAACATTCAGATATTCTTGTCGAACTCCGTGCCAGATTTCGTCGGATCGGAGTGAAGAGGTGGCTCCCCGGGCCGGACTCGAACCAGCGACCCAGCGGTTAACAGCCGCTTGCTCTACCGACTGAGCTACCGGGGAATACCGTGGGACGGGTGCTAGCGCAGGCCTTGACCGATGGCTATATCAAAATCGACAACGAGGGCCATGCATCCGTTGAGCGAGACCGAAATCAGCTTCCCCGCCGCGCCGGCGGATTTCCTCGGCCGCTTCTCCGTCCCGTTCCGCGGTCCCGAGTCTGGCGCGTTGCGCTGGGTAGCGTTCTCATCGTTGGGGGCACGCTCGGCTTCCTGCCGATCCTGGGTTTCTGGATGATTCCCTTGGGTTTGCTGGTGCTTTCGATCGATCTGGCGATCGTTCGTCGGCAGCGCCGCCGCGCCGAAGTGTGGTGGGGCCGGCGCAACAAAACAAAACCAACGGACAGGACTAACGTAAATCATAAGCCCAAAAAAGGAGGGCCGGATTTGCATCCGGCCCCAAGGCATTGGGTAATGGTGGGGTGTCTTCAAGGGAAGACAAGCGAGAGACTGCACTGATTTGGTAAAGAAATGGTTAACGGAAACATTTAACCTGAACCTTGGCGGCAATCCGCCACGACCCTCACGACAGACTCGTCACCAAGTCGGGGGACTTAACAAATCGCTTGATTCGGAGACACGAGTTCGCGCGACTGCACTTGACAACGCGCGCAAATTGGAGGCCACGTCCGGAATTGAACCGGAGTTCACGGTTTTGCAGACCGTTGCGTAACCACTCCGCCACGTGGCCCACTGAAGCCGTCATACCAGATGGCGGAGGAGGGACAATGCGCCCGCTGAAATGTATTCGTCCCGAAAGGAGCGCTGGGGTATAAGCCGCGCCATTCGGCCTACCTCGGAACGATTCCTATGCTCGACAGCGCCCAACAGCGCGCCAACATGGTGGCGACGCAGCTCCGCACCAACGACGTCACCGATTCGCGCCTGATCAAGGCGATCTTGTCCGTGCCGCGCGAAGATTTCGTCCCGGCCGCGCTTGTGCCGCTGGCCTATATGGAGGGTTGCATCCCGCTCGGAAAGGGCCGGGTGCTGCTCGATCTCCGCTCGTTCGGGAAGATGGCCCAGCTGGCCGCGATCGGTCCCTAGGACCGCGTGCTCGATGTGGGCTGCGGGACGGGCTACTCGACGGCCGTGCTGGCGCAGCTTGGCAGCTCAGTGACGGGTCTCGAGCAGGAGCGCGAGTTCGCGGAGATCGCCACGGCCCATCTCAGAGGCGCCGCCAACGCGGAGATCGCCTGCTCCAAGATGAGCGACGGATTGCCGGCGAAAGCCCCGTTCGACGTGATCTTTCTCAATGGCGCAGTCGAGCAGACGCCCCACGCCTTGACCGAGCAGCTCGCCGACGGCGGACGGCTCGTGTGCATCGCTCAGGAGGGCGCCGGCGGGTCACGCGCGGCTGTTTCTGAAGGAGGGTGGTGCGGTCGGCGAGCGCGATGCGTTCGACGCGCAGGTGCCGGTCCTTCCAGGGTTCGAGAAGATTTGCAGCTTCGCGTTCTAAGCCCTTGCGTTTCCTGCCGGCTGTCCAGGCGTCATTGAGCCGCTTCTTAACCAATATGGCTTTATGCCTGTTTCTAGCTTAGGGTCGCCCGGTATTCGGGGGACTTCGTGCCGGAAGTGAGCGCATGAGCAGTCAGGCCAACACCAATCCGCAGACTGAACCGACGATGGAGGAGATTCTCGCCTCCATCCGGAAGATCATTTCCGAGGACCAGCCGGCCGAGGGAGCGAAGCCCGCTGCTGCGAGGCCGGCGCCCGCCAAGCCGGCACCCATCGTTGGAGCCCGCGCCGCAAGGGCGGCGGCTGCGCCAGCGGCCGCAGCCGATCTGGATGTGCTCGATCTGACGGATGAAATACCGGACGAGGAACCGCCGCCGGTTCGTGTTGCGCCACGGGTGGCTCCACCGCCGTCTCCGGCTGCCGCGATCGAGAACGATGTGATCTTCCAGAACATCGAGCCGGCCGCCCGGATCAAGGAACGCACCATGGACGACGATTTCATCTCCGATTCGACGCGCAGCGCCATGGGCCGCGCGTTCCAGAACCTGAACGGGCAAGGCGCCCGCGGTCACGCTCAAGGGCGGCAGCATCGAGGCGATCTTCTCCGAAGCCGTCCAGCAGGCCTTCCGTCCTGCGCTCAAGGAGTGGGTCGACGATCACTCGAACGACATCATGGACCAGCTCCGGCCGCTCATCCGCGCGTGGATGGACGAGCATCTGCCGCCGCTGATCGAAGCCGCGGTGATCAAGGAAATCTCCCGCGCGGCGACGCGGAAGCCTTAAGCCCCGGTTCAGCTACTTCTTCAGGCGTTGGAGCGCGTCCGCGGCGAGCGTCTTCGTGAGCTCGCCGGCCGGGATGGCGCGGGCGAGCGGCGCGGATTGTCCGAACAGCGCGTAAGCGAAATCGGCGAGCCCTTCGGCCTCGGCCTTGCTGCGCAAGGGCGCGAGGTTCGCCGCGGGCAGCGGGAATTGGGGCACTTCCGGATCGATCAGGCCGAGCTCACGCGCGAAGCGATTGACCTTTCCGCGCGCGGGCCGTCCGGTGAAGACGTTGATCAGTGCGGTGCTGTCGTCGCGGCTGCTGCGCACGGCGTCGATCTGGATCGGCTTGAGACCGCATTCGGGACAGAGAAGATAAGCCGTCCCGATCTGCACGGCTGAGGCGCCCAGGATAAGGGCGGCCGCGATACCGCGTCCGTCGGCGATGCCGCCCGCGGCGATCACGGGGACCTTCACCGCGTCGACGACCTGCGGGATGAGCGAAAGCGCGCCCACCTGTGTCGCGACGTCGCTGTCGAGAAACATCCCGCGATGGCCGCCGGCCTCGTAGCCTTGCGCGACGATGGCGTCGCATCCGTTGTCCTCGAGCCAGCGCGCTTCTTGAACCGTGGTCGCCGACGAGATGACGACCGCGCCCGCACTCTTCACGCGCGCCAGCAGGTGCTGGTCCGGCAAGCCGAAATGGAAGCTCACGACCTTGGGCGTGAACTCCTCGATGAGGGCGCACGTCGTCTTCGTCGAAGGGCGGCGGAGGGGCTGGCGCGGATTTGCCATCGGGATCGATGCCGAGCTCCGCGTAATAGCGCGCGAGGCGATATCGCCAGCGCGCGTCACGCGCCGCGTCGTAGACCGGCGACGGGTGGCAGAAGAAGTTGACGTTGATGGGCTTTGACGTGCGCTGCCGGACGATCTCGAGATTCTTGCGCATCTGCGCCGGCGAAAGCGCGGCGCAGGGCAGGGCGCCGAGCCCGCCGGCTTCGGCGACCGCGATGGCAAGCTCGACGGTGCCTGCATTCGCCATCGGCGAGAGCAGAATCGGATGCTCTATGCCGATGAGATCGATGACGCGACGATCAGTCCACACGACGTTTGACCGAGCTTACTCCGGCTTGGCGAGTCGTTTCACCAGCCGGTAGAGATAATCCTGACCCTGGAAGAACGACGCCTTCGCCACGCGCTCGTCCTGGCCGTGGGAACGCACGTCGTCGACATCGCCCGCAAGCCCGGTGTTGCCGTAGGTCGGAATACCCGCATTGCGGAGATAGCTGCCGTCGGTTGCGCCGTTGCCCATGATCGGCACCACGGGAACGCCGGGGAAAATTTCCTCGGACGTCTTCTCGATCGCGGCCCGGATTTCGCCGCTGAGCGCAGACGGCTGGCTTATGATCGGCCGGTCGAGTTCGCTGAACGTGATCCTGTCGTCGGCGACCACGCGCGTGAGCGTGGCCTTGACACCATCCACGGCTTCGCCCGGCATGATGCGGCAGTTGACGATGGCGCTCGCGACCTGGGGCAGCGCGTTATACGCGTGGCCGCCCTGCAGCATCGTCGCGACGCACGTGGTGTGAAGCTGCGCGTTGTGGGCGGGATTGGCGTAGAGCCGGTTGAGCGATGCGGGATCGGGGCGGTCCGACAAGACCGAGCGGATGTCGGCCGCGGCTTGCGCGGTTTCCAGTTTCGCCGTCGCTTCGAACGACGCGCGGGTCGTCGCGTTCAGGTTCAGCGGAAAGTTGAACTTCGCGAGACGCGAGAGACCGTCGGCCAGGTGGTAGATCGCGTTGTCCTGCCGCGGGACCGAGCTGTGACCGCCGCGGTCCTTCACTTCCAGACGCCAGCTCATCGACACTTTTTCCATCGTCTGGACGCTGTTGCGGATGGTCTTGCCGTTCTTCACCCCGACGCCGCCGCCTTCGTTGAGCGCGAATTCCGCATCGATGAGCTGACGCTGGTTCTTGATCAGCCAACTGATGCCGTAGCCGTCGCGATCGAGGATCTCTTCGTCGGTGTCGAGCGCGACGATGATGTCGCGATCGGGCCTGAAGCCTTCCTCCTTGTAGCGGATGAGATTGGCGATCAGAGCCGACGCCATGTATTTGTCGTCCGCCGTGCCTCGCCCGTAGTAGTAGCCGTCGAGTCTCGGTGAATCGGAACGGATCGGTCGACCAATCGTCCGGATTGGCGGGCACGACGTCGATATGCGCGAGCAGCAGGACCGGTCTCTTTGCACCGGTGCCGCGCAGCCGTGCCACGAGATTGCCCTTGCGAGGAGCGGGCTTGAACACCTGCACGTCCGCGGCTGCGAAGCCTGCGGCGCGGAGTCTTGCGGCCATCGCGTCGGCGGCGCGTGCCGTGTCGCCTGTTTCCGTGGTGGTGTTGATCTCGACGAGCTCTTTGTAGATGGCGAGAGCGCGCTGCTGCTGCGCGTTCAGCGCATCCGCGGCGATGACGGATGAGCCGGAACACCACAGCGCCGTGACAGCGATCGCGGACGACAGCATGATCTTGGAGCGGATGGCTTGGCGTTCCCTCGGCATGATCGTCACCTTCAATAGCGGATGGGCGCGAGCATAGGCTCACATCCGGCGCATCGCCACTGCCCTAGGGTTTAGGTCCGCGGGGCAACCGGTTCGCCGGCGCTGTGTTCGATGGAACCGAGCGCATCGGAGAGGCGGGCTTTCGCGCTTCCTGGGCGCAAGGGCTTCTGCTGACTTTCATGCGGGGCCCAGCCGGTCAGGAAGACGATCTCGAACGTGGCCGGCAACCGCTTTTCGGAATCGCCGAAGCGCGCCTCGTATTCCTGAAAGAGTGCGGCGAGCGTTCGCTTCGAGAGCGCTTCCTTCCGCCGGTCCGCCAGCACATTGGTTTCTCCGATCGCGCGCAAATCGGCGAACAGGCGCGGAAGCTCGCGATAGCGGATGACCGTGCGTTCGACATCGGTGACGGGAAGCGCGAAGCCCGCGCGCTGGAGCAAGCCGCCGACATCGCGCACATCGGCGAACGGTGCGACACGCGGGCTGGCGCCGCCGAGCGTTGTCTCCTCGGCGGCGGCAAAGGCCAGGCGCAGCTCTTTGAGCGTTTCGCCGCCGAACATCGCCGCCATGAACAGCCCGTCCGGCTTGAGCAGGCGCCGTATCTGAATGAGCGTGCCCGGCAGGTCGTTCACCGCATGGAGCGACAGGATGCTGGTGACGAGGTCGAAGCTCTCCTCCGCAAAGGGCAGCCACTCGTCATCCGTGATGGCCGACGGCGCGTCGGTGAAATTGCCGGTGCGGACCCAGGTGTCCGCCAGTGGCTGGAGCGCCGCGAACGCGTGCGGCCGGGAGTGGAGATCGAGCCCGCGCGCGAAACGCCGGTTGATCGCGGATATCCGCAAGCGCGGCCTGGGCGGCCGTGTCCTCGATGAGGATCAGGTCGCTTCCCGCCGATGCCGCGCGCGTCCGCCGCGCGCGGTAGGCCTGCCGGTCGAAGATCCGCGGCGGTGCGGTCATGATGCTGCCCTGGTCATGGTGCTAATGTAGGCCATGGCCCCTGGACAAAAACCGCGCGAGAAATCACCCTGTCCCTTCCCGGAGTGGCGCGGCGGAGCGCGGTGCGTGCGCTCAACCTGATCTTTCCGCCGCTCTGCGTCTCGTGCCGGACGAGGGTGGGCGAAGCGCACGCGCTCTGCGCCGCGTGCTGGAACGCGATCTCGTTCATCGAGGGCCCGCTGTGCTCGAGCTGCGGCTCTCCGTTCGAGGTCGATCCCGGAAGCGAAACCGTCTGCGGCGCGTGCCTGGCGCGGCCGCACGATTTCAAGCGCGCGCGGTCGCTGTTCCGCTACGACGACGCGTCGAAGCCACTGATCCTGGCGTTCAAGCACGGCGACCGGCTCGATCACGCGCCCGCGTTCGCCCGCTGGCTGGAACGCACGGGGCAGCCGCTGTTCTCCGATGCGGAGCTGCTCGTGCCTGTGCCGCTGCATCGCTGGAAGCTCTGGAAGCGGCGCTACAACCAGGCGGCGATCGTGGCGGAAGGTTTGTCGAAGATCACGGGCCTTCCGCACGATCCATTGGTCCTGGAGAAGCGCCGTGCGACCAAGAGCCAGGGCGAAATGCCGTCCGCGAAAGCGCGCCGGAGGAATGTACTGAACGCATTCCAGGTGCCGTCCGACAAGGTCGCGACGCATTCGTGGCCGGAACGTTCTCCTGATCGACGATGTATTCACAACCGGTGCGACGTTGAATGCCTGTGCCCGCGCGTTGAAGCGGGCGGGTGCTGCCCGCGTCGATGCGCTCACCCTTGCCCGCGTTGTAAAGCCCCAGTCCGGCGATATATGAGATGTGATGAGTTCCGTCTTTCAAGGTTCATGAATAAGGTCATCATCTACACCACGCCGTATTGCGGCTATTGCGTGCAAGCGAAACGTCTTTTGAGCCGGAAGGGCGTGACCTATGAGGAAATCGACGTGGCGCGCGATCCGGAGCAGCGCAGGACAATGATACAGGGATCGGGTGGGCGCATGACGGTGCCGCAGATCTTCGTCAATGGAAGCCATATCGGCGATTGCGATGAAATCTACGCGCTGGAGAAGGCAGGCAAGCTCGACGGGCTGCTGAATCCGCCATGAACGCGCGCAAGATCAAAGTCGCCTGCATCCAGCTTCGATCGAGCGACGACGTCAAAGAGAATCTCGACGCGACGTCTGCCTTCATCCGCAAGGCCCATCGTGACGGCGCGCGCTTTATCGCGACGCCGGAGAACACCTGCCTGATGGCGCCGGACGGCGGCGCGAAGCTCGAGAAGAGCTTTGCCGAGAAGGACGATCCGGCGCTGCCGGCGTTCTGCGCGCTGGCGAACGAGCTCGACATCTGGCTCTTGATCGGATCGCTCGCGATCAAGGTGTCGGACACGAAGACGGCGAACCGCTCGTTCCTGATCGGTCCCGACGGCCGCATAGCGGCGCGCTACGACAAGATCCATCTCTTCGACGTCAATCTGCCGTCCGGCGAGACGCTATCGCGAATCCAACACGGTCGCGCCCGGCGACGATGCCGTCGTGGCCAATCTGCCCTGGGCGCGGGTGGGATTCTCCGTGTGCTACGACCTGCGCTTCCCGCAGCTCTACCGCACGCTGGCGAAAGCGGGTGCCGAGATCCTCACCGTGCCGTCGGCCTTCACCGAGACCACCGGCAAGGCGCACTGGCACATCCTGCTGCGGGCGCGCGCGATCGAGAACGCGTGCTTCGTGATGGCGCCCGCTCAGGGCGGCGAGCACGCCAACGGCCGGCGGACCTATGGCCACAGCCTGATCGTCGGGCCCTGGGGCGACATCATCGCCGAGGGCGGCATCGATCCGGGCATCGTCGCGGCTGAGCTCGATCTCGGCGAGATCGCGGCCGCCAGGGGCCGCGTGCCCGCCCTTAACCATGACCGGCCCTACAGCCCGCCTGGCACTTGAGACGATCGAGTGCTTCCTTAAGCGGATTTCAACAACCAGATAGGGTAGAATTGCTGGTTCGAGCCAGAAAGGTTCAGCGTGATCGCATACAGCCTCGTTTGTAAGGACGGCCACGAGTTCGAGGGCTGGTTTGCCAGCAGCGAAGCCTATGGGGCCCAAGAAAAGGCGGGCGACCTCATCTGCCCGATTTGCGGCGATCCGCACGTCAGCAAGGCCATCATGGCGCCCGCCGTGAAATCCTCCGTCACCAAGGCCAAGGGCCGCTCAGAGCCGCCGCAGGCGGCACCCGATCCGCAGAAGCTGAGGCAGTTCGTGGCGGGCTTCCGCAAATACGTGGAAGAGAACGCCGACTATGTCGGGCCCCAGTTCCCCGAGGAAGCGCGCAAAATCCACTACGGCGAGACCGAGGCGCGTCACATCTACGGCGAAAGCACGATCAAGGAGGCCCAGGAGCTGATCGAAGAGGGCATCGAGATCGCTCCGCTGCCGCCCGATCCGGGCGACCTGAATTAGTTTTACGACGGCGCCTCGTTCGGCCGCTCACATCCGTTCGCCGGGCAAAAGGCTCGCTTGCTTCACCCAAGCGGTGAACTGAGCTTCGTCGAGTTGGTCCTCGTAGATGTCGAGGTAGCGCACGTCCTTGTGCTTGGACGGACCGGGCGGGACAGGACGCAGCGACGCGCCGCGGAAGAAAGCCACCTTCACGTACTTCGCGAAGCAATGAAAGCTGAGGAACCAAACGTGGTCCTCGATGCCATAGAAAGGCGAGTTCCATTTGACCGCCTTGCGCACGCCGGGGACGGTGCGCGCGATGAGCGCGTCGAGGCGACGCCCGATGTCGCGTTTCCAGTCCGGCATCGCCGCGATGTAGGCCTGCACGGGGGCGTCGCCGTAGGCTTTCGCGATCTGAGGGTTGCCGCCGGAGAGGAGGGTCGGCTTCGCGGCCTTGCGGGACTGCGACCTCGGCGCCGTCTTGCGCGGTTTGGCCGCCTTCGTAGCGACCCGCTTGGCGGCGGCCTTCTTTGTGGCCTTCGCTGACGTTCTTGGTCATTGGTCCATCCTCGCTCGTCTTCTTCCGGCTTTCCTGGCTGCTCGTTCGCTCAGATAGGCGTGCCACAGCAGTCGCGCTGCGCCCGCCCGATACGGACGCCACTTCTCAGCCATCGTTTCGAACTGCAGCGGCGTCGGCCGTGCCTTCAGCTTCTTGAGCCGCTGGATGGATATCAGCAGCGCAAGGTCGGTGGATGCGAAGGCATCGGGACGCTGCAGCGCGAGCAACAGATAGACGTCGACAGTCCAGTTGCCGATGCCGGGAAGCTTGATCAGCTCCGCGCGCACCGTGTCGTCGTCGGCTGCCGCAAGCGTCTCAAGATCAAGCCGGCCCTCGATGATGGCGCGCGACAGCTCGCGCCCATAGCGCGTCTTCTGGCGGCTGAAGCCGATGGTCTTGAGCTGCGCATCGTCGAGGGTGAGGAACTTTCGCGGGCGTGGGCGGATGGCCGATCGTCGCGCACAAGCGATCATATGCCGTCTTTGCCGAAGCGAGCGACACCTGCTGCTCGAGGATGATGTGCAACAAGGTCGGGAAGCCCGGCTCGCGCGCCCACAGCGGCGGCATCCCGTAGCGTTCGACGACCGAGGCAAGCGACTTGTCGCGACCCGTGAGCCATTCGACGATGCGGCTGAGCTCCGCAGGCGTAATCATCGGCTCAAAGTTTTTCCGCCACGACCATGTAATTGACGTCGGTGTCGCTCGACAGCCGCCAATCCCAGCGCAACGGATCGAACTCGACGCCCTGCACCCGAGTGACCGAGAGCCCCGCCTCTTCGAGATGATGCTGCAGCTCCGTCGGCGTCACGAAACGGTTCCAGTCGTGTGTCCCGGGCGGAAGCCAGCGCAGCACATACTCGGCGCCGATCTTGGCGAGCGCGAGACTCTTCAGCGTGCGGTTGAGAGTCGCCACGACCATGCAGCCACCGGGCGCGATGAGCTTCGCGCAGGTCCGAAGAAATGCGCCCAGATCGGCGACGTGCTCGACAACTTCCATGTTGAGGACGACATCGAACCTGGCGCCCTCGCTTTCAAGCATTTCGGCCGTGGTGGTCTGGTATTCGATCTTGAGGCCGCTGCCCGCCGCGTGGGCCGCGGCGGTCTTGACGTTCTTCTCGAGCGGGTCTGCGCCCAGGACATCGAACCCGAGCCGCGCCATGGGTTCGGACAGGAGCCCGCCGCCGCAGCCGATATCGAGCAGGGTCAGTCCTTCGAAGGGCCTGAGCGCCCGGTCGTCCCGCTTGAAACGTTCGGCCGCAAGATCGCGGATGAACTTCAGCCGAACCGGGTTGAATTTGTGCAGCGGCGCAAACTTGCCGTTGGGGTCCCACCACTCGGCCGCCATCCGCGCGAACTTCGCCATCTCGGCGTCGTCCACGGAGCTCGCTCGGGCTATCTCGGCCATCGGAATCTTCCCAAGGCGTGGCGCGCGGAAAAGCCGGTTGAGCCGGGCTGTTCCCGCGTCTATGTATGGCCCGCAAAATAGGCATACGCCACCCTTCAAATGGCCAAAATCGTAATGAAATTCGGCGGCACGTCGGTTGCCGACATCGCCCGCATCCGCAACGTCGCGCTTCTGGTGAAGCGCGAGGTCGATGCCGGCCATGAGGTTGCCGTCGTCGTCTCCGCCATGGCCGGGGAGACCAACAAGCTGGTGGCGTGGACCCGCGAGCTGTCGCCGCTCCACGACGCGCGCGAGTACGATGCGGTCGTCGCGTCCGGCGAGCAGGTGACCGCCGGGCTCCTCGCGGTTGCGCTGTCGGCGATCGGCATTTCGGCCCGCTCCTGGATGGGCTGGCAGGTTCCGATCAAGACCTCAGCCATGCACGGCTCGGCCCGGATCACGGACATCGAACCCGATCTGATGAATGAGCGCCTGAAGCAGGGTCAGGTGGCCGTGGTCGCGGGTTTCCAGGGGATCGCGCCCGACAACCGCGTTTCGACGCTCGGACGCGGCGGCTCGGACACCAGCGCCGTCGCGCTGGCCGCGGCGCTGAAAGCCGACCGCTGCGATATCTACACCGATGTAGACGGTGTTTACACGACGGACCCGCGAATCGTTGGGAAGGCGAGACGCCTCGATCGCGTTGCCTACGAAGAGATGCTGGAAATGGCCTCGCTCGGGGCCAAGGTGCTGCAGACGCGATCGGTCGAGATGGCCATGGTTCATCGCGTCCCCTTGCGCGTGCTATCGACATTCGATGCCGACAGGGGCGGCACGCTTTTATGCGACGAGGAAGATATCGTGGAGAAAAATCCCGTCACCGGAATTGCCTATACGCGCGATGAAGCCAAGATCACGCTTCTGAAGATTCCCGATCAGCCGGGCGTGGCGGCATCGATCTTCGGTCCGTTGGAAGAGGCCGGGATCAATGTCGACATGATCGTGCAGAACGTCTCGGAAGACGGACGGCGCACGGACTTGACGTTCACGGTCAGCCGGCCGGAGCTCGACCGCGCGCTCGCGGCGATCCGCAAGGCCGCGCCCCAGATCGGCTACAAGGACCTCATCTCGGACAAAGGCGTTGCCAAGGTCTCGATCATCGGTATCGGTATGAGGGCCCATCCCGGCGTCGCACAGATGATGTTCAAGACGCTCGCGGAGAAAGGCATCAATATCCAGGTGATCTCAACCTCCGAGATCAAAGTGAGCGTCCTGATCGCCGAGGACTATGTGGAGCTTGCCGTCAGGGCCCTTCATTCGGCATACGGTCTCGACTCGGCATGAATTATGCTGACCCTCATGTCGCCGTGGTGCAGCATGCGGGTAGCGTGGTACGGCAGTGCGTGTTTGCCGCGCAAGGTGCCCAGCGAATGAGCAAGCTGACGCAGATACGACGCATGGCAGGGAAGCCCATCTAATGCCGCCGCAACTCGTAGCCGGCGGCCCAAGGGTTCTTCTGCGCCGCCTGCGCGAGATCATGGCGGAGCGGCAGAGCGCTCAGACACGCCTCGACAAGCTGGTGTCGGTCATCGCCGCCAACATGGTCGCGGAGGTGTGCTCGATCTATCTGCGCCGCGCGGGCGGCGAGCTCGAGCTCTTCTCGACCGAAGGCTTGAACCGCGAAGCCGTCCACCGCACCCGGCTGAAGGCAGGCGAGGGCCTCGTCGGCCTGGTCGCGAGCTCGGCCGAGCCGTTGAACCTGTCGAACGCGCCCGAGCATCCATCGTTCTCCTATCGGCCGGAAACCGGCGAAGACCCGTTCCATTCGTTCCTTGCCGTGCCGATCGTGCGCGGCGAGCGCGTGTTCGGTGTGCTCACGGTGCAGAACCGCACAGCGCGCCATTACGACGAGGAAGAAGAAGAGGCGCTCGCCACGATCGCCATGGTGCTGGCGGAAGTCGTGGCGCAGGGCACGCTCGTCGATCTCGCGGAGATCGACGAAGCGGAGCTTTCGCCGACGCGGCCCGCCATGTTCCACGGCGAGGGTCTTGCGGAAGGCGTCGTCATCGGCACGGTGTTCCTCCACGACCCGCGCGTCAAAGTCGATCGCATGATCGCCGACGATCCCGCGGCCGAGCTCGAGCGGCTGGAAAGCGCGCTCGATCAATTGCGCGAGTCCGTCGATGAGATGCTCGAATCCTCCGAGCTCGCGCTCTCGGGCGAGACGCGGGAGGTGATCGAAGCCTACCGGCTGTTCGCGCACGATCAGGGCTGGCGCCAGCGGCTTTCCGATGCGATCCGCACGGGACTCACCGCGGAAGCCGCGGTCGAGCGCGTGCAGGACGAGACGCGTGCGCGCATCATCCGCACGAACGATCCGTATCTGCGCGGCCGTCTGCACGATTTCGACGATCTCGCCCGCCGGCTCATCCGCCATCTGGCGCAATCAGGCGGCAAGCCCGAGAACCACGCGCTTCCCGACAACGCCGTTGTCGTCGCACGCGCCATGGGGCCGGCAGAGCTCTTGGACTACGGCCGCAACCGTATCGTCGGGCTGGTCGTGGAAGAGGCGACGCAGACCTCGCATATCGCGATCGTCGCGCGCTCGCTTGGAATTCCGCTGGTCGGCGCGGTCGAGGATATCGCCGACACCGCACGCTCGAACGATACCGTCGTCGTCGACGCGGAGACCGGCGAGGTGCATTTGCGGCCGCTTGCGGAAGTCGTCGCGGCGTTTCGTGCGAAGCGGGCCCTCATCGCTCAGCGTGTCGCGCGGTTCGCAGCCATACGCGACGAGCCGGCGGTCACCAAAGACGGTGTCCATGTCCGCCTCTACATGAATGCCGGCCTGCTTCTGGACTTGCCGCATATTGCGGAATCGGGCGCGGACGGCATCGGCCTGTTCCGCACCGAGCTGCAATTCATGGTCGGCACCAAGATGCCGCGGCTGAAGGACCAGATCTCGTTCTATCGCCAGGTCATGGATGCCGCGAGCGGCAAACCGGTTGTGTTCCGCACGCTCGATCTCGGCGGGGACAAGATTCCCGCCTATGGACGCGCGGGCGTGCGCGAGGAGAATCCCGCGCTCGGCTGGCGCGCGATCCGCATCGCGCTCGATCGCCCCGCGCTGCTCCGGTACCAGGTGCGTGCGCTGATCGCCGCGGCCGACGGACGGGAGCTGTATCTCCTTCTGCCGATGGTCAGCGAGGTCGCCGAATTCGAGGGCGCGAAGGTCCAGATCGAACGCGAGGTCGAGCGCGCCCGGCGCACCGGGACGACGCCACCCAAGCGCATCCGCCTGGGCGCGATGATCGAGGTGCCTTCGCTGCTCTTCCAACTGGAGCAGCTGCTGAAGACCGCGGACTTCGTGTCCATCGGCTCGAACGATCTGCTCCAGTTCATCTTCGCCGCCGACCGGACCAATCCGACGGTGGCGCGCCGCTACGACACGCTGTCGCCCGCGGTCCTCAATCTCGTGCGGCGGATCGTCGAGGCGCGGGGCGAGGCCGGCTCCTCCGTCGAGGTGTCTCTCTGTGGAGAAATCGCGGGCCGCCCGCTCGAGGCCATGGCCCTTGTCGGGCTTGGCGTAACATCCCTGTCCATGCAGGCGTCGATGATCGGGCCCGTCAAGATGATGATCCAGCATCTCGACACGCGCCAATTGAGGCCGGTGCTTGACCGCCTCTGCAGGATTTCGGCCCCAAGCACCCGCACAGCCCTCAGCGACTTCGCCGCGAGCCACGGAATTCCCATCGGGGGACGGAGCGGGTAGAGGCCGTTGCGGATTGAGGGGCGGCTCCCCATTTGGTTAAAATCATAGTCAGCCAAGTCGAAGGCTGGTGCCTGATTAATGGTTTGAACGCCATCCTTTGTTATTGATTGAGCGTTCGGTTCCGAGCACAACAGGCAAGATGGCAAAAGTCACGCGTCTTTCCCTGGACAACAACGGCGAGCTTGATCGCCGCCGGTTGAATTTCCGCGAAATCTCGGGCGATGCCGACGCACCCTTGGAAAGCGTCGGCCAGGACTTGCGCAAGGCCCGCGAGAAGCGCGGTGAGGAGCTGGAGCATATCTCCAGGCTTCTCAAGATCCGCCGGGACTACCTGGCTCTCCTGGAAGAGGGGGCGGCCGATTCCCTGCCGGGCCGGGCTTATGCGATCGGCTTCGTGCGCAGCTATGCGACCTACCTTGGGCTCGACGGGAATGAATATGTCGAGCGCCTGAAGGCCGAAATCGCCGGGCGCGGCGACAACAAGGAACCCCAGCCTTCGGCGGCCCCGCCGCCCGAGTGGAAGTGGCTCCAGGGGCAGTGGATCCTGGGCGGCCTGCTCGCTGTCGCGCTGCTGTATGCGGGCTACTACCTGATCGTTTCCGCCACGAGGGTCACCGAGCAGCCCGTACTGCCCGTGCCCGCGCGCCTCGCAGCCGAAGCCGGCCTGCCGCCCGCGGCGCCCACAACAGCCTCCGCCAGCCGCAACGCCGAGCCCCACCGGCCCAGGCGTCGCCCCCGGCGCCCGCAGCGCAGGCCCCGGCTCCGGCGCTCCCGCCCGGCCAGACCTATGGCGCTCAGAACACCAATTCGCGGATCACGCTGCGCGTCCATCGTCCGTCCCAGGTGACGGTGGCGGGCGCGAACAACCGCGTGTTCATCAACCGGACGCTTCAGCCCGGTGACAGATATATCGTTCCCAATCTCGCCGGGTTGCGCCTGAGCGCGCCCGACAGCGGAGCGGTCGAGCTGATCGTCGACGGGACGTCGGTCGGCTTTGCCGGCGACAACGGCGTTGTCGCCAATGGCATGCCGCTCAATCCCACAGGATCTCGCCGCCCGGCGAAACCGCGGTTAGCTCCCATGAGCATTCGTCCCTATCGCGACATCGTGCGGCGCAAGTCGCGGAAGATCCGCGTCGGCGCGGTCGAAGTCGGCGGCGATGCGCCGATCTCCGTCCAGTCGATGACCAACACGCTGACCTCGGACGCCAAAGCGACGATCGCGCAGGTGAAGCGCCTGGAGGATGCGGGCGCGGACATCGTCCGCGTGTCGTGTCCCGGACGAAGAGTCGACCGCGGCGCTCAAGACGATCGTCAAAGCCTCGCGCGTGCCGATCGTGGCCGACATCCATTTCCACTACAAGCGCGCGATCGAATCCGCGAAAGCGGGCGCCGCGTGCTTGAGGATCAATCCGGGCAATATCGGCTCGGCTCGCGCGTGAAGGAGGTCGTGCAGGCGGCCAAGGATCACGGCTGCTCCATGCGCATCGGCGTCAACGCCGGTTCGCTGGAGAAGGACTTGCTCGAACGCTACGGCGAGCCGTGCCCCGAAGCGATGGTGGAGAGCGCGCTCCGCCATATCCGCGTGCTGGAAGACAATGACTTCTTCGAGTTCAAGGTCAGCGTGAAAGCCTCCGACGTGTTCCTCGCGGTCGCGGCCTATCAGCAGCTCGCCGACGTTTGCGACTATCCGCTCCATCTCGGCATCACCGAGGCGGGCGGCATGATCCCGGGGACGGTGAAGTCCTCGATCGGCATGGGCATGCTTCTGTGGTCGGGCATCGGCGACACGATCCGCGTGTCGCTCTCGGCCGAGCCGGAAGAAGAAATCCGCGTCGGCTTCGACCTTCTGAAGTCGCTCGGCCTGCGCCACCGGGGCGTCAATATCGTGTCGTGCCCGTCCTGCGCCCGCCAGGGTTTCAACGTCATCAAGACCGTCGAGGCCCTCGAAGAGCGGCTGAAGCACATCGCGACCCCGATGTCGCTGTCGATCATCGGCTGCGTCGTCAACGGACCGGGCGAGGCGCGTGAAACCGATATCGGCTTCACCGGCGGCGGCGCGGGCGCCGGCATGATCTATTTGAACGGCGAGCCGGTCTACAAGCTCGACAACGCCAAGCTGATCGATCACGTGGTCGAGCTGTGCGAGAAGAAGGCCGCCGAAATCGAGCGCACCCGCGGCGGGGCGGACACGATTTCCACGACGTCCCAGCTTGAAACCGCGAAGTAGCGCGGCGCATATCTGTTCCGCGTCATGATTCCCGAGGCCAAGCTCGAACGCGTTCTGGATCGCTTCCATGCGATCGAGGCCCAATTGTCTTCGGGCCAGACGACGAATTTCGTCAAGCTGTCCAAGGAGCACTCTCAGCTCGCGCCGGTCGTCGGCGCGATCCGCGCCTACAAGGACACGGGCAGCGCGCTCGCGGACAGCGAAGCGCTGTTGAACGATCCGTCATCCGATTCCGAGCTCAAAGCGCTCGCCGAGGAGGAGATGCGCAGCCTGCGCCAGCGGTTCGGAACGCTCGAGCGCGACGTGAAGCTGCTGCTGCTTCCGAAGGATGCGGCGGATTCATCGAGCGCGATCGTCGAAGTCCGCGCCGGCACGGGCGGCCAGGAAGCCGCGCTCTTCGCCAACGACCTGCTCAAGATGTACACGCGCTATGCGCAGCTGCAGGGCTGGAAGGCCGAGCTGTTGTCGCTCAGCGAAAGCGATCTTGGCGGCGTCAAGGAAGCGGTGCTCGGCGTGGAAGGCGAGGGCGCCTACGCCAAGCTGAAATTCGAATCCGGCGTTCATCGCGTGCAGCGCGTGCCGGTGACGGAAGGCTCAGGCCGCATCCACACCTCGGCGGCGACCGTCGCGGTTCTGCCCGAGCCCGAAGATGTGGACATCGACGTGCAGGACAAGGATTTGCGGATCGACGTGTATCGCGCGTCGGGCGCGGGCGGTCAGCACGTCAACAAGACGGAGAGCGCGGTCCGCATCACGCATCTGCCGACGGGCGTCGTCGTCGCGATGCAGGAAGAGAAGTCGCAGCACAAGAACCGCGCCAAGGCGATGAAGATCCTGAAAGCGCGGCTCTACGAAGCCGAACGCGAGCGCCAGGCGAACGAACGCGCCGCGGAGCGGAAGGGGCTGGTGGGATCGGGCGACCGCTCCGAGCGCATCCGCACCTACAATTTCCCGCAAGGGCGCGTGTCCGATCACCGGATCAATCTCACGCTCTACAAGCTCGACCGGATCATTTCGGGCGATGATCTCGGCGACATCATCGATGCGCTCGTGACCGAGGATCAGGCGAGCCGGCTTGCCGCCGAAGACGCCGAATGACGGTTCTGGACGAGGCTGCGCTTCGCCTGCGGGACGCGGGCGTGGACTCGCCGCGTGCCGAAGCGCGGCTCTTGCTCGCGCACGCGATGGGTGTGAGCCAGGAGGACATCATCTCGGGCGCGCGTCCGGACGATGCGGCACTCGCGCGGTTCCGCGCGGCAATCGAGCGCAGGCGCGCGCGCGAGCCGTTCGCCTATATCGTCGGCCGCCGCGAATTCTTCAGCCTCGATTTCGCCGTAGGTCCGGGCGTGCTGATCCCGCGGCCCGAATCGGAAATGCTCATCGAAGAGGCACTGCGGCGATTTGCGCGCGCCGATGAGGCGCTGCGCGTTCTCGATCTCGGCACCGGAAGCGGATGTCTTCTGCTCGCGTTTCTTGCCGAACGACCCAATGCGGAAGGGGTTGGCATAGACAGGTCCGAAATCGCGCTCGGTTTCGCGCGGCGCAATGCGGAGCAGCTGGGCCTCGCTGGACGAGCGCGATTTCTGCGCGGCGATTGGGGCGAATCGCTCAGTGCCCGCTTCGACTTGATTTTTGTGAATCCGCCCTATGTAAAGAGCAGCGACATCCCGACGCTGGCGCCGGAAGTTGCGCTTCACGAACCCGCGACGGCGCTCGATGGCGGAAATGACGGATTGGAGACGTATCGCCGAATCGCGCCTGCGCTCCGGGAATTCCTGAGCCCAAGCGGTTGCGCGTTCGTGGAGATCGGTGAAGGCCAAGCCGAAGCCGTTGCAGCGATTTTTACAAATTCGAGTCTAGTGATTGACGGAACGGTAACTGATCTCGCCCGTATTCTTCGCTGTCTGGTGGTCATGGTTGCCCCGGAGCAACACTCACGGGCAAACCGAAAAAAACAATTGTAAAGCGAGCCGCCGAGCGGCTAGGTTCCGCACCGCTGGGGTCATGAAGGGTTGCGGCCGCCGTAGGGGTGCGGAATGGGCCGTCAAAAGCGCCGGATGCGGTGCCACTCTTCGTGGGAGAAGTGCTCGAGACAACGCGCGGAATTCTAAGCTTGTTGACCAGTGCGCGCGTCTGCGGGCCAAGGAAATGCTTTTGTACGTGAATTTGGAGAATTGCATTCGGCGGGATGTTGCGATGTCCGGCAGCGATGCTTCGCTTGTCCGGTTTGTTGCGGCAGGCAGAACCATTAGAGGGATCCAGTGAAACGCTCACGTGGACGCGGCCGCAGGCCGCAAAACAACAATCATCACCACAACCACAACCGGGCCTTCGATTCCACGGGACCCGATGTGAAGATTCGTGGCACGGCCGCGCACGTGTACGAGAAATATCTTCAGCTTGCCCGCGATGCGGGCTCGGCCGGTGATCGCGTGATGCAGGAGAACTATCTCCAGCACGCCGAGCACTATTACCGCATCCTGATGGCGCAAGGCGCGCAGCTGGCGCAGCAGCAGCAGCACGTGCAGCAGGGCCAGCCGAACGGGAACGGCAACGGCGACGGCCGCCCGATGCAGCAGGGCAACGGGACCGGGAACGGGAACGAGGGCGCCTACCATCAGCAGCCGCAGCCGTCCCCGCAGGTCATGGCGGGAAGCGGGCCTTCGTTCAGCCTGGCCGATGGCGACGACATGGACGACGGGGACGACGCCGGATAGGGCGGTTTTCCGCCTTTTCCGCCCCTTGTCTTGCTTTGGATCAACGCCACATTAGCCGCAGTGCGGTGCTCTAGGGGCCGCACGGGAACTTCGTGCTGTCGCCCGGATGGGGACGGCACGAATCGAGGAGCGGCATTATGGATTTTGAGAAATTCACCGAGCGGGCGAGGGGCTTTATTCAATCGGCGCAGAGCTTTGCTCTGTCTTCTTCGCACCAGCTCTTCACCCCCGAACATCTGCTGAAAATCCTCCTCGACGACGAGGAGGGCATGGCGACGAACCTGATCCAGGCGGCGGGCGGCCGTCCGCGCGAGGTCAAGCAGGCCGTCGACCTGGCGCTCAGCAAGCTGCCCAAAGTTCAGGGCGGAAGCGGGCAGGTCTATCTCGCGCCCGAAACGGCCAAGACATTCGATCTCGCGCAGGACCTGGCCAAGAAGGCCGGCGATTCGTTCGTGACCGCGGAGCGCCTGCTTCAGGCGATCGCGATGAGCACGGGCACGCCGTCGGCGACCGCGATGAAGAATGCGGGCGTGACGCCGCAGGCTCTGAATGCCGCGATCAACGATCTGCGCAAGGGCCGCACGGCGGACTTCTGCGACCGCGGAAAACGCGTATGACGCGCTGAAGAAATACGCGCGCGATCTGACCGAGCTCGCGCGTCAAGGCAAGCTTGACCCGGTCATCGGGCGCGACGAGGAAATCCGCCGCACGATCCAGGTTCTCTCGCGCCGCACGAAGAACAATCCCGTGCTGATCGGCGAGCCAGGCGTCGGCAAGACAGCGATCGCGGAAGGATTGGCGCTGCGCATCGTCAACGGCGATGTGCCCGAATCGCTGCGCGACAAGCGGCTGATGGCGCTCGACATCGGCGCGCTGGTCGCCGGCGCGAAGTTCCGCGGCGAGTTCGAGGAGCGGCTGAAGGCCGTGCTCTCCGAGATCACCGCGGCATCCGGTGGCGTGATCCTGTTCATCGATGAGATGCACACGCTTGTCGGCGCAGGGCGCGCGGAAGGGTCGATGGATGCATCGAACCTGTTGAAGCCCGCGCTTGCTCGCGGCGAGCTGCACTGCATCGGCGCGACCACGCTCGACGAGTACAGAAAGCACGTCGAGAAAGACGCGGCGCTGGCACGGCGTTTCCAGCCGGTCTTTGTCTCCGAGCCGAGCGTCGAGGACACGATCTCGATCCTGCGCGGCCTCAAAGAGAAATACGAAGTCCATCACGGCGTGCGCATCAGCGACGCGGCCATCGTTGCGGCGGCGACGCTGTCGCATCGCTACATCGCCGACCGCTTCCTGCCCGACAAGGCCATCGACCTGATGGACGAAGCGGCGAGCCGTCTCAGGATGCAGGTCGACTCCAAGCCCGAGGAATTGGACGAGCTCGACCGGCGCATCATCCAGCTCAAGATCGAACGCGAGGCCTTGAAGAAGGAAACCGACAAGGCCTCGAAGGATCGTCTGGAGAAGCTGGAATCCGAGCTCGCGGGGCTCGAAGAGCAATCCGGCGCCCTGACCGCGCGCTGGAACGAGGAGAAGAAATCGCTCCAGTCGGCGCAGAAGCTGAAGGAAGAGATCGATCGCGCCCGCCAGGAGCTCGATATCGCGCAGCGCCGCGGCAATCTCGCGCGCGCAGGCGAGCTCGCTTATGGCGTCATCCCCGATCTCGAGCGCAAGCTGAAGGCCGCGGAAGAGGCGGGCAGCTCACGCCTCGTGAATGAGGTCGTGACCGAAGAGCACATCGCGCAGATCGTGTCGCGCTGGACCGGGATTCCGGTCGACAAGATGCTCGAAGGCGAGCGCGAGAAGCTGCTGCACATGGAGCAGAGTCTCGGCCAGCGCGTGGTCGGCCAGGACGAGGCGGTGCGCGCGGTCGCGAACGCCGTGCGTCGCGCGCGCGCGGGGCTGCAGGATCCCAACCGGCCGATCGGCTCGTTCCTGTTCCTGGGCCCCACGGGCGTCGGCAAGACCGAGCTCACCAAGGCGCTCGCCGCGTTCCTGTTCGACGACGATTCCGCGATGGTCCGCATCGACATGTCGGAGTTCATGGAGAAGCATTCGGTCTCGCGCCTGATCGGCGCACCGCCGGGCTATGTCGGCTACGAAGAAGGCGGCGTGCTGACGGAAGCCGTGCGCCGGCGGCCGTATCAGGTCGTGCTGTTCGACGAGATCGAGAAGGCGCATCACGATGTGTTCAACGTGCTGCTGCAGGTGCTCGATGACGGACGGCTCACGGACGGGCAGGGCCACACGGTCGATTTCAAGAACACCGTCATCATCCTGACGTCCAATCTCGGCTCCGAGTATCTCGCCGCCCAACCGGAAGGTGAGGATTCATCCGCCGTGCGCGGGCAGGTGATGGGCGCGGTGCGCGCGCATTTCCGGCCCGAGTTCCTGAACCGGCTGGACGAGATCATCCTGTTCCACCGGCTGACGCGCGATCAGATGGACAGGATCGTCGACATCCAGATCGAGCGGCTGATGAAGCTGCTGCAGGATCGCAAGATCAAAGTCACGCTCGACGCCAAGGCGAAGAAGTGGCTTGCGGAAGCAGGCTACGATCCCGTGTTCGGCGCGCGGCCTTTGAAGCGCGTGATCCAGCGCAGCCTCCAGGACCCGCTGGCGACCCTCATCCTCGAAGGCAAGATCGGCGATGGCGCGATCGTGAAAGTCTCGGCCGGCAAGCGCGGGCTCATCATCAACGGCGTGGAATTCGCGACCCGCGCGGATGACCTGCCCGAGCGGAGCGACACCGACACGCCCAGTCACGCGGTGCACTGAGTACATCTCATCGGACACCCGCACGGGGTCGAACTCACCAACCGGGGCGTGCTTGCAAAACATGAGCACAGATAACAACACGCCCCGAACCTGGACACGCCGCACGCTGGCTGCGCAGGCCTTGGCGCGCATCGACGAGTCCAGCCGTGCCGTGGTGCCGCCGATCCACGTCGCGACGACCTATATCCGCGATCCGGACAACCAGTACCGCAGCGGCAACATCTATGGCCGTCCGGACAATCCGACGGTGCGCGAGGCCGAGGCGTTGATTGCGGCCCTCGAAGGGGCCACGGCGGCGATGGTGTTCGGCTCCGGCATGTCGGCGGCGACGGCGATGTTCTTGGCGCTTTCGCCGGGCGACCACGTGGTCGCGCCGAAGGTCATGTACTGGGCGCTGCGCAACTGGCTCATCACCGAGGCCACACGCTGGGGCTTGAAGGTCGACTTGGTGGACATGTCCGACCTCGACACGGTGCGAGCGTCGGTACGGCCGGGCGCGACGAAACTCGTCTGGGTGGAAACTCCGGCCAACCCGCTCTGGTCGACTCACCGACATCGCAGCCGTGGCGAAGATCGCGCACAGCGCCGAGGCGATGCTGGCCGTCGATTCGACTTGCGCGACGCCGATGCTGACGCGGCCGCTGGAGCATGGCGCCGACATCGTCATGCACGCGGCGACCAAATACCTGAACGGACATTCCGACGTCGTGGCGGGCGCGCTCGCCACCGCCCGTCCCGGCGCGCTGTGGGAGCGCATCAAGCGCAACCGGTCGACGCTCGGGCAGATCGTGGGCCCCTTCGAGGCCTTCCTTCTGATCCGCGGGATGCGAACGCTTCCTTTGCGCGTGCAAGCGGCCTGCGCTTCGGCGAAGGACCTCGCGGAGCGTTTGGTTGGACACAAGGCGGTGCTGGAGGTGCTCTATCCCGGCCTACCCGGTCATCCCGGGCACGAGGTGGCAAAGCGGCAGATGAGCGGAGGGTTCGGCGGCATGCTGAGCATCCGCGTACGCGGCGGTGAGACGGCGGCGGTGGCAACGGCGGCGAGGGTGGAGCTGTGGCGGCGGGCAACATCGCTCGGAGGCGTGGAAAGCCTGATCGAACACCGGGCCTCGATCGAGGGTGCCGGCTCACCGTGCCCTGAGGATCTGCTGCGCCTGTCCGTCGGCATCGAGGACCCAGGCGATCTGTTCGACGACCTCGACCGCGCGCTTAGAGGCGCAACGCGTAGCCGGACGTCCTCGCGCTACTTTGCCGAACCTGCCGAAACCGTGCATATAAGGCGCGATTTCGGCCCATTTCCTTTCGGAGAACCAAGGATGAGGAAGTCTATTGTCGCCGTGTGTCTCGCGGTCAGCGCGTTTGCCGCGGTCTCAGCTTCGGTGCAGAGCGATGCGGCGCCCGCGCCCAACGTTTCGCGCAGGGTCCTGCTGACGCAGGATCTGCAGATCCCGAACTATCAGACGGCGTTCGTCGAGGTGATCATCCCGGCCGGTGGGCGGGAAGGGCGGCACACGCATCCCGGATCGGCTGTGGTCCACGTTCTTGAAGGCTCGCTGACGCTCGACATGGAAGGCGCGGCCTCGAAGACCTATCAAGTCGGCGAGACGTTCTACATCGACAGCGGCAAGATTCACGAAGGCATCAACGACGGGAACACCCGGGTGAAGGCGCTCGCGAGCTTCGTGGTCGAAAAGGGCAAGCCGCTCGCCTCACCGGTCCAGTAGCCGGGAGCGTTTCTGATCGTCGTCGATACGCAGGTCCATATCTGGGCGCCCAATACGCCGGAACGGCCTTGGGTGCTCGGGCCTGAGCGCGCGCATCTTCCGGTGCCGCTCGATGCGGAGACCGTGATCAAGATGATGGACGAGGCGGGCGTGGACCGCGCCATCCTCGTCCCTCCGTCTCTCGAAGGGGACCGCAACGATCTCAGCTTGCAGGCGGCGCGCGACTATCCGCGCCGCTTTGCGGTGATGGGGCGGTTGCAGCTCGATCATCCGCAGGCGCCCGAGCGTCTCAAGGAGATGATGTCGCAGCCCGGCATGCTCGGCGTGCGGCTGACGTTCCATCGCGACAACGACCGGCCGATGCTGACGAACGGCGTCGCCGATTGGTTCTGGCCTGCCGCCGAGACGCTCGGCGTTCCGGTGATGGTGCATGCGCCGGAGCGGCTGCCACAGATCGGGGAGATCGCGCGGCGTCATCCGAAGCTTACGCTCATCGTCGACCACATGGGCTTTGCGCGCGAAACGAGCGACGACAGAGCCGGCGCGGGCGCGGATCGCATCGTCGCGCTCGCGAAGCACCCGAACGTCTCGGTCAAGGTTTCGGCGGCGCCATGCTACTCGTCGGAGCCGTATCCCTTCCGCAATCTCCACGAGCCGCTCAGACGCATCATCGAAGCCTTCGGTGTGCAGCGATCGTTCTGGGGAAGCGACCTCTCGCGCGTCTTGGCCCACAGCACCTACCGGCAAGCGGTGACGATGTTCACCGAAGAGCTGGACTTCCTGTCGAAAAGCGATCTCGAATGGGTGATGGGTCGGGGGATATTGGAGTTGCTTGACTGGGAGTGACGCCATGATCGCAGTGATCTTCGAAGTCTGGCCCGATGGGGACCACCGCCAGGACTATTTCGACATCGCAGCCTCGCTCAAACCCGAGCTTGAGCGCATCGACGGCTTCATCTCGGTGGAGAGATTCTCGAGCCTGACGGAGGAGGGAAAGATCCTCTCGCTGTCGTTCTGGCGCGACGAGGATGCGGTGAAACGCTGGCGCACTCACTCGAACACCGCGCAGCGCAACGTGAGGGCCGCGGCGGCGTCTTCCGCGACTATCGTCTGCGCGTTGCATCCGTGCTTCGCGACTACGGCATGTTCGAGCGCGAACAAGTCCCGAAAGACTAGAAATTCACCGCAGCACCGCCCTTGAGGTGCAGGATCTCGCGCGCTTCATCCGGCGTGGCGATCTCGAGCCCGAGCCCTTCCACGATCCTGCGCACGATCGAGACCTGCTCGGCGTTGGAACGCGCGAGCCGCTTCGGTCCCGCCCATAGCGAATCCTCGAGACCGACGCGCACATTGCCGCCCATGGCAGCGGCCTGAGCCGCGATCCGCATCTGCGCCGAACCCGCGCCGAGGACCGACCAGCGGTAGTTGTCGCCGAACAATCTGTCCGCGGTGCGCTTCATATGGGCGACGTCTTCCGCATGCGTGCCGATACCGCCGAGGATTCCGAACACCGACTGCACGAACAGCGGCGGCTTCACGAGGCCGCGGTCCAGGAAGTGCTTCAGATTGTAGAGGTGCCCGATGTCGTAGCACTCGAACTCGAACCGCGTGCCGTTCTTCGAGCAGGTCGAGAGAATGTATTCGATATCCTTGAACGAGTTGCGGAAGACGAGATCGCGGGAGTTCTCCAGATGCTCGCGCTCCCAGTCGAATTTGAAGTCCTTGTAGCGGTCGAGCAGATGGAACAGGCCGAAATTCATCGAGCCCATGTTGAGCGACGCGACTTCGGGCTTGAATTCGGCAGCCGGTTTCACGCGCTCCTGCGGAGACATGAACGGACTGCCGCCGGTGGTGAGATTGATCACCGCGTCCGTCTGCTGCTTGATCCTGGGTAAGAACCGCGCGAACGCCTCGGGCGTCTGATCCGGACGCCCCGTCTCGGGATCGCGCGCGTGCAGATGCAGGATGGCGGCACCCGCTTCGGCCGCGGCAAGCGCTTCGGCGACGATCTGATCGGGCGTGATCGGAAGATGCGGCGACATCGACGGCGTATGGATCGCGCCGGTGACCGCGCAGGTGATGATGACCTTCCTGTTCGTGGACATGCGTGATCCTGCCGTAGCGCCCGTTTGCCAAAGTTAATATCTGGCGGGTCCCTGTAAACCTTAATCGAGACTGGCATCGGGGTTGCACATACCCCGATATGTCTCAAGGTGGCGTACTTTTGCTGATGTTGGCGCTCTCGGCGCAGTCTCAGCACGATGTCAAAGTGGAACAGGCCCACGAACAGGTGGAGCGCTATTGCCTGACCCAGGCGCTCTACTACGAAGCGCGCGGCGAAGGCGAACGCGGGCAGCTTGCGGTTGCCGACGTGATCCTTCAGCGCCAGCGCAACAAGCATCATCCCGACACGGTTTGCGGCGTGGTGTATCAGCCGTATCAGTTCTCGTTCGTCATGGACGGCTCGACGCTGAAAGAGATCGATATCGACGCCTGGAACAAAGCCGACGACCTCTCGGGCCGCATTCTTCGCGGCGAAGTGAAGACGTCGGTGACCGGCAGAGCGCTGTTCTACCATGCGAAGAGCGTGCAGCCCGTATGGGCCGACGAGATGATCAAGACGACCGAAATCGGCAATCACATCTTCTACCGCCGCGCGCCGAAACGTTCGTCCTAACCGCCCGAGCCGTGTGATATTTTTCGGCGCAGCGCATTTGCCTCAAATTTGCCGCGTTCGAGACCCGCAGAAGCGTGCGAGTCATGCGCAACTGCGCGCCCTGGACGTGCGCGAGAAAATCCGCAAGATTCCGGGCCGGAGGGGCATAAAGTCTTCCCCGTTGGGAGGGGAACTATGCCGGTACGGGATCTCTCAATTTCCCAAGGTTATTGACGATTTTGAAAGCGCCGGTGCGCTGAAGTGCGTACGCCAGGGGGCCGTCGTACGGATCACGTAGCCCGCGCTCGTTCGCTTTCGCTCCATAGAAAGGAAGCACCCATGTTCACGAAAACATCGTTGGCGGTGATCGCAGCCGCACTGATGGCCTCGATCGCTGCGTCTGCCGCACCCGGGCCGGCCCAGCGCG
This sequence comes from uncultured Alphaproteobacteria bacterium, assembly GCA_963708555.1. Lineage (GTDB taxonomy): Bacteria > Pseudomonadota > Alphaproteobacteria > Micropepsales > Micropepsaceae > CAIYRG01. The sequence continues at coordinate 86,983 of CAVPTF010000004.1, read as the reverse complement.
CTCGCCCTAACAATCCGCAATACCAAAAGGGTTATGAAGACGGCTATCAGGACGCCTATCGCCGGGCCTATCGCGAAGGATTCAGCGACGCCCGCGGCAATCGCCGTTTCGACGATTCCGATTATTCCTATGGCTATGGCAACGACGACAATGATTACGGCAACGATCCGCGCTATGGGCGGTGGCGCCAGCGCTATACGCGCACCTACACTTATACCGACGACAATTTCTATCAGGAGTGCCGGACTTCGGTTGACCCCGCGGGTGTGATCGCAGGCGCGCTGATCGGCGGGCTTCTTGGCAACGCGGTGGGCAATGGCCGCGGCGCGCCGACGGTTGCCGGCGTCATCGTTGGCGGCACCGTGGGTGCGGCGCTGACACGCGATCTGAACTGCGAAGACCGCAGCTATGCCTATAAGAGCTACTATGACGGCTTCAACGCCGGCCGGCCGAACGCCACCTATCAGTGGCGCAATCCGCGCAGCAACAACTACGGCAATTTCCGCGTTGCCGACTACTACAACGATCCGGACGGCTTCCGCTGCGCCAACTACACGCAGCAGATCTTCATCAACGGCCGCCCGCAGGCCGCCAGCGGCCGCGCCTGCCAGCAGCCGGACGGCACCTGGGCGATCGTCAACTAGCCGTTTAGGGCATTCGCGTTCGTTAAGGGCGACGGTCTAGCGATCGTCGCCCTTTCGCTTTGACGGGTGTATTCACAACTTCGCCTCAAATCCGTAGGAGCGCGCCACGATCCGAAGATGATGGCGCCCCAATCGCGCTGTCAGATGTCCCCAATTCGCCCAGCCAAGGAGAGGGGATTTCCATGCAGCGGCCAGTGGCCATCACGCTCGCGCGCGACTCGCACGTGCTCGTTCGTATCTTCCATGTCTTTCTGGCGATTGTGGCCTTTAGCGGCCTGATCGCCAGTTTCTCAGCTGCAACGCGCGCTCAGCCGAACGGGCCCGCTTGCGGCGAAGGCCTGATCCGTAAGCGCGACACCGGCACGGGCGAGCTTCTGTTCAAGACGTCCGAACCGGGCTGCTACTTTCCGGCGCCGCGCGTGGCCGCCGACTTTACGATCGACATTTCGGGGCCAATCGCCCGCACGCGCGTCACGCAGCGCTTCGAGAACCCCGCCGACGGCTGGGTCGAAGGCATCTATCTGTTTCCGCTGCCCGAGGGTGCGGCCGTCGACACACTGAAGATGCAGATCGGCGAGCGGCTGATCGAAGGCCAGATCAAGGAACGCCAGGAGGCACGGCAGATCTACGAAGCCGCCAAAGCCGAAGGCAAGCGCGCGAGCCTCGTCGAGCAGGAACGGCCGAACATCTTCACCAACAGCGTTGCCAATATCGGCCCGCATGAAACCATCGTCGTGCAGATCGAATACCAGGAGAGCCTGCGCTTCGACGCGGGCCGCTATCATCTTCGCGTGCCGCTGGTCGTAGCGCCACGCTTCAATCCTCAGCCGGCGGCCATGCTCGTGCGCTATCGCGAAGGCGAGCAGTTCGGCGTGTTCGATCCCGTGCCCGACCGGCGCCGTTTGGAAGCGCCGGTGCTGAGGCCGGAAGCGGGCAAGGTCAATCCGGTCACGTTTGCGATGACGATCGAAGCGGGTTTTCCGATCGGCCCGATCGCCAGCGAAAGCCATCATATACTGGTCGTCCGCGAGAACGAGATGCGCGCGAAAGTCGCGCTGGCCGACCGCGAAGTGCCCGCGGACCGCGACTTTGTCTTCAGCTTCGCACCGAAAGCGGGCGACGCGCCGGCCGTGTCGCTGCTCAAGGAGCAGAAGGATGACGGCGACTATTACCTCGCGCTGATCATGCCGCGCGCAAGCGAGAGCCGCGACGTGCATCTGCCGCGCGAAACGGTCTTCGTCATCGACAATTCGGGTTCGATGGGCGGCGAGTCGATCCGTCAGGCCAAGGCAGGCCTCCTGCTGGGGCTCGATCGCCTCACGCCGGCCGACCGCTTCAACGTCATCCGCTTCGACGACACGATGACACAGCTCTTTCCGCGTGCCGTCGTCGCGACGCCTTCGAATGTCGGTTTCGCGAAGGGTTATGTCTCGAGCCTCGAAGCCAATGGTGGCACCGTGATGCTGCCCGCGCTCATCGCGGCGCTGAGAGACGATATGCCGGACGACCGGTCCTATCTGCGCCAGGTGATCTTCATGACCGATGGCGCGGTCGGCAACGAGGCGGAGCTGTTCGCGGCCATCAATCAGCGCCTCGGCCGCACGCGGCTGTTCACGGTCGGTATCGGGTCCGCGCCGAATTCACATTTCATGAGCGGCGCCGCGCGGGCAGGGCGTGGCACCTTCACCTATATCGGCTCGACCGATCAGGTGACGGCCCAGATGGACGAGCTCTTCGTCAAGCTCGAGCGTCCGGTCATGACCGATCTCGCCTCGGAATGGCCGAGCGGCACGAGCGCCGAGTCGTGGCCCAATCCGCTTCCCGATCTCTATGCGGGCGAGCCGGTCGTCGTCACGTTCAAGACGACGGGAAGCGATGGCGCTCTGACACTCAAGGGCAATCGCGACGGCATGAAGTGGGAAGTGCGACTGGTGTTATCGGGGGCCGCGGAAGGAAACGGCATCGAACGGTTGTGGGCCCGCAACAAGATCGCGGCGCTGGAAGAGAGCCGCGTCAATGGTGTCGACGTTTCGGCGATCGATCGCGAAGTCCTCGATGTGGCGCTGAGCCATCATCTGGTCAGCCGTCTCACCAGCCTCGTCGCGGTCGATGTGGTCGTAGCGCGGCACGCGGATGAGACGCTCGCATCGCGTCAGGTCCCGCTCAATCTTCCGGACGGTTGGGACTTCGACAAGGTGTTCGGCGAGCGAGCGCGCGTTCTCGAACGGCGTGCGGATGCGGTTCCCGACACGTTGCTGATGAAGCTGGACCTCCAATCCACGCCGCCGGGCGCTGTCCAGCCTCAGGATGCCGGGCTTGTGCTTCCGCAAGGCAGCACGCCAGCGCCGCTGATGCTGATCTTGGGCATCATGCTGCTGCTGTTGGCTGGCGCGCTCGTTGCGCGCCAGCGCAACGCGATCGCGGGGGCGCGCGTGGCGAATCGAAATTCGCAACATCTCTGGGCAAGGCTCCTAGCGAATTTCGGATTCAAAGCCACACTAGCAACCTCATTGTTCTCGTGTGGTTCTGGATTTGAAGTTCCTCAACGCGGATGCCATGTCGAAATGAGGAACTTCAAATCCACCACACGATGCGCGCCCTTCGCCTCACGGCGTTCGCGCTGATGGCCGCCGGAACGGCGCTCGTCGCATCTGCGCTGTACATCCCGGCCAAGGCCGCTCTCGCGCAAGTTCTGCTGGAACGAGCGTGGGCGCGCACGCAGGCGGGCGAGAACGGCGTCCGGCCCTGGCCGTGGGCCGACATCACACCGGTCGCCGTCCTGGAAGTGCCTCGCCTCGGCGAGCGTTCGATCGTGCTCGAAGGGGCGAGCGGCCAGGCGATGGCGTTCGGTCCGGGACACATGACCGACACGCCGCCGATCGGGGCGCGAGGCACGGCCGTCATCGCCGCGCATCGCGACACGCAGTTCAGCTATCTGCGGGACGTGAAGAATGGCGACCGCATTGTCGTCGAGACCGCGGACGGGGTGCACAGCGCGTTCCGCGTCGTCGAGACGCGTGTCGTGCGCGCCGATGCCTCAGGGCTCGATCCGACCGAGGGCGGGCCCACAGGCGCGCGTCTCGCGCTGGTGACGTGCTATCCGTTCGATGGAGTGCTGCGCGGTCCGTTGCGCTATGTCGTGCTGGCCGATCGCGAGATCGCAACCGCGAGGCGCTGAAGTTATTCGACCGTGGCTTCGCGCAGGTCGACGGCCTGGATCAGCTTGTCGGAGATCGGAAGCGCGGCGACCATCTGATCGATCCGCGCACGCTCGTTCAAGAACGTGCGGCGTTCCTGTCCGGTGAGCGTCCGGCCGTTCGCCATCTTGATGTTGGTCGGATTGACCTGCGAGCCGTTCATGCGAACTTCGTAGTGCAGATGCGGACCGGTCGAGATCCCGGTCGAGCCGCTATAGGCGACGATCTGGCCCTGACGGACGCGCGCGCCCTTCTTCACGCCCGACGCGAAGCGCGAGAGGTGGCCGTAGGCGGTGGAGTAGCCGTTGCTGTGGCTGACGACGACGAGGTTGCCGAAGCCGCGCGTGTAGGACGCGTGTGTCACGACGCCGCCGCCGGCTGCCATCACGGGCGTGCCCGTCGGCACGGCGAAATCGATGCCCTTGTGCATGCGCGTATAGCCGAGCACCGGATGGAAGCGCCGTCCGAAGCGCGACGAGATGCGCGCGCCATCGACCGGCGTCTTCATCAGCATGCTGCGGGCGCTCTGGCCCGTCTCGTCGAAATATTCTTCCTCGCCGTTGCTCTCGAAGCGGTAGAGCGCGTGCTTCTTGCCAGAGAGCGTCATCGAGGCCGAGAGGATGTCGCCGGTCTTCGCGACCTTGCCGTCTTCGCCGTAGAAGCGGCTGAAGATCACCTCGAACTCGTCGCCCGGCTGCACGTCGCGCTGGAAGTCGACCTCGTAGGAGAACATCCGGATCAGGTCGACGACGACGTTGGCGGGGATGCCGGCGCGCATCGCAGCGAGATAGAGGCTGGAGTCGATCTTCGCCGCGGCGCGCTGATAGCGCTCATTGAATTTCCGCTGGACCGTTTCGGCCAGATAGCCCTGGGGCACGGTCAGCTTGACGGTGATCTGACTTTCGATCGACGGCGCGAACGAGAGCGACAGGAGTCTCCGCTCGCTCGAAGCGTCGTCGTCCCCGGTGTAGGCGATCGTCCTGCGGGCCGATGCTTCCCGGCGCCGGTCCGAACGTCGCTTCGAAGGTCTGTCCGGCGCGGATGTTTCTCGGGTTGTGGAGGGGCCGCATGGCGTCCACGACCGCGGTTGCGTCTTCCTTCGACACGCCGGCGTCCTGGAGGACTTCCATGATCGTGTCGCCCGTCTTGAACTGGAGCGTCCGGGTCTCGTTGGAGGAGCGCGCCGGTCGCGCCGGTGCCGCCGGAGAGCTCGAGAGACGGTCCAGCGGGCTCGTGAGCGGCGGGCCGATCAGGCTGGCCGTCCGAACCGGGCCTGCCGCGGGAGCGGCGGCTGCCGGTGAGCCCGAGGCTGCTTCGGCCAGACGCGTGAGGAGATCGGTCGGGACGACCACCTGCTCGTGGCCGGGCTCGTAAAGGCGGGAGGAAGGCGGCGTGGCGGCTAAGGCCATCCAGGTGACGGTGGCAACGACCGATCCGGTCATCAAGGTGGAGGCGAGCGTCCAGCGGCCGTCGGGCGACCCGAGAACGCGATCCGTCGTCCGGTCGATCCGGTGCAATAGACGGCGGATTCCAGCAGATGCCCTCGACTGAACGTCTCGCAAAAGGCCCTCTGTTCCTGTCGCGCGGTCCGGGAACAGTGCCCCCCGGCCTTCCGCATAAAATGTGTCACGCGCCGGCGTCTTATCCGAGCACGCCGCCGCATCTTTCCCGGCGGATTATAGGGTCGTCAACACTTGCCGCCGGATTAACGCTACCAACTTCCCTATTCAGACGATCAAATTCGTTCGAAAATAGGGCACGCGCGACGAATTGCGTTTACCAAGTTTCACTCAATTCGACTTTCCCGCAAGCGGAGAATCACGAATCTGGTCTCTGATTCAATCCGTTAGGACCCGTTTCCTTCACTCGGCGGGAGCCGCCAGACCATCGGGGACAGTGCGCTTCTGCGCACGACGGATCTGCCACATGCGAAAGCCCGTAATGGCAAACAGCAGCGGCAAGAACCCCGAAAGGAAAACGAGAACCTTCCAGACGACGCCGAGCCCCAACCCAAAGTGGAGCGCCTTCATCCAGTCCAGGATCCGGGTGCCCATCGGGTCCTGCCGGGGGTCGACGACCGCGGCCACCGAGGCGCCCGGTCCCACGAACGCCGAAATCTGCGGGGCACCCTCGCCGGCGTAGTGCGGCATGAGGGTGACCATGAACGTGCCTTCGTCGCCCGGAGGGAGCTGCACCGAATGGAGCCGGGCGCCTGGGACAGCCGCCAGGGCAAGCTTCGCGGCCTCGTCCGGCGTCAACGCATCCGGATTGACGATGCTGGCGACGGTGGCCGCGTCGATCTCGAGATGCTCAAGCGTGCTCTCGTGCGGCAGGAGCGTCTTGACGCCGTCGCCGAACGTCGTCGGGAAGACCAGATAGACGCCGCTGAGGCTCAGGATCATGAAGACCGGAAGCGACCAGAAGCCGATCACGCCGTGCAGGTCGCGATTGAGCCGGAAGCCCTTGGTCCCGCGCTTCACCAGGAGCGCCGCGCGCCATTGGCCTTTCCTTGGCCACCAGAGGATGAGGCCGGAGATGCCGAACAGGCACATCGCGACACCCATCCAGCCGACGGTCTGCGCGCCGTAATAGGACGGGAACATCAGGGCCAAGTGCATGGACGTGAGGAAGCGCATGAACTCGCCGTTGCGGTACCGTTCTGCGCTGCCGAGCACCTCCAGCGATACGGGATCGATGAAAACCGAGTCGCCGAGCTGGTTCCCGTTTCGGGTTGGGTCGGTGAGTTGCACCGCCGCCGGCTCCCACAAGCCCTGCGGCACCCTCACCAGCGCGGCGGATTTGCCCTCGGGCGCGGCTTCATTGGCGGCCGCGATGATCCGGGCGAGGGGATGATGGTCGCCGCTGGTGGTGGAAAACGGCATCTTGAAGTCGGGCATCGCGTGGACCAGCACGATCGCGCTGCCGGAAAGACCGATCAGGATGAACGGGATGGACAGCGTCAGTCCGATCCACAGATGGACCTGCTGCAACGCATTCCGGAATTTCCACCACATGCCAACCCCCGAATTTGCGCCGACGTGTGCCTAGTACCCGATCGCTACGCCATCCTTACGCATTTCCGTTGCGCCCCAATATACCCGGTTCAACCGGTCGCGCATGATGCCCTGGTAACCGCCGTAATTCCCGCCGCCAACCATGACAGAATGACCGCGTTTCGCTAGCTCGGCCTGTACCGAAGGTGAAATTCCCGACTCCATGAACACGAAACCCGGTCCCGGCGACGGGGACCCGGTCACTTCGGTTCCTCCGATGTGGTGGAAGCGCATGAAATCGCCTGCTTCCTGGGCGATTCATACCGAAGTCGATGATGTTGACCAAGATCTGGACATGCCCCTGCGGCTGCATGTCGCCGCCCATCAGCCCGAACGACAGGAACGGCTCGCCGTCCTTCATGACGAACGCGGGAATGATGGTGTGGAACGGCCGCTTGTTGGGCGCATAGACGTTGGGCGATTTCGCATCCATCGAGAACAGCGCGCCGCGATCCTGGAGCATGAACCCGAGCCCATCGGGGACGAGACCCGAGCCGAGATCGGCGTAGTTGGACTGGATCAGCGACACCATCATGCCGTCCTTGTCGGCGACGGTGAGATAGGTGGTGTCGCCGGGCACGAGCTTCGCTTCGCCCGGACCGACATTGGGGTTGACGCGATCGGTCTTGATCAGCGCGCGGCGCTGCTTCGCGTAGGCCTCCGACAAGCAGCTCCGTCATCGGCGTCTTGGCGAATTCGGGATCGCCGTAATATTTCGCGAGGTCCTCATAGGCGAGGCGCTTCGCCTCGATCATGAGATGGAGCGAGTCGGCCGAGCCCGGCCCCATGGCCTTGAGATTGTAGCCCTCCAGGATCTTGAGCATCTGCAGCGCCGCGCCGCCCTGGCTGTTCGGCGGCAATTCGTAAACGTCGTAGCCGCGATAGCTGACCGAGATCGGATCGACCCATTCGCCGCGATGCTCGGCGAAATCGACGTAGCGCAGGTCACCGCCGATGCGGCGGAAATAAGCGTCCATCGTCCGCGCGAGCGGGCCTTTGTAGAACGCGTCGCGCCCGCCTTGGGCGAGCGCCTGATAGCTCTTGGCGAGATCGGGATTCTTGAAGATCTGGCCCTGAACCGGCGGCACGCCGTTGATGAGATAGGTCTTCTGCGCGTTCTCGAACTCTTCGACGTCGGGCGAGCTCGACAGCGACACCATGTTCGCGCGCCACAGGGCCGAGATGTACTGCGTGACCGGGAAGCCGTCGCGCGCATAGGCGATGGCGGGAGCAAGTATCTCGGACATCGGCAATTTGCCGAAGCGGCCGTGCATCGCATACCAGGCATCGACCGTGCCCGGCACGGTCACGGAGAGCGAGCCGTATCCCGGGACGTAGTCGCGGCCGGCGAGCTTGCGCTGCATGTCGGCGTAGGAGCGTCCGCGCGGCGAGCGGCCGGAGCCGTTGTAACCGTAGAGCCGCTTGGTCTTCGGGTCCCAGACGATCGCGAACAGGTCACCGCCGATGCCGCAGGAGACCGGCTCCATCAGCCCGAGCGCCGCGTTCGCCGCGATCGCGGCGTCCATCGCGCTGCCGCCCTTCTTGAGCACGTCGATCGCGATCTGCGAGGCGAGCGGCTGCATGGTGGCGGCCATGCCGTTCTGCGCGATGACGGGCGCGCGCGTGGCGAAGGACGGGCCGACATAGCGATCGCCGTTGCCTTGGGCGATTGCCGTTGCCGCGATACCGGAGCTGAGAAAAGCTGCTGCGACCAGTGCTAGAGCTCCGGAAGTGTGACGTGGCATGACGGCAGTCCGTTCTTCTCGAAATAGCGTTGATGGTAGTCCTCGGCGCGATAAAAATTCCTCAAGGGTTCTATCGCGGTGACGATCGGCCGCTTGAAGCGGCCAGACTTGGTGAGCGCCTCCACTTTCGTCCGGGCTTGCCGTTCTTGCTCCGGGGAATGTGCAAACACGACGGAGCGATACTGCGAGCCGTAGTCGGGCCCTTGGCGATTCAACGTAGTGGGATCGTGATTGGCGAAGAAGACATCGAGCAGACGGTCATAGTTCACTTTTGCGGGATCGTAAGCGATCTGAACGACTTCGGCGTGGCCCGTCGTATCGCTGCAGACCTGGCGGTAGGTCGGATTTTCCACCGAGCCCCCCGCATAGCCGACGACGACGTCGGTGACCCCCGGGACGGCGCGGAAGAACGACTCCACGCCCCAGAAGCATCCCGCTCCAAACGTTGCCTTTTCCATCATTCGGACTCGCCTGTCGGCGCGGAAATATAGGGCCGCGCAAACCGTCCGTCATCCCTGCGGCCTACGGCCGCGAAGTTCCCCCGAAGGAACCCCTTTGCGGGCCGCGATCTTGCGCCTTTTGCCCATCGGCTTTATGCGATGGCCATGCTCGATGCACCCGTCCGGAAGATATTCGCGTCGCCGCTCGATCCTCTCGCGGTCGCCATGACCCGAGCCGGTATCCGCGCCAGCACCATCACGCTGGTCGGTTTCATGATGGGTCTGGGGGCGATCGCATTCATCATCACCGAGCAATATGCCGGCGCGCTGTTCTTTCTCGCGCTCAATCGCGTTTGCGACATTCTCGACGGCATGATCGCGCGCGTGAAGGGACCGACTGCGATCGGCGGCTTTCTGGATGCGACGCTCGATCTGCTGATCTTCGCGATGATCCCGTTTGCGTTCGCGATGGCCCGCCAGCAGGACGCGCTTGCCGCGACATTTCTGCTCCTCGGTTTTGTGGTCGCCGCGGTTCCGGTTCTGGCGGTGCGCATTTTTTCCCCGCAGCGCAGCTGGGACGACGACTTCGTGCTCTGCGGACACACGGAGAATTTCGTGATCGTGGTTCTGCTCTGCATCGCGGAGCGCTGGACCTTCACGCCGCTCGCCTATTTCTACGGCTCGCTCTGTTTCCTCTCCTGCGGCATCTCCATCGTTTCGGCGATGGCCAAACTGCGTACCGCGGCACGGCCATGAAGGTGATCATCGTCGGCGCCGGGATCGCTGGAATGGCGATCGGCTGGCGGCTGGCGCAAGCGGGCGCGGAGGTCGAACTCTACGATCGCGGACTTGCCGGACGAGGCGCCACATGGGCCGCCGCCGGAATGATCGCGCCCGGCGCGGAATTGAAGGACGAAACCGCAGAGCTTGCCGCGTTCGCGCGACGCTCGCGTGAAGCGTGGCCGGGCTTCGCCGCCGAGCTCGAGGCCGAGAGCGGATGCGGAATCGGATATAGCGAGCCCGGTTCGCTGATCTTGGCGCTCGACGACGCGCGCGCCCACGCGCTTGCGCAGCATGCAAGCGAGCTGAATGCGTTTGGCGCCGCAATGGCTCACGGCGCAAGCTGTGCCACAGCGCGAGCCGCTCGTTTCGCCGGAGGTGCGAGGCGCCCTCTACGTTCCGGGCGATGCGCAGGTCGACAATCGTCTCACCGCCGAAGCGCTGCGGATCGCGCTCGCGCGCCGCAACATCGCCATCCACGAGAACACCGAAGTCCGCGGACTGCTCATCACCGATCATCGTGTGCGCGGAATCGTGTGCGCGAAAGGAACGATTGCGGGCGATGCGGTGATCGTGGCTTCGGGCGCGTGGCTGAACGAGTTCGGCGGCGCGCCGGCCGAGTTGCCGCCGGTGGCGCCGGTGAAGGGGCAAATGGTGGCCGTGCAGGCCCCCGGCGGAACAATGTTGCCGAAGCACCTTCTCTGGGGTGACGACGCCTACATGGTTGCACGAGGCGGTCGCGTGCTGATCGGTGCAACGGTCGAGGATGCGGGCTTCGACACATCCGTTTCGGCGGACGCATGCGCGCGCCTCCTCTCCGCGGCGGTGCGCATCGTTCCGGCTCTCCGCGGATGGCCGGTGTCGGAAATGTGGGCGGGCTTGAGGCCGCGCACACCCGACGGCGCGCCGGTGCTCGGCGCCTCAAGCGTGGACGGGCTGTATGTTGCAGGCGGGCAATTCCGCAACGGCATCCTTTTCGCACCTGCGGTCGCCGATGCGATGCAGCAGATCGTTCTGACCTCTCAGTCCGCTTCCGAGCTTCGCAGCTTCGATCCCCGGCGGTTCAACGCGCGCTGATGCAGCGGCCTCTGGCAGGCAACCTGCGATGCGAGTACAAATTGATGAGGGAGAGGGAGGGGTGGCGCGATGGGTTTCGTGCTGCATCCACGGCTCATGGCGGACACGGCGGTCATCGTCGACTGGAGCCTGTCGCGCGTCCTCCTGATGAATGACAAGCGCTTTCCCTGGATCGTGCTGGTGCCGCGGCGGCCCAACATCATCGAGCTCTTCGATCTCGATGAAACATCGCGCGTGCAGCTGACCACCGAGATCGCGCGGGCTGCCGAACGCCTGAAGGGCTGGGCAAGGACGCATGGCGGCGCGGACAAGATCAATGTCGGGATGATCGGCAATCTGGTTCCGCAGCTTCATGTCCACGTGGTCGCGCGGAAGAAGGGCGATGCCGTCTGGCCCGGCACCGTGTGGGGCGCGGGCCAGCCCGAGCACTACGGCGCGGCCGAGCTCTTGCGCGTGGTGGGCGAGATCCGCGACGCCCTCTGACTTTCTGGCACGGCTGTTGCGAGGTGGTCGGGTGCAGAGCAGAAGGCCCTGGCCATGACGACCGAGATGTTGAGTGCAGCGCGTGCCGCGAGTCCCTTAGAAGTGCTGGCGGCGATCAAGTCCGCAAGCCGCGAAACGGGCTCGGATTTCACCTATCTCCTGGCCACCGCACAGCGCGAGAGCAATCTCGATAACACCGCGAAATCAAAGGGTTCGTCGGCGACCGGCCTTTTCCAGTTCATCGACCAGACGTGGCTTTCCCTGATCAAGCGCTATGGCGGCGAACACGGTCTTGGCCACTACGCCGACGCCATCAGCCGGACGGAGTCGGGCCGCCTGGTGGTCGGCACGCCTGAGACGAAGTCGGCAATTCTTGCCCTGCGCGAGGATCCAGAAATTTCCGCCCTGATGGCCGGCGAGGCGGCAGCAGCCACCAAACAGTCGCTCGAATGCGCGCTCGGCCGCGCGGTCTGCGCCGGCGAGCTCTACGCCGCGCATTTCCTCGGTGAGCGCGGCGCAAAGCGCCTCATCGCGCTGAACGAACAGCACTCGGGCGCGCGGGCCGATCTTGCGTTTCCGGAGGCTGCGAAGGCAAACCGCAACGTCTTCTATCACGCGGATGGACGCGCGAAGACCGTCGGCGAAGTGCATGCCTGGGCGATGGGCGAGCATCCTGCGTCGCCGGCGCCCGTGCAGCAGCCGCAGTTGGCCGTTGCATCGGAAGCGCCGCGTGCATCGAACGGGACGCCCGCGTCGACCGTGCCTGCGCGCCTGGTTCGCGCGGAGACAGACGATCAATTCGGAATCGCGATCCGCGGCTCGCGCTTCGTATTCACGGGCGACACGACTCCAAGCGACGCACCTGTGTTGCCGCGTTCGCCGCTGAATTTGAGCGCAGGTCTGCTCGACATCTTCGCGGCCGCATTCGCCGCGCCGTCACTCGCGCGCCGCCAGGTCTCCTAAGCCTGCCGATAGGGCTCTTACGACAGAGCCTTTGCTACGGCGCGCCAACGTTCGACTTTTTTGTCGAATGTCATCCCTGCATGAGCGGGACTGGTGGAGGGCAGACGCACGAAGGCCTGCTTCGGATCGGTTAGCCTCGGCAGCACGTGACGGCGAAATGCCGCTTCGGACTTCGCACCGTTGAAGAACACATGCGTGATTTTCGGAAAGGACGCGAACAAGGTGACGAAATCGTTCGCCTCCTCGTCCCGAATGGCAGAGTCGAGACTGCCAGGTCTCGTGCACGCGCGTAACGAATCCCAGAGCGCGATTCCGGCACGATCGAGAACGGTCAGCCGTTCTTGATAGGGAAGGGACGGACCGGCGCCAAACAGTTCGCCCATGATGCGCCAGAATGCATTGCGCGGGTGCGCGTAATACTCATGTGCTTTCAGCGAGACTTCGCCCGGCATGCTGCCAAGGATGAGGACCTTGCTGTTGGGCGAGACGACAGGCGGAAAGCTGTAAACGAAGGGCAGGCTGTTCTTCATTCAGTAGAAGAACTGCTCGTCCAGGATGCGTTCGTCCAGGCTGTGGCCGGCGTCGAAGAGCATGGTCACTGTCGTATCGCGATCCTCCGCGACGTCGACGCGGCTGACATCGCGCATTTCGGTGTTGTCCGCAACCGCGCTGACAGGGCGCTTGGCGGGCTCGATGATGTCGAAACTGGATTTGCACATGACGCGGCAACAGCGCGCCGCGCCAGCGTCGCGGCCGGAACGCGCTCAGCGGCGTCATCGCGAGCAGCGCTGAATCGATCGGCAGGATCGGCCCGTGTGCGGAGAGATTATATGCGGTGCTGCCCGCCGGCGTGGACACGAGGATGCCGTCGCAGACGAGCTCATCCAAACGCGTCTTGCCGTCGAGCACGATGCGGAGCTTCGCCGCCTGATGCGTCTGGCGCAGAAGCGACACCTCGTTGAAGGCGAGCGCGGTGCGCTCACCCATGGGCGATACCGTTCGCATCAGGAGCGGGCGGATCTTCGTGGGCTCCGCGGCCTCGATCCGCTTCGGCAGATCGTCCTCGCGGAACGCATTCATCAGGAATCCGACGGAGCCGAGATTCATGCCGTAGATCGGAACGCCGCGGTTGAGGAACGCGTGCAGCGTCTGGAGCATGAACCCGTCGCCGCCCAACGCGACGATGACATCGGCGGCGTCTGGCCCCGCATCGCCATAGCGCGCGTGCAGTCTGCTCAGCACCGCTTGCGCTTCAGGCGCATCGGAAGCGACGAAATGGAGTTTCTGCGCCATCAGGGACGTCAGCCGCCCGTGAGCGACATCTGACGCGCAACGGCAGGACGGTTGTGGCGGCGATCGATGATGAAGTCGTGGCCTTTGGGCTTGCGCGAGATCGCTTCGTCGATCGCGGCATCAAGGAGCGCGTCGTCGGACGAGGCGCGCAACGGTTTGCGCATATCGGCCGCGTCGTCCTGACCGAGGCACATGTACAGCGTGCCGGTGCAGGTCAGCCTCACGCGGTTGCACGACTCGCAGAAATTGTGGGACAGCGGCGTGATGAAGCCGAGCCGGCCGCCGGTCTCCGCAATGCGGACGTAACGCGCAGGCCCGCCCGTGCGCTCGTCGGTCGCGTCCAGCGTGAAGCGCTTGGCCAGGTTCGCGCGGACGAGCGAGAGCGGGAGATATTGTTCGGTGCGGTCGGCGTCGACATCGCCCATCGGCATGGTCTCGATCAGCGTCATGTCCATGCCGCGGCCATGCGACCATTCGATGAGCGCGGGGATTTCCTCGTCGTTCACGCCGCGCAGCGCGACCACGTTGATCTTGATCCTGCAGGCCCGCGGCCTGCGCCGCATCGACGCCGGCGAGCACCTTTCCAAGATCGCCCCAGCGCGTGATGGCGCGGAACTTGTCCGGGTCCAGCGTATCGACCGAGACGTTCACGCGCTTGACGCCGCACTCCACCAATTCGGAGGCATAGCGCGTGAGCTGGCTTCCATTGGTGGTCAGCGTCAGCTCGGAAAGGGCGCCCGTTTCGATATGCCGGCCGAGCGAGCGGAACAGCTTCATCACGTCGCGGCGGACGAGCGGTTCCCCACCGGTCAGCCTCAGCTTGTTGACCCCCTTGCGCACGAATGCGCTGCACAACCGGTCGAGCTCCTCGAGCGAGAGCACATCGGCCTTCGGCAGGAAGGTCATGTGCTCCGGCATGCAGTACACGCAGCGGAAGTCGCACCGGTCGGTAACGGAGACACGCAGATACGTGACGGAACGGCCAAATGGATCGATCATGACCTACATGTAGCAATTCCGACCCGGACTTGCCACTTCAGGCCGCTTCGGTCCTAAGCCTTTGCAGGGCATCCCCTTTGGGCACTTGACTGAAGATGGCCCGGATCTCCCGCTCATCCGAGTCGGAGAGGGCGGTCCCGCACGGCCTATGGCGGCGGCAAAGCTGGAAGACCGTTTGGAACACCGAGCCGTCGATACCGGCCGCACGGCAGGCGAGCGCGACCGGACGCGGGCTCGGCCCGTACAGGACCTGACGCATCGGCTCAACGTCCAATTGCAGGAGGGTCGCGAAACCGTGGTCGAACAGCTCGATCTGGCCTTCGCGGAGCACGCGGATGAGATAGGAGGCCCTGAGCTGGCCTGAGCTCGCGAGCTTGTCGATGAGCTTCCGCGCGCTGGTCTCCGAGACCAGCGAAAGCGGCGCCGAGACGGCGTTTCGCCCTTGTTCGGTACTCACAAGATGCCCCCCGCCGGCCGCCAGACACGCGCAACCGGCCAGGGGACGCTAGCCCAAGGCCTGTTAAGAGGTTGTTAAATTGGTCAACAAAGGGATAACGAAACAATTCGAAATTTCGCGAACAGGGCAAAATCCACATGAAATTCGGTGTCGGGCAGGCCGTCAGGCGGAGGGAGGACGTCCGCCTCGTCACCGGGCAGGGCCACTACACGGACGACATCCGGCTCAAGGACGAAGCCCACGCCTATTTTGTCCGCAGCCCCCATCCGCACGCCCTGATCAAGAGCATCGATGCGGACGCGGCGCGTGAGCTTCCCGGCGTCATCGGCGTGCTGACCGCCGACGATCTCGGCGAGACCGGGCCGATGCCGGTGCGCGGCGTGATGAAGAACCGCGACGGCTCGCCGATCAAGCAGTCACCCAAGATGCTGCTTCCGAAGGACAGGGCGCGCTTTCCGGGCGAGGCGATCGCCATGGTGATCGCCGAGACCGCCGCAATCGCCAAGGACGCAGCCGATCTGGTCGTCGTCGACTACGAGCCGCTCGCCGCGACCGCGAGCCTCGACGCCGTCACTCAGGGTGCGGATATCTGGGACGGGATACCGGGCAACTTGCGTTCGATTGGGCGGAGGGCAACGAGGCTGCCTGCAAGGAGGCGTTCGCATCCGCTGCCAAGACCGTTTCCGTCGAGCTCGTGCAGAACCGCGTTGCTCCGAGCCCGATGGAGCCGCGCGGCGCGGTCGGCGTCTACGACGCGACCGCCGACCGCTACACGCTCTACACCTCGACGCAGGGGCCGAGCACGATCCGCGATCGCATCGCGATCGCGCTGCTGAAGATTCCCCCGCAGAAGCTCCGCGTCGTCACCGAGGACGTCGGCGGCGGCTTCGGCATGAAGGCGACCGTCGTTGCCGAGCAGGCGCTCGTGCTGATCGCGGCCAAGCGGTTCGGCCGGCCCGTTCGATGGGTCGGCGAGCGCATCGAAGCGTTCCTCGCCGACGGTCACGGCCGCGACGTGAAGATGAAGGGCGAGCTCGCGCTCGACAAGGACGCACGCATCCTCGCGCTTCGGTTGGAAAGCGCCGCCGATATGGGCGCGTATATGACGCACGTGGCGCCGTATATCCCCACACTCGGCTTGCGCGTGATGGGCGGCGTCTATCGCGTGCCCGCGGTGCACGCGCATGTGCGGGGCTACTTCACCAACACGACGGTGATCACGTCCTATCGCGGCGCGGGGCGGCCGGAAGCGATCTACGTCACCGAGCGGCTGCTCGATGCAGCAGCTGCCGCGTTCGGTATCGACCGGCTCGAAATCCGCCGGCGCAATCTGATCGCGCCGCATGAGCTGCCGTATCGCAATTGGCGCGGGCTCTCGATCAACTCGGGCGATTTCCCCGGCAATCTCGAGCTCTGCGCGCAGCGCGCCGATTGGGCGGGCTTCGAGCGCAGGCGGGCGGAAAGCGAACGCCGCGGGAAGAAACGCGGGCTCGGCATCGCGTATTATTTCGAAGCCTCGGGCGGGCCCGCGGGCCCTGAGCCTGCGGTCATCCGCTTCGCCGTGGACGGCACGGTCGAAGTCTTTCTCGCGACACAATCGAACGGGCAGGGCCACGAGACCGCCTTCGCGCAGATCGTCGCCGACCGGCTCGGCGTGCCCTACGAGACGGTCGTGATCAAACAGGGCGACACCGATTTCGGCGTTGCGGGCGGCGGCACCGTGGGCTCGCGTTCGGCGCAAGCGGCGGGCAACGCGATCGGCGTTGCGATCGAAGGCGTCGTCCGCAAGGGCAAGAGTGCGGCCGCGCACGTTCTCCAGGCGGGCGGTGAACCGGTCGAGTTCGAGGTCGAGGAGGAGATCGGCCGGTTCAGGGTTTCAGGCACCGCACGCTCGATCGGCGTGAGCGAGCTTGCGTCCACGCTGAAGACCGATCGCGTGCCGGGATTCGAGAACGGCCTCGACGAAAGCGGGAGTTTCGAGTCGCCGCCGACATTCCCGAACGGCTGCCATATCTGCGAAGTGGAGATCGATCCGGAAACCGGAACGGTGGAGATCGTGCGCTATCACATCGTCGATGACGTCGGACGCGTCATCAATCCGATGATCCTCGATGGCCAGATCCACGGCGGCGTGGCGCAAGGGCTCGGCCAGGCGCTGATGGAAAACTGCGTCTACGACGAAGAGACCGGCCAGCTGACAACGGCAACATTCACCGACTATGCGATGCCGCGTGCCGACGACATGCCGGCGCTGGACATCGTCTACAACGAGATCCCGTGCACGACGAATCCGCTCGGCGTGAAGGGAGCCGGCGAAGCGGGCACGATCGGAGCGCTGCCCGCGATCATCGGCGCCATCTCGGATGCGTTGGGAATCCTGCACATCGATATGCCGGCCACGCCGGAGAAGATTTGGCGGGCCGCGCGAAGCCGTACGTAGCGTAAGCTTTACTGCAGCTTGTAATTCACGCCGATCAGGAAGCCGCCGCGCTTCAGCTGAAACTTTGTCGGGATACCACTCAACGCGAAGGTGGGTTTCGAGCCGTGACTCCAGCGCCACTCGAAACTGCCCAAGAGTTTCTGCGTGATGTTGAAGTTCACGCCGCCCTTGAATTGCACATCGGTCGCGAGCGAGATTTGCTCGTGTCCGAGCAATATCGTGCTGACGTCCATGACGCCGAAGCCTGCGCCCACGAACGGTTTCAGCCGCCAGGCGCCACCGTCCAGCTCATAGAGGCCGCTCACCATCACGCGGGTTGCGATCAGACTTCCGACCGGCGTCATCCCCTGACCGGGAATCGCCACCAACTCGCTGATCGCTTCGACCTCGGTGCGAAAACCGCCGGTCGAATTGCGATCGCTGGATCGCGCCGATTCTTTGCTCAACTGTCCGTCGTTGCCGGAATGCGGCAACAGCCAAGCTGGCGTCAGCTCGATCGCAGGGCTCGTTTCGGAAAACGGTGTGACGGTCTCGGCGCATGCAACGCCGATCGTCCCAAGGAATACCGCCCCCACGATAGCGAGTATCCGATGCATTTTGCGGCCCATCCCATCCGCGGCGCTGCTTCATGCAAGCGCCATCGAGATAACGAAAAGGATAGGCTTTCGGTTCGGAAAATCGTGGGCAGGATGTTGACAGGATTAAGACTGTACTGCGGTCGCTATTCGCTCTTTACGGATGCGGCGGCCGTTTCGGCCTCGCGAGCCACAATCATGGTGACTGCGCGGTAATCAACCTTTCCGCTGCCCATGACGGGAATATCGCTAACGCGGATAACGCGGCGCGGCACAGCGAGTTCCGGCACGCCATGGTTCTGCACCCAGACGAGCAGATCGCTGCGCGAGGCGTCAGGATTGGTGGTCACCAGCACGATGCTTTCGCCCTTGCGGCCATCGGCGACCGCAACGGCCGCGTGCTGATGATCCGGCCACAGAGCGGACGCGCAATTCTCGACCACCGTCAGCGAAACCGACTCGCCGCCGACCTTGGCGAAGCGCTTGAGGCGCCCGCGGATCGATAGGTAACCATCTTCGTCGAGCGCGACGACATCGCCCGTGTCGTGCCAGCCACCCGCCGGCGGCACGATCTCGCCCGGTTTATCCACGTGGATGTAGCCGAGCATAATGTTGGGTCCCCGAACATAGAGCCTGCCGGCATCGCGGATGCCTTCCACCGGATCGATGCGCGTCTCGATCGCGGGGAGCATATGACCAACGGTACCGGCGCGATTCATCCCGGACTGGTTGGCGGCGAGAACGGGCGAGGCTTCCGTCACGCCGTACCCTTCGAGCAGCTCGACCGTGTATTTTCGCCGGAAGAGCTGGCGCGTTTCGTCGCGCAGGCGCTCCGCGCCGCAGACCGCGAGCCTCAGCGATTTCAGCTCTTCGGCCTCCGCGCAGCGGGCGTATTGCGAAACAAACGTGTCCGTCGCGAGCAGAATGGTGCCGCGATGTTGCTTGATGCGGCGGACGATCTCATGCGGCTGGCGCGGCGTGGGATGAAGCACCGCCTTTACGCCGAGATAGAGCGGCATCAGCGCACCGACCGTCAGCCCGAACGAATGGAACGTCGGCAGCGGATTGAACACCACATCGTCAGGATAGAACGCGATGTGGGCTCGGACCTGCTCGACATTGGCCAGGATGTTCGCGTGCGAAAGCACGACCCCCTTGGGCTCGCCCTCGGTTCCCGACGTGAACAGAATGACGGCAGGCGAGTTGGGCGAGACCCGGGGCGCAACCTGGCGCGGCAGCAGCGAGCCGACAACCGCGGTGACCTTGTCGAACAGCGACAGCTTCTCGCGTACGTCCTCGAGATAGACCATCTTCACGGCCGTCTTCATCCACGCTTCGAGCGCCTCGAACTTGCCGAGCTCGATGAAGCGATGCGCGGTGACGACGCGGGCGATCTTCGCCATCTTGAGCGCCGTTCTCATGCTCTGCTCGCCGGCGGTGAAGTTGAGCATGGCGGGAACGCGGCCGTAGGCCGACAAGGCAAGAACCGCGATCACCGAGCCGATGCCGGTGGGGAGCAGGACGCCGATCGTCTCGCCCTTCTTCGTGCCCGCCTTCAGCGCATGACCGAGCGCGAGCGCGGCGCGCACGAGTTCCTCGTAGGTGAGGGTGCGTTCGTCGCCGTCGGTGATGATGGCGTTCGTGCGCCCGAACTGCGCGCGTGCATCGACGAGGGCCGAGAACAATGTCCGCCGCGCACGGGCCGGATCGTAAGGGGGAAGCTTGTCGGCCAAGATGTCTCCTCGTTTTCCGGCAAACCTAACGCAAGGCAACGGGGGAACAAACGGCTTGGTTTCTGGCTGCCTTCGCCAAAGCAGATGATTTCCTAACCCGCAGGCTATACGTATAGGTCCATGACCACGGTTTACGACCACGCCAAGGACCGCCCGGTCCGCCACCCCGAGAAGGCGCACCGGCCGGATACGCCGCTGCAGCGCAAGCCCGAGTGGATCCGCGTCAAGGCGCCCGTCGGCGCGGGCTATGTGCAGACGCGCGAGATCGTCCGCGCGCACGGCCTGCACACGGTCTGCGAGGAGGCCGGCTGCCCCAATATCGGCGAATGCTGGGACAAGGCGCATGCCACCTTCATGATCATGGGCGACACCTGCACGCGCGCCTGCTCGTTCTGCAACGTGAAGACCGGGCTGCCGGGCGGGCTCGATCCGCACGAGCCCGAGCACGTGGCTGAGGCCGTGGAGAAGCTCAAGCTTGCCCATGTGGTGGTCACGTCCGTGGACCGGGACGATCTCGAGGACGGCGGGGCGGGGCACTTCGCGGCCACGATCCGCGCCATTCGCGAACGCTCGCCGGGGACGACGATCGAGATCCTGACGCCGGACTTCCTGCGCAAGCCGGGCGCGGTCGAGCGGGTGATGGAAGCGCCGCCCGACGTGTTCAACCACAATCTCGAAACCGTGCCGCGGCTCTATCTCTCGATCCGGCCGGGCGCGCGCTACTACGTGTCGCTGCGCCTGCTCGCGCGGGTGAAGGAAATCGATCCCGGCGCGTTCACGAAGTCCGGCTTGATGGTGGGCTTGGGCGAAACGCGCGAGGAGATCATGCAGGTGATGGACGATCTGCGCGCGGCCGAGCGTCGATTTCCTCACCATCGGCCAATATCTGCAACCCACCCGCAAGCACGCCGCGGTGGAGCGCTTCTGGACGCCCGACGAGTTCAAGGGTCTCGAAGCCATCGCCCGCGCGAAAGGGTTCCTGATGGTTTCGGCAAGCCCGCTGACGCGCTCGTCGTATCACGCGGGCGAGGACTTCGCGCGGCTGCGCGCCGCGCGCGCGGCTTCACGCAGTGCCGCTCCATAAAGAAACGCGCATCGTTCCGTACACGGTGGACCAGATGTACACGGTGGTCGCCGACATGGAGCGCTACCCGGAGTTCCTGCCGTGGTGCTCGGGTCTGAAGATCCTCAAGCGCGAACACGAGGGCAAGGTGGAGATCGCGCTCGCCGAGATGGCGGTCGAGTATCACGGACTCAAGGAGCGCTACATCAGCCGTGTGCGCCTCGATCATAAAGGGGGCATGATCGAGGCCAAGCATGTCGAGGGACCGTTCAAGAGGCTCGACACGCGCTGGCGCTTTGTGCCGCTCCCGCAGGGGTGCGAGGTCCACGTGCTGATCGATTTCGCCTTCGCGAATGCGCTGCTGTCCGCCGTTGCCGGCGTCGCATTCGGCTTCGTCTCCGCGCGCATGGCCGAAGCGTTCATCCATCGCGCGGACGAGCTCTATCGCAGCGTCTCCGTGCGCACCTGATTAACCCGTCGCCGCAGCGGCCAGGGGAAGCAGCTCCTCGGTCCCGCGATAGATCATGTCGAACGCCACGTAGAGAACAATCGCGAGGCCGACATAGGTGATCCATCTGTGGCGCTCGAGCAGCCGCGCAATGAAACTCGCGGCAACGCCCATCATCGCGACCGACAGCAGCAGTCCGAACACGAGCAGGTAGGGATGCTCGCGCGCGGCGCCTGCGACCGCCAGCACGTTGTCGAGCGACATCGACACGTCCGCGAGAACGATCTGCCAAGCCGCCTGTGCGAGCGTCTTTTGCGGCGCGCCGTTGAGCGCGACCGTTCCACCGCCGTGTGTGCCGGCCGCGAGCTGGCCGCGGGATGAGCGCCGAGGATGCGTCCGCTGCAACTCGCGCCACATCTTCCAACAGACCCAGAGCAGCAGGATTCCGCCGGCCAGCAACAGGCCGACGATCTGCAACAGCTGTGTCGTGATGCCGGCAAAGGCGATGCGCAGCACGGTGGCGGCTGCGATTCCGAACAGGATGACTCTCGACCGTTGTTCCGGCGGAAGACCCGCGGCGGCCAACCCGATGACGATCGCATTGTCGCCCGCGAGCACAAGGTCGATCATGATGACCTGAAGAAGAACGCCCAGGCCGGGCGCGCTGATGAACTCGAACATCGTGGACTCTTTTCGTGGTGGTTTGGATCGGCGCTGTGGTCAGCTCAGGCTGGCCGCGACGCGGAAACCGGATACTGCGGCGCGCGGGTGGCAGGACCAGCCTTCACCAGCGTGACCGGAATATCCGGATCGATCAGGTGGATCGTCTCGCGGCTGACCGAACCCAGCAGCCAATGCGTGACTTTGCTGAAGCCATGAGTGCCCATGACCACCAAAGAGCAGCGCAGATCGCGCGCGCACTCGGCGATGACCGGTGCGGCCTGTCCGACAAAGATGTGCACGGCATAGGGAATGCTCGCGCGATCGAGCAGCTCGCGCGCGCTGTTCATCGCGCGTCGAGCCTCATCCAGATGAAAATCCTGCACGGCGCGATGGGAGACGAATGCCGTCACGTCTCCGGTCAGCGGCGGCTGTACGTGGATCAGGTGAATCTCCGACGGCCGACCGTCTCGAACGAGAGCGATGACATACCGCACCGCTTCGAGAGCACGCTCCGATCCGTCCACGGGAACCAATATCTTGCGCATGATCGACCTCCATCGTTGTGGTCGCCACGCATCGCGTCCGGAGAACGAGGGGCTCGCTCTCCAGCCGACATGCTGGCCATTTCCGACAAAGGTCTTGCCGCGACGGTTACTCGCGTCGCCCGCGCGCCCGGGGAACAACGCCCGTACTGACGGACGCGCGGCTGGGCTACTCCCCCTTGAGGGGTAACAAGGACGTAGGTGAGGCTATCTGCGGGACAAGTCCGCGCGCATCCGCAAAGCGACAAGCGGAAGATCACGCTTTGCTGAGCTTGCTGAACGCCGCTGTTTCAAATGATCTGCAGCAAAAGCTTCAGCCCGGCTTCCACCGAACGCATGCGCACTTCACTGCGCCCGATGTCGCCGAAGCGGCATTCCTCGGCAAGCGTGGTCTGGCCTGTGCGGGCGGCGGCGAGATGCACAAGCCCGATCGGTTTATCGGGCGTTGCGCCTGTGGGCCCAGCGATGCCTGTACAGGAGACCGCGATCTCCGCTGAGGAATTCTTGAGCGCGCCTTCGGCCATGGCGCGCGCCACTTCCTCCGAGACCGCACCGTGCTTCATGATCACGGCGGCGCGCACGTTCAGCAATTTCGTCTTGGCGTTGTTGCTGTAGACCACGAACCCGCGATCGACGACTTCGGACGCGCCCGGAATCTCGGTCAGCGCGGCCTGCGATCAATCCGCCGGTGCAGGATTCAGCGGTCGCGATCTTTACGCGCTTCTCGCGCGCTTCCTCGATGAGCGCCTGTGCGAGCACGAGCACGCGATCGGAGAACATCACACCCACCCATTCGCGAGCGCCACCCAGAGGAGTGCGGCCGCGATCAGACCGGCCAGCACATCGTCGGCCATGACGCCCAGTCCACCGGGCAAGTCCTCGGCCGCCGACATGGGCCAGAACTTCGCCACATCGAACAGGCGAAAAAGGAAGAAGCCGATCACATAGAGCGGCCAATCATACGGGCGCGCGTAGAACGCGATCGGCATAAGCGCGATCCACTGGCCGGCGACTTCATCGAGCACGCACTCGGAGGGATCGGAAACGCGGAGTTTGGCCGCGTGCTCGCCGCAGGCCCAGATGCCGACAACAATTGCGACAAGCACGGCGCTTCCTAGCGCTGGCCAGCCGCGCATCGCGAGCAGCACGCCGAACGGAAGGGCAGCTGCGGACGCAAACGTTCCGGACGCAAAGGGAATGCGCCCGATACCGAAGAACGTCGCGAGCAGAGAGGAGAGTGAGCTCACGCGGGAAGCCTGATCGTTGCCACGGCCTGCGCGGCGATGCCTTCGCTCCGGCCTGTGAAGCCGAGACCGTCGCTGGTGGTCGCCTTCACGCTCACGCGGCCGATGTCGATCCGCAATATCTCCGCAAGCCGCGCGCGCATGATCTCGCGATGCGGCCCGACCTTCGGGCGCTCGCAGATCAGCGTCACGTCGACATGGGAGATGAACCCGCCGCGGTTCCGCACCAGCTCGGCGGCGTGCTCGAGGAACAGATGCGAGGGCGCGCCGCGCCAGCGTTCCTCCGACGGCGGAAAATGTGCGCCGATATCGGCGGCGCCGAGCGCGCCCAGGATCGCGTCGGTCAGCGCATGCAACCCCACATCGGCATCCGAATGGCCGACGAGCGTGGCCGAGTGCGGGATCTTCACGCCGCAGAGCCAGACATGGTCGCCGGGTCCGAAACGATGCGCATCGAAGCCCGTGCCCGTGCGCACATCGAGCAGAGAGGAGAGCGCGAGTTTTTCCGCGGCCGCGAAATCGTCAGAGGTGGTGAGCTTGATGTTCGTCTCCTCGCCGGCAATTGCTGCGATCGTGAGGTTCGCGCGCTCGGCGAGCGCGAGGTCATCGGTCACCGCCTCGCCTGCGAACCGCCGATGCGCGTCCCAAATCTTGTCGAAGCGAAACCCCTGCGGCGTCTGCGCGCGCAGCAGGTCATTCCGCGGCACCGTCTCGTATCCGTCTGCCGTCCGCCGCCTCAGCGTGTCAGCCACGGGCAGGAGCGGTGCTGCGGCATCGGCGATGTCCAGCGCGCTGATCACACGGCTGATGAGAGCGGAAGAGACCAGCGGTCTCGCGCCGTCATGGATAAGGACGCGACGGGGAGGGGACTGCCCGAGGGCATCCAGCCCGTTCCGGACCGAGTCTGCCCTGGTCGCGCCGCCGATGATGGGGGCACCCAGAGCCGAGCCCCGCGGCCGCCGCCTCGTAGCTCTCCCGGTCGTCACCGTGGATGACGGCCTGTACGGCGTCGACCTGTGGATGGCCCCGGAAGACCTCGATCGCCCAGCGCAAAACCGGCTTTCCGGCGAGCAGCCGGAACTGCTTGGGGACGCCGCCTCCGGCCCGCTCACCCCGGCCGGCGGCGACAATCAGGGCGACAGTCTCGGCCATGAATCCTCCGGTTCCAGGCTATGCGTCAAGTTGGTACGCGCCAAGCGACGATATCTCTTTGCACTGCAACAATTCGCCTATAGGATAGGCAATAGACAAAAGTGCCTAATAAGTAGGCATAAGTTGGGTTCTGTGGGGGCGTTGATGGTGAAGCACAGGAAATTGGCGACCGAGACGGTAACACGATTTTCCGAGCCGGATCGATTCGTAGGCGGAACGATTGCATCGAGTCTGCCGCTGCCGCTGATCATGGTCGGCGTAGACGGCAAGGTGCTCTACGCCAATCAGGCGGCGGAGCAGTTCTTCGCGATGGGGCTCGGGTTCCTGCTGCGGCAGAAGCTCGCCGATCTGGTTCCCTTCGGCAGTCCGCTGTTGCAACTCGTACAGCAGACGCGTGAGCGCGGCGCATCGATCGCGGAGAGGAATGTCGATCTCTCGACGCCGCGATATGGCGAACGCCTGGCCGATGTGACGCTGACCACCGCGCCTGAACCTGAAGGGGCGGTGATTGTTCTCCTGCAGGAGCGCGGTCTCGCACAGCGCATCGACCGGCAGCTGCTTTATCGCGGTGCAGCGCGCTCTATGAGCGGAATGGCGGCTGTTCTCGCGCACGAAATCAAGAACCCGCTCGCGGGAATCCGCGGCGCCGCTCAGCTTCTGGAAGAGTCGATTCCGGCCTCCGACCGTTCGCTGGCTCAGCTGATTTGCGATGAGGCAGACCGCATCCGCGCGTTGATCGATCGCATGGAAGCGTTCGGCGATCCGATGGCGCTGACGCGTGCTGCGGTGAACATCCACGAGGTGCTGGACCGCGTGAAGCAGGTTGCCGAGACGAGCTTCGGCCGGCGCCTGCGCATCATCGAGAACTTCGACCCGTCGCTGCCGCCGGTCTCCGGCGACCGCGACAGCCTCATCCAGGCGTTCATGAACATCGTGCGCAACGCGGCCGATGCGGCGCCTACGGACAATGGCGAGATCGTGTTGTCGACCGGCTACCGTCCTGGCGTCAGAATTGCAATGGGCGGACAAGGGAAGGCCCAACGGTTGAGCCTTCCGCTTGGAGGTCACCGTGCGCGACAACGGCAGCGGAATCCCGCCCGACCTACTGCCGCATATTTTTGATCCCTTTGTCACGACCAAGGCGAAGGGCGCGGGCCTCGGCCTCGCGCTCGTGGCCAAGGTCATCGCCGATCACGGCGGCGTCGTGGAATGCGAGTCACAGCCGAGGCGCACCGTCTTCCGCGTGCTTCTCCCTGTTGCCGCAAATCTCGATCAGAGGGCGGAGTCCAGCGAGGTTGTTCATGCCTGACGGCACGATATTGGTTTGCGACGACGACGCCAGCATCCGCACCGTTCTCAACCAGGCGTTGGGCCGAGCCGGCTATGACGTGCGGACAACGGCGAATGCCGCAGGATTGTGGCGATGGATCGCACAGGGCGAGGGCAACCTCGTCATCACCGATGTGATCCTGCCCGACGAGAACGCGTTCGATCTCCTGCCGCGGATCAAGCGGCTGCGCCCCGAGCTTCCCGTCGTGGTGATGAGCGCGCAGAACAACATCCTGACGGCGATTACGGCGGCCGAGCGCGGCGCTTATGAGTATCTGCCCAAGCCCTTCGATCTGAAGGAGCTGACCTCGATCGTGCAGCGCGCGATGAACGCGCCGAAGAACAAGCGGCCCGAGCCCGAGATCGAGCCGGGTGACGAGCGTCTGCCGCTGATCGGACGCTCGCAGGCGATGCAGGATATCTACCGCATCATCGCGCGGCTCACGCAGGCCGATCTCACGGTGATGATCTCAGGCGAGTCGGGCACCGGAAAGGAGCTGGTCGCCCGCGCGCTCCACGATTACGGGCGCCGGCGCAACGGCAGCTTCGTCGCGGTCAACATGGCGGCGATCCCCAAGGAGCTGATCGAGAGCGAATTGTTCGGGCATGAGCGCGGCGCCTTCACGGGAGCGACCGCGCGCGGCGTCGGACGTTTCGAGCAGGCCGAAGGCGGCACGCTGTTCCTGGACGAGATCGGCGACATGCCGCTCGAAGCGCAGACGCGACTCCTGCGCGTGTTGCAGGGGGGCGAGTACACGACGGTCGGCGGACGCCTGCCGATCAAGACCGATGTCCGCATCATCGCCGCCACCAACCGCGACTTGAAGCAGCTCATTCAGCAGGGACTGTTCCGCGAGGACCTGTTCTATCGCCTGAATGTCGTGCCCATGCGGCTGCCACCGTTGCGCGAGCGGATCGAAGACATTCCCGATCTCGTCCGGCACTTCCTGCGCAAGGCGGAGGCGGACGGGCTCAAGCTGAAGCGGCTGGAACCGGCCGCTGTCGAGCGCCTGAAGAGCCATACCTGGCCCGGAAACGTCCGCGAGCTGGAGAACCTGATCCGGCGTCTGGTGGTCCTGAACCCCGACGAGACCATCCACGAGGACGCGGTTGCGGCGCGAGCTGGTCCAGCTCGAACGGACGATGCCGGCCGCTCAGGACGACGAAACCAGCCTCACCACCATGGTGGAGCGCTACCTCGCCAAGCATTTCGCGGAATATGGCGAGCGTCTGCCCCCTGCGGGGCTCTACGACCGGGTGATCCGGGAGGTGGAACGTCCCCTGGTCGCGATTTCACTCGCGGCGGCGCGGGGCAACCAGATCCGGGCGGCCCAGTTGCTGGGGCTGAACCGCAACACCCTGAGGAAGAAAATCCGCGAGCTGGGGGTCGAGGTCATACGTGGACTTAGGTCCTATTGACACGCCCAAGCTTGGGTTCCCTTCGTGATAAGTTTTGGCGGTTGATCGCAGCATAATTGCAACATGCTGTGGCTTTGCTACACTCGCAGATATTCCGAGGGTGATACTATTCTCGAACTGCGAGGCCTAAGGCCGCATGGCGATCGCGTCAGTGTTTCGTTCGCGTGTGTTGAGTGGGCCTTTTCAGCTCTTCCGAGCCTTGTCGCGTCCGGCGCTGACGGCGCTTGCCGTAGCCTTTGCCGCAATCGTCTCGGGCATCCTCACCTATCTCAACATCTCGGGCTTCGCGCCCTACGACCCGACACCCTCGACCATGGTCGTGCTCTTCGTGGTCGACTTTACGCTCGTGCTTGCGCTTGGCGTGCTCATCGCCTGGCGGCTCACGCGGCTGTGGTCCGAACGAAAGATGGGCGCGGCCGGCTCGCGCATGCATGTGCGGCTGGTCGGGATGTTCTCGGCGATTGCCGTGATCCCCGCGATCCTGGTCGCGATCTTCGCGGCGGTCTCGCTCAATCTCGGTGTCGAGGCGTGGTTCTCGGAGCGCGTGCAAACGGCGCTCACCAATTCGGTCCGTGTGGCCGATGCCTATGTCGAAGAGCACAAGCTGGTCATCCAGGGCGACATCCGCGCAATGGCGTTCGACCTCGACCGCGCGGGTCCGCTTCTGCAAACCGACCAGAAGCGGATCGTCGACATCCTCGAGACCGAAGCGCAGATCCGGGCGTTGCCGGCCGTCTATGTGGTCGATTCCACCGGACGGACGATCGCGAGCGCCAAGCTTGCCACGATGCCCGACCGCGGGCCGGTGACGCCGGAACAGATCGCCGAGGCGCAGAGCGGCACTCTGGAGGAGTACAAAGTCGTGGTGCTGGATGAGGGCGAGAATGCCGTCTCGGCTCTCGTCAAGCTCCATGCGTTCGTCGACGCCTATCTGCTGGTGACGCGTACGGTCGATCCGATGGTGCTGGATCATCAGCGCGGCACGCAGGATGCGGTCTCGGAATATCAGCGGCTGAGCCAGAGCCGCTCGGAAATCCAGATCACGTTCGCGGTCCTCTACGCAGTTGTGGCGCTCCTGATCCTGCTTGGCCGCGGTATGGCTCGCGCTGTGGGCGGCCAATCGTATCGTCGCTCCGATCGGACGGCTTGCGGGCGCCGCCGAGCGCGTCTCGGAAGGCGATCTTTCCGTACGCGTGGAGACCGGGCCGGACGACGACGAAGTCGGCGCACTGTCCGACACGTTCAACCGCATGACCTCGCAGCTCGAAGCGCAGCGCAAGGACCTGGTGGACGCCAACAGCCAGCTCGACGCGCGGCGCCGGTTCACCGAAGCCGTGCTCGCGGGCATCTCCGCGGGCGTCATCGGCATCGATGGGGAAGGGCGTGTCACGCTCCTCAACCGGACGGCGGCGCGGATGCTCGATGTCGCGCCCGAGGAGACCGAAGGGCGGCACTATTCGGAGTCGATCCCGGAGCTCGCCGGTTTGATCCGCCGCGGCATGGCGGACCCCTCAGGACGCGCGTCGGGCCAAGTCGACGTCCGGCGCAATGGCGCACTCCGCCATCTCAACGTGCAGGTCTCGAGCGAGGCCGACGACAAGACGGGCTATGTCGTCACCTTCGACGACATCACGAACCTCGTCTCCGCCCAGCGCACCGCGGCCTGGGCCGATGTCGCGCGGCGCATCGCGCACGAGATCAAGAACCCGCTGACGCCGATCCAGCTCTCCGCCGAACGGCTGAAGCGCAAATACGCGGGCGAAGTGTCCAGCGATCCCGAAGTCTTCGCGCAATGCACCGACACGATCATCCGCCAGGTCGGCGATATCGGACGCATGGTCGACGAGTTCTCCTCCTTCGCCCGCATGCCGGCGCCGGTCTTCCGCCGCGAGATCGTGCAGGAGCTGTTGCGCCACGCCGTCTTCCTGCAGCGCGTCGCACAGCCCCAGGTGGCGTTCGAGGTCACGGCGCCGACCGATCCCATTCATTTCGAATGCGACGGACGTCTTGTCAGCCAGGCGCTGACCAACGTGCTCAAGAACGCGCTCGAAGCGATCCAAGCGCGCATGACGGCGGGCGAGATGACGCCGGGCCGCATCGCCATCGAGGTGCAGATCAAGAACGCTCGCGTCGCGATTGCGATCAGGGACAACGGCATCGGCCTGCCGACGGAGCAGAGGCACCGCCTCACCGAGCCCTATGTGACCACGCGCGCCAAGGGCACGGGTCTTGGCCTCGCGATCGTCCGCAAGATTCTCGAAGACCATGGAGGGGAGCTGTCGCTCGAAGATTCGTTCGACGAAGCCGGCGAGATCGCCGGCGCCGTTATCCGCATGCAGTTTCCGTTGCGTCAGTCCATCAAGCACGAGCAGGAGTTGGCACATGAACAAGAACGGGTCGCTGGTCGCGCCTGAGATCCTCGTCGTCGACGACGAGATCGACATCCGCGAGCTCATGGCGGGGATTCTCGCCGACGAGGGCTACGAGACCCGTGTCGCATCTGATTCCGACGGCACGTTGGCGGCCATCGCCAACCGCCGTCCGCATCTGGTCGTGCTCGACGTCTGGCTTCAGGGGAGCCGGCTCGACGGCATCCAGGTCTTGGATGTGCTCAAGCGCGAGCATCCGGACCTGCCCGTGGTGATCATCAGCGGTCACGGCACGATCGAAACCGCGGTCGCCGCCATCAAGAAGGGCGCCTACGATTTCATCGAGAAGCCGTTCAAGGCCGACCGGCTGATCCATGTCGTGCGCCGCGCGCTGGAAGCCGCGCGCCTCAAGCGTGAGGTCGAAGAGCTGAAGCTGAAGGCCGGCGACGACACCGAGCTCGTCGGCAGCTCGACGGCCATCTCCCAGTTGCGTCAGCTGGTCGACAAAGTGGCTCCCACGCGGAGCCGCATCCTCATCACCGGCCCCTCGGGCTCGGGCAAGGAGGTCGCCGCGCGCCTGATCCACGCGCTGTCGCGCCGTTCGGGCAACGCGTTCGTCGCGGTCAATTGCGCGATGATGGCGCCCTCGCGCATCGAAGCCGAGCTGTTCGGCGTGGAGAACGAGACCGGCCGCAAGATCGGCCTCCTCGAGATCGCCCATGGCGGCACGCTGTTCCTGGACGAAGTCTCGGACATGCCGCTCGAGACGCAGGGCAAGATCCTGCGCGTGCTCATCGACCAGACGTTCCAGCGCATCGGCGGCACGACGCGCGTTCAGGTCGATGTCCGCGTGATCTCGTCTTCGACCCGCGACCTGAGGCAGGAGATCGAGCAGGGCCGTTTCCGCGAGGACCTCTATCACCGCCTGAACGTGGTGCCGGTGCGCGTGCCGTCGCTGGCCGAACGCCGGGACGACGTGCCGCTGCTCGTGCAGCATTTCATGAAGCGGCTCTCCATCGCGTCGGGCCTGCCGATGCGCGAGATCGCGGACGAGGCGATGGCGGTGCTCCAGGCCTATCATTGGCCGGGCAATGTGCGGCAGCTGCGGAACATCGTGGAGCGGCTGCTCATTCTCGCCACCGACGATGCGGCCGAAGCGATCTCGGCCGATCTCTTGCCCGCGAACTTCAACGGCAGCGCCTCGCCCTGGACGCAAGGGTCCAAGCCCGACCTCATCATCTCGCTTCCGCTTGCGCGAAGCGCGCGAGATCTTCGAGCGCGACTATCTGCTGGCGCAGATCAACCGCTTCGGCGGCAACATCTCGCGCACGGCGTCGTTCATCGGCATGGAGCGCTCGGCGCTGCACCGGAAGCTGAAGTCGCTGGGCGTGTCGTCCGCGCGTCTCGAACAGCCCTTCAACGCCTGATGCAGCAGTACAAGGCCTCACGGGCCGCATCGCCTATGTCGACGGCCGCTATCTCCCGCACGCGGGCGCGGCCGTTCACATCGAAGATCGCGGCCTCCAATTCGCCGACGCCGTCTACGAGGTGTGCTCGGTCAATGACGGGCTGCTGCTCGATGAGGTGGGCCATCTCGATCGTCTTGAACGCAGCCTGAGGGAGCTCGCGATTCCCATGCCGATGGGACGCGGGGCGCTCATGGTGGTGATGCGCGAGGTGATGCGCCGCAACCGGCTGAAGGACGGGCTCATCTATTTGCAGGTCACGCGCGGCGCCTATCGCCGCGACCATGCGATCCCGCCTTTCGCGAAGCCGAGCCTCATCATCACGGCGCGCAGCATTGATCCCAAGAGCTACGACAAGCGCCGCGCCGAAGGCATTTCCGTCGTGACGCTCAAGGACATCCGCTGGGGCCGGTGCGACATCAAGACGACCGGCCTCTTGCCGAACGTGCTCGCCAAGACGCAGGCGCGCAAAGGCGGGGCCTACGAGGCATGGCTCGTGGACGCGCAAGGGCTTCGTCACCGAGGGCGCCTCGACCAATGCCTGGATCGTGACCAAGAACGACGTGCTGGTGACGCGCGAGCTCACCGCCAACATCCTTGCCGGCGTCACGCGCAAGGGCGTGCTCGCCGCGCTGTCGCATCACGGCATCAACGCGATCGAAGAACGCGCCTTCACCGTGAAGGAAGCGAGGCGACGCGAGCGAGGCCTTCATCACATCCGCGAGCGGCGGCGTGATTCCCGTGGTCAGGATCGACGGCCACGCGATCGGGGCGGGCAAGCCCGGACCGATGGCCGCGCGCATCCATTCACTTTACCGGGAAATGTCGCTCGCCGAGGCCAAGCCCTGACCCGGCTGCCTCGTTCTGGGTCAGCAGCGACAACCTGTAAGCCGGATTGCCCTTCGCAAGTGCGGGGGAGGCCTATAGAGTGATGGAACCAGGGCCAAATTCATGTCCCCGGCGCGTGCGCCATAAGGTAGGCGCCATGAAAAGAAGTGGGGCTCACCCATGAACGAAAAACCACAAAATCTCCAAGACACATTTCTCAACGCCGTCCGCAAAAGCAAAACAGCCGTCACCATCTATCTGGTCAATGGCGTCAAGCTTCAGGGCAACATCACCTGGTTCGACAATTTCTGCGTGCTGCTGCGCCGCGACGGACAGGTCCAGCTCGTCTACAAGCACGCGATCTCGACCGTGATGCCGATGGGGCCGATCCAGCTTCAGGAGCAGGATGCGGCCGCGGGTGAAGCCTGACGCGCGCGCCGTCACGCAAATCCCGCGGGGCAGGGCATTCGTCGCACGTGACAACGCGTGCGGTCGTGCTGCACGTCGCGCGGAAGACGAACACCGATACCTCCCGGAGCGAAAAATCGCGGCTGGAAGAGGCGATAGCGCTCACCGCCGCGATCGGGCTTGAAGTCGCAGGAGGGCCTGATCGCCTCCATTGCCCGGCCGACGCCCGCGACGCTGATCGGCGCGGGAAAGGTCGATGAAATCAAGGCCCTGTGCGCCGGTCTTGAGCCCGAAGTGGTGATCGTCAACGCCTCGCTCACCCCGGTGCAGCAGCGCAATCTGGAAAAGGCCTGGTCGACCAAGGTGCTCGACCGCACAGCTCTGATCCTGGAGATCTTCGGCGAGCGGGCGCACACGCGCGAAGGCCGGCTCCAGGTCGAGCTCGCGCACCTGACCTATCAGCGCTCGCGCCTGGTCCGCAGCTGGACCCATCTGGAACGGCAGCGCGGCGGCTTCGGCTTCCTGGGCGGCCCCGGTGAAACCCAGATCGAGACCGACCGCCGGCTGATCGGCGAGCGCATCGCCAAGATCAAGGGCGAGCTGGAGGAGGTGAAGCGCACCCGCTCGCTCCACCGCCGCGCCCGGAAACGCGTGCCGTATCCGATCGTTGCGCTCGTCGGCTACACCAACGCGGGAAAGTCGACGCTGTTCAACCGGCTGACCTCGGCCGAGGTGCTCGCCAAGGACATGCTGTTCGCGACGCTCGATCCGACCATGCGCGGGCTGAAGCTGCCGTCGGGCCGGCGCGTCATCCTCTCCGACACGGTCGGCTTCATCGCCGATCTGCCGACACAGCTCGTCGCCGCGTTCCGCGCCACGCTCGAAGAGGTGCTGGAGGCGGACCTGATCCTGCACGTGAGGGATCTCGCGCATGACGAGTTCGGACGCGCAGAAAAACGACGTCGTCAAAGTGCTTGAAGGAGCTCGGCGTCGATGACGACGAGCGCACCATCGTCGAGGTGCTCAACAAGATCGACCTGCTCGAATCCGACGTCCGGGAGTCGCTGCTCGCGCGCAACCGCGCCAAGGCGGCGATGCAGACGGGCGAATCGGTTGCGGTTTCAGCGCTCACGGGCGAGGGCCTCGACTCGCTTCTGAAGCTGCTCGACCGCTTCCTCGGCAGCCGCGAG
This sequence comes from uncultured Alphaproteobacteria bacterium, assembly GCA_963708555.1. GTDB lineage: Bacteria > Pseudomonadota > Alphaproteobacteria > Micropepsales > Micropepsaceae > CAIYRG01. The sequence continues at coordinate 52,983 of CAVPTF010000004.1, read as the reverse complement.
CAGACGCTGCGCCTTTCGCTTGCGCCGGAAGACGGCGCGGGGCTCGCCTGGGCGCATGCCAACGGCCGCGTGCTCGAACGGCGCAGCACCGAGAAGGGCATCTATCTCGTGATCGCCGCCGATCCGCCCACGATCGAGAAATTCACAGCCCGCTTTGGAAAATCGCTGAAGATCATCGAAGAAGATCAACGCCGTAGGGCGGTATCCTCATAGATCCCACAGGTGGCTGTGCGGGGCTCTGTGGGCGACTGTGAACGCGTCCAGAGCACGTGCATTGCTGCGAAAGATCAATACCTTACGCCGCTATCCTCATAATCCACTGGCGCTTGTGGAACGCCTGTGGATGGCTCAGGCGAGCGTGTCGAGCAGGCGCTTCGCCTCGGCGAGATAGGCGGTCGCAGAGCCTTCCGTGAACCAGCCATAGATCGGCGTGAGCAGATCGCGCGCCTCGCGCCGCTTGCCTTGAGACGCCCACGCGCCGCGCGAGACAGATCGCGGCGCGCAGCTCGACCGCCTTGGCCTGCTGCTTCCGCGCCAGCTCGATCGCACGACGGAACGTCGCTTCCGCGTCGTCGTGATCGTCGGGCGACATCGCGAGCTTGAGCTCGCCGTCGATGCACAGAAGCTCCGCCTCGCAATAGCGCGCATCCGTCTGCCCGAGACGGTGCAGCGCGTCGTCCAACAGCTTGCGCGCCTGGAGCGTGTCGCCGGCCGAGCGATACATGTCGGCGAGCAGCGCGAGATTGTACGGCACATAGGCCTGCGCGCCCGTCGTCTGGCACGCCGCGAGCCCGCGGCGCATCTCGGCGATGCCGCCCGCGACATCGCCCGCCACGGCCTGCGCCCAGCCTTGGAAATAGGTTCCGAGACCGGCCCAATAGGCGAAGTTCTGCTCGACCGCGAGCGCGCGCAGCGCCTCGGCGTGTTTCGCGAGATCGCGATGATCGCGCAGGAACTGCGCGAGCGAACAGCGCAAGCCCGAGCACGATCGATGTCGTGTTGTGATGCGTCAGGCGTTCGGCATCCGCGAGCGCCTGGTTCGCCTGCGCGAACGCCTGCTCCGGATAGCCGAGCACCGAGAGCGTCAGCGCGAGCCACGCGCGACCCGAGATGCCCGGATCGTAGGGCAGGCGCGCGAACGACACGCCCATCTCCGGTGAAACGAGCGCGAGCATCTGCTCCAGGTGATCTCTCGCCGCGGCGAACTCGCCGAGGCCGAAGAGCGTTGCGCCGAGCGAGCGATGGCCGAGGATGCTCGCCGTGCGATCCTCTTTCTGTTCGGCGAGCTTGAGCAGCTGAGCCGCGACATCGCGCGCCGCGTCGAGCTCATCGCGCGCGTTGTACGAGCCCCACAAGCCCAAGCAGCGCCGGCACGAGACGACGATCCTCGCCGAGCTTGCCGCAGAGCTCGCGCGCACGCGCATAGGCGCGCGTCGTCTCGGGCGCTGCGTAACCTTTCGCTGCCGACAGCGCGGCGCCGAGCGTGATCTGCAGATCGAGCTCGGCGTGATGACGGCCTTCGCCTTCGGGCAATGTCTCGAGCAGCTCCTGCCCGAGTGTGAGCTGCGCCACCGCTTCCGCTGTCGCCGAATGCGCGAGCGCGCGCTGACCGGCCTTCAGGCGATAGATCGCGGCCTTGTCCGCGGCACCGGCTTCCGCCCAATGGTTCGCGAGCACGTCGGGCTCGGCTTCGACCACGGCTGAGAAATTCTCCTCCAGCACTTCGGCGATCCGCGCGTGGAGCTGGCGGCGCCGGCTCTTGAGCAGGCTCGCATAGGCCGCATCGCGCACGAGCGCGTGCTTGAAGCTGTACGTCACTTGCGGCGTCACGCCCCGGCGGAACACCAGCTCGGCCGCGAGCAGCTGATGCAGCGCTTCGTCGAGCTCCTCGACGCGCGGAACGATCGCGGCCAGCAGCTCGTGCGAGAACTCGCGGCCGATCACGGCGGCCACTTGCGCCACTTCCTTCGCCGGCGTCAGCCGGTCGAGACGCGCCATCAGCGAGTCCTGCAACGTCGCGGGAATCGCGAGCGGGAGGAGGGGACCGTCCAGCTCGTAGCGGTCGTCTTCCTCGCGCAGCAAACCGGATTCGAGCACGACCTTGGTCAGCTCTTCGGCGAACAGCGGCATGCCGTCGGCCTTCGCCGCGATCTGCTCCAGCACGACATCGGGCAGCGACTTGCCGGCCGTCAGTCCGGCGACCAGATGCCCGCAGCGCCGCCGGCTCAGCCGGTTGAGCGTCAGTCCCGTGACATGCGTGTGTCCGCGCCATGGCGGCGTGAACTCGGGACGGAACGTGATGACCCCGAGCACCGGCAGACCCTGCAGGCGATCGATCGAAAGCCCCAGAAGCTCGAGCGATGTCGGGTCCGCCCAATGCACGTCTTCCCACACCGCAAGCACCGGCTGGCGTGCGGCCAATCGCGCGATCTGATCGACCAGCGCACCGAGCGTGCGTTCGCGCTGCTGCTGCCGGTTCATCTCGTGCGCCGGATACCGTCCGCCGGTCGGGATCGACAGCAGCGCCGCGAGCAGCGGCGCCGACCGCGCGACATCCTCATCGCGTGCGCCCAGCATCGCCTCGAGCTTCGCGAGCTTCTGCGCCGCGTCGTCGCCGCGCGCAAAATTCGCCGCGCGCTCGATATGCGCGATCACCGGCTGCAGCGGACTGTCCAGCCGATGCGGCGAGCACGAATAGCTGAGGACAATGTGCGGCGTGCCGGCGAGCTTCTCGCGCAACGTCTGCACGAGACGCGACTTGCCGATGCCGGGCTCGCCCGAGAGCAGCACCGCCTGGCCTTCGCCGTCCTTCGCCTGCTCCCAGCGATCGAGCAGCAGCGTCAGCTCCTGCGCGCGGCCGACGAGCGGCGTGAGACTCGTGCCGCGCAGCGCCTCGAACCGGCTTTCGGTGAGGCCGTCGCCGATCACCTGCCACGCGCGCACGGCGGGCGAGCCCTTGACCGGGCGATCGCCGAGATCTTCGAGATCGAACAGACTGCCGACCAGAGAGCGCGTGCTGTCGGCGATGATCAGCGTTCCCGGTTCCGCGACTCGCCTGAAGATCGGCCGCGATGCCGAGCGGCTTGCCCACGGCCACCTGTTCCAGCGCGCCGCCCACGCCCTGATCGTTGACGACGAGACCGGTCGCGATGCCGACGCGCGGTTTCAGCGCCGGGCCGAGCTCGGGCTTCAGATCCGTCGGTCGCTTCCACGATCGCGAGTCCTGCACGCACCGCGCGCTCGGCCGCATCCTCACGCGCGCGCGGATAGCCGAAGAACGCGAGCACGCCGTCGCCGGCATAGCTCGCGACGTGACCGCCGCACGCAGCGATCGCGCCCGCGCAGCGCTCGCGATAGACGCGCATCAGATTGACGAAATCTTCCGGATCGTCGAACGCGTTCCGGTCGGCGCCCGCGAAGTCGCAATAGAGCACGGTGAGATGGCGCCGCTCGGGCGACAGCGCGAGGCCCACGGGCTCGATCCCCTTCGGCGCTGCGGGCCTCAGCATCGGCACGCCGTCGAGCGCCGTCTCGACGACCATCTCGGCCGCGCGCTCGGGAACAGCGGGCAGGGTGGGCTCGACGCGCGACACCTCGGCCGAGAACACATAGCCGCGCCGCGGGATCGTGCGCACAAGCGTCTGCGACTCGTCGCCGAACGCGCGGCGGATGTCGCGCACGCATTGGGTGATCGAATTGTCGGAGACGAACACGTCGGGCCAGACCGCGGTCATGATCGCGTCGCGGTCGAGCAGGCGGCCGGCGTTCTCTACGAAGAGTTGCAGCAGCGCGAAGGATTTCGGCCGGAGCGTCAGCTCCGCGCCGTCGGGGCCCAAAAGCGCGCCGCGATCGGGATCGAGAGTGAAGCGGTCAAAGCGGTAGGCCGCGCGCCGCGACTTTCTCGGCGTCCATCCGCCCGAACTCCCCCTGAACAGAACCACTTCACGGCCGATTTAAGCAAACTTTCAGGAGAGTTTCGCCTGCCTTTCAGGCCTTCGGACGCCCGCGCGTGTTCAATCCTTCCTGACGAGTTCGATCACGAGCGCAAAGAAGTTTGGTGGGGAAGAAGACAATGACCGAGTTGAACGGCGGCTATAGCGAGCGGGACCAAGGGGTTGACGCCCCAAGCCTGCAATCAACACGCGAAATCGGTGACGCGGTCTCCAACGAGGGCACGTGGGGCACCTGGGGCCGGGGCGGGTTCGCCGAGCGCCGTGACGGCAAGCGTGCCAACTACGTCATCGGCCCCAACGGCGATGTCATCACGCTCCGCGACCTGCCGTCGCCCTCGACCACGCGGTGGGTGATCCGGAGGAAGGCCGAAGTCGTGCTCGCGGTGCATGCGGGCATGCTGAGCCTCGATGACGCGTGCAAGCGCTACCGCCTCACGGTCGAGGAATTCTTGTCGTGGAAGACCGCCATCGAGAGGCACGGACTGCTGGCTTTGCGCACGACCCAACTGCAGCAGTACCGCCACGGCGAAGACGAGCCGGCTCTGCCGCGGGGCTGGCACGCCCCCCGTCCACCCCGCGCGGACCGGTTCGTCTTCACCGACGACGATGTGTCCTGATGTGTCCCAAGCCGTTTGCCGGTGAGGGGGATCCTGGTCTGGCACTGGGTGCAGGCCAGATCAGGGGGTTAGAGCGCGCTTCGGACCCTCCTCCCTCGGAGCGCGCTCTAAAGCCCCTGGTTTTCCTCGTGTTCTGCCTTTTGCCGGAGGGCTTCCACCTCATCGAGGGTGGCGTCTTCGGGGCGTCGGCCCTGGGCTTTAAGGCCCGCCTCGATAGCCTTGAAACGGCGGATGAATTTGGCGTTGGCGGCGCGAAGCGCGTCTTCCGGGTCGAGCTCGAGATGGCGGGCGAGGGCACTGCCCGTGACGCCCAGATCGCCGAATTCCTCCGCACCCTTGGCGGACTGTCCTGAGATGGCGTCGCCGTCAGAGCAGAATCAAAGACCCGTTGCGCCGTCCGCCGAAGATGCGCGCGGCGCGCTCATCCTCACAGCCGGAACCGCGCAAGTGCCAGGTGTGATTGCGGGCCGAGCGCGCATCGCCGGCCGCCACCAGCCACGCGCCGAACACCGATTGCGTCTCCGCCACGCGGACGAGCGTACGAAGGTTCGATCCTTCCAGCGCTCCGTCCGCGATCTCGATCGCCGCACGATCGGCGTTGGGTCTCAAGCCATGCGTCTGCACGATCGCGTTCCCGATCGACAGATACGCGTTGAAATGCTGCCGCTCCGGTCCGTAGCTCGAATAGGTGATCTTCACCGCATGCTCGGACGAAGCAGGCCATGGTGTGCGGCACCACGAGAGCGTGTTCTCCCGGCGGACGACCGCTGCGGCCACGAAGGGCCGCTCGGCCTTGAGAGACCCGCACCACTCGTGCTGGCGGTAGTGGCCGCCATCGCGCGCGGATTGCCACGCGCCCTCGAGCGTCGCGGTGAACGATGTCAGCCCGGGCAGGGCGATCTCCGGCAACTCCATGGGCGAGAATCCTCACGATAACTCTTGCGCTAGCTCCCTTTGCCCTCGGCCTTCTTCGCCTCCTGCCACAGCGCCTCCATCTCTTCGAGACGTGGCGTCTTCGGGGCGTCGGCCCTGGGCTTCAAGACCCGCCTCGATCGCCTTGAAACGGCGGACGAATTTGGCGTTGGCGGCGCGCAGCGCGTCTTCCGGGTCGAGCTTGAAATGCCGGGCGAGGTTGGCCATCGCGAACAGCAGATCGCCGAATTCCTCCGCAATCTTGGAGGATTGTCCTGAGGCGTGAGCTTCGGCCAGCTCGCGGGTTTCCTCGGCGATCTTGTCGGTGACATGGACCGCGTTCGGCCAATCGAAGCCGACTTCGGCCGCACGGTTCTGGAGCTTGATCGCGCGCACGAGCGCGGGCAGGGCACGCGGCACGTCGTCAAGCAGGCTGAGTGGGGAAGCCGGCTTGGCGGCGCGCTCGCGGCGCTTGATCTCATCCCAGGCGACCGTGACGGCGTCAGGAGTCTTCGCGCCGCCGGCGGCGAAGACATGCGGATGGCGCCGGATCATCTTCTCGCAGATGGCGCGCACGACGTCCTCGAACGCGAACAGCTTCTGCTTCGGACGCCATCTGGGCGTGGAACACGACCTGCAGCAGCAGATCGCCGAGTTCGTCCTTCAGGCCCGCATAGTCCTTGGCCTCGATGGCGGACGCGACCTCGTAGGCTTCCTCGATCGTGTACGGCGCGATGGTCGCGAAGTTCTGCTCGAGATCCCACGGACAGCCGCCATTGGGATCGCGCAACCGCCGCATGATGGCGAGCAGCTCGTGGATGTCGCCGGTGGGCTTGTCTGAGGGCGCGGTCATAGCGGGACGTTAGGCGAGGGAGCGTTTGGCTCCAATCCGGGCCCCAGGGAGCCCCAAATCCGCCCCCAGCTTTCCATCCCATAATTTCGTATAAGCAATATTATGGGAAATTACTCATAAGAACCTTTACGCGGGGCCATCACGCGACTGGCCCTGGCCCCGGTCCTCGCTAGGCTCACTGTCAATGTACTCGAAAATGTCGCTGCTAATTCGGATTGCGTCATCGTCAAGGAACGCTGGTGCAGAGTCGCCACCCATACTTGAACTGTTTACCACCCATGAAGGATCAAAGTGACTGCAGTCGGCGATGCCTTACGTCCCTGACCGCCAGCATGCCGTCTCCCTACTTCACCCGCCCGCCGAATCCGCGCGCGAGCATCGGAATCCGAATGAGCGTGCCGCCGCCGGCGATGTAGAGCGTCCGCTTGTCGGGGCCGCCGAACCCGAGGTTCTGGCAGCGCCGCGTGATGCACCACACCGGAATGATCCCGAGCGAGTGCCCGGCCGGGCTCACGACTTCGATGCCCGCTTCCGTCAGCGAATAGAGCCGGCCCTGGTCGTCGATGGTCAGCCCATCGGCCGCCGACACCGGCACCGCAGGCGTGCTCACCGTGGTGCGCCCCGCATAGGTGGCGAAAATCCGGCGATTGGCCAGACGGCCGTCCGCCTGAACGTCGAACGCGTAGACGTGAATGCCGCCGGTGTCGTTCACGTAGAGAATCGTCTCGTCGAAGCTGAGCTGCAGGCCGTTCGGACGCCCGGCTTGGTCGGTCACGCGGATCGACCTTGCCGCCGGGCGGGATGTAGTACACCGCCGACGGCACGCCGGCCGCTTGATTGCCCGGAGGGTCCGTGAAGTACAGGCCGCCTTTCTTGTCCGCGACGATGTCGTTCGGACGGCCGAAGGCCTTCCCCTCGTAATTGTCCGCGAGGATCTTCTCCTTCCCTTTCGGCCACACGACGCGCGGTCCCATCATGCCGGGCCTCGTCTGGATCGAAATGAGCTGGCCCTGGTGGTCGACCGTCATGCCGAGCGGGTTGAGCAGATCGCCCAGATACGTGACGGGCTTGTCGTTCTCGTCCAGCCTGACGATGCGGTTGGCCTGCGACTCCGAGAAGATCAGGCCGACATTCGGCAGCCACAGCGGGTCATCCGAGCTCGTCAGTCCCTTGACCACCACCTCGGGCATCGTGCCGCCGGCGATGACGCCGGGGATATCGGGAGCGATCTGCAGCTCAACGGTGTTGGGCCAACTCTGCGCGAGGGCCGAGGAGGCGCTCAGGCCCGCGGCCAGCGCGAGGGTCAACGTCACGAGCGTGCGTCGAATCATGGCAACGGCCCCTTCACTGGTGGAGACGGCGACACACTATCGCGCCGGACAGGGCCGCGCCACACCGGGCCCGGGAGAGATAACACCTCGTCCCGGCCCATCACTGCGTCGGGATGAGATTCCGCGGCTCTTCCTGTACCTCGATCGACAGGTCGCCATCGAGAAGGCGCGCAGAGAGACCAAGCACCGTCTTGATTTATTCTGCGCTCGATACTCAGCACCATATCCATATTCACGTAAACCTGCCGCCCATCAATGCGTGTGCACCGTGCGAAGGTTGCCATGGTTCCTCTCCCCATAAGGAGGGGCCATAATGCATCGAATGTGGGCCTGGGGACATTCCTTGCGCTCCGTGAGGCCAGCGGCGAACATCCGGCCACACGGAGGAACCCCCAATGACAGCCTCGAGCAAGAACGCCAGAAACGCATCGTCACCACCCATGTCGGCTCCCTGCCCCGGCCCGACGCGCTGTCCCACATGATGGCCGACGGCGACACGCATTCGCCGGCCTATTCGAAGGCCGTGCGCGAGGCCGTGAACGACGTCATAAGCCGCCAGGTCGCGGCGGGTCTCGATATCGTCGATGACGGCGAGCAGTCGAAGCCCGGCTTCATCACCTACATCCACGAGCGGCTCGGCGGCATGGAGGCGCGCAAGGACAACCCGCCGCAGATCGACACGCGCGAGAAGCGCTCGTTCCCGGAGTTCTATGCCAACGGCCATTCGGGCTCGCGCCCGGCGCCGATGCTGTGCACGGGGCCGGTGAACTATATCGGCCAGAAGGCGCTCGCAGACCGACATCGAGAACCTGAAATCCGCGCTCAAGGGCAGAAGCGTGGTCGACGTGTTCATGCCGGCGGTCTCGCCGGGCCAGGTGGTGCGCTATCACGTCAACCAGCACTACAAGACGGCCGACGAGTTCCTGATCGCCGTCGGCGAAGCGCTGCGCGAGGAATACAAGGCGATCATCGATGCGGGCTTCATGCTGCAGATCGACGATCCGCATCTCGCCATGCACTACATGCTCGAGCCCGACATGAGCATCGAGGACGTGCGGCGCTGGGCGAACCACTATGTCGAGCTGCTGAACCACGTGCTGCGCGACCTGCCGCCCGAGCGCATCCGCCATCACACCTGCTACGGCATCAACATGGGGCCGCGCACGCACGACATCGAGTTCAAGCACCTGGTCGACATCGTGCTGAAGATCCGCGCGAACTATTACTCGTTCGAGGCCGCCAACCCGCGCCACGAGCACGAGTGGAAGATCTGGGCCAACACCAAGCTGCCGGCCGGCAAGGCGCTCATCCCCGGCATGATCACGCATTGCTCGGTGCTGGTGGAGCATCCGGAGCTCGTGTCGGAACGCATCCAGAAATACGCGCGCCTCGTCGGGCGCGAGAACGTCATCGCGGGCGCCGATTGCGGCTTCGCCTCGATGCCGCGCGCCGTCGTCGAAGTGCATCCCTCGATCGTGTGGGCGAAATTCGAGTCGCTGCGCGAAGGCGCCCGCCTGGCGACAAAGCATCTGTGGGGGTGAGCGAGGCTCAGCGTTACGACGACCTGTCGCAGCGCCGATTTCGATGCGATCATGTTGTCCTGCACGCTGGAAATCCAATGGCGTCGAGACGCCAGTTTTCGAATCCGCCATCACGCATCTCAGGCGGAAGTTTCGCACCCCCGAGATCGCCAACGGCACTACGTATGTGGCGACGATGGGAAATCGCATCGTCGCCTTTGTCCTGTTCAACGGGAACGAAATCGCAGACCTCTTCGTCGCTCCCGCGGTCCAGGGTCAGGGCATCGGCAAGCAGCTTTTGGACTTCGCCAAGCCAGCACCCCGATGGCCTCTGGCTGACGACACTCGCCCAGAACGCCAAGGCGCGCCGTTTCTATGAGCGGGAGGGCTTGACGCTCAGGCAGACAAGGATCGGCCGCCGTCCGGGCTATCGCATCTGCTGGTACGACTGGCGGCCAGGGACCCCTTCCCGCTCGCGCGCTTTGAGTGCGTCGCTGCGGAAGCAATTGGCGACGGAATACTGAGCGAAAATCGAACGCCTGACCGGATCGCAAGGGAGATTTCCCGTGCGCCAGCGTCCGAAGCTCCTCCTCATCAACGGCCTCGTGCTGGGCGCGATCGCCTCGCTACAGTTCGTGCTGGATTTTGCCGCCTACTGGTTTGGCGTCGGGCCTACGGGTCCGGCGCTGAGCGGCAATCTCTACACCATCGGATTTGCCGAGGCGCATGGTCTCGCTGCCGGGTTTGCGCTGCTCATGATCCTCCGGCGCAAGGATGGCTGGGCCGGCTGGCATCTCTCGGCCGCGCTCGTTCACACCCTCCTTGGCACCTGCAACCTGATCTTCTGGCCGCTCTACGCGGAAGTGGGGCTCGTTCCAGCGGGGATCGTCTCGACGGCCATGCACGTCGTTTTCGCGGTCCTCCAACTCTGGGCGTATGTTGTTCGAGGTCCCGTCCGCGCTGCGCCCGCGACGTGACTTAGCGGATTGCCGCAAAGTCGATGAAGCCGCGTTCGACGTCCGTGCGGACAAGTTCCACGCTGAGACGGTCCCCGACATCGAGGCCTTCGAACCCGCGGACGAGCCGGCCTTCGGTGGTCGGACCGGAAATGCGCACCCATGTTCCCTTGACCGACGCGCCGGTCACGATGGCGTCAAATCGCGCACCGATCCGCTTGGCGAGGAGCAGCGCCGCGGCGGACTTCGCGACCTGCCGTTCCACTTTTGCCGCATTGTCCTCCTGCTCCGTGCAGTGGCGCGCCAAAGCCGTAAGCTCGTCGTTGGTGTACGGCGACGGCTGTCCGGCGAGCGCCGCCTTCAACAGGCGTTGGGTGATGAGGTCGGGAAATCGCCGGTTCGGCGCGGTCGAATGCGTGTAGTCCCTCACCGCCAGCCCGAAATGCCCCTCGGATGGCTGGCCGGGCACATCGAGAGCATACTCGCCCGAGCCCAGCAGCTTGACGACGGAGAGCGACACGTCCGGAAAGCGCGCCGGATCGACACGCCGGCACTTGGCGAGGAAAAAATCCAGCGCGGCCGCGTCGGGCGTCGGCGGCAACTGTTCTCCGAACTCCGCGGCCAGCGCGACGATCCGGTCCCAGCGCTTGGGCGTCCGCAGCACACGGCGGATCGAAGGCAAGCCCTTCTTCTCGAGATATTTCGCGGTCACGCCGTTCGCCGCGATCATGAAGTCTTCGATCAATTGCTTCGCGCGGTTCTTGTCGTCCGGCAGCAGATCCGCCAGCGAACCGTCGTCGAACACCGCCTTCACTTGCGTTGTTTCCAGACGAAGCGCGCCGCGCGCCTGCCGCACATCTCTTAGCGCCTGCGCGGCTCGATCCTGTATGCGCAGCTGTTCATCCAGTCCGGGTACCTCCGCGAGCTTGGCGAGGCGCGGGCGCCGTGCCCTCGAGCCATGCGGCGACGCTGTTGTAGGCCAACTTGGCGCAACTGAGGACCAGCGCCCGGTAGATGTCCGACTCCGTCACCGTGCCGTCGTCGACGATCACCATCTCGATCACGATCGCCAGACGGTCCTCATCCTCGTTCAAGGACGTAAGATCGGTCGACAGCTTTTCCGGCAGCATCGGAAAGATTTCAGCGGCGGTATACACGGACGTCGTGTTGGTCCGCGCGTGGTCGTCGATCGCGGAGTTTTTCCTGACCAACGCATCGACATCCGCGATGGCGACGAGGATTTTCACCGCGCCCCCCGGCCCGGGTTCGGAAACCGAGAGCTGATCCAGATCCTTGGAATCGTCGTTGTCGATCGACGCCCAGAGCAGGCCGCGCAAATCGCGAACCTCAGCGCCGGACGCCTGGGCGGGCTGCGTTATTCGGTTTGTCTCGGCAATGGCGGCGAGCGAAAAGTCCGGCAGCAATCCGCGCTGGATCATCACGTTGTGCGCGATGGCCTGGAGTCTACGCCTGCCGTTTCCGTGTCTGTTTGCCATGATCGGGAAAAACGTCCGCCACGCGGGTGCCTCTAGCCGCATCGGCTTATCGTCAAACGATGAATACCGCAAACGGAGCGAGCGCGCGCAAAGCGGGCGGCGCTACGGGCTCTTGGATGCCAGATAGGCCGAGACGGCGACCATCTCCCGGTCGGACAGCTTGTCGACGATCGGCTTCATGATCGCCACGTTCTTGTCCTTGCGCGCGCCGGTCTGCATGTCCTTCAACTGGCGGATCATGTAGACCGCGTATTGATTGGCGAGCCGAGGCACATCGCCCACGCCCTTGTAGTCGGCGCCATGGCACGTGCCGCATGCGTACGTGGCCGCCACTTTCTCGCCCAGCGCCATGTCTTCGGGGTGCACATATTGGACGAAGCCGCCGTTGATCTGGTCGCGCGCGCGAACAAGATCGTCGTCCTCCGCCACAGTGACGACGATCCCCGCCGGCAGCGGCTCCATGCCGCCCTCCGGCGCGTGGTAGCGAAAGCCGCCGACGCCGAACGGCGCAGGACCCTTCGGCACCTCCGTGCTCACCACCGTCTTCACCCATTGCTGCCGGTCGGGCCCGATCGCGGCATAATATTCCGCCGCCTCGCGCAGTTCCTTCTCGGTGACCGCCTTGGAGGCCAGAACCATGCGGCCCGTGCGCGTGTCGACGCGGTCCCCGTCACGGAACGCGTGCACCTGTTCGATGATGTAGTTCACAGACATACCGGCGATCGCCGCCGATTCGGGATGCGAGCCGCCATTGGCGAGATGGCATTGCATGCAAGGCAACGGCTTACCGTTCATGACCACGTCCGGCATTTTCGGCAGCCCGGTATAGGTCGCGGCGATCTTCTGCTGATTGATCGGCCTGGACGGCGGCGCTGCGTCCGCGTTGGCGCCGGGCGGCGGCTCGACGGGATAGGCCCATTTGAGGCCGTTCTCGGCCGCATAGCCGGCCGACCGGCACCAGCATCACCGTCAACAGTCCAAACAGCTTGCGCATTGTTTCCTCGCTCAGAAATCTGGTGTGCTGTCTTCCGGAATCGGTTCGGCATCGAGCGCAAAAGGATCGCCGCCCGATTCGTTGCACGAGGATTCCGTCATCGGGTCTCGCACTTTCCGCTGCTGGTGAACGAGATGCAGCGGTTTCAACAGAGCATCCGGGTCCTCGATCGTCAGCTCCGTTTCCAAGACGTCGCCACCCTCGACGAGGCGAATGCGCTCGATCACATGAAGCTTGGGACCATGCGGGGTGCGATACTGGTCGATGAAGGTCTTGGTGGTCTCGCCGATCGTATCGACGACGAGCGTATCACCTTCGTAGTGGCCGACGGATTCTCCGTACCAGGACGGCTTGGGATTTTTGGAATGCGGGACATCCATATAGATGCGCCGCACCTGTTGATCGCCGGCCCAGATCATCCAGACCTGTTTCGGGGTTTGGATGAAATAGGTCGGCGTTCCCGGGCTGAAGCGAAACGCCGAGGCGCCCGCCGGCCAGCAGCGCGCCTGACGCGAGAACATGTGGAAGCCCTTGTCCTGTAGTTCGTTGTCCTTCTTCAGGTGGTCCTTCGCCCATTGCGTGAGGTTTGGATTGTTGGCGTCGGCGTAACGATAGGTGGGCTGCTCGCCCGGCGTGTTGTTCGGCACGTACCGGACACGGGGATCTTGATCGACGGGAGGCGGGCTTCCCGGCAGGGCTTTCCACCCTTCGCCTCTCGCTGCGAATCCATATTCGGCCGACGAGAAATTCGGTGGGCTTTCCGAGGCGGCCGTTTGCCAAACTGAAAAGCGCAGCCAACGCCGCGCTCATCAGCACGCCCGCGCAATTCGTGAGCCGGGTTCTCATGTCATGCCCTTGGTTCTAGGGCACGAATTTCTGTACGCGTCGGCCTTGCCCGATTTCGCCGACATAGACATTGCCCTTGGAATCCATCGCGGCGACATGAGGTGCTGCGAGCTCGCCGGGAGCCGGCCCCTTCTTGCTGATGCGGCCGATGATCTCGCCGCTCTGGCGGTCGAGTTGCCACACTGCGCCGTTCACCATGTCGGAGACGAACATGTGTTTCTGCGCCGGGTCGCTCGAGAAATCGACCGAACCGACCGAGCCGTTGCCCATCGTCTGGTTGACGACATGGAACTCCTTCACGAACTTGCCGTCCTTGGCTGAACACCTGAACGCGATCGCCCGCGCGGTCGCAGACATAGACAAGCCCGTCATTGGCAATACGTATGCAGTGGACGGCCGACTTGAAGTCCGCCGCCTTGAAATCGTTGGGATCGTGTGCGGGCTGCGGCTCGTTCGAGATTTGCTCGATCGGCTTGCCATAGGCGCCCCAGCGCGCGCTTGAACGCGCCGGTGGCGAGGTCGAACACGGTGACGCGCCGGTTCAGATAGCCGTCGGCGATGAAGATCTCGTTCGCGGCCTCATCCAGCGCCGCGCTCGAGACGCCGAGCAACAGGATCTTGCTCTGATTGTCCTGCTTCATGCCCTGCCGCTCGACGATGGGGCCGCGATTGCCGAAATCGCGGAGGAATTTTCCATCCGGCGAAAACTTCACCAGCGTGTCGCCCGGCGCCGACCCGGCCACCCAGACATTCTTGTCGCGGTCGGTGAAGATGGTGTGCACCTGCCGCGGCCACACGCCTTCCGGCGCCGACTCCGGCGTGCCCCAAGAGCGCACCAGGTTGCCGTCGATGTCGAATTCCAACACGGCCGGCGTCTTTGAGCCCTCCTCCGGACGGCTCAACACCCAGATATGATCCTCCTTGTCGACATACATGCCGGTGACCGTTCCCATGGACCAACCGTTCGGCAAGGGCTTCGGCCAGCCGGGCACGAATTTGTAGACTTGAGGTGGGGTCGGAAGGTTGGGCGTCGGTGCCGGCGCCTGTGCCGCGTTCAGCGCTCCGCCAAATACCAACGCAGAGGCCACGACAATGGCCCCCCAATATCCGCGCACCATGGGTTTCCTCCGTTTGAGCCGTCTGTCCGTCCGGGGACAGCAAATTATTTAATCCCCATAGGGCCGAACGGCATCATAGGAAGAATGCCAAGGGACATAAGAAAAAGGCTCCGGGGCAGCACGCGCCGGCGTCGACGTGCCCCCGCGGACTCAAACACCGATCACTTGCGAAGGCTTCCGCCGCGCCGGCCTGACCTAGCTCAAAGCTATCCGGATCGCTTGTTCGACCGGCGAATAAGCCGCGTCGTCGCGATGCAGCCTGAACGGCTCGGCCGGAAGCAGCGGAGGCTGCGCGATGAAGCGCGGCCGCGTCCCGCGATGCGGCTGCGCCGCGTGCACCAGGAACGGATGGCACAGATAGACCGTACCGGCCTCGCCGGTTGCAAGCACTTCGGCCGGTGCGCGCTTTCGGCGAACCCGTCCGAGCAAGCTCCCGCAGCGACAGTCCGTCCTCGCCGGCAGGCGCCAGCCGCCGCGCGATGTCGAGGTGCGAACCCGCGCGAATGCGCGTCGGCGCATCGTCCTCGCCGACATCGGAGAAGAGGAACAGCATCAACAACGCCCTTCCCTTCGACGTCACGTTCGCGCGCCAATCGAGGAAATCGTTCGGGTCCGTCGTCGGCAGCCCGAAGCTCGTGTCGATGTGCCAGCCGGTGTCGCCCGGATCATCGGCCGACGGAAAGCGTACCGGGAAAGGTCCCAAGAGTGTTGCGCGGCACCCAGCGGCCTTTGCCCACGAGACGGTCGAACGCGTCGCGCAGGACCGGTGTGTTGGCCGCCTGTGCGAACGGTTGCTGTGCGTAGATGCCGAGACGGATGACCGGTTTCGTCCACGTGGCCGGATCGTTTGGATCGCAGCCGGTGTCGCGCCAGAGGATCGCGCGTCCCTCGTCGGCGAGCGCGCGCGGAAACGCATCGTCGATCCGCACGAAGCCTTCGCGAATGAAGTGCTCGACGCGGCGTCGTTCATGGGCAATCCGTCAAACGCGTTCGAAGCGCGCCCAGGTGAAGGGCTGAACCGCGCCCGGGCGTGCGGTGGTCTTCGCGCAAGGACTCGATCAGACGGAACTCGGCGCCCAGCTCGGCCGCAAGTGCATCGGCCGACCAGCGGTGCACGGGCAAGCCGCTGCAGCGCTCCGGCCCGTCTTCGGCGAACGTGCCGAGGATCAGCGCGCCGCGCGGACGCAGGCCTTTGAGCAGCGTCGCGCGATACGCAGCGCGGTCGCGTTCACTCGTGAGGAAATGGAATACCGCGCGGTCGTGCCAGACGTCGTAGGCGCGCGCCGGAGACCACGCGAGCACGTCATTGACGATCCAATGCACCTCGGCCGCGCGGGCCCGAGACGATCCTTGCTGCCTATGAGCGCGCGCTCGGAAATGTCGAGCGCCGTCACATCGACGAAACCCGCATCGAGCAGATGATCGATAAGCACCGACGAGCCGCCGCCGATGTCGATGATCGCGCTGTCCTTCGTCGCGCCCGCGGCCTCGATCAGCCGCATCGACATCTCGGCGCGCGGCTGGAACCAGCTCACCTTGTCGGCGCCCTTGGTGGCGTAGACCTCGTTCCAGTGCGTCTGTCGCTCGATGCTCATCGGCCGAACGGCACTTCGATCGTCATGCCGTCATAGGCGGGCTCGACGCCTTTCGGGAGCTGCGCGCGGAGCTGCTCGTAGTCGACATCGTGGTGCAGATTGGTGAGCACGGCGCGCTCGGGCTTCACTTTGGCGATCCAGGCGAGAGCGGTGTCAACATTGGCGTGCGTGGGGTGCGGCGTGTACCGCAGCGCGTCCACGATCCAGAGCTTGACGCCCTCAAGCGCCTTGAAAGCCGCGTCGTCCAAGCCTTTGACATCACTGGAATATGCGATGGGCCCGAAACGGTAGCCGAGCGAGGCGATCGCGCCATGGTCCTGCCAGAAGGCGAGCACGGGCACAGCGCCCCCCTCCCCCCGGATCTCGAACGGCGCGAAGGGCTCGGGGATCTCGTGCCCGGTGATGATGGGCGGATATTCGCTGCCCTTGGGCGTGGCGAAGCAATAACCGAACTGGCGCTTCAGATGATCGAGCGTGGCGCGGTCGGCGTACATGTCGACGCGCTTCTTCATCAGGAACATCAGCGGGCGAAGATCGTCGATGCCGTTGGTCTGATCGGCATGCGGATGTGTCATCAGCACGCCGTCGAGATGCGCGACGCGCGCGGACAGCAACTGCTCGCGCAAGTCCGGTGACGTGTCGACGAGCACGTTGGTCCTGCCGCGCTGCACGAGCAGCGAGCAGCGGCGGCGGCGGTTCTTCGGATTCGCGGGATCGCACGCGCCCCAATCGCCGGCGCCGTTCGGGCCGCCCAAACGCGGCACGCCCGCGGACGATCCGCTGCCGAGGATCGTGGCGACGAGCGAGGTCACGAGGCGCGCTTTGCCTTGGCGAAGAGGCGGAAGAAATTCTCCGTCGTCGCCGCGGCGAGCGTATCGAAGCTCACGCCTTTGAGCTCCGCGAGCATCTCGGCGGTGAGCACGATGAACGCGGGCTCGTTGCGCTTGCCGCGCTTGCCCTGCGGCGCGAGATACGGCGCATCGGTTTCAACGAGCAGCCGATCGAGCGGGACGTCTTTGATGGTGGCGCGCAGCTCGTCGGCCTTCTTGAACGTCGCGATACCGGACACCGAAATGTAGAAGCCGAACTCGAGCGCGGCGCGCGCGAGCTTCGTCGTGCCGGTGAAGCAGTGGATCACGCCGGTGAACGCGCCCTTCTCCAGCTCGTCGCGCAGGATCGCGATCGTCTCGTCTTCCGCGTCGCGCGTGTGCACGACGAGCGGAAGCTCCTGCGATGCGCGCGGCCGCGATGTGATGACGGAAGTTCGTCATCTGCGGCTCGCGCGGCGAATGGTTGTAATAGAAGTCGAGGCCCGCTTCGCCGAAGCCCACGACCTTCTCGTGCTCGGCCTCCTTCAGCAGCGGATCGGGCGAAGAGAGCGGCTCGGCCGCGGACTCGTGCGGATGGATGCCGACGGTGCAATGGATGTCGCGCGCGCGTTCGGCGACAGCGCGAACGCCCGCGAACCGCGACATGCCCGTGCCGATGGTCAGGAAGTGGCCGACTCCTTGCGCGCGCGCGGCATCGAGCACGCCGTCGAGCTCGGCGGCGAAATCGGGAAAATCGAGATGGCAATGGCTGTCGACAAGCATGGACCGAACTTGTCGGACTGAGCGGCAGAATTCAAGCGCTGCGAGCAGGTTAGGCGCGGCCTTGAATCTCTTGCCTCAAGAGTGATCAGAGCGTGCCCGAGCGGCGGGCGGCGGCGATGGCGAGGCCTGAGGAGATCACCGTCTGGCGGGGTTCCATGTGGACCTCGAGCGCACGCTCGTAGAGCTGGGCCACGCGTTCCCAGAGTGCCGCCGAGCGGTCGTCGCCCTCGCCTGCGGCGGCGCGCGCACGGATTCGGCGGCTCAAAGCGCGCGACAAGAGATCGCCGAAATGCTTCACGCCGTCCTGCACGCGGCCCACACGCTCGGCAAGCGCGAGCAGGGCTTTGACGTCGGGCGTGCGCGCGCCGATGAGCTCCTCCGCGCGATGCGCGAACTCGACGCCGTCTTCTTCCGCGAGTTGAAGCGCCAGACCGAGCGATCCTTCGGCGAGCCGAACCAGCGCCGCGCGATCCTCCGCGCTCGCATCCGGCAGACGTCTCGGCGAGCGCTGCGGTCAACACCGCATCGTCGAGCGGTTTCATGTCGATCCGCTGACAGCGCGAGCGGATCGTCGGCAACTGACGCCCGGGCGCGTGCGTGATCAGGATCAGCAGCGAACGCGCCGGCGGCTCTTCGAGCACCTTGAGCAGCGCGTTCGCGGCGTTGTCGTTCATGTCGTCGGCAGCATCGATGATCGCGACGCGCCAATCCCCGGCCGCCGATGTGAGACCGAACAACCCGCCGAGACGGCGGATTTCATCGACGCTCACCACCGTCTTCAGGCGGCCGGTCTTCTCGTCGCGCGGGCGCTTCAAGACGAGCAGGCCCGGGTGCGATTGCGCCGCGATCCGCCGCGACACGAGATCGTTCGGCGGAACGGAAAGATCGGCGGGGCCGTCCGGCGCTCGCACCGTAGCGCAGCACATAGCGCGCGATGCGATAGGCGAGCGTCGCCTTGCCGATGCCGGCAGGCCCCGCGAGCATCAGCCCGTGCGGCGGACGCCCCGAACGGATGCTCCGCGCCGCACGCGCGAGCGCGTCATCCTGGCCGATGAGATCGTAGACCTCGCGCGGATGCGGCTGACCTTCGACGCGATCCGGCTCTTCGACATCGGCGGTTTTGCGTGCAGGGCTCACGGCTTCAATCGTTCCTCGACCGCGCGCCACACATCGGCCGCGACCACATCCGGCGGACGCGCGGCGTCGATGAGGACGCAGCGCTTGGGTTCCGCTTTGGCAATATCACGAAAGGCCGCGCGGAGCTTCTGATGAAAATCCGCGTCGAAGCGCTCGAAGCGGGTCTCGCTCCCTGGCCCTCGCCCGCCGGCGCGTTTCAGCCCTTCCGCCGGATCGAGATCGAGCACGATCGTCAGGTCCGGCGCGAACGAACCGAGCGCCGCCTCATGCAGGCGCCGAACCTTCTCGGTGCCGAGACCGCGCGCGACGCCCTGATACACATAGGTCGAATCCGAGAAGCGGTCGGAGACGACCCATTCGCCTCGGGCGAGCGCCGGCTCGATGACGCGCGCGACATGATCGGCGCGCGCCGCGATGAACAGCAAGGTCTCGGACAGCGGCGTCCAGCGCTGGGGCTCGCCTTCGACGACAAGCTTGCGGATTTCTTCGGCGCCAGGCGAGCCGCCGGGCTCGCGGGTCAAGACAACGCGCTTGCCGCGCGCTTCGAGCGCGGATTTCAGCAAACGCGTCTGGGTGGATTTACCGGTCCCCTCGCCTCCCTCGAAGCTGATGAGCTTGCCGCGTGGCTCCACTCATCCAACCTCTTGGGGACCGAAGATCAGCGTGACGATACCGCGCATCATGTTGTCGAAGAAGCCGCTCGCGCTCACCGCTTCGGCGGCGACGACGGGCACGATCTTGTCGTCCTTGCCGGGCACCGAAACCTTCAGCGTGCCGATTTCCTGTCCCTGCAGCGACGGGCGCCTTGATGGGCCCGTTGTAGCTCAGCGTGACCTTCATGTCGCGCCGGCCGGAGATCGGCATCAGCATGCGCACGGGGTCTTTCACCGTGAGCGCGACCTTCGTCTTCGCGCCGCCGAAGAGATCGGCTTCGCCCACGGCATCGCCCGCCGCGAGCAGCTGATACGACTTGAACTCGCGATAGCCGAGATCGAACAGGCGGCGGCCCTCTTCGACGCGCTCGCGCTCGCTCTTCAGCCCATTGACGACGAGGACCAGACGGCGGCCGTCACGCGTAGCGGACGCGGTGATGCCGTAGCCCGCAGCGGTCGTGTGTCCCGTCTTCAAGCCGTCGACGCCGGTTGAAGGCCCGATCAGCGTGTTGCGGTTGGGCTGGCGGATATTGCTCCAGGTGAATTCCGGAATCGCGAAGTACTGGTAGTAGTCCGGATAGGTGCGGATCACGTACGCCGCGAGCTTCGCCAAATCCTCGGCCGACATGTACTGCCCGGGATCGGGAAGTCCGCTCGAATTGACGAAGTGCGAATTCGTGAGTCCGATCTCCTTCGCGCGCTCGGTCATCATCTCGGCAAACGCGGCTTCCGAACCTGCAAGCGCTTCGGCGACGACGAGACAGGCATCGCCGCCCGACTGCACGATGATGCCCTTGAGCAGGTCATCGACGCTGACGTCGGAATTGACCGCGACCCACATCTTGGATTCGTTGGTCTTCTGCCCCTGGCGCCAGGCGTTCTCGGAGACGTGCATCGTGTCCGTCGGCTTCAGCCGTCCGTCCTTCAGCCGCTGGAAGACGAGCTCGACCGTCATCAGCTTGCTCATCGAGGAGGGCGGCATCTGCTGATCGCAGTTCTTGCAGAACAGCGTTTCGCCCGTCTCGTAGTCCATGAGCAGCGCGTGGCTCGCCGTGGTTTGAGGCTGGGCATGGGCCGTGCCCGTCATCAGGATCGCGGCAAGGCCGATGAGAGGCAGGGTACGCGTGAACGCCATCTTCCACTCCAGGAGTTGCAATCGGTGGCGGGACTATGCGCCGATTCGGTTTCCGGAAGATTGATCCGTCAAGGCGAACTCAGCTCGTCTGAGCTTCGACCACGATCTGGACGTCATTATGACCGAGCTCCTGCACGCGCAAGAGCATCTCGTCGGCCTGCTCGATATTCTGGAAGGGGCCGATCCGCACCCGGTAGATCTGCTGCCCGTCCTTCGTCGCCCGGAACACCTTGGCGCCTAAGCTGTTGAGCCTGGACGCCACCACGCCGGCCGGATTGGGCGTCGAGAAGGCGCCCGCCTGGACATACATGGCGGTCAGGGGCGGAACCGGAACCTCGGTCACTTTGCCGTCAGGGATCTGCTGCTGGACGAAGATCGGCGCCTGCTCGACCGGCTTGGGCAGCGCGGCCACCGTCCGCGGCGGAGCGACCGGAGCGCCGGCAACCGGCGGGAGGCTTCCCGACTCGATCCTGGACACCGGGGCGGCGGGCACGGCCATGGCGACTTCGGGCGGCGTGTACTCCGAGATCGGCGCCGGGCCGAGACCGTGGAGGTCGGCGCGGCTGATGAAGGTCACGCGGACGCGGGCGAGGCCCCTGTCCTTGAACCCCAGAAGCTCGGCGCCCTGTTCAGAGACGTCGATGATGCGGCCGCGCACGAACGGGTCCGCGGTCGTTGATGCGCACGACGATCGAGCGGCCGTTGTCGAGATTGGTGACGCGGACATTGACCGGCATCGGCAGTGTCGGATGCGCGGCCGAAATGATCGTGCGGTCGAAGACCTCGCCGTTCGCGGTCAAACGGCCGTGGAATTGCGCGCCGTACCAGGATGCAACCCCGGTCTGCGTCGTAGTCCGGCTCTTCCCGCGGGTAATACCAGACGCCCGCGATCTGATACGGATTGCCGATCTTGTATTGCGGGCTCGCCATCGGCGGCGGCGGTGGAGGCGGAGGCGCCGGTGGCGGCGGTGGCGGTACGACAGCGACCGGCGGAGCGGCGGTTTCGGTGGCGTGGAGCAAGCAGCGACGGCAGACGCCAACAGCGCCGCAACGAGCACTCTGCTTCCGGCATACGCCATGCTACGCCCTACTTTGCCGCCACACTCGATTCAGAGATCGCCCATAAATTAGTCAAATGGGGGGCTGAGGCTCAACCCGGGGGCCTGTGGCAAAAAAATTACAGGAGAGAGACGCGAAAAGCCCTCATGCAGCGGTCTGCATGAGGGCTTTCGTACGCGGGTCGTCTAGAGGCTGGCGATCTCGGCGAGCTTCACGTTCTTGAGCGGGAGCTCGCGGACGCGCTTGCCGGTGGCCGCGAAGATCGCATTGGTGAGCGCCGGCGCGATCGGCGCGGTGCCGCACTCGCCGATGCCGCCCCATCTCGGCTGGCCGTTCTGGGTCGTGCCGCCGGTCGGCGTGAGATGGACCTCGATGCGCGGCGTCTCGTCCATCGCGAGCATGCGATAGGTGTCGAAGTTCCGCTGTTCGATCTCGCCGTCCTTGACCGTGATCTCGCCGTAGAGCGCGGCGGTGAGGCCGTAGATCGCGCCCGATTCCATCTGCGCTTCGATGATCTTGGGATTGACCACGTTGTAGCAATCGACGGCGACGAACACCCTGTCGACCTTTATGCGGTTCTGATTGTCGACCGTCACTTCCGCGACATGACCCACGACCGAGCCATGGTTGAGCGTGATGGCGACTCCCCTGCCCCGTCCGGACGGCAGTTTCTGTTTCCAGTTGCTGACCTCTTCGAGCTTGTTCAAGACCGTGAGGAAGTCCCGGCGATCGAGCATCGCGCGGCGGAATTCGATCGGATCCTTGCCGGCCGCATGAGCAAGCTCGTCGATGAAGCTCTCGAAGAAGAAGCAGTTCTGCGAGCCGCCGACCGACCGCCAGAAGCTCACGGGAAGATGCGTGTTCTTCAGCACGCCGGCGACGTGGAAGTCCGGGATCTTGTAGCCCTGGTTGGACAAGCCGTCATGCGCCTGGCCTTCCATGCCGTTCTCGAGCGGACGCCCGATCGAGCGGTTGATCGAGCCGACCGCGAACTTCGTCTCGAGCGCCGCGATCTTTCCGTCGGGCGCAAGCGACGCGCGGAAGCGGGCCGCGGCCTGCGGGCGATAACGGTCGCCGCGCAGATCCTGCGGACGGTCCCAGGTGAGCTTCACCGGCCTGCCGACATCCTTGGCGACCAGGATCGCGTGACGCATCTCGTCACTGCGCGAGCGCCGGCCGAAGCCGCCGCCGAGATAGGCGTTGTGGATGTAGCACTGCTCGACCTTCAGGCCCGACACTTGGGCTGCGAGGTTGATCGTTGCGACCGCCGATTGCGTACCGATCCAGACGTCGAGCCGATCGGCCGCGAGTTTCACCGTCGCGTTCAGCGGCTCCATCGGAGCGTGCGCGAGATGAGGCACGTCGTAGGTCGCTTCGATGACCTTGCCCGCTCTCGCGAGCGCGCCCGCGGCGTCGCCGTCCTTGCGGACGTCGACGAGCTGCTCGTTCAAGCCGTCGCGGTAGAACTTCTTCATCTGGGCGGCGTCGGTGCCTTTGGCAGCACCTTGGTCCCACGTGATCTTGAGCGCGTTCAGCCCTTCCTGCGCGCGCCATGTGTTGTCGGCGACAACCGCGACGGCATCTTCGAGCTTCACGACTTTGATGATGCCGCGCTTGCCCGCAAGCGCGCTCTCATCGACGCTGACGACCTTGCCGCCCACGGCCGGACAGGTCGTGATCGCGGCGTAGACCATGCCGTCGACTTTCGCATCGATGCCGAATTTCGCGGTGCCGTTCACCTTGACCGGCGTGTCGAGGCGCGGGAGAGACTTTCCGAGCAGCTTGAACTCGCCCGGCTTCTTGATCTCCGGCTCCTTGTCGAGCGTGATCTTCGCCGCATCCGCCGCGAGCTTGCCGTAGGTCAGGCTGCGGTTGGACGCCTTGTGCAGCACCGCGCCGTTCTCGGCGACGCATTCGGAGGCCGGCACCTTCCACTGGTTGGCGGCGGCCTGCACGAGACGCGCCCGCGCGCTTGCGCCCGCCTGCTGCAGATATTGCCAGGAGGTGGCGACGCCGCGCGAGCCGACCGTGTTCTGATCGCGATAGACGTTGTTCTCGCGCACATTGCGGTTGGACGAGGCGAACTCGCCTTTGATCTTCGCCCAATCGCATTCGAGCTCTTCGGCGACGAGCATCGGATTGGCCGTGCCGGCGCCCTGCCCCATCTCGGCATGCGGAATGCGGATGGTGATGGTCTCATCGGGATCGATCACGATCCAGGCGTTGATCTCGTTCGCCACGGCCGTGTGGCTGCCCGCCGGCGCTTCGGAGAGCGGCATCGCGGCGGCGAGTTTCGGAAAGCTGACGCCCAGCATCAGGCCGCCGGCGGCGGAGAGGCTCTGCTACGACGAACTGGCGGCGCGACAGGTTCGATTCGACAAATCCCATGATCTTCTCCCGAGCTTAGTGTTGCGACGAACGCGATCAGGCGCTGGTCACGTCCTCGTCGTCGCGGCGCGGTGAATGGCCCTGCGGATGCGCACATAAGTGCCGCAGCGGCAGATATTGGTGATGCCGTTGATGTCTTCGTCGGTGGGGTTCGGCTTGTCCTTGAGCAGCGCCACCGCGGCCATGATCTGGCCCGACTGGCAGTAGCCGCATTGCGGAACGTCCTCGGCAACCCAGGCGGCCTGGACCGGATGAAGCTTGCCGTCGGCACCCGCGAGCCCTTCGATGGTCACGATGTCCTTTCCCGCAGCCGCGGCCACCGGGACCGAGCACGAGCGCATCGCAACTCCGCCCACATGCACCGTGCAGGCGCCGCAGGCGGCGATACCGCAGCCGAATTTGGTGCCGGTCAGGTTGAGCTCGTCCCTGAGCGCCCACAGAAGCGGCATTTCCGGCTCGACATCGAGCGTGTGCGTCTGGCCGTTGACCTTGAGTGTGACTGCCATGGTTCTCTCCCGGAGCGCTCAAAAACCCGACGATTCGGGCCGCCTTTTTAAGCGCGGGACAGTACCACAACCCCTGATGGGACCGCATTATAGCTAGACGGATATCACGAGTGGCCACACGCACGCCCGAGTAAGCAAAAGCACAACAAACTTATGGTAGCTTGATCGCCTGAGGGGCCTACCACTGATGTTTGAAGGATCGACCGGCACGGCTGTCGGAGGCAGCACACTTGTGCGTGTGGCTCCGATTCCTGCCTGGGTGGTCCATGAGCCGATCGATGTCAGCATCGAAGGCGAGATCGAGCCCGTTGGTGGCGGCATCCTCACGCTCTATCATGACAGCCAGGTTGACCTGACAACGGAGCGGCGCGGCTGGCATTGGCGCTACGGACAGAAGGTCGTCACGCGAGCGGGAGCCGAGCGCGCCGCTCATTTCGCCGTCGTGTTCGATCCCGCCTATGAGGCGCTCGACATCCACCACGTCCGTGTCCGGCGTGGCGAAACCACCATCGACCATACGCGAGCGGAAGCGTTCGAGATCATCCGTCGCGAACAGAACATGGAACGGCTGGTTCTCGACGGCCGGC
Source organism: uncultured Alphaproteobacteria bacterium (assembly GCA_963708555.1). Taxonomy (GTDB): domain Bacteria; phylum Pseudomonadota; class Alphaproteobacteria; order Micropepsales; family Micropepsaceae; genus CAIYRG01. The sequence goes on along the minus strand of CAVPTF010000004.1, from coordinate 27,735 downwards.
TGACCGTAACGATGATCATTCCGGACGTTCGCGCCGGGTGACATCGTCGAGGTATGCGCCACGACCTACGGCACACATCCGGTTCTCAAGGGCAAGCATGACGCCTGGATCATGTTCAGTTCCGTCGAGCCGATCCTCGACCGCAGGCATCGGCTGATTCAACCTGTTGATCGCACGATCGGCATCCGTTTGGTGAATGACGGGCCGACCGCTGAGACAATCACCGACAACGGCGTCGTCGAGAAACGATGGCGATCACGCCAAACAAGGAAGTTCGAGTACGAAGAGCTGACGCCTGTGTGGAAGTTCATAGAGGCATCCGTCCAATTCAGCGAGCATTCGAGCTGGAACGAAATCGCGCGGCTCTTCGCGCCGCTCTATCAGCCGGGCCCGCTTCCTGATGACCTGGCCACTGCAATTGACGGCTTGGCGACGCCTGACACGCCGCCGGCGGAACGCGCGTGCCGCGCACTGTTCTTCGTACAGAAGAGCATGCGCTATCTGTCGTTGAGTCTCGGCGAAGGCGGTCTCGTGCCGCGGGCCATCGACGAAATCTGGAAGACGGGCTATGGCGATTGCAAGGATGCTGCGCGCCTCTTCGTTGCGGTGGCCCGTCGGCTCGGGCTTGACGCATCGCCGGCGCTCGTGTCGACGACTCAAGGTCCCGGTCTGGACACTTGGCTGCCGACACCGGGCGCGTTCAATCATTGTATCGCTCGCGTCGTCATCGGCGATCGGACGTACTGGCTCGATCCCACAATGCGTGCCCAGGCCGGGCGGATCGAGCTCCTCTACAAACCGCATTTCGGATGGGCGTTGCCGCTGGTGGACGCCGCCGACAAGCTCGAACATATGGGGGCCGAAGTCCCTGCCCTCGTGACGGATGTCGATGAACAGATCGTTTTCGGACTGAGGGTCGGCACGCCGGCCCGCTACGAATGCCGGACCACATACGCGTCATGGCACGCCGATCATATACGTGACCGGATCGCCAATGACGGTGCGGCGACGGTCGGACAAGAACTGCTCAGACAGCGCAGCACCAATTGGCGCTCGCTGGGCGAAACCGCGCCATTCGCGGTCGAGGATGACGTCGAGGAGAACCGAGTCACCCTTGTTGAGAAATATCAGATCTTGAGCCCGTGGCAGCCTTCCGACCATGGCGCCAACTTCATCACCAAGGATCTCTTCATGTCGAATCTCGCTGCCATCGCACCGGGCGAGCGCAAGTCCGACATTTACCTGGCAACGCCCCGCATTCTCCGGCGGCGAGTGCGTCTCGACCTGCCGATGAGATGGAATCTCCAACCATGGGACTTTGTCTCGGACTCCCCGGAGCTGAAATACACATCGCGGCTCACCTATGATGGAAAGACGCATGTCGAACTGACACAAGAGTTGACCATCAAGGTGCTGAGCATGCCGGCGGCAGCGGCGAGCCACTACTACGACGTCCTGAAGGAAATGAGCCAAGGCGAGCTCTCGCTTCAGTCCAAGACGAAAGGCGATAAGTTCGACACTGAAACCGGTCTTTCGATCTGGCAAAAAGCAGTCGGAGTGACCGTGCTCGGCTTCTGGGGCCTGATCGTGCTGGGCTACCTCGTCCGGGCTTTGCAAGCGGCAAATCCCTGAATCTGGCGAGCGCTTTGATCGCGTTTACGCAGCGACTTGCGGCGGATGATTTCTGACGCAGATCAAATCCCGGCGTACCACTCGTAGCCCAAATCTTCCCAGAAGCCGCCGCGGCCGCGGCCGATATTCGCGAAGCTCGCCACGGCCTCGATGCGCATGACGTATTTCGCCATCTTGTAGCCGAGCTGGCGTTCCACGCGCAGGCGGAGCGGCGCGCCGTGCGGGATCGGCAAGGTCTGTCCGTTCATGGCGTAGGCCATGATCGTCTGGGGGTGAAACGCATCGATGAGATCGATGCTTTCGTAGTAGAGCCCCTGCCCCAACAGATCGTCGGCGCAATGGAACACGAGGTATTGCGTGCCGTTCCCGAGGCCCGCCATCTGCAGCAACGTGGAGAGCTGCACGCCCGTCCATTCGCCGATCGCGCTCCAGCCTTCGACGCAATCGTGACGCGTGATCTGCGTGCGCGACGGAAGGCCACGAATTTGCTCGAGCGAGAGCTCGAGCGGCCGCGCCACCAGGCCGTCGACCTTGAGGCGATAGGCGCTGAAGCCATCCATCGCCATCTGCGCGTAGTCCGCGCTTTGCGGACGCGTCGTGCCGTTGGCTTTGAAGTTGCGCGAAATCTCCGAGCGTTGGTACTCGCGTGCGAGCGGCCGGCCATCGCGCAAGAGCGCCCGCTGAGCATGCTGGCTCAAGAACTCCGCGCTTTCGAGCATGGAGAGCGCGCCAGGGATCTGCATGATCCGATCGCATCCGGAGAGCAGAAGGCCGCTTCCCGCCCCTGCGATGCCGGTGAGTGCCGTGCGGCGCGTGAGGAGCTTGTTGGTCATGGCTTGTCTCCTTTCGCATCCCCCCGTTCAGGACGGACGAGCGAACCAGCCCGTGATCATCGAGCGCATCTCGTTGAAGAAGCCGGCGATGAACACCTCGAGGATATGCACGATGACGAAGAGGATGATCAGCGATCCGGAGATGAAGTGGATGGTGCGCGCGGATTGGCGCCCGCCGAAGAGCTCCGGCAGCCAGGGCGTCGCGGAATTCGCGCCCGGCGACATCGAGAGGCCGGTCAGAATCATCAGCGGCAGAAGCACGAAGATCACGATGATATAGGTGAGCTTCTGGAGCACGTTGTAGCGCTTGGCCTCCTCGCCGCGCGCGCGCTTGAACGTCAGATGATCGAGGATGGTGCGGCCGATGCTGCGCAAATCCGCGCCCGTGGGCGCGATGTCGCGCTGAAAATGGCGGCGCGCGAACCCGTAGACGAGATAGATGAAACCGTTGATGACGAACAGCCACGCGAAAAAGAAGTGCCAGCGTCGCCCTTCGGCGAGGTTCTGAGTGCTCGGTAGCGTGATCCAGTACGGGAACGCGCGGCCCGAGAGGAATCCGTCCACATCGGTGAAGACGCCGAGAACGCCCGTCGTATTGAAAATCCTGTTGCCGATCTTGGTCCAGCCGATCGGCGGACCTTCGAGCTGCTCCTCGGCGTAAATCTCGAAGATCGCGGGATCGCCCTCGTTTCCCGTGTCGCCCCAATAGAGACGCGGGTGAGCGTTGAAGATCTGCAATCCGCTCATCACGAGGATGGCGATGCACAGCACATTCACCCAGTGCGTGAGACGGATCGTCGGCGTGTGGCGATAGAACAGCTCCTTCCCGCGCCTGCTCATGCGCGCGGGTTTGGTCTGCTCCGAACTCTCGGCCGCGTCGAGACTTGTCGACAGTTTGCGATCTCCTACTTCGACGCGAAGGGGCCGACTTCGGCCTTGCCCTGCGTGTTGGCGAGCTCGCCCAATTCCTGGCGCGCACCGCGAGCGATCGCCGCGCGCTCATTGCCGGCCTGGAAGCAGGTGAAGTCCGGGCGGTCTTTCCATGCGAACGGACCGCAGAGTTTCTTGCCGGCTTTCATCGTCGCGTCATGAACGATGTTGATGGCGCGCTCGTAATCCGGATCGCCCTGCTTGTAGCCGGTGAAGTTTCCGAGATCGCCGCTGGCGGCGAACACCGCCGTGATCCCCGGGACCGCGGCGATGGCTTCGGCGTTCTTGAGGCCCTCGAGCGTCTCGATCATCACGATGATGACGAGATTGTCGTTGATCGTCTGGCGATAGCCGCCGGGAACGCCGCCCCACATCGCGGGATCGAACGCGGGTCCCCCGCCCTGGCTGCGCGATCCCATCGGCGGGAAATACGACCACTTCACGACGTCCCTCGCCTCCTGCTCGGTGTCCACTGTCGGCACGACGAGCACGAGCGCGCCGCTATCGAGTGCGTGCTGGATCTCCTGCTCGTCCTCATAGGCGATGCGCACACCGGGAACGGCTTTGGCGTGCGGGCAGGTTTGCCACGCGCGCACGACCGCGTCCCACACGGACGGTGCGTGCTGCATCTCGGTCCAGGTGAAGTCGTAGCCGGCGTTCGCCATCGCGCAGTAGGCTTGCGGATCGGTGACGCCCGCGATCGTTCCGCCGACGATCTTGCCGCCTTGCATCAGTTTGATCTTCGCCGGATTCCACAGCTTCGCTCCCGCGGGCGCGTTGAACGCGGGACCGTATTTCCATTTCGAGGCGTCGAAGGCGCCCTGGTTCACCGCGCCTGGAGGAGCCGCGTCCTTCGCTTTGGTGTCCTGTCCGGCTTTCGCGGCCAGCGGAAACTGGTTCTGCGCCCCCTGCTGGGCGCTCGCCTGCCACGCCGCGGCGGCGATGAGCGCCGCGCACAAGACCGAAAGCTTAAGGCTATGACGCATGTTCTCCTCCCCAAGGATTTTGCCCACGCATTTTGAACGAGGATGCGCCTGTTTAGACCGGCCCACAAGATCGGGCGGCAGAGCCTTGATCGGCTGGTCAGCCGGTGATCATAGCCTCGAGTCTCGTCCGGTCGACTTTGCCGTTGGCAACGCGGGGCAGATCCTCGACCACGACGAGCTTCACCGGCCAGAAGCTCTTCGGGCAGATTGCTCCGGAAGTGCTCCCAGGCCTTCTGCTCCGACCACTGATCATTGGGAGCGATGACCGCGATCGAGCTTGGTTATGTCAAGGCTGTCGCGCACCGGCACCGCGGCAAGCTCGCGTATCCCGGGCGCCTTGGCAGTAGTGCAATTCGATCAGCTCGATCGTCGCCTTGTCGCCGCCGAGATTGATCACGTTGCTGTCGCGTCCGAGGAGGGCGACTCGGCCGTCCGGCGACAACGAACCAAGGTCACGCGAGTAGAAGGCGCCATCCCGAAACGGACTGGGCTTCGTAGTCGTGTCCGAAATAGCCGGAAGCGATTTCGGCGCTGCGTATCTTGAGCGTGCCGTGGCCGCTCGCGACCGGCGCGTGGCTTTCAGGATCGAGGATATCGAGCTCGACGTGAGGAGTGAGAAAACCGACTTCACCCGCGTCGAGATCGATCATCTCGACCGGCGCGGTGGCGACGGTTCCCGCTTCCGTCAAGCCGTATTGGTTGAACAAACGGCTGCACAGCGTGTCGCGCACGCGCTCGGCAAGCGCGCTCGACAGCGGGCTTCCTCCCGTCCTGATCAGCTCGAGGGATTGGAACCCTTTTCGATTGGGGTGCGGCGCGGACAGGATCTGACCGAGCGTCGTCGCCGAAGCGTACAGGCTCTGAATCTTGAGCGACGCGATCTTTCTCGCCGTGGCTTCGATCGACGGCTCCGGATAGCAGTACAGGCCGCCCACGGATAGCACGTATAAGCACGCGCGATGCTCGGCGCTGACGATGCAGCACATCATCCGTTCATGTACGGCGATCTCGCCGAAGAGATAGCCGAGATTCGCGATGCGCGCCTGAACGGCGCCGCGCGTCAGAACCACGCCCTTCGGAATGCCGGTCGACCCCGAGGTGAGCACGACGCGGCAGATATCGTCGGCTGAGCCGACGCCCTCAACGCGCGGCAACGGACGGCCGTCGCCGAGCAGCCAGCTTTGGTCGACCCGCACCACGGGCCATGGGGAGTCCGCGACATCTCGATCGCTGAGGATCATTGCAAACGGCCATGCCTTGGGAAGCTTGAGATCGTAGACGACCATGCTCGCCGCACGGAGCTCATCGAGCGCGAGCGCAAGCACGAGCTGAAGGAGCGGATCCTTCACCAGCAATGCGTAGACAGCGCCCGGAACGATAGCGAGCTCGCGCAGCTCTGCGCCCGGCATTGTTCAGGGCCGCGTCAAGCTCGTCATAGGTGACGATGCGCTGGTCTGCTCCCGGCAAAGCGAGAGCCGGCTCCCGCGGGCGAATCGGCACTGCCATCTGATTTGTCCACGTAACTCATCGCCAGTACCTTCCCGAAGGCTCAGCCGGAAACAAGAGCTTCGAGCATCGCGCGGTCAACTTTTCCATTGCCGCCGCGTGGCAATTGCTGTGTGACGACGAACTTCACCGGCCAGAACGTCTTCGGAAGGTTCTGCCGCGAAGTGCTCCCAGACTTTGGGCTCGGACCACTGAGCGTTCGGAACGACGACAGCCACGATCTTGGTGACACCCAATGCATCCCTGACCGGGACAGCGGCCAGCTCGGCGATGCCCGGCGCCTTCGAGTAGTGCAGTTCGATCCGCTCGATCGTCGCTTTGTCGCCGCCAAGATTGACGATGTTCTTGCTCCTCCCCTCGAGCGTGACGCGGCCGCCGACAATCGATCCGATATCATTGGTGTAGACAGCGCCCCCGCTGAAAACGTTTGTCGGATCGCCGCCGAAATAACCCGACGCCACGCAACGGGTGCGGACCCGGAATGCGCCTGGACCGCTTGCGATGGGCGAACGCGTTTCCGGGTCGACGATTTCGATCTCGGTTCCCGGCGTGATGAAACCGACCTCACCGCCTTCGAGATCGAGAGATTCGGCCCAGCCCGCCGCGATCGTCCCGGTTTCCGACGCCCCGTAGGAACACATCACGCGCGGACAGATCGTCTCGCGGACGCGTTCGAAAAGCTTGCGCGGCAGATGACTGCCGCCGGTTCGAACCAATTCGATGGACGAAAACGATTTGCGGTCCGCATAAGGGCTCGTCACGATACTGCCCAGCGTGGTCGCCGAAGCCGTCAAGTGCTGGATTCTGTATTGGACGATCTTTTTCGCCGTGCCTTCGAGCGACGGATCGGGAAAGCAATACATCGCACCGCGCGAGAGAGCATAGACGCAATAGCGATACTCGCCCCCCACGATGCAGCTCATCGTGCGCGACAACAACCCGAACGGTCCGCAGACATAGTCGAGGTAAGAGACGCGCCGCTCCCATGCGTCGTGCGTAAACAGGACGCCCTTGGGAACGCCGGTCGAACCCGATGTGAGGACGATGCGGCAGATGTCGTCACGCGAGCGTCCGCGCGTTTCGACGATGTCGGACGGCTTGCCGTCGCCGTCGAGCCAGCTCATGTCGACGGGCACCGTACGCCGCTTCGTGTCGCCAACCTCCCTATCGCGCAGGATCGCGGTGAATGGCCAGCTCGCGGGGATCTTCAGGTCACCAAGCGCCATGGTTCCCGCGCCCAGCTCCTCGAGCGCCAATGAAAGGACGAGCTGGAGCAGCGGGTCTTTCACCATGATCCCGTAGACCGTGCCCGGCACGATCCCGATCGCGCGCAGATTGCGGCACGCGTTGTTCAGATAGTGGTCGAGCCGGCCATAGGTGACGACCTCTTGTGACGGATACGGCAGCACGAGCGCCGGCTCTTGCGGAAGCAGCCGGCACTGCCATCGGATCCTGTCGACGACCGTCATGGTGGCGCTCACGATGCTATCCGCTCAGGCGCAAGCGACGGCAGCAGCTTGGGGCGCGATCCTGTCCTCATAGATCATGCTCTGTGCGAATGGGTTTCTGTGAACGCTAAGCGGCGGTGACGAGCGATCCAAGCTTGGTGCGGTCGACCTTCCCGTTGGTCCCTTTCGGCAGGTCCTCGACCATCACGAGCTTCACCGGCAAGAACGTGCGCGGGATGCTGTTGCGCAGATGAGTCCAGAACATCTGTTCCGACCACTGCTCGTTTGGAACGATGATGGCGACGAGCTTGGTGATGCCGAGCTTGTCGCGTACAGGCGTGGCCGCGAGCTCGCGCACACCGGGTCCTTTGGAATAGTGCAGCTCGATACCCTCGATCGTCGCCTTGTCGCCGCCGAGATTGACGACATTGGTGGTTCGTCCCTGAAGAGTGACCCGTCCGTCGGATGAGAGCGAACCGAGATCATGCGAATAGAACGCATCTCCGTCAAACGCCTTTGACCGGTCGCCGCCGAAATATCCGGACGCCATCGCCACGCTGCGAACGCGAAGAGCGCCGGTGCCGGCGCTCAAGAGCGCGCGTGTTTCGGTGTCCACGACGTCAACTTTGGTGCCGGGAACGACGTAGCCGACCTCGCCACCATCGAGGTCGAGCGTTTCGGCCCAGCCCGCGGCGATCGACCCCGTTTCGGCCGAGCCGTATTCGGCAATGAGGCGATTGCACATCGTGTCACGAACGGCGCCAGCCAGCCGGCTGGTGAGATGGCTGCCGAAGGTGCGGATCAATTCGAGCGAGGCGAACCCTTTGCGGTCCGGATTGGACGCCGAGAGGATCGTGGCAAGCGTCGTCGCGGAGGCGGACAGAAACTGGACCTTGTAGAACGCGATCTTCCTCGCGGTGCTTTCGACCGAGGAATCCGGGAAGCAGTACATGGCGCCCTTGGACAGCGCGTAGACGCAGGTCCGATATTCGGAGTTCACAACGCAGCACATCAGGCGCTTCAGCGTCGCCAACTCGCCGAACACGTAGTCGAAATGGGCGATGCGATGCGCCCAGGCGCGGTGGCTGAACACGACGCCTTTGGGTATGCCGGTCGAACCGGAGGTCAGAACCACGCGGCAAATGTCGTCCAGCGAACGATCATGTGCGCCCGGGACGGCCATCGGTCTGCCGTCACCGCGGAGCCAGCTGAGATCGACCGATACGACCGGCCATGGGGACTCGCCAACAGTCCTGTCGCTCAAGATCGCTGCGAACGGCCACGTCTTGGGGAGATTGAGATCGTACACGGCCATGGTGCCTGCGCCGAACTCTTCCAGAGCGAGCGACAGCACGAGATGGAGGAGCGCATCCTTCACCAAGAGCCCGTATACGCCGCCCGGAACAACACCCATCGCGTGCAGGTTCCGGCAGACATTGTTGAGGCACTGCTCAAATTGTCCGTAGGTGACGATGTCGTTTAAGGGCGCAGGAAGCACAAGCGCCGGTTCATGCGGGCGGAGACGACACTGCCACCTGATCTTGTCGATGAAGGTCAAGCTCATGAGCGCTGGCCTCTCATGACAGGATCAGCGCGCCATCGCGCGCGAACGAGCCCGCGAACGCGGAGTGGAACCATTCACGTCGAGCGAAGCGCGCCATCCGATCTGATGGCGACGCGTGCGGAAGCTTTCGTGGCCTTTTGGCCGTTCGCGACGAGGCGAAGCTCTACGCCGGGCAGTGGCCAATAGCGTCGCGGCTTGCCGATCTGCCAATAGGAACAAGCGGCAAAGGTGCCTGTCTCCGGCAAATCCAGATGCAGCACGGTATCGGGCGTAATGAGACGCTTCATGCGCTCCGCCGCGGAGTTGTCCAGGGATGCTCCGGCGATCACCGCCGAGCGCAGACGCGCGGACATCCCATTCGTCTGGTCGAAACCGTTGAGATAACCGAGCGGCTTGCTCTCCACCGACGAAAAGATGATCGGCCTCGTAAAGTCGGATCGGCAACACATCGTCGGAGAATGTTCCATTGGAGAGGATCGCGAGACCGCCGCTCGAGAGACATTCGATGACTGCGGACAGACCGAGTTCGGTGTGGATGCCGGCCGCGCAGAGCCAGCGCGTGGCGCCGCCTGCCGCCTTCGCGGTCGAGCGCTGCGCGATGCGAGCGCGCAGGACGTCCCCTTCGAGAGCGATTCCGTTGAACTGCCAGGTCGTGTTGGCCGGCACGATCCGCGTGCGTGTGTTCCGAATTGGTACAGTTCGACGATAACGGATCGAGCACGACGGTTTTTATGCGGCTGCCGTTCTCGGCTTTGTCGGTGACGAGCAGATCGATCGATCCTGGGGCGAAGGCGCCATCGGATGCGAAGACGAATGTCGCATCGCCGATGCGCGACAGCGCGAGGACCGCAATGATGTGCAGCAGCCTGTCATGACAGTGAACGCCGATGCGAAGACGCGGTGCGAGCTCCGATTGCGTCAGTTGATACGTCGCGTCGTCGACTCGCTTGGCGATGTCCGCATACGACAGTTCGCGTGCGATCGAGTCGAACGCCACCAGGCCCGGCAGCTCTGGGTTGAGCCGGGAATGAAATCGGATCGCATCAAACAACGCAGTGGCCCCACAAAACAGAAGCAAATCTATTGAAAATACAGGGAAAACAACAGATCGGCTTCGGGGTAAGGATAACGCCAAGCGCTCCTTATCCTGCTGCGGCAGGTTGTCCGTGCAGTGCAACAAAAAACCGCGCCGCCTATCAGGCGGCGCGGTCTTTGAGAAATCAGTCCTGGCGAACGATCAGCCGGCGCACTTGTCGAGCGTGACGTCCGGCCAGCCGGTGGCAGGCGCGCCGATGGCGGTGAACATCAGCTTGCCGCCGGGGAGCGTGTCGAACAGGAAAATCGCCCGGTCGTTCATGGGGTTGATGAACTGTCCGACCCGCGGACCGGCGATCAGGAGCTGGCCCGTGATGGTCTGGCCGGCATTCGTGACGGTGCCGACCATGGCCTCTTCGCCGCGCTGGGACTTCACCCGCTCACCGGACTTGAAATAGGCCGCTTCGCACGTTCCGCCGGCGGGATTGCGCCATACGCCGGCAACGGCGGCGCCGATCTCGGTCGACACGCGCACGGTGTTCGCCGGCGTCACCGGGACGACCTCGCCGGGGATGTTCGAACTCGACCCGCGCATAACGGATACGGACGCCGTTCTCATCCAGGATCTGGAGCGATGCCTGGAATTGGGCCGCAACCGGGGCGCCAAGCGCGCTTGTCGCTTCCGAGATGTAGAGGCGGTTGTTCTTGGCGATCAGGATCTCGGTCAGGATGCGCTGATTGGCGTTTTCGATGGTCTGGCGCCAGCTCCTGTGGTTGTCGAGCATGTTCACGCCTTCGTATTTCGCCGCGCCCTTGGCCTTGTAGATCTTTGCGGCTTCTTCGATCGCCGTGGCGAGCTCGCCGGTCGCATTCGAATAGTCGATGACGTGCAACGCATAGGTGCCCGCGAGCAGCGTGCCCGCCGGCGCCTGGGCGGTCCACGACTTCATCGTCAGGTTGGTGCCCTTGGCCGTCTTATAGGGCGCGCTCGACTCCTTCGGCTCGGCCGGAAGGTTGACCGTGAAGAAGTTCTCGCGATTGGTGTAGATGTCCCAAGCCTGCGCGAACGCGACGCTCGAGACGAACAAGGACAAGACCGCCGGGACGATCGGGAACATGCGCATGGATGTGGGCCTTTCTGGTTTCCTCCGATGGCGCGGAGAATGCCACAGTCCATGTCCCTTGTCGCCGGTTTGGCGACCCTAGGGGGCGGCGGAGGCGATGGCCAAAGGCGGCGACGGCTGCAGGCGCCTGATGACGTCCACGGCGCTCAGGGCGGCCACGTTCTGCGGGACCTCGTCGGCTCTCAGCATGGCGATCTCGGCGGTGGCGACGTAGTTCGTCTCGAGGCCCTCAAACGCGAGCGGGATATTCGACCAGCGCCTCGCCCGCGTTGAAATAGTACGGACCGTGCAGATAGTTGTCGGGGATGAACCCTACCATGCGGCTGGTGTTGAGCTCGGTGTCCTGCATGTTGATGACGAAATGCGTGAAGCCGGATTGCAGCGTGACTTCGGCCGCGCGCTGTTCCAGACGGTTCTCGACGTCCTGGCGCGAGCTGGTCGTGCGTCCGGCAAATTCGACCCGGTAGCGATCCGGTGAGAGACGGACTTCGTTGAAACCGACCGATCCACCCGGTGGTCGCGGCCGATACTCCTGAGGGATCGTGGAACAGGCGGCGAGAAGGGAGACCGCGAGTCCGGCGATAACGGCCCTGCCGTACGACATGATGACCTCCCAGCGTTTGTGGCTGGAACTAGGTCACCAAGATCGGGGCGCGGCCTATTGGGCCTTGGTCCTACGCTACGGGAACGTAGCCGTGGTCGTGCTGGCGGCGGGTCCATCCGCGTCGTCGTTGATCAACAGGAGCACGGCGAGGAAGATTCCGCCCGTGACCGCTGCTCCGATGAGCGGGCCGGTCCAGTCCGCTCCCTGCGCCAGCTTGATGGTGGCGGGCCCTGCCGGAGGAAGTGGCGATTGCGCGTTTCGCACCGACGCTGTCCGCGGCGCCGTCGAGGCCGGGGCAGACCACGCAGCCTCGACGCTCCCGATTGTCACGAGGCAAGACAGAAGCACCGCGATCGACTTGCCCGACATGTTACCGCATTCCCCTTGTCTATAGGGGCACTCTAAGGCGTCGCGCGTGCGCCGTCATCTGATGGGCTGCGGGTAGCAGACGGCTGCGCCGTAGGTTATTGAACCGAGCATGCGGACGGGTGGCCGAGTGGTTTAAGGCACCGGTCTTGAAAACCGGCAGAGGTTCACGCCTCTCGGGGGTTCGAATCCCTCCCCGTCCGCCACTTCAGAACAGAACTGCGAACGCCGGGCGTAGCCGGTCTTACGCCCGACGCGGCCGCGAGGGTTCTGAGAAGGTCACTTTTCGACCCCATGATGCGAACCTCGCCGTCCGCGACCTCGACGCGCTGGGCAAGCGCGCGCAGATGGTCGCGGCGATAGCCGCCGCCGTCGATCCGTATCCGCTAGCGCGCCGTCCTGGCGAACTTCGGACCATCTGCGGTGTGATCGCCTGCTGGCCTGAGCTTTCCAGCATGGCCTGCGCCCGCTCGGCGTCGGCCTGGGCCTGATCGCGGATCGCCTTGAGGCCGGCGATGCGCTCCTTCAGCGCCGGGTCGTCGAGATCGGCGACGCCGGTCTCGATGGCGTCATAGAGCCGCTTGAGCCGCAAATCGGTTTCGGCGGCGCGCTTGTTCAGTTCGGCGATGTGCTCGCGGCGGCGCTCGGCGCGCTCCTGCCGGCGGTCGAGCACAGAGGCGAGCACTTCTTCGAGCCGTTCCGGCTGAAGCAGGCGGTCCTCGATATGACCGGCGACCAGGTTGTCCAGCTTCTCCATCGGGATCGAGCGGCCCTTGCAGCCGGTCTCGCCCTGCCGGGCCTTGATCGAGCAGGTGTAGTAGCGATACCGCCCTCCCTTTCCGGTCCTGAGCGTCATCGCGCCGCCGCAGGCGGCGCAGAAGCAGATGCCGGTAAGGAGAGTCGGCCCGCTGACCACGCGGGCGGGCGTGACCTTGGGATTGCGTGAGCGCAGATGCGCTTGCACCGCGTCGAAGGTCGCTTGCTCGATGATCGGCGGAACCTCGACGGTTACGACTTCGCTGACCGGCTTCAGTTCCTTGGTCTTGCCGCGCTTGTTGAATTCATGGCGTCCGACATAGGTGGTTCGCGTCAGGATGCGATGAACCTGCCCAATGCCCCAGCGCCCGCCGTCGCGGGTGAAGATGCGGCGAGCGTTGAGGTAGGTCGTGATGTTCTTGACGCCCATTGGGCCGGACGTGCCGTCGCCCTCCAGGGCAAGCCGGTAGATCAGCCGCACCGTGTCGGCGTGCAGCGGATCGATCTCCAGCTTCTTCTTGACCTTCGCGCCGCGCTGCTCGGCCGCGACGACGCGGTAGCCGATCGGCGGCAGGGAGCCGTTCCAGAAGCCTTGCCGCGCATTCTCCTTCAAGGCGCGCAGGACGTGCTTGGCGTTCTCCTTCGATTGGTACTCGTCGAACAGCGCCATGATCTGCCGCATCATGACATGCATCGGATCGTCGCCCATCTCCTGCGTGATGGAGACGAGCTTGACGCCGTTCTTGGCGAGCTTGCGGACGTAGAACTCAAGCTCGAAGTGATCGCGGAAGAAGCGCGAGAAGCTGTGGACGATCACGATGTCGAACGGCGCGGGCTTGGTGGTGCCCGCTTCGATCATCCGCTGGAACTCGGGCCTGCGATCATTCGTGGCCGACGCGCCAGGTTCCACGTAGGTTTCGACGAGCTGATAGCCGCGCGACTGACAATAGGCTTCGCCCTGCCGCTTCTGGTCGGGAATGGAGACATCATGCTCGGCCTGCCGCGCCGTCGAGACGCGCTCGAAGGATTCGGTCCAGGAGCTCGGCCCGCAACGCGGCCTGTGTCGCATTGTAGGCTGCTTCGACGACCTCTTCAGGTGTTGATGTCGGAGGAGTTACCTGCGGCACTGCTTCCGAGAGTTCGTCTGCTTCACCGCTCCGGTAGAACTCGCGGAAGGCGGGCACGGAAAGTAGGTATTGTGTGTCGAGCCGCGCCGGCGGATTTGAAAGCAGTTTGCGGCCAGCCGCAGTGATGACAAACCGTCCTCGGCGTGGGCTCTCAAGGAAGCCAGCCTTGGTCAGATAGAACTTCGCCCAATGGATACGGTTGTGCAGCACGCGCTGCTTACCGCTTGGCAGCAGTTCTTCACGCTCGGCATCGCTTAGGCCTAACCGGGCAGCAATGTCCGCCTCCGTTAAAGGAACAGAGGTCTCGCACTTGGCAGCGACCTCAAGCACGGGAAGCATGAGCGATTGGTAATCGGGTATCCCGGCCATCACGCCCTCCCGACCAAGAACTGCCGCGCCGTCGAGACGCGCAGATAGAGGGCGGCGCGCAACGGCACGGTCATAGCGATTGTCTCCTCAGATCATCGGCACGACCCGAACAACTCATCAAACGATCGCCGAACCACGCTTCGAACACGTCGAGTTCGGCGTCCGTAACCGGCACACGCTCCGGCCAGTCGTCGATGACGACCCAGGTCTCAACGTCGTGCTTGAGCGGTCGGCCGATGCGCGGCCAAGGGCCAGGGACGATGAAGAGATCGTCGGGGAGCACACTGCATTCGGCGCGGTTGCGGCGCGATGAGCGAGAGCGGGACATTGCGCCAGAGTTCGCGCGAAACGCGCGGCTGCGGAACGACCGATTTCTACGCCAGGGCACGCTGCGCACTGACAGCGGCGACGCTTTCGCAATGGGAGCGACTCCGCTCACTTTGAGCCATGATCGCTTGGAAAGCCCTTGCCGGGCCGACGACAGGCGGTCAAGGCCGCAGCCGCGAAGCGGTGGCGCGGAACGCGCCAGCCTTGACGGGCTGGCGGCGGTCCGGCCTCCTCGCGTCCAAGCGGTCATGGCTCACCCGGCTTTCCGCGACAAGGTGAGCGGCAGGTCCAACTCCACCCGGTCATGCATCACCTTCGGCGTGATGCGCCCGCGCTCGCCACGTTCAAGGCGGACAAGCCCGTAGCCTTCCATTGTCCTCAATGTGCGCGACAGATTGGACTTGGCCTTGCCGGTAATGCGCGCCAACTCGTCGAGCGAGCCCGGCGCCTTCTCGGCGATGACACGGAGCAACTCGCGATTACCGGCCGACAGGACCTTGGCGAACGACTCCGTCGAGGTGAACCAGACCTTCGGCTCGCCGGACGCGATACGCCGCTCGCCCCGTGCCACTGCCATGGTGCGGGCCTTCATCTCCTCGTAGCTGGCGATGCCCACTTTCAAGGTCGTCATGGGATCACTCCTCTTTCGCGCAACACCGCATCCACCGTGCCCCAGAATTCGGCGAGCAAGGTCGCCGCGTCCCGGTATTCGTAAGCCCTGATCGTCCGCAGTCGGTGGCGATGGTCCTGCGGCCCACCCCGCTTCTGCCCCTCCACCGGATGGGCGTTGTCGAACCCGACCAAGCGCTCGCCGTCCGGCCCGTGCAGCGTCAGCGAGTAATCCAAGCCATGCGGCTTCTCCGGCGATACCGCGACTCGCGTCACCACGAACCGGACCCAATGGCCGCCCTCCGGGTCCACGACGAGCACCTGCCCGTCGAGGTCGAGAAGCACATCGAGGGTCGGGTCGCGCGGCTCCGTCACGACATATAGTTATCATACTGAAGCAACTCAATCAAGCATGATCGCTCGACGGCGGCAAGCCGGCGGATGGCGCTCGGATTATTGATAGCGTTGATATTTTGCAAGAAATGTATGGCAATGGGGTGTTCGGCGGGTCGCAAAAACCTGAATTGATCCAACCACATGCGGCCGACCGATGGCGGACCCTTTTCCCTTGCCGTCCAATTCTTCGAGTATGCGGAACAAGCCCAAGAGGCCAATGGATGGCGCTAAAGGCGTTGATATACCAGCGCTTTTCGGAAAAAGGGATGGCATACCATTTCGATAGCTCGCGTTAACTCACTGATCAACCACACCAAAGCGCGCGACGACGTCGGCGCTTTTATCTTGCCGTCTTAATTGGGCGTGGGTTGATGTCAATATTCGTCGTCGGAATTTCTTCTCTATCGCAGTAAAACGCATCCGTTTGCGTGCAGGGATCGGAAGTCTTTGCAAACAGAGGCCTGGTACGCCGTGCAGTCTTCCGCGCTCATCGACGGCGTGCGTGGGCTGCATCAGAAGCAGCATCGGAACCGTCGCGGCGCACTTGGCTATCGGACTTGTGGGGCAACATCACAGGCAGTCCCGCGTGGTCTGCGCAATGCAGCCACAGGCAAGATATCGTGCTTCCCACCGTCTTGGTCTGTACCATTCCTCATCCGCTTGCGCGGACCTTCTCAGCTCACGCGCCCGTCACAAACCGGTGCGTGAGATGTTCGTCATCAGCCTCTCGCATAGCCGATGCGGCGCTCCTTGACCGCCGTTGCCGCCGTGCGTTCGCTGTCGGTCATCTGCGCATCGCCGACGTAAACCGTGCCGTCGCGCCACATCGCGTGCATTACCACGGCGAGCTTGCGCGCCACCGCCACCCGGGCCTTGGCATGGCACTTGGTCTTCGCGAGGTGCAGCCCCCAGCTCTTGATCGAGATCGCGCCCTTTGAACCGCGTCAGCAGCGCCGACGCCGCTTCGTAGAGCGCCCGGCGGACGTCGGGATCGCCCGCTTTGCTGATGCGGCCCTTGATGTCGATGGACGTGCCCGACTGCCAGCGTTTGCCCGTCAACCCGAAGTATGCGGCGACGTCGCGTCGATCGTCTAAAGCGCGACGGATCGTCGATCGCGGTGTTGAAGCTCAGCGCCGTCACCGGTCCCACACCGGGGATCTCCATGAAGCGACGGCAGAGTTCGTCGCGCATCGCCAGCTGTACGACCAGCTTGTTGCAGCGCGAGATATTCGGTCCATAGCGCCGCGCGGGCCCGCAACATGCACGCCATCACGCCGCGCATCATCGCATCGCCGGCAACGGTCACAGCCTCCTTCACGGCCGCTTCGAAGCCGCCCCGGCCGACCTTGCCAAGACGGATGCCGAACGCCTTGAGCGAGTGCCGGATGCTGTTTTCCAGGTCCAGGAATTTGCGCTTTAGATTGCGCCGCTGGCTCAGCAGCAGACGCAGCCGGTAACAGGATTCCGTCTTCACATGCGCCTGGCGGAACCAACCCGTCCGCATGATGTGCGCGATCCCCAGCGCATCGGCCGCGTCGGTCTTGTTACGCTGCGCGCTCATCGCGGCGCGCACATGGCGCGTTTCCAGACAGACGGCGGGGAGACCCAACTTGACCAATCCAGGCTGCAGCCATGGCGACAAAGATCCCGCCTCATGGCCCACCCGGCGCAACCGCCCGGCATACGGCCGCAGCACCTCCGCGATCGCTTCGGGGTCGGTCGCCACCGCGCTCGACAGCGCGACCGTCCCTTTGTCGTCGACCACGCAGATCGCGGTCTCATCGATCGATACATCCAATCCAACGAAGTATTCCATTTCACGTCTCCTGCGGGGCTTCGCAGGAAGAGTCGTTCGAACACGCGCGGTTGCGCAACGTGTCGGCGCGTCAGATTGGAGAGCTTTGTCCATCAGAAGGACGCCAGGGTCTTGCCCAATTACAGCCGGCATTCCTAATCGGGCCATCAAAAGTCCCTGCACTACGCTATTTTGCGATTGTCCATAATCGGGGAATACTTTCTTCCCGCATGAGGAGCGGGCAAAGTCCGCTCCTGAACGCACGCGCGCAGATTCAGCGAAGCGCACCACTTCTGCCGTTCCGGGCGTCGGCGGGAATGTGCTCTTCATCGCCACTTTCTGCCGTAAGGAGTGCGTCTCGCTCGCGGGCGAAATCGTCGCGGTCGTAGGTGGCAGAATTCCTGCCAGCCCTCGCGAGTAGCAATCGACAAATCCTAGCTCTCGATTACGCCTGGCTATCGTCTCGCTCGCCCTAGAACGTCTTCTGCAATCTCAGCGATATCATCCGCCCATAGAGGCTCTTGAAGATGTCGCAGGCGCATGGGTTTCCGCCGGGAGCAATGGCTGTCCGATATTGGTAGGGGGCGTCCTTGTCCGGATCATCGAACTGCCCATCAGCCTGTGACGGAGTCACCATTGCTTGGTGACGATGAGCGAGATGGTACGGCCCTGGAGACTCTTCTGAATGTCGCACGTGCAGGCGTTTCCGCCGCCGCGCCGAGCCGGTACTGGTACTGGCCGTGCTTGTCCAACACGTTTTGGACCACGACCTGGACGCCGATGTTTCTCAAATATTCGTTCGCCGGCGCGTCCAGCGTGTTGTAGCCGAGCGACAAATCGAAGGTGGCGTAGGCCGGCATGACATTCGTGTAGTCCTCAATGGCGCACATGTAGGTACCGCCATTGCCCGCCTGCGTCGAGGCCTCCATTCAAAGCGCAGAAATTTCCGTTCACATTGGGCGGCGCAGCCTGGTCGTGGTAGTAGCGGCCGACATAATCCACGAACCCGGTCACGCTCCACGGCCCATCGGACCAACCGAGACGGGCGCGATAGCGCAAGCGCGGAAGGCTGCTGACACCCTCGCTTTGGTTGACTTGGCCCGGGCTGATTGTGGTGTGGAACGAATCGGCGATCGGCGCGCCATCCACGGCCTGCAGCTTCCGGTGCAGATAGTAGGTGCCCAAAATACCTGACATTCCAGGCACCGAAATCGCCCCAATCCCAATCGTAGCTGGCCTGAAAGTCGATGCCGTCAAGTTTCAACCAGCCTTTGTTGAAGAGGCCGGTGTCGCTGATCCAAAGGATCAAAGTTTTCGCCTGCGGATCGACACTGCTTCTCGGATTCGCCAGAAGTTCGGTGAGTGCTTCCTGGAAAGGCGCGCATGTGGTGGGCAAGAGATTGCTCGTGCAACCGGCAGCGCCCGGAAGCCCCGAATTGGCCCAATCAGTGGGAACGCGGTAGACGAAATCGCCGATGCGCGGGTCGTTGAACGTCTGGGGGCCCTGCCCGAAGCCGGTGATCACATCGGTGAGCTTGATGATGTAGTAGGTGGCCTGGATATTCAGACCACTGAGGAAATTACCGGTCGGGACGTAATCGAACCCGATGCCCCAGTTGGTGGCCAGCTCGGGCTGCACGGTGGCCTGACCTGCCGCACGAACCGCGGCAACGGCGCTGGCGCCGCTTAGGGAAATTCCGGGCGGCATCATGAGCGACGCGACGCAGGCGGTTGCGCTTCCCGGCATGCCATTGCCGGCCGAGCTCTGCACTTTCCAGGCACCCGATCCAACCGACGGCAGCGTGGACCCGACAGTGCAGCCGGTACTGAGCTGTGCGTCGCCGGATGCGAGTTCCCCGAGATTCCAGCCGCTAATACCGACAATGAGCGGCGAGAGCTCGCCGAGCCCAGGAGCGCGAAATGAGGTTCCCCACGTTCCCCTGATGGTGAGATCCTCGATCGGCGCCCAGTTGAACGCCACCTTGGGATTGCTGGTGCCGCCGAAGTCGCTGTACTGATCATGCCGCCAGGAGAATTCCAGCTCCAGGCGGCGCAGGAGCGGAAGCGCGTTCATCTCGCTGAAGATGGGCGCGTTGATCTGGGTGAAGACCGCCCAGACTTGGCGTCCCAGCGCATCCGACACATACGGCACGACCAGGCTGGTAGCGTTGGGGTTGTTCAACTGCGTCGTCTGGAGCCGGAAGCTGGTGTAGGTCGCGCCGACGGCCGCCTTGACCGTGCCGCCCGGCAGATCGAACAGCGGTCCGTCGAAGGTCGTCCCCTTTTCGTTGATCCAGAATCGCTCGTGGGCGTACCTGATCGCCTGGATGTAAGCGATGGTCGTGTCCGAATTGCATGTGTAGGCCGATGCGTCACAGAACAGGTTCAGATAGGGGACGTTGGCGGGCTTCGTCCACGTGCCTATCGTAGGCGTCGTGCCGGCCGCCCGACGTCGCGGCGACCGTCCAGCCCAAGGCCGCCGACACCGCGGCTTTGTTCACCGCACCTCTGGTGTTGTTGAAGTTCTGGTCGTTGGTCATCGCGTACCAGAGGCGGCCGTTCCAACCGGCCGGAAGGGCGATGTTCAGCCCCAATTGATAGCGCTGGGCCAATTCATAGGCCGAGGTCATGGCGGGACTCTCGACGCCCATATTGTAGCTGACGCGAAGGTTCGTCGGGGCGCTACCGGCCGGATAATAGGGATTGAAGGTCGGCACCGCGACGTTGAAGAGCACGTTGTTTGCCGCCGGACCCAGGTTCGCCGGGTTGAGGAACCGTGCGCGGCGGTTGCTGTAGAAGCCCGAGCCGTAGAACGAGATGTTCGCGGTCAGTCTTTGATCGACGGTGATGTGGCCGCCATTGCGCTCCTGAGCCGCGTCGTACCAGCCGAAATCGTAGGGATCGAACTGGTTCCTAACCCCGTTCGTGCCCGAATTGCCCGCCGTGTTGAAGCTCGACCAGTTCAAGGTCGAGGCGCTGAAGGGCGCCGTCGGGCCGATACCGCTCGAGCCGGGAGCCCAGTTCTGACCGGTGCCGAGCGGAACCGCATAGCAATTGGTGCAGCCATGACCCAATTGCGCCGATGTGCCGACATTGCCGCCGCCGAGCGCGCGCGGCGTGCTCACCGAGAGCGTCGCTGGAGCGGAGGAGCCAAGCGGTCGTCTGTCGTCGAAACCCCACGGCGTATGGTCCTGGCCGAACTGGGAGTGCGCGTTTCCCTTGATTTCGGACTCGTTGTACCATTCGTAGCTCAGTGTGATCTGGCCGCCATCCCAGGTCCGTCCCCAGACAACGGACGCCGCATAACGGTTCTTGCCGCCTTCGGCCGTTGTCCAGCGCGCTTGGGTGATGGCGCCATCCATATTGCGCTTCAGGATGATGTTGATCACGCCGCTGATGGCGTCCGAGCCGTAGGTCGCGGATGCCCCGTCCACCAGGATGTCGATGCGATCAATGGAAAGCGCGGGGATGATCGAAGGATCCACGTGGTCCAGGCCGCCGGCCTGTGGCGGGAAGCGCATGCCGTCGATCATCAGCAACGATCGTGTCGCCGATCCGGTGTCGAGGCCGCGGATGCTGACCTTCACGCCTCGTTCGATATTGCGCCGACTGGGTGGCGGCCGGGCCCGGCGATACGTTGGCGGCGGGGAAGAAACGGAACAGGTCGCCCGTGGTAGACCTTCGGCGAAAATCGAGCGCAGCAATCGGCCAGCACGACGCAGCGGTAGCCGCGGTCATTGGCCTCGCGCACGGTGGTGTTGACGCAGACCTCGGTGGTGACGCCGCACACCAGCAAATTCGCGATGCGGTAGTCCTGCAAGACATCGTCGAGTTCGGTGGCGTAGAACGCGCCCTTGCCGGGCTTGTCGATCACGATCTCGTCGTCGAGCGGATAGAGCTCGGGAATGATGTCATGGCCGGCCTCGCCGCGGATCAGGATCCGGCCCATCGGGCCGGGATCGCCGATGCGCTTGCTTGGCGCGCCGCGCTCGATCTTGGCCGGCGGCGCGTCGGACAGGTCGGGCAAATGTCCCTCGCGGGTATGCACCACCAGAATTCCCGCCGCCCGCGCGGCGGCGAGCACGCTGGCGCAAGGGGCGACCGCGCGCGCCAGCTTTGAGACGTCGTTGCCGAGGGTCTCGCCGAAGCCCCCGGGTTCGAGGAAGTCGCGCTGCATGTCGATGATGAGCAGCGCCGTCGCCGCCCAGTCGAGTTCGATCGGCTGCGGCTCCGCGTCGAGCAGGCTGGTGGTTGCCGATATAGCCATCGCTGACTGCGCTCCGGGAAATTCCTCCCTGATCGAAGCAAGCGGTGTGCCATTGTGTACAGCGGGGCGTGGGATCGGGCTTCGAGAATCAAGCTGCATCTTCAGACGCTTGCTCGAGCTCCAGACGGTTTGATCGCGGCGCGCATTCGGGAAGTCGGGCTCGAATTTGCTCATTTTATGAGCAGGGGTATTCCAGGCGCGCCATCTACTGCCTTCGGTTCCTTCGCGGCGTAGCCGTGATCAGGGGCCGGGCATTGGCGGATTGCCGGGGCGCGCACTTCTCGCGTAGAGCAGGCGCCAGCCCCGAACGCAAAGAGGGCGCCGAGGAAACCGATGACAACAGCCGCCGCCAGTCGCGAAAATTCCGGCCCTCTGTTCGCAACGCCCGAGATCGTGGCAGACCGGCGCGCCGACGGCACCATCTGGCTGAAATCCACCGCGCCATTGCAAGCACATGCGCGCTGCGTCGGCGACTGGCTGGAGCATTGGGCGCGGCAGACGCCTGCGAAGGTTTTCCTCGGCGAGCGCGCCACGGCCGACGCGCCGTGGACGACGGTCGACCTACAGCGACGCGCTGCGGCAAGTGCGAGCAGCGGCCAGCTGGATCCTGGCGCAAGGTTGAGCGCGCAGCGTCCGCTGGTGATTCTGTCCGACAACAGCGTCGATCATGCGCTGCTCGCGCTCGCGGCGATGCATGCCGGCGTTCCCGCGGCGGCGATCTCGCCGGCCTATTCGCTGATGTCGAAAGATTTCGACAAGTTGAAAAGCATGATCGCGTTGCTCGAACCGGGTGCGATCTATGTGTCCGCCACAAAACCATTCGCGGCGGCGCTGGCGGCGATCAAGCCGCTGCACACCGCTGTGATCGTGACCGGCGATGTTGATGGCAGCGACGCGATTCCATTTCGCCAGATCGCCGCGACCCCGGAAACCGATGCCGTGACAAAGGCCTTCGCGGCGGTCGGGCCGGACACGATCGCCAAATTCCTGTTCACCTCGGGCTCGACCGGCACGCCGAAGGCCGTCATCAACACCCAGCGCATGCTGACCTCGAGCCAGCAGGCCAAGGCGCAGACCTGGCCGTTTCTCGAAACGGGGGCGGCGATCTGGTCATCCTGGACTGGCTGCCGTGGAGCCACACCTTCGGCGCCAACCACAACTTCAACCTGGTGCTGCGCAACGGCGGCACGCTCTATATCGACGGCGGCAAGCCGGCGCCGGGCCTGTTCGCGACGTCCTTGGCCAACCTGCGCAGCGTCATGCCGACGGTGTATTTCAATGTGCCGCGCGGCTTCGACATGTTGATCGCGGCCTTGCGCGAGGACGACGAGCTGCGCCGCCGCTTCTTCGGCGAGGTGAAATTCGCGTTCTATGCCGGCGCCGCGCTGCCGCAAAACCTGTGGGATGCGCTCGAGGAGCTGTCGGTCAGGACGCTCGGCCGGGCGCTGCCGATGGTGTCGGCGTGGGGCTCCACCGAAACCGCGCCGCTGGCGACCGACTGTCACTTCCAGGCGCAGCGGTCCGGCGATATCGGCGTGCCGATTCCCGGCACCGAACTCAAGCTGGTGCCGTCGGGCGACAAGCTCGAGGTCCGGGTGCGCGGCCCGAATGTCACGCCGGGCTACTGGAAGGCGCCGGAACTCACCGCGCAGGCGTTCGACGACGAAGGCTTTTACCGGATCGGCGACGCCGTCACCTTCGCCGATCCGGACCATCCCGAGCTTGGGCTGTTCTTCGACGGCCGCGTCGCGGAAGACTTCAAGCTCAATTCCGGCACCTGGGTCAGCGTCGGCACGCTTGCGCGTCGCAGGGATCACGGCGCTCGCGCCGCTGGCGCAGGACATCGTCGTATCCGGCCATGGCGGCGATCACGTCCGCTTTCTGGTCTTTCCCGAACATCGCGGCCTGTCGCGCGCATGCCGGTTTGCCCGACAGCGCCGATGCGAACGAAGTGCTCGGCCACGCGACAGTACGCGACGGGATCGCGCCGGGCTGGCAAGCTGAAGGCGCAAAGCGGCGGCTCCTCGACGCATGCGACGCGGGCGCTGCTGCTGGCCGAGCCAGCCTCGATCGACGGCGGCGAGATCACCGACAAGGGCTACATCAACCAGCGCGCGGTGCTGACGCGGCGCGCGGCCGCGGTGGCGACTCTGGAACACGATGCCTCGGGCGAATGGATCGGGTGTCCGGGTTGAAACACCGCTCGCTGGTGATCTCCCGGACCGGGTTCGGCTTGCCGCCGAAGATCTGCGAGTCGTTCGGTCTCGGAGGGATCGCGGTTCAGATACAGCCTCGCGATCAGGTTTCTCAGCCACAGCAAGCTCCGGTGTGCATGAAGGCGCGTCCGACCGCACGCGGCACCGTCCCATCTCGGCCATCCGCCGCTCGGCGATCTCCTGGGCTCCCAGGTCGACGCCCCCGGTGGTCATGGCTTCGCGCAACTCGGCCGGGGGCATGGTCAGCGACCGCAGGTTCAATTTCGGCGCACTCACCGTGAGCTGCTCCAGCAGGCGTGGCAGGAACACCAGTTCGCCGATGTCGGAGGCTGAGAGCGAGAAGGTTCGCTCGGCGCTTACAGGATCGAAGGCCCGCTCGCGAAGGATGTCGAAGCGCACGGTTTCGATGAACGCGCCCGGCTCGCGGATCGACTGCGCCAGCGGCGTCGGCTGCATCGAAGCGCCATGCCGGACGAAAAGTTCATCGCCAAACACATCCCGCAGCTTGCCCAGCGAAAAGCTGACGGTGGGCTGACTGACCTTGAGCCGCTCGGCCACCAGCGTGGTGCTGCCGGTGTCGTACATCGCATCGAGGATCAGCAGCAGGTTTTCCCGCTCCAAGAACCGGCGGCGCTTTTTTGGCGGCAGCCGGCACTTTTCTTCGACGATCCGTATCCGACCCGCCGCTGCGCGACCCGCGGGCGTCGGATTGAGTGACTTTGCGAAGGAAAAACCGTGGCGTCCGCAGAGATCCTTTCCGAAGCGCACCCGCCGGCGCATACGCGGACCCGTGCCGTGCTGAGCCAGGCGCTGTCGCCGACGGTCATGAAGCAGGTCCGCGACCGCTTCGCCGCGGCCGCCGCCGCCAAGGTCGACGAATTGCTGGCGCGAAAAGCTTCGATGCCATCGCCGATCTGGCGGAAGCCTACCCGATGTCGGTGTTTCCCGATGCGATGGGCCTCAAACAGGAGGGGCAATTTGTGCCCTATGCGGGGCTGGTGTTCAACGCCTTCGGTCGCTCGACCAACCGCCGGCAGGACGCCATCGAGCGTTCGCCGCATCAGGCCTATGTCGCCGAACAGCGCCAACCGCTACAACCCGCACCCGGCGGGTTCGGCGCTGATCCATGCGCCGCGTCGACAGCGGCGATATCACCGCAGAAGAGGCGCCGCTGCTGGTGCGTTCGCTGCTTTCGGCCGGTATCGATACCACCGTCAACGGTCTTGGCGCGGCGATCTACTGCCTGGCGCGGTTTCCCGACCAGCTGGCGCGGCTGCGCGCCGATCCGTCGCTGGCGCGCAACGCGTTCGAGGAGGCGATCCGGTTCGAGAGCCCGGTGCAGACGTTCTTGAGAACCACGACGCGCGAGGTCGAAATCGCAGGGCATCGCATCGGCGAGGGCGAGAAGGTGCTGATGTTCCTCGGCGCCGCAAACCGCGTCCGCGGCGCTGGGAGAACGCGGACAGCTACGACATCACGCGTCGGACCTCGGGGCATGTCGGCTACGGCTCGGGCATTCACATGTGCGTCGGGCAACTGCTTGCACGCGTTGAAGGCGAGGTGATGATGGCAGCGCTCGCGCGCAAGGTCGGATCGATCGAGATCACCGGGCCGGTGAAGCGCCGTTACAACAACACGCTGCGCGGGCTGGAAAGCCTTCCGGTGACAATCTTACCGGCCTGAACAGAAAAATTTCGAGGGGGAGGACGTTATGAAAGCTTCTTGGTATCTGCACGGCGCTCGCGCTGTCATGCGCGATGGCTGTTCGCTGGTGAAGCGATCGAGCCGCGCGCGTCGACCCTCCCCCTCCAGGGGAGGGTAAGAAAGCCATCACCTCACTACCTTGCTTGGCCCTGGGTGATCAGGCGGGCGCTGCGCTGGTCGCGGGTGTAGATCCACAGCCAGCTCAGCGCGACGGTGAGCCGGTTGCGCAGGCCGATCAGGAAATAGATGTGGGCGATGCCCCAGATCCACCAGGCGATCGAGCCGCTCAGCTTGATCCAGCCGAAATCGATCACCGCCTTGCGCTTGCCGATCGTGCGCCAGGCTGCCGGCGTGCTGGTAGCGGAACGGCCGCGCCGGCGTGTCGCCGCGCAGCCGCGCCTTGATGGTGCCGGCGACGTGGTGGCCCTGCTGCTTGGCGGCCGGCGCGATGCCGGGCACCGGCTTGCCGTCCGGCCCGTCGATCGTCACGGTGTCGCCGATGACGAAGATCTCCGGATGGCCCGGCACGGTGAGATCGGGCTCGACCTGCAGGCGGCCGGCGCGGTCGGCCGGCGCGCCCAGCCATTCGGCGGCGGGCGAGGCGCGCACGCCGGCGGCCCAGATGATCGTCCTGCGCCGCCAGCGTGCTCGCCGCCATAGACGACGCCGTCGGCGGTGCAGTCGGTGACCGGCCGGCCCAGCACGACCTCGACGCCGAGGCTCTTCCAGCGAGCGCTGCGCATAGGCCGACAGATCCGTCGGCGAAGCCGGCCAGCACCCGCGGCCCGGCCTCGATCAGCACGACGCGCGCCGTGCGGGTGTCGATGTTGCGGAAGTCGCGGGGCAGGGTGTCGCGGGCCAGCTCGGCGATGGTGCCGGCCAGCTCCACGCCGGTCGGCCCGGCGCCGATGATGACGAAGGTCAGCAGCGCGGCGCGCGCGCGCGGATCGGTCTCGAGCTCGGCCTGCTCGAAGGCGAGCAGGATGCGGCGGCGAATGGTGGTGGCGTCCTCCAGCGTCTTGAGGCCGGGCGCGAACGGCTCCCATTCGTCATGGCCGAAATAGGCGTGGCGGGCGCCGGTGGCGAGCACCAGCGTGTCGTAGGGCACGAGTGGCGCCGTCCTCGAGCAGCACCCGGCGCGCCGTCGGCGTCGACGCCGGTCACCGTCGGCCGAGCAGGGTCGTGACCTCCGGCCGCTTGCGCATCAGGAAGCGGATCGGCCAGGCGATCTCCGAGGTCGCCAGCGAGGCGGTCGCGACCTGGTAGAGCAGCGGCTGGAAGAGGTGGTGGTTGCGCCGGTCGATGAGGGTGATGCTCGACCGGCGCGCCGGCCAGGCCGATGCGCCGCCACAGCCCGCCGAAGCCGACGCCGACGATCACCACCCGGTGGCGGGCCGATGGTCGCGCCTGCTCTGACGTCATGGGCTGAGCTTTCGGTTTCCGGTCTCTCTATGTAGGTGTTCGCGGGAATTGATCCAAGGCCGTTTGGCTTATCGATCGATAGCCAAGGCCTATCGCGGCGGCCGTCCAGAAAATATTTCCGGACGGCCGAATCCTCTGCCGACGCCGAACGTCTATCGGCCGAGAGCGATGATCCCGCATCGTGGAAACGGCGATGGAGAGCAAAGATGAAACGGACCTTGATCAGGTATAAGACAAAGGCTGAAACGACCGACAGGAACGCGGAGCTGATGGCCGGGGTGTTTGCGGAGTTGCAGGCGGCCAAGCCTGAAGGCATCCGCTACCTTTCGCTACGGCTGGAGGACGACACGTTTAATTCATTTCGTCGAGACCGCCCTGCGGATGACGGCGGCAGCGCGCTGCCGAAACTGGCGACTTTTCAGGCGTTTCAGAGCGGAATTCGCGAACGTTGCGCCGAACCGCCGCTGATCCGCGGCGTGACTATTGTCGGCAATTACCGGATGCTGGACGAGCGCTAGCGACATCGATGGCTTCAGGATCGTCAAACTCGGTGCCACCTCTCCCCTTGTGGGAGCAGGTCGAGATCGCATCGAAGAAGATGCGATCCGGGTGAGGGGTTTTGCTCTATCGATAGACCTGGACCCCTCACCCCAACCCTCTCCCACAGGGGGAGAGGCGGCTCACCCGCCCTTGTTGGGATATCAGGGCCAATGCTTCG